>JARGPH010000022.1:0-70978 GCA_029213065.1 Verrucomicrobiales bacterium | reverse complement strand
ACGATCTTCGAACGATCGAGTGCTTCCCTGAGGGAATCCCCGAGATCAATCCCCGCGGCAACCCGGGTATCGGGATCAGCGCTGACAGAGGCGGCCACCATCTGACCCATTCGTCCGCGAAAGCCGGTAACTAAAACATCAAGCATAACAAAAAAGAGGAATCTTAGATCAAATTCAATCCGGCAAGAATGCCACGAAGTTCGTCAACTTTTTCGTCGGACATCTCGACCATAGGGAGGCGGAGTTTCGCGCGAGAATCGCCGACGATGCTCAAAGCCGCTTTGATCGGAACCGGATTGGTATCGAGTTGGAGAAAGGCACTGAATAGGCCCGAATATTTGGCATTGAGCGATTCGGCATCGCCAACCCGGCCCTCGAGCATCGCTGTTGTGATATCTGCCATGGCCTTTGGAATCAGGTTCGAGGCGACTGAAATCACTCCGACACCGCCTTCTTTCATGAAGTCGATTGTGAGGGCGTCGTCTCCGGAGAGAATCTCAAAATCATCGGGGAGAGCGGCGCGAAGCTGACGGACCCGCTCGGTGACGCCTCCGGCTTCTTTGATCGCTTTGATTCCGGGGCATTCCTTCGCGAGTCGAACCACCGTATCCACTTCGATTTCAATGTGGCAGCGACCGGGAATGGAATAAAGAATGATAGGGAGCTCAGTCGACTCAGAGATGGCACGGTAGTGCTGGAAGAGACCTTCCTGTGACGGCTTGTTGTAGTAAGGGGTCACGATGAGCGCGGCATCTGCGCCACCTTCTTCGGCCGCCTGAGTCAGCTCAACGGCCTCGCGAGTCGAATTCGATCCTGTTCCCGCGATGACAAGTCCACGCTTCGCGGTGTGTTTCACCGCGAGCTCAACGACGCGGTGGTGTTCCTCGGTGGAAAGTGTTGCGGATTCACCGGTGGTTCCTACGGGAACAACACCTTTGATGCCGTTGTCGAACTGCTTATCAATAAGCTTGCGAAATGAATCGGTGTCGATCATTCCGTTTTCCGTAAACGGGGTGACGAGTGCTGTGTGGGCGCCTTCAAACATGATGGATCTGGGAAAAGTGGCGAAAAAAAGTGGTTGGAAAAATATTAGAGAGAGGTGAGGTGACCGTGGAACGTGAAGTCGGCGGGTCCGAGTAAGGTCACGTTCTCGTAGACACCGTTTGCGTTCTTCGTGAAATCGATTTCGAGGGTGTCACCGCCGGCCACGCGCACCTTAATCGGTCCCTCCGTGGCGGTCAATTCGTGATGGATGATGGCGCAGGCGACCATACCGGTTCCGCAGGCGAGAGTTTCATCCTCGACGCCCCGTTCGTAAGTGCGGATCGAGATCTGGCCGGGGCCTGTCACTTCAACAAAATTGGCATTGGTTCCCGCAGGGGCAAACTGCTCGTGGTAGCGGACCGCTGCCCCGAGCTTTTTGATCTCAACACCGGCGAGGTCGTCGACGAAAACGACGGCATGGGGAACCCCCGTGTTGACCGAATGAACCGTGTGGCTTTCCCCGGCGAGATCGAGCTGAAGGTTCAGATTGAGGTCAAACGGCTCGCTCAGTTGGATGCGGACTTCGTCACCGATGAACTCGGCTTCGATCACTCCGGCGATAGTCTCAAAGGAGGTCTTCTCAAGAGTATTGCCCTCGAGCTGATTCACAAAACGGGCAAAGCAGCGCGCGCCGTTGCCGCACATTTCAGCTTCACCACCGTCGGCGTTGTAGTAGCGCATCCGGTAGTCGGCACCGTTCTGAGCAGGCTCCACTGCGAGGAGTCCGTCACCTCCGACGCCGCGTTGGCGCTGGCAGAGGCGGGCAATCTGCTCCGTGCTCAAATCGAGCCGGTTGTCCCGATTGTCGAAAACAACAAAGTCGTTTCCGGCACCATTCATTTTCCAAAATTCTTCCATCTCAAAGAGGCGTTTTGCCGTCGAAAAGGTTAGACCGACTTGGCTCCGTCGACAAGCGGTTTGACGAACTCCACGACCTTCGCTGCGACCTCGTCCGTATCACCGTATTCGGCGACGATCCTGACAATAGCACTGCCAACGACAACCCCGTCTGCAGAGGAGGCAACCTCGGCTGACTGCTCCGGTGTCGAAATGCCGAACCCGACGACGATGGGGACATCTGTGTGCGCTTTGATTGCGGCGACATTCTGTGAGATTCCCTCGGCGAGACTGGTTTGCGCTCCGGTGACGCCTTCCCGTGAAACGTAGTAGATGAAGCCCTCGCTCGATTTGGCGAGTTCAGGAATGCGTTCAGCAGGAGAGGTCGGGGCGATGAGGCGGATGTGCTTGAGGCCGCTGTTCTCAGCGAGCTCCTGATTGATCGCCGCTTCCTCCGGCGGGAGGTCGAGCAGCAAAATTCCGTCCGCCCCGGCTGCGGTTGCGTCGTTGTGAAAATCGGAGAATCCGTAGGTGTAAACCGGATTGAGATAGGTGAAGAGCACGATGGGCGTCTCCGAGGTCTCACGAAACCGGCGAATCAGTTCGAGGACCTGCTTCGTGTTTCCGCCCGCTTCGAGGGCGCGGTGGGCTGCCATCTGATTGACGATCCCGTCGGCCATCGGATCTGAAAAGGGGATTCCGAGCTCGATGATATCCGCACCCGCCGTTTCCAGCGCTTGCATGATTTCCAGAGAACGATCCATCGTCGGATCTCCTGCGGCGATGTAAGCGACAAACGCCGATTTGCCTGACTCGCGCAAGCGTTCGAAACACTGATCAATACGATTTTCCTGACTCATGAAAAGGCCGCATTATCGCAGCAATCCCGCGTCGCGAAACCGGAAATCGTTCTAATTTCGGGAGAGCGGCTTCAGAAGGGGAGCATTGAATCACCTGCTCAGGGTTGGCTCCCTCGAATCGATTCGTATGGGGGAATCCGATGAGGAGCGAATTCCCGAAGAAGTCGGGCGGTTTCAGGCTCCCTTGCTGAGAAGCCATTCCCCGGGAAGAGAGGCGTTTGCGCTGGAAATGGCTCTGTAGTGACCATAAATACCAAACAGAAAAGTGATATGCCATCTTCGGGCGGGGGCATATCAGCTATTTAGCTCCTCTTAATTATCAAGGACGGAAAAGGAACCGGTTTGCGGGCATCAAATCGTCTGGAAGCCTTGACATCCTTAGTCCGATTGGTTGTCATGGAGCTGAAAAAGGTCCTGGTTTCGAGATGTGATATCGGAATGGGTATGGACTGATACTACTGTTCGCCGATGAAGATAGTCAGACCCAGTCCGTCGATGGCGCTTTTGGCAGCTTCGGTGCTACCCGGCTTGACTGCCTGCTTCGAGCCCGTGAGAGCAGGTGACGAAATCGTAGAAACCCCGACCGCATTTCTCTGCTCGACGGTCTCCGAACCAGAACCGAGATTACGTATCGTGCTTACGGAAGACGGAACCAAGTATATTAACGGCGTTGAATTCAGCTACGATCAGATTTCTGCTTTGTCGGCGGTAGTATTGACAATAGCCCCTGAAGCTCGCGTGAATATCAGGGCCGATGAATCCGTCGCGACTGATCAAATCAAGAAACTCGTCGACGCTTGCAAACTTGGTGGACTAGACGACTTCATTTTTGGGTCGATTACGAGAGAGGACCAGCGGGCGCTCAACGCGGCGAACAAGTCGGAGCAGCCAAGCCCTACCACGCGATGAGTTTTCAGCCCCTGTTTGATTCATCATTCAACTCTGTTTGCGACTGCCGCCCTCTGGTAGGGCTGGCTGTCCTTGAACGATATGCCAAGAAATTGACTCAATGAAGTTGCAATTCCGGCGAGCGGCTCTGACGGGCATCGGACTTTTGCTGATTTGGTATCCAGTTGCATTCCTAGCTGGATTTTCTCGTCACCCTGTAACGGGCGTAGAGATCAATCACCCGATCGGCACACCATTCTCTATTCTACGCGACGTATTGGAGTTTCCCTTTCCCGATTCGATCGCAATAAATTCCATCGTTCTTTCGTTTGGAATCTATTTTCTATTTTGGATTCCGATTGTCCTTTTGATCTGGCATTGCATAGATCGTCGCAGAGGGATACGTCAAACGTAGCTGCCGCCTCACACCGCAAACGAAACCGGGCATATCAAGTCGGCGCTGGCCAATCCTGATACCGCCGTGAGTTGATTGACTTCCCTGATTCGATTCCTTATCCTGACATCGTGGCTGCGCCCTCCGGTATCAGGATGGCAGGCCTTTCACGATGGAGAAATATGCATGAGTGAACGTGTCAAATGCGAGCGTTGCGTCTCCATGATTCTGGAGACTACAGCGAAAGCGAATGAAGGACTTTGCGGCCTTTGCATTCGCGAAAAGGGTAAGGAGGACTTCGACGCAATCGTTGAGGGGTGGGTCGACGACCCGTCTACCCTGCCAGGTGCACATGGAAATCCTGAACCAGAAAATTTCGCCCTGAAGCTTGCAGCCAGCCAGATTCGGGGGCGGCTGTATCCCACCGAAGAAGACAAGATCGAAAATTTCTGCGAAAACTTCTTTGAAGCAGCCCATACCAAATGGTCGAATCAAGGCAGCTCCAGTTTGACTGCGAAGGAGAAACACTTTCTTGCGATTGAAACCTTCTACGGTGAAGTCCTCAACGGCGGCCTGCTGCAGTATCTCGCAAACGAGAGCGGCTCATTTGCTCAATGGGCGGATGAATCGTTCGAGGCGATTGGCATTCCCACTTACGCCACTGTGATTCGAAACGTGAAAGAACTCTTTCCCAATGGTCTGATTCCAGAAGACTCAAATGAGCGATGGGATTTTGTTGAGACCATCGACGACGATAAGCTCGAAGCAATTGAGGAGCCATTTTGGGAGCGCTACCACGCCAACAAAAACGAGATTAGAGAGTTGGCGTTTGCGTATCTCAAGAACTGAAGCATCGAGCAAGTCGAGACACTCAAGCCTTGACCATACCGAGTCGAAATGTCTTTTCTGAGTCCGAAGATTATTTAACACTCAACACGCGCTCTCCGTCAGCGCTGAGTGCTACCAAACGATCGACATAAGTGAAAATGAAATCAATCAGCCGAAATGTTGTTCTTGCTGTAATGATTGATCTTTGCGTTGGTATGTGTTCTATGGCTGAGGATTCCAATGATAACGAACCGATAGCGAAACCTTACCTTCATGGGCACTATCTTGTTATCACCTGTCACCGGGTCGAAGGGGCTGGGAAATTCCCGATATCATATTCTCAACACGAGGTCACAGCGATAGATGGGAAGAAGCTTGAGCAATCATTCAGAACCCATGTTGAGTATCTGGACTCATTTGATATTCCGGGAAATGATGAGGTGATCATCTCCGGGTATTTCACAATGAAACAGATTGGAAGCCCCTCATGGCCGGAGGATGCGCCGGAAGCTGAATTCATGGATTTCTCTCAGCAGGAGTTCAGTTTTGTTGATTTCTTTGTTGCTACAGGAGTGCGGTCACCAGAAGAGGAAAAGAAGCGATTTGAGAGAGAAGTCGTCAGTAATAGAAAGAAATTCAGGAATTAGCGGGACAAGAGAGCAGCACTGTCCCCGGATGCCGAGGCGATCCTCAGCCGGCTTGGCTTCATGGGATGAGTCGAAACAGTCCCGCGATGGCCACGGTGCCCGGGAATAATCACCCTGTCGGTCCAGGCGTCACTTGTCCGATTCGACTCCGGATCGGTCTCCATCAGCAGGTGCGGGCGCCAGACGTGGTGGGGAGCGATCCGCGCGGGCGGGACTCGAAAGGTGCAGGGAGCAAATTGGAGAAAGCAAATCAGCGAACCTGTCGCTATCTCAGGAGAGGTGTGACTTGCTGATAGGGTTGAGTCCCGGAATCCGGTTCACCCCTGAACGGCTGACTATTCCCCGAGGGCTTTCTTCACCGCTTCGCCGAGGGCGTCACCTCTCAGTTCCGAAGCGATGATTTTTCCGCCTTTTCCGACGAGGAAGGATGCAGGGAGTCGATTGATTCCGAAGCGCTGGGCGAGTTCGTTGTCGTAGCCTTTGCCGTCACAATATTGTGGCCATGTTATCCCTTTGGCGGCGCTGAACTTCTCGACGGCTTCGATGCTGTCGTCGAGTGAGATTCCGATGACTTCGAATCCCTTGTCTTTGTATTCTTCGTAGGCGGAAATGATCGTCGGCATCTCGGCGACGCAGGGGGCGCACCAGGTTGCCCAGAAGTCGACGAGAATGACTTTGTCGCCCATCGTTGCGGTGTCGATTTCTTTGCCGTCCAGGTCAGTGAAGGCGATGTCCATGCGGTCTCCGACACCGGGCAGGTAGAGTTCGGCTCCGAACTGGTCGAGGATCGCGGTGACCTGTCCGGCGGAGGGGCTGTCGGCGAAGTCGGATTTGACCCGTGACACGAACGCTTTTGCCTGGTCGCGCTGGTCGGAGACGATTGCGGCATCGATGAGGGGGCGCGCAATTTCGCCAATGATGAGTTGGAGATTTGCCTCTTCGCCTTTGTCCTGGAGATCGTATCGCTGTGTAAGCAAATCCGGAACCGGCTTGAACTCTCCGACCGACATGTAGGCTCCCACGAGAATGGCGATGGCGTCCTCCTTGTCTTCAGCGTCAGGGTTTTCATCGAGGTAGGTTTGGACCGCTTCGATTTTCTGCTGATCGAAGCGGGTCGCGATCTCCAGGACATTTTCGCCCCGGACGGAGGCGGTGAAGGCGAGAACAGCGATGAGAAGAATGGCGACTTTCATGATGGTTTTCTGACTGAGTTGGGAAAGGTGCTAATCCGAGGTAGACCCGTCGATGAGGGGCGCGTTCAATCTTTGGGTGGTGGCAGGGGCGCTGCCGGCTCGATAAACCCCGAGGGGATGATGCCGGCTTCCTCAATGGGAATAAACTCGTCCACAAGTTTGATGCGGGATTCGTATTCGGTCGGGGTTTCCTCGTCGGTTGTGATGGTCGCCTGAATCGCGGGGATTTCGAAAGTGGTGAGAAGTCCGTTCGTATTCAAGGTGTAGGTGCCGGGGCCTTCGGTGCCGAGAAGTTCGATGGGGATGCGGGTTTGGAATGGTGGCGATGCCGCGAGATCGGGGAGCAGGGTTGCGCCGCGTGGGGTTTGCTCGAGCACTTCGATAAAGAGCGTGTTGCCCTCGCGTGACTGTTTGGGATCCACCAGCATCGCAGCGCTGCTGGAAAGGATGCCTTTCACGGTAACAATGGCATCCGGTCGACCTGCAAAAAAGCGTATCTCGACCTCGGCGGACTCAACAACCACGGGAACGGGCGGAGGGGCGTAGGGCTTCACCTGGCAGGAAACGGCCAGCAAGGAACTGATGAACAGGATGTTTCTCATGAAACCCACATTCATTCATTAGCTGATTTAAAAGATAAATAAAACTGAAATTTATAGAAATTATCTGAAATTCGTGTAAAAAGGAGATACGCGCTTTCGCTCATTGCTTTCCTGATACAAATCTTCTAGTTTCAGGAACGGGTGAACGAGGCGGGAATATAGTATTCAACGCCGGTTTGCCGGCTCGCCGGAACGCCGGACCTCACTATGGAATTCGATTGGATAGACTGTCATTTCGACCTCAAGAAGGTTACACCGAAAGAGGTGGAGGAAGTTTTTGAGGATCCTTTTTCGATTCGTCTTTTTCCCGAGAATGACAACAGCGGGGCCGATGCCCGCTATTTTGCATTGGGAAAAACGATTAACAACCGACCTCTTTTTTCTGCTTTCTGGACGGACGGTAAGCAGTATCGCGTGATTCTCTGTCGTGATATGAATGATGACGAACTCAGTTTTTACGAAAGAAAGAACGCTGAGTGGGTCTGACCCTTCCGGGCATTGCCTTTTTCATTTCCATCGAAGACCCAACCCTGTTTGATCAACCACCCAACCCTGTTGCAATTTGAAAACGATCGAAAAGTGGGAAGACATTCCTGAGTTTGACACTGATTTGGAGGAAGCTGAGTTCTGGATGGTTCACACTCTGGATCCGCGTCTCATGAATGCCTCAGTGCAGCGCCAGACGGTGCGGGAGTCGACGACGATTACGCTTCGTTTTGATCCGCAAATGTTGAGTCGAATCAAGCGTCTCGCACGTCATCGCTATTTGAATTATCAGAGCATGATTAAGCAGTGGCTCAGCGAGCGGCTCGAGGAGGAAGTGCGGAAGCAGAACGACTGATCGGGATTGGTCGGGTCTATTTCATCTTGTTGGTATGAACGACGCAGAGGCGCGCGCTGAAATCGAACGGCTTTCAGCGGAGCTGGAAAAGCATAACCGGCTCTACTACGTGGATGCCGAGCCACTGATCACCGATCGGGAATACGACGAGTTGTTTCGCGACCTCGAACTGCTCGAGGCCCGCTACCCTGACTTTGCCTCAACGAATTCACCGACCCGTCGTGTCGGGGGCGAGCCGATCGACGGTTTCGAGCAACGGGCTCACGATGTCCCGATGTTGAGTATCGACGACGTTTTCTCAGAGGGGGAGTTGAGCGATTTTTTTAACCGGCTTGTTAAAGGTCTCGGCAACTCGACGATTCCGGTGACGATTGAGCCGAAGATCGACGGCGTCGCGGTGGCTTTACATTATATAAAGGGGCAACTCGATTTCGCGATCACGCGCGGGGACGGTGCCCGGGGCGATGTCATCACGGAAAATGTCAGGACGATCCGCAATGTCCCGCTCGTGTTGGAAGGTGATGCACCGGACTGGCTCGAGGTTCGAGGAGAGATTTTCATGCCGAATGAGAAGTTCGCGGCGATGAATACGGCTCGTGATGAGGCCGGTTTGCCGGTTTTTAAAAACCCGCGAAATGCCACAGCGGGGGCTCTGAAGTTGCTCGACTCGCGCGAGGTCGCGAAACGCCCTCTTGAGTTTATTGCGCACGGCTTCGGGCGAATCGACGGACTGGCGCTGGAGTCTGCGGATGAGTTTTTTGCTCTTCTCGAAACGTTTAAGATTCCGGGGAACAATCCGATCTGGCACGCATCGACTTTTGAAGAGATCATGGATGCGGTGAATGAGCTCGATGTGAAGCGTCACTCGCTTCCCTACGGGACGGATGGCGCCGTCGTGAAGGTGGTCAATTTCGCGGACCGCGACGGACTGGGCTTTACCTCGCGAGCACCCCGTTGGGCCGCTGCTTTTAAATACCCGCCGGAGCAGAAGGAGACGGTGCTGCGCGCTGTGACCGTGCAGGTGGGGCGAACGGGGAAGCTTACTCCGGTCGCGGAACTCGATCCCGTCCTCGTTTCAGGAACCACGGTGAGTCGCGCCACTTTGCACAATCAGGATGAGATTGACCGGAAGGACGTTCGTATTGGTGACACCGTTCTCATTGAAAAAGCCGGCGAGATTATTCCGGCGGTGGTGAAGGTGATTCCGGAGAAGCGTCCCGCCGGTGCGGAGAAATTTGATCTTTTCCAGTTCGTGAGCGGTGTCTGCCCGAGTTGTGGGAGTCCCATTGAAAAGGAGGAGGGCTTCGTCGCGTGGAAATGTGTGAATTTCAGCTGTCCTGCTAAGATGGCGAACCGGCTTAAGCAGTTTGTCAGTCGCAAGGCGCTCGACATCGATGGTGTGGGAACCATCGTCGCGGAGAAACTGGTCGAACGCGGCCTCGTGAGCTCGCCGCTCGATTTGTTCGAGCTGAAAGTGGAGGATCTTGCCGAATTAAATCTGGGGACGGATGAGGCTCCCCGCATGTATGGGGCCAAGAACGGGACCAAGCTGGTGACGACCGCGGAGCGCGCCCGAACCGCTCCTTTGCACCGCTGGGTTTACGCTCTCGGAATTCCGCAAGTGGGGGAGTCCGCGGCGCGGGAACTGGCCCGGCTTCACCGGAATTTTGACGAACTCGCCGAGTCTGAGATTTTGCCGGTTCTCAGCGAGATGAAAACGGGGCAGCGCAAGGAGGACAACGAGCTGCTGAGCGAATTTCAGATTGCGGGGGAAGTCGGCCCCACTGTCGCCGGGGCGATGAAGGATTATCTGGCGAGTGACGAAGGCGTTGAATTGCGATCGAGGATGAAAGCATTGGGAATCGATCCCGAGTCGGCGAATTATCTGCCTGTCGCGACAGCGGGCGGAGAAGGGAGTGACAGCAACCCGCTTGCGGGCAAGACGATAGTGATTACGGGGACGCTGTCTGCCCCGCGAAACGAGATCAAAGAGCGTATCGCGATGCTGGGCGGAAAAGTGACTGGTTCAGTGAGTAAGAATACCGACTTTCTGCTTTCCGGTGAGGGCGGTGGCTCAAAGCGCGACAAAGCCGAATCACTCGGGGTGCGCATCATTTCCGAAGAGGAGCTGATGGCCTTCTCAGAGACGTAGGAGGCCCTCCGGTGCCCGCAGGGTGACCGGATCGATGCTCACTTACGTCAACTTAAAGCTATCGGGAAAAGAGTCTCGAAAACCACGAACGTTTCGTGACTTTCGACTGCTTCTCCCTCTGCTGGTTCAGTAGGAACAACGTATGATCGTCGGTGAGCGTCGCCGAAGAATGGAACTTTCTACGGGAGAACTCGGTCGACTTCGGAGAGAATTTCTTCTCCCTGATCAGGTTGTTTCTTTCTGCAAACATGTGCATTTGGGACGGATTACTCTCTTAAGTCGCTCAGGATTATCAATTTTGCAAGTCCACCGAAGGCGCACAACGGGTCGGAATCAGTGTAACGTTCCCATTCTGAAGAATCGGAAAGCGTTCTCTGTGGTAACTTTTGTGATCTCCGGAAGTTCGAGATTATGCAGTTCTCCCAGCTGCCTCGCGGTGTGTGCCACCATGTGGGGTTCGCATTGTTTTCCGCGAAAAGGAACCGGCGCGAGATAGGGGCTGTCCGTTTCCACCATGATTCGATCAAGTGGGGCCGCTGCAGCGACTTCTCTGACGTCCCCGGCACTGGAGAAGGTGAGGATACCGGTGAATGAGAGATAAAATCCGGCTTCCAGCGCCTTTTCCGCCTGCGCCTGCGTTCCGTTGAAGCAGTGCAAAACCGCGCGGGTTCCGGGGAAGTTTCGCAGCACTTCCATGACATCGTCGGCACTCTCGCGTTGGTGAATTACGACGGACAGGTCAAAGTCGAGGGCGAGTTGAAGTTGCGCTTCAAATACTTCTCGCTGGGTCCTGCGCCATTCCGCATCGGTGGAGCCGTCCTGCGGGGGATGAAAATAGTCGAGTCCGATTTCACCGATAGCGGCCACTTCGGGACGTCCCGCCATCTCGCGAAGCGAATCCAGCCAGAGACCTTTTGCGATCTCGTGAACGTAGAGAGGGTGGACGCCTACAGTCGGGATGACTTCCTCAAACTGTTCTGCGAGGGTGAGGTTGGCCACTGAGTCTTCAATATCACAGGCGATCGAGAGAATTCTTCCCACATTGCTTTGGTGCGCTCTTTCCAGCAGTTCAGAGACATTTCCACCGAACCGTGAGGAGTTCAGGTGGGCGTGGGTGTCGGTTAAATAAAATGTATTTTTGTCTTCCATTCTTGTGCGATACCTCTCTACCATCACATTTGAGTCGAAAAGATCGAAAATTTCTTAAAAAAACCTTTTTCAAGCCAGTTAACGTGTGTTAATCGAATACCTTTCAGGGTACTGCGCGTATTCGCTCCCCCTTTTATCGAACGATGAGAATCAATAGCCTTTTTACCGGAATTACCGCAGTAACGATATCGTTGTTGGCGTCTTCAGCGACCGCTCAACAAACCGTTACTGATCAATATGGCACGGAGATCCTCATGGATGTTCTGCCGCCTGCCACACAGAACCAGGTTTATGAGACTCAGACAGTTCTCGAGACCGGCGGTGGCGAAGGTCCGATTGAGGTCGATAAGCTCGGTCGTTTCAATCTCGAAAAATCAGGCAAAGGAGGGATCTCCACCGGTCCTAATACCGACGAATATTTGGTGAACCAACTGCTGGGTGTCGTTCTTCTTCCACGCCCGGGTGACGTTCGTCCTGATGGATGGCCCGGTGTTGAGGGTATCTGGCACGACTTCGATGAGTTTCCCCGTCAGGTGGGTTTGGTTCTTCAGAGTTATATTGGTCGCCCTGTTTCTCTTTCCTCTCTCGATCAGATGGTCAAGGAAGTGGTGGTTGCCTACCGCGATGGTGATCGTCCTGTGGTCGATGTGCTTCTTCCTGAGCAGGACATTACTTCAGGTGTGGTTCAGCTCGTTGTTATTGAATCAGAGCTGGCACGAATTCGTGTTGAAGGTGTCGATGCCGATACCGAGGAATTCATTCGCAGCCAGATGCGGGTGCAGAAAGGCGAAGTGATTCGTGCTTCCGAGATTCTCAGGGACCTTTCATGGGTGAACCGGAGTCCTTACCGCAAGGTCGACATGGTATACGCTCCCGGTTACGAGTTCGGAACCACTGATGTGATCTTGAAGAGTTATCAGAGTAAAGCCAACTGGTTCTATACGGGATACGAGGATTCGGGGACTCCTTTCCTCGGCGAAGACCGCTTTATCGCCGGATTTAACTTTGGTGATGTTTTCGGGCCTAATCGCAGCCTGAGCTATCAGTTTACCTCTGACTTTGACTTCGAACACGTGCGGGCCAACTCACTGGTTTATACGCAGGGACTCCCATGGCGACACTGGGTAACCGTTCTCGCTTCGTATGTTGATATTGAGTCAGCGGCTATTCCGATTCCAGGTGTGGGTGCTCTTAACTCGAGCGGCGATAACATTCAGCTGAGTGGGCGCTACGGTATCCCTCTTGAAGGAAAGGCGAACCGCTCACGTGAAATGGATTTTGGCTTCGATTGGAAGTCTAACGGGAATAACCTGGAATTTGCTTCTGCTCTCATTGGTTTGACCACTCCTATCAACAACACGCGGGTTGAGATCTTCCAGTTCAGCCTCGGTTACAAAGAGACTATCCAGCATAAGCGTGGTGTGACACAGTTCGATATTCGCGGAGTGTGGTCGCCGGGTGATTTTAATACACAGAATTCAGATGCCCGATTCCAACAGTCACGTGCTCTTTCTGATTCGGAGTATTTCTACACGATCGCCAGTATCGAGCACCAGCGCCGCCTTCGTGAGGACTGGTCGATGCGATTCAAGATGCAGGGTCAGGCCGCTAACGGAAACCTCCAGCCTTCCGAGCAGCTCGGAGCGGGTGGTTACGATACGGTTCGAGGATTTGACCAGCGCGTCGCCAGTGGCGACCACGGGTTCTGGACCACGGTCGAACTTTACACCCCCGAGCTTTCCTTCGGTCGCATCTTTGACTGGGAGAATGAGACTGACAGTCTTCGCTTCCTCGGTTTCTTTGATGCGGCGAACCTCGGAAATGAAGATCTTCTCGTTGGGCAGCCTTCAAGCGTGCAGCTCGGTTCGGTTGGTGTAGGTCTCCGCTGGAACTACAGCGACTGGTTCAAGTTCCGTGCTGATTACGGTTATCCTGTCATGACTGACAATCTTGTCGGCGTTGATAAGTCCGGTCGCTTCCACATTGGTGCGACGGCTACATTCTAACGGCCCTGATTTCTCTTCAGGAGGATTTACCGGTCTCTCCTGCGCAGTGCCCCGATTCCAATAATCGGGGCATTTTTGTGTTAGCGCATAAAGCTTTGGCAAGGTGTATTCCGGGCTGAGCGTAAGAACTCAGACGGGAATTGGAATTCTTTCTTGCTTGCGCACTCGGGTGCCGGTTATTGTCGGCATCTCTTTAATTGAACTCTAAATACAACTATATTTACTATGGGAAGACCTGTTACCCTTTTCACCGGCCAGTGGGCTGATCTTGATTGTGAATCCGTAATCGTAAAAGCCAAAGAAATGGGCTACGACGGGGTGGAACTTGCCTGCTGGGGCGATCATTTCGAAGTGGATAAAGCTGATGCCGCGTATTGCTCCGCCAAGCGTGACTTGCTGGATAAGCATGACATGAAATGCTACGCGATCTCGACACATCTGGTTGGACAGGCGGTGTGTGACCGGATTGACGGTCGTCATCAGCAGATCGTTCCCGACTACATCTGGGGAGACGGTGAGCCTGAGGGGGTGCGGCAACGCGCCGCTGAGGAGCTTAAGAAAACGGCCATAGCCGCCAAAGAGTTCGGGGTTAGTGTTGTGAACGGCTTCACAGGATCTTCGATTTGGCATCTTCTCTATTCATTTCCCCCGGTCCTTCCTGGTCAAATTGAGGCAGGGTTCAAGGATTTTGCGGACCGCTTCGGTCCGATCATGGATGTGTTTCAGGAGAACGGTATCAAATATGCGCTCGAAGTTCACCCAACCGAGATCGCGTTCGATATCTCGTCTGCGGAGCGTGCTCTTGCTGCTATTGATCATCATCCCGCATTCGGGTTCAACTACGATCCAAGTCACCTCGGTTATCAAGGTGTGGATTATGTGGAGTTTATCTATCGGTTCGCTGATAAGATCAATCATGTGCATATGAAAGATGTGAGCTGGTCGGATCATCCTACCGAGGCGGGTGTTTTCGGTGGGCATGTTGACTTTCACAACCGGAAGCGATTTTGGGATTTCAAATCAGTGGGGCGTGGCCGGATTGATTTTGAGCGCATTATCCGTGCGCTGAATGACATCGAATACACAGGGCCGCTCTCTGTTGAATGGGAGGACGGTGGAATGGATCGTGTCGCCGGTGGCAGCGAGTCAGCGGCCTTCGTGAAGCAGGTTGATTTCCCTGCATCCAACATCGTGTTTGATGCCCAGTTCGATCGGTAAATGCCGGAAGCTGTGACCGGTTGATTCCGGAAGAACTTCAGGGAGCGTGCCGTTGGTACGCTCCTTTTTTATTGTGGAATCGGTTAGACGGGCTTTCGATTCCTTTTTTGTGTAGTTCCCGGATTGCGGCCGGTTCGTGCAGGCGGGGCTTCGGCCCGTCTTCGGCTGGAGACATTAACGAGTTTTCTCTCCTGTTTTGTTGTGTTTCCGGGGTGAGCGCGGGTTGAGGGAGGGGAAGCCGGGACCTCAAAGGCCTTTGATCGCATCGTGCGGTTTACGTGTCCGGTCCTCGCGGTTTCCGTGAGATAGGCTGTCGTCCCGTGGCCAAGGGATGGTGCTGGTTTACTCGCGCTCGATTGCGCAAAGGGGGGGGGGATGCGTTTACGGCCTCTGAGATGCGCTCAGTGCATTGATCTGCGATGCGAGAGGTGTTCCCTCACCGTAGGGCTCTGCTCAGCAGGAGGGGGGGAGAAAGGTGGTGGGGGCGGTATGGGCCTCCGCCAAAGCCAAAATGATTCGCTTGTTCCGAGTGATGGCCAGAAGATGGCCAGAACCACTACTCTGATCCAAGGCCGCCCGGCTGGAAATCGACGGGCAGTGTGATACGGGGAAATGCCTTCAAAGTCAGGCTGAAGATTACGCCATACTCCTTCTCGGTGATTCTATTATCCCGGATAATTCCTCCGAAACTGGCTGTGAATGCCGCCATATCCCGGTGAACCATATATTGTTGGTATTCGAGAGTGTTATCATCCGCTTCAAAGCGGTGGGAGGTGGAAGCACCCCAGTTGTCGCTCAACCTGGTATAGGTATCAAAGGAGTAAAGACTCGCGTCGTCCAGTGTCGGGTGGTCTGACAGGTGGTAGTGGCCGAGTGAGAAGCGGAACCAATCGGTTGGCATGATAGTCACACCTGAGGTGATTTCAGAGAAGCGATAGGTATCATTGAATAGAGGGACCTGAGCTGTTGTCGAGGCGGAGAGCCAAGGCAGAGGTGACCATCTCACTTCGGTGAAGAAATTAGAGAAATCGCGATCGAACTCAGGGTCCTGAAGGTAGGTGTCGAAGTAGTTGTTGATTGAAAGCCATTCATGGCTGGAGCCATTTCGTCGCGTCAGCCATCGATTGGATAGACCTGAGCGAACGATTTGCCAATTGTTCAGATCATCGACCGCCGTAAAGAGAGGCATGTCGATAGGTCTGAGGCGTGTCGATGTCGTAAATCGGTCAATCGGAGACATGCGACCCGTTAGATCATCTGTATTGAGGTAGGAGTAATTTACGTAAGGTCTGACAACATGCAGTAGCCCATCGAGACCGAGCGCTCTGTTTACGATGTTTGGAGAGCGTTTAGACATCTTGAACGATATCTCCATGCCGAGATGAGAAGTGGTGCGACTGACATCATCAAATCCCACCATCTCGAAATTTGAATAATTGGTGTAACCAACACCGGCACGTGGAACCACGTTGAGAAAACCTCCAAACTGATGAGGATAGAGAACCTCGTGATAGGTGTGGAATCGATTGAAATCTGAAGGACTCATCAATCCTGCCAGTGTATCCTCATCACTCAACTCTTCGCCGATCAATCCGTATGAGGTAAGACCATCGTAGAAAAAGCCGGAATTCCCCAGCGGGGTTCTGATAATGTCGATCGCCAGCTCAGGTGATCGCGTGTCGGTCTGAAAGAATTCATTCAGCTGAAAGCGCCCTGTCAGTGAGATCTCGCCCTGATCAAAGATTTTGGTCAAATTGATGAGGTTGTCAGGTCGCGGATCAATCCGGTAGTCCGCTTGAAAGAAGTCTTCGTAGAAATACTCGTCGCTCAACTTGTTGATGTCGAAGTCGAGATAGAATGTTTGGTCCTCGGAGCCCGGAAAATAGACGCGCTGCTGCAGGTTCATGCGGTAACGTTCTGAATCGGCGATGCCCGATCGCACCGTGCCATTGAAGCGAAGCTGAGGATTGTTATCCTGAGCGTAATAGAGGAAGAGGCTCCCAATGTTGTCGTTGCCCTTGAAGTTGCGGTCCTTAAACTCCACGCCTCCTGCGATACCTCGCTCAGTTCTCACATCGAGATGCATCTTGGCTAGGTAGCGATCATTGATCGAAATACCATACTGGTTGAGGAGAAAGCCGCCCCACGCTGAATTCCACCCGGGAGTGAAGTAGTATCCGAGGTCTTCTTCAAGGGGCTGAACGAAGTAGGGGAAATAGAAGACAGCGCGATCTCCCGCATAGAGCTTCGCGCCATGCATCACGATTTTGTTCTCCGGATAAACCTTGAGCTTCTTCGCCTTCAGGTGGAACATCGGCCGGGCCGAATCGTGAGTGGTAAAACTCGAATTCCTCAGAATAATCGGGCCACCGGTTTCTTCATCCGGTCTCATGACGTCTTCCGACGTGTAAAAGATAGGCTCAAGCGCACTCTTCAACTGGCTCGTGGTGAGCTCACTTGTGTGGATGTTGTAAATGATCTCTTCAGCATCGATTACCTGACCATCTTTGTAGATACGAACGTTGTCGCGGGCAAAGACCTTGCCGGAGTATTCGTGAAACTCAATTTGATCCGCTTTGATCGTGACATCGCCGTATTTCACGACAGCATCACCAGTGGCTTTTGCGATACCAAGATCCTTATCGTAATCGGTGAAGTCGCTCTGAATATCGAGATTCGTCGATTCTTCCTCGTCTTGCGCGTTGGCAAGAGGGGGGAAAGCAAAAAACGCACAGAGGCACACGAAAGAAGGAAGGATTCGAGTCCAACGCTTCGCGGAAGTCTTGTAGCTGTCTGGGTTACGAATCAAATCGGAAAACACGGTTCTGAAACACAAGCATTGGTTGATGTGAAATCTGACACACCCTACCTCTTCTCATTTACTCTCATATACCCAAAAGACCAACGAAAAATCATTTTTTTCAGCGAATTGACTGAGAATTCGGAGATCCGTTTTTATCGTTTCGAACTGCGAATGCAAACTCCCTTTTTTGAGGGGTATCTGAGGAAGGAGTAGAATGCGTCCACCGCTTCACCATTTTCGGAAAGTTCCGCCTCTTCGAGCACTGATTTGAGGGTTTCGGTGCTGCGGTAGACTTTTTTGAAGGCATCTTTGATCGCAACGCGCTCCTTTGGGTCAAATCCGGCTCTTTTCAGACCAATCAGGTTGATTCCGACCACTTCATTGATCTCAGCGCAGAGAACGTATGGGGGGATATCCTGAGAAAATCCTGAGAGTCCCTGGCACATCACATAGTCGCCGACGCGAACGAACTGATGAAACATCGTTCCTCCGCCAACAAAAACATGGTTCCCCAGGGTGACGTGCCCACCCAGTTGCACCCCGTTCGCGAAGGTGTTGTGGTTTCCCACGATACTGTCATGGCCGATGTGGGTTCCGGTCATCAGGTAATTGTCATCGCCAACAACAGTCGCCTCGCCTTCGAGGATGCTTCGGTGCACGGTGGCGTTCTCTCTGATCACGTTGTTGGATCCTATAGTGACTCCGGAAGGAATGGATTTATCAAAACCTTTGAACTGGGGATCGCTCCCGAGGATGGTTGAACTCCCTATTTCGCAATTCGCCCCGAGGGTGACGCCCTTCCTGACCTGGGCGGCGGCCTCGATCAGGCAGTTGTCGCCGACAATGGCGTTTTCCTCAATAATCGCAAAAGCGCCTACGGAGACATTCTCGCCGAGCTGGGCGTCGGGGTGCACGATGGCTGTGGGATGGATGGACATTCGATGGGGAAGGGGAAAGGGCTAGAAGAGTCCGGCTTCACGAAAACTGAAATAGGGAGATCGGTTTTCACTAACGGAATGCCCACCTATAATGATGTGATCGAGAAATTCAACGCCGATTGCATCACTCGCTTCTTTCATTCGACGGGTCACATCGTGATCCGCCCGGCTTGGCGAGGGATCTCCCGACGGGTGGTTGTGAACAAGGATAAATGAAGCGGCCGAATGGCTGATCACCTTTCGCAGGATTTCCGGGGGATTGGCGAAAGACTGATTGCCGGTGCCGACAAAAATTTCGGCCACCTGAATCAGTCTCTTCTGGCTGTTGAGGAGGATTGCCCGAACTGACTCCTGGGTGAGCCGTTGCATTTCGGTGCCGACGAGTTCGTAGACCTCTTCGGGTGTCGTGATAGCCTGATCGTTGAACGGCTCTTTGGCGAGGCGCTTTCCGAATTCGAAAATTGCAGCGAGCTGAGCGGCTTTGGCGGGGCCGATTCCGTCGATGCTGAGGAGTTCTTCGAATGAAGCCCGCGACATATTGCGCATCGAGTCGAATTTCTTGAGCATTTCTCTGCCGAGCTCGATGGCACTGATACCCTGTCGTCCTGTTCCGAAAAACAGTGCGAGGATTTCCGAATCACTGAGGGATTCAGCTCCTTTGCTGATCAGTTTCTCGCGAGGTCTCTCATCTTCGGGTAGATCTTTGATTAACATATCTCTCTGAATACTGAGTTTTGAATTTTCCAGAGCAGGGTGCAATGTCTTTCTCTTCTCTGTTCTCACCTTTAGAGAAGCGCTTCTTATCCCGCATTGCTCCCTTTTATGGAAAACTCAGTCAAAACCGTTGCTGCTATTGCCTCACCTCCGGGCACCGGGGCAGTGGCTCTCATTCGCGTCAGTGGCTCCGAAGCGGCCACGATTGTATCCAGCGTTTTTCGTGGAAAGCCCTCTTCTGACTGGAAGCCCCGTCAGCAGAATTTCGGCAGAATCTTTGATTCTTCAGGGGACACCGTAGATGAGGTCCTTCTCACCTGGTTTCCTTCTCCGCACAGCTTTACGGGGGAGGAAGTCGTCGAGATTGCCTGTCACGGTGGCGTCGTCGTGACCGGTAAAGTATTGAAAGCGATTCTCTCGGCGGGTGCGGAGAGTGCTGAGCCGGGTGAGTTTTCGCAGCGGGCTTTTTTCAACGGTAAAATTGACCTGACTCAGGCGGAGGCGATTATGGATTTGATATCGGCTCAGACCGAATTGGCGATGAAGGCTGCCAATCAGCAACTTGAGGGACGATTGGGCCGTGATCTGGAACAGATGAGGCAATCATTGATTGGCTTGGTTGCTCATCTCGAGGCTTACATCGATTTTCCGGAGGAGGATATTGATCCCGATTCAAATGAGGGGCTCATCAACCGCTGCCTCGAGATCACCGCGCAGATCGATCGCTGGCTCAACACAGCCGATCAGGGAAAGATTCTGCGAGAGGGTGTCAGGACCGTCATTTGCGGTGCGCCAAATGCAGGGAAATCGAGTCTCTTGAATCTCCTTCTGGGGTTTGATCGGGCGATCGTTAATGAAACCGCGGGAACGACACGAGATACTATTGAAGAGGTCATCAATCTTCGTGGCATTCCTCTTCGCCTCGTCGATACGGCGGGGATACGTGAGGGCGGCGAAGCGATTGAAAAAGAGGGGATTCAAAGAACCTTCGCCGAGATCCAGAACGCTGAACTGGTGATTCATGTGGTGGATTCAAGCGCCGCCAAACCTTCGGATGCGATCCTCGAAACGGCGGGAGAGGTGCGTGTCCTGACTCTGCTCAACAAGTCGGATTTGCCTCTGCACGCGGATTGGGCTCACACAGAGGGTTTTGCTCTATCCTGTATTGGTGATGAAAAGATTGAAGCATTGAAAGACTATCTCTTTGAGTCTCTCACGAGCGGAAACCGTTTCGACAGCTCCAGTCTTGTTTCGATCAATACGAGGCATCAGTCATGCCTCAACCGTGCCCGCGAAGCGATGGTTGCCGCTGAGATGAACCTGCGATCAGGTGAATCTCCGGAGTTTGTCGCGATGGATCTCAGAACCGCGCTCGAAGCGATCGGAGACGTGATTGGTAAAACTGATATTGAAGAAATTCTCGGGGAAATCTTCAGTAGCTTTTGCATTGGAAAATAAAAAACGCCGAATCCATTTCGGATTCGACGTTCTCAGGGGTTTTTGATGCTGGAAAGGGTCTAGCCAAACAGCTTCGTCGCCGGCTTTCCTTTGTCGGCAAAGGTGAAGGGGCGCTGCGTCGGTGAATAGATCGTTTCTTCAAGATTCAGTCCCATACCGTGACCAATCGTTGCGAGGAAATCTTCAGGCTTCATGTGATCGCTTTTGACCTTTTTACCGGAACCGTCGGTTTCACCGTATTTGGTTCCTCCTTTGATGCCTCCGCCTGCAAGAACACAAGAGTAGGCGGCAGGATAGTGATCCCGTCCGCTGTTCATGTTGATGTCAGGTGTCCGGCCGAACTCGGTTCCAACGGCCACCATGGTTGATTCAAGCAAACCGCGCGATTCGAGGTCAGTCAGCAGAGTGGAGAGTGCCACGTCGAGTTCCGGAACCCGGGTTGCGGTCGAGCCATCGACATCCACGTGCATGTCCCAGCCTCCGGCAATGACTTCAACGACACGAACGCCGTTTTCCACCAGCTTGCGAGCGAGGAGACAGCCCTGACCCAATCGGCCCGTGCCGTAGTCTGATGCATTGGACTCGTTGGAGATATCGAAAGCAGAGAGGGCATCGCTTTTCAGCAACTTGTTCGCCTGATTGTAATACTCCACATAGGAATCCGGCCCCATGTATTTGAATTTGCTGGTGAACTGCTGACCCAGCTTCTGAGCCATTTCCATCCGGCGGTCAAAGCGCTCACCTTCAACGATCAACTGGGTGTTGGGGACGCCGGCTGAGGGGTCGGCGATTGGAAGCGGGCTCAATGACGGATCCATGAAGCCGGCATTGGAGGTGCTTCGGCCCACGACCACGCTGTCGGGCAGAATTTCGCCGCGTTTTCCGAGGAGCGTTTCAGCCCACGGGCCTACCGTGGGGTGGACGATCGTGGCGCGCTTGTTGTATCCGGTTCGCATGATATACATGCCCTGCTCGTGCGCTCCGTTGGTGGAGGTCATCGAGTTGATCACTGCGAGTTTGTCAGCGTGCTTGGACAGCTTTTCGAGGTGCATGCCGAATTTGATGTTATCGACGTTGGTGTCGATCATCTCGGTGCTACCCATGACTCCGGAATTTTTCTTGGGGTCAAAGGTGTCGAGGTGGGTCATCCCACCTGCCATGTAGATGTAAATGAGGTTCTTTGCTTTCGCTCCGTCCTGGGCCTGGAAATTCCGGGGCAGGAAGGGGACAGCAGTGGAAACACCGAGCGTAAGCTTCGCTGACATTTCCATAAAATAGCGACGGCTCAGAGGATCCTTACCGGCAAGTTCAGCTATGTTAGTCATGATATAAATGAGTTAAATCTGAGGGGTTATTTTGGTAAGAAAGGGTTACTGGACGAAGAGGAACTCGGGGCTGTTCATCAAGGCCCAGGCGAGGTCACTGATCCCGTCGTCACCGTAATCTTCCATCATGCTTACGCCGAGTTTGAGTTCTTCCGGGGTCGGGAATCGACTCAGCATGGTGAAGAAAACACCGCGCACTTTGTCGTCAGGGCCATCGAGTTCTTCAAGGTCTTCAACCACTTTCGAAGAAAGTCCTGTCAGCTGGACGGTTGCTTCTCCATTCATGAGCGCGAGAACCTGAGGGACTGAACCGTCGTAGTTGTGGGAGTCTGTGATCTGACGATCAGACTGGCCGAAGGTGTCGAGCATGGATGCTGCCACGTAGGGTTGTTTCAGCTCTGACGCTCTCAGATACTTATCGTTGATGATCTCAGGATAGTTATCGTTCGAGGCACTTACGACGGCGTTGCCCATCGTGCGCTGATTGTCTTTCCACATCTCGAAGTGCGCCCAGACATCTTCGTTCGAAGCCACATTCAGATCGATATCGAGGACCTTTTTGTAGAAAGAGCCATCTGCTCCCTCTTTGGTATCAATTTCGGAGCCGAACTGCAGCACCATCATCGAATCCCAGGCTTGCTCTGCTCTCATGCGGCGGAGAATCGGTCCCTGGAAGTAGTAGTCATCGGCCCAGTCAGGCTCTTCCGCGGTCGCAATCGACTGGTAGGCGCGGGTGTTGTAGAGAATGCGCATGAACTGCTTGAGGTCGTAATTCACTCGCTGCATTTCGCGGGTGACGAAACGGAGGGTCTCCGGCTGTGAGGCTCGCTTAATCATCTCGTCGCTGAAGTCGTTGACCGGA
The DNA here is from genome assembly GCA_029213065.1 of Verrucomicrobiales bacterium. Taxonomy (GTDB): domain Bacteria; phylum Verrucomicrobiota; class Verrucomicrobiia; order Verrucomicrobiales; family DEV007; genus Arctic95D-9. Next base: position 48,219 of record JARGPH010000022.1, on the reverse strand, counting down.
CCAACAAGCGCTCTGCCGAATGCGCGTTGCCACATACGGTTGGCGATAACGAGGGCAAAACGCGGATTGTCAGGGGCTGTGAGCCAGTCGGCAAGAGCTTCGCGGCGGGTTTTACCACCCATCTTGGCGGCACCACCGACCATTGTCCGCGGGTTCGCAACGGTGTTCGGCTTTCCTCCGCTGCCGATAAAGTCAGCGGGAAGAACCGTTTCCATCATTTCATTGTCCGCGACGTTCCAACCGAGAGCATTCACGAAATAGCGGAACTGACGGTCCTTCTGGTCCTTCATGTCGATCCCCTTGGAAGTGGAGGCCCAGTTTTCGAAGTTCTTCTTCCAGTTTTCCGGAGCGTTGGGCATCTGGATTGAGCCACCACCCATCATTGAGGCATTGGCACGGTAGCCGGTGGATCGCTGGGTATTGCCGAAAAAGGCTGCCATTTCGTAGAAATCGCCCTGTGTCCACTCGTCGAACGGGTGATCGTGACACTGCGCACAGGAAATGTCGATGCCGAGCATGACCTGACCAAAGTTCGAGAACGCGTCGAATTCCATGCCGGTATCGCGAAGGATGAAACCGGCAGCAGGGTTCTGCCCCACATTGCCCTCCGCCGTGATCATCGTGGAGACGATCTCGTTGTAGGGAGTGTTTTCTTCAAGCTGGGTTCTCCACCACTCAAGGTATGGGTCCATTCGGATTCCGTTATTGAAATCTTCATCGGCCTGGAGGCGATACATATCGGCAAAGTAGTTGAACAGGTTCGAGGCATAACCCGGTGAAAGAAGCAGCTCATCAATGAGCGCTTCGCGCTTGTCGGCCCGGGCGCTTTCAGCGAACTCGAGGAATTCTTCGCGGGTCGGGATGCGTCCTGCAATGTCGAGATAGACCCGGCGAACGAATAAATCGTCCGGCAGCGGGTCATTGAACGAACTGTAACCGTTCTTTTTCAGATTGGTCGCCAGAAGCGTGTCGATCTGACGGGCGGATGCCTTCGTAAAGCTGTCGTCGCCGATTTCGTTAAGGCGAACAGCGGCTTCCTGGTCTGCTTTAATAAAGCGGTCCTTCGGCACGGAAATTTCACTTCCGTTCGCCATTTTAAACTTGTAGTTGTCTCCTTCGATTCCGAGGAAGATCGCTTTCATTGACTTGCCGTCAGTGCTTGTCCATGTCCGTGCTTGAGCAGGTGAGGCAAAAAAAGCAGCAAACACCATGACGCAAACGGTCTGAATGATGGTTTTAATTGAGTTTTTCATTGTTACAGTGCGATAGAGTATCAGTACGTTGTATATCTTTTGGGCCTGCTTTCGTCACGACTATTTTTCGAAAACTTCAGTTTTCTGAAATGCCTCAGGATTTGCCCGTATCGCGAGCCGGGGCCGGGTGGGGCGGCGAAGGCGGGAATCTAGTTTCCGAACCGGTAGAGCGCTGACTCCGTGCGGATCAGCAATGCGTCGTTCACCGCGAAAGGCGATGCCATGATGGATTCGCCCATTTCCGTCTTTGAAAGGGGGGAGAACGTTTTTCCGGGTTTGAACACGGTGACGACTCCTTCCTGGCTCGCAACGAAGATTTTGCCATCAGCGAAGAGGGGGGACGCTGAATAATTGCCATCGATTCTGTCGTTCCAGTGCGTTTCGCCTGTCGCGGCGTTGAAACAGGTCGTGATCCCGCCGTCGGCAATGACATACAATTCGTCTCCGATGAGGAGAGGGGACGGCCGGGCCGGAATGCGTTTCGATTCACTCCATGCGATCTTGTCTGAGTCCGTGATATCGCCTTTGCCGTCCACTTTCACCGCAATCAGAACCGGTTTTCCAAATCCGGTGGAAACATAGAGGAGCTTGTGTTTTCGGCTGTAAACTGGCCGTGGAACAACGGAAAATCCCGAACCGTGGTCGAGACGCCAGATTTCCTCCCCGGTCCCGGGCGCATAGCTGACGAGCCATTGCGCTCCCATGCACACCACCTGTGCTTTGCCATCTGACTCGATCACGACCGGTGTGTTGTAGGACTTTTTCTGATCGCCTTTCTCCGCGCGCATCTCCGGCCGCTCCGTGAGCCACACTTCCTCGCCTGTAGCGGTATCCAGCGCGGTGACGAACTGTCGGTCAACTCCGTCACAAATCAGAATCAGCTTATCTTCATAAACCACCGGTGAGCTGCCGGGACCAACGCCGTGTTCGAGTTCAATCACACGTTGCCAGTCGAGTTTCCCTGATTCGGTATCGATGCAAAAGGTGCCGAAAGCTCCGAAGTGCGCGTAGAGTTTTCCGTCTTTCAAAAACGGAGTCGGCGAGGCGAAGCTGTTGAGGGCGTGAATCGTCTGTGGGCTTTCGATTACCGTTAAGGGAATGGTCTTTTGAACGTTCCCCGATTCGAAATCGATCTGGATTGCGCTCAGTTCGATCTTTTTGGCAACCTGCCGCACTTTGAACGTTTTCGCTTCCTCTCCCTGAGCTTCGAGAATTTTGAGCCGCTCCTCTTCGCTGGGAAAGATCTCTTCCGCTGCGGTTACCCAAATAGATGATCCGTCGAACACGGGGGAAGACCACCCGCGGCCGGGGAGACTGGTTTTCCAGACGAGATTGGATTTTTCATCAATCGTGTCGGGTATGTTCTCCGCGGTGGCGATCCCGTCGCCGGTAGGGCCTCTGAATTCCGGCCAATCCTCTGCGTTAGCGGTCAGGGCAGTCCCAACCAGAGTCAGCGCTGCGAGCGCCACTGATTTTCGAATCAAATTCATGGTTCTACTCTAACTGGATTGAGAGAGGTGTTCGAGATGCTGATCGACGCGTTCGCGGTCCGGAACAGGATTCTGAGCCCCCGCTCCGAGAGTGGTAAGTGCTCCCGCGCAATTGGCTGCGGCGAGAGCGTCTTCAAGTTTTTCGCCACTGGCAATACGTGCCGCAAAGCATCCTGCAAAAGCATCGCCGGCTCCGACCGTATCGATGGGAAGCACAGCAAGGGTGGGGATGCTGATCACTTCATCTCCCCGATTGTATACGAGGGTATCGTCGCCGCCACGTGTCACGATCAGGTTTTCAACCCTGAGCTCGTGGAGCCGCTGGCGCACAAGACTTAACTCTTCGTCCCATGGATTGAATCCGAGGACCTCGCCGGCCTCGTGTTCATTCACGAGGAGGTAGTCGGTGCGGATTTCCTGCCAGGGGAAAGTCTTCTCGACGGGAGAGGGGTTGATGATCACGGGGACTTCGTTCTGATTGGCAATTCGGGCTCCTTCGACAATGGCGGGGAGGGGGACTTCAAACTGACCCAGGACCGCTCCGGCACTGCTGATCTGTTTCGTTTTTGCTTTCACCTGCTCCCGCGTCAGCGTGCTGTTGGCGCCCGATGAGATCACGATCATATTCTCGCCACTCCGGTCAACCGTGATGAAAGCCGTCCCTGTGCTGCCCTTCACGGTTTCGATATGCGAGGTGTCGATTCCTTCTTTTGCCAGTTCTTTGAGATACTTTTTGCCATGCTCATCGTTGCCCACGGTGCCGATGAAAATGATCTCACTTCCCTGACGGGAGGCCGCGATGGCCTGGTTCGCTCCTTTGCCGCCACGGAAGATATCAAGACTGTCTGAACAGACGGTCTCGCCGGGTGCAGGGAGGGATTCGACCCTGGTGAAATAGTCGATGTTTAAGGAGCCAATTACGGCGACGCTTTTTGCCTCAGTCATGCCAAATTAGGAAACGCTATCAGATTGTCAGCGCTTGGGAAGTGATTGTTTGCGTCCCTCGTCATCGACCCTGACAAAGGCAACTTCGGTAGTAAAAATTGCCTCTCCTGCGTTCAACACGCGAACAGAGTATTGAACTGAGGTATTGCCCTCATGGACTCGAGTGGTTTCGAAGCGGAGAATCGTCCCCTCACTGACGCCCTGCCGGAAAGTGACCTCCTTCATTCCCACTGTCACAAATTGGCAATCTTCGTATTCAAGGGTTGCTGCCATCCATGCGATTTCATCAACCCACATGAGTAAATGACCTCCGAATAAAAAGCCAAACTGATTCATGTGTTCGGGAAGCACGAGCCGGTGATTTTCCATGACATTATTGATACGAACCCCGGATTGAGGGATCATTTTCAGTGCTGATAATAGGCAAATAACTCCTTAAGAAAAGCGAAATGCTTTTATTTTGCGGTAAGCTTTTTGCATGTATGTTGAAGGCCGGTCGTCCAATTGGCGTTAGTCCCCCGAAAATTTATGAAGAAGTTTTTTACCGTCTCCACCTTCGTTGCCATGATTTTTTCCAGCGCCGCTGTCGCACAGGAAAGAGGGGAGGCAGCGCCGACTTCGCCACCGCCTTCATTTGCGGGAAAATCAATTGATGAACTGAGCGCTGACGAGGTCCTCAAGCTGGTTCGTTACAGCTACACGCTCTACGACCGTGATTTCACCGGGGTGCTTCGCATGGGCCTTACTACCAAGGTGCCTTTTATTATGTCTCTAAAGCCGGAGTCGATTCGGTTCATCTTCAATGATCCGGCACAGGTTATTCTCCTCGATACGAAGAATAGTAGTTTCGCGTTATATGAAGGTATTGGCGGCGCAGAATTGAAAGGGGTGAACGCTTCCAAGTTCGATGATCAGATCCGCGGCACAGATGTTACCTACGATGACCTGTCGATGCGTTTCCTCTACTGGCCGAATGCGAAAATCGTGAGGACTGATAAAGTCAAAGGGCGTGACAGCTGGATTGTCCGGGTTCGTAACCCCGCTACATCAGGTGCCTATGCCACTGTCGATGTCTGGATCGACAAGGCCAGTGGCGGAATGATCAAGATGATCGGCTACAACCGCGAGGGACGTCCAATTCGCCGCTTTGAAGTGCTTCACGGTAAGAAATTCGGTGACGTCTGGATGGTCGATGAAATGCGAATCGAGACGGTGAGCCCCACTGCGGGAGGTCACGTCACATCGAGCACACGGATGTCGATCAAGTCAGCGGTGGATTAATTGGGTCGCTGCTGAGCGATATGGAAAGCCCCCTGACTAAACACCAGCTTTGCTGGATCATTGTCAGGGTGGTGGGTGTCCTTTTTCTGTTTTACGGGGGTGCTGTCCTGCTTTCCGGTTTGTTGCCGCGGCTGCTATATGGGAGCGGCTTGATTGAGCTCAACCGCATAAGTGACGCGGTGTTTCTCCGGGGACTGGCGGGGCTTTTACTCGCCTTCTATTTTCTCCGGCGCGGCCTTTGGATTCACCGGCTTCTCATGTTTGAATGCCTTGTTCCGGAGGCAATGATCGTTTTGGAGAGGGCGCCACTGGATGTCGAGACCGGGATGACCGCTGAGGAACTCGAATTGTTTCGCGAGTGGAGAGATGCCAATCCATCGGTTAACTACCTGAAGATGGAAAGCCAGATTGCCCGCTATCGGGAATCTCAGTCAAAATAGCACCGCTTCGAGCTCTCTTTTCCCGAATCCCAACCCTGTCAGGTGGCAGACCCAACAGGGGCAAATCATACCTCAAGCAGGGGGCGGTGTCCGCAGCCTAGCTCACTTCGTAGGCATGCGCGGCGCGGAGGATATCCGCCTCGCCGAATGACTTTCCGAGCAGCTGAAGGCCGACTGGCAACTCCTTGCCATCGACGGAAACGGTTCCGCAGGGAACGGAGATTCCGCAGATTCCGGCGAGGTTCGCGGAGATCGTGTAGATGTCGGCGAGATACATCGAAAGCGGATCACTGAACTTCTCACCCATTTTGAACGCGGGTGTCGGAGAAACAGGGGAGGCGATCACGTCGACTTTGGAAAAGGCCTCCTCAAAATCATTCCGGATAAGGGTTCTCACTTTCTGCGCTCGTGTGTAGTAGGCGTCGTAGTAGCCAGAGCTGAGAACGTAGGTTCCGAGGATGATGCGTCGCTTTACCTCGTCGCCGAATCCTTCAGCACGGGATTTTTTGTAGAGCTCGATGAGCCCGTCCGCTTCGGCGCGGTGTCCGTAACGAACCCCGTCAAAGCGGGCGAGGTTTGCCGACGCCTCTGCGGTTGCGATCACATAGTAGGTTGCGACGGCGTGTTCGGTATTCGGAAGCGATACTTCCTGAATCTCCGCGCCGAGGCTCTCGAGTTGCTTGATCGCAGCTTCCACTTTGGCCTTTACCTCAGGATCGAGACCTTCGGCGAAATATTCGGAGGGAAGTCCGATCTTGAGTCCTTTGATGTCTTTGCCAATCGCATCGGAGTAATCGGGAACGTCCTCCTTGAGGCAGGTGGAATCGCGGTCGCAAGCTCCTGAAATTGCTTGAAGGAGGGTCGCGGCGTCTTCGACCGTTTTGGTCATGGGGCCGCACTGATCAAGCGAGGATGCGAACGCCACCAATCCAAAACGGGAAACACGGCCGTAGGTGGGTTTCAGTCCGACTACGCCGCAATGCGAGGCGGGTTGACGGATCGAGCCACCGGTGTCGGTTCCGAGTGAGGCAACCGCGGTGTGTGCCGCAACGACGGCGGCAGATCCCCCTGATGACCCACCGGGGATGCGGTCGAGATCGTGCGGGTTGTGGCAGGGGTTAATCCCCGAGTTTTCATTGGATGAACCCATCGCGAACTCATCCATATTGGTGCGGCCGAACGGGATCGCCCCTGCTTCGCGCAGTTTTCGAACAACGGTTGCGTCGTAGGGGGAAGTGTATTTGCCGTCGAGAATTTTCGAGGCGCAAGAACAGGGGTGACCATTCACGTTGATGAGATCTTTAATCGCAATCGGTACGCCACCGAGAGGAAGTGAAAGGTCTGCCTCGGCAGCGTCTCTCAGTGCTAGGTCGAGATCGTAGGAGAGATAGCCTCCGATGTCGCCGTCGACCGAGTCGATCGATTCAGCGACGGACTTGAGGGCGTCGGCAGGGGTGAGATCTCCTGAAGCGTAGGCGCTGCGGAGCTGGGCAATGGACAGAGAAGCGGCTTTCAAAACGTGAAGCGGAAAAAGAATTCAATAAAGAGACTCGAACGAAATGGCGCAGCGCTATTCAACCACCTTGGGCATTTTGATTTGATCGTGCGCGGTTTGCGGCGCGTTGGAGAGGACGGCCTCCTGTGAAATCGAAGTGCCGGTGGCGACATCTTCGCGCACGATATCGAAAACGGCAGCGGCGTGGGCCGTCGGCTCGATTCCCTCGACGTCGATCTGATTTAATTGCTCCACGTAATGGAGAATGTGATCCATCTGCTCCTGGTAGCGGGAGGCTTCTTCATCTGAGAGTTCAATGCGAGCCAAATTGGCAACGTCCCTGACATTCATATTCGTAGTAGTGCTGGAGAGTGAGTGAAAAGATCTTTCTCCTTTCTTCTATAGCACCTGTCCGGCGTCCTTCCACTTCTCGTGGAACTCTTTGTAGACTTTGGGAGAGATTTCCGAAGGCTTGATCTCGCTTCGACCGCCCCAGAACACGTTGGTGTATTCAACGGGGATACCGACTTCTGCGAGATGGGCGTCGATCGCTGCCTTGTGCTCGAGGACGCGGTCTTTGTCGGTTCCGTGAACCACTCCCATGATATTGACACCGCCGAAACGGGGACCACCCTCACGCCAGTAAGCATGGGTCATGATGTGGTGACGTCCGACTTCGGACCCCGCGCGTGGCTGCATTCCTTCCGGGACTTTCCAGTGGAAAAGAGCGTTGAAGCGAGTGACGCGCTTGCCTGATTTGCTCGCTTTGACGTGTTCAAGGAAGGTGGAAAAACGGCCGATAACTTTCTTTTTATCAAGTTCTTCCGCGATTTTGAAGAACTTCTCTCTGTCCATTCCGATGGCATCGGCACGCGGTCCCCAGGGATCGGCGGAGATTTCTTCAAGGGTGAGCTCGTCTTTAATGGCGAGAAGCACTTCCCACTCTTCGGGCTCAAGATCCACTGTCGTGGTCGTATTCATCACCGCGGGCTCTTCGGATTTGTCCCCGAGTTCCATCGTCTTGCGTCGCACGTGGCCGACGCCGAGGGCAAAGATACCGTTTGCGGGCATGAGAACAAACTCATGCGCACCCGTCAGTTTGCGGAGCAGCTCAGCGTGCTCTTCGAGAGACTCACCCTGAGGCACCTTCAGCGTCGTCCAGAGTTTGTAGTCACTTCCGGAGATTTCACGGTCAGTCGAGCGGGTCACGACGTGGCCGCTGAAAGGGTCCTCCTTGAACATGAAGTCGAAGGTGGCGTCGAGCTTGTCATTGTCCGTCTTCCAGGCACAGAGGGCGCCGTGAGCCAGTTTGGTCGCGAGAAGTGTCTGGCGGGTGCGGCGAATCACGCCGTCGTCCTGCATCGCACGAATTCGTTCGATCACTGTGTCGAGATCCTCACCGCATTTCTCTGCGATGTGTTGGAAAGGATAACGCTGAAAACCACTTACAAGGTCCTCGGAGACTTCGAGAATCTTCGAGTTGATTGGGTCATCGTGATCGGTTGGGATGTCAGTGAGAGACGGGGTGCTCATAGGGTGGCAATCTAGGCACGCCACGCCGATCCGGCAAGTTCAGGTTGAGACGGAAAAATTCCGAGATTGATGCGTCCAAATCAGATTAAATTCCCGGAAAGGAAAGGGGTCGCGTAACGCGGGATCGGTCGCTATGATTCCCCGGTATGCAAGTCGATGTTATTGATCTTCACTTTCAGGAGGAAACCGGCGCTATCGCCGCTTTTCTCGTCACCGGTCCCGACGGGAGGATTTTGATCGAAACCGGTCCCGAATCGACCCTCGATGCGCTTCAGGAGGGCCTCGCTTCTCATGGGGTGAAAGCGGATCAGCTCGACGCGGTTTTCGTGACTCACATTCACTTGGATCACGCCGGTGCTGCGGGGTGGTTCGCGGCGGAAGGGGTGCCTGTTCATGTTCATGCGAGAGGCGCGCGCCATCTCATTGATCCGGGGCGACTCCTTGAGAGCGCCCGGCAGGTTTACGGGGACCGTTTTGAACCTCTCTGGGGCGGAATGACACCCGCTCCCGCGGATAAGGTTGTGGCAATGAACGATGGCGATGTCGCCGAGGTCGCAGGGATGACGGTTAAGGCTGTCGATGCACCGGGGCACGCCTATCACCAGCATGCTTTCGTGATTGGTGATGTCTGTTTCCCCGGGGATGCCGCGGGAGCGAAGCTGGGAGAGAGCGCTTTCATCTCGGTGACCTCGGCACCGCCTCAGTTCAATCTCGAAGACACGCTTGCGACCCTTGAAAAGCTCGATTCGCTCGGATTCAGCCGGCTGTTTCTGACCCACTACGGGGAGGTGAAGGACGTCGCCGGTCATTTGGCTGATTATCGTGACGCGGTCGAGCTGAACGCGCTTTTCATTCGCCAGCGAATCGAAGAGGGGATGGATTCGGATACCTTGCGGGTTGCCTACGAAGCCTTCCAGATGGAACAGGCCTTCTTGGCAAAGGTGCCCTCGAAGGTGTGGCAGGCCTACCAAACCATCAACGGAACTGATATGTGTGCCGACGGGATTCGCCTCTACTGGGAGAAAAAGCTCGCGGACGATTGATTATCGTTGGCTCAGAGCCTATTCGATTTGTGTGAATCGGAGTGCATCGGTGAGAGCGAAGCGAATCGGTGCTGTAACATTCGAAGGCTTCGGTTTTTGCACAGATCAAACACAGATTCCAGAAGACTTACACAGATCTTCGAAATAGGGAGGCGTAGCGATTCCTCTGCGGATCGGCTTCATTTTCCGGCTGAAAGCTTTTTGGAAGTTCCTGTAAGACTTAAATTGCATTTTTGCGGTGTTTTCTGTAGTCTTTATACTTTTCGATCCGAATGAAACACCTGCCAGTTATACTCATCGTGTCGGTTCTGCTTTTCAGCGCTGCCTTTAACGCCGGGGCTCAGGATGCGCCGGAGACACTTTCCGGACGCGCCATGGCGGAAAACGCTCAGGCACGATTGCCTTACCAGCAGTTGCTGAAAATCGCGCAGAGCGACATGAAGGCGAAGTCGAATGCCGAAACCTACAAGTTGCGGATCAAGAGCCGGATTCCCAATGTGAAGTTCGAGGATATTAAGCTCTATCTCGATATCAAAGATGCGCCGGTTCTGCTTTTCGTTGATAACGACGGATTTGTTGAGATTCCAAATAAGCAGGAATACATCGACGCGAATCCAGACCTTGTCGCGAATCAGCCGCGGGGCTCGCTGAATATTTTCGTCGACCTCGAAGTGCCGAAAGTTTCACCTCCTAAAATTGAGGATGGCAAAGTGAGCTATCAGGAACTCTTCCGCCCGCTCATCGAGATTCAGAACGAAATGAGGAAGGTCGACCCTACTTTCGGTCTCACCGGGCAGCAGCAGTTCGTCCTCGAAGTCGAGACAGGGGAGGAGCCTGTGAAAATCACCCGTGCCTTTGGTGCGAGAACGTTCCGTCCCAACCCGTCCGGCAAGGTCTACATGATTATGGAGTCCTACCTCTACGAGGAAAATCCGACTGTGGAGATTCCCAATGACGCGAAGATGAATGTTCTCCCTGCTTCGAAAGAAGAGATCGAAGACATTCGTTCACGGTAGGTTTTTCCGACGACAGAGCTTATTCGCGCGCGCGAACCGTCCGCGATGGAAGGAATTCTCCTTCCTCTACCCGTAGCTGAACGAAACTCGTTCTGACGACAAGGCCCGTCCGCGCGAGCAAATCGTCCGTGAAGGAAGGAATTCTCCTTCCTCTGCTCGTAGCTGAACGAAACTCGTTCTGACGACAGAGCCTGTCCGGGGCAGGCGAATCGTCAGTGAAGACGGAGGATTCTCCTACCTCTACACTTTGCCAGAGCAGAATCGGGACGCGAGCCCGTTGCTACTTGCTTCTCCGCGGGCCGCGTGACTCGCGGCTGCCGTCCCTGCGTCCGCGTGTTTCTGCCGGCTTGCCGCTGCCGCGACTGCTGCGGCTGTTGGGCCGTTTCTTCGAGCCGCCTTTGGCTCTCGGGGTGGTGCCGGTCTCGGATTTTCCTTTTTCTCCGGATTTGATCCTGTTCTTTCCTTTCCCGTCTTCACGGGTGTTTACGCGCGAGCGCACCCGGAAAACGAATGGCAGTCCCTCCATCGGGTACTGCTTCCGAATCTGGTTTTCGAGAAACCGTTCGTAGGTCCGTGTGAGAAGGTTGGCGTGGTTTACAAAAAGCAGGTACTCGGGAACGGGGACGGTTGCCGGCTTGTCCTCCCTTCGCTGGGTTGCGTAGAGCAGCTTGAGGCGTTTGCTGTGGCGAACCGGCGGCGGATTGCGCTCGATCGCCTGCTGGAGAAGACGATTCAGCAAGCCGGTTGGGATCGGCGCTGCCGCGGCTTTCAATACATCCTGCACTGCATTGAAAATCTTACCGAGATACTGACGGTTTTTTGCGGAAATTGCGACCTTGGGAGCATAGGGGAGGAAGAAGAGATCATCCCCGAGCTCCTCTTTAAACTGCTCAATCCGGTCCTGATACTTGGCGTCGGGGTGAAAGAGATCGAACTTGTTCAGGAGCACGATGCAGGGGCGGTTCGCCTCAATGACCATTTTTGCGATACGTCGATCCTGAGAGACAACTCCCGACGAGGCATCGATCACGAGAAGGCAGATGTCGGCGCGACGGATCGATTTCTCGGAACGCATCACTGAGAAAACTTCAACGGAAGTGTCCCGGTTGCCGCGCTTCCGGATTCCGGCGGTATCGATCAGAGTGTATTTTTTCGCGTCGCGTGTGTAAGGCACATCGACAGCGTCGCGCGTTGTGCCTGCCACGTTGGACACGATGCTGCGTTCGTCATTGAGGATCGCATTGATGAGAGAGGACTTCCCGACGTTGGGGCGGCCGACGATGGCGATGCGAACGCCGGGATCTTCCTCGTCCTCCTCTTCTTCGTCGGCTTCGCTTGCTTCAATCTCGAGGTGTTTGAGATAGCCGTAAATTTCTTCGTCGAGTTCACCGAAATTGCGGGTGTGAGCGGCCGAGACGTTCACCTGGTTCTCGAAACCCAGTTTCGAGAAGGCAGCGGTTTCGTTGTCCGATTTCGTCGTGTCGACTTTGTTGACGACAAGGAGAACGGGGGCGTCGCCCTTGCGGAGAACGTCAGCCAATTCGTGATCGATCGGATGAACTCCTTCGCGCACGTCGACGACGAAGAGAATTAAATCAGATGTGTGAATCGCGATGTCTGCTTCGATTCTCACCTGCTCGGCAAAGCCATCATCGATCACGGCGCCAATGCCCCCGGTGTCTGTCAATTCGTAGGGGATACGGGCATCCTTACACTCGGTGGCGATGCGGTCACGGGTAACCCCGGGCTGATCGTGGACGATAGCGATACGGCGACCGGCTAAGGTGTTGAAGATCGCTGACTTTCCCACATTGGGACGTCCCACAATAGCGACTTGAGGTTTATGATTTCGTGGCATGATCGTCAGGACTGGTATGGCCGGATTCCCGCAGCTGGCTGGTGGCTTCCTTTGCGTATTGATAACCGGAAATCACCGTGAAGATGGCGGCAAGGCCGATGAGGATTTCCAGAGCAAGGGGCAGGGTATCGCGGCTCCAAAAGTCGAGCAAAACCCAGCATACGCAACTTAACTGTAGGAAAGTGCAGATTTTACTCGAAACAAGAGGTTTCATCTTAACGGCGCCAATATTGTGGTGAATGTAAAGGACGCCGATGATGATGAGCACATCGCGGGCGATCACGAGCACCGCAAACCAGATCGGGAGCCCGGCGTGCCAGTGAGTGACGCTGAGCATGACTACCCCGGAGAGCAGTAGCAGCTTGTCTGCGACGGGGTCGAGAGCGCGTCCGAGGCGGGTGCTCTGATTGAAATTCCGGGCAATGTAGCCGTCGAGTGCGTCGCTGAGTGAGGCCACCGCAAAAGTAACGAGAGCGCAGATTCTCAAGTTAATGTTCTCAGCTCCTTCGGCAATACTTTTGCTGTAGTAAGCCGCAAACAAAATGAATACGGGGATGAGCAGTATTCGAGTGATGGTTATTTTGTTGGCTAGGGTCATGATCCGTCCGACAGAGCTGCTGTCATCATACATGACAAATAAAGGCGGGGCATCTGTTTTGGTGAATTGTGAGCGAGGCCTCTTCGATTGTTTCAATTTCGCCTAATCGTTCGACAGCAGGCGGTAGCGTGGGTATCTTTCGCGCAGGATTTGACGGGGAAACTCAGACGAACAATTTATGGATAACGGTAACGAAGCATTTCGCAAAGCACTGGAGAATGGCGAGGCCCGCTTCTTCCGTGCCAGTCGCGGATCGGCAAAGGGAAAAACGGGGCAGGAAGACACCGCCCGCTTTGCAGAGAATCTCATGATTTTGCAGGAATGCGCGGTCCTTATCGGTGAGAAGCTTGAAATGAGCGCCGTAGCCAGCGCGACCTTTTACGAAGGGGATGACACTTTCGGGTTCTGCTTTGATCAGAATTCAGATTCACAGAACCCTCAGGTAGCCGGTGCGATCGTTAATCGCAGGATCCCAATGGAAGAGTTCGTTTCTTCAATCCGCGATTTTATTAACGAATGAGCCCTCAAACGCTTTCCTCCACCCTCGACGCGCTGAAAACGACGGGTTCCGTTTTCGGAATTTTCCTTTCGAAAGGCGAGAATCTGATTTTTCAGGACGCGCCGTTTTCGGATGAGCGTATCTCAGAGCTTGCGACAACGCTTGATGATATCGCTCTTTATTTTGTTCAGGAGAAGCGTTCGCCGGATCAGCTTTCTTTCGGATTCGACGGGGGGAATTTACTCGTTTTGATTGAGGGGGAGCATCGCCTCGCGGTATTTTTCCATCACTCCGGCGAAGTGGATTTGCTCGCTGAATTTGCGAGAGCATTCATGAAAGATTTTGCCACCAGCGTTCTCATTGAGGGCCAGCCAGGGGGAGGGCAGGAAGAACGGGGGCGCCAACAGGGGCGGCCGAACGGAAACACCGCCCGGATTGCGGCGCAGGCGAGAGGGCCTATTGACCCGACTTCTCCGATCCAGCCGGTTCGATAACTGGTCGGTGTTGGCAGCGCCGGGCTTCCGCGACTTGGCGCAGGGCACAAAAAAGGCTGCCAAAATTGGCAGCCTCGTTGCGTTAAAAGTAACGGGATAAACCGTGAGCCTTAGCTCTCAGGTGCTTCCGTTTTCTTTTCTCCCGCTTTAGGATCTCTCATTTGAAAGCGAACGCGGTTGCGGTTCTTCTTCGCACTGGCGCGGTCTTTACGCTTGGCCTTCTGCGCTGGAGTTTCGAAGGCACGGAGACGACGCATCTCATCCATGATGCCCTCGGCTTCCATTTTGCCCTTGAGGCGCTTGAGTGCACGATCGATTGGCTCTCCTTTTTTGATTTCGACTTCCGGCATGATGTGAGTGATATGGGGTCTTCCTTACTGTTCAGCCTTCGCTGGCTGGGAAAGCTGGGAATCTAGGACTGTTTCAGCTAACGTCAAGTGGTGTTTTGTCATTAGCTGTCAGCCCTGCAGACTTTTGTTTATCCTTTAAAAACTTTTTGAAATTGTTCCTGGAGTTGCGCAACGACCTCATGATCCTCGAGGGTCGTGGTGTCACCTTTCAGCTCGCTTCCGGCGACGATGTCTTTAAGGAGGCGGCGCATGATTTTGCCGGAGCGTGTTTTAGGCAGGCGGGGGGCGAAAACCACTTCGTCCGGTTTGGCAATTGCTCCGATTTCGGTCCCGACGTGGTTCCGAAGTTCCTTAGAGAGCTCGTCGGTGGGCTCAACGCCTTCCTTCAGTGTGACAAAGGCGACTACGGCCTGTCCCTTGACGTCGTGAGGACGGCCCACGACGGCTGATTCTGCCACCGCGGCGTGGGAAACGAGAGCGCTCTCGACCTCTGCGGTTCCGAGTCGGTGACCGGAAACATTGAGGACATCGTCGAGACGTCCCACGATCCAGAAATTACCGTCATCGTCGGTTCGGGCCCCGTCTCCGGCGAGGTAAATACCTTCGTATTCGCCCCAATAGGTTTCCTTGAAACGAGCCGGATCTTTATAAATTGTTCGCAACATACTTGGCCAGGGTTTGCGAATGACTAATTTTCCGCCCTCGTTCGGGCCGCACTCGTTGCCCGATTCATCGAGAATCGCGGCGTCGATTCCGAGAAATGGACGAGTTGCTGTTCCCGGCTTTGTCGGAGTCGCACCGGGGAGAGGCGAAATCATGATACAGCCCGTCTCGGTCTGCCACCAGGTGTCGACGATAGGGCAGCGGCCTCCGCCGATTTTATCGCGATACCACATCCACGCTTCGGGATTGATCGGTTCGCCCACGGTGCCGAGCACTCTCAGGGAACTGAGGTCGTATTTCTCAACATGATGATCACCCGCCTTGATGAAGGCGCGAATCGCGGTCGGAGCGGTGTAGAAGATGCTGACTTTGTAATCCTGCACAATTTGCCAGAATCGATCCCAGTCGGGGAAGTTGGGAGCGCCTTCATACATCACCTGTGTTGCGCCGTTTGCCATCGGTCCGTAGACAATGTAGCTGTGGCCGGTGATCCATCCGACATCAGCGGTGCACCAGTAAACATCGTCGGCTTTGTAGTCGAAAATGTATTTAAAGGTCGAAGCAGTCCCCGTGAGATAACCGCCTGTGGTGTGGAGGATTCCCTTGGGTTTTCCGGTCGAGCCGGAGGTGTAGAGAATGAAAAGCGGGTGCTCTGCGTCGAATCCTTCAGCAGGGCAATCGTCGGAAACACCGTCGACTTCGTCGTGCCACCAGACATCGCGGCCTTCGGTCATGGTGACCTCATTGTCGCAGCGCTTCAGCACGAAAACGGTTTCAACACCTTCGTAAGCATCGAGGGCTTCGTCGACATTCGCTTTCAGCGGAACGACACCGCCTCTGCGCCATCCTCCGTCGGCCGTAATGACCGCGGTGGCTTCGGAATCTTCAAGTCGGTCCTTGATTGAGGTGGCGGAGAATCCTCCGAAAACCACCGAATGAACCGCGCCGATGCGGGCACAGGCGAGCATTGCCACGGCTGCTTCGGGAACCATAGGCATGTAGATCAGGACCCGGTCGCCCTCTTTGATGCCCCGAGCTTTGAGGGCATTGGCAAAACGGCAGGTGTCGGCGAGCAGCTCGGAAAAGGTGATGTCGCGCTTGTCACCCGGTTCGCCGACCCAGTGGATTGCGACCTGATCGCCCTTGCCGTCGCGGACGTGGCGGTCGAGACAGTTTTCTGAAGCGTTGATTTTTCCACCGTCGAACCACTTTGCAAAAGGGGCGTCCGACCAATCGAGGACTGTATCCCACTTTTTCTGCCAGAAAAGGTTTTCAGCCTGCTCACTCCACCATGCATCAGGATCTTCAACAGAGCGCTTGTGGAGAGCATCATACTCTTCCAGCGATTTGACATGGGCTTTGGCGGAAAACTCAGCTGACGGTGCGAATACCCGGTTTTCGGTTTGGAGTGATTCAATATTATTACTCATGGAAAAATGATGCTGTGTGAAGCGTGGGACCTTAACAAGGCCACTGAAAAATGAAAACCGTAAAAGTGGCGCGATTATTGAAACTCGCAAAGGGACGTTTCCTCCGCGCTTCAGAGCCCTCAGTTCAGGGCAACTACAAGTGATTCATATCCAACTGACCGGCTGTAGCTCTCCTCGTTCTCAACTTTCTCGACGCGCTCAAGCACTTCGATGGAAAAACTTCGTTCGCTCAACTTTTCAATCAGGGTTCTGACCAGAAGTCGGGCGTGGGGGGCGCCGAGGCAGAGGTGCGCGCCGAATCCGAAAGCTACATGGGGATTCGGTTTCCGGTCGAGCCGGATTTCTTCAGGAGAGTCAAAGACCTCTTCGTCGTTGTTCGCCGAGGACCAACACATTGATACCCGTCCCTCCGGTTTGACTTCAAATCCGTGGACATCTGTTGTCACGGGGCAGACCCGTCCGATGTGAGTCAGAGGGGTGACAACGCGGAAGAATTCCTCGCTCGCCGCGACGATGCGCTTGGGTTCGCCTTTGAGGGATTCAAGAGCCGCCGGATTCTCTGCGAAGTAGCTGAAGATGCTCGTGATCGTGTGGATCACGGTGTCGCGGCCTCCTGCAAACGCGAGATTGGCAAAGCCCATCATTTCGTCGCGTGTCAGGGGGCGGTCCTGGAAAGTGGCTTTGGTCAGGGCGGAAAAGAAATCATCTCCGGGGTTTTCCTCTGCGGCATCGAATTTCTCCCGAAGGTAGTTTTCCAGCACCATGCCTTTTTGTTCTTCGTCGTCGCCATCTTTGAAAACATGGATGCCCCAACTCGTCCAGATGTCGCCTTCCGCTTCGGGCACGTCGAGTAGATAGGTCAGGGCACGGGATTGAACAGGGAGGGCAAAGTCGCGGACGATCTCGATCGACTCACTCTTTGCGGCGAGATCGAGCATTTCGTCGAACAACTTTTCGACGGCTTCGATCACCTCGGGAAGTTTGGCGCGTTTAAAGAAGGGTTCGACGATTTTCCGCCACTCGGTTTGTTCGGGTGGATCGGTTTCGATGGGAAGCTGGCGGACCCGGCGCAGTTCCTCCTCTGAAGGAATCGGAACCCGGAAGGGCGCGTCCGAGCTGTAGGTCTTCCAGTCTTTGCAGGCCGCCCGCAAATCGCCATGGCGGAGAATCATGGGGACGGTCTCGCCCTGAAAGTCACAGGTCTGAATCGGTGAGTTTTTGCGTTGGTCCCGAAAAGGGTCGTGAGGGCATTTCATAGAAGTGTCTGCGAAATATGACAAATGAGCTCAACTCAATCAATCACAGATCTTTGCAAAGCGGTTGCCCGTGTGTGGCTCGATTCAAGGTGGGCAATATTGGTGTTTTGTTCGTTGAAAAGAAGTTCTGCTAGGCTATGGGGGCGGTATCTATGAACCGACTCCTTTTTCTATTTCTGACGACTGTTTTCCTTTCCTCCGGAATCAGCGGTATTGCCTCCGAACCCGAAGTGCAAACTACCGGGCAGGGCGAATGGACATTTATTTACCGTCCGGAGCTTTCCGGGCTTCCCGAAGGGGCTGATGCGCATATTAAGAAGGCGCATGGTGGTTTCGCGGTAGACCGTCAGGGCGACGGCGATGTTTATTTTCATCTCGACGGCTACGGCTTGATTCATCTCAGCCCTGATCTGACCTCTTCCGAAAAGGTTGACGGCGATGCTGAGCTCTCGAAGGGGAACGGTCACAACACCAGTTTCGGCTACGACAAGGAGGGCACTCCTTATCTCGTGCTGCCTGACAATAAGCGCGGGCTCGTTCTTTTCACCGATACAAAGGGTAAGGTGCTCCATCAGCTGGGGCGCCCCGAGGCGCTGGACTGGTTCGCTGATATGTCCTTCGCCCCGACCGACAGTCTCGTTATCGATGGCAAAGTGCTCATCGCGGACGGATACGGCTCCCGTTTCATCTTCCCCGCCGAGCCTTTTGGTGACTATGTCCATGGCGTTCATGGAGGACGTGGTGTCTTTTCGACCAGCCACGGGCTTGATCTCAATCCGGTAACGAAGCAGGTCGCGATCGCAGATCGTGAAACCTTCATGATTCGCTATTTTACTCAGGCTGGAAAAGAAATCAAAGAGGGCAGGGAAGCGGTCGTTACCAACCTTCCCAAAGGTGCTCGTCCCTGTGACATCGATTACATGCCCGATGGAACCGCCGTGGTTGGCTGTTTGAAAGGCGCGGGGAACACACCCGGAGAAGTTTACATCCTCAGCCCGGAGGGTGAGGTCCTTTCGGTGATCAAGCCGAAGCTCGATCTCGGACTCAATGCGGGAAATACCAACGTTGAGCATGTGCACAATGCCTCATGGACAAAAGTGGGTAACAGAACCTTCCTTCTGATCTACGCGTGGAACCCCGGTGGTTTCGTCGTGCTGGAGAAGGTGGGGGAGTAAGTTCCCTCTTATTCGAGAGCCGGTGCCTCCCGGGAATAGCCCGCGGCACTGGCCGGTGTGGCCTTCCGCTCGCGAGATGAAGGCACAAAAAAACGGCTGACTCAGCATTCTGAATCAGCCGTTTCTGTAAAAGGGAATCTGATCCGGATCAGCCTACCGCGTCACGGACGTCGATCATTGACTTGAGAATCGTGTTCCAGGTCTCAGGTGTTTCGAGGACTTCGTTGGGGAACATACAGCCGTCCCAGCAGATGTGCTCGATACCGCGATCCGCGTAGTCTTTCAGCCAATACTCAGAGCAGCGAACGATGTCGAGTTTTCCGTTCGGGTCGTCTGCCTGGCAGTGTTTTCCGGTTTTGTCGTGACTGCCGGCGCCGTGAACGGTGCCATCGTTCTGGGCGACGTGGAAATCGATCGTCCAGGGACGAAGCTTGTCTGTCATTTCCTCGTAGGCGGCATAGAACTCGTCTTCGCCGTGGCCTTCTTTGAGAAGGGCGTGCTCGGGAGCGTTGTAGCCGAGGAGGTAAAGGTAGGTGTGAGCGAGGTCAGCCTGGAAGCCGAGGGTCTCGGGCATGCCGACTTCTTCGAGGAGGTCGAGCATATCTTTCCAACTGTGCATTCCCGCCCAGCAGATTTCACCTTCCGCGGCAAGTCGCTCACCGTTGTCGGCCGCGATTTTTGCGGCTTCGCGGAAAGTGGCTGCGATGCGCTTGGTGTTGGCAGTGGAATTCTCTTTCCACTTTTCGACTCCAAATTCAGCAGAGTCGATCCTGATCACGCCGCGCTTGCGCACCCCGTGGTCGTTGAAAATTCCGGCGATACGACACGCCACTTTGATGGATTCGAGGAATTTTCCCTGAGCCGTATCGTCACCCATAGCAGTGTCGCCAACCGTTCCCGGCCAGATCGGAGCAACGAGAGAGCCCACGTCAAAACCGTATCCTGCGATTTGATCGGCAATGGCCCGGAGCGTTTTTTCATCCGCGTTGGGATCTGTGTGAGGGTGAAAGAGGAAGTAATCAATACCATCGAATTTCTGACCGTTCACCTCGGCGGCTGCGGTGAGTTCAAGCATGTGCTCGAGAGAAATGGGCGGTTCCTGACCTTCGTCGTCACCTTTACCGACGAGACCGGGCCACATTGCGTTGTGAAGTTTGAGAGACATAATCTAAAAATAGGGATTTCGTAATACGACGTCGAAATAATACAGCAGCGTGACTTCAGGGCAAGATGCAAAGGACTCCATTTTAGGCCATCCCGCATGCATAAAAAGGAACACAAGGTTCTAATCAGGGTACTGTTTTCTGCTGCTTACTGTGAAGTTTGTATTAAAATCCACTAATGCTGAATAGGGCACCTTCGTTATACGTCCCACAGTCACCTCATTAATTAATTCCCCCAATCCATTATGAACGTTTTCACTTCGTTTTTTACTGTCGTTGCAGTCTCTTCTGCATTCGCCTCTTTTGCCGTGGCCGGACCTAAAGTCCTCCTCGAGACCAGCGTCGGGAACATCACGATTGAGTTGAACGAGGAGAAAGCCCCGAAAACGGTTGCCAATTTCCTCAAATACACCAACGAGGGTTTCTATAACAACACGGTGTTCCACCGGGTGATTTCGGGATTCATGGTTCAGGGGGGCGGCTTTGGCGTCGATGACGAGGGAAATGTCGAGCAGAAGGCAACGAGCGATCCTGTGGAAAACGAAGCAAAAAACGGGCTTAAGAACGAGAAGGGAACCATTGCGATGGCCCGGACTTCGGACCCTCACAGCGCCACCGCGCAGTTCTTCATCAATCACGGTGACAACTCCAATCTCGACTACCCTTCATTCGATGGCTGGGGCTACGCCGTTTTCGGCAAAGTCGTTGAAGGAATGGATGTCGTCGAGAAAATCGCCGAGGTGGAGACCGGGCAGAAAGACCTCCTCGCCGGACAGGGCGGCAACACGCGTCCCCAGAAAATGGATGACGTCCCACTGGCCAATGTTGTCATTAAAAGCGTTAAAGTAGTGGAATAATCCTTCGAGACGCTGTCTGGTCATTTTTATGAGTGAAACAAACGAAGATCTGCCGCGCGTCTTTTTTGACGTGTCGGCTGACGGAGAGAAACTGGGCCGGATCGTGATGGAACTGCGCCCTGATGTAGTGCCGAAGACGGCTGAAAATTTCCGCTGCCTTTGCACCGGGGAGAAAGGTATCAGCTACAAAGGAAGCATTTTCCACCGGGTCATTCCGGATTTCATGCTTCAGGGTGGCGACATCACCAACCGCGATGGAACAGGTGGTCAGTCTATCTACGGCCGCAAGTTCGACGACGAAAACTTTGAACTGAAGCACACCGGTCCCGGTATCCTCAGCATGGCGAACGCCGGTCCGAATTCCAATGGATCACAGTTCTTCATCTGCACCGTGGAAACTGATTGGCTCAACGGCGCGCACGTTGTTTTCGGACAGGTCGTGGAAGGTCTCGACATTGTTGAGAAGGTGGAAAGCTTCGGAAGCCGGAGCGGACGTACTTCCAAAGAGGTGACGATCGACGACTGCGGACAGCTGTAAGTTCATCAATGCCGGAAACGCTCCGGTATACATTTCAATGAGACCGTTCGTGAAAGCATCCTGCTTCCTGAGCGGTCTTTTTTTGTACCTGTCAGTCGCACAGGAGACCATTGTGGCTGCGGACCCCGTCGCGGGTAAGCAGGTCGCGGTCACCGCGAAATCGACTTCGGACAAAGCAGGTAAGCAGCCATGGCGATACTTCCTCTTTCTGCCGGAAGGCTACGATGAATCGGCTGAGGAAAAGTGGCCGCTGCTCCTCTACCTCCACGGTAGCAGTCTACGAGGAAATGACCTGAAAAAGACGAAGCGCTACGGTCCGCCTTCATTTGTGGAAAAGCGTCCCGGGTTTCCCTTTCTCACCGTCTCGCCCCAGCTGCCTTCGGGAGCTTGGCCCGCGAGCGGGTTGACTTCACTTCTCGACGAGTTGCTTGCGACTTATCCTGTTGATCCTGAAAGAGTTTATCTTTCCGGCGTCAGTCTTGGCGCGATGGGGGCGTGGACGTTCGCTGCGGCAGCACCTGATCGATTCGCCGCTCTCATTCCTATCTGCGCGCATGGACCTGCGGGCAGTGCCGCTGCGCTCACGGATATGCCGATCTGGGCCTTCCACGGAGCGAAGGATTACATCGTCCCGATTGGTCCCCATCGAAAACTGATCGAGGCGATTAAAGGGCGCGGAGGCAACGCCCGCCTCACGGTTTACCCGGAGGGGGATCATGGAAGTGTCATCGCTCCCACCTATAAGAATCCGGAATTGATTCAGTGGATTCTTGAGCAGAAACGTGAACAACCTCAAACCGCTTTGGACAAAAGTGAGTGATCCTGACGTTATCATCATCGGATCCGGTCCCAATGGGCTTGCCGCCGCGATTCGGCTCGCTCAGGCGGGGCGGAAAGTGCTGGTGATCGAAGGACATGACGTTCCCGGCGGGGGAACCCGAACCGCTGAGCTGACTGAACCCGGCTTTCATCACGATGTCTGTTCGGCGATTCATCCCATGGGGATGGCTTCACCATTCCTGAAAACCCTCCCGTTGGAAAAATTCGGACTCGAATGGATTCATCCGGGGATTCCGCTCGCTCATCCGTTCGACGATGGTTCCTGTGCGAGTCTTTTCCGCTCCGTTGAGGAGACTGCCGCACAGTTTAGTTCCGGCAGTGAGGCCGCATATCGAAAGGTTTTCGAACCGCTCATGCCGCACGCCGATTCCTTGCTTGAGGCATTCATGGGACCAACGAAATTTCCGGACAATCCGCTCGCGGTGGCCGGTTTCGGGATGCGGGCTCTGCCTGCGGCCCTCGATGCCGCGCGACTCTGGTTCGATGATGAAAAAGCACGCGCGCTTCTTGCAGGGAATGCGGCCCATTCCGTCATTCCGCTCGACCGGCCGCTCGCGACCAATGCGATTGGTCTCATGCTCATGCTCACGGGGCACGCCTACGGGTGGCCTGTCGCCAAAGGTGGTTCGCAACGGATCACCGCCGCGATGATTGCCTGTCTCGAATCACTCGGAGGCAGGATTGAGACGGGGCGGCCTGTTGTCAGCCTCGATGAACTTCCGTCCGTTTCCTCGTATACTTTCGACACCTCGCCCTCCGCGATGAGCTCAATCGCGGGCGATCGCTTGCCTGACAGGTATCGAAAAAGTCTCGCCAAATATCGTCATGGCCCCGGCATCTTCAAGATCGACTACGCGCTCAGTGAGCCGGTGCCGTGGCTTGCTGAGGATTGCCGAAAAGCCGGCACGGTTCACCTTGGCGGCACCCTCGATGAGATCGTCGTTTCCGAGCGCGAGGCATGGGAGGGGATTCACAGCGAACGCCCCTTTGTTCTCACCGCGCAGCAAAGTGTCTGCGATCCGTCCCGTGCCCCGGCCGGAAAACATACTTTCTGGGCGTATTGCCATGTTCCCTCCGGTTCGACCGTGGATATGACGGATTCTATTGAGCGGCAGATCGAGCGGTTTGCCCCGGGCTTTCGGGATTGTGTCATTGCGAGGCACACCATGAATTGCGACGATTTCGAGCGCTACAATCCCAACTTTATCGGGGGCGACATTGTCGGCGGTGTCGCGGACTGGGGGCAGCTCCTGACCCGTCCTGTGATCAGTGCCCGCCCGCACCGCACGCCGGCACCGGATATTTTCATCTGCTCCGCTGCGACCCCGCCGGGAGCAGGTGTCCATGGAATGGGGGGCTATCGAGCCGCTGAGGAGGTCTTGAAAGCATGAATATTCCACACCTGATTCGGATGGCGCTTTTTCTGTTCCTTTTCGCGGCCGTCACCATCTCCGCTGAAGCTGAGAGTATTCGAGTCCAGCTCTCGCCTCAAACCGAGCCGCTCAAGGTCACGGGGGTTCCCTTTTTACACGAGAAGCCCAACGAGGCGGTCAGCGATGTGGATGGGTTGTGGATCACCGGAGAGAAGCCGTTCCAATGGGCTCACCTTGTTGATGAGTCAGGACCCATCGCAATCGAAGTGAAGGCGCACGAGGAGTCATTCGACGAGGGCGTGCTCACGATTTGGAACTGGCACAACAAAGCGATCGGTCAGTGGAAGATTGCAGCTGGAGCTGTGCAGCCTTTTGAACTCGCGATCGAAGGGCGGGGTGTCTACCTGCTCACCCTCGACGGTTATAAGGACGGAGAATGCGTGAAGCGCCTCAATCGAAGCCTCGCGGTGACTGAAGATCTCAATCGTGTAAGGAAATCCTGGAAACGGGATGAATTTTCTCTCGGGATTTGCGCTTTCCCCGGGAGGTATCACTGGTCTTTCAAAGGCGTGCCGACTTTGCCGGCAGGATTTACAGAAGAGGAGGCCAGGGAAGTTGAAGCGGAGCTTCTCGCCCGCCTCGGATTTCAAGTGGTGCGGACGGACGAGTCCATGGAAATGGGACAACGGATTTCCGGTGCGGGAGAGCGGACTTTTCAGTTCGATTTTTCCCGGATGGACAAAGCCGTTGAAGCCTACACCTCGCGTGGGTTCGAGTTGGCCCTGCAATTGATGAATGCTCCCGACCGGGGCGTCCTCCCGAAATACGAAGACGAGCCCAAACCGCTCTGGCGCTACCCGCGTGAGGAAGTCCCGCAGCGAGCCTATGTGGCGGCGCTGCTGGATCGCTACGGAAAGCACGCGCGGTTTGTTCAGGTTTTCAATGAACCGGATCAGAAAGCGTTCTGGGCGGGAACGCAGGAGGAATATCTCACTCAGTTTGAATTTACACGCGACGAGGTTCACCAGGCCCGGCCCGATATGCTTGTGGTCAACGGGGGATACTCGCTCGTGGATCAATCGAGGACGGAGTTTTTTGTTAACGAGCTGGAGGGGCAGTCGTCTTTCGCCGCCTATCATTCACACGGTAATATCGATGACCTCGCTGAAGATTTTGAGACCATGAAAAGACTTCAGCGCGAGGCGGGATATTCATCGGTCAGGCTCATTAATACTGAGATGGGTTACGACGGTTGGCGTCTCGATCAGGAGCGGCGGAAAGGTCAGATCGTTCCGCAAAAGACACTTTTCTGTTGGGCCAACGATCACGCCGGTGTACTTCTTTTCGGCGGGCGCATGACCCTCGGCCCCAACAGGACCAATCAGGACTTTGGATTTCTCGATCATTACTTTTGTCCGCGTCCTGTCTACGGCACCATGGCAGGGCTCATCGCGACCCTCGATGGGGCTTCCTTCGTGAGGTCGCGTCATGATTCCGGCGGAGTCTACCTTTACGAGTTCGATAAAAAGGGAGCGATGATTCTGGCTGCCTTTACCACGGGGGATGAAGCCGCTTTTGAGCTGGAAACGGATGCGTCGCAACTCGTGCAAATCGACGAAATGGGAAACCGCACCACTCTTGAAGTGAATGGGGAATTGGTGGTAGAGTTAGGCGGCTATCCGAAGTATCTGGAGTTCCCGCCCGGCACCGAATTTTCGATCAACGTCCGTTGATCGCGGTTACATCATAGCGGGCGTTTGCAGGCGCTGTGCAACGGCTCGGGAATGAGGTTGAGAACCCGTTCTGCTATACCTGTGGAGCGCATCCAACAGGGTATCGTCACCGACCCAACAGGGTTGAATGAGCGGCTCAGCCGTCTCCCTTCCCCTTACAGACCCAGCATTTCAGCGAGGCCGGCTTCGGCTTCTTCGGGATTCAGGTAGTGGCCGTTGTATTCGACGATACCTTCTTTGTCGACGATGACCCACCATGGTGTGCCGCCTGTCTTATAGGCTCCGTTTACGGTGGGGAATTCCGGCGTTTTCACGGTGTGGCCGAAGGGGATCGCGAGATCGAATTCTTCGGCGGCAATTTTGATTTTGTCTTCCGTGTTATCGGTGAGTCCCTGGAAAGCAGTTTGAACAGCAAGGAATGCCACGCCCTCGTTGCTGCCGAATTTGTCGACGAGACGCTTCAGCGTCGGCATGGCGCGCTTCTGGCTGGCCTCACACCAGTGCTGGAAAAAGAGCATCACGATGACTTTGCCTTCGTAGTCGGTGATTTCGACTTTGCGTTTCCCTTCCGGAACCTGAATCCAGGTGGGGACATCGAGTAAAGGGGCCTTCTCTCCCTGAATCCCCTTGGGCTTTTCCTTCTCTTGAGCAGAGACAGTGGCAGCGGAGAAAATCAGGAGTGAGGCTATGGTCAATGTAGGGAGAAAATGATTCATGGCAGGTGCGTTTCGAATTTGGCACATTATCGCGGTCTTGCGGAGAAAAAACACCACATTAAGATGGCGAAATGAAGTTCAACTTATTCTTTTCCGCCGCGATATTGTTATTCTCTTATACGGTTGAGGCCGGACATCCTGAGAAGAATGCGGAGGGTTTCGAAACAATTTACGACGGAACCGATCTTTCCAGGCTCGAAACGGAGGGGAACTGGAAAATTCAGGAGGACGGGTCGCTTTATCTTGAGCCGCGCGAGGGGGAGGAAGGCTGGAAGCGCTATCATCACTACCTCTGGTTGAAGGAGAATTACGGCGACTTCGTTTTTGATTTCGAATACAAGCACGCTGAGGGCGGCAACTCCGGTTTCTACTTTCGTGTTTCCGACAAGGCCGATCCGGTCACGACGGGATTCGAGGTGCAGATTATGGATTCGACAGGCAAGGCTGACTCCGAAATGGGACATCACGATCTTGGCGGAGTGATCAAGACTCAGGGTGCTTCGAAGAACATGAGCAAGGCGCCGAATCAGTGGAATCGCATGACGGTGACGATGAAGGGCAATCAGCTCACGGTGGTCCTCAATGGAGAGACGATTCAGGATTTTGATCTCGCGGCAAACAAGGGGGCTGATGTCAATCTTGCTGCGGAAGGGCTGATCACGATTCAGGATCACGGGCTCCCGTTCTGGGTTCGCAATTTGCAGGTGAAGCGACTTTAGGTTTTTAGATTCCGGCGGGAGCGCGCTTTTGCCGGAAAATGAAGAGATTTCGCAGGGATAAAAGAGACGGTTGCGATTTTTGATTCAGTTGGCACTGTAGAGGCGTGTCAGACGCTATTACTATTGCTAAAACCTGCGCGAAATTCGCAGACGAGATTCAGGCCGAGAACATTGTTGTTCTCGACTTGAGAGGGATTTCATCGATTGCCGATTACTTTGTGATTTGCACGGCGACTTCGGTTCCGCATTTGAAAGCGGTGAATCGTGAAATTCGCCGTGGAACCGAAGATGAGCTCGGCGAGAAGCCGCGATCCGGCGAGGGCGACCCGAGCAGTCTCTGGCTGATCATCGATTACGTCGATGTCGTTGTTCATATTTTTAACGAGGAGAAGCGGGATCAGTATTCGCTCGAAGATCTCTGGTCGGATGCCCCCCGGGTCTCGTTTGATTTTCTTGAAGCGGCCGAAGCAGCACGAGCCGCTGCCTCTGAAGCGAGGACTTCGCGGTCGGCATCGTCCGAGTCGTAATTTTCTGCGATGCGCGTCGAGGTTGTCAATACCGGCACGGAGTTGTTGCTCGGTAAGGTGGTGAACACTCACGCCGGCTATTTCGGGCAGGAACTTTTCAAGTTGGGGCTGCGCATTCAGCGGCAGACAACGATTCCGGACGGCGACGAAATCCGGGAGGTGCTTGAGGAATGTTTTCCCCGCACCGATGTGATCCTCATCACCGGAGGTCTCGGGCCGACGAGCGACGATATCACGCGCGAAGTGGTAGCGGAAATGCTCGGGCTCGATCTGATTCTCGATGAGTCGATCCTCGACACGATCAATCATATGTTTCGTAGCAGAGGCTACACCCCGAGCAAATCCAACGACCGGCAGGCGATGGTTCCGGCCGGGGCGACGGTTCTCGAGAATCCGAACGGCACCGCGCCGGGTTTGTATGTTCCGGCCAATGCGGAAGCGGGTTCGCCTCATTTGTTTTTGATTCCGGGCCCGCCCCGCGAGCTGAAACCGATGTTTGAGAACCTGATTTTTCCGAAAATGGCGGCGCTGGTCGGGGATGACGCGATTCCTGAAACGCGAAATTTTCGAATCTACGGTGTCGGTGAATCAACTCTCGCGTCGACACTGGAACCGCTTCTTGAGCCGATTGCCGACCTCGAGTTGGGGTATTGCGCGCGGCTGGGTGAGGTCGATCTCAGACTCATCGGGCCGCCGGAAGCGATCGAGGCAGCTTCCGTGGTGGTGCGCTCGAAGTATCGCGAGGACATTATCGCCGAGGCGGAAGATCCGATCGAGGAGGTCATTCAGAGGCTTCTCGACGAAAAAGGTGAGACTGTTTCGACCGCAGAGAGTTGCACCGGTGGTTTCATCGCGCATTCAATCACGAATGCTTCGGGTTCGAGTCGAGTCTTCCATCAGGGGTTTGTCACCTATGCGAATGAGGCAAAACGCGATCTTCTAGGTGTTCCCGAAGAGGTCCTTACGCAGTTTGGTGCGGTGAGCAATGAGACGGTAATTGCGATGGCGGAAGGATGTCTCCGTGTCAGCGGGGCAGATCACGCCATTGCTGTGAGCGGCATCGCCGGTCCCACGGGGGGCTCGGATGAGAAACCGGTTGGCACGGTCCACGTTGCGGTCGCCAGCAAAGGGGAGGATACCTTCGCGAAACGGTATTTCAATCCGGTCGACCGGCTTAGTTTCAAGATGCGGGTGACACGTCTTGCCCTTGATTTACTGCGTCGGCGATTGCTCGGCTTCCCACTCGATTAATTTTCGTTTCGGGTGTATCATTTCCACGTTCGCATCTGAACCCGACTATGGAGAGATCCCCTTATAAATCTCGGAGGAGTGGAATTATCTTTAGGGTATTTCTTGCGGTGGCTTGTGGCTTTTGCGCTGCGGAACCATCAGAGGCTCAGATCTTTAAGCGGGATGGCGGTCTCTTTAACCGGGATCCCAAGGCTCCCAAAGCTCAGACCGCTGACGAAATCGGGGTGCCTTCTCCTGTGACCGGACGTGTCACTGCGAAGAAGGGGTTTGAGATCACCTTCGAGATCAAAGCAGAGACGAAGACGCCGGGCGCGGCAGTGGAGTTTTTGATACGGACTTTTCCCTCGGCGGGAAAGATCGTTTCAATGGTGAACAAGCCGAATGAGCGCAACAAGGCGATCGTTACCTATTATGCCGACCCCACCACGGGGGCGTCGGCGGATGCTTTTGCTTTTGCGGTTCGCTATCGTGGCGGCCGTTACTCGTCGGCGATGCGTTATGACATCGATCTGGAAGGCGGGACTGACGGGAATTCGGCAGCGGCGATTCAGGTGCCGGAGTCTGTGGATTTTGGTAAAGTGTCAGTAGGGGACGAAGCGGTTCGTGAGATCAAGGTCGTCAATATCGGAGAAGGTTCCTACGAGCAGGTCATTCTCCTCACGCCGCCGTGGTATCTGATCGAGCCGGCTTCCGGAAAGCTCGGTCTCGCCGGAAACGCTGCCGCGAACCTGAAGGTGGCATTTCGTCCTGACTTAACCGGGGAAACGAGCTATTTCCTGAGTTTGACCCGAAGCAAGGAGGGGACTATGAAGCTCTTCGGAAGCGGCAGCGAGCCTTTCACCTTGTCTGCTGAAGCGATCAAACTGGAGCTGGATCCCTCCTCCGGTGAGCGAACCGGGAAGGTGGAGCTGATCAACCCCGGAGAGAAGCCTATTCAGGTAAAAGCGCAGGGGAGTCCGCGGCTCGAAAGCGGCATCCTCGAACGCTATCTCATCGCCCCGGGGCAACCCAAAGAGATCCCGATTCGACTGGCTGATACCGATACCGCTCCCTTCGACGGGATGGTACAGTTCCAGATGGATAACGGTTACTCCAAATACGTGAAAGTGATCGCCCCGGTGGTCCCCGGAAAATTGGAGGTCGACATTGCTGATGCGATTACGGACGAGGTTTTAAATTTTGGAAAGGTTGAGGCGGGGCGTTCGATCGAGAAGAAGATCAACCTCAGGAATGTGGGCGGGGTATCGGTGCCGCTTGAGTTTCATATCCCGACACCGTTTCAATTGCTCAATGATCCGGGGCCACAGTTAGGGCCGCGCTCGGAGGTTTCAATTTCGCTGGGTTTGTTTCCGGGAGCGGGGCAGAAGGGAAGTGTCGATGTGACAATGAACATTTTCGGCGGTGAGCAGACTCTCCCGATTCGCCTCCTCGGCAATGTGCTGCCGGGAAGCAATTCTGCCGGTTCTGCCGGAGGGGGCGGTTCAGTGCTTTCCGCGAAGCGTTTCAGATTCGGTGCGCTGGGTGGATCGTCCGGTGTTGTCAGTGCCGGCCCTCCGGTCGGGAAGGAATCTCCTCAAGTGGTTGAAATTCCGAATTCAGAGTCAAAGGCCAACAGACCTGCGACTGCACGTGATCAGAAATGGAGGGAGTCACTTTCTGCGGCGGAGCGAGCCGGTTTGCAAACTCCTTTCGGTTATCTTGCCCGCCCGGTCGTGGATTGGAAGATCAATCAGGCGCTTCGTCGTCCCGAAGACCTCACCATCATAGAGAAAGATTCGAACTCACTGACGATTGGCTGGACGGCTCCGAAAGGAACCGCCCCTTATAGCTTTGTCGTCGAGATGCGTGGTCTTTATGCAAATCCTGAAAACGGGAGTCTGCCTGAGAATGTCTGGATTCCTTACAGCAATGTCGAGTTCGAGCGGATTGACCGACTCGTCAAAGCGAAGGTCAAAGGTCTCAATCCCTACTCCAGCTACGAAATGCGGGTTCTCATGATCGATGACCGCAACGAAAGTTCACCACCTTCTGAAATCCTCCTGGGGGATACGGAGGCTCCCATGGACTGGACCTATATCTACCTCGTTTTCGGCATTCTCTTCGTGATCGGGCTCGTCTTCGCGATTATTAAGATCTTTCTCGCCCGAAGGCCTGAGGTCTATCAGAGCAAATACGCAGAACTCTAAGTTCCACCGGCTTTAATCATCTGAACCGTTCGATGGCGTCGGCTTGCGGCATTCGTTGCAGTATTCTTCTCCTTCAGCTGATACCCTGAACTCGCGCTGCGGATGTGATTTGTCGGTAGCTCCGCAGCTGTCGCATTCGTGGAAGGCATCGGACTCGCTGATTTTACCCGCTTCGAAGCGATGACGGCGAACCGCCAGTTCCGCCCCCTGTCGCCATGACTGAATAAAGCCCGGGATAAAGGTAAGGAGATACGGAGCCATTCCGACAATGAGAATGATGCCCATTAACACGGGGCTGCCCATCACCGCAACGATGAGAAAGGTTGCATTCGCAAAACCGAGCCACTTCGCCTTGATCGGAATGATCCCGAAGAGGTGAATCACCTGGTTGGGAAAGAGGGAGGCAAAAGCCAGAAAGACGACCGAATAAAAAATCATATTCAGAAAGCCGACCACGCCTGCCGCCCACGGGAGGAGCCCTGCCAGAGTGATCATAACAATGCTCGAAACGACGTAGAGCGTCACGCGGAAGGAGCCCCAATGCCCCTCGAGCGCGTCGCTGATGAAAAACATGAATAGCGCCGCGATGATGACGAAAAGAACATTGGAAGTGCGGGGCACGAGGACCCAGCTGAAAACCCTCCAGACCTCGCCGGAGAGGATCGCCCCCTGATCAAACTGGATCCATTGCAAAAACTCGGGGGAAAAGGACGCGAGTGCCCAGGTCATCACCTGAAATCCGGCAATCCAGCGCAGAAGCTGAGGAAATGCGAGTTTTCCAAAGCGCCGTTCGAGCGAATTGACCAGCTGATTTCCTTTTTCGTAGATCATGGGGGAAGGTGTAGGGAAATGGAGGGATTTCAAACGCCAAGTTCTCCCCGATGATGATCCCGCCGATTGACTTCGTATCAAGTCACGCGAAGATCATGAATGCACCGTTCTCCACTCCATGAAAAGCACCTGGAACTGGGCGCGCGAATCGTTCCCTTTGCGGGATGGGAAATGCCGATTCAGTACACGGGCATCGTCGCGGAACATCACGCGGTTCGCAAGGACGTGGGGGCCTTCGATATCTCGCACATGGGCGAGTTGGAGATCTCCGGGAAAACTGCCAAATTGTTTCTCAACGGGCTCCTCACCAATGACGTGTCAGTGCTCTCGGACGGGGAAGGCCAATATACATTGATGCTCAACGAGGAAGGCGGCGTGATTGATGATCTCATTCTCTACCGCCTCGATTCGGAGCGCTATTTTCTCGTCGTCAATGCCTCGAAAATTGACGAGGATGTTTCCTGGATCACTTCACAACTTGAGCAGGGCATTGCGCTGACCAATCACAGCGATGGCTACGGTGGAATCGCCGTGCAGGGCCCGAAGGCAGTCGCGCTGTGGAAGTCCCTCGAACCGGAAATGCCTTTGCCTGAGCGCAATGGTATCAGTGAGTCAGCCGGGGGAACGGTGCTTTGCCGGACCGGTTACACGGGAGAGGACGGGTTCGAGCTTTTTGATTCAGTTGACCGCATCGGTGAGTGGTTCGACCGCATCATCGCCGCCGGCGCAACGCCCTGCGGACTGGGAGCCCGGGATACCCTGCGATTGGAAAAAGGCTATCCCCTGAACGGTTCTGATTTGGACGGGACGCATACGCCATTGGAAGCGGGTCTCGGATTTTTCGTGAAACTCGACAAGCCTGACGGATTTATCGGGAGTGAAGCGCTCATCGCGCAGAAGGAGAGCGGTCTTCCGAGTCGACTCGTTGCGGTGAAGCTGACCGGAAAAGCCCCGCCGCTGCGCCATGGCTATGAAATCGCTGATCCGTCTTCCGGAGCCGTTCTCGGAACACTCTGCAGCGGATCGCTTTCACCCACACTCGGAGTGGGAATCGGGATGGCGTATTTACCGGCGGCCTTCGCCAAAATCGGAACGCAGTTTTCCATCCTGATTCGGGGACGGGAGTTTCCCGCCGAAGTGGTGAAAAAGCCCTTTGTGTGAGAATTGATGCTTTCGCGGTTGTCAGAAATTTTAAATCATGTTTTTTACCTACTTCAATGAACGTTCCTGAAAATCTCCACTACGCTGAGTCCCATGAATGGGTGAACCCGGAAAATCCCGATGCAGCTCCCGTGGGGATCAGTGACCACGCCCAGGCCGAGCTCAGTGACGTCGTTTATCTCGAGTTGCCCGCAGTGGGGACGGTCGTTGCCAAGGGCGATTCCATCGCAGTGATCGAATCGGTTAAGGCGGCCAATGACATCTACTCACCGGTAAGCGGTGAAATCGTTGAAGTGAACGAGGGCCTCGTCGAGGCACCCGAGCCAATCAACGCCGATCCCTACGAGGCCGGTTGGATGGTCAAAATTAAACTGTCTGATACAAGTGAGATCGAGGGACTTCTCGATTCAGCTGCGTATCAGAAAATTCTTTCCTGATTTGGG
Organism: Verrucomicrobiales bacterium; assembly: GCA_029213065.1. GTDB lineage: Bacteria > Verrucomicrobiota > Verrucomicrobiia > Verrucomicrobiales > DEV007 > Arctic95D-9. Next base: position 15,062 of record JARGPH010000022.1, on the reverse strand, counting down.
CTCTCCGTTTTTAGACCGCCACCTCGGAGTCCTCTCGCATGAAGAGGAGGCCATGCTGTCGACGCTTGGCTATGATTCGATCGACGCACTCGTCGCCGATGTCGTTCCGGCGCAATTGCTCGAGGAAAAGCCGCTCGACCTCCCTGAGCCTTTCACCGAATACAATGCCCTCGCGAAGCTGCGGGGCTACATGGAGAAAAATGTCGTCGCCACCTCCATGATTGGGCGAGGCTACTACGACACGATCACTCCGCCCGTGATTCAGCGGACCATTCTGGAGAATCCGGGATGGTACACGGCCTACACGCCTTACCAGGCTGAGATCTCGCAGGGACGACTTGAAGCGCTCCTGAATTTCCAAACGCTCATCTGTGAACTGACGAGCCTTCCCGTCGCGAACGCGTCTCTGCTCGACGAGGGCACCGCCGCGGCGGAGGCGCTTGCGATGGCTGCAGCGGCACGACCGAAGGGTTCCGTTTTCCTCGTGAGCGATCAGTGCTTTTCACAGACGATCGCGATCCTCGAGACACGGGCCGAACCGCTCGGGATTGAGCTGGTGATCGGCCCGGTTGATGACTTTGACTTTGCAGGGCGCAGTGAGGAACTCATCGGTATGCTCCTGCAGTATCCCGGCGGAAGCGGTGCAATTGATTCGCACGAAGACGCGGTGTCCCGTTGCCGCGAGAGCGGGGGAGTCGTCATTGTTGCCGCTGATTTGCTGGCTCTGACATTGCTCAAACCGCCCGGTGAATGGGGCGCTGATATTGTCGTTGGCAGTGCGCAACGCTTCGGCGTTCCCATGGGATTCGGAGGACCGCACGCGGCCTTTCTCGCCTGTGCCGATGCGATGAAACGCCGCTTGCCGGGGCGACTTGTCGGTGTCTCCAAAGATGCTGACGGCAGACCGGCCCTGAGGCTTTCCCTCCAGACGCGCGAACAGCACATCCGTCGCGAGAAGGCGACCTCTAACATTTGCACCGCGCAGGTCCTCCTCGCGGTCATGGCCGGCTTTTACGCCGTCTATCACGGTCCCGAAGGACTCAAACGGATCGCCGGTGAGATCTATTCTGCGACGAGTTCGATTGCGGAGGCTTTGAAAAAGGGCGGCTACGAAGTGAGCAACGAAAGCTGGTTCGATACCCTCACAGTAGCCCTTTCGGGAGAGAGGCGCGAGGCCGTAATCGCCCGAGCCCTTGAGGCGGGGCTGAATCTGCGCCTCGATGAAGAAGACCGCGTCGGCATCTCGCTCGACGAGGTTTCGGTCGAATGCGGCGACTGGAAAAAACTCTTCACCGTATTTGAGTTGGGTGAGGTCAGTGAAACGGACTCTTTCGGTATTCCCGATGGCCTGAAGCGTGAGTCTACCTTTCTGAGCCAGTCTGTTTTTCACCGCTTCCGGAGCGAGACCGAGATCCTCCGCTATATCCGGAGACTCGAAGGAAAAGACATCGCGTTGAACTGGAGCATGATCCCGCTCGGCTCGTGCACGATGAAGTTGAATGCCTCCTCCGAGATGCTGCCCCTGAGCTGGCCGGAGGTTGGGAGGATTCACCCCTTCGCGCCTGCGAATCAGGTCACCGGTTACGACACCATGATCAGCGAACTTTCGGATTGGCTCGCTGAGATCACCGGGTTCGATGCTGTCAGTGTGCAGCCGAATGCAGGATCGCAGGGCGAATATGCCGGACTTCTCGCGATTCGACGTTTTCATCAGTCGAAAGGGGAGACGGATCGCAAGGTTTGTCTGATCCCCATGTCCGCTCACGGGACGAACCCGGCGAGTGCGGTTATGGCCGGATTCGAAGTTGTTCCAGTGGCTTGCGATAGCGACGGAAATATCGATCTTGAAGACATTACCGCGAAGGCCGGATTGCATGCTGCGAGGCTCGGCGCGCTCATGATCACCTACCCGTCGACTCACGGTGTCTTCGAGGAAACCGTTGATCAGATTTGCGAACTCATTCACGAGAACGGCGGACAGGTTTACATGGATGGGGCAAACATGAATGCTCAGGTCGGACTCTGCTCTCCCGGAAGCATTGGCGCTGACGTTTGCCATCTCAATCTCCACAAGACTTTCTGTATCCCGCACGGAGGGGGAGGCCCCGGCGTCGGGCCCATCGGAGTTGCCGCGCATCTCACCCCTTTCTTACCGGGGCATCGCGATTGCAATGAAAATCAGGAAGCTCCCGTCAGTGCGGCGCCTTTCGGAAGCGCGAGTATCCTCACGATTTCGTGGATGTATATTGCGATGACAGGGAGCCGCTTGCGAAAAGCGACTGAGATTGCGATTCTCAACGCCAACTACATCGCTGCTCAAGTCAGAGATTGCTACCCTGTGCTCTACAAAGGGAAGAAGGGCCTCGTTGCCCATGAGTGCATCATTGATGTCCGCCCTTTGAAAGAACGCGCCGGCGTCGATGTTGAGGATATAGCGAAAAGGCTTATCGATTACGGGTTCCACGCGCCGACGATGTCGTGGCCCGTTCCCGGCACGCTCATGATCGAGCCGACCGAGAGTGAATCAAAAGAGGAACTCGATCGATTTTGTGAAGCGATGATCAGCATTTATCGTGAAGTCGAAGCGATCGAGTCAGGCGAGTGGAATGAAACGATCAATCCGCTCAAGTGCGCACCCCATCCCGCTGAAACGCTTCTTGCCGCCTCGTGGGACCGCTCCTATTCGCCCGAGTCCGCCGCCTATCCACTGGACTGGGTTCGCGAACGTAAATTCTGGCCGCCGGTCAGTCGCATCGACAATGTCTTCGGTGATCGAAACCTCGTCTGCACCTGCGACGGAATGGATACCTACGAAGCCTGAGTGATGAGTGATTGCGAGGGCCGGGCCTTTCCGGATGATTGGAAACCGAACATGGTGGCGAACCTCGTTTTCATTACGAGGGGGGAGGAAGTTCTCCTGATTCACAAAAAGACCGGTCTCGGTGCCGGGAAGATCAACGGTCCCGGAGGAAAACTCGAACCCGGCGAAACAGCGATGGAGTCAGCGGTCAGGGAAGTGCAGGAAGAGCTTCTCATTACACCGCACAATCTGGAGGAAAGGGGAGTCCTCCATTTCGATTTCGTCGACGGGCTCAAACTTCACTGCACCGTTTTTCACGGGAGCGGTTTCGAGGGTGAACCGCAGGAGACGCGGGAAGCGCGACCGGAATGGTTTCCCATCGACGAGATCCCTTACGACCGGATGTGGGCCGATGACCGATACTGGCTTCCTCAGATGCTGACAGGAATGCAATTCAAGGCCTGGTTCCATTTCGATGGCGAAACAATGCTCTCACGAGAGGTGCGTTTTCATCGGACTTAATCAAAATTCATTTTTGCAAAGTTGATAATCTACTGTTATTAGTATTCAATAATTGGAAAATATGAAAATTTGAGTCTCAGGGGTGAAATTTTAAAAAGATCGGTCTTTCCGGCGGGTGAAACCGATGGTATTTGTATCCATGCTTTGTAAAAATTCATTGTTGGCTCTCACTTCCGGACTTGTTTTGGCATTTGGTTCCGTCAGTTGCGTGGGCAATAAGAATAAAGATGTCGCGGAGACTCCTTTGGCGGATCCTCCAGCAGCGGCTTATCCCGACAGCCCGTCCGGCTATCCCGATTCATCGGAATCTGCTCCATCCTCGACCCCGCACGATTACGGAGCTGCGGATTCGGCAACCAACGGGTCAAGCGCGGCTCCCAGCGCTCCCGCATTCCAATTGCGGGCCGGAGAGCAGCTCATCAGCCATTCGATCGTGAAAGGGGACACCCTCGGTGGAATCGCCACTCATTACAATTCCAGCCAGAGCCGCATCATGGCCGCGAACGGGATGACGAATACGAAGATCTATGCCGGCAAGACCCTGCAGGTGCCCACATCGGCGCCTCCTGCTGACCTGGCCATGAACGGGGCCGGTGCCGGGGCCGCTTCCTCGAGTTCCGGATCGTATCCATCTCCCGCGCCCGCTTCACCGTATTCAAGAGCGGGGAGTTCCCCTTACTCAGCTCCGGGGGCTTCTCCTTATTCTCCTCCCGCACCGGCGCCTGCACCGGTGGTGGCTCCACCCAGCTACGGGAGCGGAAGTTATGGATCATCCACCACCGGCGGCTCCTACCCGTCAACAACCAGCGCGCCGGCTCCTGCACCAACCACTGCACCTTCTCAGGGAGGCTATTCAACTGCCGCTCCAAGCCCACCGGTGGTTCCATCCTCTCCGTCGACGACTTCATTTCCCCGCGTTCAGACAGCGCCTGCGCCTCCACAGGCCGGAGGTTCTTTTCCAACGCCCAATCTTAGTAGCGGAAGTGGTCAGATTCAGTTTTCGAACTGATCGGGCCTTCATCTGATCTTTCGCAAAGCGATGGCAATCCCTGTCGGTATTATCACGGTGTCGGACCGGGCATCGTCCGGTGAGTATGAAGATCACGGCGGCCCTGCCGTGAGAAAAGCCTGTCAGGAAAATGGCTGGGAAGTTCTCGCCGAGGCCGTTGTTCCCGACGAACTCGGTCGTATTCAAACGACGATACGTGCCTTCTCAGCTCAGGGCTGTGGGCTCATTCTCACTACCGGCGGCACCGGGGTCGATCCCCGTGACGTCACTCCCGAGGCGATTCGCGGAATCATGAGAGTCGAGATTCCCGGCTTCGGGGAAACCATGAGAATGCGCTCCCTCGAAATCACACCGAATGCGATTCTCTCGCGTTCACTCGCCGCGATGGTGGACAAGTCACTCGTCATCGCGCTCCCCGGCAAACCGACCGGAGCCGTCGAGTGCCTTGAATTCGTCAAAGGGGCGATTCCTCATTCCGTGAAGCTCGCGCTCGGGGTGCCCACTTCCTGCTAATCGGGTAGGGCAGGGGACCTGAACGTTTTCGCCGCAAAAAGGCGCGAGATACGCAAAAGGGAGATCGCGTTGGATACGAACTTCCGTGAGAATGTGGTTCTATCTCTTGAATCAGGCATTATTTACTGAACCCGTCAACTGTGAGGCCAGTTCAGAAGCCCGCGAAGATGCAACACGCTCGCCTGAATCAGAGACCATCTTTCCGGGCGTTGCAGCCGTGCCGCTTCTCCTGGCGCAAAAACACTTTCTGGAATCCACGGGAGGCGCTACCGCCCCGCCTTTGATGCCAGAAAGGGGATATCATCAATTGTCGAAGTGTAATCCGCACAGCCACCGGTATTTAGATCGATCCTATCAAGTGGGCTAGTCACCCCGCATGCCCCGCCGTTCTTCGTGACATGGAGATAGATTTGGGTCGTAGAAAGCTCCTCATGACCAAGCAAGTCCTGCAACGTTCGAATATCGACACCACTGTCCAGGAGGTGCGTTGCGAATGAATGTCGGAAGACATGGGGGGAAACCCGCTTCTCGATCCCAACACGGGCCGCCGCCTTTTTGACATTGTCCGCATACACCTTTCGATGGAGGTGATGGCGTCTTCGAATACCCGAATCGGGATCATTCGATAATCCGCGCGCGGGGAACAGCCAAAACCACTCCCAGGTTTCACCCGCCCGGGGCATCTTTCGCTCGAGTGCATTCGGAAGCCCGACCCCGGGCTGCAGCTCGTCCCGGTCACCCTGCCAAATTATCCGGTTTCGTTTCTTCCATTCCTTTAGTTCCGGGACAAGGGATTGAGGTAGCACCGTGACCCTGTCTTTGTCACCTTTCCCGCCGCGTACCACCACAATTCCCCGCTCGATATCCACATCCTTGATCCGCAGCCGCATCAGTTCGCTGAGTCGCAAACCGGTCCCATACTGCAATTTCGCGGCAAAGTGGTAGGCTTCGGGTAAATCCGAGAGCACCTTAGTCACTTCCTCTTTCTCCAGTACCACGGGAATGCGTTTGTGGGTTTTCTGAAAACGAACCTTGAGGTCCACTTCTTCAAACCCGCAGACGTCGCGGAAGAAAAACGCGAGCGCATTGAGAGCCTGCTTTTGCGACGTATAGGCTAACTTCCGTTCCGCCACTAACCAGGTCAGGAAATGTCGGGCATTTTCCGGATTGAGGATCGCCCGGGCCATTCCGTCGGGAGCATCGAATTCAGGATGGTGCTTCCTGATCTCCCCGGACTCTATCCAGTGCGCATAGCGCCCTGCATGGCCCGCGTAGCAATCGCGGGTATCCATCGCTAGTCCACGGCGGGCTCCTGAATAGTGGGTCTTCCGGTAAACCCGCTCCGATAAACTCAGTCCGTTCCCGCCGTGCTTTTCGCAAAAAGAAAGCCATTGAAGGAACCACCGAATTGCTTCCGACCACTGAGCGAGCTGCCATGATTTCCGATCCTTTGAAAGCACCTGCGCCCGCCAGAACGCTTTGGCCGACTCGCGTCCCGGCCTGAGCCCTTTTCCTCTCCGCCAGCGTTCAAACCACGTCAGAGTGATTTCGTAACCGATTTTGTCCTGATCACTTACATCTCTCGATGCAGCAAGATCATCCCGCCAGAAAAAAGAGTTCGCCGATGACTTGTTCATGAGAACAATAAAGTAAGAGGTGTTCAAATAAGCAAATAAAAAATACCTACTTCGCTTTATACAGTAATCTTGGAGTGTGGATTATATAGTAATACGAAGTAAATGATCGGGCCTGTAACACTTTGCCTTTTTATACGAAATGTAAAATAATGAGGCGAAGCAGAAATAAGTTGATCTAGAGGCTGTAAACCCTTGACGTAGAGGGCGAAAAGCGATGTAGTCTTCAGTGACGATTCCTTAAGTCCCATCCGTGTAAGTGCCCGGAATGAGCCGGAAATCGTTCATGAATATACTGTTCGGCTCAGAAATGAAACTGATTTGCACTATTTCCATACTGCTGATTTTGGTAGCAGCCAGTGCAGCAAAAGACAGTGAATCCATCGCAGACACTGGGAATTGGATTTACGTCGATTTCATTCAAAAATCCGTGACCTATCGTTATTTGGGAAAGACTTCTAAAGGCCATTTCCGGTTCAAACGTGTCGGCGGCACCGTTGAACCATGGACCCCCGAAATCACTCTCGAACCTGGAAAGGTTTCGCCGGACGGACTGCTCAGAGTGATCCGACAAATTGATGGTGCAGTCGAGGTCCAAGTTACCCCCAAGGATAAACCTGAAGCACTTGAGCCCGATGCTAAGACAACTGCTTCGACGATTTTTGTCGGTTTCCACCCGAGAAAAGCGGATGCCGGAACACGTCCCATCTTCGTCGAAGTCAGCAAGCCCTTTCGGTTCGGTCAGAAGGATTCCGAGTTCATCGTCTCCCATGCTGATTCAGACACTGTCACAGTTAATCGACCTAGTGAAGACAAGGCACAATCCATCACATTCACGCGACATCCACGACCGCAACAGCCGAACAAGGCAGAGTAGGCAAGCCTCACCCGCCTTGAGTCGAAGGCATCATGATCCTTCAAACATTAACCCAGATTCGGAGTGGCGCTTCCCGGTGAGGCTGCCTATCTTCGGACGTTCGGTCTAGAAAATGAAGCCGGAGAAGATCACACTCGATGGATTCGACGACTTTCATCTTTGGCAGAAGACTCTGAACGGTTACGAATTCTTCTACTACACCGGTGAACTCGCAGCGACGGCTGGAACGGTCAAAGTTGTTCTCCACCCGCCAAAGGACACTCTCGACTGGGACGAATTTATCAGTTCGGCACCCGCTTTGATTGCTACTACTCACGAAAAGTATACGGAGATCTTCCTGTCGCGATGGTTTCCGGTTTGGAACCTGCTTCGAAGATACGGTGATTGGTCAGTCTTCCCACGAAAGCATCGGAATCTTGCAGAGTTGTTGTCACTCCAAACGATCAAGATCATTGCGGACGAGGATCACGAGATCATTCTTAAGGGCGTTCCGACACATTCTTCACTAGACCTTTTTGTCAGTTTCGATGACTCCTTTCGAATGACGGACGTGTGGTTCGATGGCTGACCCAAAACCGGACCGAACAAGACGACGCTGGTAAGCCTGTTCCCGTCGCGAGTTGATTGACTTCCCTGATTCAAAAACTTAACCTTCAAGCGAGAGACCGCTGCCGGATCAGGCTACCAGGTCTCGGACGTTCGACTTAGAAATGGAAATCTCAATAGTAGCGAAGGCGATTGAAATGGTCGTCGATGAATTCGGCAGACTATTCAGGAGGTCACGGATAGTTATTAAGGCCCCATTTGTAGAATGGGAGATCAATACCACTTCCAAAAGTATCGATAAGAGGATCGAGAAGTTGGACGACGCAAGGGAAGCTCTTTCCCAAGGATTAGATGCAATCGACGAACTCCGAACCGATGCTTCCCGCCACAAGAACGAAGTGAAGAAGGCACTTGAGGAGTTGAGTGATCTCAGCAGCGAGACCGCAGAACTCGAAGCAAAGAAGGACTCGATTGCAAAGGTCTTAGATAGCGAAGTCTCTGCCTTTAGGGATGTAGCAGGAATCCCGTCTGAGGTTCAGCGTCGACGTGACAAAGTTCTTGGATTTGTTAGTGGGGTTATTGCATCAATGGTTGCAAGTGGTTTGATATACGCTGGCGTATGGGGCGTGAAAACACTTACCGCGGATGAAAACAGAGAGACAAATCAGGTCGAACAAGCCGAGGCACTCAAGCCCTGACCGCACCGAGCCGAAATGACTTTTCTGATCCACGAGTTTCCTACACAATCAACCGGCGCTCGCCGTCAGGGCAGAGTGCTCTAAAACGTTGGGCGAAGAAAATGACATCCGGCCATTCTCATCCTCTGATCATTAAGTTGGACGAAGCGCTGGAAGAGTTCACCCCTCTGCTTGAATCGTTCGCAGGGGAGCACGGTTTCGAGTTTCGGAGATCACAGGACGGCGACTTCAACCCTCCGTGCCGAACAATTCAAAGATCCGACTACGAATCTCGCTACTTCCAAACATTCGACTTTCGTGTCGGAAATCGAGATCCCAAAACGAACCGACCCCCGGATCTCTCCGAGGAGCTTCCGCTAACGCTTACGGCTGCAGTGAGCGCTTTCTGTTTCGATACGAAAAAATGGTCGATTCATCGAGTTCGCATCCTCGATGAGCTGCCCTTGATGGAGGTTCGCGAACGCCTCGGCGAAGCTTTGCAAGAGGGACTCCAGATTTTTCTCGATTGGCCACGCGAGCGTGTGATTTCTGACGGAGACTCGTCCTGACACCGGCGCCCAACAAGGCAGCGATGGCAAGCCTGATACCGTTGCGAGTTGATTGACTTCCCTGATTCGAATCCTTACTCTGTCATCGAAGCATCGCTCCCGTATCAGGCTGCCATGCTTCGGACGTTATCTTAAAAATGAATCGGGATCTTGCACGCTTCACAACGTTGGCAACTTCGACTGCCGTGATCGTTGCAATGGTTGGGTGCAGTGATCCACCGTCGAGGAAGGATCAAGAAATCGAATCTATGCAGATTAGGCAAGGCGGTATATCGCCGAACGCTGAGTCACATCAATTGTTCACTAAAACATTTAGGGTTCCCCTGAACTTCATGCAGCTCATAGAACCACCACCCCCAGAGCCTTTTTCTGAAACCGGACACAATGTCTCTGGGTTCATGGATCAGTATGGAATTACTCTAGAGACGGGATGTAGGGCCATCTTCAACCCTGAAGAAGGAACTTTAGAGGTTACGAATACAGCTGATCAATTGAGGTTGATCGGCGAAGTCGTAGAAACTTTTCCGGTGCTAAGCGAAGACGAAGAGAGGAGCTTTGTTAGTTCTATTATCAGACACCAAGTTGTTCTAGATTCACCTTCTGATCCGAATCGATTGACGAATAAATACGCACTGCCCAAGGCCATCTACGAGAGAATGATTTCTCCAGAACTGACTGCTCCAGATCCCTTTGCGCCAGAGAGGATCTATGAAGACGGGCAATTAACGCCACATGCAGCCTTAGAAAATGCCGGAATTGCTTTTTCTCCAGGAGCAAACGTCAGATATGATGAGGAGACGGGCGAACTAACCGTCACCAATACTCCCGACCAAATGGATTTTCTTGAAGCCTATTTGGGTTCACTAGATGAAGGCAAATTGATCTTTGACAGAGATTCGCGCTTTCATCGGGACGAATCAAACCCGAAAAACGATGCTCGGCACCTTGGCCCCGAAAGAGAACAAGGCGACGATGCCAACTAGATCCCGCCATGAGTCGACAGACCCTAATTGATTCAACACTCAACCCTGTTTGCGACTGCCGCCCTCGGATCTAGCGGCATGTCTCGAACGTTCGGTCAAAAAATGACTGTGAAGACAACATGCAGACTATGCGGTGCTGAGATTCTTCAGACCACGGCCGACGCAACCGACAACCGCTGCATGCCATGCTGGAAGGACCCAGGGCGCATCGAGCGGAAGGAGAAGGCTGCCAAGGCACACGCTGAAGAGCGCGAAAGACTGAAGCGAGACAAGAAGATTGTTCGGGAGCTTTCAAAGGAGCCATTCGACGATCCTCATACGATTCTTACTCAGTTCACCAACCTGCTTTATTTCGACGGGCTCGATCAGACTGACGTTGATGAGATTCTCGCCGTCCTTCACAGCCTCAAACAAGTCGACGCTCCAAAGTGCGAGGCTGCAATTCACGGCCTCGTGAACTTTATCGAGGCGGGATGCTCGCCTGAGGGATACTTTGATCCCGAACTGGTCGAGGAGTTCCTCATCTCCAACGAAGAGCTTGGGGCACATGAGAAGAACTATGAAGTCGCCAACGAAGCTGAGACCCCGATTGAACAGCTCGAAGCCAAGTTCGCAGACTGACCAAGACCGAACAAGGCGCGGCTGGACAACCCGCTACCCCCCCCGAGTTGACATGACCCTCTTTACTCTAACACTTAACCCTGTTGCGACACGGCGCTCCCGGTAGCGGGCGCCAGCGCTCAGACGTTGTGCCGGAAAAATGGAGCAAGACTTCCCCAATTCTTCGCACTCGGGTTCTGTCCTTCGGCTTCCGCAGGACCGATGGCGGATAGGCAGGGCGCAGGATCCGGCGGATAGGCTCCGAAGACGGATTCTTCGCCACGGAGCTCCGCACACACCCTGACAAAGTCACAACAAGGCAGCGATGGCAACCCCAATCCCGTAGTGAGTTGATTGACTTTTCTGATTCGATTCCTTACTCTGTCTTCGGTATCGCGCTCTCGGATAGGGTTGCCATGCCTTTACGTTCGCTGAAGAAAATGCACCTCTACCTACGCGTGGTTCCGCGAGATGCCGCACTCAGCGAGGATCCCAATCTTGTTGAAATGCTCCGAGCATGTGTCGAGGGCGCTCCGGGGATCAATCGCGTTGATACCATTGAGCCCCTCCATCGAGGCGGATTTACAGTTTTAGCCCACCGCGAGGACACGCTTCCAAGTGAGATCGATGAGTATTTCGAGCAGTCCGATTTTATGATCGTGATTTAGAGTCCGTCTACATGAACCTTCAGGATCATACCTACCTTTTCACGATTACCGACCGCTTTGCCATAGAGGGGCGAGGCGTGGTGGTTGTCCCAGGTATTCCATGGACTGAGGGGACTCCAAACGTTCGGAAGGGTGAACCCCTCATTCTCCGAACTCCTCTCGGGGATATTATCGAGACGAATCTGCAAGACATTGAGATGATTAGTTATCGTCCAGGCGCGAAGCGGCTTGAAGCCACTCCATTTTCCCTTCCCAAGGAGATCCACAAGTTTGATATTCCGGTGGGCACTGAAGTCTACCTTGCTGCCAGCGCCAACGAACAAACCAACAGCGAACAAGACGTCGATCCTAACGCCTGACACGCTGCGAGTTCATTCCGCCCATGTCCATTCAACCATCAACCCAGAAGTCGGAGCGCGCCCTCGGTCAGGCGTAGGATGACTCGGACGTTCTGCGAAGAAAACTGCGTCACCCACATGCTGTTTGGCACTACAACTCAAGAGGTATGGGATCTGATCAAGGAGCTCGAAGCCTATCCGTGGTTCTCAAGGATCGAGCAACCTCACCCGAACGACTCCGATCTCGTGCGGGGAGATCTTGAGTGGATACTTGACGGTCAGGAACGTCCCTGGGGCGGCGCGATGGGGATTGAGCAGGGCAAGATAGACTCGGTGATTCTGGGGAACCAGCGGCTTTCCGATCAGAGCGCCCTCGACCGCGAATACAAGTGCCCGATCGATCCAAGTGACCTTCTCGAAGACCTACTTGAGAGATACGACGATTACTACAAGGAGACTTATTCGTATGCTCACGAATTACTTGATCTTCCGCATGCTGCGATCCGCTACGCAGTCTACGAGAAGCTTGTGAGCGACATCGCACCGGATCTCACATTCTTCACCAAGCTTCTTCCGTATTTCAGGGATGGATATTGGCCATGCGGTTGGCAGGGAGAGTATCCAGATGGTAAGCTCATCGTATTGTGAACGCGAACCGACAACAGGCGCAGAACAAGACATCGCACGACAATCCGCTACCCGCCATGAGTCGAAATTTCACTGATAACTACAACCCTAACCCCGAGTCGAGGCCGCGCTCCCGGTAGCGGATGTGTGGACTTTGACGTTGTGGCTGGAAAATGAAATACCGGCAAATCTTTCAAGCACTTGGTGTCGGGTATCTCGTAGCAGCGGTTTTTCTCACCGTGGCTCTCGCGATACTCGGTGCTCCATTCGGTCGTGAGTATTTTCTCACGCTTGTTTGGACAGGGATCTACGGATTTTTTATCGGGTTCCTTGTGTTTGCGCCATTGTTTCGACTTATCCCAGGCCACAGTCTTTTCTGGCGATATTCGATTGCTGCTTTATTTGGCGGTTCGATAGCTTATGGGGTCATTTATTTTTTTCTTACAGAGCTTGCGATGACAATCGTATTCGGTGGTTTTGCAGTCGTGATGGGATTTTTCACGTTTCTCGCTGGTTCGATTTTCCATTATCGCGAGTCTAGAGGTGGCGCTGAACAAAACGCCGAAGGGCCACAACAAGGCGGAGATCTCAAGCCCGATAACGTTTCGAGTTGATTGACTTCCCTGATTAGAATCTTTATCCTCCCGTCGAGGTCTCGCCCTCTGATCGGGCTGAGATTCCTCTAACGTTATGCCTAGAAAATGGCCGACTTTTTCCACGAATTCTGCACTGATGGTCAGGCAAGACTGATTGGTGTTTACTTCGATACAGATGCTGACACGACGCTGATCGAGGTTTTACCTGAACGAACACCTTCCGTGACCATCAAAGATACGGATGCTGGTAATCCAGTCTTGCTCGGGGACGGGTTTTTGGGATTTTGTGGATCTTACTCAGATGTTTTCGGCGCCATCAATTGTCAATCGGGGGCGTTCTGGACGAAAAGTGGAAAGGTTCGTTTTCATGGTTTGGACTCAGACGGATCATCGTTTGCAGTTCAGATCGACGATGAACTCATCAGGATTAACTCAGCCTCGGGAGAACAGCTCTCTTCACGACCGGTAGCAAACGAAATCGCAGCCATCGGAGGCCGATGGATTGCTGAGAGTTCCGAATCTGAAGTGGTTCTCATTCAGGACGATCTGGAACCACTCCGATTTTCCCGATCCAACTATCTCGGAGACATTGTCGAATCGAACGGGCACATCATCCTGAATGAACGCCAGGGCCCGCTGAGGATTGTTCCTTTAGGAACTCATGATGTCGTTCAAGAGATCATACCAGATCGGGGATCAGAGTTTCGCAGGGCCGCCATTTCAGACAACGGTCTTTTGACTTACACACAGCACTTCTTTGAGGAGCCTCGAACCACCTATGTTCACCAGAGGCTTCTTACTGATGAAGATGATCTGCACCGCACCACAATCGGGGTTTCTGGACACAACCAATTGGTGCAGAGAGGTGCTCAGATACTTTTCGCAACCTGCCAATTATTTGATACAACTACGGGAACAGAGATTGGACGCATCTAACCAAACGGGCATAACAAGGCGTCGATCTCAACACCTGACCCTTGGCGAGTCGAAAGCACTATGACCATTCAACCACTAACCCAGAAATCGGAATCCACCCTCGGTCAGGTGTGAGATGACTTCGACGTTATTCCAAAGAATGAGCACTCAGTTCGAGACCGATTGGAGTCTATTCCTTGCTGCTCGATCTGGCGATCTTCTCTCTGCGCGAGAAAAGCTTGAGGCAGGCGCAAATCCAAATTTCGTGGAGCCAGCCAACAAGAGAAGACCCTCTCTTCGCCCTAGCTCGGTATTACTTCGCGCAGTCGATTATGGTCACACTGACTTCGTAGAACTCTTGCTGGATACTGGTGCATCGATACCGGATGACGAGGAAGAGCGACGACGGCTTTCCTATGCTGCGAGGTGTGCCGATAGTCCAGCAACCTTACTATTGCTGTTTCGAAGAGGCTTGCCGCCGATCCGAGATGATGCGGACTGGGCGCAGGAGAAAGGTTATTCCGAGGTGCTGGATTTCGCGAACCAAAGACTGGGAACCTACGAGATCACTTATGACATCGATGAACTCCTGAAGTTAGACACTCACCGCTTTTTCAGCGATTTCTGCTCGGGTGTGCCAGAGTATCACAGCATCCATGATCACATGCTTTTCCCAGAAGAGAGGGTGATTCGGGATCTTTGGGAGTTCACCTGCGACACCGGCAGCGGTTTTACCTCGATGATTAGCAATGAGCATTTTGATACAGTCGCACGCGCCCACTCGGCCCTTTCGAAGATCGGGAATTCTTTGGCCGCAGAAGCAGTTCTTGAGTTGCGGGCGACGATGGGCAGGAGCGGCTTCCCGCTCGATCCGACGAAAGACCTCGATCATTTGAGTGAGATATCAGAGGAGATGGGCGCGATATTTGACGCCGAAGTCGAAGCCCTGGATCAGAAGTATTTCACTGGCGACGACGAGACGAGCTTGTGGCAAAATCTGGATTACCTCGACCGCGGCAAGGACTTCGCGCGAGACAACATCGATACGCTCAGCAAGCGAAACAAACGGGGATAACAAGTCGTGGATGATCAATCCCCGACCCGCCGTGGAGTTGACGCGTGAGGGTAATTCAATCACTATCATTTCAATCCATCCGCGCTCTCGGTCGGGGATGACATCACTCAAAC
>JARGPH010000054.1 GCA_029213065.1 Verrucomicrobiales bacterium | reverse complement strand
ACCTACGACCTTCAGGTTATGAGCCTGACGAGCTACCAGACTGCTCCATCCCGCGATTTAAAAATCTTTGCTGGAGAGCGGACTGGATTCTCGTCGAAAATATCGATTCCGCAACCGCTTTTTGCATAAGTCTGTCATTTAAAAGGGGCAGAGCGGATTCCTCGTTCACAGAGACCGCGATACGAAGCTTCTCCCCTTCTGACAAGCCGCCTTCCCCTCCGCTCAAAGGTCGGGATGGATCCCTTCTTTGATCGATATGATTTCAACCGCAATTTTGCAGACAGCAAGACCGATGCCTCCTTTTTCCCGGACCACTTTTACCGCTTCAATTTTCTTTCCGTTTCGCAGGGCTTCGACGATGCGGTCACGGGCTTCGGGTGCGAGCGCTTCGATGACTTCCCCGGCCTCGTTGATGTTCTCGACAGTATAGTAATCGCCCAGCCCCGCCTGAGCCGCGAGGGACAGCTGATCGAATGGCGGCAGGGCGGTCGAGCCGGGAACGGCTTTCGCGGGTTCCTGCACCTCGGCCGGCTTTTCCACTGCAGGCGCCGCATCCACTTCAATGACCTCTGGGCGGTCGGCTTTCTCAGCGACCGGTTTGTCCGGCTTCTCACAGGAGGAAAACGAAACGAGCGTGGCGAGGCACAGCACGAGCGGACAAATGGAATGGTAGGTTCTCATTTGAGAAGTTGCCCCCTATCCCCGCTTCAACCAGAACTATTCTCGGATCCGACTCAGGAAACGCTTGCGACGATCACTCCGCGATCGCCGCCGGTTTCCTGAAAGGATTCGAATTGAAATCCTGACTCAACCAGCAAATCGCTCATCTCGGCGACGGAATAGCAGCGCCCCTGAGTGGAATGCGCGAGGATGCAGGAATACTCGGCGACGGGCAGCGGGCCGGTCTTGTCGAGGTTGAGAAAGGTCTCGTGAATGATGACGTGGCCCCCTTCGGGGAGAGAGGCGCGGGAGCGCTCCAGCAGTTTCAGAATTTCGTCGGTGTTCCAGTCGTGCATGACGTTGGAAAAAAGATGAAGGTCGCAGTCCGTCGGCCAGGGGTCGTTGAACATGTCTCCTACGACGACAGAGACCTGATCGCTGAGACCGCGTTTTTCAATCGCTTCGCGGGCGATCCCATCGACGGGAACCTGTTCCATGACGCGCGCTTTGAGCCCGGGAGTGTTCGCCGCGAGCGCACAGGCATAGACGCCCGAGCCTCCACCGACGTCGAGGAGGCACTTGCCACGGTTGAGGAGATCCTGAATCGCATCAGCGAGCTTTTTCCCGAGATAGACGCCGCGGCAATCCATCGCCGCTGTGAAGGTTTTCGCGAACGCTTCGCTGAGCATTGCGCCGTGCCAGTCATCGTCAGCCCCTTCATCCAGTCCGCTCCAGTGCGCCGGCTTACCGGTTTTCAAGACCCGGACGAAATCACTGACCACGGGCCGGTTGCGCAACGAGGCGTAGTATTCTGACAAATTCCAGGGCGATCCTGAGCAGAGGTGTTCGCTCGCATTGATCGTATTCGAGAGAACGCCGTTTTCGTCCTCTTGAACGAAGCCGTTCGCCTTCGCGAGCGTAACAAGGACATCGGCGGGACGCCTGTCCCAGCCATAATGTTCACAGATCTCTGACAAGGTCCCGGGATGATCCGCGAGGTAATCGAAGAATTGAAATTCGGTGATCGCCGCAGTGAGCAGATCAGCGGCGTAGATCCCGTCCCGATAGCGGAGAATCGTGGTCGGGTCGCTTTCGGGGAGACGGTCAAGTCCTGTCATGCGGCGGGAATACTAAAGGTGCAGCAGACGACGGGCAGCCTCGGCAATGCTCTGCGAAGTGGGGCGGTGCGCTTTCCACAGATTCGGATGATACGGAATCGGTGTCTCGCGGGAATTGAGCCGCTGAGGCGGAGCATCGAGCAAGTGAAAACCATCTGAAACGACGCGGGAAACCACTTCGGCAGTAACGCCGCCCCAGGGGAATCCTTCTCCGACGACGAGGAGTCGGCCGGTTCTCGCGACCGATCCGAGCACGGTGTCGGTATCGATTGGCTTCACGGTACGGAGATCGACGATTTCGATTTCCCATCCTTCCTCGTGGAGAGTGCGGGCAGCCTTGAGTGACTCGTGCACCATCGCACTGTAAGTCACGATCGTGGCATGACGTCCCTCTCTCGCCACCCGGGCACGGCCTACGGGCAGGGATTCGGTTGGGAGCGCTTCCGCCTTCAGGTGGTAATAGAGAAATTTGTGCTCACAAAAGATGACGGGATCATCGATCGCGATCGCTTCGAGGAGCATCGAATAGGCGTCCTCCACCGTCGCGGGAGTCATCACGACGAGCCCGGGATAATGCGCGTAGATGGACTCGAGGCTCTGGCTGTGAAAAGGACCACTCCCCTCGTTTCCACCTGAGGGAAGCCGCACCACGAGCGGACAGGGAACGCCGGTGCGGTAGTAATGCGTCGCCGCCTGATTGACGATCTGATTGAAGGCGACGGTTGAGAAATCAGCGAACTGCATTTCCACGATGGGGCGCATCCCCTCGATCGCCGCGCCGATTGCGGAGCCGATCATGGCGTCCTCGCTGATGGGAGAGTCGAGAACCCGTCCGGGAAATCGCTCCGCGAGGTTTTTAGTGGCTTTAAAGGCGCCCCCAAAGCCGGCCACATCCTGTCCGTAGATGTAGACAGAATCATCGTCAGAGAGCGCTTTTGCCTGCGCCTCACGTATCGCTTCCAAGTAAGTGATAGCCATCAGTTTTCCTTCAGCGCACGTTGCCCCATCTCAGCCAAATCGCAAGCTCCCGAGTGGTTCAATGACAGGGAAAATGCAGCAAATGGAATGGTGGAGAGCTTTCATTTCCAGCCAATCGCGCGCTGTTTTCGATGATTGAGGGGGCATTCCCTTTTTGATAGACTTGTGGATTATGAATTCGATACCCGTTCTCACCTCGTTTCTCGGCTGGTGCCTCGTCCTCAATATCGGCCTTCTCATGTTCTCGACGATCATGATCACGCTCTGCAAAACATGGATCACGAGGATTCACGCAAAGCTCTTCCAATACAACGGCGACGCCCTGGGGATTGAATATTTTCGCTACCTCGCGAACTACAAAGTGCTTGTGATCGTCTTCAATCTCATCCCGTGGATAGCTTTGAAGCTGATGGGTGCAGAGTGAACTCGGGGAGGCGTTTCTTGTCCGGATGTCGAGGATTGAGCCTTTTGGCAAAAGGCACCTGCCTCATCTGACGCATGGCGCTCTATACGAACTCGGAGGTCTTTACGGGGCGTCCTTCTGCGGCGGAGCGGTCGCAGGCAAAGACAACCCGGAAGGTCTCGAGCGCTTCGGCAATGCTGGTCCGGGGCATGTCTTCACCTTTGTCGGTCGCATCAAAAAAGGCCTGAAACTGTGCCTGATACGGGTGATCTGCGACGTCACCGGAATCTGCCATCGCCATGGGCAGCTCGGTCCACTTTTTGTCCCTGAGACCGAAGCTGTTCGAATAAACCTTGTTATCGAGGAGGCTCCCTTCGCTTCCAACAAGATGGGTGTGGAGGTAGTATGGCTGGATACAATCAATCACCGAAGCGACCTTTCCGACGGCGCCGTTGGAGAACTTGAGAAGTGAAGCGGTCGTGGTCTTGTATTCGTATTTCTGGAAAATTTCGTGCTTCGACTGCGTGGCATAAGAGGTCACTTCTTCAACCTTATCCCCCATGCAGAGGAGAAGCGCATCGAGGGCATGACAGCCGGCCGAGAGGAGACTGCTGCCGCCTTTTTCCGTCGTCGTGTTCCAGCGATACTGCCCATACCAGGGCCCGATCCCGTGGTAATAATCGATCTCGCCGTAGTGGAGATCTCCGATCATTCCCTGCTCGAGGAGGTGGGAAGTCGTCATCATCTGGCTGATAAAACGAAGCTCAAAACAGACGCAGGCTTTGACCCCGTTCGCGACGACGGCGTCGTAGATTGCACGGCAGTCCTCCCAGTTGAGCGCCATTGGTTTCTCGAGGATGATGTGCTTTCCGGCGTTGGCCGCGGCGATCGCCTGCTCGCGGTGTTGATCGGGATAGCTCGTGATCGAAACGACATCGATATCGGACTTCAGCATCTCTTCGAGACTGGTGTAGGTCGTGATCTCACTCCCGTGCGCGGCGGAAACCTCCGCATCGTTCAAGGGGCGTGACGAGAACACTGCGGCAACACTCCCCTGCTCGGTTCCATTGATCGCATCTGCGTGAGCGGTTGCTGCCCATCCGTATCCAATAATTCCAACTTTGTATGCCATGGGGGCATTGAAAGGGTTTCCTTTCCGTCCAGCAATCCTAAAAACCGGCCTGATTCGGCCAGACTTGCAACGTTGCCCGATTAATGGATTGAGCTGGAATTGTCATTCAACTCGAATGACATGCTCGCAAAGCCACCGCCGGAAAACTCAC
This sequence comes from Verrucomicrobiales bacterium, assembly GCA_029213065.1. Taxonomy (GTDB): domain Bacteria; phylum Verrucomicrobiota; class Verrucomicrobiia; order Verrucomicrobiales; family DEV007; genus Arctic95D-9. Next base: position 11,134 of record JARGPH010000054.1, on the reverse strand, counting down.
CTCCGAGACGGGGAACAATCTTGAAATTCGGAAAGATCAACGGCTTACCGGACACGCTGTCGCGGCTGCGCCAGAGCAGCACGAGCCATCCTGCCATTCCGAAGGCGACGATCCCGGCGACGATCATTGCCAGGGTCAGCATGAGAGTGACGAGACGGCTGGGATCTTCGATGAAAATTCCCGGAGCATACTCGCGGAGCAATTCAGGTGCGTCGGCGGAAGCTGCCATGTCATGAACAGAAGTCTTCGCGGCCTCTTCCTGAGCGGCACTGCCATCCTGATCCATGAGACGGCTCAACCAGTAGAGCTGAATACTGAGCTCGATCGACATTTTCTCAACCTGATCGGGTGCATCATCGGTCGCACCACCTTCGCGAAGGCAGTTCTGACGAATCCGCTCAAAGACCGATTTCGGAAGCCCGGCTCTGACGCTGTCATTGAAGACCAGATCGGTCATCTCGGGATGCTCGCGATAATAGAGCATCACCACGGTGGGACGGTCAGAGAACCACTCCTTGTGAAGCTTCTTCATGTCGACATCATCCGGAATCGACTGAGTCTCGCCGAGAACCATGATGTAGATCTGAAACTCCGACTCGTCTGCGTGGAACTCGAGGAAACGCTTTATATCGTTCGACTTCTGCTCGGTAAGAAGACGCTGCGGATCGATCAGCATATCGACGGGAGGATGCTGAAAATAGAGGTCAGCGAGCTGTCCCTCGATGGGAGGAAGCGGCTCGAGTGCAGGCGTCTCGGCATCCTCAGCCGTGATCGGAGCCGGTGGCCCCTCCAACTCGTAGGCGGTATTGGCAGCGATGCTCTCAGGCGGTGTATCTCCCGCTTTTCCGGCATCGACGAGCCCCTGAGGACCGTAAAATTTCGCATTCTGGGAGGTCGGCTTCGGAGGAATCGTCTCCGAAGCGGCAGTCGTCTCGCCGGCACCCGGAGCGTTCGCAGCTACCTTTTGATCGGGAATCAGCCCCTGAGGCCACAAACCACCTCCAAGAAAGTATTCTTCGGCTTTGTTCTCAGCCTCCCATTCCGGCATCTCAATCTTCCCCGCGAGCGAGAGCATCGGAAGGATGAGCAGAAGCAGAATAAGGTTCCGAACTTTCGAGAGCGAGGCCTTCAGAGGCTCGTGATGCTCTCTCTCAACCGCCGCTTCGAGGTTCTCTTTTCGCATCGCGGGATTCGGCGCGAGGTGAGCCGGGAGATCGAGGAGGTTCGCCTCTTCGCCGTTCAAAGTACTGTGAATCTGACTCCGTGAAAGTTTACGGAGCTTGCGTCCCTTTTTCTGAAGCACCTTGCTGAGACGCAGGAACACTTTCTCAATGCCCTCGCCATACTCGGAGTTGATGAGGTGCGGCCGCGAATAAGTGAGAGCCCGGTAGGCATCCTCTTCGCTGATCAAGGTCTCCGCAAAATAGCCCAGCGAAATGCCGATCTGCTTGGTGACCATATCAACGACGACGAGAATCGCATTCTCGTTCGGGCGCGCGTACTCAGCACCGCGGACCTGTCCGTGATTCAAAAGCCAGAAGCCCAGCTCACTGATGCACAGGTGCGAAGGAAGGTTGCCGAGATAGACGCAAAACAGCATCTGAGGAAATTTCAATTCGAGCCGGTCCAGCGTCTCGCTCAGCTCATCCCGCTCCTGCTTGCGCAAACAATGAGCGGCATCGTGGACGCGATTGAGGACGACGTGATTGCTACCATAACGCTCAGAAGCCTCAAGTTCGCTATACCCGCAGGAATAGCAACTTTCCGCCTCGTGATCCACTGGGCGCTGACAACTTGGACACTTCATTTCAATTCAACCAACGGCAATCGTGACAATTTATCTAAATTATCAGTTTTACAAGATTATAAAGAAAACTTAACTACGTCAAGTGATTAGAGCCAGTTTGGTGGATTTTTCACATCCCGCAAAAAAGGCGGGTCGAAAGAGGACTGCACGCGGCCAAAAAAGAGCCGACCTCTCGACTCACCTTACTTCATACGTGCCCGAATCTCCGGAGCGAAGATCTTGAGTCTCAAATCATTGTCAGCAAGCAGAATACTCTCCCGCTGCATCGCTTCGCAACAGAGGCCGCATTCGCAGCTTTCCGGCGCATTCCAGATCTCCACGGAATCGTCGTCATAGCGATCCAACTTCTGCGTATCCTTCACCGGCGGTGCTCCCAGCATTCTTGTGAGACGCATTTCAAGACCTTCGAAATAGCGCAACGTTTTCGGGAAATCAGCATTCAGAATCCAGCCGGGCGAGAGGAGTTGATCAAAATGGTTCGCGGCATCGTCAAAGGAGTCCTCGTATCCCGCCTCGCGATTTCCGAGAAGACGACTGACGCGCTCAACGACGTCGAGGATTCGACTGATCTGCCCCGCGACCTCCGCGCCACGCTCGAAAAGCGCTTCCGGCGACAGATTCGAGGCCTCCTTCCAGCCTGCTGCGGTGATCGGTCCACCGAGCTTCTCCGAAACGATGCGGGAGATGAGGTCGTCGTGGTTGCGATCCGGTTGCATCCCGATTTTTGACAAGAGCCAGGCGTTCTCCGTCGAAAGCCCGTTCGCAAGTGGAGCGGCCTTGGCCCGCGAGGGAGCCGGAATCACCGGTGCGGGTTTCGACGCCTGAGCCGACTCTCCGAACGCTGCCGCGAGGGAGCCGAAGCCATCCGATTTGATTTTCGCCTTCGACTTCGCGGCGGGACGGGACGCAGGAGCCGGTTTTCCTCCGGCTTTACCAGCCGAAAAGACAACCTGTTTCAAACGCTCCATCATTTCCGGATGGGAAACGCGGAACAACCTCGCGACACCGAGCCGATGATGACGCTCCGCACAAACCGGACAGGACCACAGCTTCATCCCCGGATACTCGCGTCCGGCATCGCGAAGGCGCGGATACCCTTTCGTGTGACGATCCAGCTCCACCATTTCCGGCAAGTCGCCGAAGTCCCACTGCTTGACCTCACCCTTTTCAAACTGACGGTTGCGGCCTTTTCCGGCGACGCTGGAGAAACGCTCCTTCACCTCCCCTGCCAGCTCGCTTTTGAGCGCAGCAAGATCGCGACCGGTGCGGATCAGCTTTTCCCTGTCATCGATTACCGCAAAATTCATCTCGAGATGTACCGGAACACGATCGAGATCAAACGACCCGCTCGAAATCTCAATGCTGTATTCATCGTGCAGCCAGTCGATCAGCGCCTGAACGAGACCACAGTCAGGTTCAAAGCCCTCCCACGCCTCGACAAATCCATCGACGACGTCGCGGTTCGCCGGCAGCATCGTCCGAATGTCCTTCTGCAGACAGCGGATCAACACGCTCATTTTCTCCGCCAACCAACCCGGAACCATCCATTCACCGAACCAGTCAGGCAGATGGGGAAGTTCCACCAGCGGGACGATCATGGTGATGCCGTCGCCGGGATCAGAGGGATTGTGCAAATAGCGCAGGAGAAATTCGGTCTCCCCGTCCGGCGAGTAGATCGAATCGGGATAGTTCTCAACCACGATGGGTTCGACCTGGGGAACAAGACACTCCTCGAGAGAAAAATCGATCGTGCCTTCAGGCTGACTTGAAACCCATTTCTCGAATTCCTTCTGAGTGCAAAGCGTTTCCGGAATTCGCTGTTCGTAGAACTCCACGACCGCTTCGGGATGAGCGAGTCCCCCGAGCCGTCGCAGCTTGTGTTCGAGCCGCTCCGCCGCCTTGAGCGTTTCGTGATTCTGTTTCAGTGAGGGCATCGGCGCGCGCGTGTTCCCGTTCACAAGCGCCTCGAGGATGAAAACGCTACGAGCCAGCTTCCGGTCGATGCGACCGAAGTGGACCTTCCGCTTTTCGATCACGGGGAGCCCGCAACCGGTGACGCGCTCCTCCCCGTAGACAGCGCCCTGCTCCTTGACCCAGTGCGGGTTGCTGTAGCTGTAACGGCAGAGGTGCGGTGCGACTTTCTCAAAACACCCCGGATCAAAGGCGGCGACGTTGCGGGCGTAGAGCTTCGCGGTTTCGACCATGTCGAAGGCCATGACCCACGCGGGACTCGCGCCGAAGACGCCCGATCCCGGAAAGAGGAAAAAGGTCGAATTCCGCGTGCCCTTGTAACCCTGTTTTTTCCCCTGATGCATTCCGATCTGGGAAGGGATCGCCGAAAGAATCGCGCGGTGAAGCGGTTCTGAGTAGGTGTCCTCCGGATCGGTGATCCGCTCGTTTGGCTTGGGAAGCTTCCACTTCAGGCTCTTGAGAGAATCCCTCAGTTCGCGGTGCAGATTCATCCATTCCTGAACCCGCCGGTAATTAATGAAGTTCTTCTGACAGAATTTGCGAAGGGCATTGCCCGATTTTTTCCGTTCCTCCTGCATCGCGAACCAGAGATGCAGCCACGAAGTGAAATCGGATCGCTTGTCGCGAAACTTCGCATGAGCCTGATCCGCAGCCTCCTGCTTTTCCTTAGGTCGCTCCTTCGGATCCTGAACCGTAAGGGCACTCGCTATGATAAGAGCCTCCTGGAGACAACCTTCATCCTTCGCTCCCACGAGAATACGTCCGACTCGCGGATCGACCGGCAGGCGGGCGAGGGTCCGGCCAATCGCAGTCAGTTCATGGTGCCCACGATGCTTTTCAATCGCCCCGATTTCTTCGAGAACGCGGTAGGCCTGCGCGACACGCTTCGGCTGAGGCGGATCGACAAAGGGAAATTTCAAAGGATCACCGAGCCTGAGATGCTCCATTTGCAGAACGACCCCGGCGAGGTTGGTTCGTAAAATCTCGGGATCGGTGAACTCGGGGCGCTCCAGAAAATCCTCTTCGCTGTAGAGTCTGACACAAACCCCGTCGCTAACACGTCCACAACGGCCCCGTCGCTGACGCGCGCTCGCCTGCGAGACCGGTTCGATCTGCAGGCGCTGAATCCCCCCGCCCGTCTCGTGACGGCTCACGCGGGCGAGTCCTGAATCGATCACAAACCGAATCCCCGGAATCGTCAGCGAGGTCTCGGCCACGTTCGTCGCGAGAATGATGCGGCGCTTCGTTTTGATCGGGTTGAAAACCGCCTGCTGCTCTTTTCCGGCCTGCCGGGCGAAGAGCGGTAGGATCATCATGTGTGAGGACTTCCGGCCCTCCAGCAAATCAGCGGTGTCGCGAATTTCGCGCTCGCCGGGAAGAAAGACAAGGGTGTCGCCGAGGTAATCATCATCCTCGAGATCCTCAACCGCCCGCCAGACCTGCTCGGCAATGCGTTCCCTCTCATGAAGCGGCTCCTGAAACCTGTCCTCAACCGGGAAGGTGCGCCCCTCCACTTCGAGAACGGGGGCGTCTCCGAAAAACTCCGAAAAACTCCCCGCATCCAGCGTCGCCGAGGAAACAATAATTTTGAGATCGGAACGACGCTTCAAGGTCCGATGAAGGTATCCGAGAATGAAATCAATGTTCAGAGAACGCTCGTGCGCTTCATCAATGATAAGGGTGTCATACTGCCGCAGGTCGGGGTCGTTTTGTGTTTCGGCGAGGAGAACCCCGTCGGTCATGAACTTCACTGCGGTGGTCTCACGTGAGGTCCGGTCGTCAAAACGAATCTGATAGCCGACCTCCTGCCCCAGCGGGACCTGCAATTCCTCGGCGACACGCTTCGCGACCGAAGTTGCCGCGATCCGGCGTGGCTGGGTGCACCCGATTCGCATTCCGTCCCGCCCGCGCCCCATCTCGAGCGCGATCTTGGGAAGCTGGGTCGTTTTCCCCGATCCCGTGTCGCCACAGACGATCACAACCTGATGCTTTTCAAGCGCATCACGAATGTCATCCCGCCGCCGTGAGACCGGCAGCGCATCTGGAAAAGAGATTTTCAACCCGCCCATTCATCCGCGAAACCAGCCCAATTCGCAACCGGAGAACCCGGAGGAAATACTGAGAAGCGAGTTTTTCAGACAACGATAGCACCCGAAGAGACGCCTCGCACAAAGTCACTAAGACACAAAGCCGAAGGCTGCGACCTCTTGAAGGATAACCAAAATGCGAAGACTCCGGTTTCAGAAACCTTGGTGGCTTTGTGCCTTTGTGCGAGCCTTTCCGCCGCACTGCCATCACCCGCAGCCCTTTATCTTCGCCCTTACCCGCGGTCCGGAAATCAATCTTCCCCGCCTCTTGCATTTCGCCCTCTCCCCTTGCAGCAGCTGTTTGCATTCTGCAAATCCCGCCGGTTCACACTCCCGGTGAAAGTCTCTTAGATCCCCTGAGAGCAGGGAATCCCTTCGACGGCGCTCTCTGGTATCAGACCTGCGATTTAAACAGGGTATGGATCCTATAAGACTTATTCGAATCGTCGCAGTCCTCGTCATCGCGAGCTTCCTGCATGCCGGTCACATCGAAGCAGATCAATCACCGGAAAACACCTCAACCGACGAAGTTTCAGCCACCAACGCCCCTGAAGATGGACTGGAGGAAAGACTCCGTCGCACCCCCTCTATCCGCTCTCAGGCGATTGAGGCGGAAGTAAAAGAAGGGGTCGCCACCTTGAGCGGTTCCGTCGACAGCCTGAGCAGTTCCCGCTCAGCCGCGGAGATTGCCACTGCCACTCCCGGAATCAATTCCGTGGTGAACCAACTCATCGTTCAGCCCCCCTTCGTTCCCGATGATGAAATCGTGGAGCATTCCGTATCTCTCATCAGCGAAATGGAAGCAGCCGACGCGAGTCGAATCCAAATCACTTCAACCGACGGAGTGGTGGAGCTGTCAGGCCCGACCGATTCCTTAATGGAGAAGGAATTGATCGAATCCGAAATCGCCTACATCAGGGGTGTTAAATCGATCAACAACCTCCTCAAAGTGGATTCGAGACGAGACACAAACGACGACGAGCTCACTGCCATCATTTCAGAACTGATGGAGAACTCCGCCGTGCTCGACGGATCAAACGTGGAGGTTAAGGTCAAAAACCGTGCAGTGGCCCTGTCAGGGAGCGTTCTCACGCCCACTGAGAAAACGACAGCGGTGAACCTCGCGGGAATTCCCGGGGTGATCACGGTCGACGCGACAAATCTCGCGATCCGTTCTGACGCCGATTACGAGAAGCGCCGCAGCGAGAGAATTGCCGCGATCACTGACGAGCGGATTGCCCGATCCATCGAACTTGCGATGAATCAACATCCTCTCGTCGTCGCTGCCGCCGATGAAATCAGTGTCACCTCATCAGCCGGTATCGTCACACTCGCAGGAAAGGTGAAGCGCTTTTCGATCAAAAAAGCGGCTGAAGAGATCGCCACGTTTACCAGTGGCGTTCAGGGAATCGACAACCGGATCGAAATTGAATGGAGCGACCGTGAAATTTCCGACGAGGACATCGTCAGCAATGTGAGAGAGGCCGTCACCAGAGATGCCTACCTTGAGCTCGCCGACATCATTCCCCGCTCGAGAGATTTTCACGTTCATCTCTACGGAATGGTCGACACCAATTTTGAAAAAGAGAGAGCCGGACGAATCGCCGGAGCTCAACCGGGTGTGGTTCACGTCGCCAACTACCTCACCGTCTCAGATTCCTTCGACGAACTGTCGGATGAGAGAATTGCAGATGCACTCCATCAGCATATCAAACTGCTGAACACAGACCCTCAGGTTCAGGTCTCTGTGGAGATCCACAATGGTGTGCCTATCTTTCGCGGGCATGTCAGCACCTGGTTTCAATGGCAGTCACTTCTCAGAATGGCCAAAAAAGCCGGAGCGAGACGCCCTCACATTGATGTTACCGTCCACCACCGCCCCAGCGGAATCGGTCCGGATCTCTATGTGCCGAACTAATGTTTTCAATTGCCCTGCAGGAAGCGGGGCACGACACTCCGCGCATGCTTCAAGTAGAGAAAATCAAATACACAATCTGGGCTGAGGACTCAGAGCGATGCGCTCAATTTTACCGCGAGGTCTTCGGTGCCACCGATATCAAGAAGAACCCTCACATCACCGAACTCTCCATCGCCGGAGGAATCCTCTCGATCCACAGCGGAGGCGAAGGGAAACGCACCTGGACCGGTATCACCCTCCAGGTTGCCGACGTGGTCGCCGGTGCCGCCGCCGTTCGTGAAGGCGGAGGTCTCTGCGAACGCGAACCACAGCCGGAAGACGGCGAACCACCGCACCTAGCGATGTGCGAAGATACTGACGGGAATCAAATCATGCTGACCCGCGACCGGAGCGCTTAGAATTAAAACCGCTCGATCAGGACGAATTCTTCGATTGAACAAAGGCATGCCCCTTGGTTAAGTTCAGGAAAATGATGATTAAACACCTACTTATCACGACCCTTTCTCTTTCGCTCATCGGCACTGCCGTGGCAGAGGAAAAGGCAGCAGCCAAAGGCGAATCCATCGCCCTTTTCGACGGGAAGACGCTCGATGGATGGAGGAATCCATTCGACTACGGCGAAGCCACAGTGGTCGACGGCGAGATCCACCTTCTCAGCGATAAAAAATTCTTTCTCGTAACCGAGGAATCATTCGATGATTTCGAGGTCACGGTCGACATCCACCTCCCCGAAGGCCCCGCCAATTCGGGCGTTATGTTCCGCGCCAACGTCGAGCCTAACAAGGTATTCGGTTATCAGGCCGAATGCGATGGATCCGAGCGTCGCTGGTCAGGCGGTCTCTACGACGAAGGACGCCGCCAGTGGATCTGGCCGAGCCAGAAAGGCCGCACCAAAGTCGAGAAGTTCCTTGAATACGAAAAGGAATCACAGGCCCACTTTGCAAAGCCCGAAGTGAAAGGCGCTCTCAAGCGCAATGACTGGAACACCTACAAAATCACCTGCAAAGGCGACCATATCAAAATCGAGGTCAACGGCGTTGTCATCACGGATCTCCACGATGACGTGGATTCCTCCGGCCCTATCGGTATCCAGCACCACGGCGAAAAAGGACAGACCTACCGCTTCCGGAACATCAGTATCAAAAAACTCTAGCAGATTCCCTGCAACTGATTCAAACAGCGTCGGTTTCATAAGGCCATGCCGCTTTTCGTCGCTTCCATTTTTCTCAGTGCCTTTCTGCTTTTTCAGATTCAGCCCGTCATCGCCCGCTACATCCTTCCCTGGTATGGGGGAAGCCCCGCGGTGTGGACGAGCTGTCTCCTCTTTTTTCAAGTCGGTCTCCTCGCGGGCTACGGCTACGCCCACGCGCTCGTCAGTGTCCTCCGGGGAAAACGCCGCGTTCAGATCGCGATTCATCTCGGTCTCCTTCTCCTCGCGGTATGCCTCCTGCCGATCACGCCGTCGGAGAGCCTCAAACCGGACGGCTCAGAGCATCCCGTTCTCGGGATTGTCCGGCTCTTAGGTCTCACGGTCGGATTTCCCTACTTACTTCTCTCCGCCTCCGGACCGCTCCTGCAACACTGGTTCAGTGAAGCCTTCCCGACACGCTCGCCCTACCGGCTTTACGCGATTTCCAATGCGGGCTCTCTCCTCGGCCTCATCAGCTACCCCTTTCTCTTTGAGCCGCTCCTGCGAACCTCTCAGCAAACGCTGATCTGGTCATGGGCTTTCGCCGCTTATGCGATCCTTGCCGCCGCCTGCGCAGTCCTTTTTGTGAAAAATGCGACCCGCCACGCGTCCTCGGAAACACCGGCAGAAACGACCCCGCCGACCCTGCTCAATAAGTTTCTCTGGGTCGCCTTCGCCGCCTGCGGCTCGATGCTGCTGCTCTCGCTGACCAACCAGATGTGTCAGGACGTCGCCGTGGTCCCCTTTCTCTGGGTCATTCCCCTGTCGCTTTATCTGCTCACCTTCGTGATCAGCTTTGATCATTCCCGCTGGTATCGGAGACGGATCTGGATTCCGGCGATGACGCTCTCAATCGCCGCGCTTGTCGTGCTCATGAACCGCCAATTCGCCGATGTCGAATGGCACCTCGGTCTCCAAATCGCGATCTACTGCGGCGCGGTCTTTTTCAGCTGCATGGTCTGTCACGGGGAAGTCGTTCGACTGAAACCGGCGAACCGTTATCTCACCGAATTCTACCTTCTCATTTCTCTCGGCGGAGCGATCGGGGGTATTTTCGTAAGTCTCATCGCCCCGCTCATTTTCAACGGTTACCGCGAACTCCACTTTGCCCTGATCCTCCTCGCGGGACTTACCAGCATTGAACTCTACAGACGTTTCCATCGCTCATTTAAAAATCTTCCGGTGACGGTCGGCACGATCCTGTGGATCGCTTTTTGCGGCGCCCTTGTTTTCGGACTCGCCAGGCAGGTAGACGAAAGAGACGGAAATGCTGTTGCCGTCAAACGCGGGTTCTACGGAGTCCTCCAGGTCAGCGAATCCTACGCCGGCACGGATGAAAGCTACCTCTCGCTCTATCACGGAAGAATCAGTCACGGCAGGCAGTATCAGAATCCTGAATGGGAAATGCTCGCCACAACCTACTACGCCGAGAAATCCGGCGTCTCCGCTGCGCTCAGTTTTATCAACGCTCCCGCCGGGGAAAGGCACGTCGGAATCATCGGACTCGGAGTGGGAACGATTGCAACACTCTCTGCCGAAGGAGACCGGTTCCGTTTTTACGAGATCAATCCTCAGGTCGAGGAAATGGCGCGGGAACATTTCACCTATCTCGAAAAGTGCGAAGGCGAGGTCGAGGTTGTGATCGGAGATGCCAGAATCGTGCTGGAACAGGAGCTGCAACGGGGTGAGCCACAGCAATTCGACGCACTCTTCGTCGATGCCTTCAGCGGCGATTCAATCCCGCTACACCTCATGACCAAAGAGGCCTTCGCACTCTACTTCCAACACCTCAAACCGGACGGTGTCCTTGTCGTGCACATCACGAACCTCCATCTCGATCTCAGCGACCCGGTGAGAAATCTCGCAAACGAATTCGGCTACACCGCGACCCGCGTCGAGGAGTATGGCGAAGACGAGCACACCTATTACTCGGATTGGGTATTGATCTCGAAAGATGAGAATTTCCTGCAAAGACTCAACGAGTCCGACTTCCCGAGTGAGTGGGAACATGAACTGCGTCCCGAGATTCTCTGGACCGACGATTACTGCAACCTCCTCGATGTCATTTACTGGAGCGAGGCGGTCGAAGAATACGATGCGGAAGATGAGGCCCTTCTGGAAGCCCTCGAAGAGCCCGCTAATGAAGGAAACTAGTCCGTCTC
>JARGPH010000021.1:76872-101733 GCA_029213065.1 Verrucomicrobiales bacterium | reverse complement strand
GCACGCCCAAACAACTGTTCGCAAGAACATTGTTCAATTATTAACCTGTCCCTGCTACTTTTTGTCCCTGCTACTTTTGTCCCTCGTACTTCTCGTCTTGTTCTGCGATTTTTTTCTCTGTTTCATCGAGCGATTCTCGAAGCTTTTTGATCAGTTCCAATCCTGCTGAGCGTTCCATTGATCGAATGTCGTATAGCAGACCACGCCAACCTTCTCCAATAAAATGGAGATTCTCGTCACGACGTTCAACTAGCGTCCGTTTCCAATGAATAGGCATTCCTCGGATGTGCCTAACATAGAATTCAAGAAGCAGGTCTGGTTGCTGCTCAAACGGAACAAAATATGGAACGAAGAAACTCTCAATCTCTCGATGCTTAGGTGCTCGTGACAAACTAGGATGACGCGGGCCAAGCATCATCTCTTTCTGAATCTGTTCCACTATACCGCCACGCAGATCATCGTAAGTTTTTTCCTTAGTTACATCATCGGGAACGTCATCAGTAAACGGATCAGGCCTCACTCTCCGCTTATCAACTTGCGTCAACCGCTCCCTCGTTGCCTCTGGAACAATTCGATCAATGATAGAAAACGCTTCAACCAATGGAGACGGAATGTCATCAGCATGACTGGACTGAGTAGCAACCACCGGAAGGAAAATCGAAAGTAGAAGTAGTGATCTCATTTCCTAGCCGAACAGAATTTATCAGTATCACCTCACGAAGTGATATCACGTCAGGTAATCATCTGTAATGATTGTCCTGCAGTCCCTGTTTCATCAAGGTTATTCCGCGATATCGTTGGCTATTCAGGTTGAACCGGAGCAACTGCTTAAAGGTTCCTGCGCGGGCTCATATCGCGAGGCCACCACGATGCGGTTTCACCTGTTCGGTGACTCTGCGCACAAGCTTACGGATCATGAGGAGCGATCTCATGACCGCACAGTTGGTGACGATGAGGGTGTGATTCGAGCAGGCCACTCGAGCCCACCTTGCGAGGAGGACACCGAGCCACCTGGCCGGTTCAACCCTGTTGGGTCGTGGACCTGACAGGGTTGAATGGCGGACCCGGGAGGGTTGGGTCCGGTGAATCAGCTCTTTTTCGAGGCGACGTCTTTGGCTGCTTTTTCAGCGGGGCCGTCGGCGACGTCACTTTTGGGCTGCACTCTCCAGAACTTGGCCAGCGAGGCGGACCAGTCTTTGAGTAGCTCGGCCCCTTTGGCGCTGTCGGTCGCGGCGACGTGTGCTTCGATGAGTCCTTTGAGCTCTCCGGCGAAAAGGTCACCCTCTTCGAGTCGAATCACCTCAACCATTTCAGGATTGTAGAGCCTCTCGAATCTTTCCCGCTCGTCGAGAATGTAGCCTGCGCCACCGCTCATGCCGGCTCCGAAGTTCTTCCCGGTTTCCCCGAGAACGACGACGGTTCCGTTGGTCATGTATTCGCAACCGTGGTCACCGATGCCTTCAACAACAGCGGTTCCGCCGGAGTTCCGAACGCAGAAGCGTTCGCCGGCACAACCATTCGCGAAAAGGTGTCCTCCGGAGGCTCCATACATGACGGTGTTTCCGAGAATGGAGTTCACTGCAGGATCGAAGCTGCGATCGAGCGGCGGCTTGATGCGAATCTCTCCGCCGACCATGCCTTTACCAACGTAGTCGTTCGCTTCACCGGTGAGAGTGAGGCGAATCCCGCTGCAGAGGAAGGTTGCGAAGGACTGCCCGGCGCTGCCGGAAAGCTGGATATCAATGGTGCCCTCGGGAAGTCCGTGATCACCGTGGTGTTTCGCAACCACTCCGGTGAGCTTCGTTCCGATGTTCCGGTGGGTGTTCTTCACCTTGTAACTGAGTTCAGCCGACTCTTTGTTCGCAATCTTGTCGCCGAGGTCGGCGATGATCTGATCGTCGAGCGGTGCCGCGTGGTTGCCATCATTGCGATCCTGTGCGCAGATGCGCGGCAGATCTTTTCCTGACTCTTCGGCAACATCGCTCAGGATGCGGCTGAGGTCGATAAGGTTTGCTTTGGGGTGATCAGGCAGCTTGCGCTGACGGAGGTATTTGGTGTGACCGATGAGATCATCGAGCTTGCGGACACCGAGGCGGGCCATGTGCTGACGGGTCTCTTCGGAAACGGCGTTGAAGAAGTTCACGACGTGATCGACTTCGCCTTTGAATTTGGCGCGGAATTTCGGATCCTGCGTCGCGATGCCCACCGGACAGGTGTTGAGGTGGCAACGGCGGACGTAAACGCAACCCATTGCAATGAGGGCGATGGTTCCGAAGTTGTATTCCTCGGCACCGAGAACGGCGGCGTGGATGATGTCGAGTCCGGTGCGAAGACCACCATCGGTTCTCAGAGTGACGCGGTCACGGAGACCATTCATCATGAGGACCTGCTGGGTCTCGGCAACGCCGATTTCCCAGGGGAGGCCGGCGTGTTTGATTGAACTGAGCGGTGAGGCTCCGGTTCCGCCATCGTGACCGGAAACAAGAATGACATCGGCGTTCGCTTTCGCTACCCCGGCGGCAACGGTTCCTACGCCGGTTTCGGCAACGAGCTTCACGGTGACTTTCGCGGCGGGGTTCAGTTCTTTCAGATCGTGAATGAGCTGAGCCAGATCCTCGATCGAGTAAATGTCGTGGTGCGGCGGAGGTGAGATCAGTGTCACTCCCGGCTGTGTTTTACGAAGTCTCGCGATGAGTCCATTGACCTTGTGGCCGGGAAGCTGACCGCCCTCACCGGGCTTGGCCCCCTGAGCCATTTTGATCTCAATTTCCTCTGCGGACATAAGATAAGCGGCGCTGACGCCGAAACGACCTGACGCGACCTGCTTGATCTTCGAGTTGCCCCAGTCACCGTTGGGATAAGGCGTGAAACGGCGGGGATCTTCGCCTCCCTCTCCGGAGTCGGATTTTCCTCCGATGCGGTTCATCGCAATCGCGAGCATCTCATGTGCCTCGGGGCTGATCGCTCCGAGTGACATCGCCGCAGTGGTGAATCGACGGCGAACGTCCTCGATCGGCTCGACTTCCGAGATCGGGATGGGACCTTCGTCATTCGGCACCAGTTCGAAGAGATCATGAAGGGCGTGAGGCTGATTCAGCTTCAGTTCTTCAAGATAACGCTCGTAGTCATCGGGATCATTGTTGCGAACGAAGGTGTGGAAATTTTTGATGACTCCCCCACTGACGGCGTGGGTCTCACCGTCGCGACGGAAGCGGAAGTGCCCGGGGTCACCGAGGTCGAGTTCGCCCTGATCATTCGGGACCGCCTGACTGAAGGCAGCGGAGTGACGTGCGATACTTTCGGCAGCGATCTCATAGAATCCAACTCCGGCAATCTGGGAAGGCGTACCGGGGAAACACTGGGCGATGACTTTTTCGGAAATACCGACGGCCTCGAAAATCTGAGCACCCTGGTAGCTGTTGAGCACCGAGATTCCCATTTTCGACATGATCTTAAGGACACCTTTCTCAAGCGCCTTGTGGTAGTTCAGGAGGGCTTTCTCAACGGAAACGCCTTCGAATTTGTTTTTCGCGTTCTTCTCAACGAGCTCCTGCATCGTCTCATGAGCGAGCCACGGACAGATTGCGGTGGCCCCGAATCCAACCAGACAGGCCATCTGGTGGGTGTCACGCGCTTCAGCGGTGTCGATGATGAGGCTCGTGAGCATCCGCTTTTTCACGGATCCGAGATACTGGTGGACCGCTCCTACAGCGAGGAGAGATGGCATACCGACGCGGTCGTGATTGATCGAGCGGTCTGAGAGAATGATGGTCCGGGCGCCTTCATCGATCGCCACTTCCGCCTTGTGGCAGAGGTCGGCGAGGGCGTCGCGCATCGCATTGGCTCCGCTGTGCTGCGGCCAGGTGATATCGAGCGTCTTTGTGGGAAGCGCTTCAATATTCCGCATCGCTTCGAGCTGATGCGTGAAGATGAACGGAGACTCAAGGTGAACCGTTGCGGCGTGCTCGGGATCTTCGGCGAGAAAGTTTCGCTCAGGTCCGAGATCCACTTCCAGCGACATGACGAGGAACTCACGGATCGGATCGATCGGCGGGTTGGTCACCTGGGCGAAGAGCTGCTTGAAGTAGGAAAACAGCATTTTCGGCTGACGTGAGAGAGCGGAAAGCGCCGCATCATCTCCCATTGAGTAGATTGCCTCCATCCCCGAAAGGGCCATCGGAGCCAGGACCATGTCGACTTCCTCACGATTGAAGCCACTCGCCATCTGCAACTGAGAGCGGGAAAGCGGATCGCGCACGGGGTCACCGACCGGAGGAGTCGGATCCACGAGGTCTTTAAAAGAGGTTTGGTGCTCCTTGAGCCAATCGCCGTATGGCTGCTGTCCTGCGAGGGTTTGCTTGATCTCGCTGTTGAAAATGACTTTGCCTTGAATGGTGTCGACCACGATCATCTCACCGGGGGCAAGGCGGCCTTTTTTCTCGATTTTGTCGTCGTCGAGGTGGCAGGTTCCGACCTCGGAACCGAGGGAGAAAATCCCGTCTGTCGTGATTTTGTAACGGGCAGGGCGGAGACCATTCCGGTCGAGCGAGGCCGCCACGGTTTGACCATCAGAGAAGGCCAGAGCAGCCGGACCATCCCAGGGCTCGCTGAAACAGCTGTGATAACGGTAAAAATCCTCGACCTCTTTGCTTGTGAAAGGATCAATTTTCCACGCCGGCGGTACCAGCATTGCCATGGCGTGCGGCACAGAGCGTCCCGAAAGAACGAGCAATTCGAGCGCGGAGTCAAGACTTGCCGAGTCAGAGCCATCGGGATCGATGACGTGATTCAAGTGATGCAGCTCGTCGCCCCAGACATCGCTCTCGAACTGTCCGACACGGGCATTGAGCCAGTTCCGGTTGCCGCGAACCGTGTTGATCTCACCATTGTGGCAGAGCATGCGAAACGGCTGGGAAAGAGCCCAGGTCGGGAAGGTGTTCGTCGAGAAACGCTGGTGGTACAGGCAAACCGCTGTCTCGAAGTCCTCATTGAGGAGATCAGGGTAGAACTCCTCAACTGCTGTCGCGACCATGAAGCCCTTGTAACTGATGAGGCGATGACTCAGCGAGGGGATGTAAAACTCTTCAATTTTTTCCGCATCCGCTTTGTCTTCGATCTCGCGACGGCTAAGGTAAAGCTGACGCTCGAAGGTATCGTCGTCCATTCCTTCAGGACGCTGAAGGAGGAGCTGCTTAATTTCAGGCAGGGTGTCGATTCCCAACTGGCCGAGAGCACTGATCTCTGTGGGAACATCCCTCCAGCCGATAATACCGATCTTCCGGCCGCGGATGACACCTTCGGCGATCGTTTTCAACTTCGTCTGATTCTCAGAATTGTTGAGAGGCAGAAAGAAAACGCCGACGGCGAGATCCTTGTCCGCTTTCAGTTTCGTGCCCATCTCCTCCGCGACGGGAAGAAGAATTTTGTAGGGCAAATTCGTGGTCACGCCCGCGCCGTCACCGGTTTTCCCGTCGGAATTAACGGCTCCCCGGTGAGTCACGTTGCAGACTGAATCCAACCCGAGGCGCAAAACGCGGTAACTCCGTTCCCCTTTAATATGAGCAACCACTCCCACACCGCACGAATCGCGCTCCAGTTCAGGGCGATGCAGGCTGTTGTTGATTTCGGGAATCTTCAGATATTTACTCATATTTCTTTCAAATTGCGGGAAAAACGTGGCGGGGTCACTTCAGACTTCCGACACGTTCTCCCCTGAGAATACGCTCAGTTTTCGTGCCAAGAGGACTCGAAAAATGGGCCGAATTTATTATGGTTTCTTTAAGGATTTATTAGACCCAGACCATCTTTCGGCTAATCGCAGGGAATGGGATTTTAGTCAGGATTGAGGCGAGGTCAATTCACAACTTTGTCGCCGCGATCAGGTTACTTTTAGATTGGCTTGTTTGAAGAATCCTGAAACAACATGATTCGAGCTTATGGGAGAGAATATCAGCGTAAATAACCGGAAATACGGATTTATCAGTCCGGGATTCTGGATCGGACTTGTCGCATTTTTTGCGATACTCATTTTCGCTGATCTCGATCCCGGGAATCCTGCGGTCACTAAAATGGCGGCGGTGGCGGTTCTCATGGCCGTATGGTGGATCAGCCAGGCGATTCCTCTGGCAGCGACGTCTCTCCTCCCCCTCATGTTGTTTCCCCTTCTCGGGATCATGAATGGAAAAGAGGTCCCCCCGGTTTATGTGAACTACATCATCTTTCTCTTTCTGG
The DNA here is from genome assembly GCA_029213065.1 of Verrucomicrobiales bacterium. Lineage (GTDB taxonomy): Bacteria > Verrucomicrobiota > Verrucomicrobiia > Verrucomicrobiales > DEV007 > Arctic95D-9. The sequence goes on along the minus strand of JARGPH010000021.1, from coordinate 95,502 downwards.
GAGGTTTCCTCATCGCTCTGGCAATGGAGAGATGGAATCTTCACCGCCGGATTGCCTTGAGAATCATCCTTTCGGTGGGTTCGAAACCTTCCCGCCTCATCCTCGGATTCATGCTCGCAACGGCCTTCCTCTCGATGTGGATCTCCAATACCGCGACCGCGATTATGATGCTCGCGATCGCCCTCGCGGTGATCAAACAAACCGAGGAGAGTTTCGGTGAGGAGAAAACAGCCAATTTGTCCGTCGCGCTACTCCTCGGAATCGCCTACGCCGCCAGTATTGGCGGACTCGCCACGCTCGTGGGCACCCCGCCTAATCTCGCTCTTGTGCGGCTTTTTGAACTGAGCTTTCCCGGCGCGGAAGCCGCCGGATACCAAATTGGATTCGGCCAGTGGATGCTTCTCGGGCTTCCCATGACGATCGTTCTTCTCGCGATCGTCTGGGTGCTCCTGACACGGGTTCTTTTCCGAAGCCCGGCCGACATGACGCTCCCTCCTGATCTCATTCGCGAAGAGCATCGAAAATTGGGGCGCATGAAATTCGAGGAAAAAGCGGTGATGATTGTCTTTGCCGCGACTTCGCTGCTCTGGATCTTCCGGACAAATCTCACGGTAGGCTCCACCACGATTCCGGGCTGGTCGCAATTCCTTCCCTTCGGCGGGATGATCGACGACGGCACCATCGCTGTTTCGATGGCCCTGATTCTCTTTCTCATTCCCGCTTTCAGAAAAACAACCGACGGCAACGGGGCACGGGCAATTCTCGACGGGGATGTATTCGCGAAAATCCCGTGGCACATCATTCTCCTCTTCGGCGGAGGATTCGCACTCGCAAAAGGATTTCAAACTTCAGGCCTCTCAACCTGGGTCGGCGGTTATTTTTCAGGTCTCGGCGACGCACCGCTTCCGGTTCTCGTCGCAGCCATCACCGCGGTCATCACCTTTCTGACCGAACTGACTTCGAATACGGCCACGACCGAGATGATTTTACCACTCCTCGCTTCGATTGCGAAGGCGGCTGAGATTCATCCCCTCGTTCTGATGGTTCCCGCAGCACTGGCTGCGAGCTGTGCCTTCATGATGCCGGTGGCAACACCGCCCAATGCGATCGTCTTTGCGAGCGACCGCATTCGCATCGGCCAGATGGTGAAAGCCGGAATCATCATCAATCTGATCAGTATCGCCGTGATCACCGGCCTTTTCCTCCTCCTTGGACCCGGCGTATTCGGGATCGAACCGGGGGTGATTCCCGAATGGGCAAAATAGTTGTTTTTGAAAACCCGGGGTTTCCTTTAACCGCTCCCGTTCGTATGGACGATTTATGTCCGAGTCAGTAAAGGAACCGAGCCCCTCGAAACCAGAAACGCCGCCTGTAAAACTGGAACCGGAATTCTCCGATCTTGAAGAATTGCTGAATGCGAGGGAGGGAAGGCGCTCCGGCCTGACTCACAAAGTCTCACTGGAAGTGGCCTATGAGAAAGGTGTCTACCCCTACCGGACCAAGATGCCGGCCAGCACCTACGAGCAGGAAAAACTTCGGCTTCAGGCTGAATTGCTCAAGGTGCAGAAGTGGGTCAAAACCGAGGGCAAGAAGATCGTGATTCTTTTCGAAGGTCGCGACGCTGCCGGGAAAGGAGGAACGATTAAGCGTTTTATGGAGCACCTCAATCCCCGGGCCGCCCACGTCGTCGCACTCGAGAAGCCGTCCGAACGTGAGAAAGGACAATGGTATTTCCAGCGCTACATTCGTCATCTCCCCACGGCTGGTGAAATGGCCTTGTTCGACCGCTCGTGGTACAATCGAACCGGCGTCGAGCGCGTCATGGGATTTTGCGAATCGCGTGACTATCTCGAGTTTCTTCGTCAATGTCCCTCAGTGGAACGAATGCTCGTGAACAGCGGAATCATCCTTTTCAAATACTGGTTCTCAGTCAGCCGGACCGAACAGCTGCGCCGCTTCCACGGACGGAAAACAGATCCACTAAAGCAGTGGAAACTCAGTCCGGTCGATTTGAAATCACTGGGCAAATGGGACGACTACACCCATGCGAAAGAGGCCATGTTTTTCCACACCGATACGGCTGACGCCCCCTGGACGGTGATCAAGTCTGACGACAAAAAGCGGGCGAGGCTTAACTGCATACGTCACTTCCTCGAGAATCTCGATTACCCTGACAAAGATCACAACATGATAGGGGAGATGGATGAGAAGATCGTCGTGAAGGCCGCCGAGGAATACACCGCCGATGATATCTTGAAGATGGTTTAATCTTCATCCTCCTCATCCGAAGTCTGCTGTCCGAGGTCAATCACAGCAGCCTCGAGCTGCGCCCGAATCTCAAGCCAACCGGCTTTGTTGTTCTCTGCGGACGCAAAGATCATCGGTTCCCCAATTGAGAGTTTCACCGAACCGGGGCGCGGAAATTTACGGTCTGCGGGCCAAATCTTAAAGGCGCCTTTGAGGTAACACGGAACAACCGGCACTTCCGTTCCCGCGACGAGCATTCCGAGACCGGGTTTAAACGGGTTCATCTTCCCGTCGCGACTTCGTGTTCCCTCCGGAAAGACGATGAAAATGCAATCGCCTCCGGTGAGTCGCTCCTTCAATCCGCCAAGTGCTTTCGCACCGCCCCTCCCGCGCTTGAGGGGCAGCGCATTGACCCATCGGGTCGCGAAGACCGTTTTCGAGGGTGTATCGAAAAAATAGTCCGCCGCTGCGAGCGAAAAGAATTTCCCCGTAAAACGGGCCGGAAGAATCCACGAGATGATGAGCGCGTCGAGATGACTCGAATGATTTGCAACGAGAACAAACGGCGCCTCGCAGGGGAGATTCTCCATTCCCTCGGATTTGATCCGGACAAAACAGAAAAGGAGAAAACGGGTGAGGAGACGCGCGATGCCATGCAGGGAGGCCCCGATGAGCCCGACCTCCCGCAACTCACTGCACATACGATCTCTGCCTTTCAGGTCGAGATCCCTCGCCTTCTGATACTTCCAGGAACCTGTATCGCGCTCATCCATCAGAGACCGCCCCAGAAAATACGAGTCGGCTCATTGAGGCCGAAGCCGTTGAAGTAGCCGATGAAATGAAAATAGGCCGGCCCTGCGAGGAGCAATGAATCAAACCGGTCCAGGATTCCACCATGACCGGGAAGAATGTTACCCGTATCCTTGATCCCCAGATCGCGCTTCACCGATGAAATCACAAGATCCCCCAGCTGCCCCGTGAGACTGACAATGACACCGAGAGTGATCAGCTTGCCTGCCGAGTCCATCGCAGTTCCTTCAAAAACAAACGGGCCGAGAAAGTAGATTAACAAGGTCGTGCTCACGACCGCGCCGAGCGACCCTTCGATGGTTTTGTTAGGGCTTGTTTCCGGGGCCAGCTTCCGCCTTCCGAACAGATTCCCCGCGAGGTAGGCAAAAACGTCATTTAATTCCACCGCGATGAGAAACAGGAGAATCAGTGAGCGGAAGTTCGAATCATTCGCCATGTAGGCAACATGCCCCAGGGAGACACCGAACATGAGAAACGCGAGCACCGCCAACGCGACCCGCTGGAGATACCCGTTCGGCCTGTCACTTAACACTCCAAGTGTCACAATGAGGACCACGCCAAGCGACGAGGTCGCGGTAAAAAAATTATACCAATGGTCTAACACTGCAAAAAACACGACAACGATCCCGATGACAACGGCAATGCTCACGAGGTAATTCCGGAACAGGCCCGTGATTCTTGCAAACTCGCGATAGCAAAAGATCGAAAGAAAGAGGAGCGCGAGAATCGTCCAGAAGGCGCCAAAGAAAAGGGGAGCACCGATCGCGATTACCAACCCCACCCAGGTGAAGGTGCGGGAAAAGAGTTCACGACTCCGCTCCTTCCCGATCTTCCCTGATCGTGAAAGCACCGTCGTGAGAAGCAAGGCAATGAGTAAAAGTGCTCCAATTCCAAAACCGGCGGTGACGAAAAACCGGTTCTCGAGGGCTTGAGTATAATCAAACCAGCGGGCTGTCGTTGCCGCATCCATCAGTAGTCAAAGGGTGGTTTCGTCGGTCCCCGGGTAAGGCGCCTCCCGCCACGGAGGACGCGGCGAATCGCCGTAAAGCCACCACCGACGATGACAATCCACAGCGCGTAAACCGGCAGGTCCAGATTCGGAAGAATCGCCGCTCCAAGTGCCGCCCCGATCACCACCGCCATCCGGTGGGCTTTTGCCATAGGGCCGATAAAATACTGCTTCCCCACCGAAACTGCCAATTGCGCCCGGATGTAGGCGACAAAGAGGGCGATGCAGGCGGCTACAAACCCAAGAGTCACCGAGCTGCCCGCGGCGTAGCCAAACCCGACCAGAATGACCACATCCGAGATTCGATCCGGAATCTCGTTGTAGAGTTCCCCTATAACCGAGTTCTTTTTCCGGAGAAGAGCGACCATGCCATCGAAAAGATTGGCAAGAAGTCGCAACTGAACGAAGACAGCTCCGGCTATCCAGAGAAGCAGGGGGGAACAGCATTCCGTCCGGGTGAAGTAGAAGCAGGCTCCGCCGAAAATGGCGAAGATCATTCCAAGAACCGATATCGCATTCGGAGTGATTCCGGTTTTTGCGAGCGCCGCTGCAGTGGCGTCCGCCCACCGGGTCTCCCGCGAAGCAATTGGTCGTCTTTCCATGTGCGTGAAATTAGATCAGGTCGATATCGAAATCTCAATGCTTAAGATTTTGATCTGTAACTAAATGTTTGTTTCCGGTTTTGTTGATTTGTGAGATAGATTCCAGACATGAGCGAACCCGCTGAACCAACTTCCCGTTTTCCCGACTGGGCCAAGGTCGCCCTTATCTTTGCGATCCCTCTCGTCTACGGGCTCATCATCCGACTTCTTTTCAATCTCGATCGTTTCGAAGAGTTCTTCGCAATTGTCTCATTCTCCTTTATCGCTCTTGTCCCCATTACTCTGGGAGGGCTGACAACACTCCTCGGGATCCGGTTTTTCTCAGCAAGCACCTTCTGGGTCTTCATTGCCCCAATGCTTACCGTGGTGATTGCTTTTGTCGTTTCGATCATTACGCAGCTGGAAGCGCTCCTCTGTGTCGTCGTCGCCGCGCCGATCTATCTCCCCGTCGCGCTGCTCTCCGGGTGGGCGACCTCAGCGATCATCAAGAAGCGCAACAGCCGGCTCAACCTCCCGCTCCTCGTCCTCCTCCCGCTGGCCTTCAGTCCCTTCGAATCGCTTTGGGAACAACCTCACGAAACCTTCGAAGTGCTCGACACCATCGAGATCGCCGCGCCCTCTTCTGATGTCTGGGAGGAGATCGCCAGTGTTCCTGCAATCGCTCCGGACGAGCTGCCCTTTCAATGGATCTATTGGCTCGACTTTCCCCGCCCTGTCTCCGCTGAGATCGATAAAAAGGCAGTGGGTGGCAAGCGACTCGCCCGTTTTGAGCGCGAGGTGAGTTTTTTCGAAGTCGTCACTGAATGGGAGGAGGAAAAATCTCTCGCCTTCACGATCGAAGCCGATCCGCGATTCATTCCCCACACCGCTTTTGATTCTCACATCATCGTCGGCGGACGCTTCTACGATGTCCTCAACGGACGCTACGAAATTGAAGAGGTCTCACCGGACCTGACCCGACTTCATCTCACAAGCGAGCACCGCCTTTCCACTCCCTTCAACGGCTACGCCGGTTGGTGGAGTGAATGGGTCATGCGACAGGTTCAGGGCTCGATCCTTGAGGTGATTAAAAATCGAGCTGAGGGGGCCAACCGCTAATGGACGCAAATAGGCGCTGATAAGAAGAAATTATCTAGCCCGGATCAGCGAAAATCAGCGTTTATCAGTGGTTCCTTTTTCGTTCAGCCATACGCAGCAAAGATCACTTCCCGAACGGTGAAAATTTCACCACTCCCATGCTGCGATCTTTGATCGAATCGTCTCCGGTTTTTGTCAGGGTGACTTCCGCGGCAGCGGGTTTGTTCGGCTGAAGTTCGAAATTGCCGCTGATATCACGAATTTCGAGACGGGTAACGCGCTCGCCGTCTTCACCCCGGGCACGACCTCCGGCTTTCATGCTGTAGGTGCTCTCTGCGGTCAGCTTCATACTTCCGTCGGGGACAAGGACAGGATCGGCAGCCGTTCGCATCCCGGGCTGTTCGCTGTCGAGAATCGTATCATCGCTGATCCACTGCGTCATTGCGACTCTGCTTCTTTGCCCGCTTCGCACCACGAAGCGCGTCGAAACAAGCCGGTTTCGCCCCGCCACGGCGTCGGGACTGGAAGGGTAAAAAGCCGTCTCGAGGTAGGCCTGGGTCTCGATTTTAGTAGCCGCCGGACTCTCCTCTCCGGTACGAGCCTCAGCAATCAGGAGCAACAGGTCATCCTCCCACTGCCAGCGGCAGATAAAAATCGGCTCACCGCTTCGCGCCGCGAACTGCCCGGTGTAGGTCTTCTCGATCGGGTCATCGCGATCCTTCCGGTTGTAGGAAACGTGCATATTACAATCGACAACACCGTCGACGATGACCGGATCCACCTCGACTTCGAGTCCGTCTTTGCTCTCACCCCAGGGCATCATCACCGTTGCTTCGCTCGAAGACTTCTGGAGGCGCTCACCGGCGGGAACTTTCATGACAAAAGAATCCTCCTTCGATACCCGTTTCTGTTTTTCAAAATCCGGAAGTTTCGCAACGGTTTCGATGGCGATGGCCCCACCCTGTATGAGTCTTTCCTCCAGTGCCGTCGCAATAACTTCCTCCATGCGATAGATGCTGAACTCGAACTCGATTTCCTGAGCCACGAGAGTTTTCCCAATTCCGCTGACGAAGACGGTGATAATTAATGAAACGAAGAGAGCCCGCATTTCCGAAACTTTAGCGCTGTTTCCACGAGTTGGTCCAGCAGAGACAGGGGCAGATTCAGGTCAGTCGCTCTCTTCCGCCGGTGCCTTGCGATCCACGACCGGATCGTCCTCCAGCAGGCTCTCTGGTCGCGGAAGCAGGTTCACCTTATCGTTGTCGAACCAGTTCACGCGAACGAAGGCGAGCGACCAGTCTTCGGGTCGGAAGATCAGATTGATGTTACCCCGGCGGGGCGTTTTGTTGGTAGCGGGAAGGGTCATGAGTTGGTGAAAGCTCCAGACGTTGGCCATGATTTCCGGATTCTTTGCCGTGACCGGGTGACAGCGCATGCTGCGGAGCGGCCAGCGATCCATTTTCCTGAGGTCTCCGGCGATCTTCGAGAACTTTTGATTTTGAAGTTCTCCTTCGCCCGTGATGGGTGATTTCACCAATTCATTGAAAGCCTCTTCATCCTCGTTCCAGATTGCGTCGAGAATCGCTTCACGTCTTGCCTCCAGTTCCGCAGGGTAGGGCGCGAGTACTTCGCTGGGGCCGTGCTTGTTAATCCATTGCCGTCTCAACGTGCTCGTGCTTTTCGCTACGCCGGTATACTCGCTGTTTTCATCGAGTCCGGTGAAGCTTCTTTCACGGACCGCGAGGTCATCGGCGTGAGCAGTGAACAGCGAGAGGAAGATGGAACCAACAATTAGAAATGCAGTTGTTTTACTCATATGTCCCACCCTAACAGAAAGATTCCGGCGATGTGTCAAGGCAGTGTAAAAGAGGTAAAAACTTTGTAAAACCAATCCCCGACGGTTGGATTCGAGAGGGCGACTCCGTGCTTGCGCTCTTGCTTCGCCGGAACTGAGGAGAGAGATTTGGCGATGCGAATTCTTTGTCTTCTTGCCCTGTTTTCTCTTCTCGTTCCCTTGTCCGGTTTTGCAAAGCCCAATGTAATCATTATCTACACGGACGATCAGGGATCAGTGGATGCGAACTGTTACGGATCGAAAGATCTGGAAACTCCGAATATTGATCGACTTGCGGCGACAGGCGTTCGTTTCACCCAGATGCTGGCACCTTCCGCAATCTGTTCGGCTTCACGGGCAGGATTGCTGACGGGACGCATTCCGGCGAGAGCAGGGGTTCCCTCAAATGTCTCATCGAAAGAAGGGGAAGTGGGTATGCCCGCGGAACAGATCACGATGGCGGAGATGTTCAGCAAAGCCGGCTATGCGACGGGGCATTTTGGAAAATGGCACCTCGGCTACACGCCGGAAACGATGCCGAACGGTCAGGGGTTCAAATACTCCTTCGGGCACATGGGCGGATGCATCGATAACTACTCGCACTTCTTTTACTGGAACGGCCCGAATCGACACGATCTCTGGCGCAACGGAGAACACGTCTACGCTGACGGCGAGTATTTCGGAGATCTTATGCAGGACGAGTTGCACCGCTATATTGAGGAAAAGAAGGAGGAACCTTTCTTTATCTACTGGGCGATTAACTGGCCTCACTACCCGCTCCAGGGGACATCGAAATGGCGGGAGCATTACAAGGATCTCGAACACCCGCGCGACAAGTATGCCGCCTTCGTTTCCACGACTGACGAGATCATTGGCGAGCTCCTCGATAAACTGGAAGAGGAGGGACTTCGCGAGAATACCATCGTAATCTTCCAATCCGATCACGGCCACTCAGTGGAGGAACGCACCTTTTTCGGCGGAGGATCAGCCGGTCCCTATCGTGGCCACAAAGGGAACCTCTTTGAAGGCGGTCTCCGCGTTCCCTCCGTGGTGAGCTGGCCCGGCCACTTGCCGGAAGGGGAAGTGCGGGATGAACTCGTCACGGGGATGGATTGGTTTCCGACCCTTGCTGAGCTCGCCGAAGTCGACCTTCCGGAAGAGCATCACATTGATGGAAAGTCCATTGCCGGGGTGATAAAGGACGGCGCGGCCTCTCCTCATCAAGATATGTATTGGCGTCTCGGAGCGAATCCCGAAAAAGCGAAATGGGTCGTTCGTGAGGGAGACTGGAAACTACTCGGCAATGCCGGCGAGAACGTCCGTCCGGAAGGGGCGCATGAATTGTCCGCAAAAGGGAGAGAGTATTTCCTAGTGAATCTGAAAGAGGATATTGGCGAACGAAAAAATCTTCGCGATCAAGAACCTGAAAAACTGAAAGCGCTTTTAAAGATCCGTGAAGCTTATGAAGCAAGCCTCGCAGCGGAGTAGTGTCCCTCCTCAGGAAGCGCGCACCGCGAGGGCGTAATCGGGTGGCGAGAGAAGAAAATTGAATATTTGTGAACAAATTTGCGTCTTTCTATGTCGTATATGGAGATGCACGAATTTTCTGAAAACTGGAAAGCCTGGATTAAAGAGAATGGAAGTCGTCTCATTCTCTTCGCACGACAGCAAAGCCGAAGCGAAGCTGACGCCGAAGACGTCCTCCAGAATGCACTCATCAAAACCTGGAAGACTCATCAGGGGCCGCCCGATGATAAGGTCATCAGCCTCGCCTACACCAACGTAAGACGTTGCGCGATAGACCTAGGAAGAAGCAACGACCGGCGCCGCGCTCGCGAAGACGTCGCGGCACGGGAAACCGGGGAACTCGTTTCCTGGTTCGAGCTGCCGGAGGACGACACTTCACGTGCCCTCCAGGTGGCCCTGTCAAAGATCCCCGAGAAGTTCCGCGAAGTCATCACCCTGAAAATCTGGGGTGAGCAGACCTTTGAACAAATCGGAAAGACGCTCAGCATTTCCCCCAACACCGCGGCCTCCCGCTATCGTTACGGGATGGACTCGCTGAGGCGGAGCCTCGTTTTGGAGAAGGAAGAGATCGGGTTGATGTAGAGAAACCTTCTCCGCTTACTTCGACTTCTGAAACTGATAAGAATAGAGATCGGCGTCTTTCAACAGGAACCGAAGACGGACCGTCTTCCCGCTGAGCTTGCTCACGTCAGATCCGCTTTTCCAGTGCACGACACGATCAACTGTGTCACCGAAGTGAGGAGGGCAGTCATCCGCATCGAATCCCGGAATCGGTTCTCCGCTCTCATCCAGAAGCTCAACGCGAACGCTGCCAGCCGCTGAACTCGCGAAATTCAAACTGAGCTGATCTCCATCAAAGATGATCGGCTTAGTAACCAGCTCTCCTCCGTCCCAACCGGCGTTGACGGAAACGAAGCCATCGAGGCGGAGCGTATAACGTCGCAGAGCGCTCCCTTTTCCATGCCAGTAACTTTCAGTCGCATAGAATGACAACTCATTCGCTGCACCCGGAAGGCTCGATTTTGTTTCGACAAGATGCCACGCGAGATACTGAGCGCCATAGTGCCAGGTGCCGGTTCGTTCTTCACCCGGACGGAGGAAGGCCTCGTTCCACCGTTTGAAGTTCACTCCGTCACGGCTCGCCATCATGAGCCCTTCGGTGACCGCATATCCGTAGCGCTCGCTTGCCGCGGCACGGTTCTCACGGTCCTCTGAATCCGGTAAGGCAGACATCGATTCGGAAGCACCGAGTTCGATATACCGCGTCGGGAACCCCATGAGAATGTGCGGGGCCCGGTAGTAAGGTTTTACCTGATTCGTGTAGAGATGCTCAAGAGGGGAGTTCTCATAGACGAGATCCTGATGAGGAGTCCAGTTCACAAGGTCGTCGGAAGTCGCGGTTCGAATCAAACGCACTCCGGTCGGTTTCCATTCCTTTTCATTGGTAACACCACCACCGAAGGCACGCCAGTAGGCCCGGTATTTTCCTATTGTCGGATCCCAGAATGCGAGGTTCTGCGAATCAAAGGCACCCACTCCCTGAAAGATCGACTCCTTGCTCAGGGGCGCCCAATCCACTCCATTAGGAGACTGAAAAACGAGGAGTCCTGCCACTCCCGAGGATCGCAGAATCGCTTTGTATTTTCCTTCGGGTTTCGCCTTTGGGTTTTCATCAAGAAAGACGGCGGGGTGCCCGGCATCCGCTTTGAGGTCGCCATATTTCCCGCTGACGATTGCGATATTATTTGCCTTCGATCCCTCAAACTCGTGGATCCCCAGCTCCGGCTTCCGCCAGTGAATACCGTCATCACTTTCGGCATAGCAGCAGTACAGGGGATGCCGATTGGTGATGAACTTTTTATCCTTCACCTCGATGTGCCACCCTTTGTAATACATCCGGTAGAGATCCCCATCCCGGAATACGCTGTGATAACCACTGCCGGTTCCCTCCCACGGCTCGTCATGCTCGAGAACGATTTCGCGCGCCACAGGATGATGCAATCGGAGATCCGCGTCGCCGTCGAGGTGATCGATCAGGGCGCTTTCGACGAAGAGTTCGCGACGGTTTGAGATGTCGGTGGCTTTTTCTGCGGCGATTGCAGGAGGAAGAACTCCGACAAGAGTGATCAGCGAAGCGAGGTTGAAAAGGGTTCTTCGAAAGGATGGTAAGGACATGACAAAACCATCGAACTCAAAATCATGGTCGAAGGTCAATTCAACCGACGCCGCAATCGTGTTGTCTTCCTACAAAGATGGGTGGGCTCTGCCCATCTCCCGGAGTGAAACCGCTATTTGCTAAACGATCGGATCGGGACAGACGTCTCTTCGATCACATTTAATACAGTGCTCGCCGATGAAAAGATCATCAAAGAGTTGCATGAGCCCTTCGACGGATTCTGGTGTGTCTGTCAGGGTTCCGCATTCGAAGTTTCTTCGCTTAGCGGATTTGGCTCCCATCCCCGCGCCGGTGAGATTGGCGGAACCGAGGAAGGCACGTTTCCCGTCGACGATGACGCACTTCATGTGATTCCTCGGACAGAGGATCCGTTCGAATCGATCGGAATTGATGAGGTTTGGAAACCGGTCGAAGTCTTCTCGAAACCGGGGACCAGGCTCCTTCGCGTGAATGAGCCGAATTTCGACGCCCTCGGAAATGAGATCGTCGAAAAGCCCGAGGAAGGTATCGAACCTTTTCCTCCCGGGCCGGGCGATGTGTAGATCTTTGATGTCCGCCGTCGCGATCCAGAGAAACCGCTTTGCCGAAGGGATTAGATCCTTGAAGACGGCTTCGTGGATCTCTTCGTTCAGGACAAGGCGGTCACTCAAGGGCGGTTTGGATCTTGGATCTTGGATCTTGGATCTTGGATCTTGGATCTTGGGCTTGGGCTTGGGCTTCTTGGCCCAACTACCAAGCTCTAACACCCAATACCCGACATCCGGGCTTTCTTAAATGTGAATAGCATGTCCATACGCATCGCTGGTCGCCTCGTGAATCGCTTCGGCGAGAGTTGGGTGCGCGTGGATCGTGGCTTCGATCTCTTCGGCCGTCGCTTCGAGATTCATTGCCAAAGCGATTTCCGCGATGAGCTCCGTGGAACCATGACCGATCATGTGAGCGCCGAGAATTTCCCCGTGCTTCTTGTCGAAAATGATTTTCACGAAACCTTCCGATTCGGCAACGGCGAGGGCACGCCCGCTTGCAGCGAACGGGAATTTCCCAACGCGGTAATCGAGACCCTGCTCTTTACAGGCTTCCTCAGTGAGACCAATCGAGGCCACTTCGGGGTGACAGTAGGTGCAAGCCGGAAAGAGACCGACCTGCTTCGGCTCATGCCCGTCGACGAACATGCCTTCAACGGCCTGGATCGCTTCGTAACTTCCAGTGTGAGCGAGCCATGGTGGACCGGTGATATCACCAGCGGCGTAGACATTCGGAACCGTCGTTTGATAACGGGAGTCGGTGTCGATGAAACCGCGGTCGAGCTTGATCTGCTCGGCGTTGTTCGGAAGCACCGGAGCGATGCCGATCGCAACGAGGCAAACCTCCGATTCGATCACTGATTGATCACCGCCTTCGGCAGGCTCTACCGTGAGTTTCACGCCATCACCACTGGTGTCAGCGGAAACCGTTTTTGTGGAAGTGAGAACTTTGATGCCCTGCTTTGTGAGCGTTTTCTCGAGAAGCTTACTCACTTCGTTGTCTTCGATCGGAAGAATCGTATCGACCATTTCGACAACGGTGACTTCGGTTCCGTAAGCGTTGAAGAAATACGCAAACTCGATTCCGATGGCACCGGCTCCGATAATCGTAATCGACTTCGGCTGCTCGGGAAGATTCATCGCGTCGCGTGATCCGATGATTTTCTTTCCATCGAATGGAAGGAAGGGGAGTTCGCGGGAAACACAACCGGTCGCGACGAGCACGTTCTCGGTCGTGAGCATTTCGCTCTTTCCATCAGCGTCGATCACTTCGACTTTTCCGTTGGCGGCAAGACCACCGACTCCGCGGATGTAATCCACTTTGTTCTTTTTGAAGAGAAACTCAATTCCGCCGGCGAGCTTGTCAGAGACGTTGCGTGAACGCTTGATCACTTTGCTCCAGTCGTAGGAGAGATTATCAAAGGAGAGACCGAAGGCATCGGCGTCATGCTTGAGCGTATGATAAAGCTCCGCGTTCTTAAGAAGCGCTTTCGTCGGAATACAGCCCCAGTTGAGACAGGTTCCACCGGCGCGCTCTTTCTCGACGCAGGCTACTTTTTTGCCGAGCTGAGCAGCCCGAATTGCTCCGACGTAGCCGGCAGGGCCACCTCCAATTACGATAAGGTCATATGTTGCCATGATGTGGTTGCCGCTTTGCGGCGTAAAAAGTTAAAGGTAAAAGGTAAAAAGTTAAAGACTTGAATGGTCTCGCTGATTCTAGGAAATGAGGAGGAAGGGATTCTCCAGGTAGCGTTTCAGCTCGGAGAGGAAACTGGCTCCCACGGCACCGTCAATGACGCGGTGATCGCAGCTGAGTCCGATCCACATACGCTGACCGGGAACGATTTGATTGTGCTCGTTCACCACCGGCTGCTTCGTGATCGTTCCCACGGAAAGAATCGCGGCCTGGGGTGGATTGATGATCGCATCGAAGTTTCCGACACCGAAGGCACCGAGGTTGGAAATCGTGATCGTGCCACCCTGCATTTCGTCAGGAGCGAGCTTCTTGTCGCGGGCACGCCCCGCGAGGTCTTTGATTTCAGCACCGAGTTCTTTGATCGATTTGTTCTGAGCGGAACGAATCACGGGAGTGACGAGTCCGTCGTCGATCGCCACGGCGATGGAGAGATGAACGTCGCCGTATTGAATAACCGAGTCTCCCTGGAAGGAAGCGTTCACGGCAGGAACCGCACCCGTGGCGAGGACCGTGGCACGCATCACGAAATCGTTCACCGTGTATTTGGGACCGTCGTTTGCGATACTCGCCTCATTAACCTGAGTGCGGAACTTCATGAGAGGTTCGGTGTCGACTTCGATATTCAGGTAGAAGTGAGGGATCGTCGTTTTGCTCTCGAGGAGACGCTGCGCAATGACGCGGCGCATTCCGGTGAGAGGGATTACAGTGTCACCTCCGTTGCCCGGTGCAGGTAGAAGCCCGAGACTGGATCCGCCACCGCTGGTAACGTAGTTCAAATCCTCGGCGATGATGCGACCACCGGGACCGGTTCCGCGAACGCGGGCAAGGTCGATGCCCTGCTCTTCGGCAAGCTTGCGAGCGAGAGGGGAGGCTTTGATGCGACCACCGGAAGCATTCGTTCCGGCAGCAAGCGATCCTGATGCACTCGCGGGAGCGGCTGCAGGAGTCGAGGCCGCCGGTTCCGCTTCAGGAGCAGGTGCGCCATCTTTCTCCTCTGCTTTTTCCTCAGCCGGAGCGGCTTCCGATTGTGGAGGCGAGTCAGCACCCTCAGGTGGTTCTTCGCCATCCTCGAGAATGAGAGCAAGGGTTCCACCAAGTGGAGCAACCTCACCCTCTTTGACATAGATCTTATGAATGATGCCTTCGTCAAAAGACTGCATCTCCATGGTCGCTTTGTCGGTCTCGATCTCAGCGATCTTTTCATCCATCCCGACAGAGTCACCTTCTTTTTTGAGCCACTTCACGAGAGTTCCCTCGGTCATCGTGTCACTCAGTTTCGGCATTGTTACGTAGGCAGCCATAAATCAGTTTTTGAAAATTAAAATAGTGTTGTGTTAGTGTTTTAAAATCCTAACAAATAGTCAAAGCGCGCTCAACGATTTCTTCGGGAGTGGGAAGTTGGAGCTTCTCAATCGGAGGACTGTAGAAGGCGGGAGCATCGGCACTGGTGATACGAAGCACAGGCGCATCGAGATCATCGAAAGCCTGCTCCATGATCATCGAGGAAACCTGAGCACCGACGCCGCAGAACGGTTTGTTCTCTTCGATATAAATAGCGCGGTGTGTTTTCCGAACCGTTTCCATGATCGCATTCTCATCGATGGGACGAATTGAACGAAGGTCAAGGACCTCGGCATTGATGTCGTATTTCTCGGCAAGAATTTCAGCGGCGGCAAGAGAGGTGAGAACGGCACGTCCATGAGCAATCAAAGAAATGTCGGTGCCTTCGCGTTTCACTTTTGCTTTACCGATCGGAACGATGAGTTCGCCATCTTCGAGTTCGTCGTTCGAAGGCACTTCCCCGGTCATTCCGTAGAGGACAGTGCTCTCCATGAAGTAAACTGGATCGTTGTCGCGGATCGCCGATTTGATGAGTCCTTTCACATCGTATGGATCGGAAGGGGAGACCACTTTCAGACCGGGCATATTCGCAAAAATATTCTCGGGAGTGTGTGAGTGGGTTGCTCCGACATTCGTTCCGCCATTGGCGGGTCCGCGAACCACGATGGGGCAATTCGTCAAACCGCCGGACATGTAACGACAGGTCGCGGCGTTGTTCATCATCTGGTCAAAAGCGACGTAAGCGAAGCTGTAAAACATCAACTCCATGACGGGACGAATTCCGAGCATGGAAGCTCCGATTCCCATCCCGATGAATCCGGCTTCAGAAATCGGGGCATCAATGAGGCGCTTGTCGCCCCACTTTTTCCAAAGACCTTCGGTCACTTTATAAGCGCCGTTATACTCGGCAACTTCTTCACCAATGATGACGACGTTGTCGTCATAGGCGAGTTCTTCATCGAGTCCTTCACGGAGGGCTTCGCGGTAAGTAATTTCTCTTGGCATTTTTCTTGAGAAGTAAAGTAGTTAAGAAGTCGGTGAGTAAAGAATCTTGTGGCTCGGGCTTTTGCGTTTTCTCCAGCGTTGGGATTCTTTGCTTCTGTTCTTCGTAGGTGGAGACACAACAGGGTCAGGTGTCTGACTTAACCCTGTTGAATCGGTAAATATTATTTGTGGAAGAAGTGACGTCCGGTTCTTCCGGCTTCGGTGTTGTTATCAACCTCCCAATAGATGTCGTCGAAAATTTCAGACTCCTCGGGGAAGGGGCTCTTGAGTGCAAAGTCGGCCGCTTCGTTTGCTTCGGCTCCGGCTTCGGAATTGATCTTCTTATAATCCTCTTCCGTGATCACTTTCTCAGCGATCAAGGTTTGCTTCCAGAACTCGATCGGATCGTGCTCTTCTTTGTAGCGCTGAATCTCCTCCTTGGTTCGATACTTCTCAGCATTCGCATCGGCAACGGAGTGACCGTGGTGTCGATAGGTGAGGATCTCGATGATGGATGGTCGTGATTCTTTATGAGCGCGCTCGACGGCTTTCTGAACTCCGGCTCGAACTTCGTAAAGGCTGACCCCTTCGATTTTGTCCCAGGCCATATTGTAACCTTCGGCACGAGCGGCGAGACCTTCTTCCGGGTGAGCGGAGGAACGGGCCTGCGATGTCCCCATCGAGTAACCGTTGTTCTCGATGATGTAGATAACAGGAAGATCCCAAAGTGACGCGAGGTTCAGCGACTCATGGAAAGCGCCCTGGTTGATCGCCCCGTCACCGAGGTAACAAAGACAGCAACCTTCGAGACCTTTGTATTTGAGTGCGAATGCGAGCCCGGCTCCGAGTGGCGTTTGACCACCGACAATCCCGTGACCACCCCAGTAGTTTTTATCGGGAGCGAAGTAGTGCATCGATCCGCCTTTTCCTTTGGAGCAGCCAGTCGCTTTTCCAAATACCTCAGCCATGCATTCGTTCATACCCATACCGACGGTGAGGGCGTGACCATGATCACGATAAGCAGTGATGACGTGATCGTTATCACCGAGAAGGGAGATCGATCCAACCGCTACCGATTCCTGCCCGATGTAGAGGTGGAGGAACCCACCGATCTTGTCGCCTTGATAATGCTTCAACGAGGTTTGTTCGAATCGGCGAATTCGAACCATGGTCCGAAGCAATTCGATTTTTTCCTCGTTGCTGAGCGACTTGTTAATTGGGTCGTCAGCGTAGTTCGTTGAGCTCTTGTTTGAAGATTTGGATGCCATCACAAATAAAAAGATTCTCCCATGATTGGAAGGCGGCGAACCGTAGCGTAAAGTATGCCATTATGAAAACGCTAAGTCGCCGAAATTGGCGATTCGTGTTCCTTTTTACGACCATGTTCCACGTGGAACATTTCACAATTCCCAGATGTTTGTTTATCCAAAAAAATACGATGTCCTGATTATCGGTGGCGGCCATGCCGGAGCCGAAGCAGCTTTTGCCGCCGCCCGCGTCGGTGCCAGTGTCGCACTCCTCAGTCAGAACCTGGACACCCTTGGACAGATGTCCTGCAACCCGGCGATCGGGGGATTGGGAAAAGGGCACATGGTCCGCGAGATCGATGCCCTTGGAGGGATGATGGCACTGAACACGGATGCAACAGGAATCCAGTTCCGGATCCTCAATGCAAAGAAGGGACCCAGCGTTCGCGCTCCCCGTGCTCAGTGTGACAAGAAGGCCTATCAGTTTCGCATGAAATGGCTTCTCGAAGAATGCCCTTCAATTGATCTTCACCAGGGAAACATCGCGAATCTTCTCACAGACGGTGATCGCATCACCGGAGCCTCGACCGGACTCGGTGTTGAATATCAGGCCGCCTCCGTCGTCATCACCACGGGAACATTCATGCGCGGACTCATGCATGTGGGAATGAAGAATCAACAGGGCGGAAGAATGGGGGACGCACCCTCCACTCTGAGTGACGATCTGAAACGCCTCGGGTTCGATGTTGAGCGATTCAAAACCGGCACCCCTTGCCGCCTCAATGGACGCACCATCGACTTTTCAAAATGCGACCGGCAAGATGGCGATGAACCGGCTCCGCTCTTTTCTTTCCGCTCTCATCGCGAGCCAAGAGGAAAGGACGATCTCTTCTCATTGAACGCCTGGGGTGATCCAATGTTCCACGTGGAACAATTGCCCTGCTGGATGAGCTACACCAACCAGACAACCCACGACTTCATCCTCAGCAACCTCGACAAGTCTCCGATGTATTCAGGTAAGATCGAAGGCGTCGGCCCGCGCTATTGCCCCTCGATCGAAGATAAGGTCGTCCGCTTCGCCGAGAAGGACAGACACCAGGTCTTCCTCGAGCCCGAAGGGAGACACTCTCATGAATACTACGTGAACGGCGTATCAACGTCATTACCCTTCGAAGTTCAATACGACTTTATCCGCTCCATCCCCGGGCTCGAAGAAGTCGACATCATCCGCCCCGGCTACGCGGTTGAATACGACTACTGCCTTCCGACACAACTTTACCCCACCCTCGAAACGAAAAAGGTCGAAGGACTCTATTTCGCAGGACAGATCAACGGGACATCCGGCTACGAGGAAGCGGCCGGACAGGGGCTCGTTGCGGGTGCGAACGCGGCCCTCAAAGTCGCAGGTAAAGAACCTCTCATCCTCGCTCGTGACGAATCCTACATCGGAGTGATGATTGATGATCTCGTCACCAAAGGAGTCGACGAGCCCTATCGCATGTTCACGAGCCGCGCCGAACACCGTCTCCTCCTTCGTCATGACAATGCCGACCTCC
>JARGPH010000021.1:68437-76832 GCA_029213065.1 Verrucomicrobiales bacterium | reverse complement strand
ACCGCAAGCAAAGCAGGACTGATCGATGAAACCTTCCGGAACGAATCCATCGAGAAACAGGCAACGATCGATGAACTCCGCAAAATTCTTGAGACCACTCATACCGACAAAGGATCACTCGCAAAGTGGCTCCGCCGACCCGAGTCCTCCTGGACTCAATTTGACTCAGAACTGTGCGATCGCTATTCACCCGCAATCTGGGAACAAGTCGAGATCGACGTGAAATACGAAGGCTACATCACCCGGCAGGGGGAGATGGTCGCGAAAGCAAAACGACTCGAAGACAAACGCATTCCAACTGAACTGGATTATACGGCCATCACCGGACTGAAGCGGGAAGCTCAAACCAAATTCAATTCCGTGCGTCCAATCACCCTTGGACAAGCCGCACGAATCAGCGGAATCACCCCTGCTGATATTTCACTGCTCGCCGTCTGGATCGAACGCAGCCACCGGAGAGAGGAATAGCGCCATCTCCGGCGGCCCACCACTTCGCCCCATTTCCCAAAAACCACGGAGCAAATTCTCTGATCCGAGATACTTTCCAATCAACTAAGAAGAACGGGGGCGACCACCAGTCCGTATCACATCGCCTCGCTTTCCAGATGAAACGCACCTCATTCACCGCCGCACTCCTCCTCATCACCACGATGGCTTTTGAGACTTCCTGCTCAAAAGATCCGGCAACAAACATTATCGAGGCGAACCGGAACGACTCACCTCCGACGATCGAGCTGACTCCGTTCTCAATCGACTTCCCGGGGACGAAGCACTTCATGCCCACGAGCTGGATCGAAGAACCCATCTCAGCCGAAATCGAACCCCTTGACGACTCGCTCAGAGAAGAGGCGAAGACCATCATCCTGAGCGCCCTTGAAAAATACCCGCGGTCACTCCGGAGAGAATTCCTTTCCGGGGTCAGTCTCGTCGGAGCACTTCGTTTCTACGACGTCGGCTACGGAGGCACCTACATGGCGAACGGAAAACGAATCATCCTCGTCTACAGGAAGAACTTCAACAAAACCGGTTTCGAACAACGATTACATCACGAGTTCTCCTCGATCCTCTTGAAAAAGAATAAAGACAAGTTCGAAGCCACTCGATGGGAGGCCGCTAATGCACCCGGATTTGAATACCGCGCCAAAGGCGTCATCGAAGAGCATTCAGGCGACCGCTCCGAAGCGACACGAGTCCTCGCGGAGGAACAGGAGAAAACCGGTGGCTCCGGCAGTAGCCTTCTCGATCTCAACACCGACTTGATGGAGCAGGGATTTCTCACACTCTACAACAGAGTCTCCATCGAGCAGGACCTCAATGAAACCGCCGCTCATCTCTTCACCAATCCGAGCCTCTGGACCTACGCGGCGGCCTACCCGAGAATCGATCACAAGCTGGATGTCCTCATCGACTTCTACCGCCATCTCGACCCCACCCTCGACCGCCTCTATTTTCGCACCCTCAACAAAAGGCCCGAACCCGAACCAACCGCACCCGACTCCACCGAATGAACCGCTTTTCCCGCATCCTCGTTGAACTCGCCCTCGAGGAGGACCTCTCCTCCATCGGAGATCTCACCAGCCGTAATTTCGTCGATGCCTCGCATCGATCGATCGGAAGAATCATCAGCCGCGAAGATTCGATCATCTCCGGTCATGACGTCGCCGCCTGCGTTTGCTCCGCCGTCGATCCCGACCTTCAATATAAGATCACCATCCCGGATGGTGGCAGAGCAGCGAAAGGGGACCTCGTTTCTGAGATTCGAGGTCTGACTCGATCCGTTCTCACCGCTGAACGAACCGTCCTCAATTTCATGCAACGACTCTCAGGTGTCGCCACAGTCGCGCATCACTACGCAGACCTGATTGCGCACACCAACGCAATCCTCCTTGATACCCGGAAGACCACTCCCGGATGGCGATTCCTCGAGAAAGAAGCAGTCGCTCACGGCGGCGCAACCAACCATCGCATGGGTCTCTACGATGCCATCATGGTGAAAGACAACCACCTTGTCGCCAATCCAAGTCCGATCGATCTCGGAGAGCGGGTCGCTGAAATCAAAGCAAAAACTCCTGATCTGAAAATTGAAGTGGAAGCGGATCGCCTTGACCAGCTCGAAGCATTTTTAAAGATCCCCGGTATCGACGTGGTCCTGCTCGACAACATGAGCAATGACGATCTCGCTACCGCGGTATCCATGAAAGCCGGGGCCAATTCGTCCATCAAACTGGAAGCGAGCGGCGGAGTGAATCTCACCACCGTCGAGGGCATCGCAGAAACCGGCGTGGACTACATCTCGGTCGGAGCCCTCACGCACTCGGTTCGATCAATTGATCTAGGACTCGATCTTATCTCAGCCTGATGAACAACTCGACCTACAGCGAGGTTATCGCCTCCTTGTCGGCCGACGAGGTATCTGCTTTTCCCGAAACACGATTCCTACATCTCGCCGAAACCGGATCGACGAACGATGATCTTCTTCAACTCATAAAGGAGCAAAAAGCGGAACCCTTTCAAACCATCGTCGCAGACTACCAATCAGTCGGACGGGGCAGAAGGGGAGACAAATGGGAATCTGCAGCAGCCAGCAATCTGCTCTTCTCAATCGCACTCCCTCTCGATCTCCCGCCGGCACAGTGGGCAAGGGTCCCCCACCTCGCAGGGTATCTCGTCGGCAATGCCATAGAGAGCGTCGTTGGTAGTCTTAAAGTCCAGTCAAAATGGCCGAATGATATTCTAATTAACGACCGGAAGATTTGCGGGATACTCGTCGAAACCACGTCCAAACCCTCGCCGTGGGCGGTCGCAGGAATCGGCTTAAACCTGAATATGAGGCAGTCCGACTTTCCTCCTGAATTGCAAACAACCGCCACCTCACTCTATGAGGTGATGGAATGCGAATCGAGTCGTTGGTTCATTCTCGGTGAGATCATTTCCGGATTCATCCGGTCCTATCCCGACCTGATAAGTGACTTTGACACAATCCTGAACTGGGCCGGAAAAAGAGACTTTCTTCTCGGTAAAGAACTTCAAATCAAGACCTCAAATGGTGAGGTCAAAGGAGTTGGCGCAGGACTCGGCCCGGCAGGCGAACTGCTCGTCGAAACATCCGAAAACAATATTGTCCCCGTCATGAGCGCTGAACAATTGTGCTATTGTTAGAGCCCAATCCCTCCGACTTGAGAGTCTCCATTTTATTTAAGTTGTCTTAGATAAAAGGGGGTTGTATTATCAACTTTCCAACTGATCCAACCAACTCCCCACCATGGCTGATTTTGTATTTGCTGACGATTACCGACTCGAGGAAGGTAAAACCAGAGCGTTCTATGAAACGTTTCTGAAAGCGCTTGTACATAAAAACAACAATCTGCTGGGAGTCATTCAAGGATTCTCCAGTCTCGTTCTCTACGACGATGGACTCGGAGCCGACATTCGCGAGAGCGTCGAACAAATGCACGAAGCTTCCAAAGCAGGGTCCGACTTAAACAAGGTCGTTCTTCAAGCAGGCGGTTGCTCGGGCAAGTCGCCCGAATCGATCGACCTCTCGAATCTTCTCACTTTCTGGAAAGGGAAATGCGGCGACATCTGCAACGCGGCAAACGTGACCCTTCAGTTCAATGCCGAAGAGGGACTTCCCAGGGTAAAAGGCGATACCAGCCAGTTGAGCGAAATCCTCGTCTGCCTCGTTAACAATGCAGCCGAATCCGCGACACAGTTTCCCAATGGAACCGTCGCGATCGATTTCTTTCCTCCCGGCAAAGCCAGCCCGGGAAGCAACGTCGACCTCTTCATCCGCAACACGAGTAAGAACCTCGACGAAGCGGCTCTCAGAAATTCCTACGTTCCTTTCGAGTCCTCGAAAGGAAACGAGCACTTCGGTCTCGGCCTCACCACCGCAGCGGTGATCTGCGGCGACCTCGGAATTCGACTGGGACTGAGATCATCCGAAGGCACCATGACAGCATGGTTGTCCATTCCCGCCGCTGAGTAGCCCCCCCCTCACGGTCTTCGTATTCGTCTATGCCTTGAGAATTCCGTAGCGCTTCGACTTCTCCCTCAAAGTGATTCGGGAAATCCCAAGCCACTGCGAGGCGTGGCTGATATTTCCTCCGCAGCGGCGCAGGGTTTCATCAAAAAGGACCCGCTCGAGGGTTTCCATGGCCTCCCCGTGGATCCCGCGCACGCCATCATTTTCGGCAGAATCAACGAGCGACTGCGACCATTTCTGAAGGGACAGTCCCTCCTCACTTTCAAACTCGGAAACATCAGTTTCCCTGAGCAATGAATCGATCAAGGCGCGATCAATCTCATAGCCCCGTGACCTTAAAAGGGCACGTCGAATGATGTTCTGCAACTGACGCACGTTACCGGGTAAAGGGGACGACTCGAGCCGCTGAGTTGCCGCCCTTGAAATACCCACCGGTGGCAAACCGAGCTCACTCCCGAGCCGCTTCAGAAAGTGCCCCGCGAGAACAGGAACATCTCCGGCTCGATCCCGAAGAGGGGGCAATTTGATCGAAGCAACGTTAAGCCGGTAGAACAAGTCTTCGCGAAACTTACCTTCATTGATCATCTGTTCAATCGGCTGATGGGTTGCCGCTATGATCCTGACATCCGTCAAAATCTCCCTGTTTCCACCAACGCGCTGAAACCGTTTTTCCTGGAGCACGCGAAGCAATTTGGCCTGGAGACTATGATCAAGATCACCGATCTCATCGAGGAAAAGGGTCGCCTCGTGAGCCTGTTCAAACTTCCCGATACGATTTGAGGTCGCGCCGGTGAAAGCGCCCTTCTCGTGCCCGAACAACTCCGACTCGAGAAGGTTGTCGGGAATCGCCGCGCAGTTCACAGTGATGAAAGGGCGGTGGGCACGGTGCCCGTGCTGGTATAGCGCCCTCGCGACGAGTTCTTTACCCGTGCCCGTCTCTCCGCGAATTAAGACCGTTACCGGGGTCGATGAGAGCCGCCCCAGATTCTTATACACATCCATCATGGCACGACTCGTCCCCACGAGCGTATCCGAAAAATCATCCCGCTCGTCATAGGGATCAATCGAAACCGAAGCCCCCGCTTTCTGCGAACATTCAATCGCTTCGCGAAGCGACTTCTCAATCTCCTCGCGGAGAAGTGGCTTTGCCAGAAAATCAAAAGCGCCTGACTTCACGATCTCAATCGCAGACTCACTCGAACTGTCACTCAGGGTCACGAGAACAGGCAGAAGCGGATAGCTCTTTTTCAACTCGCGCAGGAGACCGAGCGGGCCTGATTCCTCGCCATTCTCGCCGAGCACTACGGCATCGAAGCGATGCCCCTCAAAGCTGTCATAAAACCCGCTTAGGTCGCGAGCCGGAATAAAGCGGGTTTCAGACTCAGAGAAAACCTCGCGCAAAATTTCAGCGGTATCGGGATCACGATCAAATATCAATACCTGGGAGAGTGCTGCCATACTGTTTTCTTGAAACCAATTTACCAGTAGCTGGTAAAAAATCTACCACTACTCCTCACCGAAGAAAATCCGGAACGCCCCGAAGCCCGCTACGACGGGGATTCCACGAAAAAACCATATTTGGCACACAAAGTGCTTATTAGGGAACTCCACCGGAAGAAAACTCCAGGAACTAAGAAAAATGAAAAAAATCGAAGCCATTATTAAGCCCTTCAAACTCGAAGAAGTGAAAGAAGCCCTCACCGAAGCCGGCGTTCACGGAATGACCGTTAGCGAGGTAAAAGGATTTGGACGCCAGAAAGGTCACACTGAAATTTATCGTGGATCGGAATACACCGTCGACTTCCTTCCTAAAGTGAAGCTCGAAATCGTCACAGAGGACGGTGATGCAGCATCCGTTGTCGACACGATCGTCAAAGCCGCCTCCACCAACAAAATCGGCGACGGAAAAGTATTCGTCTCCAATATCGAAGAAGCAATCCGCATTCGTACCGGCGAACGCGGAGACGACGCGATTGCAGTTTCCGCTGAGTAATTCAGACGAGACACGCTTTAAAGCGAAAGACCCGGGCTGCCTACGCAGCACCGGGTTTTTTATTGCCCGGGCGATAGACTCTCGACGGGTCCATACTCCACCAACCCACCTCGAACGGAAGAATCAGTGCCAACCTCTCACCGAGAAAAAACCCTTTTTTTTGAGAAAGACTTCACTTCCAATCGTCGTATTCCTGAACACCTGAGTGCGATAGACACTTTCAGAAAACCTAACTCAACCAACTCATGAAGAAAAACCTCCTCAACAATTCAAAGAATCTGCTCACGCTGATTGCAGGCATCGCCCTCACGATCGGACTCCCCATCGGTGCCAGGGCCGGCGGTGGTGGCTACTACTATGACACACCGGCGGTCAAACAGATGAAGGTCAAAGATCACAAGGTGAAAGTGAAAGTCGCGGGCGGCAAAGCGAAGATCAAAGTAAAACCAAACGGCAAAGAGAAAGTGAAGATCAAAGGTCCAAACGGGGAGATCGCTGCCCAAATGGCTGCCAACGCGAACGCATCCCAGCCCGATCCCGCACCCTACTATGGGAAATAATTAGATCGTCAAGATCGTGGAGAATTCTATTCCACAGCGAGGGAATTCATTACTAAGATAGCGTCTCAATGCCCCGGCGAAGCACATTCGCCGGGAGCCACGCCGAATGAGACCTGCTATTCTAATCCTGGCTCCCCTGATTGCATCGCTCTTGACTTCCGGGTTTGCTCAAACGACCTCGAAGGCACCAGAAGACGAAAAGGCCGTTTGGCCGATCAGCAGGAGCCGTGAGCCCGATACCAACCTCGTCGTCTTTCCCTTCGGCCCGAGGAACATAGGAAGATACGATTTCCACGGAGGGATCGATATCTATGTGAAACGCGGAACCCCTGTCGGCTCAATCCTCGCAGGCAGGGTCCTTTACATGAATAAATCGACCGTCCTCGTTCAACATTCCGATCAACGGAAAACTGCCTACCTTCACCTCGACAGCGTTGAGGTATCAAAAGGGGACTCCGTCAAAGCCGGCGACATCATCGGAACGGCAGGGGACATCAACGCGAAAGATGTCCACCTCCATTTGACCTACCTCGTCGGACCGAAAAGATTCATCGACGAAGTCGAAAGCCGCAATCCATTGGAAATTCTGCCGCACAAAACGCCGCCGAAACCGAACGTACAATTCGAAGGGAACTCCGCCACCGTCACCCTCGACCCCGGCTTGATGACGATTCGACGCATCACATTGGCGTGCAACGATTCCACGACATTGACGCTCGACTACCGCGAGATCATTAAACAGGGCCGAAAGCCGCGACAGAATCAGAATCAATCAGGAATCAAGATCAAGGCCAGTCGCCCCCGCCGGAACGAAGGAAATCAGCGGGTTTTCGATTTGCTCCTTGAGCCAATCGATCCGGAACAGAATCTCAGGCAGGTAATTATCGAGGACCTCAACGGTGTCATTATTTCGCAAACAGAGAAATGACCGGTAATCGATCTCTCAAACCGATCTCGACTCAACGAACTTTGATGGCAGATTCCTCACTGGAAAACGATCACTTAGACGATGATGACACTGATAGTTGGAGCAAGCGGCGCGACCGGACAAAAACTCGTCGCTGAGTTGTTACGCCGTGGGAAAAAAGTTAAAGCGGTGGTCCGTTCTTCGGCCAGCTTGCCCGCAGGCCTCACCGACAGTCCAAACTTAACCGTCATCGAGGCAAGTGTTCTCGATCTCAGCGACTCGGAAATGGAAGCGCATCTCGACGGATGTGACGCAGTTGCTTCCTGCCTCGGACATAATCTGACATTCCAAGGAATGTTCGGTAACCCCCGTAAACTGGTTACTGAAGCGACGCGCCGCCTAAGCAACGCACTCAAGAAGGCGAACGCCGATCAACCGGGAAAGTTCGTCCTCATGAACACGACGGGAAATCGAAACCGTGACCTCAAGGAACCGGTCTCATTCGCAGAGAAGTGCGTCATCTCCCTCCTGCGCTTTCTCCTCCCCCCGCACCTTGATAACGAGGAAGCGGCCAATTTTCTCCGGACAGAAGCCGCTCCGGGGAAAACGAACCTCGAATGGGTCGTCGTTCGTCCCGACGGATTAATCAACCTCGATACGGTTACCGACTACGAACTGCATCCGTCGCCCACCCGCAGCGCGATATTCAATGCAGGAACAACCAGCCGGATTAATGTCGCTCATTTCATGGCAGATCTGATCACTGAAGAAGACCTTTGGAACGAGTGGAAAGGCCGGATGCCGGTTATTTATAATCAAGACTGACGCCCCGGTGTTCGTGCACCGAACCTCAACAGTAAAGAATCCGAGTTGGGGTTTCCCCTCAAACCGAAAACCGGCTCGACTCACCCGATTGTCTCAGCACCGAAATACGGCACGAGCGCTTCAGG
>JARGPH010000021.1:0-68427 GCA_029213065.1 Verrucomicrobiales bacterium | reverse complement strand
TTCCGTCGGCCTGCTGACAGGTCTCGACCAATGCGACAAAGAGTCGAGGGAGCGCGGTTCCGGATCCGTTGAGGGTGTGGCAGAACCGGTTCTTGCCATCCTCATCTTTGAAACGAAGGCGCATCCGCCGAGCCTGATAGTCGCCGAAATTCGAGCAGCTCGAAACCTCTAGGTAACCACCGTGACCGGGCGCCCACACTTCGATGTCATAGGTTTTAGCAGAACTGAATCCGATATCTCCCGTACAAAGCTCGATCGTCCGGTAGTGGAGCCCGAGCTTCTGAGGTACCGTCTCCGCTTCCACCGTCAATACCTCAAGCATCGCTGCGGACTCATCGGGATGAGCGATATTCACGAGCTCGACTTTATCGAACTGGTGCATCCTGATCAGCCCGCGACTTTCACGACCCGCAGATCCCGCCTCACGACGAAAACACGGCGTGTAAGCCGTCACTTTAATCGGCAACTCCTTCTCCTGAAGAAGCTGCTCACGGTAGAGATTCGTCACCGGTACCTCCGCCGTCGGAGCGAGGAAAAAAGCGCCTTCTTCGAGTCCATACATATCGTCCTCGAATTTGGGTAACTGGCCGGTGCCATACATCGATTCGCGATTGATAATGAACGGCGGAGACACTTCACGATAACCGTGTTGCTCCGTGTGCATATCGAGAAGGAATTGAATAAGAGCACGCTCCAACTTAGCTCCCGGACCGGTAAAGGCGACGAATCCTGCGCCACTCACACGGGTTCCGAGTTCGAAATCAAAAAGGCCGAGAGACTCGCCGAGAGCGACGTGATCTTTGGGCTCAAATTCAAACTTCGGCTGCTCACCCCAAACACGAATCTCGGGATTGGAAGCTTCATCCTCTCCCACCGGACAGGCCTCGTGCGGGAGGTTGGGAACCTGCAAAAGCAGTTCTCGCTGACGGGTTTCCACCGCCACAACTTCTTCGCCGATCGCCTTGATCTTCTCACCGATCCCGCGAACCCGGGCTTCGATCTCAGAGCTGTCTTTACCCTCTTTTTTCAGCACACCGATCTCTTTGGAGATTCGATTTCGATCACTTTGAAGGGACTGCTTTTCGGTTTCACCGACGCGACGTTTCTCATCGCATTCGAGAATTTCATCAATGAGCGTCCAGGCATCTCCGCCGCGAGTCTTCACTCGTGCTTTGATGCTCTCGGGATCCTCTCGAAGTAAACGTATATCCAGCATAACTGGCAGAGTGTAACGCAGCCTTAAAACCCGTCAACGGAGCAAGCACTCTCATAAGGTCTAATTACCCGAAGAAAAGAAGCAGTATCCATGGAAAAAGAAGCGAGCCATCGGCGAGAGGCTGCATCAACTCCGTCCCAGCCCATTTTCGGCAACCAAGCTGAAGTACCGTGCAAACTACCAAAGCGCCTCCGATGAATGGAAGTGAATGGCTCAGGCAAAGCAAGCCCCCGAGAACAGCCGCAAGGGAAAACAGGACCTTGGGAATCAATAATCCGGCTCGATTCTTTCCGTAAAATGCGGCCGCATCCAGCTCTCCATCATATTCTCGCTCGGCCCACCCGATGATCAGACAATTCCCGGCAAAGAGAGCCGCCAGCGCAGCCTCAATCATCAAACTCGGAGGTGCCGGGAATCGCGCTCCCGACGCAACCATCACCCCACTCGCAAAACAGAAACCAATCACCAGTTCCTTTGCCGGAAATGCATTTTCAGAACTTTGCTTCACGAATCGGAAGACTACGAAGTAAAGAAGACAAAGAATCCCCGGAAAAATGGCCGCTTCCACCAAATCCCAACTGACGTGCGGCAAAATAAAAACGCCTGCCGCACCCATTGCCACTGCGCTCAACCCGAAAAGTACAAAGCGCCCCTTCTTCGCAAAGAGATGGCGCCGCGGTGTCGCCTCGATGAGAGGGAACCGGAATGAATCGAAAATACGATCAAAAATATAGATTCCCCAGACCACAAAAAAAAGACCACCTATCTTATAAAGAGGGGGATAACTTCCGTTTAACCCCGCACCGATCAGAGCAGCCCACCCCACTGCAACCAGAGGAGCATCAAGACAAAGATTCGATGGCAGCGAAATCGCCTCTTGAACAATCTTTTTAATGATGGAAGCAGGTTACAGGAATCTTTCGTGCATCTCGTAAGGAGATGTAGCATCTTGACTCTTACCGCCGTTTCTATCAAATCCAACATTACCGTTTTTCATGTCTGAACCCTCATCACTTTACGCACTCATCCTCGCCGGCGGCAGCGGAACCCGCTTCTGGCCTCTGAGCCGCAACACGCGCCCGAAACAACTTCTCGCACTCTTTGATGAAGAAACTCTCATCGAAAAAGCAGTAAACCGTCTCGATGGATTGGTACCTAAAGAGCGCATTCTTGTCTTAACCAATGAGGCGCAACTCGAAGCGACCCGGAAAACACTGCCCGATCTTCCCCCGGAAAATATCGTGGCTGAACCGGCCCGTCGCGACACCGCCCCCGCGATCGCTCTCGCCGCCGGTTGGATAGCCGCTCGCGACCCGAACGCTACCATGATCGCCCTGCCCGCGGACCAACTTGTGATTCGGGCCGACGTTTTTCGTGAAGTCCTCAAAACAGCCGCCACCGCTGCGAACGATCACAATGCAATCGTCACCCTTGGAATTCGTCCGGACTGGGCCTGCCCCAGTTATGGCTATATCGAAAGGGGAGAGGTCCTCTCCGATTCAACAAGCGGTGAACATCCCGTTCACGAAGTGGTTCGCTTCCGGGAAAAACCCACCGAGGAGGTCGCTAAGCAATACCTCGCAGACGGCAATTACTCATGGAACGCCGGTATCTTTATCTGGAGCCTTCCCATACTCGTCAGCGAATTTTCCCGCCATTGCCCAGGACTCGCGACCTTCGTTGAGGAATTGAGCCAGTCAGCCGACTTCGATGCGACCGTTGCCGAAAAATTTTCGCTCCTTGAGAAAATCTCAATCGACTACGCGCTGATGGAGAATGCCGATCGCATTCTCAATATTGAAGCGGACGTCGGCTGGGACGACGTCGGCGGCTGGCCATCCGTAGCGAAGTACCTCGATCAGGACACGAACGGCAACTCCCATCGCGGACCGTTGCTTTCTGTCGATGCCTCAAACAACATTGTCTTTTCGATTCCGGGAGCTCCCCATGTCGCTCTGCTGGGGGTTAACGATCTTATTGTCGTCCAGACCGAAGACGCACTTCTCGTCGCTAACCGGAATGACGCCGATCAAATTAAAAAGCTCGTCGATGAGCTTCCCGATCAATTTCTATAAACTGAAAAATGAGCGATTGGGTCAAAGCATTGGGGATTGATTATGGCAAAGCCAGGATCGGTCTCGCCGCAAGCGATGACCTTGGCATGCTCGCCCACCCGGTGGAAACGGTCCCTGCTGGAGATCGCGAATCATCAATCGCCCGTATCGCCGAAATCGTGGAAAAACGCGGCATCCTCGATGTCGTCGTAGGACTGCCCCTTCACATGAATGGAGATGAGGGGCTTGCGGTCGAAGGGGTTAGAAAATTTGTGAAGCACCTCAAGAAGCAACTTCCCGAAACGATTCGCTATCACGAAATCGACGAACGCCTTTCCACGAGCATGGCGATGGATAAACTTCACGCAGCCGGAAGAACCGCCCGGAATGCCAAGAGCATCATCGATCAGGCTGCGGCCGTCGAAATCCTGCAACAATGGCTCGATCAACAAGCCGGGGAAGAGGCAATGATTCCTTTTGAATAACGAATAGGCGTTGCAAAGCGAGACGTCCTGCGTTGAAATTCACCAATGCAGACAGAAGGGTTGGAAAAAGTGGGCCTCATCGGGCTGGGCATCATCGGCTCGCGAGTTGCCGAGTCTCTCAAGGGCGCCGGAAAACAGGTTTACGTCTGGAGCCGCACACCCAAGCCGGTTGCCAACTTCCTCAGTTCACCGGAGGAGGTTGCGGGACTCGCCGACACTGTGCAACTCTTCACACCGGACGAAACAGCGTTACTCGAAGTGATCCAGGACATGCTCCCCGCCCTGACAAAGCGCCATATTATCGTCAATCATTCCACTTCCGATCCCGAGGCTGTCGTCGAAGCCTATCAGTTGGTCAGAGAAACAGGCGCTGCCTTTCTCGATTGCCCCTTCACCGGTAGTCGCGACGCTGCGGAAAAAGGGGCACTGGTCTATTATGCAGGAGGAGACCCCAAGGTCCTCGACCGGGTTCGCCCCATTCTTGAGATCAGCGCAAAAGAGATCGTCTACCTCGGCCGCGTCGGCGAAGCGTCGGTAATCAAGATAGCAACCAACATGATTTCCGCCACTACCATGGAGATCGTTGCCGAGGCCTACGGAATGATTGAAGCTGCCGGGATTGATCCGGCCCGACTTCAGGAAGCAATCAACCACAATGGATGTCGATCCCCCCTCATCGAAACGAAACTCGCCTCCTTGATTAAAAGCGACTACGAACCTCATTTCACTCTGAAGAATCTCTTCAAAGACATCCAGTACGCACTCAAGATGGGCAAAAGCCTCAAAGTTGATCAACCGGCTCTGACCACCACCGCCAACGTCGTTTTTAAAACCATTAAAAATGGAAAAGGGGATCTCGACTTCTCCGTCCTCGCAGAGCGCTTCCAGAATCCGCGTCCATCAAAATAAAACCTGAGAATGGAAAATTTACCCGCCCCCCCTGTTAAAGAAGGAAACTGGATTCCCCTGACTGATAGAGCGGTATTCCGGATCACCGGGCCGGACCGCGTTCGCTATCTCAATGGCCAGGTATCGAACAATGTTTCGAAAAACCTCGAGGCAGAATCGATCGCGGCATGCGTTTGCACTCTAAAAGGGAAAGTCGAAGCGCTCGTGTGGATCTCGAGCGACGGCGAGAGCCTTATTATTGACGGAGAGCTCAATCAACGGGAGCAACTCTTTAACCGGCTCGATCGCTATCTTATCGCGGATGATTGCGAACTCCACGATATAACCGGTCAACTGAGCCTGATTCATCATTTTTCAGCCAGCGGTCCCGGGGTCACCTCTCGACGCGCCTTAACCACAGGGAAAGATCTCTGGATCAAAGAAGGCGAAACCCCACCCTTCAGCGAAGACAAACGCATCACCAGTGAAGCCTTTGAGCACTCCCAGCTTCTTGCAAAGATTCCGAAAGCAGGTTTTGAGATCACCGCAAATGAGTTCCCCGCAGAATTGGGCCTCGATCGCTGGGCGGTCGACTTTCACAAAGGATGCTACCTCGGACAGGAAGTCATCTCGCGAATCGAAAGCGTTGGCCGCGCCAGACGAAGCCTTCTTCTGAGCACCTCAACCGAACCGGTGCAGCAAGATGAAGCAGTGACCGGCCAAGTCGGGGAAACGGGAGTGCAGGCAGTCACCACCCGCGCCTCAGTGCACACCGATAAAGGAAGCAACCTCACCCTGGTTCTGGCGAAGATTTCCTCGAAAGGCGCCGGGGTTGAGGAACCGATCTCCATCAAGCGACAAAACGAGGGGTGAAACGCTCAAAAATCGCGGTGAAATCGCCTCCCGCGATCACGCTAACCACCTAACCCTCAATTATTTCTCAATCCTAAGACTTGAGAAACCGGGCAGGGCTAGACATCCTTCTTGGCCTCAAAACCCTTATACTGCCTGCATTCAGGCATTTCAGACGAAGGTTAGGTGTCCGCCTCTCACGACTGAATCGCAAATTCCTTAGAGTCCATCGAAGTTTTTTCTGTTGCAGAGTGAGTGGACTTAAACAATTGTTCCGTTCCGCAGACCGCTTATAATCTGCTACTTATAGCTTAAGTATCTTTCATAAGTGAACTGCAGAATCCGGGGAAACCCGAAAATCCGGTCTCACGACCATATCTCAAACCAAGGGAACAAAAAACTATTATGAAAAAAGCAATCCTAGTTGCAATTATCGGTGCGATGACGCTCGGCGTTAACGCAGGAGATTGGGGCAAAGCTCCAGTGGCACCAGCCAAAGCACCTATCGAAGAGTGCTACGACATCGGTGGAGAAATCTCCGCTGGTTACATGAGCGATTACATCTTCAACGGAACTCGTCTTGCACGTGACACCGTTTGGTCCGATGTGAATTACACAATCGACAGCGTCGTTCCAATCACGATCGGTGCGAGCTACTTCAACTTCATCAACAATGGTGGTGTTGTCGCTGACAAACTCGACCTCTACGCAAGTGCCGCTCTTGGCACTTTCGCTGGATTCGACACATCACTTGGATACACACACTACTTCTTCCCTGAAAACAACGTTGGAAGCCTCGGTGACATCAGCCTCGACCTTCGTCGCAGCCTTGGATTCGCTGACCTCCTCCTTTCAACCAACTACATGGTTGCAGGAAACAACGCAATCAGCGGTGGATGGTATCACACAGCCGGCTTCGAAAAGACCATCGGTCTTACAGATGCTGTTAGCCTCGTGCTCGGTGCCGGAGTTGGTTACAACGACCAATACCTCGCAGGTGCGACCGCAAACTTCTCCGGATGGTCCAACTACTACGCAACAGCAGCTCTCCCAATCGAGCTTAACTGCCGCGCAACACTCACACCATACATTGGCTACAACGGCTCAATCTACGGTACAGGTGGAACACAGGTTTCCGACCTTCTTGGTGGCGCTCTCAGCAATGGAGACGTCCTCAACGCCGGCGTAAGCCTCAGCGTTTCTTTCTAATCTGAGAGAAAACCAATTCAAAAACACTTTTAAAGTTTCTTAAGTCTTACTTAGAACCTTGGTGTGAAAGGCCCTCCCTTAACGGGGAGGGCCTTTTCTTTGTACACTGACACCGGGTCTCAGGCAGAAACAGGACGAAAAAGTCACACGAAAAAGCGCGCCATCTCGAAAAGACAAAAAACTTTCTCAGGGATAATCCTGCCACTACCGCGTCCCGCTCCCCATCCCGAAAGTCACAAATCCCTTATAATGACTCGCTTGCGCATCATCCACCTGCCAAAAACAGCAATTACGACGATTCAAAAGTGATCCTATTAGAAATTTCTTTAACTTTTTTCAGTTGCATCACTATCGAATGAAGATAAATGTCCGTCACGCAATGGCGGTAGCAGAAAAGAAAGTCAAAATTGGCATCCAACCTGCTTAAGCCACTGCTGAGAGAAAACTCTCAAACAGGTCACTACGACCACATCTCAAACCAAGGGAACAAAAACTATTATGAAAAAAGCAATCCTAGTTGCAATTATCGGTGCGATGACGCTTGGCGTTAACGCAGGAGATTGGGGCAAAGCTCCAGTGGCACCAGCCAAAGCACCTATCGAAGAGTGCTACGACATCGGCGGAGAAATCTCCTTCGGTTACGAAACTGACTACATGTTCCGTGGTTCACGCCTCGGTCGTGACAGCATCTGGACAGATGTAAACTACACGATCGACAGCATCGTGCCTATCACTGTCGGTGCTTGGTACATCAGCGAGCTCGATCCTGCGAACAATTTTGACGACGAACTCGACCTCTACGTGAGCGCTGCTCTCGGAACCTACGGTGGATTCGATGTTGATCTCGGATACACTCGCTACATCTACCCAGGTGCAGGTGGTGACACAGGTGAAATCAACCTCGGTCTTTCACGCAGCCTCGGTTTCGTTGACCTCGCACTCGGAACTAACTATGACCACACACTTGATACATGGTATCACGAAGCTGGCGTTGAGAAGACTTTCGGTATCACCGATTCTATGAGTCTTGTTATCGGAGCTGGCGTTGGTTATGGAGTTAACAACTGGACTCACTACTACGCAACTGCTGCTCTTCCTATCGAGCTCAACTGCCGCGCTACACTCACTCCTTACATCGGTTGGAATGGTGTTCCTAGCGATTGGATCGGTGGCGACATTGCTACTGGAAACAACGGTGACGTTCTCCACAGCGGTGTAAGCCTCAGCGTTTCTTTCTAATCTGAAAGATCCGTATTAAAAAACACTTTTAAAGTTTCTAGTCTTACTTAGAACCTTGGTGTAGAAGGCCCTCCCTTAACGGGGAGGGCCTTTTCTTTTGCCCATTTTGCTCCCCCAGTTGAAAAACAGGAGATCCTCGTGAAAATAACAATTAATTATAATTTACATAAATTTAAGATGTGTTAAACTACTGTGCGATTAAAACGCGCTGAGGACTCTCCTCAATCCCGGTCAGTAGGACCACCACTCAAATCAGGTAAATTAGATCACTATGAAAAAAGCAATCCTAGTTGCGATTATCGGTGCAATGACGTTCAGCGTTCATGCAGGAGATTGGGGCAAAGCTCCAGTAGCGCACGCCAAGGCGCCTATCGAAGAATGCTACGATATCGGCGGAGAGATTTCCGCGGGTTACATGTCCGACTACCTCTTCTACGGTTCACGACTCGGACGGGACTCCGTCTGGACTGATGTGAATTACACCTTCGACAGCATCGTTCCAATCACCATCGGCGCATGGTACATCAACAACACAAACACCACTCCTGATCCAGGTGATGAGCTTGACCTCTACGCCAGCGCTGCACTCGGAACCTTCGGTGGTTTTGACGTTGCTCTTGGATACACCCACTACTTCTTCCCTGAAACAGGCGCAGGCAGCCAGGGGGAAATTGGACTCGATCTCACTCGCAGCCTCGGATTCGTCGACCTCGCCTTGGAGACAAACTACAACTACTCACTCGATGCGTGGTATCACCAGGCTGGAATCGAAAAATCCTTCGGCCTCACGGACTCAATGAGCCTTGTTCTCGGCGTTGGAATCGGATGGAGTGACGGCTACAGCCAAAACAATCTTTCCAACTGGAACCACTACTACGCCACCGCTTCACTCCCAATCGAGTTGAACTGCCGCGCGACACTCACTCCCTATGTTGGATACAACGGTGACCCGACAGGTTGGGCTGCACAGGATCTCGTTGACGGAGCAAACACTCGTGCAGACGTTCTTCACGCAGGGGTAAGCCTCGCTGTTTCTTTCTAATCTGAAAGTTCCAACCTGAAAACACTTTTAAAGTTTCTAGTCTTACTGAGAACCTTGGTGTAAAAAGCCCTCCCCTAATCGGGAGGGCTTTTTCTTTATTATACTAATGGCTGTGGAACAAGTGGCGAAGGTGCTGATCGATGGAGCGACGAGCGATCTCTCCTTCAGCTATCTTGTCCCGAAGGGGATCACAGTCCTCGAAGGGCAGCGCGTCCGGATCCCCCTTCGCAATCGCTCCGCGATCGGGACAGTCACTGCTCTCGAGCAGATCGACACGGCCACCGTTGGCTACCAGATCAAGCCGATCCAATCCGTGGTCTCTGAGGATGCCTTCCTCACTGCCGGGCTCATGAAGCTGGCGCACTGGATTTCCGACTTCTACCTTACCCCCGTCGAATCGGTAATCCGCACAATGCTTCCAAAGCCTTCACGCGGGGGAGAGGAGAAACGCAAATTCGCCAAATTTGTCGAACTCGTGGATGAAGTCACCGACGCCGACCTCGCGGCCATGCCCGCCCGACAGGAGAAACAAAGAATTGCCCTCGAAAAGATTCGCGAGCTCAAATCCGTCCTCCTCTCCGAACTGACAGGGAAACACGAAATCTCACGCTCTTCGATCAAAGCGCTGGAAACAAAAAACCTCGTTAAGGTCACTGAGAAGATTGTTACTCGCGATCCCATGAAGGAGGTCGACTACGTGCCGTCAAAAGCACTGGTGATGAACCCCGAGCAGGAAGTCGTCCTCAAAATGGTTTTCGACTCGTGGGACGCCATCGGCCGAGGGGAACCGGTCAAACCGATTCTGCTTTACGGTGTTACCGGCAGCGGAAAGACAGAGGTTTACCTCCAGGCCATCCAGCGGGCCATCGATGAAGGGAAGGGCGCCATCGTCCTCGTGCCTGAGATTGCACTGACTCCACAGACAGCGGACCGTTTCAAACAACGCTTCGCCCATATCAAAGACCAGGTCGCGATTCTGCACAGTAATCTATCAGAGGGCGAACGACATGACGAGTGGCGCAAAGTCCTCGACCAGAAGGCGCGGATCGTCATCGGAGCGAGAAGCGCGATCTTCTCACCGATCAAAAACCTTGGACTCATCGTCGTCGATGAGGAGCATGAGAATTCCTACAAGCAGGATTCCGCCCCCCGATATCAGGCTCGCGACATCGCCGTCGTTCGCGGCCACCTCGAAAAATGCCCCGTTCTACTAGGAAGCGCTACTCCGTCCCTCGAAACCTGGAAGAACGCCGAGACCGGGAAATACGACGTCGCCTATATGCGGCAGCGGGTTGATGACCAGAAAATGCCCCTGATTCGCATCATCGACATGCGACAGGAAGGGCGGAAAGCCGCCTCCGGACCCACGATCCTTTCCACCAAGCTTCGCAAATCGATGGAGGAACGTCTCGCCGACGGCGAGCAAACGATTCTCTTCCTGAACCGTCGGGGTTTTGCGCGAAACATCCTCTGCACCGAGTGCGGCTATGTCTCCAATTGTCGTCACTGCGCGACCACTCTGACACTTCACCGGGGAGATGACCGCCTCATCTGCCACATTTGCGGATTCTCTCAGTTGCCGCCGAGAAAATGCCCCGAATGCTCCAGCAAATCCGTCGTAAACGCAGGCTACGGAACAGAAAGAGTCGAGGAGATCCTCAGACAAGTCTTCACCGATGCCCGCATCACGCGTGTCGATACCGACTCGATGCGGAAAAAGAATGCTCTCCGCGACACACTCAATGCCTTCCGCGCGAGAAAGATCGACATCCTGCTCGGAACACAGATGATCGCAAAGGGCCTCCACTTTCCCAATGTCACCCTCGTCGGAATCCTCAATGCTGACGTGGGGCTGCACATTCCCGATATCAGGGCAGGGGAGCGGACCTTTCAACTCCTCACTCAGGTTGCCGGCCGCGCGGGCAGGGGAGAACTCGAGGGTGAGGTCGTCGTGCAAACCTACACACCGCACCACCCCTCAATCCAGTTCGCGCGCCACCACGATTTCGAGGGCTTCGCCGAACAGGAACTCGCGATGCGTCGTCAATTCAAACACCCGCCTTACATCCACATGGCGCTGATCACCTGTCGCTCCGTCCACCAGGAACGTGCCGAATTCTCTTTAAAAACACTCCACGCGCGACTGACAAAGAACCTTCCCGAGGGAATTTCAGTGACGGATCCGCTTCCTTCACCACTCGTAAAATCACACGATCAGTGGCGCTTTCAGGTGGTTCTCAAGTCGAACGGCGCGAGATCGCTGGCCCGCCATATCCGTGGCGTCCTCAGCCAACTCACCTTTCCCAATGATGTTATCGTGACCGTGGACATTGATCCCTATTCGATGGCCTAGCACCGACAGCTCACTAAAACTGCATTTTTGAACAGTTTTTCTACTGAAAGAGATTGCCAAACGGCTCCGCACTTGAAATGCTGTCGGCATGTCGTTGTCCTGTGTGTATTCCGGTGCGGTCCACGGAGTGGATGCCGTCGCCGTTGAGGTGGAAGTGAACGCTGCCGACAGTGGCAACATAGATATCAAGCTGGTGGGACTACCCGATGCGGCAGTCCGTGAAAGCGTCGACCGGGTCATCACCGCCGTGAAAAACAGCGGGCTGCGATGGCCGAACAAGCCCATTACTATCAATCTCGCCCCCGCTGACCTGCGCAAAGAAGGGCCGAGCTTTGATCTGCCCATCGCAGTGGGAATGGTCTCGCTCTCCGAAGAGCAGAATGGACCACTCAAAGATGGCGCTCTCGAAAAATGCCTCATCGTCGGAGAACTGGCACTCGACGGACGCGTGCGACCTATCAAAGGAATCCTGCCTCTCACCCTTGAGGCAAAGAAGCAGGGGAAGAAAGCAATCCTCGTTCCGAAAGGCAATGCGATGGAAGCAAGCATCGTCGAGGGAATCTATGTCTACGGCATCGAAACCCTCCGCGAAGCCTACGAACTTCTCGCCGGAACGGGGAACATCTCACCCGAGAAACTTGATAGGGAGGCTTTTTTCCAATCCAAACAAACCTACCCGATCGACTTCAACGAGGTCAAAGGTCAAGCTCACGCAAAGCGCTCCCTCGAAGTTTCCATGGCCGGGGGACACAACATTCTCATGCTGGGCAGTCCCGGGACCGGTAAATCGATGCTCGCAAAACGGCTCACCACCGTCCTTCCCACCATGAGCGAAGCGGAGGCGATTGAAACAACCAAAATCCACAGCGTCGCCGGACTCGTTGACGCGAAGAACAGTTTCCTCGCGACGCGTCCCTTTCGCTCCCCCCACCACACGATTTCCGACGTCGGTCTCCTCGGCGGGAGCAGCCATCCCACCCCGGGTGAAGTGAGCCTCGCTCACAACGGAATTCTCTTTCTCGACGAGTTACCGGAATTCCGCAGATCCACCCTCGAAGTGATGCGGCAACCCCTTGAAGACGGCCAGGTCACCATTTCGAGGGCTGCCGGAAAATTCACCTTCCCGAGTCGCTTCAGTCTCGTCGCAGCGATGAACCCCTGTCCCTGCGGCTATCTCGGTGATCCGGCGCGTGACTGCCGCTGCTCTCCCAACCAGATCGAAAAATACCGCCAGCGTATCAGTGGGCCGCTCCTCGATCGCATCGATCTACACATCGATGTCCCGGCGGTGAACTACAAAGAGCTGCGGGCCGAGAGCGGGGGAGAGTCCTCCGCTGTGATTCGCGAACGGGTTGAGGAAGCACGGAATGTCCAACTGACCCGTTTCGTCTCCCATCCCGGAGTCAACACCAACGCCGACATGGGCAGTCGACTCGTTTCCAAATTCTGTGTTCTCGATAAAGCGAGCGAGCGCACCCTCGAACTCGCCATGGATTCCCTGAATTTCAGCGCACGCGCCTACGACCGCATTCTTAAAGTCGCGCGAACCCTCGCCGACCTCGAGGGTGACATGGATATCCGCGAGGTTCACGTCATGGAGGCAATTCAATACCGGACCCTCGACCGGAATCTCTGGGCCTAGCCCCCGCCAAATTTGAAACAAAATTCAATCGGGGGCCTGAATCATCCCGGGAACCAGTGTCATCAACTGAGCTAAAAACTCAGTTTAGCATAACTAATTTTGAATAAATGACTCACTGGAGCGTCTACACTTTGTAGCCTTCCTGAATTTTCTCTGCTAGGACAGGGAAAAAAGGAAGGTCTCTCCAAACCAACTCCTTATACACCAATGAAAAAACTCCTCGCAATCGCCGCGGCCACCGCTGCGCTCTTTACCTTCACTCCCACTCCCGCCGAAGCGGGCAGCAGCTACCGATCAAGAGCCGTCGGCACCTGTCAGCACTGCCGCGGTAAAATCTACGCTTACTACCGTCCCATCAACTCCTACCATGGTCGCACGCAGTACGGATGGGTTACCTCGCAGCACACCAAGTGTCAGCAGGCCGCCTACGCGCAGCGCAGTCGCCAACTCCGCTCTTACAGTCACTCATACGTGCGTCCGAGCTATGGACACAGCCGTTCTTACAGTCGCTCATACGTGCGCCCCGGCATTTCCTTCAGTTTCGGGACCAGCCGCGGGCACAGCCACAGAAGATCTCATTGCCGCTAAGAGCAGCGACTCTTCACAATTTTCTCTACCGAAAAAGCCTCACTCCGGTGAGGCTTTTCTCGTTTCATGAAGATTTGGAGGAAAAACCGGCAAAAAGAAGGCATTTTCCTCAAATTCCCTGCGAAAGATCGCTTGCACCAAAGCAGTTTTGAATTTAAGGATTCATCCCTTCTCGCCAGTCTCCACGGTCTGGTGAGGAATTCGCTCGGGTGGCGGAATTGGTAGACGCGCAGGATTAAGGATCCTGTGGGGCGACCCGTGGGGGTTCGATTCCCCCCTCGAGCATTTTTTTAAACAGGCCCCCTTGGCCTTTGAGTCTTTCGCATATTGAGTGCCTCTTCAAAAGATTCCCCAACGGCCATTCTCTTAATCTCCTGCGCGGACCAGCCGGGAATCGTGGCCGCCGTTTCAGCCTTTCTTTACGAGAATGAAGGCAACATCATCGACGTCGATCAACACGTCGACAAAGAGGCCGGCACCTTCTCGATGCGGGTGGAATGGGAAGTCGAGGGCTTCAAAATTCCACGGAACGAAATCCGCAGTGCGATCCAATCGCTCATTTCCCGCTTCTCGATGAAAATCGAGCTTCACTACTCGGACCAACCGGCCCGCGTTGCCCTTTTCGTGACACGCGATAATCACTGCGTCTACGATCTTCTTTCCCGTCACGAAAGTGGCGAGCTGAACATGGAGATTCCTTTGATTATCAGCAACCGGCTGGATCTCCGTTCCATCGCTGAACGCTTCGGTATCCCGTTCCATCATTTTCCGATCACGAAAGAGACGAAAGCGGCTCAGGAGAAAAAAGAAATCGAACTGCTGAAGGCGCACAACGTTGGAACCGTCATCCTCGCCCGTTACATGCAGATTTTGAGCCCTCTCATGACAGAGGCGTTCCCCAGTCGCATCATCAATATTCACCACTCGTTCCTTCCTGCGTTTCCCGGGGCACGACCCTATCACTCCGCTCACAAACGCGGTGTGAAACTCGTCGGTGCCACGAGCCACTACGTGACAGAGGAACTTGACGAAGGCCCCATCATCGCTCAGGGAGTTACACCCGTTTCCCATCGCGATTCCGTGCAGGACTTCATCCGCAAAGGCCGCGCTCTCGAGCAAAGTGTTCTCAGTCGCGCCGTTTGGTTGCACCTCAATCGCCGCACCCTCGTGCATGGCAATCGCACGACGGTCTTCGGGTAAACTCACTCCGAATTATGGCCCAGAAATTTCAAACCCTTCCCGGCTTCCGGGACTTTTATCCCGACGAGTGCGCCGCTCGCAACTACGTTTTTGAAACGTGGCGCCGGGTCGCACGCCGCTATGGCTTCGTCGAATACGAAGGTCCCATCCTTGAGCCCACCGATCTCTACAAACGCAAAAGCGGCGAGGAAATCGTGAACCAGCTTTTCTGTTTCACTGACAAGGGGAAGCGCGACGTTGCGATGCGCCCCGAGCTCACCCCCACGCTCGCCCGCATGGCCGCCGCCCGTCAGCGCGATTTCAAAAAACCTCTTCGCTGGTTTTCGATCGGACAATTCTTCCGCTACGAAAAACACCAAAAAGGCCGCGGCCGGGAATTCTATCAATTCAATTGCGACATCCTCGGCGAACCGAATGTCATGGCCGATGCCGAGCTCGTCGCTCTCGCCATTGACCTGATGCGCGAATTCGGATTCACCTCCGACGATTTCCGGATTCGGGTCAGCGACCGGAACGCGTGGGTCGACTTTGCGACCACCAACGGAGTGACCGAAGATGACCTCACCACCTTCCTCCAGGTCGTCGACAAAATGGAACGCGCCCCTGAGGAAAAGACCGATGCCGCACTGCAGGAACTCGGCCTGTCCCTGACACAGGTAAAAACCTTCATCGCCTCCGGAGCCGAAGCGTCACCCGCGATTCGTGAGATTCTCGAAGACCTCGACGCCCGCGGCTTGAGCAGCTTTGTCGAAGTCGATCTCAGCATTGTGCGGGGACTGGCATACTACACCGGTCCTGTTTTCGAAATCTTCGATATCGGCAAGGGGATGCGGGCCGTGGCCGGCGGAGGTCGATACGATCAGTTGCTTGAGCTCATCGGAGGCGTATCCATGGCTGCCTGTGGATTCGCAATGGGAGACATGGTCATCACCGATTTGATCCGTGAATCGGACGCGCCCGGAAAACTCCTCACCGATGCCGTCAGCGACCTTCAGAGCGTCGACGGATACATCGTCATCGCGGATGCCGACCAGCGTGGCGCTGCCCTCGGCATCGCTCAGAGTTTGCGCAGTGCCGGACACCGTATCATCGCGCCACTCGCCGATGCGAAAGTCGGAAAGCAGTTTCAGGCCGCCGAGCAGGCAGGTGCCAAATTTGCCGTTGTCGTCGGTTCCGAGTATCCAACCCTCACGGTGAAAAACCTCGCCGCTCGCGATGAGATTTCCTGCGACGTGAGTGAGCTTACTGACACATTGGTCAAAATCTCCGGAAATTAGCCCGTTCGGGCCCCTATTTCCCTGACAGTTGGGGCACTTTTCGTTTTCGAATCGGTCGCTCAATGCTAAACTGGTGAAGTCCTTTACCTGTTTACCTGCGACCGACCCAAAATGAATAAAACGAACCTCATTACCTTTTTATCCATTGTCATCGTCGGGGGGATCGGATCATTCATCTACATCACCAAAAAGGCTGATCGCGTCGAAGTGCCGCCCGCAACGACCGAAACCAAACACCGGGTCATCGACGAAGAACCCGACGACGAACTCACTCCTGCGAAAGCCACTCCCAAAGTGGCTGAAAAAGCCAAAGAGCCGGCACCCGCCGAGCCAAAAGCAAAACCAGCCGAGCCAAAGCCGAAAGCGACTCCTGACACACCTGCAAAAATCCTCTCGGCGCTGAGTGATGCGATTGCTGCAAAAAACTTTGAAGCCTTCGCCGCGAACCTGAAACCCGGTGCGATCTCCGAAACGATCAAACCTCAGGTTAAAGCACTCGTTGAGTCACCGGACTACAACCTCGATGCTGAGAAACCTTTCATCGAAGTCTCCAAGTCTCCCAAGTCACTGCGCTGGGCATTGAACTTTACTGCCAAGACCGGCGACGCAAAAAAACAGCTCTACACCGACATCGCCGAAGGGGAAACGGAAGGCTCTCTTGAAATCGACAAGATCTCTCTCCCCCTTGGAGCCGCAGCCGGCGCCGAAGACACTAACGGAACTCCCGCAGAAGGTTCCCCTGCTGATAAAGCGGATTCCCTCGCCGTTGCCCACGCCTTTTCCAAAGCCGTCGTAAAACGCGATTTTAAATCCGCTCGAGCTCTCTCCGATCCGGCGACCGTTACCGATGAACGGGTTGCCGCGCTCATGATTGCGATCGAGGAAGGTAAATTCGCGCTCAAAGAGGAACGCCCTCTCGTCGTAACCCTCTCCCGTGAGGACATTACCTGGGTTCTGACCCGGGTGCAGTCAGACCAATCCGCTTCCGAATTCGCTCTCGAGCTCGGACAGATCGATGAAAATTGGAAAGTGAACGGACTCACCTTCTCGAAAGTGCTCTCAGCGCTCTCTGAGCAGGCCGGAGGTGGTCAGGTTGCCTACAGTCCAATCGTCGAAGATCCCGCAGGAGGTGACTCCCTCGTGCTCTACTTCGAGTTCGACGACGCCGACCTCACCCCTCGAGCCGCCCGGCAGCTTTCCATCGTCGCGGATATCCTCAGCCAGGGAGAAGAACGCGTCATGCGAATCAATGGTCACGCCGACGCCAAAGGATCCGACGCCTACAACAGCAAACTCAGCGATGGCCGTGCCGATGCGATTCGGAAAGCGCTTATCGGCATGGGGGTAGCGCCGAACCAAATCGTCACCGAAGCCTACGGCGAAAGCCAGCCCCGCCGCCCCAACTTCAATGCCGACGGCAGCGACAACCCGAGCGGTCGTTCCCACAACCGGCGCGCCGAAGTATTTTTGGACTTCTGATCTGAGGTAACTCAATGAAAGTCAAAGCCATCATCGTAATTGTCTTTGGCTGCCTCGTTCTACTCGTAGCCGCTCAATTGCGCGGAAGGCCTCCTTCGCTTCCGCGCGGATCGGAAGCGATCACAATCTCCCTCTATGAGCCGTATTCGGAAGACTTGATCGTAGAGAAAACGATTTCCGATCAGGGTAAAATCGAAGCGCTCGTCGGCGTCCTCTCCGGTGCCAAATCCAGCGGCGATCATAAATGCCCCTCCATCGGGACAATCTCATTGCTCACCAGTTCCGGAACCGGGGTTCTCAAAGTTCTTCCCGGTCACGATTCAGCGAGGTATGAATTTCGATTTGAAGGCGGTATCTACAGCCTTCCGCGAGTCGCCTACATCGACGCT
Organism: Verrucomicrobiales bacterium; assembly: GCA_029213065.1. Lineage (GTDB taxonomy): Bacteria > Verrucomicrobiota > Verrucomicrobiia > Verrucomicrobiales > DEV007 > Arctic95D-9. The sequence goes on along the minus strand of JARGPH010000021.1, from coordinate 50,514 downwards.
CTCGTTGCCGCGGGGATCGATCGAAAAGACATCCTCCTCGAGGGAACTCCCGAGCATGATCCGGAGACGGAAGAGAACTAAAGATCCACACCCTCCTCCCGGAAGCTCTTTTTCTTTTTCCTAATCTTACTCCTTCTCCAGCTCCCGGAAATCGTCGACTTCCATTCCTCGCCCGTGGGCTCTGCTGGAGATTAAGAAAAAGAGTATAAAAAAGAAAAAGAGGGGAGTCCGGGAGAGACCAAACCCCATCAAGCCGGGAACCTCCCTGTCCCGGGAACCTTCGCAAAGAAAACCCTCTTTGGTCACCCAACTTCCCTGATTCTTTTCTGTTCCAGATCTGAGATCACGTTATCCTTATGATATGGATACCCCCTCTACCTTTTCGAGACGATCATTTGTAACAGGCTCCACCGCAACAATCGCGGCTGTCGCAGCCTCGATGAATCACCGACTTTCTCTTGCCGATGAAGCGGCCAAGGCAGCCGGTGTGACGACAAAAATCAACCACTCGGTCTGCAAATGGTGCTACAAAGGTGTTTCCCTTGAGGAACTCTGCATTGCCGGAAAAGAGTTCGGTCTCCAGTCTATCGAGCTTCTCGATCCGGCTGATTTCCCCATGCTCAAAAAACACGGCTACGATTGCGCGATGGTGAACTACCCATCGACCGAAGTTGAAATCGGCGGGAAGAAGAAGAAAATCGGCTCGATTCCTCATGGCTTCAACCGCCTCGAACACCACGACACCCTCGTTGAACTTTACGAAGCCCAACTCAAAGCGGCCGCCGAAGCCGGCTTCAAACAGGTCATTTGTTTCTCCGGAAACCGCGATGGCATGGATGACGAGGAAGGCCTCAAGAACTGCGCAGTGGGATTAAAGAAAATCATGCCCGCCGCCGAGAAGCACGGCATCACGATTTCGATGGAGTTGCTGAATTCCAAAGTGAACCACGCCGACTACATGTGCGATCTCTCAAGCTGGGGTGCCGCCCTCTGCGACGAAGTCGGTTCAGATCATTTCAAGCTCCTCTACGACATCTACCACATGCAAATCATGGAGGGAGACATCATCGCAACGATCAGGGACAGGCACCAATATTTCAGCCACTACCACACCGGCGGTGTGCCGGGGCGCAACGAGATCGACGACACTCAGGAATTGAACTACCCCGCGATCGTTAAAGCGATCGAAGCAACCGGGTTTAACGGATACATCGGTCAGGAGTTTATTCCCAAGCGCGAAGACAAAATCGCATCACTGAAACAGGGCGTTGAGATTTGCACGGTTTAATCCTCTCATGAGACAAGTCTTCACAACCCCCCGATTCGAAACCGTCGGACTCTACCAATCGATTCTGGAGAATGAAGGCATTCCCACCATGATCCGGAACGAGAACACCTCGGGCCTCGACGGCTCCTCTCCGGGTGACATCATTCACCCGGAACTCTGGGTGCTCGAAGATTCTGATTTCGAGCGCGCCATCGAAATTCTGAGGCCTCTTTACGAGGGCAGCGAAGGCAATACCGGTGGCGAAGGCTGAGTCGCAGGAAATGTTGCCGGGCGGAAATACCTCTCGGCTCAGGGAAGCTTCCAGGGGCCTCGATACTGCTCGTATTCGGCTTTCGGAAGCAACACGTAAACGGGACGCTTCGCCGGCTCCACTGTGGCGATGAGATTCTTCAGATTCGACTCTGCCATCGTCGTGCAGCCGAAAGTGGCGGAACCGCCTCCGTTTCTCCAGATGTGAAAGAAAATCGAAGAACCGCCTCCGGGAGTGATATTCGGATAGGCGTTGTGAGCGATGAAAAGCTTCAGCGAATGAGCGTGATCTCCCTGCTTCATCTGCGCTTTGCGCTCTGATGAATTGCTGGGCTCGTGATCGATGCGGCGATACTGGTTGTAATATGGTGAGCTCGTATCCTCGTACCAGAGATCGCGTGTTGTTACCTGAACGTAGTTGAGGTTCGGGGATTTCTTGATCGACGGCGCGTACCCCCAGGCACCACCGAGATCAAAAACACCGGCGGGAGCACGGCGATCCCCCTCTTTCTTCGTTGCCGCACCGGCTGGAACGGGATGAAGGCCTTTGCCCCAGACGAGGCCGTTTTTTCCGAGACGACCACTCCAGGAAGAACCGGCTTTTTTCCAGCCTGTCGCCTTCTTCTCATACAAAGTCAGCGTCACGCTCGAATCGTTCCAATCGTTTGCGATACCGACAAGGCACTGTTTGGAATCGGCAGGCAATTCGAAAGCGGAGCTAAATCCACCGGCGGCGAGAAGGAAAAAGAGGGCAAACGTGAAACGCTTCATAGGAGAAGATAAATTAAGAAATCCGAAATATCCAGAGCCTGGATGCGTCAGATACCAATTAGACGATGAAACCTGAGCTTTTAATAGAAATATTCTTACGGTGAGAGAGGTGATCTCACGCGTCACCATTGGCGAGATTCTCGCATCCCTTGATATCGAGTTTTCCGGATGCGAGGATAGGAATTTCTTCTACATCGATAATCTTTTTGGGAATCCAGAGCGCTGCCACGCCGTCGCCGGAGAGAGCTTTTCTCAACTCCTTTAGATCAACGTCAGGGTCGGAGCACAACAAAATCAGGGCTTCGCCTTTGGCTTCATCGGGAACACCGACAATCGCGATCTTCCGCTCATCATCCTTGTTTTTAAGCACTTTATTGATGAGATCCTCCACCGTTTCGTGCGGGACCATTTCCCCGCCGATCTTGGAAAAACGGGAAAGACGGCCCTCGATATAAAGAAAGCCGTCTTCATCGACACGACCGATATCACCGGTCATGAACCAGCCATTCTGCATCACAGATGCGGTCTTCTCCGGCTCGTTGAGATAGCCCTCAAAAATATTTGAGCCGCGAAGCCAGATCATTCCCGACTCATACAGCGGGAGAGGTTCGTGCGTTTCCGGGTCAGTGATCCGCGCGGCAACACCGGGGATGAACATTCCAACGGAGCCGGCACGGTGGTTCGGTAGAATAGGATTGCGATCATCGACCACATCGGGATCGGGAATATTCACATTCGTCACCGGCGAAGTCTCCGTAAGCCCGTAACCTTCGAGAACGGGCTTGCCGAAACGCTTTTTAAAACTGTCAGCCACCTTGGCAGGCAGCTTCTCGGCTCCTGTGATCACCAGTTTCACGCTCTCGAGCTGCTCCTTTTTGGCACGGCGAAGGTAGCCGCGGAGGAAAGTGGGAGTCGCGAGGACGAGACTGACCTGATACTTTTCGATCAGTTCGGCAAGCTTCACGGTTTCGAGCGGGCTCGGATACGTCACGAGGCTGACGCCCTCGATCATCGGATACCACATCGTCACAGTGCAGCCAAAACTGTGAAAGAGGGGAAGACATCCCAGGACTTTGTCACTCGACTTCAAATCGATACGGGAGCCGAACTGATTCACGTTGGCGAGGAGGTTCCGGTGGGACAGAACGACCCCTTTAGGATCGCCCGAGCTGCCGCTTGTAAACAAAAGAACCGCTTCCTCAGAACCTCCTTTTCGAGGAACGCCCAGTAGCGACGCGAGAATGCGGGCGGAACAAATCTTGGAAAGCCCGAGCCAGAGAATGATCGATTTTTTAAGATCCGGAAGAATCCGGTCGATCAGGATCATCTGTCGATTCGGCGGCCAGTTGAAGGTACTCATCTTCCGCACGAATGGATCGGCGCTGATAAATTTATCAAGATCCGCCTGAGCAATGCAGGAAGCGATCGCTTTCTCCCCGGCCGTGAAATTCAAGTTCACCGGAATCTTTCCCGCGAGCAACACCGCGACATTCGTGAGCAGCCCGCCTTTTCCCGGAGGAAGGATGATGCCCACCCGCTTCTTTTTGGTCGATTTCCGTATCACCTTCGAAAGCACGATCGCAACGGCGAGAAGTTTGTCGAAACGCAGGACGCCACCATCGAAACCATCAATAATCTCGGCAGAGCGACTGTGCTTTTTCAAGCCGCGCAGCACCTCGTAAGCAAGATGGCTCTGCAAAATCGGACGTGCCGCATAGGCCACTTCCGACGCAATCAGCAGATTTTCGGTAAAGTTCGCCAGATTCGACGCCTCACGCTGCAAGGTCGCTCCGAATGAGAGCACAATCCGCTCAATTTCCTCACGGGACTCCACTCCGAGAGGCGTTTCCTCGGGGTGGTCCACGAAAAGAGGAAGAACCGGTGCACCGCAACTGGTGAGAAATTTGAGAATGTCGGACGGGATTGCGACGAGCTGCCCGGATCTCACATGGGACAGCCCCGGAATGAAAATGACGACGTTGCCCTCCGATATGTATTGATGAAGCTCCTTTTTGAAAGCGGCTTTACCTGTCTCATCAGAGGAAAATTCGAGCGCCTCCGTATCATCCTTCTCAAGATGAGCGTGTAAAAGCGGATCATAATCGAGGCCACGCTCGATGAGATAGACCAATTTGCGGTCCGTCATCCCTGTCTCGAGATGCAGTAAATCCTGAAATGAAAGCCGGTTGGCGATGATCAAAACTCCGGAATCCGGAATATTTGCCTCACCGTGAAGTTCCAGCTTTTCGTTGTAACGGGCCATAATTGGAGAATGTGGTGTCTTTTTGCAGTATTTCGACCAGTTTAGCGATTTTCGCCTTCAAAAACAGCAGCGTTTTTCTATAAATACCACCTCACCGCACCGCGCGGACAACTCACCAAATCAGCAATGGCAGACAACGACACAAACTCAGACGACGGCAACAGCGCCGCTTATTGGCGCGCCAACCTCAAATGGCTGAGCATTCTCCTCACCATCTGGTTCATCGTTTCCTACGGTTGCGGCATCCTCTTTGTGGAACAGCTCAATCAGTTCAAGCTCGGCGGCTTTCAGCTCGGCTTCTGGTTCGCCCAGCAGGGAAGCATTTACGTCTTCGTGATCCTCATCGCGGTCTACGTCCGCATCATGAACAAGCTCGATCACAAATACAGCGTGAAAAAGAAGTAGTCACTGATTTCACAAGCCCTGCAACCTTCTTACTTTCTCACCTTTCTACTTTCCCACTCTTATCCACATGGACGTACAAACCTGGACCTACCTTCTCGTCGGAATCACTTTTGCCCTCTACATCGGCATCGCAATCTGGTCACGCGCCGGATCCACCAGCGAATTCTATGTCGCCGGCGGCGGTGTCCCCGCACTCGCCAACGGCATGGCAACGGCAGCCGACTGGATGTCAGCAGCCTCCTTTATCTCAATGGCCGGACTGATTTCCTTTCAAGGCTACGACGGATCGGTCTTTCTCATGGGATGGACCGGCGGCTACGTGCTCCTCGCGCTTCTTCTCGCTCCCTACCTGCGAAAATTCGGACAGTTCACGGTGCCGGATTTTGTGGGGGATCGCTACTATTGCCGAACCGCCCGTCTCGTCGCTCTCTTCTGCGCGATTTTTATCTCCTTCACCTACGTCTGCGGACAAATGCGCGGAGTCGGAGTCGTCTTCTCACGCTTTCTCTTTTCCGAAGTGGAAGGCCCGATGTGGTTTGGTTTTGAGCCGATCACCTGGGGTGTTCTCATCGGCATGACCGTGGTCTTTTTCTACGCCGTTCTCGGTGGGATGAAAGGGATCACCTACACGCAGGTTGCTCAGTACTGCGTCCTTATCTTCGCCTTCATGGTTCCTGCGATCTTCATCTCATTGATGATGACTGGAAACCCGATTCCACAAATCGGACTGGGATCAGAAGTAACCGGCGAAGGCGTCTACCTTCTCGACAAACTCGACGGACTGAATCAGGAACTCGGATTCGCTGCCTACACCGATGGGTCAAAATCGATGCAGGACATCTTTTTCATCACCATGGCGCTGATGGTCGGAACGGCAGGACTGCCGCACGTCATCATCCGCTTCTACACCGTGAAAAAGGTGAGTGCAGCCCGTGTCTCAGCCTTCTGGGCCCTCCTCTTCATCGCGATTCTTTACACCACCGCACCAGCCGTCTCAGCCTTCGCGAGAACCAACCTGCTCCAGTCGGTCCCTAACAAGGCCTACTCTGAAGCACCGGCCTGGCTCAAATCCTGGGAAAACGCCGGTCTTATCGCCTGGATGGACAAGAACAATGACGGCATCATCCAATACGCACCGGGTAAGGTTTTCGAAGGCACTCCGGCTTTCAGCGGCAATGACAGAGGTGAAAATGAAGAGCGACTTCTCACCAACACCCCCACCGACGAAGCGAACGAACTTTACGTCGATCAGGACATCATGGTGCTCGCCAACCCTGAGATTGCCAAACTGCCCAACTGGGTCGTCGCACTCGTAGCCGCCGGCGGACTTGCCGCCGCTTTATCAACAGCGGCGGGCCTGTTGCTCGTGATTTCGACCTCGGTGTCCCACGACCTCGTTAAAAAGACCTTCGCGCCTGGAATCAGCGATAAGAAGGAATTGCTCATCGCCCGCTGCGCTGCCGGTGTTGCCGTCGTTATCGCCGGATTCTTCGGTGTCTATCCTCCCGGATTCGTGGCTTCGGTGGTCGCCTTTGCCTTCGGACTCGCGGCCGCCTCCTTCTTCCCCGTGATCATTCTCGGTATTTTCAGTAAGCGCATGAACCGCGAAGGGGCCATTCTCGGAATGGTCGTCGGAATCGTCTTCACCGCCGGCTATATCATCTTCTTCAAATTCATCAGTCCCGAGTTGAACACGAAGGAAAACTGGTTGTTCGGTATTTCACCCGAAGGCATCGGAACCCTCGGTATGATCATCAACTTCGCCGTTTCCCTGGTCGTTTCACGCTTCACCCCGGCGCCGCCGAAAGACGTCGTCGCAATGATCGAAAGCATCCGTCAGCCCGAGGCTGAAGGGGAGGAGCTGGCGGTAATGGATCACTGAGTGAATTGATTCACTCGTCTTTTTCTTTTTCTTAATCCTAATCATAATCTATCCCGCGAAGCCGCTACCGAAGATTAAGAGTAAGGACCGGAAAAAGAAAAAGTGTGGTTAGCAAGCCTCTACTCTCAGGGAGAGGCTTGCTGCCAGCGTAGACTCCAGCTCGAAGTTACTGCCGGCGGCTGGAAGCGCGCCGCTCCTTGACGGCTCACGTTTTGGAAATTCCTTTCAAAGCCTCATCGCAACGTTCCCTCCACACCAAAAGATTGCATTTTGCCCTCCACTGGGATTGGATGAGGCATGCTCCATCTGGTTGAACATCCGATCATTCGCGAACGACTCACTCAGATCCGTTCGACGGATTCGGATACGGCGGCGTTCCGTCACGCGCTCCATGATATTGCGCGTCTCATGTGCTTTCCGGTGACCGCAAATCTCGAAACTTCCGTTACCGAGGTCGAGACTCCCCTCACGAAAACAGACGGCCATGAGCTGATTCGTCCCATCGTTCTCGTTCCCATTCTCCGCGCCGGAGCTGGAATGATGCAGGGTTTTTCTGAAATCCTCAGCGAAGCATCGGTCGGCTATATCGGGCTCTACCGCGACGAGAAAACCCACCAGCCACACCGCTACTACTGCAAGATGCCGCCCAACCTCGCGGAGGCCGATGTCATCATGATCGACCCCATGCTCGCGACGGGAGGCAGTGCCGCCGATGCCGCAGACGAGCTGAAGGAACTCGGTGCCTCACGGATCCACTTCGCCTGCCTCATCGCTGCTCCGGAAGGCGTCAAAGTCTTCGAAGAACGTCACCCTGACATTCCTGTTTTCACCGCTTCACTCGACGAACGCCTCAACGAAGATGCCTATATCGTCCCGGGCTTGGGAGATGCGGGTGATAGGTATTTTGGCACTTGAGTGCCAAAGTGTAATCCCGGACAGGACGCCCCCCTCTCAGAGGATGCCGGCGTTCTTCCGTTACTCCACTTTACACGGCAACCCATAACTATACATACAAACTGGTCGCTTAGGCAGTCAGATATTACCTATCTATGTGGAGTTTTCTCTTGGTATCCCACCCATTCCTGACACACTCGCATTCATGACATGGTCGCCGCTTCCCTTTCTGATTCCGTGCCTTCTCACCCTGACCTGCACCGCCGGAGAAATCGATTGGAAGAAGCTGGCGCTCGAGACAGACGAGCCGGCTTTCGGGCAGCAAATCGAATATGTCCTGCCTAATTCTCAGGCGGAAAAAATTGGACTTCAGATAGGAGACTACATTGTTCAGATTGGTGATCAACAGGCTCGCGGCTACAACTACAAACGAACGAGCAATGAACGGATTCTTTTTTACGTCCCCAAAGGAGGAAGACTTAAAGAGAAAGTCGTAAGTGGAACCACTATTGGCTATCATTTTAGTGAAGTGTTTCGCCCCTGGGTTGCCTACCTTCGCGGAGAAATCGGAACGCCATCCGAAAAGTGGGATGAGGACGTCGTAGAAACGCTCATCCAGCTCAGACAGGAAACACCTCAACAATTGCGGGAGCGCTGGAAACAAGCTCTGGAAAAAGGCTACCCCGACGATGAACTGGATGCAGTTGTTCGCGCCTTAATAGCTTCTCAACTCAACGAACCCATTTTGATCAGTGAAGTCCTCGATAAGGTGACTGAGGAATTTGAAGTTCTTCCCATGATCTACTTCTCCATTCTCGAAGATCTTGCAATTGCCTCCAACCAAACAGGGACACTAAGGAGACTCTACGACCTCGATCCGGCTACATCAATTACCTCTGAAGCTCAGATAAATCTATGGGAGAAACTCGACCTAACTTCGGATTCTCCACCGCAAAATCTATTGGAAATCGCTCAGAAGTTGCGCGGTCGCGATGTCTTCGACGAAATAACCGAGATGGAGGCCGGTAAAGACGCCCCAGCGCGTCCGGTCAGTTTACTCCGGCAACGGCGGCCTTATTATGCACCACCCGGTCGCTACCTCAATTTTCGGGGGAAAATCCCCAACGAGGTTTCAAATTTCCACCTCAGTATGAAAATCATTCCCGAATGCGGAGGATACAGCGACCACTGGAGTCCGGCGATCCGCGTGTCCGTTTCCTCATTAACTCGACCTGAAGAATCGGCCCAACTCTCAACTACTCTCGCTTTAACAGGATTGGGAGACACAAAACAAAGAGGCCCCTACGTAATGGGTGGGGGAGGGCACAACGGAATCTTCAGGCGCATGCACGACAAACGAATTCAAATGGGGCTCTTTAATTTCACAAAAGAGAAGAAGGTTAACCGCCTCAAAAAAAGACCCACAACTCCTCAACACCTCGACTTGATTTGCTTCGACGGGGAAGCTGCGGCCTATTACGACGGGGTGTGCTACTCCCACCTTCCCATCGTTCCCTCTCAAGAGGGAACTTCGATCCTAATCCACCTCTCGGGGATGTCCGTCTTTTTCGAGGAAATCAACGTCTGGGAACTAGACCCCTGAATCACCCCATCTCTTCAATCTTATCGCTGAGTTCGCCCCACTTGGAGTAGAGGTCTTCCAGCAATTTTTCGACTTCTGAAAATCGTATCGTCGCCTTCTCCGCACCGTCGCCTGTGGCGAAAAACTCGGGATCAATCAGCTTTTTCGAGATCTCCTCTTTCTCCTGCTCGAACTGACTGATATCTTTTTCGACCTTTTCAAATTCGGTTTTGAGCGGCTTCAACTTGGCAGCCTTTGCCTCACGTTCTTTCGCTTCAAGACGACGTTGCTCTTTGCGATTTAATCCGCTGCCAGCCCCGGCGCTTTTCCCCTGGGTCTTCGCTTCAGAGCCGCGAGCCTGACGAATCGCTTCCGCTTCGATATCCGCTTTTTTCTTCGCAAGATATTCCGAAACGTTTCCATAATAGGTCTTCGGCTGCTGGTTCGGAATAAATTCGAGCACTTTCGTCACGATGGGATCAAGGAATGATCGGTCGTGGGAAACAATCACATACGCTCCGGTGTAATCGAGAAGCGCCTTTTGAAGCACTTCCTGCGATTGCAGATCGAGGTGGTTTGTCGGCTCATCGAGAATCAAAAAGTTCGCCGGTTCCAAAAGCATTTTTGCGAGGGCTAGACGTCCCCGCTCACCACCAGAGAGCACACTCACAGATTTGAAAACATCATCCCCGCGGAACAGAAACGCTCCGAGAATCGATCGCAAATTGCCGCCCGCTCCACTCCTCGCGCTTTCCTCCATCGTTTGGAGAACCGTTCTCGTTGGATCGAGTTCGTCGGCGTGAGTTTGAGAAAAGTAGGCGATGTCCACTTTGTGCCCCTCTTCACATTCCCCGATCGTCGGCTTTTCGACTTTCGCGATGAGACGGGAAAAGGTCGACTTTCCAGCCCCGTTGACTCCGACGATTGCAATTTTGTCGCCACGCTCGATTGAGATCTCGATGTTATCTAGGACCTTCTTTTCTCCGTAATGCTTGGAAACGCCTTCGAGTTTCATCACGGTCTGACCGCTTCGCTGTGGCTGCGGAAAACGAAAATCAATCGAAGTGCCTTCCTCCTCAATTTCGATTCGCTCCATTTTGTCGAGCGCCTTGATCCTCGATTGAACCATTTTTGCCTTCGATGCGGTGGCACGGAATCGGTTAATGAGCTTTTCGGCCCGCTCGATCTCCTTCTGCTGGTTCTGATGAGCACGCACGAGCTGCTCACGGCGCGCTCCTCGCTCGCGAAGGAAAAATGAGTAGTTACCCGAATACTGCTCCACCCGGCCATTTTCAAAGGCGAGGGTCCGGTTGGAGAGATTATCCAGCATGCTGCGGTCGTGCGAAATCATAACGATCGCCCCGCCGTATTGTCTCAACCATTGCTCAAGCCACTGCACCGTCTCGATATCGAGGTGGTTTGTTGGCTCATCGAGAAGCAACACGGACGGCTCCCGTAGAAGCAGCTTTGCCATCGCAATCCGCATTTGCCAGCCACCACTGAATTCAGAAGTTTGCCGCTCAAAATCTTTCGGGGAAAAACCCAACCCTGCGAGAACCGTCTCAATGCGGGGCTTCATTTTGCTGACATCGTGATGATCCAACCGCATTTGAAGATCACCAAACACTTCGAGAAGATCGCCATAAGCATCAGACGACGGGTCTTCAGTCTCGAACGATTTCTCCACTTCCAACAATTGGGCCTGAAGCTCTTTTACATCATCAAAGGCTTTCTCCACCTCACCGTAAACGGTCGTTCCGGTGTGATGAACTCCCTCCTGAGGCAGGTAACCGATTGTGGTCTGCTTCGCCTTAATCAACCCACCGGTATCAGCGGTTTCAATCCCCGCGATGATCTTCATCAAGGTGGATTTTCCGGCCCCGTTCGGACCGGCGAGGGACCAGCGCTCCTTCGCGCGGATCGTGAATGAGAGATCGCGGAAAAGAGTACGTGCCCCGTATTCGATGGAAACTTTATCAACTGCCAGCATAGAAATGGCGACTGTAGCGCATTACGCCGGTGGTTCCAGCGAGGTTTTGCCGCTTGCAATCTCGCATTTCGGGTGGTCATTCACGCCAAATGTTAGAAAATCCTATCACTCCGGATCGCATCCGTAATATTGCCATCATCGCTCACGTTGATCATGGCAAAACCACGCTTGTGGACGAGATGCTTAAACAGGCGGGTTCATTCCGTGACAATCAGGTCGTTGCAGAACGCGCCATGGACTCTATGGACCAGGAGCGGGAACGGGGAATCACGATTAAAGCGAAGAACACCTCCGTTCACTGGAACGACAACATCATCAACATCGTCGATACTCCCGGCCACGCCGACTTCGGTGGTGAGGTGGAGCGCGTCATGAAAATGGTCGATGGTGTCATGCTCGTCGTCGATGCCTACGAAGGTCCGCAGGCTCAGACTCGTTTCGTTTTGAAAAAGGCGTTGGAGCAGGGGCTTACCCCTATCGTCTTCGTCAACAAGATCGACCGCCCGAATGCCGAGCCACTCGAAATGCACGACAAAGTGCTCGAGCTTTTCCTCGAACTCGAAGCGACCGAAGAACAGTTTGAAGCACCGTTCCTCTACGGAAGTGCCAAGAACGGTTATGCGATGAAACATCCTGACGAGAAGAGCGAGGACATGATCCAGCTTTTCCAGACGATCATGGATGAGATCCCCGCTCCTGATGTCGATCCCGACGGCGAGTTCAAAATGCTCGTCTCCAACATCGACTGGTCTGACTACGTCGGCCGTATCGCGATCGGTAAAATTCTTTCCGGATCAGTCAAACTCGGAGACACCGTTTGGCGTTTGCTGAAAGACGAAAAACCTCAACGCGCCAAGATCAGCAAGATTTTCGAATACAGCGCTCTTGCTACAAGCGAAGTTTCTGAAGCTATCGCCGGCAATATTGTTGGCTTGGCAGGATTTGAAGATGTCGACATCTCCGAGACTATTGCAGGAACCGCCGAGTCGGAACCACTTCCATTCGTGGACATCGATCCACCAACCGTGATGATGTCTTTCGCCGTTAACGACGGACCTTTCGCAGGTCTTGAAGGTGATCGCGTAACCTCACGTGAAATTCGTGACCGACTCATCCGCGAAGGCCGCACCAATGTTTCCATCAAAGTGGAAGAGACCGATTCAGCAGGGGAGTTCAAAGTGAGCGCCCGTGGTGCGATGCAGGTCGCCGTGGTTGTCGAGCAGATGCGCCGTGAAGGATACGAAGTTCTCGTCTCCCGTCCTACAGTGATTAAGAAGGAAATCGACGGGAAATGGCACGAACCATTCGAAACGCTTTACCTCGAGGTTCCTGAAGAAGCGGTCGGCGGATGTATGCAGTCACTCGCAAACCGTAAGGGTCAGACCGAAGCAATGAGCGCGAAAAACGGACGCACCACTCTTGAGGTGACGATCCCGACCCGTGGTCTCATCGGTTTCGAATTCGAACTTCTCAACCTTACCAGTGGTGAAGGAATCATGTCGCACCTCTTCAAGGAATACCGTCCTGACACCGGCGACATCCGGACACGTCACACAGGCACGCTCGTTTCCATGGAGAAGGGCGAGGCTATGACCTATTCCCTCACCGCTATTGAAACCAGAGGAAAACTATTCGTTGGCCCCGGTGACAAAGTTTACGAAGGAATGATTATCGGAGAGAATCCAAGAACGGACGATCTTCCGGTGAACCCGACAAAAGCAAAGCACGTTACCAACCACCGTGCTTCAGGAAGCGACAAGACAACCGCGTTGACACCTCCGTTGAAATTCTCACTGGAGCGTGCCATCGAATACATCGCACCTGATGAGCTCGTCGAAGCAACGCCGCAGAACATTCGTCTCCGCAAGCGTATCCTCGACAGCAATGCGCGGAAGCGTGCAGGGAAGAAGATTTCCGAGAATTGATATCGGGTTTCTCCCATCAAGTTTAACACTGAAAAACGCCGTGAATTTCACGGCGTTTTTTTGTGCCCCGATTGGCCTGTGCCTACCGACTCCGATTCGCCACGAGAGACGTAACCCTTTAGTGCAATGGCACAACAAACCACAGAAGAACTCGTAAAAAACATGACCACCAACATCTCCCAGTTTAAGGAGATGTCCCACCGCGCGAGGCTGCGCATTGAGAGACTTGCCGAGTTGTCGATGGTCATTGAAGACGATATGAAACAGAAAGAGTACGCCGACCGCGTCAGTGAACTCTTCGGAATCGCCGCTTCATTTGAGGAAAAAATCGAGTCGCTCATCCACGATTACGAGATCGAGCGAAACCGAATTCAAAACGAGGAGATGTAAAATCCTTCAGTCGCTTTCTCCCAAATGGCTCCGTAGGAATTCAAAAGATTCCTCCCTCACCACCCGGGGAAAATCATGCTCCGCATTCGGATAAGCGATCCGAAGCTTATCGCTAGCATCATACAGTTCGTAAATTCGACGAACTCGAGGAGCCGCCTTTTCAACACCGCGGTAATCAAAGTTACTGTCATAGAGCGGTGAGTTCGAAAAGAACGCCCGCGGCGCTAGAGCCGCGACGAGCCCGTAAAAGTCGAACGGAACAAGGTCGGGGTTCAATTGATACCGGTCACGCAGGGAAGGGAAATAGCGCTCGCTCGTCCAGCCCGAAATATTCCCCTCTTTGTAGTCGCGAAACGGGGTCCAGCCACAACTCGACACGACCGCCTTGACCCGCTCATCGAAGACGCCGAGGAAGATCGCATTGTGTCCTCCGAGGGAGTGACCGATCGCGCCAATGCGGTTCGGGTCTACCTCTACACGCGAGACTAACAGGTCCACACAGCGCATGTGATTCCAGATCGCTTTCATTGCTCCCGACTCGTAACGATCTGCGCTGAAGTCGTAATCAAGCTGCTCACCGAAGGATGGATAATCCGGTGCCACGACCACGAAACCCAGATCAGCCAACTCTCTCGCATAACCCCGGTTCGGTCGCTGGCTCAGTCCATCAACGACGTCTTTCCCGATTTTGTGAGTGGGATGAAGCGCTACCATGGCCGCTCTCCGTACCGCAGAGGAATCCCCTTTCGGAAGATACAATAGAGCCGTGATTCGATCGGCCTCTTCCGCCGCAAAGGAGATACGCTGCTTCACGAACTTCGGCTCGTCGACTTCCTCATGAACTTTCAATTCGAAGTCGGGCAACGATTCACGGGAGGGAAGTTTTCCCGCCGCTTCCTCAAAACCGGCAACAATCGCCTCGCGACGTAGCGCCCAGTCGTCGGCGTTCCGCACCGGCAGGGATTCCCCGGTAGCCGCTGGATACCAACTCAGATCCCGCAGCGCAAACGGCTTAGCCGGCTCTTCTGCGAAAGAAACAGCGGTCGAAATCAAAGCGGCACAAAGGGAAAGGAAAAGACATTCACGCATCCGCCATTCATTTCGAAAAAGGAGCTGCTTTACAATCAGATTCCCGCCGCAATCACCGCCTTTACGTGAGTAAATCCTCCTCGTCATTTACTCCGTGACCCGCTGAACTAACGGCATGGCTGAACAAAAACTCCGCTTCGCTGCCGTTGGCTGCCAACACCAGGCATGGGCTGACATTACCCGAATCACCGCCCACCCCGCGGTCGAGCCGGTCGCTTTCTGCGACGTCGATCAACGACACTTTGTGCATGTAAACAAGAAGTGGCCCGACAAACCGCAGTTCTCCGACTACCGGAAAATGTTTGCTGAAATGAAAGACGAAATCGATGCCGTCCTCGTCGCGGTTCCCGATCACTCACACGCCATCATCACTCAGGCAGCGCTCGATCACGGCTTCCACGTCTACTGCGAGAAGCCACTTACTCACACCGTCTGGGAAGCCCGGCAGATTGCCAACCAGGCAAAGGCCAGCGGACTCGTGACACGCATGGGAAACCAGATTCATTCCGAGTATCAGTATCGTGTCGCCAAAATTCTCATTCAGGAAGAGAAGGTGATTGGCAAAGTCAAAGCAGTTCACTCCTGGATCAGCGCGGCAGGTCACGGGAGATCCGGCTTGCTCGAGCCGCCCGAAAAGCCCGAAAGCGCTCCTCCCGAAATCGACTGGGACCAGTGGATCGGTCCGGCACCGATGCGGGAGTATGGCGGCGACTACGTTTACCACCCGCGCTTCTGGCGAGACTGGCAGGACTTCGGAACCGGCTCGATCGGAGACAACGGTTGTCACCTCCTCGATCCGATTTTCACCTCGATTGGTCTCACCGCTCCACTCTCCGTGATGGCGGACCACTCGGGGATGAATGACGAGGTCTACCCCGCCCAGGAAACATTGAAATACGTTTTCCCCGGAAACGAATTCACGACAGGGGACACCTTGAATGTGACCTGGTATGATGGCGGACGACGACCGAATCTGAAACTTCCCGGCCTTCCCAAAGGCGAAACCTTACCTCAGCCCGCTTCGATCATCATTGGTGAAAAGGGGTATTTGTTAGTCAATCACTGGGCTCATCCCAAACTCTACCCGGAAGCGGATTTCGCCGACTACCAATGGCCGGAACTGGAAAAAGAGAACCACTACTTTGTCTGGGTCGAAGCCTGCCTCGCCGGCAACCCTGACATCTCCGACAATTTCGCGTATGCGGGCCCTCTCACCGAGACAGTTCAACTCGGCAACGTCGCAGTTCACTTTCCGGGGGAGCGCCTCGAATGGGATGCTGCTGCCCTGAAGTTCACCAACCTGCCTGAAGCGAATGAGAAGCTCACCCGCAGCTATCGTGAGGGTTGGGAAGTGAGGGAGTTTCCGGGATAAAAAGCCCCGGGATTAGCTGCCAGACAGGCTTAAGCCACGTTTTTGGAAACGCGGCTACTTTTCCGGACGCTCGCCAGAACATTTCGCCTATTCTGCTACAAGGAGTTCGCGTAGCGAACTTTGCAAAAAATTCCGTCGACAAACCTGAAGAAACGAGCGGCTTGTTACGGTGCTATTCAGCCCACGTCCTCGTGCATTAGCGGATTGGCCATCTTCTCGGGACTGAGGAGATCGTCCAGTTCAGCTTTCGTCATCCATCCGTGCTCGAGGACGAGTTCGTAAACACCTTTCCCGGAATCGAGCGCTTCGTGGGCAATCGCGGAGGACCGTTCGTACCCGAGCTGCGGACTCAACGCCGTGACAATCCCGATTGAATTTTTCACGTAGTCGGCACAGCGTTCGCGGTTCGCGGTGATCCCACTGACACACTTGTTCGCGAGAGAAAGCGCCGCGTTCTTCAGGAGCATCATGCTGCTGAGAAGATTGTAGGCCATGATCGGCTCCGCCATATTGAGCTCGAACTCGCTCGCTTCCGCCGCCATCGAAATCGTGAGATCCGATCCGATGATCTGGTAGCAAATCTGGTTGACCACCTCCGGCATCACCGGGTTGACTTTCCCCGGCATGATCGAAGACCCGGGCTGGAGGGGAGGGAGATTGATTTCATTCAAACCACAGCGGGGACCGGACGACGCCCAGCGCAGATCGTTGCAGATTTTAGAAATCTGAATCGCTGTCGTCTTGAGGGCATTGCTCATCATCGAGAACCCTGCCGCATCCTGAGTCGCTTCGACGAGGTTTACTGCCAGTGTCACCGGTTGGCCGCTGATTTCGGCAAGACGTTTCGTGCAAAGGTCCGCGTAGCCATGCGGACTGTTCAACCCCGTTCCAATCGCAGTCGCGCCCATGTTCACGACGAGCAGTTCCTCAGATGCTTTTTCCAGCCTCTTCCGTCCCGATCCTAACATCGTCGCGTAGGCGGCGAACTCCTGCCCCAGCGTCATCGGAACCGCATCCTGATTCTCGGTGCGTCCCATTTTGAGCACGTCGGAAAATTCTTCAGCCTTCGCCTCGAAGGCCGATTTTAATACCTTCAGAGCCGAGGTCGTTTCGTGAAGTGCCGAAACGACCGATAGCTTCACCGCGGTTGGGTAAACGTCGTTCGTCGACTGCGACCGGTTCACATGATCGTTGGGATGACAAAACTGGTAGTCGCCCTTGTCATGCCCCATGATCTCAAGCGCCACGTTCGCGATGACCTCATTGGCGTTCATGTTAGACGAAGTTCCCGCACCTCCCTGAACCATATCGACCACAAAATGATCGTGAAACTCTCCCGCAATAATTCGATCACAGGCCGCTCCGATCGCCGCGGCTATGGAACCATTCAGCACTCCCAATTCAGCATTGGCAGAGGCCGCTGCCTTTTTGACAAAGGCGAAGGCATTCACAAGATGCTGAAAATGCGAAAGCCGAACCCCGGAGAAAGGAAAATTCTCGACCGCCCTCGTCGTCTGAACCCCGAAATAATGGGCATTGGAGATCTCACGATCACCGAGAGAATCGTGCTCGCGGCGGTAGTCGGTGATGTCCTGACGAACCCGATCCGTTTGTAAAAGCAACTCCGTCGTCTCTCTGAGCCGATAGGCGATTCGCCTCGCGGCACGCCCCACCATGCGGAAGAAGGATTCCGGATTCTCGAGCTTAAACGCGTCGATCTGAGCCTTGGGAATCGCCCATACCTGCACATCCTCCAGGGCGAGACCGGAGACACTGTGAGCAAGCTCATCGATGAAAAGGCTCTCCCCGATAACGGCGCCATCAGAGAGACAGGCAATCGTGACATGGCGACCGGCAAGACCACGCTGCAGATTGATCTTTCCTTTCAGGACGATTCCGAACCACTTCCTAGGAGAGGCTTCATGAAACAGGTAATCGCCCTGGCTGAATCTCTTCAACTCTCCCCGTGAGGCAAATTCGGCAAGCTCCTTAAACGGGACATCCATCTCACCGGCAACGCGGCGAATCAATTCTTCGGTCAATTCCATAACTACTTTCGTTCCCTGTTAGACAGAACTTTCACCAAAGATATGACAAATATTATCAGGAAAATGAAGGAAATACCCAATCCGATCGCAGTCGCGACGATCGAGCCTGAAATATCCTCCGAAAACGCGGCTGGATCGGCTTTGCCGTCCGTTCCTATCGTATCAAATGCCTTCACCATCCCAAAAACCGTTCCGGAAACCCCAACGAGGGGAGGAACGATGATCCCGAAGATGGAAACAATGAGAGAGACGACCCAGGGGTTTTGACAGCATTTTGCCCCGGGTTCGGCAGGGGAGGGGATAGGGGATTCGCTCATGTCTATATAACTCAATAGCGTTTAGCGACGGAAAGGGCACGACTTTTCCAAACGTGCCGGTTGCGAACCCCACATTTCACGCAAAAGTTCTCCCCATGGGAAAAACCGGATACGATTACGCGCCAAGCTCGAAGACTTTACCACCAGTGGTTCAGCCGGGTGAGTTTGTCTTTTCAGTAACAGGATTGGATCATGGCCACATTTTCGGCCAAACCAACGGTCTCATCGATGCCGGCGGAACGCTCAAGTATGTCTACGACGCCGATCCCGTGAAACTCGACGATTTCATGGAGCGCTATCCCGACGCGACCCGTGCCGATTCTCTCGAACAGATTCTCGAAGACGAAGAGACAATCTGCGTAGCCTCCGCGAGCATCCCCTGCGATCGCGGCCCTCTCGGCGTCAAAGTGCTCAATGCCGGTAAGCACTACTTCACCGACAAATCGCCTTTCACGACACTGGAGCAGCTCGAAGACGCCAAAGCAGCCGTCGCCGCGAGCGGAAAGCGCTACATGGTTTACTACAGCGAGCGTCTCCACAACGAGTCCTCGATGAAAGCGACCGAACTCATTCAGGGCGGAGCGATCGGCGACGTTCTCCAGGTTATCAATCTCGCCCCGCACCGCATGTCGAAAGACGCGCGTCCTGACTGGTTTTTCGACAAAAAGAGCTACGGCGGCATCCTCACCGACATCGGCTCCCACCAGTTCGAGCAGTTCCTCGCCTTCACCGGTGCAACTGACGGAACAATCAACTTCGCCCGTGTCGAAAATTTCACCGCTCCCGACAAGCCCGGCCTCGAAGACTTCGGCGAGACTTCTCTCACCATGAGCACCGGCGCTTCCTGCTACTGCCGGATCGACTGGCTCACCCCTGACGGTCTGCGTGTCTGGGGCGACGGGCGCGTTTTTGTCGTCGGAACCGAAGGCACCATCGAAATCCGGAAATACATCGCACTCGCGCGTCAGGAACCCGGTAACAAGCTCTTCCTCGTCAACGGCGAAGAGGAACAGGAAATCGACTGCGACGGCACAACCGGCTTTCCTTTCTTTGGTGAAATGATTCTCGACCTCCTCAACGGAACCGAGAAAGCGATGACTCAGGATCACATCTTCAAATCAGCCGAGCTCTCCATGCTCGCTCAGAAGATGGCTGACGAGGCAAGGGCGTAACCGACCCGTAGAAAAAGAAATCCTCACGGATTCCTCTACTCTTCACCAGGTAGAGAAATTGCGTGAGCATTTCTATGCCCTGTCTACCGACCTGAGAGGGTTAGGTGCTTCATTCAACCCTGTTGGATCGCCCTGTCACTCGTCCCGACCGCTCTTCCAGAGAATAATTTCCTCCAAAGGAACATCGTTTTTCACCTCGGCACCGTCAGTGCTGCGTCCGCGATTCACATCCTGCTTCAAGAGGGTAAGCAACTTAATCACCACCTC
Source organism: Verrucomicrobiales bacterium (assembly GCA_029213065.1). GTDB lineage: Bacteria > Verrucomicrobiota > Verrucomicrobiia > Verrucomicrobiales > DEV007 > Arctic95D-9. Next base: position 30,610 of record JARGPH010000021.1, on the reverse strand, counting down.
CGGCTTCTTCTCGTAGGCATTGTTCGTTTCGCCGGGATCATTCCCCATGTGATAAAGCTGCCCTTCGGTTCCTTTCCCCTTCATCGCTTTCTCATCAGGCGAGCTCCACCCGCCGGAACCCCGCGCGAGAATCAACTTCCACGGCCCCTGGCGATACGCAAAGTGACCGCTCACTGAATGGTGAATGACGCCGTTCCTGCTCGATACAATCGGCTTTCCCGAAAGCGCCGGTAAAAAACTGACGCTGTCCTCGCAGCTCCCGGAGGGAACCTCCGCATCGAGAATGTCCGAAGTCGTCGCATACAAATCGGTCAAACAAATGAGCTGCTTGCTCGTCGATCCCGGCTCCACTTTTCCAGGCCAGCGCACGATGAAGGGAATGCGGTGTCCACCGTCCCAAATGTCCGCCTTCGATCCTCGCAGGTGAGCGCTCACAAGATGGCCCTGCTTCTCAAGGTTTTTGATGTTGGCCGCCTTGGAACAGCCGTTGTCACTCGTGAAAATCACGAGCGTGTTATCCGTGAGGCCCTGTCGCTCCAGCGCCGCTGTAATCTCACCGACGGCATGATCGGTCTGCATCACAAAATCCCCGTAATCACCGAGACCGCTTTTCCCTTTCCAATCGTCCGAAGGCACAATCGGTGTATGAGGCGATCCCAGTGGCACATAGAGAAAGAACGGCTTCTCATTTCCTTTTCTTCCATCGATGTATTTCACCGACTGCTCCGTAAGGCGCGGGAGCATGTTTACGACATCATCATGAGCGATCACTTTATCATTCTCGATCACCGCTTCCATGTTCCGTGCGTGATGAAATCCGTGATAGAAATCGAAACCACGAGTGATCGGACCATCGGGGATTTTGGCATCGACCGGAGGTGTTTTGTGTTTCTTCTGCGAATAGGGTTTGCCCGTCTCCGGATTCAAATAGAGAAAATCCAGATGCCATTTTCCAATGATGGCTGTGTCATATCCCTGCTCCTTCAGGAAGCTCGCCACGGTCGAACGGTCTTCGGCAATAAGACTCGGCGCAAAGCCTGACACGACACCCTTTTGCAAACGCGTCCGCCAGCTGTAACGCCCTGTCATGACACCGTAACGCGTCGGTGAACAGACTGACGAACCGGAATGCGCATCGGTGAAAATCATCCCCTCCGAAGCGAGCTTATCCGCATGCGGCGTTGGAATTTTACTCGTCTCAGGCGCGAGGCACTGAACGTCGCCATAGCCGAGATCATCACAAATGATGTAAACGATATTCGGCCGATCGGCGGCGTGGGAGACTGTCGCGGCTAAGAGCACGCAACCCAGCAGGAGGAGGGGGGATTTTTTCATGGAAAGCTAACTGGCGTCGGAAACGGAAGACAAATTGAAATCACTGACGAGCAAGGGAGGCACATACATCGGCATGGAACCTTCGCTGCCCATGACACGAGCCTGTTTGCCGCTCGCGATGATGTTTCTCAATATATTCACCGGCGAATCATTGAAACGGAAATTTTTGACGGGACCACCCACTTTCCCATTCTCAATCGCAAAGGTTCCATCACGCGTCAGGCCGGTGTAGAGCAGGGATTGCGGCTGCACCATGCGCAGATACCAAAGCCTCGTAATGAGGACGCCGTCCTCGACCTGAGCGATCAATTCGTCGATCGATTTCCCTTCTCCGGCCATGATAATATTCCCGGGAAAAGGCCGGGGGCTGATTCCTTTCTCCTGCGCCCAGAAACGCCCAACCTCAAGATTTTTCAAAACGCCCTTGTCGACCCAGCTCGTCTTCTCCCGGGGAAGCCCATTGTGATGAACCCCACAAGGAACCGCCGGATCCTGCGGATCAGAATAGAGCGTCGCCTTCTCTCCGAAAAGCGCCTTTCCGACCGGGGCTTCCCCCTCTTCAACGAGACCATTGAGAAAACTGCGCCCTTCGTCGAAATCACGCCGTCCCAACCCCCAGAACAGAAGTGATACCAAATCCCGCACCGCTGCGGGCTCAAGCACGACGGTTGTCCGCCCCGGAGCGCGCTCCACGGCATTCTTCGAGGCGAGCGCCTTCTCAATCGCACGGGCGCCAACCGGTTCGAGATCGAGATCGCCGAGATCGGTCACCTGAGTGCTCGCCCAACCCGAGCCACGCCCTTCCGCCGCTCGCGCTGTGAGCGAGTAATCGACACCAGTCGAGGTTTGATATACGAAAAGCCCCTTGCTGTTCGCAAGCGTCGCACTGCTCACAGAACGCTCCAGATAGCCGGCACTGTCGACACCGGCAGTCCGTGCCGCTTCGATGACCGGACGAATCCGCGCGAGTCCCTCTTCCGGCGTGAGTGCTGCGGTCGCTTCAGAGAAAGTCTTCGGTTCGAGATATTCAGTCGGCTCCAGCTCAGGCATGTGCTCCGGATCTTCGGGCGCGAGTTTCGCCATCGCCTGAACCTTTTTCACCGCTGCCTTTAAGGTCTCCTCATCCGTCTGATTCACCTGAATCGAGGCTGAGCGCTTTCCGTAGCTCACTGACAGATCGATTTTGATCCGGTCGACGAGACCATTCGAGGTGATGTCGTTGTTCGCATAGCGAAGCTGCAGATCTTCCGAATCGGTGATCCGGACATTGGCGCCATCCGCCTCGACGAGATCGAGAACGCGCTGACTGAGCGACTCACTTTGTGATTTAGTTAGGCCCATGATGTTTTTCCTCCTCCGCTGCAGTCACAGGTTGATGGTGATTGAACGGGATCGAGCGATGCCACTTTTTTGCCGGATTCCTCGGCGGTGTTGAGAATGTTAATTTGCCGGAAACGTCCCGGAACGGCCCCGTGGGAAACCGGAGCGACCTGACCGGGCTGCCCTTTCCCGCAATTGAACGCGCCACCGAGTTCGTAGGTGTCCCTGCCACCAAGTCCGTCGCAGGCATTCCAGAAATCCACTGAATTGCCCTGGTAGGCGACGTCTCGATACATCCCGTCGAGCTTACCGTTTTTGATACGGTGAAAGACCTGACCGGTGAATTGAAAATTGTAGCGTTGCTGGTCAATGCTCCAGCTCCCGTTGCCGTCGACATAGATGCCGTCTTCGACCCCGGCGATGAGGTCCTGAGTCGTGACCGCATCGTCTTTCCCCGGTTGCAGGGAAATATTCGGCATCCGCTGGATCGGGAAAGAATCGAACGAATCCGCATAGGAACACCCGTTCGAACCACCCTCGCGTCCGATCAGTTCCGCCTGACCGATCGCCATTTGGAAGTTACTGAAAATCCCGTCCTTAATGATAGGAAACTCTTTCCCCGCTGTGGCGACACCGTCATCGTCCCAGCCAATCGTGGCGAGGCCGTTGTCAGCGGTGCGGTCGGCGAAAATATTCACGATCTCACTTCCATACCGGAGCGTGTCGAGTTTGTCCGGCGTGCAGAAGGACGTACCGGCGTAGTTCGCCTCGTAGCCGAGGGATCGGTCCAGCTCGGTGGGATGCCCCACAGTTTCGTGGACCGTCAGCCACAGGTTGCTCGGAGCAATCACGAGATCCATTTTCCCCGGTTTCACGGACGGGGCTGCCATTTTCTCCCTGGCCTGCTCCACCGCGAGCGCCGCCTCGGCGACCGCATCCCAGTCGCGCAAATGCTCGTAACCCGCTCCCCGCGGAGGAAGCATGCTGGCCCGGCTCGCAAACTCGCCCTTCTTCTGATCGACCACCGTGATGCTGAATCCCGGATGGATTCGGACTCTGGACTGCTCAGTGCGGGAGCCGAAGGTGTTCGCGAGCCACTTCCGCTCGCGAACCATCGAGACATGCGAGTAACAATAATTCGCTCCTGCTCCCAGCGCCGAGCGATTGATCCCGAGGAGGCGTTCCACTTTTTCCTCAAGCGAAACCGTGAAAGGATCGACCTCGATCGGCAGCTCCCATTTACCCACATTGGCCGGCAGCTTTTCGATCTCGATCGGCTGGCTGCGCCAACCGGCCTGTCCTTTCGCGGTCGCCACCGCCGCCTCGACGAGCGATGTGATCTTTGCCTCTGAAATTTCCTCACTCGCCGCGAACCCCCAGGCACCATTCACGAGGACGCGAACCGAGCAACCGAGCGACGACCCCGCATTGACTCCCTGAACCATTTCCTCACGGACGAAAAGGGATTCTTTGTCCGTCTGCATGAGGTGAAAATCAGCGAACGAAGCCCCCAGCGATTGGGCCTTATTCAAGGCCATTTCCGCCAACCCCGCAAAGCGATCCGACAGTCCCGCCGCCTCCGCAGCGGTTGCCGACCAACGATTTGTAATCAGCGCCAATCCCGCTGCCGATGTTCCTTTGATCCAATCCCGCCGATGCATGGCGGAAGACTAGCGGGTCTCGAATCGAAAGGCAATCAGCATCGCGAGGATTCCTGATACGCCCATCTCAGCGATTTCGAATCCCTGAATGAGGCTCTGATTCTGAGAGACATTTCCTCCCCGGGATGATAAAAAGGAACCCTGATGATAAAGCGGATTTTCCCTCAACTCACTCTGTTTGCTGCGGCACTCAATCTCCTGGCACTGCCTTTGCACGCAGAGACGGTGACCATCACTCAGGCAAAAACAGGGAAATCACTGGAGGCCACCGTGAAAAACGTCGAGGGCGGGGTGCTTACTTTCGAAATGAGCAACGGAAAGGAATTTTCCATTCCCGTGAATCAACTGACCCCCGAGAGTGTCGAGGCAGTCAAAAAGCAGCTTGCCGCAGCCAACAAGCCTGCCTCATCCAATCTCGCGGAAGTAAACAGGATGAACGAAGTGATCGGGCACAATCTCTTCGGTGAAGTCGCTTCCCTCTGGAGAGAGGACGCCGGTGCCATCGCCGAACGTCTCGACTGGAAACTGGAAAGCCGCAAGAAAAACACGAGCAGCTACCGACTCTACACAAAACTGGATTACCTCTTTCTCGGTGCCCACCCCTACTGCGTGACTCTCTACGGAGGGGAGGGCAACCTCGCCAAGCGCATATCGCTGGTTTACGCGAACAAAGGGGATTTCGGAAGTCGCCTCGGCATGGGCGAAGATCATTTTAAAATCGCCTTTCCCGACAAAAAACCTCCCGGGGATCTCAACGAGGCAATCGAGTTCGACGCGGCGATGATTACCGAAAAGCTCGTCGCCGGTCTCGGAGAACCGGTCGAACAGTATTACGGTGAGAAAGAGGACAAGCGGAAAGTGAAGCGCTGGGATTTCAATGACCACGCCTTCCTCCTCTCAACCACCGAGGACGAGTATACCACGCTTCTCATCGTCTCGACTGAGAACGCAGATCTTGAAGGGAAAGTCGACTTCATCGTCGACTCGGACTTTCGCAAAATGCAGATCAAAAATGTCGTCAAAGAAGAGAACGGTGATGTCTGGGTCGACAACATCCCCATGGTCGATCAGGGACCGAAAGGCTACTGTGCTCCCGCGACCTTTGAGCGGGCGATGCGCTACATGAATGTTCCTGCCGATATGTATCTACTCGCCACCGCAGCGACCTCAGCGGAAGGGGGAACGAATACCACGAAGCTTTCCGAAGACTGCAAACGCATTGTGCGGAGCAAGGCGAGACGCATCAAAGAACTTGAGCTCCATGAAGATTTCGAGATCAAGAACCTCAAAAAGTTCATCGACGAAGGCGTCCCTGTTCTCTGGCAGATGTGCAGCCTCAAGCAATACAACGATATCGCCAATGAGCGTTCCGAGGCCCGCGAGAGCGTCACTGATTTCGCCAAGTGGGCCACCGAGATCAACGAAGAGGCCGCCAAATACGTTCCCACCCTGGAGGGCGTTAGAGACAACTTCCACATCTGCATGGTGATTGGCTACAATGAAGCGACCAACGAAGTCGCGGTGAGCGATTCCTGGGGACCGCGTTACGAGATTCGCTGGGTCCACGTCGACATCGCGAGAGCAGTGACAAGCCGGGGTGGCTTCGCGATCGATTTTTAAGATTCTTCCTGCACTTGAGGGAAGGGAAGTAGGCACTCTGTCAGGCTACCACTGTAAGGAATTGGTTTCATGGGTGCCGATGATGCGCGCTGACTCCACTACGAAAGAAACCTTTCTTAACGGATCACGGTGGGAAAGCTCTCTTTCGTTTCGCGAGGGGTTGGGCCCGGAGGTTTATAGGAACCGTTAGCGTAGCTGAACTTGCAAAAATTTCAGCCGGTTGGAATTACAAGGTCCGATTTGTTTAAAACCGCTTCTTTGTCCATCTCACCGAGATCAGTCCCGGAACCAGAATCGTTACCGGAAAGAGGAGAAGGAATATTTCATAGTCTGAGGAAAGGGGACGAAAGAAGAGCGAAATGCCCCCCAACCCGATTGCGATCACTGACCAGATCACCACTGTGATCGCGGCGTAGCGGTTGGACGGATACCAGACTTCGTCAGACGAAAGTGTCAGTGGGGTGCGGAACCCGTAGAACCCGTTACGCTTCACCTTGCCCAGATACATCGGAACGGACAGAGCAATGGTGAGGATTCCAATTCCGATGAGGAGGATGCAGGCAGTCATTTTCAGGTGAGGTGAGAGCGGCTCTATCACCCTAAACTATTCTGCGGAAGGGAATCTCCCAATGAGAAATTTCAGGCCGGTTTGTAACCTCTTCAGGGTCGGAGCAAACTGGATTCGTGCGATGAAATACGTTACAAAAAGCTCAAACCATGACTCGCTTCTTTTCCGCTTCACTCGTCCTGAACCTGCTTTGCATCCTCATTACGCCACTCGCGGCAGGTGAGAAAGAAACCGGCTTGCCGACCACGGGAGAGAATCAACCCAACCTCATCGTCATCATGGTGGACGACATGGGCTACGCGGGTCTGAGCTGTTTTGGAAACCCCTACTTCAAAACACCGGAACTGGATCGCCTCGCCGCTGAAGCAATCCGTTTCACCGACTTCCACTCCTCGGGAACGGTTTGTTCACCGACTCGCGCAGGACTGCTCACGGGCCGCTACCAACAACGCGCCGGGATCGAAGCGGTGATCCATCCGGTGTCCGATCATCCCGAGCATCGCAAAGGACTTCAACTTTCTGAGACCACCTTCGCCGAGGTTCTGAAAGAAGCCGGCTACACGACCGGGCTGATAGGGAAATGGCATCAGGGTTACCCGCAGAATTCCGATGATTTCCATCCGCAAAACCACGGCTTCGATGAATTCTTCGGCTACCACAGCGGGAACATCGATTTCATCAGTCATGTCGGTGATCACTACGCCCATGACTGGTGGCATGGAAAGCAGGAAACGCCCGAGGAAGGCTATTCGACTCACTTGATCAACCACTACACCTCCGATTTCATCAAGCGTCACGCCGTCGATGATAAACCATTCTGCCTCTACGTGGCCCATGAGGCGATTCACAATCCGCTTCAAAAGCCGGGAGACCCAGTTCGTCGCACCGAAGACGAATGGAATCGCTGGGACTGGAAAAACGCCACCGAAGCGGAGTGGATCGAAATGTATAAAGGCATGACTCTCCCCGTCGACGAAGGCATCGGCGAGATCCGCCAAATTCTGGAAGAGCAGGGAATCGCGGAAAACACCCTGATCCTTTTCTTTTCGGATAACGGCCCTGCCTCCGACCTTCCCAGTGGCAGCAATCAGTGGCGCGGGAAAAAAGGCTCCGTTTACGAAGGGGGCCATCGCGTCCCTGCTCTTGCGTGGTGGCCGGGAAAAATTCAACAGGGTCAGGTCTCCAACGCAACCCTGTTGAGTCTCGATGTCATGCCAACCCTGCTCTCACTTGCCGGGGTTAAAGCGGATGCTTATGAGCTCGATGGAAAAGATATTTCCTCTCTATTGCTCAAAGGGGAACCGGTCGAGGGGCGCCCTCTTTTCTGGGCCTCGATGGGGAATGGCGGCCAACGCGCCGAAGCGATGCGGAAAGGTCCCTGGAAACTCGTCGTGCAGCACCCCAAAGCGAAACCGGGAACCTTCGAAAATGAAAAGGTGGAACTGTATCATCTCGAAGACGATCCCGGAGAAAGCACCGATCTTGCGACCCGGGAACCTGCAAGAACCGCCGCGATGCTCGAAAAGCTGAAACAATGGTATGCAGAGACTCAGGAGGGGAAGACCAGGCAACCGGGCGGCTGGCTCGAATCGAGGGCCTCTCAGCAATAGCCGATCTAGACCAGGAGAGTTTTGACCTACTTATAAAATCTCACGCAGCTTCCACATGAGTTCGTCCAGTGCGAGACTCATGCCTTCTCTCCGGGTGTTTGCGCAGGCCGCCCAGACATCCCCGCCACTGGTTCGAACGAGAATGCTGGTGAGACCGGGCAACGATCCCATATGCCAGTAGTGACCATGCTCGTTGACGTTCCATCCGCAGGCATAACCGGGGTTTAGACCGCCGCGATAAGTCATCGCTTTAACGGTGTCCTCTTGCAGAATATCCGGTGGCTCGGGAAAGCCGTCGACGCGAAGACCAAACTCTACCAGTTCCGTTGGCGAGCCGACCCATCCCCCGTGCGCATCCATCCGCCGTATCTCCATCGGATAGGTCACGACCTTCCCTTTCTCATTGTAGTATTGGGACTCGTCTCTCCCCGGATAATTTGCTCCGAGATGCATCAGATTAATCCCGCACGGTTTGAGAACCGCTCCCTTCACGTAGGTATCGTAAAGCTGATTGGTTTTCACCTCGATGATCCTGCCAAGGAGGCAATACCCGAAATTCGAATAGGCGTAGGATTTCCCCGGAGGATCAACGGGGGGATATTCCTTCAGTGCCCACTGGATGAGTTTCGCATGACCATAGTCGAGCTTCTGAAACATCGGGTCATTCTCACCACCGGGCCAACCGCCGCTCGTATGAGTGAGCAGCTGATACACCGTGATCCCGTCGGGCCCCTCATACGGCAGGATACCTCCCGAACCGAAAACCGGCTCGGTCAGACCAATCCTCCCGGCTTCGATCAGTTTGAAAATCGCAGCCGCTGTGATCGACTTGCTCACACTTGCGATACGGAACTGGTGCTCCGGCCTCAAAGGCGCTCCCACACCGACATTGAGGAAACCGAACGCCTCGCGCCGCTTCAGTTTTCCACCGGACGCGAACGCCACCGAAAGCCCCGGAACCTTATAATCCGCCATAAACTGCTTCGCGATTCTCTCAAACGGATCGCCGCCCTGTGCGCCCATCGATCCCGGCAACAGTGCCGGAGAGGAAGCGGAGAGAAGGTAAAGGCTGCGACGGCGGTTCATGACAGAAAGTCACGTCATCCAATCAGATCCCGCGCCAATGTCGATCACGGACTGATTTCGAGGATTGCTTTCTGCTCACTAATCTGGCTATGATAGAACCATGTCAGATCCAAACATCGCAGCGAAGGCACCTCTGAAAGTCACGCTCGAGGAAGGGGTTAAGTATTTCTTCTGCACCTGCGGAAACTCGGCGAGCCAGCCTTTTTGCGACGGCGCGCACAAAGGAAGTGGATTTGCACCGAAAATGTTCGTTGCAGAAAAAAGCGGCGATGCCTTCTTATGTCAGTGCAAACACACGGGAAACGCTCCTTACTGCGACGGGTCTCACTCGAAATTGTAAAGTGCCTGAACCACCTCGACCATTCGTCCAACCAAACGATGTCACTTTCATCCACCATTCACACACTCGCTCTCACTGCTCTCCTCACACTGGGGTTCAGCGTTGCAGCAACGTCTGCGGAGGAGGGTAAGGCCGGCATTTTCATCGTCGATTCGGAAAAAGGGACCGCAACCGTTCTCGAGACGGACACCCCGGTCGCTCCGGACGCGGCCATTCAGGTCTTTGCCTCCGGCCCTAAAGGATCAACCGTCGTCATTGGAGCCTTCGGAGAAGAGGGACTCCACGGAAACCTCCTTCCTCTCGCGGTTGAGCAAACCAGTGAACCGGCAACGGTCGCGTTTCCGGCGATGGGAACTTTCACCTCCGGCGGGAAAAGCGCCGAACTCTATGTGGTTGTCTTTCCCAATACCAACCCCGCTCTCAAATCGATTCTTGATGAATTGAAACAGATCGAGGCCGCTCAGAAAAAAGAGGAGACTGAGCTCGTCATGCTGCTCTCTCTCGAGTTGAAAAAGAATCTCGCCAACGCGATTCGTGAAAACGGAGCCAAAGAATACCGTGAAGGATTCAGCGACTCACTCGCCGATCTACTCAAAGAGGAACCCACCGCCAAGGCTGCGGTAACTCGAACCGGAACCGGCCTTGAAGATCCGACTGCAGCAGCCACTGCTGAGAAACCAGCCGGAAAGACACTGGAAGAGCTCGAAAAATCATGGCGCGACGACAGCATTTCTCTCCCCGTCGGCCTCCTTGCTCCCGGTGGAATCGTCCGCACTATCACACCCACCTCGTAAGAACGGTTGGAAGCTTCATCCGAGACATCTGAAACCGATCCGCGCGGCGCCAGAGCCGGTGCCTGGTGGTTGATTCTTCCTGTCCTCGCTCTCTTTGCGGCCCTTCGCATCGGCTTGCCTCATTTTGCGGCAGAGCCGGAACTGCTCTCCCTCGACGAATCCCTGCAAACCCGGGCTTCACTGGGCTTCGCGAAACCGCTCGACCCTTCGATCCGGTTTGCGGAACTGACGATGAACGAATCGATCGCGAAGCGTTTCGCCGAGAACGGGGAATACGCGACTGCTGCGGAGATCCTCAAAACGATCGCCTCCCTCGGAGCGAGAGTCATCGCTCTCGATATCATTTACACCTGGGGGAGAAAGGAAGACCAGCAACTCCTCGCGGATACGATACGGGAAATCAACGCCGCCGGATCCACCACCGTGGTCCTGCCGGTCTCGATCGAGAGCGGCCCGAATGGTCAGAGCCTTCTTCAATCACTCCCGCAGGCAGGAGGAAATGAATTTTCACGCGGCTCAGTGAACGTCACCCCCGACAACCACTGGCGCGAGTATCAAATGGTGCATCGCTTCAACGACGAAACGATACCCTCGCTCGCTCTCGCAGCCCTCGGTGCGACGCTCCCGAAGTCGCTCGCGCCCAAAGCAACCGAACCGGGTGCGATGCAGTGGAAGACGCTCACCGATGGCGCGGTCATGACGAGCCGGGCTGACACGTCACGGCTCTTTCTCAATCTCCAGCATTCCTATTACGACAATCAGTTCGAAACACCCATCGAAGGGGCGAAGCACCTTCAACGCGTCTGGAGCATCGAGCAGCTCGAAAAACTCGCGCAGCGCTCCGAAGGCAACAGCCCGCTGAAAGATACCATCGTCTTCTTCGGCTACGGCGCCGAAGTCGATGGAAAGCCAACCGCCCACGGCAATCTCGAACCGGGAATGCTCCTCCACGGAACCGCGTTAAATGATCTCTTTGAGCACACTTCGATCCGTCCCGCAGGGCTCGTATTCGATCTTCTCCTCTACCTCGTCACCGCCCTGATTGCCGTCTTCGTATTCATTCGCATGAAACGGAAACGCTGGCTCATCATCGTCGCGATCGGGGGAGCGCTCCTCATTTTGCTCACAGGATGGCTCGCGATCTGGGAGGGCCACCTCCTCATCGCCTCGGTTAACGCCGCGATGATCTGGGGGCTCCTCGCCGTCCTCGAGACAGGACGTCGCTGGAGTTTCGAGAAACGGGAACGGCTTCACCGTGATGCCATGTTAGGGTTCTACTTTTCCCCATCGGTTCTCAAACAGGTCACCAAAGATCTCGGGATGATCAAACCGAAGGGGAGCCGGGTCGCGGTTCTCCTCAGTGATCTGCGAGGCTTCACCAACCTCTGCGAAACGCAAAAGGTAGAGCGCGTTTTTGAATTGATGAATCAACTCTTCGCCGTCGAAACCGATGCGGCTTTGAAAGAAAACGGAAGCCTCGCCCGCTTCGCCGGAGATCAGTTCCTCGCCTACTGGGGAGCGCCCGAACCCTACGACGACGCCTCCGACCGCGCTCTCAGAGCCGCTATTGAAATCCAGCGCACGCTCATGAGAAGACAACAAGCCGCTGCCGAAGGCGAGCTCGATTCATGGCTCCGCATCGGTGTGGGACTGCACGTCGGAGAAGGGCTCGTCGGCCACGTCGGCTCGCGCTCCTATCGCGATTACAACATCGTCGGCGACAGCGTCAACACGACCGCGCGGGTCGAGGGCCAGACGAAGAATTATGCGGCTCCGGTTCTCGCGACAGGACAGTTTATCGAATCCCTCTCAACGCAGCCTCCCTCTCTGAAAGTCGACGTGGTTCAGGTAAAAGGGAAAGCGAAAGCGACAGCCTTGTTCGCGATTTTTCTGGAAGGAGACGAAGCGCCGGTGGAGGCGGCCCGCGACTACGAAAAAGCCTTCGCACTCTATGAAGGGGGTGATTTTGCGACAGCTGGAATTCAATTCGCAGCCCTCTCAGCGCACTCACACGACACCATTTCCACCTCTGCAGAGTTATTGCAGAATCGCTGTGAAGAACTCGCAAGTGATGCACCGGAAGCCTGGGATGGCGTCTTCGAACTGACTTCGAAGTAACTTCTCCCGACCGCGTCGTCGCAATTGCGCCGACAGCGAACTCGACACGTTCGCAGTAGTCAGTTGAGAATACGGGATGCTCAGGATCGCATTGCCCATACTAACCCTATTCCTATCATCTTTCTCTTCCGCTGAGGAAGTGCCCTTCGAGATCGACCTCACCACGGCGACGGAAGGTTTTGACAAGAAAAAGTGCTGGGTCCATGCACGCGCCGGTGCCATCCCCGGAGGCGGCGAAGACGGGGAGTCGCTTGTCGTCATGACGCTCCAGAAATTGCAGCTTTCCGGTTCGGACATCTTTTACGCACTCAACGAAATGCGCAGCGGAGACGGGGGAGATTCCTGGACCGAGCCGTTCGAACACGAGTCCTTCGCGCGGGTTCCTTTCAGCTTCGAAGAGAAGAAGGATCTCGAGATCACGGTGTGTGATTTCTGGCCACGCTGGCATGAGAAAACAGGCAAACTCCTCGGGACCGGACACACCGTCGTTTACGAAAACAACAAGGTGATGCACAAGCGCCCGCGCAGCACCCCCTACTCAATCTACGACCCTGACACGCACACCTGGTCGCCCTGGAAAACGATCAAACTGCCCGACGAGGCCAAGTTCGGGAACGCCGGGGCGGGCTGTGTGCAACGGTTCGATCTACCAAACGGGGATATTCTGCTTCCGATTTATTTCTCCGAGATCGGTGCAGGACGCTACTCGACCACGGTGCTTCGCTGCTCGTTTGACGGAAAAGAGATGCGCTACCTGAATCACAGCAACGAGCTGATCGTCCCGGTGAAACGGGGTCTCTACGAACCGTCTCTCACCAAACTCGGTGACCGTATCTTTTTGACGATGCGAAACGATGAGCATGGCTACGTCTCAGTCGCGGAAGCAGGGGAGTCACTGCAATTTTCCGAGCCGAAAAAATGGACCTTCGACGATGGATCCGATCTCGGAAACTACAACACCCAGCAACATTGGGTAATGCATCCGAAGCACGGACTCTTCCTCGTCTACACCCGGCGTGGCGCGGAAAACGATCACGTCTTCCGTCACCGGGCCCCGCTCTTCATTGCGAGAGTCGATACGGAGAAACTGCACATCATTCGGTCGACCGAACAGGTTCTCGTCCCTGAACACGGCGCACGCCTCGGGAACTTCGGCGTCACCGAAGTCACACCTGACGAAACCTGGGTCACCGCGACCGAATGGATGCAGGCACCGGGCCCGAACTACTCGGATCCCGAACCGCTCATTGCACGCGGCGCCAACAACCGCGTCTGGGTGGCGAAGTTGAAATGGGACCAGTGAGCGATCACGACGGGCGGAAGATTTCGCATCTTCCGCTTCAAACGCCCCTGGCGGAACTCGCAGAAAATTCCGGCATAGGACCTCAAGCCGGTAAATACGGCTTTAACCTGGCCGCTGTAATACCCAGCGATTTAGCTGCTTTCGCTTCGTCACCTCCGCTTTCTTCAAGAGCAGCAAAAACCAGTTCCGCCATAATCAAATCCACCGGCGAACTTCCGATCTCGTTGGCAATATCGAAAATGGCTCGGGCGATCTTGGAAACCTTCTCTTCGGATTCGTCTTTTTTCGCTGCGTGATCCATCGGCAGATCTTCGGGCAGCAACACATTGCCTGTCGCAAGGACGCAGGCACGTTGAATCAGGTTCTCCAGTTCACGAACATTGCCGGGCCAGTGATACTCTTCGAGAGCCGCGACTGCCGTTTTCGAAAACTGCATCGAACGAACTTTCCCCTTCTGCGACTGACGACTGAGAAAGTGCTCGGCGAGCAATCTGATATCTTCGACCCGCTGGCGAAGCGGCGGAATATGAATCCGGACGACATTGAGACGGTAAAATAAATCTTCACGAAAAGTTCCGTGTTCCACTTCCTCTTCGAGGCGCTTGTTCGTCGCCGCGAGAATTCGCACATCGCTGAGCAAATTCTCATTTCCTCCGACTCGTGAAAACTCACCACTCTGAAGAACCCGCAAAAGCTTGCTCTGAACTTCGAGCGGCATGTCACCAATCTCATCAAGGAAAAGAGTTCCGCCGTCGCACTGTTCGAAACGGCCCATGCGTCGACTCACTGCACCGGTAAAGGCTCCCTTTTCATGACCGAAAAGCTCACTCTCAAGCAAATTCCCGGGAATCGCCGCGCAGTTGATCGCGACATACTCTTCCTTGGCCCGCCTTGAGAACTTATGGATCGCATTGGAAACCACTTCCTTACCGACACCGCTCTCGCCGGTGATCAGAACTGGAGCATCGGCCCGAGCGACCCGGCCGATAAGCTTGTAAACATCCTGCATCGCCGGCGACCGGCCGATAATGAGATCATCTGAGGGCTGAGGCTGAACATTGCCCTCAGCTTCACTCCCGGCCTCGGCAATCCGCATTTGATCAGCCGACTGGAGGGCGCGCTCCGCTACCTGCCTCAGCTCAAAGTTCACCGATTCCCGTCTTAAAACATCAAAAGCCCCGAGACGCATCGACTCGATGACCACATTCGTCGAGGTGACATGACCATTCAGAATCACCATGGCGTTGGGCTCAGCGAGGCGAACTTTCTTCAGCAAACCAACTCCATCGAGCGGCATATTGTTGAATTCGGCGATCAGCAAATCAGCCTTGTGCTTGCCAAAAAGAGTGAAAGCATCGTCTGAACTGGAAGTACAAATCACCTTAACCGTCTCAGCTTCAAGGTGCTTCGACGCCCACTCTAAAAAATCGGGATCATTATCCACGATGATGACGGTTTGTTTCTGGATATCTTCCATAAAAGGTTGAAACTGATCTGATCGGAAACTGTTCCTGCAATCCTCCGAACGTGATCGCGGGAGTATACCACACCCCTTTCCCTTTAGCTGCGATTTTAGGCGATGAAATACCGTAAAATTCCTTCGGAACTCTTTATTTCCAACCGGAATCGTCTTCGCGAAAAGCTTCCCGAAGACTGCATCGCAATTTTCAACTCGGCCGACATTCCCTGGCGCTGCGCGGATGGCTCAATGCGGTTCATCCAGAATTCCGATCTTTTCCATCAATGCGGCATTGATCAGGAAGAGACAATTCTCGTCCTGACACCCTCTCATCCCGATCCGGAGCTGCGTGAAGTCCTGTTCGTTCGTGAAACCTCGGACCTCATTCAAATCTGGGAAGGACACAAAGTTTCCAAAGAGGAGGCGACTGAGATTTCCGGCATCAAAACAGTGATGTGGACCACGGAGTTCGAACCTTTTTTGCGTCGCGTCAGTCGAATCTCCGACACCTTTTTTATCAATCACAACGAACACGGGCGCTCCGGGTCGCCGATTAACTTTTCGCTCGACGACCGTTTCCGTCGACGCTGCCAGGCGCTCTATCCGAACCACAACTACTGCCGCCTCGCGCCGATCATGCACCGCCTCCGCGCGGAAAAGCTGGAGGAGGAAGTGAACCTGCTCCAAACCGCCTGCGATATTACCAAAGACGGTTTCGAACGCGTCCTCCGTTTCATCAAACCGGGCGTCAACGAATGCGAGATCGAAGCCGAGTTCATGCACGAATTTCTCGGACAGGGATCGCGTGGATTTGCCTACGAACCCATCATCGCTTCGGGCAACAATGCCAACGTGCTCCACTACCTGAGCAATGATCAAGTCACCGAGGAGGGGCAGTTGATACTCATGGATGTCGCTGCCGAATACGCCAACTACAACGCCGATCTCACGAGAACGATTCCTGTATGCGGGAAATTCACGGACCGTCAACGCGACGTTTACAACGCCGTTCTGCGCATCCTGCGAGTCTGCATCGACGAGCTCGTCGTCCCCGGAAAAGACATGAAAAAGGAGTATCATCCTGAGGTCGCTCGCTTGATGGAGGACGAACTCATTCAGCTGGGATTAATCGACGCTGATAAGGTTGCAGAGGAACGTGCCACCGAGGATTTGCCGGAAGAGAAGCGCGTTTACCGAAAGTATTTCATGCACGGCGTCTCGCACAGTCTCGGGATCGATGTTCACGACGTCACCCCGGTCGCGAATCAGTTTGTGGAAAATATGTGCGTCACCGTCGAGCCGGGCATCTACATCCCCGAAGAGGGATTTGGAGTGCGGCTGGAAAATGACATAATCGTGAAAGCCGGCGGCAACATCGACCTGATGGCTTCGATTCCGATCGAAGCAGATGAGATCGAATCCCTCATGGCTGGATAGGGATAGAGCCGGCCGTGGGCTGACCCCTTTCCCGCTGGTTTTCCTATACCCGGTCCGCGCTGCTTCAGAATTTGCCTGATTCCTCGCCTACCCACTCCTCCGGGGTGACTTTGTAGACGAGAGAATTTGATCCTGCCGATGCTCTTCGGCACAGGGAACTTCCCCCTCTCGAAGTCCCGTCAAAGAGGCAGCCATCTGCTGTTCCAGACCCGTCTCCGGACGAGTCTCATGCGGGGTTCAGGGGAGCCATTGTCGAGATTTCAGTCTCAATTCTTTCAGAATTGTCACGTCGAAGTCACCGCATCGGAAAAAAAGTTTCAGCCCTAACCTGTTCAGTGAAAACACTCAGAACGGGCTACCCCCACATACAGGGGGGTGAAAGCGACGTTTCCCCCGAAATTGGCACGTGCGCTGCTTTACCTCACTGCCAGCCGACTTCGAAAAAAGTCTAATGAAGAAGGCCCTATAGCAAACAAAACACAGTTAAAATGAAAAGTACAATTCTCCCTCTTTTGCCATTCCTCATTGGTGCGTCCCTGGCTACGGCGGGTGACTACGATCCGAAAGGACCTATTGTTGATAAATCGCCTCCCCCTTTCGAAGAGAAAGAGATCGGCGTATCACTCTCCTTCGACGCCTACTCACATTTCATCTCATACGGTGCAGATGTCTGGGGTGACGGTTCAAACGCCGGCAACTACGGCTTCAATCCATCACTCGAATTCTCATTCCCCATCACCGATGATCTGTCATTGACACTGGGTACCTGGTGGGACGTCAACGACAAGGGTGTCAGCCCTATCGGCGGACAGCTTCAGGAAGTCGACGTCTGGACAGGCCTTGCTTACGACATGGGTTTTGTCGAGGTTTCAACAACCTACCAGCAGTGGATCTATGGCAGCCAAACCGAGCAGATTCTTGATTTCGGTTTTGCTTTCGACCTTCCACTCAGCCCAAGCGTCACCGTTCACAATCGCCTTGATGCCGGAGCTTCCGGTGGCGATACCGGTACTGTGGTCGTCGTTGGAGCTGAACACGGCTTCGATCTTGGACCTGTTTCCATCACCCTCCCGGTAGGAGTTGCTTTCTTCGCCACTGAAGGCTTCCACGGAGTTGGTGGAGACACCGGATTCGGTTACGCATCCGGCGGAATCAACGCAAGTGTCCCTATGGCATTCATGGACTCAGCCCTTGGCGGCGAGTGGGCGTTCAATGCCGGCGTCACCTACTACCACACCGACAACTCGGTGACAGTGAACAACCCGGAATCTGATTTCATCGTCACCAATTTCGGTGTCGGAGTATCATTCTAATCCTGCCGGAGATCACTTTTTCAACAGTAAGTCAGATAGACGACTATGAATTACCATTCAGACATAAAAGCTAAGCTCAAGGGCTCCCTCACGGGACTCCTCGCTCTGGCCAGCCTGGCAGTCTCCACCGTTCAAGCGGAAGAGACCGTCAAAGTCGGCGTGCTTCACTCTTTGAGTGGCACCATGGCTATATCCGAGACCTCGCTCCGCGACGTTCTTCTCTTCACTTTTGACGAGATCAACGCTGCCGGCGGCGTCATGGGAAAGATGATCGAACCGGTTGTCGTCGACGGTGCCTCCGATTGGCCTCTCTTCGCTGAAAAAGCCGAGCAGCTTGTCGCACAGGACAAGACAGTGGTAACCTTCGGGTGCTGGACATCTGTCTCCCGTAAGTCGGTTCTTCCGGTCTACGAGAAATACAAGAACCTGCTATTCTACCCTGTTCAGTATGAAGGTGAGGAAATGTCTCCTAACATTTTCTACACCGCTGAAGCAGTGAACCAGCAGGCGATCCCGGCAGTCGACTATCTTCTCGAAGAAGGTTACAAGAAATTCTACCTCATCGGGACGGACTACGTTTACCCGCAGACCACAAACCTGGTTCTCTTCGAGTATCTTCAATCGAAAGGGATTCCGGTCGAGAGCATTGGCGGCGGCCTTCGTAAGGACGACGACGGCAACGTGATTTCAGCAGGCAACTACACGCCTTTTGGTCACAGCGATTTCCAGCAAATCGTTGCCGAAATCAAAACCTTCGCCGCTTCCGGTGATGCCTGCGTTATCAACACGATCAACGGGGATGCAA
The DNA here is from genome assembly GCA_029213065.1 of Verrucomicrobiales bacterium. Lineage (GTDB taxonomy): Bacteria > Verrucomicrobiota > Verrucomicrobiia > Verrucomicrobiales > DEV007 > Arctic95D-9. Next base: position 11,841 of record JARGPH010000021.1, on the reverse strand, counting down.
ACGTGCCATTCTTCAAAGAGTTCGCCGCTTCCGGCATGACTTCCGACGACTGCCCTGTAGTCTCGTTCTCAATCTCTGAAGATGAATTCCGCTCACTTCCCGCTGAAGATCTCATCGGTCACCTCGGTTGCTGGACATACTTCATGTCAATCGACTCACCGGAGAACAAGAAGTTCATTGCTGATTTTCAGGCATGGCTGGCGGCTACCGATGTCACAGGAGTGGTCAAAGAAGACCGCGTTACCTGCTCACCGATGGTGCTCTCATACAATGGTGTTTACCTTTGGAAAGCTGCTGTCGAAAAAGCGGGAACATTCGATCCTGAAGCTGTCATGGCGGCCCTCAAAGAAGGCGTCAGTTTTGATGGCCCTGCCGGCACTGTTACCAGTCAGGAAAACCACCACCTGACCAAAAACGTCTATATTGGAGAGACCCTTGAAACAGGTCAGTTCAGTATTCTCGAATCATTCGAGAACGTCGAAGGAGAACCTTTCCTCAAAGGCACCTTCAAATAAGCCATTTCATTTGCCTGAAACCTTGGTTTGTATAATTGGCTGCCCTCCTCCGCATGCACCGCAAGCGGAGGAGGGCTTTTTATAAAATCTCGTCACGGTTGACTGCATTTCTTCCCGACTTGGCATAGATCCCGCGTTTGTTTTGCCGTGAAAAAGAAGCCAATGACCAACAGGGTCGGAAGTTTCGAGAACGGTCTGAAAACTCACTAACGACTCCGTTTCAACTACTATGAACCTATCCGCCGTTCGTCAGCTTTTCACCCTGGCGTTGCTCTTCGCAATCGGGGCATCTATCTCAGAGACGGCTCATGCCGACGAAGCCGGCACCCGTGCACTCCTCGTCGAAATTGTTCATGCCGATGGTGACGACGCCCGGCAACAACTAGCCATGGAAGGACTTGCCGAAGAGGGTGATCCTATTATCGGCACCTTTTACGAAGCCTACCGTTCCGGTAATATCTTCATCAAAAAAGTAGCGTCCAGCGACAGCCCACTCGTGCTGATGAAGGACAACAAAGACTACACCAATCTTCTTACGGGCGAATCCGTCACGCCCAGCGACGAGCTGAAGCCCAGTCGCGCCGGTCGGGGGCTCAGAAAAGATCTCAAACGCCTCGTCGACCTTCTTGACCTCAGCTCTCCGGATTTAGAGAAACGCATCGCGGCAGCTGACTTGCTCGGCAAAAGTCAGAATCCCGAATACCTTCCGGAACTCAAAGCCCGACTCGATAAACAAACTGATGAAAAAGTAGCGAGAGCCTTCCGCGAAGCGATCTACATTTGTGAACTGAAAAGCGGCAGCGATACAGAAAAACTCGCCGCAGTGAAGGCCCTCGGGGAAATGAAATCGCTGCCGGCGAAAGGCTTTCTCGAAACGGTCGCGAAGGAATACGAGACCTCGACCGAACCGGGCGCACGGGCTTTGCGCGAATCCACCCGCAAGGCAATTCGAGAAATCGATGACTATCAGAAGATCGTTGGACATATCGGCACGCTGTTCCGCGGACTCAGCCTCGGGTCCGTTCTCCTCCTCGTTGCCTACGGTCTCGCGATCACCTTTGGCCAGATGGGCGTCATCAATATGGCACACGGCGAATTCATCGCTATCGGCGGCTACACTGTCTACCTCATTCAAAACTACTTCGTAAACACCTTCGGAGTGGGCTCGAGCGCCTACGAGTGGTACTTCGTGCTCTCACTTCCCTGCGCCTTTCTCGCCGCCGCCCTCGCCGGAGCCCTCCTTGAGAAAGGGATGATCCGTTTCCTTTATTCACGACCTCTCGAATCACTCCTCGCAACCTGGGGTGTATCGATGATTCTCCAGCAATTGTTCCGCCTCCAGTTCGGTGCCGCGAACGTCTCGGTTTCCGCCCCCCAATGGCTCTCCGGGAGCTACAGCTTCGGAGGGGTTTCGATGTCCTACAGTCGTATTTTCCTCGTCGCTTTCGCCTTCCTCGTCATCATCGTTACCTGGCTTCTGATGAACCGCACGAGCTGGGGTCTCCACGTGCGGGCCACAATGCAGAACCGGCAAATGGCTTCCAGTCTCGGGGTGCCCTCCGGCAGGGTCAACATGCTGACCTTCGCCTACGGATCCGGACTCGCCGGACTCGCCGGGGCCTTCATTTCCCAAATCGGTAACGTCGGGCCCTCAATGGGACAAACCTACATCGTCGACAGCTTCATGGTCGTCGTTGTCGGAGGAGTCGGCAACCTTTTCGGAGCTGCGCTTTCCTCGCTTGGGATCGGTATGGTCGACCAGTGGCTCCAGCCCATTCTCGGTCCTGTCATGGGCAAAATCAGTGTCCTCATTACAATCATTCTTTTCCTCCAGTTCAAACCCGGTGGTTTGTTCCCGTCCCGCTCGCGCAGCCTCGATGACTGAGATCCTCAACTCCGGCCTGAACCTGTTTATTCCATCGCTAACTTTGATAAAATGAATCGCCTTCTCCCAGTAGACAACAAGGCCGAAGGTGCGGTGTTCATCGGCCTTCTCATCCTCATTGCCGCACTGCCAATACTCAACGCCTTCGTTCCCGAAGGTAACGCCCTGCACGTCTCCTCCTTCCAGCTGAGCGTCTGGGGAAAATATCTCTGTTACGCCGTCCTTGCGATGAGCCTCAATGTCCTCTGGGGTTACACCGGACTCCTCTGTCTCGGTCAGTGTCTCTTCTTCGCTCTCGGCGGCTATGCCTTTGGTATGTATCTCATGCTCATGATCGGCGAGCTGGGTGCCTATAAAAGCACACTCCCCGACTTCATGGTTTTCCTAGGATACACCGAACTCCCGGCGCACTGGAAACCGTTCTACAATCCCTTCTTCGCAGTCGCGGCAGCGCTTCTCGTCCCCGGGCTTGTTGCTTTCATCTTCGGCGTCCTCGCCTTCCGCTCGCGCATCAAAGGCGTCTATTTCTCGATCCTGACACAGGCACTCACCTACGCAGCCGCACTCCTCTTTTTCCGCAATGACTTCACCTTCGGCGGCAACAACGGCTTCACCGATTTTAAATTTATCTTCGGGGCGGACATCCGATCCGACGGAACTGCCCGCGGACTCTTTATCGCTTCGGGAGCCCTCCTCATTGGAGTTTACTGGCTCGTCGCCTGGCTCCTCCAGACCAAGTTTGGAAAAATTCAGAAAGCGATCCGCGACTCCGAAAACCGCGTCCGCTTTTCAGGCTATTCGACAACTCACTTCAAAGTTTTCATCTTCGTCCTCTCCGCGATGATCGCGGGGATGGCGGGTGCTCTGTTTGTGCCGCAGGCAGGTATCATCAACCCCGGTGAAATGTGGCCGACGAAAGGCCTCGATATCGTCGTCTGGGTCGCTGTGGGAGGACGCGGCACCAAGATCGGCCCCATCATCGGCGCGGTCCTCGTCAACATGCTGAAAAGCTGGAGCACCAAAGCCTACCCCGATACCTGGCTGATCATCCTCGGCTTCCTCTTTGTCTTTGTTGTTCTCTTCATGCCCAACGGAATCGTCGGCCTCTGGGCGCAGGGAAAAGCCTTCCTCGCGAGGCGGAAATCAAAAACCTCTCCCGCAGATACCGGAAGCACAGACGATACAGAAGCTCCGGGCGAAATCGAAAAAGCCACCTCCTGAATTATGGATTCCCACGCCCCGCTTTATCGTGACACCGACCTGGTTCTCTCCGTCGAGTCCGTCACCAAATCCTTCGATGGCTTTCGCGCGATCAACGACCTCAATTTCTATCTCGGGGAAGGGGAACTGCGCACCATCATCGGGCCCAACGGTGCCGGCAAAAGCACCTTCATGGACCTGATCACGGGGCGCACCCGCCCCGACGAAGGCACTCTCACCTACCACCAGGATGACGGACACGATCTCGATCTCACGAAGATGCGTGAGTACGAAGTCAATCGCCTCGGCATTGCCCGGAAATTTCAGACTCCCAGTGTCTACACCCAGCACACCGTCTATGAAAATTTCGTGCTCTCACTGAATCGCAACCGCGGCGTCCTCAAGACCCTTTTCTACAAGGAGACCGCGGCGGACCGCGAAGAGATCGAAGAGGTCCTCGAGCTGACCCGACTCGCAGACCGTCGCCATGAACTTGCCGGCAGCCTCTCACACGGCCAGAAACAATGGCTCGAAATCGGCATGCTGCTCGCCCAGAGGCCACGCATCCTCCTCGTTGATGAACCTGCTGCGGGGATGAGTGACGAAGAAACAGAACGCACCGCTGAACTGCTCATCGGCCTGCGTGGCAAACACAGCATCATGGTCATCGAACACGATATGGTGTTCATCCGTCAGATCGCTAAAAAAGTCACCGTGCTGCATCAGGGGCACGTCCTCAAAGAGGGCACCTTCTCGGATGTCGCCAATGACCCGGTCGTTAAAGAAGTCTACCTCGGTCGCTCTAAGCACGAGGACGCGGCCTAACCTGTCACCCGCCAAGTCATGAACGACACTGCCTCCACGGCCAAACTTCAACTTAAATCCATCGACGCCGGATATGACGAGTCCCTTATCCTGCGCGGCGTCGATATCGAGGTGCCTCAAAGTCAGGTCGTCTCACTACTGGGACGCAACGGAGTCGGAAAGACCACAGCGCTGAGAACGATCATGGGAATCGTCAAGGCGACGAGTGGTGTGATCAGTTTCGATGCCGAACCGCTCAACAGTGTCAGCACCGAAAAACGGGCCCGCGGAGGCATCGCCTACGTTCCCCAGGGACGCGACATTTTCTCGAACCTCAGCGTCTGGGAGAACCTCAAGGTCAGCCTGACAATTCACAAAAAAGCCGGCCTCGCCCACCTCGACGAAGTCTTTGAACTGTTTCCTGTTCTCAAGGATATGCGCAACCGCAAGGGCGGCGTTCTCTCCGGCGGTCAGCAGCAGCAGCTCGCGATCGGTCGCGCCCTCCTCACGAATCCCTCTCTACTGCTTCTCGACGAACCGACCGAAGGAATCCAGCCTTCCATCATCGACCAGATCGAAGACGCCATTATTTACCTCAAGGAGAAACACAAGATGAGTATCCTCCTCGTCGAACAGTATCTCGATTTCGCCAAGGCCGTCTCAGACCGTTTTTACATTATGGAGCGCGGCAGCGTCGTCGAAAACGGCAGTATTGACGAACTCACCGACGAAATCATTGCCAAATACCTCTCGGTTTAGCATCCTCCTTTCGAATTGATTTTCTTTCATGCATCTCTCACCACGCGAACAGGAGAAACTGATGGTTGTTGTCGCCGCCGATCTGGCAAGACGGCGTCAGGCAAGGGGGCTTAAGCTCAACTACCCCGAAGCCATCGCCATCATCACCTACGAAATTCTCGAAGGCGCCCGCGACGGGAAATCAGTCGCCCAACTCATGGATGAAGGCACCCGCATCCTCACCCGCGACGACGTCATGGATGGTATCGCGGAAATGATCCACGAGGTCCAGGCCGAGGCAACTTTCCCCGACGGCACCAAGCTGGTTACCGTTCATCAACCGATCCAATGATTCCCGGAGAAATCATCACCCAGCCCGGCGCCGATCCGATCTCCGCGAATGACGGACTCGAATGTCGCGACCTCATTGTTGCCAACACCGGTGACCGTCCCATCCAGGTCGGGAGCCACTTTCATTTTTTTGAAGTTAACTCCTCGCTCACTTTTGATCGCGCCGCCGCCCGCGGATTCCGTCTCAATATACCGGCGGGAACAGCGATCCGTTTCGAACCCGGAGAAGAGCGCGAAGTCGAACTGGTCGCGCTCGCGGGAAGCCGCACCGTTTGGGGCCTGAACGGCAAAATTAACGGCACTCTCGACTGAACCGATCGATTTCATCATGTCACTAAAGATCCCACGTCAACAATACGCCGAAACCTATGGTCCAACCGTCGGAGACCAGGTCCGGTTGGGTGACACCAATCTCCTCATCGAAGTCGAACGCGACTTCATCGCCGAATCCGGTGGCTACGGCAACGAAGTCAAATTCGGCGGCGGTAAAGTCATACGCGACGGCATGGGCCAGTCATCGACCGCACTCGACGCCGAGTCGCTCGACGTCGTCATCACCAATGCCCTGATCCTCGACGCCGAGATCGGGATCGTTCGCGCCGACATCGGAATCCGGGCGGGACGCATCGTCGGAATCGGCCATGCCGGCAACCCCGGTATTCAGGATGGGATCGGCTCCAAAATCGCCGATCCCGAAACCGGCACCTTTGATTCCATGATCATCGGAGCCGGCACCGAAGCCATCGCCGGTGAAGGCATGATCGTCACTGCCGGTGGAATCGACTCTCACATTCACTTTATTTGTCCTCAACAAATCGACGAGGCGATCGCGAGCGGGACGACGACGATGCTCGGTGGCGGAACCGGTCCCGCGACGGGCACGAACGCCACGACGTGCACTCCCGGTAAATGGAACATTCACCGCATGCTCGAGGCCGCCGACGAATACCCGGTCAATCTCGGGTTCCTCGGGAAAGGGAACTGCGCGACCCCTGAACCGCTTCGCGAACAAATCCTTGCCGGTGCGATCGGACTGAAGTTACACGAGGATTGGGGGACAACCCCGGCGGCGATCGATGCCTGCCTTTCCGTCGCCGACGAAATGGATATCCAGGTGGCGATTCACACAGACACTCTTAACGAATCCGGCTACGTCGAGGACACTCTCGCCGCCATCGCCGGGCGCACCATTCACACCTACCACTCCGAAGGAGCCGGCGGAGGGCACGCCCCCGATATTCTCAAGGTCTGTTCGCACCCCAACGTGCTCCCTTCGTCGACCAATCCAACGCGACCATTCACGATCAACACGATCGACGAGCATCTCGATATGCTCATGGTCTGCCACCACCTCGATTCCAAAATTCCCGAGGACGTCGCCTTTGCCGAATCACGGATCCGGCCGCAAACAATCGCCGCCGAGGACATTCTTCACGATCGTGGTGCCATTTCCATGATCGCCTCCGACAGTCAGGCAATGGGCCGCGTCGGTGAAGTGATCAGTCGCACCTGGCAGACCGCGCACAAAATGAAGCTGCAATTCGGAACACTCGCCACCGATGGGGAACACGCCGCAGCCGACAATTTTCGCGCCCTGCGTTACATTTCAAAATACACCATCAACCCCGCGATCGCCCACGGCATGGCGAGTGAAATCGGCTCGCTCATGGTTGGCAAACTCGCCGATATCGTTCTCTGGAAACCGATGTTTTTCGGCGTCAAACCGGAACAGGTCCTCAAAGGGGGCATGATCGCCCTTGCCAACATGGGGGATCCCAACGCCTCGATCCCAACCCCGCAGCCAACTTTTTACCGCAAGCAGTTCGCCGCTCATGGCAAAGCCCGGTCCCGCACCAGTATCACCTTTGTCAGTCAGGCAGCTCTCGACAACGGCCTCGCCGAGGAGATCAACGTCGCAAAACGTCTCGTCCCAATCAGCGCGACCCGTAACATTGGAAAGGCCGAAATGATGTTTAACGACAGCACACCGGATATCGAAATTGACCCGGAAACCTACACTGTCAAAGCCGACGGCGAAGTCCTCACCTGTGAACCACTCTCCGAGGTGCCACTGGCGCAACGTTACTTTCTGTTTTAGAAAATGGCGCTGTTGATACGCAATACTTCAACGGAGGCGACGGAACCGATCACCGTACAGGTGGATCGTCACACCCTTTACAAACGCCGATGGCGGGCTCGCGCCGAGGATGGCACCGAACTCGCCGTCGATCTCGAAGTAACCGTCACTCACGGCGCGCTTCTCGACGGCGGCAACGCGGGGAAGGTCTTTCTGATCGAACAGACACCGGAGGATGTCCTCGTCATTCCCATGCCGGATACCACTGAAATGGCAGCTAAAATCGGCTGGTATCTGGGTAATCAGCACCTCCCCGTTGAAGTCCGTGACGACGAGATTATCCTCGAACGCCTCGACACCCTCGCCGCCTCACTCGAGCGCATCGGCATTCCCTACGCCTTCCGCAACGACATCTTCCGCTGCAAGATGCACAGCCATCAGCACTGACCATGGCGACCACCCACCCGCAACCGGAGAGCGATGGAATCGAGGATCCCCTCAACGATTTCGCCTGGATCGCACCACTCCTCCATCTTTCTGACAGCGCCCTCCCGGTCGGCGCCTACGCCCATTCCGCCGGTCTCGAAGGCGTCGTCCAAATGGGAATGGTTCGTGATGCAGAGAGTCTCGGCCGATTCCTCATGCGCGATGTCGCCCACAGTCTCCGCCAGATTGATCTCCCTCTCGTCGCCAAAGCGCACGCCGCGGCACTCGATGCACGGGAAGACGAACTCGCCCGACTCGACCGGCTTTCATGGGCCCTGCGCCCGAGCCGCCAGATCCGCGAAGCCACCTCAACGATCGGCCGCCAGCAATTGAGGGTCTACGGCGAGACCTGGTCGGAGGAAAAACTCCTGACGCTTCCGCATTTTCAGGCTCCCGTTGTTATCGGGATGATTGCAGCGTATTCGGATATCCCGGTACGCGGCGCCTTGCTTTCTCTCGCCTACCAAACCTACAGCGGTCTCGTCCAGGCCTCACTCAAGCTCCTCCCCGTCGGCCCGCAGGCGACCCAGAAACTTCTCCACGAAGCGCTCGCCGGAATCCTCCCGCACCTGAACGATTGTCTCAATCGAAGCGATGACGAACTCGGCAGCTTTAATCCTGTGTGGGACATTGCCGCCTCCCGCCACGAACGCGCTCCCGCACGCATGTTTCTTTCCTAACATTCCCCCATTTATGGACTCATCCCCGAATTCACCCACTTCTCGAAAAGCGATCCGCGTCGGTATCGGAGGCCCCGTCGGCTCAGGAAAATCCACTCTCTGTTTGAAGCTTTGCGAACGCTACGGAACGACGCGCAACATGGCCGTGATCACCAATGACATCTATACCCAGGAAGATGCCAAAATGCTGATTCGCCACTCGGCGCTGCCGGAGTCACGCATCCTCGGGGTCGAAACCGGCGGCTGTCCACACACCGCAATTCGCGATGACATCTCAATGAATCTCGACGCCGTTGAGGTCATGCAATCGCGCTTCGACGGGCTCGAACTGATCCTCATCGAAAGTGGTGGTGACAACCTCACCGCCGTGTTCTCACCTGAACTTGCTGACGTTTTCATCTATGTGATCGACGTAACCGAGGGAGACGATATTCCCCGCAAAGGAGGCCCTGCCATTGCCACCTCCGACCTACTCATCGTCAACAAGGTCGAGCTCGCTCAGTATGTCGGCGCCGACGTCGAACAGATGAAAGAAGACTGCCGCGCCAAACGGGGCGACCGCACTTTTCTCATGACCGATCTGAAAAGCGGGATCGCTCTCGAGAAACTGTTCGCCTGGTTCGACCGCGAAGTGCTTTTCACAGATGTCGAAACCACCGCTCCGATATGAGCCTTTCCCCTCCCGCAGCGTCCGGCAGTTTGCAGAGCGATGTCGGCATCGAGTTCCGCCACGATGATGATCGTGAGCGCACCATCCTGACTCGACGTAAAGCAGGGGGGCTCTGTCATATCGGCAAACCTTATTGGAACGATCCGGTTCTCAGCCTCCAGCTTGTCAATCCCACCGCGGGCCTCTTCGCCAACGATGAGCTTACCCTCTCGGTCGACGTCGGTGACCACGCGAAAGTTGCCCTGACCTCGCCCAGCGCGAGCCGGTATCACACCATGCCCCGGGGACGCGCAGAACTGAACCAGCGCTTCACCCTAGGCAATGGCTCATGGCTCGACTACTGGCCCGAAATAACGATTCCCCACCGCGACAGCGACGTCCGGCAGAACACCGTAATCCGGCTCGAAGCTGATTCATCGATGGTTTTTCTCGACACCCTCGCACCGGGTCGCATCGCCCATGGCGAAAACCAGCAATTTCGCAGACTCGAAACCATCCTCGAAATTCACCGTGACGGGGAACAACTCGTTCGCGAGCGCTGCGTTCTCGAGCCCGGCTCACCTCACGGCAACTGGCAGCTCTCGGTCCCCGGGTGGGAGGTTTGCTACTATGCCGCAATCTGGATTTCGGGAAGTGAAACCGACACCGCGAAAGCCGTCGCCAACGCTGCCAAAATCGCCGAGGCGGAAGGCGAAGACTACCACGGAGGCGCTTCACTGCTCCACCCCCGACTCGCCGTGGTTCGACTCGTCGCCAACTCAAGCCTGATCCTGCGTCGACTCACCACTCAGCTTCGAAAGCAAATCAGCACTGACCTGCCACTCCTGAAGACCGACTTTCGAAAAATTTGATTTCAAAACATCTCCAACTTTACCTCATTCAGCTATGAAAAAGACAACTGCACTCGCCACGATCCTGCTAACCACCGTTACCGCCTCCGCCCATCCCGGACACCCCGGACACGAGCACTGGCCCTTTGACGATCTCAAAATGGCCGCTTTGATCTGCATCCCCATCGTGGCATTCGGTCTCGTCACGCTCGTTCGAAAACTCGGACACGAATAACGATTACCCGACTGAGGTCGTTCCCCGGTTCCGGAAGAGGAGCCTCCTCATCGCAGTTGGCGAAAGGCCAGCCCCGGGGATGACAATTACGCCTCTTGAAGAAAGAGACGTCGTCGTCTTTAATTCGGGACATTTTATGTCCACTCACCCCAAATCCGTTCGCGTTCGAGAAGTCAGTTTGTATTTCATCCCCGTGGTGATGCGGGTCCCGCTGAAATTCGGCAACCAGGTCCTCGAGTCTGTCACCTGCGCCCGCGCGAAAATCACCGTCGAAGATGCCAATGGCAAAACGGCGGTCGGCTGGGGCGAAACGCCACTTTCGGTCGGTTGGGTCTGGCCATCCGATATCGACTACGAAAATCGTCATACCGCGATGAAGGATTTCACGATCGCGATCGCCGACGCCTTTCAAAATGGACCCGAAAGCGGACACCCCATCGAAATCGGCTACGATTTTATCGAAAAACGGCTCCACCCGCTTCAGGACAGCTTCAATGAAAGCCGCGACAAAGAGGCAGCGCTTCCCCATCTTGCTGCCCTCGTTTGTTTTTCACTCTTCGACATCGCGGTTCACGACGCCTACGGAAACCTGCACGAGTGTCCCGTCTACGACACTTACAACGCCGACTTCATGTCGCGTGACCTCAGTGATTTCATCACACCCGACTCCGACGATGTGAATTTCGACGGGCTCTATCCGGATGCCTTTCTCAGTTCGAAACCGGAACTGAAACTCCCCGTCTGGCACCTCGTTGGCGGCCTCGACCCGATCAGTGAAAAGGAACTCACCGGCGACGAACCGGACGACGGCTACCCTGTTCTCCTCCGCCAGTGGATTCGTGAAGACGGCCTCGATTGTCTCAAAATCAAACTCCGCGGAAATGACGCGCAATGGGATTACGACCGCCTCCGGAAGATTGGTCAAATCTCTCAGGAGGAAGGGGTCACCTGGCTCACGACCTATTTCAACTGCACCGTTACGGATCCCTCCTACGTGAACGAAATCCTCGATCGACTCAAAGACGAAGATCCTGTCACCTACCAGAAAATTCTCTACGTCGAGCAACCCTTTCCCCACGATCTCGAAGCCAACCGCATCGACGTCCACAGCGTCAGCGCCCGCAAACCACTCTTCATGGACGAAAGCGCTCATGACTGGCGTTTTGTAAAAATGGGACGCGAGCTCGGTTGGACAGGTGTCGCCCTCAAGACCTGTAAAACACAGACCGGCGCACTTCTCAGTCTCTGCTGGGCGAAAGCCCACGGGATGACCCTGATGGTTCAGGATCTCACCAACCCGATGCTCGCTCAAGTGCCGCACTTCCTCCTCGCCGCTCACGCCGGGACGATCATGGGCGTCGAGTCCAACG
>JARGPH010000079.1 GCA_029213065.1 Verrucomicrobiales bacterium | reverse complement strand
TAAACACTTTAAATCCGATGAGATGAAAAAGTATCTTGGCAGAATCGCAGATTCGCGTGGTCACGCATTTGCCAAACAAGTCTTTGAAAAGGTTAAAACTCTACTACCAGGATTTGAACTTGAAGCTAAGATGAGATCATTGGGTGCCCCGAAAAACCCTGACCTTGGCGATATTGACGTGCTTGCTTGGGACACTTCAAAAAACACTATTTTCCTAATTGAATGTAAAAGGCTCCGAAAATCTCTGTCGCCACGCGATGTCATTAATCGACTGGAGGAATTCAAAGGCAAGAAGGGCGATAGTTTAGGTAAGCACACCCGTCGTGCTGAATGGCTAAAGAATAACCCAGATGTTCTTGCCAAAAAAACCGGGATTCCAGCTGCAAAAATCAAGTGGGTTCCATTGCTTGTAACAAGCGGCCGCGTCCCAATGACCTTCCTCGATGGAATAAACTTTCCAAAAAATAATGTGGTGCCATTTTCGGAGATAGAGCAGATTTTGACTTGCGACCATACTCTCTGAGGTTACAACCCTGCTAAATAATTATTGATAGGAATTTGCTTATACAAGGCCAAAATTAAAGCCGCTCGCGGCCCCCGGGTTGGACGGGGTGCATGCTAGGGGGGGCAATTGACTGACCTTCATTTTTTCGGTTTAGTGGAAAGATGCCAAGAGCTCCAAGGATAGAATTTGAAGGCGAATGAAATAGCAGCAAAGCTGTTAGCCAGAAAAGCGCGGCCAGAATGGCGGAAACCTCCTACTCAATGGGCTTCACGGCCTTTGAAGCGAAATGATGGGAATTCCATTTAGCACATTTTAGGCACTTTTTGTTTGCTTTGACTGATCTTAATCTACGCTCGGAGACAACCTAACAGTTTGGCAAAGGGTGTTGATATTTCAGAATCGGTTAATATCATTTGACCGAAGCGATGATTAACCATCGAAACGACCGCGTCAGCACGCTCTGAGAAGGTCGGTATAAAAGTGTGCTGGTGGAAGATAATCAATACGCTTTAATGCGAAGGCGGCCTATATTGTCCCCAAGTGAAGCTACTTCGATGAATACCGCCTGATCCTCGCGAAAGAACCGAATTAGCGCGATCTGTTCCTGACCGCCTTCGGAACTCTGTTCTCTCCGAACACGATAAGAAACCTTGTCCGCAGGTTGATGCGCGAGGCCGGGATCATGACCTCCGGAGCGCACAAACTGCGGCATAGCCGCGCGTCTCACATGCATAAAATACGCTTTGCTCAATAACTGCTCGGCCATGCCAGCGGTGAAACGACCGCGATCTACACCGAGGTAGCAATCAACGAACTGAAGGGCATGCACCAGCGGGCTTATCCTTCAGCGAGATACGCAGGTGATAAATCGAGTCATGCCGGAGACCTCGACAACCCCAACAAAAGGAAGTAGAATGACAACAATGAGCGCATTAGCCCTGGACAGAAAAATCGTCGTTAACGAAGCCGGTGACCCGGTGGAAGTGATCATCCCGTATGATCAGTACGTCGATTTTATCGAAACTTATGGGCTCGATCTGACCGAGGAAGAAAAAGAGGAGCTGCGGGAAGCAAGAGCGGACGTGGCTAATAAAAACAGGGATGCCTTCGTCAGTCTGGACGAGGTGAAAAAAGGCCTCGGCCTCGAAGAATGCACCAATTAGAGTTCCACAAGCGAGCGTTGAAAACGCTGCGCAAAATACCGAAGGATCGCGCAGGTCAAATCGTCGCAAAACTCGAAGAGTTCACCGAGTGGACCGATCCCACTGAACACCCTGATGTGAAGGTCATGCGTGGGGAGTGGGAAGGTGCCTGGCGGCTACGAATCGGTGAATATCGGGCCATCTTTGAGCTATCGGAAATCGAAGGTGAAGAAGTGGCTCTTTTGATCTACGTGACAAAGATCGGCACACGCGGCGACATCTACTAGTCTCTAAATCAACTTAATCGGGTAAAACCTTTTGTGTCCACTTTATCGGGGGAGTTCCAGTAAAAACTCCAAGGTTTAATCCTGACATTGGCTGAAATTAGGCAACTCGATTCGATCCCCGAAGTTCCAGACGCGCAAAGGCGTAAGAAGAATGCTTGGTAATGAGCCAGTGGCGGTAGAACAGTAGGCGCGCCCGATCCGGGCTTCTCATTCGCGCAGTCATGCCTTTCTTTTCACGATTTCGATACCTTCTCGCCGTTTCCTTGATTTTCCCGGCCATCCTGGCCCCGGGTGGGTTCGCCTGCGGGGCGGAACCCTTTGAGGCTTTCCTGACAAAACACTGTGTGAGTTGCCATGGTCCTGACAAGGAGAAGGGGCATTTGCGAATTGATGAACTTTCCCGAGATTTTAAGCTGGGTGCCGACTCTCACCTCTGGGCCGAGGTCATCGAGCAAATCAACGCGGGCGATATGCCGCCGGAGGATGAGCCGCAACCGGAACAGGATGAAATCGCCACGTTTGTCGCGACGCTCGACGGAAAGGTCAAGGAGGGAAAAGCTGCCCGGATGGCGGCGCGCCCTCCCGTGTCACACTACCGCTTGAGTCGGAAGGAATACCAGAATACGGTCTACGATCTGCTCGGGGTCCGCTACGATCCGACCAAACCGGGTGAGCTGAACGAGGATACCTTGTGGCATGGGTTTGAGCGCATCGGCTC
>JARGPH010000078.1 GCA_029213065.1 Verrucomicrobiales bacterium | reverse complement strand
CTGGAGTTTCTTCCGGAAGACGTCAGGACCGGAAACATTTCGCTTTTGACGAGCGATGAAATTCGCGACTTCAAACAACGCGAGATCGAGGCGGGAATGGTCGGGGGGGCGATCAACACGAAGTTGTCGCCTATCCGCCAAGCTTGCTCGCAAGCCCACAAGGAAAAATATATCAATCACGATCCTGCAATATCGGTTGAAACACTCCCCGAGGGCGAATCGATCAAGACAATCATTCCGACCGGAGATTTGCGGAGGATTCTCGCCACCGCATCCGACGAATGGAAGGGAATGATTCTCGTGGGATACTTTGTAGGAATGCACGTCGGAGACGCGTCAATCCTTACGTGGGGACAAGTGGATCTGACGAAAGCGGAAATCGAATACAAGAGGACGAAAACCGGAAAAGCGGTGAAGAGCCCGATCCACCCCGACCTTCTCAACTGGCTGATTTCCCGCCCCGCTCCCGACGATCCGAAAGCCCCGGTATTCCCCTCCCTCTGCGGTGTATCAGTTGGAGCTGCCAACATCGGCCTATCTGCACAGTTCACAGCAATTCTCGAAAAAGCCGGAATCACTGGCGAGGTTTACGAGCCAACCGTGAAAGGCGGAAAAGGAAGAAAACGAAAATCGATTGGTTTCGGTTCGTTGCGCCACAGTTTCAATTCAGCGATGGCCAATGCCGAGATTCCACAGGAAATCCGAAAGAAACTCACCGGACACAGCACGAACTCCGCAAATGACATTTATACACACCTGGAGCGCGAAACGCTCACGAGGGCGGTGAATGCCGTTCCAAGCATCGCTGCGACAGAAGGAGAAGATTCATGAAGGAAGATCCACCTGATATCCCCCCTCCACGAATACCTTACAAATGGGGGCGGGAGATAGTTCCCCACGGCATTAAAAACACTCCGGAGGAATGGACACGCTACATGGACGCACGAACGCGGCCAGATGCTCTACGTGAAATAGAAAGGCTGAGAAAGCATCGACGACATAAAATGAAGGACGACGACGTTTCAGAGGTGATTGCATGGACGGGAGTTGTCGAGATCGGGCGCGTAGAAGGCGAGCAATCCCGGCTATATGACGAAGCTCTTGAGCGAATCGGAAAGGCAGTTACTCGATGGGTGCGGGAACCGGACTTGAATGCAATAGGGCGATTCTTGTCGCGATTAGAGAAAGAATCGGAGCCCGAAGTTGACGAATCATCACCGTCTGACATTGCAAAAAGAAAGGCTCTGGAAGTCGTGGCCACCTATCTTCGTGAAGATAAACGACTCATCACCCAGGGGCGACTCATCCAAGTCGTAAAGGCGCGAATGGAAATGCTGGGCATTCAGATTTCCTTTGCGCATCGCAACCTCCGAGAAATCGGATTGGACGGACTGCCAAGCGAAAAACGGGGACCGAATCCAAAAGGCTGATTCCTTCGCTCTTTTCGGGTGAAATACACGAAGGATACTCTTTCTCGATACTGCATAGTGTTATCGGTGATGATCGCATCACCCAACACAAAGCCGGAGAGCGTCCCCGCTCTGAAACCCGAGTGGATTCGAATTCCTGAGGCAGTTCGCCTTTCGGGAATGAGTCGATCCAAAATCTACGAATTGATGAATGCCGGACGCATTCGCAATTCATCCCTCGCAGAAGAAGGGCAGACCAAAGGACCTCGATTAATCTCCTACCGGAGTCTGATGAGCCTGATTGAGTCACGCGCCACAGGAGGGCAGGAAGACGCCGCCGCGAAATAGAAAACCCCGAACCCATGCAAAGCACGGGCCGGGGTATCTCTTGAAATCCGTTCAGGAACATACCGCTTTTCCCCGTGCGTGGCAACTCACGCACCATGCATTTTACAATAGAACAACTGAAAGAGCGCGTTCCACTTCGGGCCGTGCTGGAACACTACGGGCATACTGGATTGCCTGAAAGGAATGGGAAGCACTTCACATGCGTATTTCCTGAAAACCACGCTAACGGCGATGCAAGACCGTCCTGCAACTTCACGACCGGGAAGGATGGATTTCCCCGTTATCACTGCTTCTCTTGTGGCGCGAGTGGCGATCAATTCGACTACGTTGAGCAGAGGGAAGGAGTGAATACCGCCGAAGCGAAAAAGATCGTCGCCGGATTCGGAGGAATCGAGGAAGGCGGAACCTATACCGCTACCCGGAAGCCTGTAGTGCGTGTCACAGTCCCGAAAAAGGCCGAGCCGATGGTTTTACCTTCGGACCTTAGAAGGGGCACTGAGGATGAATGGCGCGCATTAGCTGACCTTCGGAAGATCGACGTTCACGGAGTCTTTCTCGCGGTTTGCTCCGATATTCTCTGTTTCGGAACCCACCGGGGAAAGGACTGTTGGATCATCACCGACCGGGCACGAATTGTAGCCGAAGCCCGAAGAATGGACGGGGAGCCGTTTCCCCATTCAGGCAAAAAGCCGGACACAATCAAGAACGGGAAGAAATCGTGGCCGGTTGGAATCCGCCCCCGCCACAACAGGCCGGAACTCTTCCGGAAAATTGTAGTTGTGGAGGGCTCGCCGGATCTTCTCGCCGCATACCATTTCAACTACACGCTCGGAAAGATGGACTGTCTCCCGGTTGCCATGCTAGGCCGTGAATGCCGTTCAATTCACGAGGAAGGACTTCCGTTGTTTCGTGGGCGACACGTTCGCATTTTTCCCCACATCGACCCGGACGG
>JARGPH010000077.1:1384-2731 GCA_029213065.1 Verrucomicrobiales bacterium | reverse complement strand
GCCTACGTCTACGAAAGTTGCGTCGGGTGTGTTCTCTTACGGCTTCAGGTATTATATGCCGGAGATCGGAAGATGGGCGAGCAGGGATCCAATCGGGGAACGGGGCGGGGTGAACCTATACGGGTTCGTGGGGAATACTCCGACTAATGCGGTCGACTTTTTGGGTAAGATACCTCTGTGGTTATTGCTCGTCCCCGTTGTAAAGGCAGCATGGATTACCGCATGTGCAGAATATGCAGAAGAAAAATGCGAAAGCGAAAGGCATAGAGTCGCAACACATGGACACCTTGACTCCGACGGTTACCTTCACTGCTGTAATTCATGCATTAATTCAAAATGCACTCAAGATCGCTATTCTACATTTGCTCTCGGAATAGTTCATGAAATCATTCAAGGTTCAACAAATACGTTGAAAGGAGCCTCAGCAGATATTGCTGACAACGTGCGCGGAATCGTCCGGAGTTTGAATCTGTTCGAAAAGTGCTCGGATATGTGCAGACCATGTGGGCAGCAATGGAATCCATGAAAAAATCACTCATTTTTGGGCTCATGGCGGCTAGCATTTCAGCTTGCGGATTTCTAGCCCTAGTGCATATCTATCAGCAAGCAGAACTCGATATATTTCGATCTGCGACAGAGGGGCAATCATCATCTCGGCTTCGTTCAATTATTGGAGAACCGGTTGATGTCGTTAGTGTTGACGATTTTTCTAAAGTCAGTCCAGATCACCTTGACATATCGTTCTCTAAAGATGTTGGGTATGTATGGGTATATACAGCGAGAACTGGTAGAACATTTTACGTCGGATTGGATGGCAAACAGGAAGACGTGCTTCAGCTGTTTTCGATTCGTGGCTGATCAATTGCGAGAGACGAGTGTGAAAAGAGGCGGCATCGTGGCATCGAGCGGGTCAACAGTCAAAAATCAAAACTTTTCCGGTCACCTCTACGCTCTCGCGTTGGACGAGCCCACCCCGGCACAACTGGAATCGACGCGCACCGCGGTTCGTAGGGCGGTCGCGTCGGCATCGGTCGCGCAGGCGGCTCGCTGTCGCATTGCCCGCCACGCTGCTCGATCTTGGCTCCCTCATTTGCTTCTCGGGGGCGTGGGCGTGGGCGTGGGCCGTCCTGAAAACCGAGAGAGAAAGCTCTTTCCATTAGCTGCCTTCGGCTGTTAGGATCACGTTTGGAATGATCGACCTAACCGCGAACCTGCGTCTGAGAAAAACGGGCGAGACCCCGCGAAAAACCGCGTCGGGAGCTTCAGGGTTAAATCCTGACAAAAATGCCTATCGAATCAGCCCGGAGGCCCTGATTTCGTGGCGGTTGCAGTCGCCTACGGCTACAA
>JARGPH010000077.1:0-1374 GCA_029213065.1 Verrucomicrobiales bacterium | reverse complement strand
TATTACGGCTTCAGGTATTACATGCCGGAATTGGGGCGGTGGGCGAGTCGGGATCCGATTGAGGAAGCAGGCGGGGTGAATTTGTATCGTTTTTCTAGGAATAATGCACTACTTTCGATAGACAGATTCGGACTGATTCCGATCGTGCCGATAATTATCGGATTTGCAGTCCTGGTGGGTGTTGCCACAACTTATTTTGTTTCCCGATTTCGACCTCGCCCCTTGTCGAGCACTGAAGGAAGAGTGTCTTGCGATGATATATGTGGATTGATATACCGAACTGAAGCAACTACCCGATATCTCGAAGAATCATTAACCTTGTCATTCTCAAGTCTTTCGGGATTTCTTGATCATCTGGAGGATAGAGGGCTCGTAAGGGTGGGGGGATTCGGAGAGGGGGTTCTCGAAGCTGGAGAAGAATTACCGCCCGGTGAGCGAGTGTTGGTCGACTATTTCGAAAATCCAAATTCGGATCTTAATATCGATCCAGCTGCAATAAGACATCCTGGAGTTGCTCTTGCAGGAAAAGATACAGACGAGTGGATAAAACTCTGGGGGAATGCTGAATTGGAACGGCTGACAATTATGGGCGAACTGCTTAGTGCAGAGGCCGGGAGGCGGTGTTGCAAATGCTAATTTCCTTTACAAAATTTGTTTTTCGAAGTCTTGGTGTCTTATTATGCCTTGCGATATCGTTTTATTTTCTTTTATTTCCGATATACGTCATTGACTCAAGGCTTGGTGGTTATGATGTCAATAACCTGAGGCTTGCGAGAGAAGGCTTGCCATTCATATCGGAGAAAACTGAGGGAAATATTGTTTGGATGCCCGCTATAGGTCACAAGACTGGAGGTGCAAATCCGTGGAATAGATTTTTACATTCCCTATACTTTCCATATTTAGAGTTAGATATGTTTGTTTGGCACAGGCCTATAAGTGCTCGTTCCGAAGTATTTGACTACTGGTTTCATAACTTGGACGACTCCAATGTGCACCCAGCTTGGCGTGAGAATTGGTAAGCAGAACAAATAAGATCGTCGAAATCACTCAGGAGGTCTGGGCGGAAGCGAAGCAGAGCGATCAGCGTCTGGCGTCATAAACGTCGTATCCAAATCTGTCTGACGGTTATGATCTGGGGCGTCAAGCGGAGGTTGGCTTGACGCTTACGAAAGGCATGTAGGGGTTCAGGCGACAAATCTTGACTCTCTCAAAGCCATAATCTCAATCGACCGCTGCACCCTGGCGGCGGAACGGGGCCACCCTGCAACTCTGCAACCGACCGCTACGGCACGCTGTCTGCTGGCTCGCAAGCTCGCTGTGGCAGACATCGCGCCTCCGCTCGAACGCCCTAATTCGAGGGGCGGTCGCGTCACC
>JARGPH010000020.1:93851-106638 GCA_029213065.1 Verrucomicrobiales bacterium | reverse complement strand
GGTCGAGGCCCGCGCACGGTTCGTCGAGAATGAGCAGATCCGGCTTCGCCATCAGGGCCCGCGCGATAAAGACTTTCTGGCGCTCGCCCTGACTGAGAATTCCCCAGGGCTGGTCCGCAAGTGCCTTGACTTTCATATGGCTGAGATTGCGCAGCGCTTTAGCCGTATCCGGTTGCTTCTCACGTGTCCAATAGCCGAGCCGTGCACTCGCGCCGCTCATCACGGTTTCGAGGGCGGACTCGCCTTCAGGCACCTTTCGAGTGAGGGCACTGCTGACCATGCCGATACGTTGGCGAACCTCATTCCAATCAGAGGCACCGTAGTCATCCCCCATGCACTGTATCGTTCCGGAGGACGGGCTGAGGTAGCCTGTCAATGCAGAGAGGAGCGATGTTTTACCGCAGCCATTCGCGCCCAGAATCGCCCAGTGTTCCTCGCGGTTGATCGTCCAATCGATGTTTTTAAGGATCGTTTTGACTCCCCGCCGGAGGCTGAGGTTTTGAATCGATAGAACAGGTGTTGTCAGGTCTCTAGAGGTCATTTCAAATCGTGTAGCACGAATTGAGCGCGGAGAAAGTGTTTTGTTAGAATAGATGAAATGAAGTCGCGGTGGGGCACAAGTCCACATCTCCTTCAATGAACCACCACCCTCACACACCCGGTTGCCTCAACCGCCGCGGCCCTCTCAGAGTCCAGCCTTTAAATCAGTTCTCAATCGTCACGGGGGTGCCAATACCCACCTTTGAGAAGACGGCGGGGATGACGTCGGACTGCCCGCGAATGCAGGCATGGGAGGCGGGATAGCGCGGGACTTCGCCAATGTGCATTCCGATGCCGTCCCAGGTGAGGCGCATCCAGTAGGGCATCGAGGCACCGAGAAAATAGCCGCCGCGCGGAATCCTCGCACGGCGTGAGTCGGCACTGTAATCCACCACGTTCCCGCCGGCATCGTAGACCCGTCCGTAGAGATTGGACCGCTTCTCGACGAGTTTTTCCAGAATGGTGTAGTCACCTGCAGGCGTCGGGTGGGTCGTCTTGCCGGTCGAAACAGGGTAGTCGATCGCGACTTCATCTCCATTCATGAGAAAGGCCCGTTGCAGGGAGAGCGATATCAGAATTCGTGAATTGCTCGAGTCGGTTCGTGCGAAAACGTCTTCATCCCGGTAACTCCTCGAAGTCTCCGGATAGTCGCCCCGGGCTTTGAAGGCGGAGTGCTTTTTGAACGATACAAAGGCTCCTCTCGCCTTCGGACGCTTATTCTCCCTCGAAGCGGAAACCTGCGCGCAGCCGGTGAACAACAGAGCTGCTAGGAGGAAGACGGCGAGGTACAATCGGTGAAACTTCATCTTCGAATTCGAATCAGGAAATAAGGCGGCTTGCTTGATCTGCGATCTGTTGGAGCCCCGTTTTGCCCAGGGTTCCACGCCCCATGACACGCAATCCGATCAGCAGAGCCATGAGCGCTTTCGCGGTCGAACGCGGTTCCACGGAGTTCGGGATATCGCCCTCCTCCCGGCCGCGCTTGATCAATCGCTCGAAGAAGGCGGCGACTTCCTTGAAACCGTCTGCGACGACTTTCTGGACCTCGTCGCCACAATTGGAATAGTCGAGAGCGGTATTGACGAGCAGGCAGCCCTTTTTATCCGGATCGCCCGAGGAAGTCTTAACGGCGCGATCGAACCATCCCGCGATGGCCTCGCGCGCATCGGCAATCCTCTCCATCTCCTGCATCGCGGCCCTTCTGCGCTCGGTATCATATTTCAAAAGCGCGCGGATGAAGAGGTCGTCTTTGCCCTCGAATGCGTTGTAAAGACTTCCGCGTTTAATCCCCGTCGCCTCGGTGATGTCCGAGATGGAGGTAGCGGCGTAGCCTTTCTTCCAAAAGACCTGCATCGCCTGCTCGATCACAGCCTCTTCTTCAAATGTTTTCTCCCAGGGCATCGTATTCAGTCTCTCTTCACCGAGTCCACTCCTACGCAGTTTTGACCGATTGGTCAAAACATATTTCATGCTACCCTCCGCATAGATGAAACCGGCGACCGGAACACGGCCTCCTCCGGGTTCAGCCTTCGCCCGGGCGGGCCTTCAGGACACTTCTCAACCCCGTCTCTTGTTCGAGGAGGCTCGATCCATCGCGTCCCGGCACCTCACTGTGAAATCCGAGCGTGTAATTTTTCGTGCAAATCCGGATCAGAGGTTAGTTTGCGGGAGCGGCACTGCACTATCACTCTCCCTTTTCTCCGATGGATCAAACCAAAATCAAAAACATTTTCTGGGATGTCGACGGGGTCCTCGCGGATCTCAACTATGCCTACTATCACTTTTTGACGGGGCATCCGAATTACCGGGATGACTACCGGGATCTGAAATGGGAGCAACTCCCCGAAGTTCTGCCGATCCTGCCGGAGTATGGTTCGCTGGAGTTGAAGACGCACCCCGGGCGCGGGACTGAGATGGACAGGGATTTTTGTGGGGATCAAAGTTTCTTCACGAACCGGCCGCTCTACCCCGGGGTCATTGAAACGCTCAGGGAACTGAATGAGTCGGACTACCGTCAGTTCACGATGTCTGCGACTTTCGATGTCGAAGCGAAGACAGCCTACCTCAACACCGTCCTCGCCCCCGTGACCGATTTCCTCACGATCGAATGCGTGCAGCACGGCGAGTTCATGCACGACACCGCGAAGGTCGACCGGCTCAGAGAGTGCTTTGAGAAGTATCAGCTCAAACCGGAGGAAACCATTCTCGTCGACGATCGGATTTACAATCAGTATGCGGCGATCGAATCCGGCGCGCACCCCGTGCGCCTGCGATGCGAGTTCACGACGGATCTCCCCGAAGAGCTCGCCTGGATCCCCGAATTCGAGAATGTCGAAGCGGTGAAAAACTGGCTACTGGCCCGGTGACAGCATCCCAACCGTGCCCCGCTTCCGGGGTCTGCCCCGTGGAGCTTTTTTGATCAATGCACAGTGAGATCGAGTATCTCCACCCTGTGCACAGCCACCGGGATTTTCGGATAGAATGCAGCGTCGAATTACCACCGGATTTGCATCCCGCAACTGCCCTGATGAGCGACGTGCTCATCTGATATTTGAATATCATAGCGCACTCCGAAATCGACGTTCTGGGTTCCGATAAGAGTCATGCCCAGCCCGGCTTCTACAAAATCGCGTCCGAGGGCTGCCCCCTGGCTGGTAAAGGTGTTGCCACCGGCTCCGCCAAAAGACGCCACCACAGGGCGATTGTTGTCGAGCGCCTCGTGGTAGTAATGGACTGACAATTCGGGTATGAGACTGTCTCCGCTGTCGAGCTCGAAACTGCGACTGATGCTCACTCCCGCTCCGACGCGCAGGGAGCTGGACTCGTCACCCGCCACGTTCAGACTCGCTGCTCCGGCTCCTGTTTCGGTAAAGCCCTGAGTGTCGAGGTAGAGATACTGAGCGGTCATCTTCGGTGTCACCAGCCAAGGGCCGAAGTCACCGACGATGCCGAGTTCGAGATAACCGAGGAGTCCGTGGGAGTCGTAATCGGCTTCCGCAACCCGGTTGATGGTTCCGAAGTTGATATTCCGGCTCGTATCATAATCGTTGAAGCCGTAGCCGACGTTACCGAGAAGATAAAAAGGCTGAGGCGCGTAAACAGCTCCGACGGAGACGGTCGCGCTGTCGCTGTCGACGTCGTCGAGGCTTCGATTGGTGTGGAGATTCCCGCGGCCGTAGCCAGCCATAATGCTTACGACGAAGTCACTGGAATAACGGTAGTCGAGGCCGAAGGCGGCACCTCCGATGTCGTAATCGAAACCACTCGCGTTTCCGTCTCCTTCCACATCACCGGCGACGGCGTAACCACTGACCCAACTCACTCCGCGCTCGCCTTCAGGAGCGATCGCGGTTTTACCGTCATATCCGGACACGCTCATGCCCGCCTGTTGAGTGACAGCGAACCCATCGCTCTGACCCTGAACGATTCCGTCCCCCGCTCCGGGGAAGAGAAACCCGACGAGGCCCCGCTGGTGATCGCGCGCCTGACGAAGGTAGGCATCGCTAATTTGTCTCTGTGCAGTGCGCAGCGAACCATGCATCTCACCGGAAAGAGCGTCGAAAGCATCCCGACTGTCGCTCGCGCTCAAAAACTCGATCGCATCCACAATCGTGAGGAGATCACCGGTCGCACCGTCGAGAAGTGAATCAAGATTTCTGGAAACAGCCAACTGGTTTGGCGTGACAGCAACGTCGGAAAACTGAATATCGTTGCGGATCAATTGAATGAAAACGTTGTTCGGATCGTAGAGGAGGCTCGCATTGAGGAACGCGAGATCGTTGGTGATCGAATCGTAGACTCCGACCACTCCACCGGTCGCGGTGAGAATCGTGAACCTCTGATCCCTCTGAAATCCTTCCTGCCCGCCACTGCGGACATCGACCGTGCCCCCGTTGATGTTGGCAGTCCCGTTCACGAGAATGCGATCGCTAGTTCCATCCGGGGCGATGTTGGTCGCGTAGGTGCTGCCGCTCTCCTGAGTGAAATTTCCGGCAACGGTCAGCGTGCCAATGTTCCCTGCAGAACTTCCGGGGGAGACCGATCCACCGCTATTGATCGTAGTCATGCCTGCCGTTCCTGCGCCCCCGAGAATACCGCCGCTGTTCGCAGCGAAAGTGCTCTGGATCGTGGTGCCATTAATGAGAAGCGTGCCTCCGTTCACGAGAGTATTGCCCGTGTAAACATTGTCACCGGAGAGGTTGAGAACGCCTGCTCCCTGCTTCGTGAGCGATCCGGCATCGGCAGCGTTGCCAACCGAATCGGCGATCACATCGGCAACGGTCGCGGTTTGACCGGCCGCGATGTCAAAAGTCACTCCGGTGTTTTGAAGAAAAATACCGGTTCCGAGTGCGGTCCCTGTGCCGCCCCCGCCTGCTCCACCGAATACGGAACCTCCAGTGAGATTACTGTTGCCCGAAATGATCAGCGTGCCGCCGTCACGGACAAATACAGCACCACCGAAACCTGCTCCGCCACCGCCTTGAGCAGCGGTAGCGTCGCTTGCACCGAAGCCGCTGTTTCCTAAAATCGCACCGGTTCCGCCTCCAGCACCGAAGCCGCCGTCTCCGCCTTCCGCTACCGCACCACTTGAAACTCCACTCCCGCCGCCGCCGCCGAAGCCGCCATCTCCTCCGTTCGCCGCTCGAGACGCACCGCCGCCTCCAAAGTCCCCTCCATCACCGCCGCCTCCAGCAAGGCCGGTACTCCGTCTGGCACCGCCACCGCCGCCGAAGTCACCGCCGTCTCCGCCGGAGCCCGGTGCAAGGGCACCAATTTGCTGACCCCCTCCTCCTCCTCCGTAAAGACCGCCTGCGCCGCCGGAACCACCGTTGTTGCCACCACCGCCGCCGCCGCCGTTGCCACCATCGGCTCCATTTTCAGCATTATTAACTGCACCAGCACCACCGTTCGGGCCGCCTCCGTCGCCTCCGGTACCGCCGGCTCCTCCGGCATTCCCTCCAGCTACGCCATCGCCGCCGTCACCGACTAAACCTCCTCCGCCTCCGCCGGGTGCATTGGCTCCATCACCTCCGTCGCCACCGGTGCCGATCGCGCCACCACCTCCACCGCCGCCATCGGCTGCGGCAGAAACACCTCCATCACCGTAAAAACCGCCACCGCCGCCGTTCGTTGTTGCAGATCCATCGCCGCCGAGGCCACCGCCTCCGCTACTTCCCCCGCGACCATCTCCACCTTGAGCGGTGCTGTTTGAAAAATTCACATTCTCGAGCGTGACCCTTCCCGCCGAATCAACAAAAACTGCGCCACCCGCTCCCATGCCTCCACCGGAACCGGAGCCGCCCGTCGCGGTGCCTCCGTTCACAACGACATCCCGGATCGTGACATTCCCCTGACGCACGAAAAAAGGCCGAAGCCCTCCACCTGTGATCGTGAATCCTCCTCCATCGATGACGACGCTTTGATTGGCATCGACTGAAATTGGTGGCACTCCGGTGAGCGTGGAAAGATCGATATTCTGCGTCAAAGTCACGGTGTAGCTTTGACTCGGATTCAGGGTGATATCCCGAAGCGCATCAAAAAATTCTTGAGCAGTCGCAACGTTCTGCGCATTGGCTGCAATACCTGTGATAGAAAAGAATGAGCAGAAGATAAGGAGGAATCGTCTCATATCGGAGAATAGGGCCCTTAAAGATCCAATGTCAAACCCTTCTGAAAATGAGGATGTTAACGCATCCTAAATGAAACCGCCAGCCTAGCCGCATCCCTACCTCATAGAGTCATCACATTTCTCATTTCCCGCCCCGCTCTCTGAACCGCTCCTATATCGGCACCGCTGACTCGAGATACCGCGACCACTGATCTTCGAAGACCTGCATTTTCCGGTGACGTTTCGAGCGGAGATGTTTGCTCCGGTCTTCGTCGGCGACGAAAGGACCGACCCGGCAAATTTCGCAGTAGGCGGCGCCGAGGAAGGGCGTTGTCTTCAGTGCCGCTTTGAGTTCGGGAGGCGGATTGCTGCCCCAGACAAAGGTTCGGCTTTCGGTGTCGGGAACGACCCTGTCCCGGTTCACATTTCGAATTCGATACCCGGGGAACTTGTCATACTCAAAAGGAACCGATCCGAGGCAGGGAAACTCGAGCCCGCGATTGAGCGACGTCTCGATATTCCAATCCCGGTAGGGTTTCACTTCTTTCGAAGTGATGTAGCACATCCGGGGTCCGGCTTCATCGAGAAGGTAGCGGAAGCTGTGAATCAGAAACTGCCTCAGCAATTTCCGGTTGAGCGTGTTCGTGCTCGCGTCGGCGGAATGCCGTTCGAAGTCATCCAGAGTCGCGAACGAAGGAATGAGGGGAAACTGGAAGATGACGAGATCGAACTTCTTTTCGATGGACTGCACTGACGTCGGATCGGTGATGTCGAGTCCGGTGTGCACGTGAATGTTACGTTCGCGAAGCGCCTCCAGCTCGTTCTCCGCATACTTAGCGAGGAGCGTTGCTTCGCTGTCATAGACGGAAGCCTCAAGCAACCGCGGACGATGATGAGTCAGAAGCGCCCTCGAGAACGAAAGGTCTCCATCGCCGACGGTGAGTATTCTCCATTTAGGGTCGAGATACATGAAGGTAGTGGCCGGATCGGGGCAAAGTCTCCCTGAGCATTCCGCTGCGGGATGTAACAGGGTATGATCGGTTATTCAACCCTCTTGGGTCGCTCATTGAAAATCCTTTTCAGCGACTCGCAAAAAGAGGATGCAACCTCCCCTTCGAGGATGTCCAGTAGCGCACACCTCATGCTGATCCCCCACAACGAACTCGAGCCGGCCACCTTGCGAAAGGTGATTGAGGAATTTGTGACCCGCGACGGGAGCGACCTTTCAGAAGTGGATGCGCGAATCGAAGCGGTCCTGAAACAACTCGAAAACGGAAGGGCCCAGCTGCATTTCGACGAAGATTCAAAGTCCTGCAATATCGTCTCGAGCGACTACCGGGCCTGGGAATAAAGGCAAACGGCGTCTTTCGCAGCACTGGCTGGGCCATCTCGCGATCAATGCTTCCACCACTCCGGTCCCACCGAGCTTCGGTTGATCGCGGTCACCTCTGCCTCGAAAGGTTCCTCTCCGGTCGTATTCCCCTCCATTTTGACGCCACTGGCATCGCACTGGATCTCGAATGCTTTGCCCTTGTTTGTCTGGATACGATTCTCCGAGATGACGCTTTCGATGGGAGGTAGTTTCGCCTTCGAGTCACCTTGCAATCCGATCAGGAAATTCTCCTCACAGTTTAGAAAACGGTTCTTCGTGATCTTCGCTCCCTTGACCTGGAAATACCCGTTCGCCGGAGAGTTGGGAATCCCCATCATGACGCACAGAGCGCTGCGCTCGTCATCACCCCTGAGATCCTGAAAATGATTACCGGTGACAACGTGCCCCTCCCCTATCACCCGAACGCCTCCGGTGCCTTTTGCCCCGCCGCCGAGAAAGTGATTTCCCTCAACGAAGCAGTTATTTCCGTGGCGCAATGTCAGAGCACCTGACACCTCTACAAAATAATTCCCCCGATAAGTGTTTCCGCAGGACTTGTTCGAGATGCACTCTGCCTCTCCGTTGCATTTTTCGAACAGGTTATCCTCGACGAGACACCCTGCGGTGATCATTGAAGTGCTGCTGTCTCCCAAACGAATCGTTTCACCGCCGTTTTTACCGAGCTTTTCGCGAGGGCCGAAGTGATTGTGATCGATTCGATGCGAAGCGGGCGCATCCGGGTCTTCGGCAAGCCAGATGACTGCGGTCGGCCCCCCGGTGGTTTTCCCAGCAAAATAACAATGGTCGATGCGATGCCCCGATCCATAGACGGACAGAAAACGGGAGGTCCCCTTCATTGCGAATTTCGCATCATCGTTCGTGACCGCGCAATTCGTAACCCGGCAATCACGAGCGAGGTTTTTCGAATCGGCTCGAAACTCGATCGACTCCTCTCCGGTGGGATTCTGAAACCACATTCCTTCAACAACGAGGTGTCGACCTCCCAGCGAAATTCGTGAGTCCCCCGTGAAGATCACCTTCCCCGGAGTCTCCGCCTTGATCGTAATCGGAGCGTCCGACTCACCGGACGATTTGATCTCCAAACGGGCGTCATTCCAGGTGCCGTCTTTCAAGACGACGACATCGCCGCCTGCAGCCTTTTTGGCTACTATGTCAAACTCCTCCGGATTGCTGACGTGAAACTCCTCCGCCGTCCCCGGATGCAAAAAGAAAAATACGAAGGCGAGTGAGAGGATTCTATTCATTAAGAAGAACCGAAGCCCAATCAATGCGGGTGCGGATGACTCTCTAGGTGCTGACGCAGGAGATCTTTTCCGTAGTCGTTCCCGTTCGGGGTCCGGACCGTGGCATGAATGTGGTTCCGCGTTGCGACGCCACTTCGATCGAGAGCGATGGGACGCTGGTGATCAAATTCGATGAGCACGACAGGACTGTGAATCCGGTAGTAGAACACCGATTCGTCATCCATTCCTCCGATCCAGGCGAAACGGGTTTTATCGAGATGCTTTTCGACCTCTTCCATTTTTACCCTGGCATGCCCTTCTTTGAGATTGTGAATCCAGAGGCCCGTCAGTTTCAGGAACGCTTCCTTTTGCTCCGCTGTCATTTCTGAAACCGGGAGCCCCTCGTAGGGGATCACGACGTTATCGTGAAAAGCCTCGGTGTTGGAATTGGTTCCGTCTTTCTCCGACTTCAACACCGCTTTCTCTTTTTGTGTATCCGTTAGTGAGTTCACAAAGGCGAGAGCGTCATTCTGTTCCTCCTGCAAAACAATCGTTCCTTTATACTTCCCTTCGTCGGCCCAGACCGGTTCCGAACCGAGGAAGAGCGGAGTCATCACGACCTGATCCGCGAGAATAAAATAGTTGATCACACAGTGGTGGCCATCGAACTGAAAGCCCCACGGCTCGGTATCGGACGGCTCGCCCATGACCGTGATGAAATACGCCCAGCGCCCGTATCCATATTCGCCTTCGCGATTGCTCAGCTCGGCAATGGTGTGGTTGAGCTTCATGATGTCCTTCGTCGTCTTGAGCCCTTTCGCGCTCAGCCCGGCACCAATGAGAGCAAATCCCAACTGGCGTTGTTCCTCACTCATTTCCTCGAATGAAACACCCTGACGCGGGAGACTGTGCTGATTCGCCCAGCGACGCCACTCGTTGTCATCGACAGGGAACTTGGTTTTAACACGCTGCTCGTCACTGAGCCCCGCGAGGAAGGCAATCGCGGCGTCTTTGACTTCGCCTGTCCCGACTCCGGTGGACTTGATTTCATAGAGCCCTTTTTCGACTTCACCGTCGGCCGTGACACCGACGAAAGGCTCAGCAATCGCCGCCGCCTCGATTTCCGCAAAACGATTCCCACCGCTCTTTCCTTTACCTTTACCTTTTTGAGCAAAGCCGGGGCTGGCAATGAGAAACAGAGAGCTGATCAGAAGGAGTCGTAAATACATATCGATTGAACAATGGAAATTAAACAGAGTTGCCGGTGAAAGTGGAACCGCTGATAAACGCTAATAGTCGCTGATGGGAGGCTTCGCGGAAAGCAAATTGGGACAGCTTGCAGACGTATCAAAAAATCCGTCTCGATCAGCGTCGATCCGTGGTTCCTACTTTTTCTTAGTCTCAATAGGACCGGTGCCCTGCGGATTCGAGGTCGTGGGACGTTCGACTTTCTCCTTACCTGCGATCATCGCCGGATCAAACTCTAACACTTCGCCGTCGTCGAGGGTTTTGATCTTCACCTCTTTGATCTCAACGCGATGCGCATTGCCTCGGTGCAACTGGATCGCGAGAAGTCCCTCGAGGGAACGTCCTTCGTGATAGTCATAGAACTCGGAAGTCATCTTCCCGTTCACCTTGTGGATGAGATGATTGCCCCGTGCGATCACGGTGAACTCATTCCATTCGGAGGTGTCCACTTTTACCGGCTCCTGCTTCGAAATGAGCCAGCGATCCCCCTCTGGATCGAGAAGCACGTTCTTCCCGTTCAGGCCGAACATGCCGCGACCTTTTTCCTCGTAAGTCATTCCCGTGTGCTGAATCGCGGGATGCACATCGCACTGGTAGCCCGTGATCGCCCATTTACCCACCTCCGGCATTTCACGGCTGCGGTACTGGATTCCCGAATTGTTGTCGCCGATGACCCGAACCGTTGCGCGAATCTCGAAATCCTTCACGATGCCATCCCGCCAAATCAGAAACGTGTTACTCTCAAAGGCATCGGGCCCCTCACAGGTGCCCACGATCACTCCATCCTTCACCTCCCACAGCGCAGGGTCGCCATCCCAGCCGCTGAGATCCTTTCCGTTAAACAAAGAGGTAAATTCCTCCCCGGCAAAAGAGAGCGAAGAACAACAAATCGTGAGCAGTAAAATAAGCGGTTTCATGAGATCGAAATTGTCCCGTCAAGGCTGCTTATTTTCAATACAGACAATCTCCTTCATCGTGTGAGCAAAAAGACGTCCTTTCGCAAAAGTGAGCGAGGCAAGACTCCAGGTCTCCCCGCCGATTCCAAGATCATTCACCGCGACGATGGCCTCCGGAGAAAGGGACTCGATCTTCGTATCGATCACGTAAACCGTTCCGGTAACGACGGGGAGAAAGAGATAGCGTCCCACCCGCGTCGGGCTCGCCGCCGAAATATGCCCCCAACCTATACCGGTATGACCGTGATCCCCGACCGCGAATCCCGAAGCATTTAACGGCTTGTTTGCGGGGTTCCCCTTTCCCCAGAGCAAGACATCCTCAGACCGCGACTCCTCCGACGCGATGAGCTGCGCCGGCAACTCGAGATACTCGACAAGGCCGGTCTCAACATTGACCCGTCCGAGATAGGGCATGTTGTGAGAGAGAAACCAATGCCAGTCACCGAAGGCCAGATTCGCCTGATTTGTATTCGGGTGCCCCTTTCCCGCCTTGATCGCGACGTCCTCCTGCAGCGCCCAATCGCTTTTCCCCGGGTCGTATTTCCAGAGCCTCGCTCCGGTATAGAGCGGTTGATCCCGCAGGATTATTCCTGAAGAAGTGTCCATGACGAGATGCCTCCCCTTACTGAAACCGAAGACATACTTCCGGTTCCAATGGCAGGCGAAAGAAGGATCATACCCGTCGAGGTCGGTACTCCAGAGCGTCTGACCGGCTTCTCCATGAGCGAGACTGGTGAGGCTGTGGCCGTAGGGCTTTTCGATCGGCCCGTGCGGTCCACCCCGCGCGTGTGAAACCGCCGGCTTGCCCTCCGCGGTGATCCCCACCATCGGCGTGGTGTGAATCGATGTTCCCGCATGCGCCCGCCAGACGATTTCCCCGGAGAGCTTGTTGATTGCGTGCAGGTAGGTCCAGACATCCTCCTCCGGGACACCTTCCGGGATCGCTGTTCCATTTTCCGACTTCACTCCGGGAGCATCCCACTTCCGCATTTTGGCCCCTTCCTCCTTATTCGCGACCTCGAGATTGAGTATCATCCCGCCGACAAGAAAAGGTTCGGCCTGCCGGTTGTTGTGTTTAAAACGCGGCGTCCATTGGCGAAACCAGAGTTCCTCTCCCGAAAAACTGTAACACCCCATCGAACCGCACCGATTGAAAAACCAGACCCGTTTCCCGTCGGCGATCGGAGCAAATACCGTTCCGTCCGAAAAGCCCCCCGCCAGCGAAATGAACGCGGATCCCGGCAACTCGACCTGCCAGAGAATCTCACCCGTATTTGCATCGAGACAAAACCCGATGATGTCCGTGACACCGTTTTTTTCCTCAAGCGTTTTGACAGGAACATGAGTCGTCACGAAGACCCTATCACCCCATGCCGTGACATTGCTCATCCCCGCCTCCGGCAAAGGCGTCCGCCATCGGATGTTCTCGTCGCGAGTCACGCTCCACTTCAGAGGAGGCTCACCTTCGACCTGCCAGTTTCCGTTCGGCCCCGCGGCCTGATGCCAATTCGACTCCGCCCCCTTCGGGGAAATGGACTTCTGCGCCTCAGCGAGGCCACTCATCGAGAAAAACACGACCACCAACCAGGATTTAATACGCATCATTCCCGTTTTATAACACAACAGGGTCAAGCGGTCGACATGATAGGGTTGAGTCGCGCTCGCAAAACCGTAGAGGAATTGCGTAAGCATTTCTCCGCAAAGCCCCTCCCCCGTTTCCCGGGCGCGCTCCCCTCCTGATGACAGAAATCCTCACGGATTCCTCTACTCGCGAAACCGTAGAGGAACTGCGTAAGCATTTCTCCGCAAAGCCTCTCTC
>JARGPH010000020.1:91476-93751 GCA_029213065.1 Verrucomicrobiales bacterium | reverse complement strand
CCCGTTTCCCGGGCGCGCTTCCCCTCCTGATGAAAGAAATCCTCACGGATTCCTCTACTCACGAAACCGTAGAGGAACTGCGTAAGCATTTCTCCGTAAAGCCCCTCTCCCGTTTCCCGGGCGCGCTTCCCCTCCTGATGAAAGAAATCCTCACGGATTCCTCTACTCGCGAAACCGTAGAGGAACTGCGTAAGCATTTCTCCGCAAAGCCTCTCTCTCGTTTCCCGGGCACACTTCCCCTCCTGATGACAGAAATCCTCACGGATTCCTCTACTCGCGAAACGGTCGAACGACCTGAATCTGACGCTGGCCCGCGGAGCGGAATGCGCTTAGTGGTAAAAATGCCTTTTTCCTCATTCGGTCTCGACGAAAACCTGACTCGTGCGGTCAGTGATTTCCCTGCGCCAACGCCTGTTCAGGAAGCGGCGATTCCTGCAGCGCTCGACGCTCGTGATCTCCTCGCAATTGCTCCGACCGGATCAGGGAAAACGACCGCCTTTGTCCTCCCGCTACTCCAACGCTGGCTCGGCGAAAAACGCAGAAAGCCGCGGCCCGTTTTCGCTTTGATCCTCGTCCCGACCCGCGAACTGGCGGCCCAGGTCAGAGACGTCGTCCAGCAGTGCTCGCGCGAGCTGCCCGAGCGAATCAAAGTCGTCAGTGCGGTCGGAGGCCTTTCGATCAATCCGCAAATGATGGCCCTGCGCGGAGGAGCCGATGTCGTCGTGGCGACCCCGGGACGTCTTCTCGATCTCGTCGATCGCAATGCGGTCACGCTTTCAGACGTGCAGGCCCTCGTCCTCGACGAAGCAGATCGCCTTCTCGACCTCGGCTTCGAAGAGGAGCTCCAGCGACTGCTCAGCCTCCTCCCCGCGAAGCGACAGAACCTGCTGTTCTCGGCCACCTTTCCTCCACGCGTCGAAGCGCTCGCGAGCCAATTTCAAAGTGATCCCGTTCGCATCGAAATCGAATCCGAGCCGACCGAAACCGCCGCGATCGAACAACGCGCCCTCCGCGTTGATAAGGCAAAACGGGCACCCCTCCTTCGCCATCTCATCAACTCGGAAAAGTGGGAGCGGGTTCTCGTTTTTGTGGCGACCCAATACGCCTCTGAACACGTGGCAGGGAAATTGCGGGTCAACGGAATCGAAGCCCTTTCATTCCACGGCAAACTCTCTCAAGGAGCCCGCGAAGAAGCCCTCACCGATTTCAAAATTTCGAAAATCAAGGTCCTTGTGGCGACAGATCTCGCCGCGCGCGGGTTGGATATCCAGCTTCTCCCCGTCGTCGTGAATTACGACCTTCCCCGTTCCCCCGTCGACTACACCCACCGCATCGGCCGAACCGGTCGGGCGGGTGAATCCGGGCTCGCGATCAGCTTTGTCACCGAAGAATCCCACGCTCATTTCACCCTGATAAAGAAACGGCTCGACCTCGCCCTGACGTTGGAAGAAGTCGAGAGCTTTGAGCCTGCCGCGATTCCTGTCGCTCCACCCGGAAACGGCGGAATCAAAGGGCGAAAGAAGAGTAAAAAGGACAAGCTCAGGGAGGCAGCGGCGCGGGCAAAGGGCAACGAATAAAACCCTCCGCCAAAAGGTTTTCATCATCCTTGTGACACTTTCCCTCTTGGCAGTGGTCTCATTAGTAACTATCCTCAAATCATGCGCTGGAAAGGAAGAAGACAAAGTAGCAACGTCGAAGATCGCCGCGGACAAAGCATCTCCGCATCGAGCGGAGGAGCAAGGCGGGCAGGTGGCGGAATCCTGAACCTTCTCCTCATGGGATTCATGAGAGCGAGTGGCAAAACACGCGTCGTCATGATCGTGGTTGCCCTCTTCGCATTCATGTTTTTCCGCGATCCGCTCATGCAGATCCTCGGCCTCTCGAGCAACGTATCAACCGGCCCGCGCATCGAACAGACGAGCGGAAACGCCGGCAGGAATGATGAGATGAAGGCTTATCTCAGCACGATGATGGCTGACAATGAGCAAGTCTGGTCACAGATTCTTCCGAAATACGGCGTCAAGTTTCGTCCCTGCAAAATGGTGATCTACAGCGAGCGCACCCGAACTCCGGGAGGTCTTGCCGATGCTAGAATGGGGCCTTTTTATTCTCCCGGCGACGAAACGATCTACATCGACCCTACCTTTTTCAACGAGCTGAAACAGAAGTTCGGTGCTACCGGCGATTTCGCGGAAGCCTATGTTGTCGCTCACGAGTATGGGCACCACATCGAGAACATTCTCGGTCGCCTCGACGAGCTGCACAAATATCGCGG
>JARGPH010000020.1:16123-91466 GCA_029213065.1 Verrucomicrobiales bacterium | reverse complement strand
AGGAAATCGGTCAGGGTTGAACTCCACGCCGATTTCCTCTCCGGCGTCTTTGCCCGCAGCGCTCAGGAAACCTTTGGCGAATTTCTCGAGCAGGGCGATATCGAAGAGGCAATGCGATGCGCCGAGGCCATCGGCGACGACCGAATCCAGAAAGAACTCGGCCCCGGCTACGTCGATCCCGATTCCTTCACCCACGGATCATCCGCGCAGCGGGCGAAGTGGTTCAAAAGGGGACTCGAATCCGGCGATCTCCAGGTCGGCGAACAGCTCTACAAACTGCCTTACGAGCAATTGTAGACAGTTCACGCGCCGGTCTCACCTCGATTACCCCGGATTAATTTCGGTATTGCTATGAAGCATCGAACGATGGTTCGAATATTCGGTTTCATTCCAGACGAACTACATTATACGGTAGTAACCTTTACTATCCAACTATGAGTAACTCAACAGGAGGGGGAGGCTGGGAACCACCTTCCCCGGAAGAACTACAAGCTATGCTTCCCCAGTACGAAATCACCGGATTTCTGGGGCGCGGCGGAATGGGCGCAGTCTATCGGGGCCGGCAACGCAGGCTCGATCGGAATGTTGCAATCAAAGTGCTTCCCGAGACGCTGACAAAAGGCGGCGAAGACGAGCTCAAATTCGCTGAGCGGTTTGAGCTGGAGGCCCGGGCCATGGCGAAATTCAATCACCCCTCCATTGTCTCTGTGTTCGATTTTGGAGAAACCTCAGAAGGTCAACTCTACTTTGTGATGGAGTTCGTCGAGGGGATGGATATCTATCAGTATCTACAAAAGAACGGCGGCCAACTCCCGCAGGACTACGCACTCTCAATCACCGCCCACGTGCTCGACGCACTCGAATACGCACATTCCCGCGGAATCGTGCACCGCGATATCAAACCGGCCAATATTCTGCTCAATCTCGAAGGACAGGTCAAAATCGCCGACTTCGGACTCGCCAAGGTCATTCGCGATGAGGGCGATGCAGATCAACCCGCCCTGACGATGTCCAATGTCGCGCTGGGAACCCCGGATTTTGTTGCCCCGGAAGCTCTCGACGGCAGTGCTGTCCCGGATCACCGTGCCGATCTATACGCAGTCGGCGTGATGCTCTATCAATTGCTTACCGGAAAATTGCCCCGCGGCAGCTTCAAAATGCCGGGAGAACTCATTCCCTCACTCGACCCTCGACTCGACGATCTCATTCAAACATCACTGCAAAGCGACCCTGACGAACGCTACAATTCCGCCAACACCATGAGACTCGCACTCGATCCAATCGTGACTTCGCCAATGAGCCGAATGAAGGTCATCGAAAGTGAGCAGAAGACTCAATCACCCGCACAGAAACCCGCTCCGCGAAGGGAAAGCAAAGCCACAACGAGCACCGGAAATGCCGGGAAAATTTCCATGGCATTGACGGTCCTGGCTATTGGCATTGTCACCTACATTTACTTCGCCTTCTTCAAGACAGAGAGCACGGCGGCCCCGACAGAATTGCAAACCAGCGTGGTCGAAACCGGGCTTTCTCCTCAGGAGCCCGCTTCCATGCCCCTCGAGCCTCAACCTGACAGGGAGACAAATAATCCCCCCGCGTCCCCTCCTGAAACCGGCGGCGAACCTGAAAAGCCTGCCATACCCACCCCTCCGGAATCCGCACCCGGCGACTTCTCTCTAGCGAGCGCAGTCGACGCCACCGTGGAAGCGCCGTTTGAAAATTCTCTCGGGATGAAGTTTTCCCCCGTCCCCATCGAAGGCGGTCCCTCAGATGGAAAGCACATCCTCTTCAGCATTTGGGAGACGCGGGTGCGGGACTATCAGAATTTTATTGATGCCAATCCGTCAACCAACTGGAGGACACCTGATTTCGAACAGGGAGACAATCATCCTGCGGTTTTTGTCCCGTTTGAAAACGCGGTAGAGTTCTGTAAATGGCTCACAGAAACGGAAATCAACAACGGAGCCATCGCAGAGAATCAGGCATACCGGCTGCCGACTGATCATGAATGGAGCTGTGCGATCGGCATTTCACAGCTCGAAGATCCCATGGCGACGCCCGAATCCAAAGACAGAGCGCTCAATCGGCTCTGGCCCTGGGGTGAAACCTGGCCCCCGCCAAACAATACCTGCAATCTCTACGGTTCAGAAAATAAGGACAGCCGCATGACGTTCGCCGGAAAGCCAAAGCCCTTCGTGACCAACTATTCCGACGGGTTTCCACGAACAGCCCCTGCAGGAAGTTTCCCCGGCGGAGACTACGGTCTTTTCGAAATGAGCGGCAACGTCGCCGAATGGACTACAGACTGGGATTCCCCCGCTCGAAAGAGACGCGTGGCCCGCAGTTCCAGCTGGACAAACACCCCCGGTGGTTTCTTTCTCTCTTCGGCTCGCGCCCTTCTCTTACCGTCGGCAAATTCCGATACGATCGGATTCAGGGTCATTCTTGATCTGAATCAGGAAGCTCCCGCCCAAACGTCCCCGCAACTGGCAAACACAGAAACTCCGCCCGCCCCGGAGGAATCGGCAGCCCCTTCGACCGCCGCGGAATCCACCCCTCCCACGGCGGACACCGCAACTGCAGCCTCCGACTCCTCCCTCCGGATCCCCGGTCTTGAAACCAGATTTGCCGCCTACCTCAAGTTGCGAAACACGCGGGTGACCGCCTTGATTGAAAACTACCTGAAGGCACTCGATCTGCGCTTCAATGCCGCGATCAAAGAGGGCAATCTGGATCTCGCGCAGGCGTTTCAGGAAGAAAAGAAATCGGTCAAGGAGCTCCTCGAATCTCTGAGCAACAGCGGGGAGAGCTCTCTTAATCAAATCAAAGCAAGCAGCACTCTCGATGCCCTTCCTGATTCCGCGCCCTCCGGTCTCACGGAACTGAGAGCCATTTGGACGACCGAGCGCAAAAAAATACGCTCTGAGCTGGATTCAAATCTCGCCCAGTCCCTCAAGGCCCTCGAGATCGAGCTGACGAAGTCGGCCGATTTGACCAACGCCACTAAAGTCAAAAATCTCAGCGTCGAGCTGAACCTCCAGGAGGCCAAAAGCGCCGGTGGCTCAGACAACACGACCGAAACGGAGGAAAAAATGGAGACCACACCGGATCAGGAAGGAGAGTTCGAGAACAGCCTCGGGATGAAATTTGTTCCGATTCAATCGGGCGAGATAACCCTTCTTTTCAGCATTTGGGAAACACGGGTAAAAGACTACGAACCCTTCCTTCGTGACGACAGAGACCGGAATGCGCCGAGAATCAACTTCCCGCAGGGAGATGACCACCCCGCCATTCAGGTATCCTATGAAGATGCGGTCGCCTATTGCGAATGGCTGACCAAAAAGGAAATCTCCCGCAAGGTGATCGAGAAGACGGATCGCTACGACATCCCGACTCTCACCGAAAATCGAATCGCCCTC
The DNA here is from genome assembly GCA_029213065.1 of Verrucomicrobiales bacterium. Taxonomy (GTDB): domain Bacteria; phylum Verrucomicrobiota; class Verrucomicrobiia; order Verrucomicrobiales; family DEV007; genus Arctic95D-9. Next base: position 88,047 of record JARGPH010000020.1, on the reverse strand, counting down.
GGACTGATCGCGCCCGATGCTCCGGAAGGGAGCCCTCTCTTGAAACCGTTCCTGTGGGGAGATGAATGGCCGCCCTCCAAGGTCATCGGAAACCTCTACGGAGTGGAGAGTGAAAGTGATCCTCTCGGAAACAGACCGGTCATCCCCGAATACAACGACGGGCACCTTAAGACAGCACCGGTGGGTTCATTTCCGGCGGCCGCATCCGGAATCTACGATCTCATCGGCAACGTCAGCGAATTGTGCCGCAATGATGCAGGGGTCACGGCCTTCGGTGAAAACTGGAGCAGCTCAGGAAAAGGCGCTCTCGCATCAGATCGTGTTCCCGGTTCGAACGGGAGTTTTGGAAATCCCTACATCGGATTCCGTGTCGTATTGAGAAAAGAAAAACCCTGAGGCTGTTTCGCTCCCCTATAGCAGGGGGGCGCCCTTCACACTACCGAAACAAAAGCGGAGCAAACTCCGCAAGGTAGTCCCTCCACACCGGCCAACTGTGGCCGCCTTCGGTGAGGGTGTAATCGTATTTGATTCCGGCTTCGTCGAGCGCGGCGGTCATCTCTGTATTCCTTTCGAGCAGGAAGTCGTCCTTCCCGATCGCAATCCAGAGAAGCTTGACCTGTTCGTTCGTCTTCGCGGCATCACCGAGGGCATCGCCGATCACATCCACCGAAGGAACAGCCGCACTGAACGCACCGATCTGAGAAAAAGTATCCAGTTCATTCAATCCAATCGTGAGCGATTGCCCCCCTCCCATTGAGAGGCCGACAATGGCGCGGTTTTCGCGGCCCGCCTTCGTCCGATACAACTTCTCCACCATCGGGAGAGCGGCTTCGATGAGATCTTTGCGAAGCTCCTCCGTATTCGCCGGAGAACGCCCTCCATACGATTCGGGAATGGGGTGTCCGTCGAGCATGACGACGATCATCGGCTTTGCTTTCCCTTCGGCGATGAGATTATCGAGAGTCCAATGCGCTTTCCCGAACTCCACCCACGTCGCAAAACTGTCGCCGTGTCCGTGTTGGAGAACGAGGACAGGATACGACTCATCCCCCATTTCGTAGCCGGGCGGCGTGTAGACATGCATCTCGCGGAAGCGATTGATGGGTTTGGAATGATAGCCGTGGTAATGAACCGTTCCGTGCGGCACATCTTTGAAATCGTAGGAAGCATCGCCGGGAATATAGAGCAGGCTCGTATTCGGAGAACGCTTCGGTTTCAGCTTGGGATTGCCCGGATCGAGCATTTTCACGCCATCGACGGTGAAGCTGTAGCCATGAAGCCCCGGCTCGACCGTGTCCATTTTACCTGACCAGATCTCATCCTCACCCTTCACCAGTTCGAGCTTTCCTTTGAGCATATCACCCGAAACGGAAACCTTCTCCGCGCCGCGCGCTTGAATCCGGAAGGTGACACTTCCATCCTCGTGAATCGTCGGAGAAACCACCGGAGCGGGACGCGATCTCTTTTTCTCCGCCCCAATCCCCGCGGAAAGGAAACTGAGAACCAAAGCCAACGCGGCAAAAAAGACAAAACGGGAAGCGAATCGAGTATTCATAAAATGGGTATCGTAAGATTCAGCAGCAACTACTCGGCGGTGGCAAGCCAGTTAAATTCCTGAACGGCATCGTAGGCGGCTTTCTGAATTTTCAGTTTCGTCGCTTCATCGAATACTTTCTCAAGTTCGCCGCCGTCGGGGTTTTTGCCGTTCTTCGCCTTCGTCTCAACGACGGTGTCATAGGCAAACCCCTCAGGGCTCTTGCCGGTCATTGCCGCATAAAACAGATTCGAAGTCAGAAAGGCGCCGGTCTGATTCGGGTGACCATCATTCACGTAGCGAAAGGTAAGGTCGGTGCCGCCGGTTTGGATCATCTTGATCGCGAGCGGGACACTGACGATCGCACGAGGCCTCAGACTTTTCGCGAGCGCAAGTCCAACAGCGATATCCTTTTCCGCTTCCTCCACTTTCAGCGGCTCGGTGACCGGTTCCGCGTTCTGCGTTTTCGGAGAGGTCATGTAGAGAATCACTTGCGCGCCGTTCTCGCGAATCGTCTTCGCCAGCAGGGTGGCATATTTTCCGTAGGCCTCCGTCGGATCAGCGGAAACGTCCTGATAACTTTGCATGACGACGTAATCCCATTTCGTCTTCGGGTTTTCCTTGAGAAGCGCCTCGTGGTTCCGGATCGCCGAGCGGATGTGACTGTGGATCCCCTTGAACGGCGGAACCTTTCCCGGATGAAGCGCCTTGGAATGGGCGGTCCACTCTTCCGGATTCGGTGGCTCATTCAACTCAAGGAACGCCTTCATCTTTTCGATTCGGGCCTCGATTTCCTCGTTCGTAATCGTGCTTTGCTCGATGAAGGTCTGGCTGAAGTAGTAAGTCGAATGCTTAAACATGTTCTGCCCACCGTAGGTAATGCGCTTCACGTTCACATTCGTATCAGGATCACCTTCTTCAAGAACCGTTTCAACGAGGTCGGGCAGCTCGTGACGGAAGGTGAAGCTGTTCCCGAGAAAGAGAATGTTCACATCCTCGCCTGCATGAGAAACGCTTACCGCCAGAAACAGCGCGCAGAAAAGTGATCGAAATGGGAGAAATGGTGTCATCCCGGGAGGATAGTCGAGAGACACTCCTTCGACAGAAATTTTTCCCGGAATTCGAACTACGGAATCGCGCAGAACCCCGGTCCTCCTGACCGGATTTGGATCGCCGGACTAACCCCGGCTCGCGACGAACACGCTTTGCATGCCCGCTGCATTGGCGGCATCAATACCGGCCTGACCGTCTTCAAAAACGAGGCAGTCCTCCGGAGCGACGCCCATCCGCTCGGCGGCGAGGAGAAACATATCGGGAGCCGGTTTACCCCGCTCGACGTCGGCAGGTGTAATCACGATATCGAAAAGCTCACTCAAGCCGGTCACCTCCAACGAAGGGGCCACGAGTGAGAGGTCACTTCCCGAAGCGACTGAGATCGGAAGTCCCGCGGCGTGATACTGATGAGCCAGTTTCGCGACCGCATCGACCGGCTGGAGTTCGTGCAACTTCTCCGCATACCATTCCGCTTTAAACTCGTGAACGAGATCGGGATCGATATCCGCATTGTATTCCGCGTTCAGCTTCATGACCGTGTCGCGATCAGGCACCCCGGCGGCGGCGTAAAAGTCATCCTCATTCCACACCCACGGGGCATTATTATGAACAAAGCTGGCGGTCCAGGCTTTGTAGTGAAGCGGCATTGAATCGACGAGAGTCCCGTCGCAATCAAAGATGTAGCCACCGAACTCGCGATCGGGCAATTCCAGAATCATAGCAGTCTTACTGATCTCGTGGAGCGCGAATCACTCCCCGGCTGACGCCTTCTTATTGGAATTGGAAGACTCGGAAGGGAGCGCTTCAACCACCTCCCCGTCAATCGTCGTGCTGCCCTTGGTGAAGAATTTCTTAAAGATTCGACGGGGAAGACTCTTACCCGATTCCTCTGCTTCGAGCTCACCGAGAGCGGCTTCTTTCGCCTTTTCCCACGCCTGAGCAAAGCCGGGGGCATTCACCACCATGGCCTTCTCGGCACGCGCGTAAATTTCAAGCTCACGCTCCAGAGACTGGTAGTCATCCTGAACGCGGCCGGAGTTCACTTTCATCCGGAGATTCTCGTTCTCGCCCTTGAGACTGTCGATCTTCTCTTTCATCTCGGACATCTTTTCCGCCTCGATCTCAAGCTTGTCGCTGAGGTGACCTTTGAGACGTCGCAGTTCACGCTTGGTCTTGCTGTGAGCAATGATAGAAAGCACGCAAAGAAAGAAACCGAGTAGGAAACCCCAGAAAAACCAGTGCGTCAGGATCGTTTTGATTGTGTCCATGTGAAGGAACTATAAGGGCACGATTTCCCGTCGTAAACTGCGATGATTGCCACTTTTTCATCAAAATGTCCTTGCATAAGCACGTTTCATAGATTTCTGTAATGACAGAAATAAAGAAAATGACGGAACTTCCTCCATTTGCACAGCAGTTCATTCTCCATTGGGGAGAGATGGGCACGAAGTGGGGGATCAACCGCACCGTGGCACAGATCCACGCGCTGCTCTTTATCAGCGAACCGCCACTCAATGCCGAGGATATCTGCTCTCAACTGGGAGTCGCGAGATCGAATGTGAGCAACAGCCTCAAAGAGTTACAGAACTGGGGAATCGTCAATGTCGTGCATCTCGCCGGCGACCGACGCGATCACTTCACCTCGACCAAAGACGTCTACGAAATGTTCCGCACCATCGCGGCAGAGCGGAAACGTCGCGAGATTGATCCGACTCTCCGGAACCTGAGAAACTCGGCTGATGAAGCCGCTGAAAGCGATGCCCCCGGTGACGCCTACGCCAAAGAGCGTCTCGAAGATCTCCTCGGCTTCTTCGAACTCGTAAGCGACTTTTACAACAAAATGGACAAACTCCCGACCAAGTCAGCCGTCAAAGCAATCCGCATGGGTGACAAAATTGCGAAATCACTCGGCGTCATCAGCAAATAGCCCTCTCTTTTTATTTGAACCTTAATTTCTCTTTTAACAGAAATGACTGAAACAAAGAAACTTAGGAAGCGCGTCGTCCTCGCGGGCGGGAGTGGCTTTCTCGGAAAACATCTCGCACAAACGCTCGTCGACCGGAACTACGAAGTCATCATCCTGACGCGGAACCCCGATAGCTACACGGGCGCGGGAGAAGCCGTTTATTGGGACGGGAAAACCTACCACGAGAACTGGGCTGAGTATCTCAATGGAGCGACCGCACTGGTTAATCTAAGCGGGAAGAACGTGAACTGCCGCCAGACGAAGGCGAACCGGGAGAAGATCCTCAGCAGTCGGATCGATGCCGTCGAAGCACTCGGAGATGCGCTTTTGAAAACCTATCGACCTCCTGCGGTCTGGGTTCAGGCCGGCAGCCTCGCAATCTACGGAAATGCCGGCGACACCGTTTGCACCGAGGCGGCCTTTGTCCCTGACGAATACCCCACCGACGTCTGCGTCGCCTGGGAGGAGGCGCTCGGCAAATCAATCCGCCCCGAAATGCGCTGGGCGATGCTGAGAATCGGATTCGTCCTCGGCAATGACGGAGGGGCACTCCCGACGCTCGCGGGACTGGCCCGTGCCGGACTTGGTGGAAAGATCGGAAGCGGACGTCAGTGGATCAGCTGGATCCACATCGACGACATGATGAAACTCTTCCTCGATGCGATCGAAAATCCGGCCACGCACGGGATTTACAACGCCACCGGAATGCAGCCGCTCACGAACGCTGAGTTCATGGAGACGCTGCGGGAGACACTGGGAGTCCCCTTCGGGCTTCCGGCCCCCGCCGCGCTCGTGCGACTCGCGAGCCCCCTCCTCGACGCCGATCCCGACCTCGCTCTGAACGGACGCCGCGGCCTTCCCACCCGCATCCACGGACAGGGATTTCACTTCCGCTTTCAGGAGCTCGACGAAGCCCTCGCCGACCTGCTCCGAAAACCGGAACGTCAGCCCGAACGAGCCTGGGCAGAGAATACCGCCAACTGACACTGACATGACCATCCTGAGCGACCTTTACCGAAACCCGAAAAACCGGGGCAACGAGAAAAGGAAGCTCAAGAGGCCTTCTCCGAACGGGGGCCGTGACAGCGCCCGCCCGCCACAGGTCGTCCGCAGCGAGCCCGCGGGACTCGCCTACAGAAAAAGGTCGATCCAAGAGGGTAAGGTCGATGACCCAACCCTCTTGGGTCGACCTGACAGTGAGGCCGCGAAGCGCGAGATCGAGGCGCTTCGATTCGAAGTGCCCATTGTCGCCGATTGGATCGATGCCGTATTTCTCCACTTCGAAGTGGATCCAACGATTCTCGCTGAGGCGGTCCCGTTCGAACTCGATCTCCACGAGGGAAAAGCCTACATCAGCCTTGTCGCCTTCACGATGCGGGGAATGCGTCCGAAACGCGGAGGTCGCGCGACCAGCTGGCTTACCGCACCGATTGCGACACATCAGTTTCTCAATCTGAGAACCTACGTGAAACATCGGAGCCAATACGGGATCTTCTTTATGAAAGAATGGCTCAATGACTCACTCGCCGTGAAACTGGGGCCGCGCACCTTCGGGCTACCCTATCATCAAGCCAAAATCGACTACGACCACGGCAGCGACGAAGTCCACGGCACGGTCACCACGAGGGACGAAGCACTTCGATATCGGGCCCGACCTCGCGGAGCAACCGCGCCAGCCGAATACGGAACTCTCGATGCCTTTCTTCTCGAGCGATACACCGCCTTCAACAATGCAGGTCGCCGCCCGAAATTCTTCAGGGTCTGGCACGAACCCTGGAAGGTCCAACCGCTCACGAATCTGCAGGTCGTCCGCGATGACCTCATCCGAAACAAGGCTCATCCGTGGAGCGACGCCGCCACCCTCATCGGCGGCCATTTTACTCGCGGCGTCGAAGGCGTCTCGATGGGACGCCCTCACCCCGCCACTTAGAACCCCACCACTGAAAGGCAAAACCATGATCGAAACCGAAAGAACCAAATGCCCCACCCTTCATACGAATCCGCTCGACGGAACCGTGACCTGGGCCCCTTCAAAATCGATCTGGTATTCGACGCACCTTCTCATCGCGATCCTCGCGGGACCTATTACCTGGACGTGGTCGGCGAGCCTGATTTGCGGAGCCCTCACCGTCCTGAGACTGTGCTGCGGACACAGCGTGGGACTCCACAGACTCCTCATTCACCGGAGCTTTAAAACGCCACTGTGGTTGAAACGGACCCTCGTTTATCTTGGAACGCTCGTCGGAATGGGCGGCCCGTTCACGATGATCCGCCTTCACGATCTGCGTGACTGGTCACAGCGCCACGAACGGTGCCACCCGTTTTTCATTCATCAAACCACCCTCTTCCGGGACTGGATCGCGAACCTTCACAGCAGCATTGCTCTCGAGCATCCTCCGGAAATTCAGATTGAGCCCGAGGTCGCTGAAGATCCCTTTTTCAAATTTCTCGAGAAAACGGATCGCTGGCAGCAACTCCCACTCGCCCTGTTGCTCTTCGCCGGAGGCGGTATCAGCTGGGTTGTTTGGGGAATCAGTGTTCGCATTGCCCTTTCACTGACCGGCCACTGGCTCGTCGGGCACTTCGCCCACAACGGAGGTGACCGCCACTGGCACATGAAAAATCAGGCGGTTCAGGGTTACAACGTCCGGCACATTGGATTGCTCACCATGGGAGAAAGCTGGCATAACAATCACCACGCCTTCCCCGGGTCGGCCCGCCTCGGCCACAGTCCCAAACAACAAGATCCGGGATGGTGGTTTATCGCTGTGTTAGAGAGGATGGGGCTCGCGAGGGAGATTCGCACGCCGAAGGATTTTCCCAAGTCGACGATCCGGGAGGCGCTTTGAATTGGCCTCAGTTTTCGGAAATGAAATCAACCGGGGCAGATCATAGAAATCCTCACGGATTCCTCTACATCCGAAACCGTAGAGGAATTGCGTAAGCATTTCTCCGCAATGCCCATCAGGCGATGCCGCGACACTTACCCCGGGACAGATCATTGAAATCCTCACGGATTCCTCTACACCCGAAACCGTAGAGGAATTGCGTAAGCATTTCTTCGCAATGCCCATCAGGCGAAGTCGAAGAGCCGGAGGCTCGAAAGAAATTAGCGCGGCGTGGCGCGCAGCAGAACGCCGGGATACCTATGGTGTAAACGCCCCCGGCCCTGAAGGGGCCGCAGAATATCTGCGCAAACCGGAGGCTTCACTTCGTTTCACCTCGGGTTCAATTCTCTCCACTTAAGCCACCACATCAGATAAAACATCTTCCCGATTCACCTTCCGGACTTCAATCAGGCATGAGCGGAGCCGTCGAAAATGAAGACGGGTCCGCAGGGTCGTATCGCAATGAAATTTGCTCACTTTCGCGTAAGAGATTTTTGTAATCGCTATCGTTAGTTCGTGGAAACAATCTTGTGACAGGCTCCCTGTAGTCGACTCCATCCACTGAATACGCCACGAGAAGAGAAATCGCCATCCGGGTTCCGACGCTTGTCCGACTGGAGTTAGAGCGCTCGTTAACTTCAGATTCTAAAATAACTGCAGTCGCAACCGGCCACTCCAATGAAGCAATCGTGTGCCTTTCCCTCTGTTGTGAAAACCAAAGGAAACCGGCGATTATTGGTATAAAAAGGTACGCCGCGCCGTAATTCCCCAAGTGATCATGAAGATCCCTGAAGAACCGCGAGTGGCGTAAGCGAGACATTCCCCCTTTCGATCGCCCTACGAATGCCCTTCCTTCCGCTTGTGGATCCCGATGGAATTGCCATCCGGATCGCGGACGAAGGCCATGTGACAGACCGGGGTCTCGATCGGTCCGAAATTGAACTCGACCTCAGCGGCTTTCAGTTCAGCTACCGCGGCTTCAAAATCATCCACCTCCAGGGCAACGCTGCAGCCATCCGGACTCGGATCCATGCCCGGGGCAATTCCGATGGCAAGAGTGCCCGCTCCGATATCGAACTCCACCCAGTGACCGCCTTCCATCTCGTGATCCATCGTCACCTTCAACCCGAGAACCCCCTCATAGAAGGCTTTGGATCGGGCCATATCGGTGACAGGATAACAGGAGAAGGCGATTTCGTTTACTTTCATAACCCGGATGGTGAACAATCAGGCGAAGGAATCAAGCACCGATCAATGGCCCTCCATTTTCGCAGCAACGGTACCGTCGGGATTGAATTTCACGACACGATAGGCAGAGGAGGCGCCGTAAAGAGATTTCCCGTCGGCGGTGCCGCTGAAGCCTTTCCAGTATTCAGGCCAACCGGGGAGCTTGTCGATTTTTCCTGTGACCGCCTGCATCGTGTCCACCGGCGTGAGACTGTAGTTGGCGAGACCGCCGGTAAGAATCATGCCGTTGCCGCGTGTGAACCCGCGACCGTAGTTGTAGCTGTTATCCAGCTGAAAAAGAGTGAACTCGCCCTCGGGGCTGATCGAGACGTTTTCGTTTCCGTAAGCGACGATGAGCACGGTATCGCCGTTGTAGACCATCGATCCGGACCGCTCTTCGTAGAATGTCTTCGCCTCACTTTCAATCGCACCCCCGGCGACATCAAAAATAATGTAGGATGAAGTTTTCCCGTCGTTGCGCTGCTCGAACTCCTTCAGTTCAAAACCTTTCAGTTCTTTAGGAATATCCGCACGCTCCACTTTCGGCTCGTCGGGATCAGTGTCCCCCTGAGTGAGAACCGCGATCTTCGATCCGTCGCCCTTCAGCGCGAGCATGGCCACTTTAAGCTCTTTCGAAACAGGGATGGTCGTCTTCACCGTGCCGTCGGCGAAACTGTAGACTTCCAGACTTGGCTCGCTGTAGCTTCCCGCGCGTCCTGCAAACAGTCCCGCTTCGGGAGCCGCTGAAAAATTGGCAACTTTCGCAACCTCTTTAATGAGACTCCAGTCAGCGGTGGAATAGAGAAAAACGTTGTCCGAGCTGTCAACCACGGCGAGAACGCTGCCATCTCCATTAAAGGTCAGGTCGACAATCGAAGTGCCCACCCACTGACGCGATTTCACCTCGAGCGTTTCCGGATCGAGGACCAGGAGGGTGCGGGTATCCCCGCCCGCAACGAGTTGAGAACCGTCTTCGGAGACTGCGACGGTGAGGCCGCCGATCGGAGTCGCGGCCCGAAGCGGAAGGACGGACAGTGAAAGTGCAGCGACGAGAATAAAAGTGCGAATGGATTTCATATCAAAACAAGTGGGTGTTGGATTTGCAGAAACGACACGGGAAGGATAGGCAAAAACAGACCGTCCTGTCCCGCGTATCTTTGTGTCGTTTATGTGATCTGGACGAACAGCTTCCCCCTCTCATGACAAATTGCCGTTATTCGAATGAATTCTTTTACTCAAAATCAACAGCCTAATTGGTTGCATTGGACGGAAAACTAAGGATTCGTGCGGGAGATGGAAGCGAATCCTTTTCGAGAAGCAGATCTCAGTCTGCGCAATCACCCCGAGTCCTGTGTCCTGGTAATCTTCGGAGCGACCGGAGACCTCACGCACCGCAAGCTAATCCCTGCGCTTTATAATATGGCCGCAGACGGCGATCTGCCTCCCGGCCTGAAAGTGGTGGGTTTTGCCCGCCGTGAGAAATCCGACGAAGAATTTCGTGAAGGTCTCGAAAAGCTGAACAAAGAAGTGTCCCGTCAGGGCCACAACGACGATCTCTGGGAGCAGTTTTCGCAAAGCATCACCTACCACGAGAGCAATTTTAACGACGCCGACGGGTATGCAGCCCTCAAAGAGCGCCTCGACGAAATGGAAGCGGAAGGCGCAAGCCCGAACCGGATGTATTATCTCGCCTCTGCGCCTGAGTTCTTCGACGACATCCTCCTGCACATTCGCGGAGCGGGGCTCAATCAGTCGAAAACCGGCTGGTGCCGTGCTGTCGTCGAAAAGCCTTTCGGGACTGATCTCGCTACAGCGCAGCATCTCAACCAGGTTGTGAACGACGTTTTCCCCGAGAAAGACACCTACCGGATCGATCACTATCTCGGCAAAGAGACCGCGCAGAACATCATGGTGCTGCGCTTCGCGAACAACCTTTTCGAGGTTCTCTGGAGCAATCGTTTCATCGATCACATTCAGATCACCTGCGCCGAGCCGCTCGGCATGGAAGGCGGTCGCGGCGGCTACTACGAGAAATCGGGAGCCCTGCGTGACATGGTCCAAAACCACCTTCTGCAGCTCCTCAGTCTCATCGCAATGGAGCCACCTGCCGATCTCACTGCAGACGGCATTCGCGATGAGAAAGTGAAAGTGCTCAAGTCGCTTCGCCCCTTTGAAGACGCCGATGATGTCGGTGAAAACGTCGTCCGCGCGCAGTACACCGCCGGAACCGTGAACGGCGAAGAGGTCGTTGGATACCGCCGCGAGGATCGCGTCAATCCGGGCTCAATGACGGAAAGCTACGTCGCCCTCAAAGTGATGATCGACAACTGGCGCTGGGAAGGCGTCCCTTTCTACGTCCGCATGGGGAAACGACTTCCCAAGAAGGGAACCGAAATTTCGATCCACTACAAACAGGGTCCCAACGTTCTCTACAACGCTTCAGTCGGCGCCGAAGCGATGCCCGGCAACGTCCTCGTGATTCGCATTCAGCCGAACGAAGGTATTTCTCTCGGAATGCGTTCAAAGCGCCCCGGACCTGCCGCGACTCTACAGCCGGTGAAAATGGATTTCCGCTACCAGACCAGCTTTGGCAAAAGCAGTCCGGAAGCCTACGAGCGCCTTCTCCTCGATGCTATGGCCGGCGATGCGACCCTCTTTGCCCGTAAGGACGAAGTGGAAACCGCGTGGAAATACGTCGATCAGATCGAGGATGCCTGGCACAAGTCTCCGACTCCTCCGAAAATGGCGGAATACCCTGCCGGTTCCTGGGGTCCCAAAGAAGCGGATGAGCTTCTGGATCACGACGGCAATGATTGGAGACGCCTTTGAGAACCGCGAAGTTTTCTGCTAACCTGCTCACGATGAACAGGTGGCTCACCGCTGTTTTAGCTCTTGGATTGATTGGCGACGTCGCGGCTAAAGACGCCGGCGACGTCATCAATCTGTCGATTTGGAAATTGATCATCCCGATGGATGACAACGGTGACGACGTGGCCGACGAGGTCACCATGCCGACCCTCCGGCTCTTTGAGGATCCCGATTTCTTTCACCTCTCGGAGGACAAAGACAGCGTCGTTTTCCGGGCTCGAAGCGATGCCCCGAAATCAGAGGGCTCGAAGTATCCCCGCAGTGAATTGCGGGAAATGAAGAAAGGCGGAACCGTCAAAACCAGTTGGGGAACCAACGACGGGAAAGTTCACAACCTTACCTTCTCAGCCGCTTTTCTCGCGGCGCCGGACCAATCGAGAGACGTTGTCTGTGCCCGGATCGGAGATTCCGAAAAAGACCTCCTCACGGTGCGCCTCAAGGACAGGAAGCTGCTCATTGACCGGGAGAATTCCAAACCTGTTATCCTCGATGACAACTACGAACCGGGGACGTTTTTCAATCTCATGATCATCGCTGACAACGGAAGGATTCGCGCCCTTTACGAGCGGAAGCAGATCATGGAATGGGAGGTGGAACACGACGGCCTCTTTTTCAGAGTTGGCTGCCAGACACGTTCCGCCCCCGAAAAGGGCGACAAACCGGAATCCTTCGGCGAGACCGCATTTAAAAGCGTTTTCGTAACGCACAAATAAAGAACCCTCCCCAAGTCGCTAGAATTCCGACCGGATAAACTGCAGCGACTTCTCCCACTTCGAAGTTCGCTCGACCTTATATCCCTCATAAGGATCGATCTCGAACAGGTATTCCAATTCGCCCCTCCATTTGCGAAAACCACGACCTCCCGACGCACCGATGGAGTACCCGTTCTCATTCATCGAATCGCTGAAATAGACAGGCTCGGCCCCTTTGTCGGAGCGCTCGGGCAATAATTCCAAAACCCAGGTAGAGCCACTGCTCTCGCCATCTTTCCGCTGATAGTTCGCCTCGATATGGCGATCCACCCGAGTTTTAATCAGGCCCAATTCTTCATCAGTGAAGGTAGCAGACGGAAAGAAGTAACGCACCTGAACGGTCCGTGACATCGTCACAGTCAAACAAGCCAAAAACAGCACACCAACGATCAGAGCGCCCCCACAACCGGCCTTCCAGACCTTCCTCTTTTCTGATTTCGCCGCCGGTCCTGAAAACATCATCCCAGCCTACCTAGTGCGGGCCCAATGACCAAGCCGAATCAATCCAGCCAGGAAACGCGGCACACTCGCGAATCTGCAAAAAGCCGTTGAGCAAATTCACGGTTCCGGTTTAGTCTTCGGAATGTCTTCCAGCGCACCTTTAGGTCAATTATTGCTCACCGGAGTTCCCGGCACCGAACTCGATCCGGAAACCGCGGCCCGCTTCAAAAAGCTCCAGCCCGGAGGATTCATTCTTTTCGGCCGGAACATCAAATCACCGGAGCAGCTCCGGAAGCTGATCGACGATCTCCGCGACCTCAGCGACATCGAGCCTTTCATCACCATTGATCAGGAGGGCGGACGCGTTTCCCGTCTCCGCCTCATTGGAAGCGAACCACCCAACGCGCAGGCGCTTCGCAAAAAGGGCGATCTCAAATTGATCGAACGCCACGGGATCCTCACCGGACAAATCCTCCGGATGTTCGGTTTCAACCTCGACCTCTGCCCCGTTCTCGACCTCTCCTTCGACGACGAGGCCGACAACTCACTCAAAGGCCGTTGCTGGGGAACCACCGCAAAAGAAGTGATTCACAACGCGTCCGTTTTCAATATGGGACTGCGGGGCGAGGGCATCCTGAGTTGTGGAAAGCACTTCCCCGGGTACGCCTCAGCCGAATGCGATCCGCACCACGAGCTGCCCGTCATCAACAAAACGCTCGAAGAAATGGAAGCGGACGAACTGAAGCCGTTTCGTGCCCTCCTCCCCGACCTCGACAGCCTCATGACCTGTCACTCGCACTACCCGTGCTGGGATGCGGATCGCCCGCGCTGGCCTGCTTCACTTTCTAAAAACATCATCACGGGGTTCCTCCGTAATCAACTCGCCTACGAAGGCCTCGTCATGACGGACGATCTCGACATGGGGGCGGTTCTCAACGAGGTCACCTTCGAAGAAACGATCCGCGCCTGCATCGAGGCGGGAAATGATCTCGCGATGATTTGCCACCGTGTCGAACTCGTCGAGAAAGCCGCAGAAGTTATCGCAACACTTCCCAATCCGGTCATCGATGATGCCCTTGTCAGGATCGAAGCTGCCAAGAAAAAGATTAAATCGCCCTATGGGTGGTCAATGGATCGTTTCAAGGAGATCGACGGTCAGATCTGGGATCTCCGCGTTGATACACTCGGGCTCGAGGAGGCAAAGAATCTTTCCGTGGAAGACGGGAAGCGCTCCCCGGTCGAGCTTTACTGAGAAACCTCTCAATTGCTCAACTCCGCGTTCCTCGCATAGGAACCGGGGTTGAGCATTTTCTTCACGTCGTCAAAGGACATCGCAGCGTTGTCGCGGTATCCCATCTGCGCCGGTGATCCCGTGGCGCGGGGTGAGTTTTCCAAAGCACGATTCACCGAAGCATTTTCCGAAGTGCCGAAAACCTTGTCCGAATCGCCGAACCCCTTGGTGTCCAGCGCTGACATGGAGGAAGTGGCTTTCGTTTTACTGCCGAAGAGCTTACTCCCCGCCCTGTTGCTCTTATTGCTTTCGCGGGCGGCATCACCGGTCTCCCGCGCTTCAGAAACGCCATCGAACTCCTGGCGTTTGATGAACTCCGGCGTTTTAAACTCTTTGTTGAAGGACTGAGACTTCCCGAGCTTTGCCTGCTTTTTCCCGAACTCTTTGCTGATCCCCTCGGCTTTCTCACCGGAATACAGATCCGTATTATCAGCCTTGATCATACCGTTCTCGTCGATCTTGTAACCCTTATCCGCCCACTTTTTCCGAATCTCTTTCGTGTCCCCGGTCTTTTCACCGCCGGCAAACGATACTGAGCCCGGGCGTGTTCCCAACACGGTTCGCTGCGTCTTGCACTGACACAGCAAGACAGGCAGAAAAGCCATCGCGAGAAGTCGCGCGCATCGATGGGGAAAGCTTACCATGAATTTTTACTTTCCACCATTTCGCGACCTTCAGCAAGCGCCGTCCTCCAATCCTGCATCAGAACACGTTGCCCCTCACTGAGGAAAAGCCCCGCCGATTCCTCTTCCCACCGGTCAAGCTTCCCCGTCGCCTCGTAGTATTTCACGAGCAATCGAAGATCAAACTGGATCGTTTTTCGGAGGACCCGCTCCAGGAGGAGATACGCCTCATCGAAGTCACCGTTTTCAATCAGAAAGCGGGCATAGGCCTCGAGGAACCATTCGTGATTCCACTGGTAATGACTGATCGCCCCGTGAAATTCTCTGAACATCCGTGAGGCAAGCCCCGTTTCCCCAAGCCCGGCGAGCAGAGCGGGCAGCGCCTGATTCGACATCAGGGTGGGATAAATCGAGTCGAGACCGTTCTGATGAAAGAGATCCGACTGAGACTGCTCGACGATCTGATCACACACCTCAATGAGTCGTGACCGATCACCAATCCGGTGAAAGAAGGAAATCTGCCGAACCGGTTCATGAGTAAAAAGCGATGTCCCCGGAGCAGCGCTTTCGTTCACAATCGCCTGAGCCACTTCAATCCCGACGGCTCCGAAACCGGGAAGCGTCTCGAGAATTTGCCCCTCAATTTCAGGCCCTGCATCGGCAAAAAGCGAAATCGCCTCCACCTCAAGATTCCCATTCAAATGCGCGAGCAGAAGTTGCTTCAGCCAATGCGAATCTGCGGGCGCATAGACCATCCCGAGGCTCGCAGCGACCCGCGTCGCCAGCTCCTCATCCCCCCCGATACCCGCGACCCATCCCGCAATGCGAAACGCGTTTGGAGAAACCATTTCGGGGTTCACTTGAGGGAAGCTCTTTCTGTCCCGTTTCGGCTCGACCTCATATTCAAAATCATGAAAGAGAGTCTCCAGTCTTCCTGACAACTCTTCGACGGTTGTCTCCTTTGATGAAAGCTTGAGCAGGTCGAAATTCAATTCCGTTCGTTGGGCAAGTCTTGAGGATTTCCGATAAAGAAGCTGCAACAAACCCGCCGCCCGGTCCGGAGCGCCGCTCTCAACAAGCGCATCAGAAATCTCCATAACAAAGGACGCCGGCTGCCTGGAAAGACTGGATTTCGCAAATTCAACGATCCAGTCATTATCCGGCCAGCCCTGCTCGCGAAGCAGCGCGAGATAGGCGCGCCCCGCTGATTTTTCGTGCTCCGGCTCCGGAGAGGCATCGAGCACTTCCTGGAGCCATTCAAAAGCCTCCTCGTGTCGGCCCGATCTTTTCAACAGGTCGGCTCCGAGAAGCAATTGCTCATGACTGGCATACTCTTTATTTCTCATGTGCCGGAGCAAGCGCAGCAACGGCTCGTCATCGCCCCGCTGACGGTAGGCCTCGACGAGCGCATCCTGAAAGGGAAGATGACTGCGGGCCGTCACCGGGATTTTATCGTTCACCGAAGCGGGGAAACGACTGAGCTGGGAAAGCCGCTCGATGTCCCGCGAAATGAGGAGAAAGCGCGCATTTTGCTCGTTCAGGTAATCCGCAGTCAACCCGGGCGGCGCCGGGAAATCGCGTGAATCAATCCGCCGGATGATGTCAATCCCTACGGACGGCTCAAGCGCCTCGAGGCAGGCTTCGAAAAGTCCCTGAAGCGGCGCGTAATCACGATCCCGCTGAAGCGCCTCGACTTCATAAACCGAAATTGCCTCGCGATGGAAACCGTTCTGCTCCAGCGTTTTCCCAAGTTCCATCGTGCTCTCGCGATCGTGAAAGAGACTGTGAACCTGCTCGACGCGGGCGAGACGCTCAGGGGCATTGAGCCAGTTCAGCTCGACGCACACCTGATCAATTTTGAACTGCTCGAAAGCGGCAATCACCGACGGCTCCGAGGGAGGCGCCAGCGGATGCCCCCCGATCGCGTCGACGAAACGTTGCCCGCGCTCCCGGTTGAACTGAATCCGATCCTCGTAGTAGTGAAGCATCGCGCTCATGCGCTGCCAGCTCTTCGACTGCTGAAAACGAACCTGCTCCTCATCATCGTCCCGCGGACGAATCGTTGCAATCTGTCGGCTCGCGAGCGTTTTCAATTTCCGGATCACTTCGTCGTCTCTGCGACCCGCCATCGCAAACAGGATCTCCCGTTCAAGATCGTCGGAATCATATGACCCATGTCGCGAGAGGTAGTCATCGGAAAGCGTTTTCAAATACAGAGACCGCTCTGCATCATCGGAAAAGAGACTCAGCTTTTCAGTCAGAGCAGTGAAGAACTGGTCCGGCGTTCTCGACTGCTTTTGCTCCGCCATGATCGCAAGTGACTGATCAAGCAGGTCGGCGCGCTCATTCTCCCGCCCCGCCCATCCCGCGACCTGCGAAAGAACGAAAACGAAATTCCCGTGGGTGGAAAGCCCTTCGCCCTGAGCGTTATTTTTCAAGAGCGCCTCTCCCACCTGATACGCCATTTCAAACCGCGCCGCCTTGCGAAGCTCGGTGAAAAAGTGCAGCGCGACTGTTTGCGTCATCGGCAGATCTTCGAGCAAGTCATAGATGAACCCGGCATCGAACTGCGGGTCTTCCGCGTTATCTTTGAGAAGGAGAAGCGCTGCAATCCCCACATAGAGCGAACGGGGCTGCGGGGTCTCAGCAAGTGCATTTGCCTGCTCCATCCACTCATCGAGACGCGCCCTGTCACCGGAAAGAATATGCCCGTAGGCGAGAAAGAGCTGATCAAAATGAGAACCGGAATCGGCGTATTCCCCGAGCAGTCCCGCAAACTCGGTCATCGCGCCGGAATAGCGCATCGCCCAGAGCCGCTCGACAAGGGGAATCCCTTCATCGAGCCACTCACTCTTCCACTGTCCCGCCACTCCCAGCTCCGCCGCGAGCGAAGCGGCCTCTTCAATCGCGCGCACGCGGATGAGATGATCCGGCTTCGGCAGATAGCGAAATTCGGAATGCGGCTCCTGAAGGCGATCCGCGATTTCATCCTGCAAATCCCCCCCCACAAACGGGTAGCTCTCCACTGTGTAGACAAAATTATCGAGCTCCGTTCCGTGACTGACTTTCTGATCCGCGTCGAGCAGCTCGGTGCGGATCAGCGGCATGTGTTGCTCGCCGAAATTCACGGGGTAATCCACTGAATCAGTCTTCGCGATCAGTGCTTTAAAACTGTGAAACGACTCGCGCAATTCTCCCCGCGCCCGCTGAATCAGAGCGAGCTGAAAACGGGCTTCCAAATCCCACTCCCGCAATTCAACGAGACGGCGAAAGACGCGATCCGCATCGGTGAGCTGACTGCCTTTGACATAAAAGGCAGCCAGTTCAGTGAGGAAATCAGGATCGGTTCCGAACTTGGATTCAAGGCGGCGACGAAGCAAGTCAGCCTCCCCGACCCGTAAATCTTTCTCTAACATCTCCACCAAACTCTGCCAGTTCTCCAGGGTATCCCCCTCCCCGCGGGCGAGAAGCTGACGCCGGTAGTAGATCGCGGATTTGAGATCCCCGAGCTGATCAGCGAGTTCGCCGAGTTCGCCTAACAAATTCTCATTCTGATTCGACATGTAGTAAGCCTTCTTCATCATCGCGAAGGCCTCGGCATCATTCCCCGCAGCACGATAAACACGCGCGAGCGCTTCCGGGTAGAACCGGTCAAAAGGGTGCTGCTGAATGAGCTCCTTATACTCCTCCAACATCCAGTCGAGAAGGAAGTGTGCTTTTGCTAGGGTAAGTTGAGTATCGAGCTGCTTCCGGCGCTGCACCGGATCACTCTCGCGGGCGAGCAGTTCGATCTGCGCCTCGAGGGCTTCTTCGGGTTTTCCCGTTTCAATGAGAACACTGGAAAGCTGCTTGATGATGCTGCGCTTTTCGAAAACGTTCGCTTCGCGGTAAGCGCGCTTCCACACTTCGGACTGCCGCTGCGAACTCCCCTGACGCTCATATACCCGCGCGAGGGTGCCCAAGGTGCTCAAAGACGCATCCGGCTTCGCCGCGAGAATCTTCAGTTCCCGCACCGCTTCATCTTCGAAGCCAAGCTCAAAACGCATCTCAGCGCGACGCTGCCGGTATTCGTCGGCATTCTCCGGATCGATATCAATGAGCGTCGACAAGTGATCAACCATGAGAGTGGGCCGCTCGTTCAGCTCCGCGAGCTCCAGCAACATTTCCTCCACCTCAACCACCGGAGCCCCCGCCTCTTCGTTCGCCGATTTCAGCTGAAAATAACATTCCTGATTCTGCTGAAGCTTGAAAGCCCACCAGGCGGCGCGGTAGCGATTCGAGGTCGTTTTGGACTGATTGGCTGTCTTTTTAATCCCATCGTAATAGGCCAGCAATTCCTGTGGTGGCGGCTCATCAGCGCTGCGCCCCGACTGGGATGCCGCCATCGCAAGACGACGAAATTCGGCATTCGTTCTGATTTCCCCTTTGCTGTTCAGCAAACTGGAACCTCCCGGCACCGGGACAGCCGTCGAATAGTGCCCGCGCATGAGACTGAAAATCCGCTGATCGATGTCGGCTCGATCCGCAAAGGTTTCACGGAGATTCCAGATCATTTCATACTGCTCAATCGCCGCTTCGATCTTCTTTTGATCCACGAGAATCCCCGCCCTCGCGAGAAGAAGACTGTCGTTGTTCGGAGTGATCTTCAACGCCTCCTCAATCGCCACAATCGCGGCCTCCTCCTCACCAAGCTCACGAAGAATCAAAACCATTTCCTGCAAGCGTCTCCCCCGTTCCAACGATCCGTCCTCCGCCGCCTCGACATAGTCATCAAGAGTCGTCCGCGCCTCTTTCGCCCGGCCCCGCTCATGAAGAAATCGCGCGAGATCGATCGGAGAAGCCCCTGCCTTCGTCCCTGTTTCCATCGCGTCTTTCTTCAGCAAACGCTCGACGAGTTCGTCGAGGTAGTGAGTGCGGGCAAATGCCAGCACTTCAGACCGCTCATCATTGGAAACCGCGTGATTATCGAGATGCCGACTGAGCCGGTCCGCAGCCGCCTCGCGACTTTCGCCGCGCAACGCAATCTCCGAGCGGAGCAAAATCAAATGAAGGGGCGGGTTACTGTGAGGCGTCAGAACCTCATCCAACGTCGCCGCCGCGAGCGCGTAGTGATCATTTCTCATCTGCAACTCCGTGAGCCGAATCCGATACTCGAGTTGTTTTGGCAGGATCGAAACGAGACGGGAAAGAGCCGATTCCTCTTTCTCCAAATTGGCGGAGAGCCGATAGAACTCTGCGATATCGTAGAGCGCTTTTTCACTCGCCTTCTCCTGATCGGCGACAGCGAGCAATTCGGACTCAAGCTCTTCGAGGCGATCAAAACGCTCATGCACCCGAACGAGACGGGAGAACAGCTGGCCATACTGATGATTTCGGAAATGGAGAAGCCCCATGCCTTCTTTCGCCGAAGCGACCGCCCCCTCGAAGTCGCTGATGAATTCGTAAAGCCGGTTCAGCTCGATAAGCGCATCCAGTTTGCGACGCGGATCCCCCGAATCACGTTCCGCCACGAGCGCCTGAATCGCGCTTTCCGTCTCGCCGGATTCCAGAAGCAGGGAAGTGATCTGTCCCCGCAGCGCCTGATCCGAAGCGTGCAATCGCAGAAGTTCGTTCCAAATCGCAACGGCCTCCTCCGGTTGTCCCCGCTGCTGATACAAAGCAGCCAACCGCAAATGAACCGCAAGTCCCTCCTCATCGGTCGTCTGCATAAGCGCCGCCAGCCGGGTATACAGAGAAAGCGCCTTCCCCTCGCGATCCTGCTGATCAGCGATCTCCGCGAGCGCCTTGAGAGCGGGGAGATTCGATTCGTCCTCGTCGAGAACGATGTCATAAAAATTCCGCGCCTCGTCGATTTGGTCATTCTTACGCAAGAGGTGCGCGTAGATCAGTGAAGCGACGGGAACACCCGGTTTCGCGATTCCCTCAAAATAACCGAGCAGCAGAGGCGTCTGATTTTTCTTCGCGTAAAGATCCCAAAGCAGATTGAGAACATTCCCGTACTGCGGATCCTTTTGCAGGATCTGCATGTAGTGATTCGCGAGACGAGTGTCCGCCTGTGTCCACGGCTCGACGATGGATTCCCCGACATCATCCTGAGCGAAATGAACGCCCGGAATCACCATGACAAACATCAACACGAGCGCCGCGAAAACCGATCGGCTTAAGGAGGTGGAAAATTGACTGTCAGGTTGAGAGATCACGAGGGGAATGAGCCAATGCAAGAGACGTTAAGCGACGCCCATGCTATCGTCAATCACCCCGAGACGTGCCACAATGCTGAAAAAAATTACCCTGAGCCGCCCCGCGGTACAGCAAACAGGGTCAGGCATCACACCCAACCCTGTTAAATCAGAGACGTAACCCTGTTAGATCGGTGATCAGACAGGGTTGAATGTCAAAAAATCAGCCCTTCGCGAGATACGCGGCGGTGCTGGCGTGGTTGGCCTCCATTGCATCGGAACCAATATCCCAGTCCATCGGGCAGACTTCTCCGTTTTCTTCAAAGTGCTGGAGAGCGTCAACCATGCGAAGCGCCTCTTTGATGGAGCGACCGAGTGGGAGGTTGTTTACAAGCTGGTGCTGAACGATGCCTTCTTTGTCCATCAGGAAAAGACCGCGGTAGGCGATGAGCTCACCTTCAACAGCAAGATCACCATACTCGTCGAAGCCGTAATCACCGACGAGCACATCGTAAGCAGCGGAGATCGTTTTGTTAGTGTCAGCGACAAGCGGATAGGTGATGCCTTCGATACCACCTTTGTTGCGAGGAACCTGGAGCCAGCCCCAGTGGGACATTTCGGTATCCGTTGAGCAACCGACCACGGCTACATTGCGCTTCTCGAACTCAGCGAGCTTGTCCTGAAAAGCATGAAGCTCTGTCGGGCAAACAAAAGTGAAGTCCTTAGGGTAGAAGAAGAAAAGAACGTATTTCGAATCTTTATACTGATCGAGAGAGAAATTTTCGACGATATGACCATTGACCACAGCGTTGGCGCTGAAGCTGGGAGCGGATTTTCCTACGAGTACTGACATAATTTTTAGAAGGTTAGTTTCGGGTGCCGTTGGACTTAAACGAGCCAAATCCAATCGACTGCGCAAAATGAATCTTTCCCCGCTTCAGTCAACCACGGAAACGACGCAGTTTCGGAAGCGAAAAGAAAAGCCAGCCGCTAATTGGGCGCTGCCAATCGCTAATCGGGACCATGGCCCGTAATGACAACTCGCTCGGAGAGATGATCATAGACCAACTGTTCTCCGCAAAGCCCACCCAACCTTCCCACGCCGCGCAGTGCCCCCTACCTTACAAAAAGTATTTTATTAATTTTCATCGAAGCGGTTGACCTTTACTCTCTTCTGCGTTTTGTTGAGAAAGTTCAATTCCCTACTAATCCTATCAAGAATAGGTAGTTTAACATGTCAGAAGCACCCACAACGATTCCAACGCCCGCAGCAACGCCTTCCATTTCAATGGAAGAGCTCGCCGCAGCGTCCCGTGATCTCGACTCACGCCCCGCTGAAGACCGTGTCGCCTGGGGGCTTGAGCATTTCAAAGGCTCCATCGCCCTGAGCTCAAGCTTCGGCGCCCAGTCCGCGGTGTTGCTTCACATGGTGACACGCCTACAGGCCGATATTCCCGTGATCTTTCTCGATACCGGTTACCTCTTTAAAGAGACCTACGAATTTGTCGATCAACTCACGGAGCGACTCGGTCTCAATCTCAAAGTCTACCGCGCCCCGCTTTCGTCGGCCTGGCAGGAAGCCCGTTGGGGAAAACTCTGGGAGAACGGTGTCGAAGGCATCGAGAAATACAATCAGATGAATAAGGTCGAGCCGATGGAACGGGCCATCAACGAGCTCGGGCTCAATGCGACCATTTCCGGAATCCGCCGCCAGCAAAGCAGCACGCGGGAAAGCCTTCCCATCCTCGCCTCCCGCAAGGGCAGCGTAAAAGTGCATCCCATCATCGACTGGACCGATATGGACGTGGGCGAATACCTGACAAAGAACGATCTCCCCTACCACCCGCTCTGGGATGAAGGTTATGTCTCGATCGGCGACTGGCACACTTCACGGAAACTCACCGACGGCATGTCTGCCGAGGAAAGCCGCTTTTTCGGCCTGAAACGCGAGTGCGGACTGAACGAAGATCTCGACTTTGTAATTTAAAGCCTGACACTGTTCCGCTTTTCGACCATGAGCTCCCATCTCGACCACATCTACCCCGTCTTTGACAAAATGCTTCCCCGCGAAGCAAAGGAGGAACTGTTGGGTCAGAAGGGGCGCGTTATCTGGATGTATGGGCTCAGCGGCTCCGGCAAAAGCACCCTCGCCAATCTTCTCGAGCGACACCTCCACGCCGAAGGCCGACTCGTGAAAGTTCTCGACGGCGACAACATCCGCAGCGGACTCAATCAAAACCTCGGATTCTCCGACGAGGACCGACTCGAGAACATCCGGCGCGTCGCTGAAGTCGCGAAGCTCTTCGCCGAAACCGGGGCCATCGTCATCGCCTCGTTCATCACACCGAACAACGAGCTTCGAAAGCTCGCCCGTGAAATCATCGGAGACGAAGACCTTCTCGAAGTTTACGTAAAAGCCTCCTTCGAAGCCTGCGCCGAACGCGACCCCAAAGGTCTTTACGCCAAAGTGAAGGCGGGCGAGGTAAAGCAGTTCACTGGAAAAGACTCCGGATTTGAGGAGCCCGACCGTGCCGATCTCATCATCGACACCGAAGCCCACAGCGAAGAAGAGAGCCTCAAAATTTTAATCGAAGCAGCCTCAACAACCTAGGGCCGCTACCAAACGGCGGAACGATTCTCGATCCGCTACACAGCCCATCCGACATTCCTACTTTCTTACCTTTAACTTTTTCACCTTTTACGGCGCGCAGCGCCAAACCACTATGGAAAAACGACATTCCTACCGAGTCAATCACCTCGCTCAGCTTGAGTCCGAGGCCATCTTCATCCTGCGGGAAACTGCGGCGCAATTCGAACGCCCCGCCCTGCTTTTCTCAGGAGGTAAAGATTCCATCGTCATGGCTTATCTTGCGAAGAAAGCCTTCTTCCCATCGCGCCTTCCCTTCCCTTTGCTCCATGTCGACACGGGACACAATTTCGACGAAACGCTCGAATACCGCGACAGCTACGCCGAAGAAATTCGCGCCGACTTAAAAGTGGCATTGGTCCAGGATTCCATCGACCAGGGCCGCGTTCAGGAGGAAAAGGGCCCCTTCGCGAGCCGGAACTCACTCCAGACGGTGACACTTCTCGATGCGATCGAAGACAACAACTACGACGCCTGCCTCGGCGGCGGTCGACGCGACGAGGAAAAAGCCCGTGCCAAAGAACGCTTCTTTTCCCACCGCGATGACTTCGGTCAGTGGGATCCCAAGAACCAGCGCCCCGAGCTCTGGAACCTCTTCAACGGTCGGAAGCATCACGGCGAAAACTTCCGCGTTTTCCCGCTCTCCAACTGGACCGAGATGGACATCTGGCAGTATATCAAGGCCGAGGAAATTCCTCTCCCCAATCTATACTTCTCCCACAAACGTGACGTCGTTCACCGCGCCGGAGCGATGCTCGCAATTTCAGACGTCGTCGTGCCGCAGGAAGGCGAGCGCGTCGAAAAAGATGCCACAGTCCGCTTCCGCACCATCGGAGACATGACCTGCACCGGAGCCGTCTATTCCGACGCAAGCGATCTCGACGCCATCATCCAGGAAGTCGCCACCGCCCGCGAAACGGAACGAGGCACAAGAGCCGACGACAAACGCTCAGAAACCGCGATGGAAGACCGTAAGAAGGAGGGCTACTTCTAGCACGCAGCGCCCTTTTAAGAGTAGGAATGTGCAAAGGTAGGAAAGTAAGAAGGTGATGAGCCGATCGAACTTTGCAGAGCGATTTGAAGATTTAAGGGTTTGGCAGGACGCTCGAGTTCAGGCAAGCCAACTGTATCGCGAATTTGGCGATCAGACCTCAGCATCCCGGGACTTTGGATTCCGAGATCAGATTCAACGAGCCTCAGTATCAGTTATGAACAATATCGCAGAAGGATTTGAGCGCGGCTATCAAACTGAATTTGCCAGATTTCTAAAAATTGCAAAAGCCTCCTGCGGAGAAGTCCGTTC
This sequence comes from Verrucomicrobiales bacterium, assembly GCA_029213065.1. Lineage (GTDB taxonomy): Bacteria > Verrucomicrobiota > Verrucomicrobiia > Verrucomicrobiales > DEV007 > Arctic95D-9. The sequence continues at coordinate 63,275 of JARGPH010000020.1, read as the reverse complement.
CATGCTCTACCTCGCCGAAGACCTCGGCTACCTCAATTCCGAAAGCGCCCAATCCTACCGAAGCAACTCTGAAAAACTTTCCCGCAGCATTTCCGCACTCGAATCAAGCGTCCGAAAAAATTAAAATAGGGCAACCACACCTGACGACCGCAAAAGCACTTTCTCACCTTCCCACTTTCCAACCTTCTTACCCAATTTCACGATGACCGAAAACCCAACGCTCACCCCTCCTACCGACGACGGTTACCTCGACATGGACCTTCTGCGTTTCACGACAGCAGGCAGCGTCGACGACGGCAAGTCCACTCTCATTGGCCGACTTCTCTATGATTCGAAAAATACTTTCGACGATCAGATGGTGGCTGTTGAAGCCGATTCCAAGAAACGCGGCGACGAGCACGTCAACCTCGCCCTTCTCACCGATGGCCTTCGTGCCGAGCGCGAACAGGGAATCACCATCGACGTGGCCTACCGCTACTTCGCGACTCCGAAGCGTAAATTTATCATCGCTGATACTCCGGGACACATCCAGTACACCCGGAACATGGTCACAGGTGCCTCGACCGCGAACCTTGCTATCATCCTTGTCGACGCCCGCACCGGAGTGATCGAGCAAACCTGCCGTCACGCCTTTATCGCGAATCTTCTTCGGATCCGCCACGTCATCGTTGCAGTGAACAAGATGGACCTCGTCGACCACAGCGAGGAGCGCTTCAACGAAATTCAGTCCGAATTCGAAGAGTTCGCTTCACGCCTCGACAACATCGTCGACATGGTCACAATTCCGATCAGCGCCCTCCACGGTGACAACGTCGTCGACAAATCAGAAAACATGCCCTGGTATGACGGACCGACGATGCTTTACCATCTCGAGTCTGTTTACATCGGCTCCGATCACAACCACGTCGACGCGCGCTTCCCCGTCCAGTGGGTGATCCGCCCGCACTCCGACGAGTATCACGACTTCCGCGGTTACGCCGGTCGCGTTGCCGGAGGCGTCTTCAAACCCGGCGACGAAGTGACGGTCCAGCCATCCGGCTTCACCACAAAAATCAAAACGATCGAGACAAACGGCGAACAGATGGAGGAGGTTTTTGCCCCTCTTTCCGCAGTGATCACCCTCGAAGACGAGATCGACATCAGCCGCGGCGACATGATCGTCAAAGCCAACAACCCGCCCGAAAAAGGGCAGGAGATCGAGGCGATGGTCTGCTGGTTTTCAGAAAACAAGCAACTCACGCCCCGCGGCAAATACATCCTCCGCCACACCAGCAAAGAGGTGAAAGCGATCGTCCAGGAGATTAAATACAAGGTGAACATCAATACCCTGCACAAAATCGAAGACGACACCACCTTCGGACTCAACGAGATTGGACGCATCACGCTCCGGACCTCCGCGCCGTTGCTCTACGATTCCTATCGCCGCAACCGCAACACCGGAAGCTTCATTCTCATCGACGCCCAGACCAACGAAACGGTCGCCGCAGGGATGATCGTGTAGCGGCCCGGGGCCGCGTATGAAAGTGGCAAAGTTAGAAGGTGAGAAAGTCGGCTTTCTTTTCGGTGAAAAGAAGCGATGCAAGCGTCTCGCTTCGGGGAATGCGCTGAGTCTTTACGAACCACCGTCTCGCAACGGCAGCTATTGATTAAGTAGCCGCGTTTGCCAAAAACGTGGCCCGAAGCCCATCCGACCTTTCTACTTTCTGACCTTCCCACCTTTTTACGGTGCGAAGCACGTTGACAGAAGTGCACTTCGGGTTTTTACTACCGCCCGTTCAAAATCGGACGGTTTCGGCGAGGTAGCCAAGTGGTAAGGCCGGGCTCTGCAAAAGCTCTATCGCGGGTTCGATTCCCGCCCTCGCCTCCATCATTTCACCCTTGAAAATGATGGAGGCCACCCCTCGCGGCAGGTCCCCTGTTCACGGTAGTGGCCCGTCAACATTTCCTGCCGAAATTGGCACAGTTTGAGCGCTTACAGCGCGGCGAATCAAGGTGAGCGTTTTTCATGGTTACGGAGATGCGTATTCATGCCGGATATGTGAGTTCCACCTTGACCTCTCGGGGCCGCCCTTTAAGTTGGCGCCCCGGCTAAAAAGTCACGCCAGTCAATGAATATCCACGAGTATCAAGCCAAAGAACTTTTCGAAAAATTCGGAGTTCCCACCCCGAAGGGCCAAGTCGCCGACACTCCTGAAGCTGCCCGCGAAGCGGCACAAGGCTTAGGTTCTGAAATTGTTGTAAAAGCCCAGGTGCATGCCGGAGGCCGCGGAAAAGGAACTTTCAAAAATGGTTTCCAGGGTGGCGTTCACCTCGTAAAAAACGCGGACGAAGCCGCCACTATCGCTGAAAAGATGATCGGGCAGACGCTCGTCACCCATCAAACCGGCGAAGAAGGCAAGCTCGTCAGCAAAGTCATGATCGCTGACGCGGTTGACATTGAAAAAGAATATTACCTCGCCATCCTCATGGATCGCGAAAGCCGCTCACCGGTCATCGTAGCGAGCACCGAAGGCGGAGTGAACATTGAGGAAGTCGCTGAAAAGACTCCTGAACTGATTCACAACGAAAAGATTCACCCTCTCCTCGGCCTTCAGCCATACGAGATCCGCAACGTCGCCTCCAAGCTCGGCTTTTCCGGCGACACTGCGAAACAGTTCGCGAAGTTGCTCAAAGGCCTCTTCAAACTGTTCATGGAATGCGATTGCTCCATGGTTGAGATCAACCCGCTCGTAACCACTCCCGACGGACAGGTTCTCGCACTCGATGCGAAGTTCGATTTCGACGACAACGCTCTTTACCGTCACCCTGACATTCAGGAGCTGCACGATCCCACCGAGGAAGATCCCCGCGAAGTCGAGGCAGCCAAGTATGACCTCAACTATATCGGACTCGATGGCAACATTGCCTGCCTCGTGAACGGAGCCGGACTCGCGATGGCGACGATGGACATCATCAAACACTGCGGTGGCGAACCGGCCAACTTCCTCGACGTAGGGGGCGGCGCGACTCAGGAGCAGGTCCGCAATGCTTTCAAAATCATCCTCGGTGATCCAAACGTGAAGGGAATCCTCGTGAACATCTTCGGTGGAATCATGGATTGCGACGTGATTGCCAAGGGAATCGTCGCTGCCTGCGGCGAAGTGAACCTGAACATTCCACTCGTGGTTCGCCTCGAAGGAAACAATGTTGCCGCCGGCAAAGAAACCCTCGCCAACTCCGATGTCGATCTCATCGCCGCGGATACCCTGGCTGACGCCGCTGAAAAAGCCGTCGCCGCGATCGCTGCCTAATCCCTGAACACTGAAAACTTTAAACTGAAAACTTAAATACCATGGCTATTCTCGTAGACGAAAATACAAAGGTTTTGATTCAGGGGATCACGGGATCTTTTGGAGGACGACACGCACAGCTGAGTCTTGACTACGGCACTCAACTCGTTGCCGGTGTCACTCCGGGCAAAGGCGGGCAAACATTCGGCGGAAGCGTTCCGATTTTCGACACCGTCGAAGAAGCGGTTGCCGAGACCGGAGCGACCGTTTCCGCGATCTTCGTTCCCCCGCCTTTCGCAGCAGATGCGATTCTTGAGTCCGTTGACGCAGGGGTTGATCTTGCTGTCGCAATCACTGAAGGAATCCCAGTCATGGACATGATGCGTGTCCGCGCTGCAATGCTCGGTTCAAAGACCCGTCTCATCGGACCAAACTGCCCCGGCGTTGTCACTCCCGGTCTTGGCAAAGATTCACACGGCGGCTGCCGTATCGGGATCGCTCCCGGCTACATCCACAAGCGCGGTAAAGTCGGTGTGGTTTCACGAAGCGGAACACTCACCTACGAAGCCGTTTACCAGCTCACAAACCTCGGCCTCGGTCAGAGCACCTGTGTCGGTATCGGTGGAGACCCCATCAATGGAACCTCGCACCTCGACATCATGAAGATGTTCAACGAGGACCCTGAGACTGAAGCGATCATCATGATCGGTGAAATCGGCGGAACCGCTGAGGAAGAAGCCGCCGCCTGGGCAAAAGACAATTGCGACAAGCCGATCGCCGGATTTATCGCCGGTGCAACAGCGCCTCCGGGCCGCCGCATGGGACACGCAGGAGCGATTGTTTCCGGTGGAATGGGGACCGCTGAAGCAAAAATGGAAGCAATGCGTGATGCCGGTATTGAAGTTGCACAGAATCCGTCCGATATGGGCGCAGCACTCGTCCGCGCGATGGGTTGAATTTAAGAGCGCCTCCCACTAACCGGGAGGCACCATAAAAACGCTCAATTCCAAACCTTGGAATTGAACTAAGCGAAGATTATCTATAGAAAAGTAAGTGATGTCGGAAAAACCGGAATATGCCAAGGGACTCGCAGGAGTAATCGCGAATGAATCATGCCTCAGTGAAGTGCTGGGGGAGCAGGGAAACCTTCGCTATCTCGGCTACAATATCGACGATCTCGTCGAGAATTGCACCTTTGAGGAAGTTGCTTATTTGCTTCATCGCCGCAGTCTCCCGACCCAGGCGCAGCTCGACACTTTCACGGCCAATCTTCGCGCTCAACGTTCTCTTCCCGATGGCGTGATTGAGTTTATCAAGAACGCTCCCAAGGACGCAGGTCCAATGGACGTGATTCGCACAGGCGTGAGCATGCTCGGTCTTTACGACAACCGCGGCGAAGACCAGAATCGTGAAATCAACGAAGAGCGCGCTCTCGCGATTTGCGCGAAGATTCCAATCATCGTCGCTTACTTCCACCGCGCCCGCCAGGGACTCGATCTCCCGGAAATTCGCGATGATCTTTCCGAAGCAGGTCACTTTCTTTACCTCATCAACGGGGAAGTCCCCGGCGCAAGCGCGACGAAGACTCTCGACGTTGCCTACATCATTCACGCCGATCACGGAATGAATGCCTCCACTTTCAGCGCCCGCGTCACCATCGCGACGCTGTCGGACATGTTTTCCGCGATCACTTCAGCGGTCGGCACCCTCAAAGGGCCACTGCACGGTGGAGCCAACGAAGGCGTCATCAGAATGCTCAAGAAGATCGGAAGCCTCGATAAAGTCGATGCCTACGTCGAGGATTGCCTCGCCAACAAGAAGAAGATCATGGGCATCGGGCACCGCGTTTACCGCACCCTCGATCCGCGTGCGCCACACCTTCAGAAGATGGCGATCGAATTGACTGAAGAGCTCGGAGAATCGAAGTGGATTGAGATGTCCGAGCGTATCGCCACGTTGATGCGCGAGAAGAAAGGCCTCAACGCGAACGTCGATTTCTACTCAGCAACGGTTTATTACTCATTGGGGATCCCAACCGATCTTTTCACTCCTATCTTCGCGATTTCCCGCGCAGCAGGATGGACAGCCCAGGTGCTTGAGCAGCTTGACGACAACCGCCTCTACCGCCCACTCACTTATTACACTGGTCCAACTGAAGATCAGCCGATCACTCCGATTGCGGAGCGAGGTTAATTTTTGCGACTGATTCATTTCGCAACTTTCAGGGCGCAGGCAATCAAGCTTGCGCCCTTTTTGCAGCCGCGCGCCGCAGCTTCGTTCTCTGGCTATTCAGGCCATTCCAGAGCACCCTTCCGCTCCCTCGGGAGGCGGATACAAACTCGCGCTCATTCTGTAGATGAGGGCCACGACCTCGTTCTCCGAACGTTCGGCCATCTCGGTCCATCGACCGCTCCTTCGGGAAGATGCTACAAACTCGCGCTCATTCTGCAGATGAAGGCCACAACCTCGTTCTTTAAACATTCGCGGACACCGCCCCCTTTTGGAACCCCAACGGGGTTTCGTATTCCAGCCCCGGGTTCTCGAACCCGGGGATAACCACGCATCACACGCCAACCCCAACGGGGTTGTGTCGAAACCATTCGCCAAGCTCGATGCAGCGCAATTACACAACCCCGGTGGGGTTCATGATTACCCGCCGAAGCCCCCGGGGTTCGAGAACCCCGGGCTATGATCCTGAACCCCGTCGGGGTTCCCTAAATCCCTAAATCCCCGCTATCACTCCGCCTTCAAGCTCGCGAGGTAGGCAACAACGTCGCGCAACTCACCCTTCTGGAGAATGAAGGCCATCGGCGGCATAGTTGAGACAACAGGACTGCGGGACTCAATCTCATCGGCGGCAATCACCGATTCTTTGTTCTCGATGTCCCGAATCGTCACGGCACCGTCCTTCTCACTGCGAAACTGACCGGCTACCGAGCTGCCATCCTTCAATGTCAGCGAAATATTTCCGTATCCCTTCGCGATGACCTTTTGCGGATCAACGAGGCTCTCCAGAATATACTGCCGGTCTTTCTTCGCCCCGATTGATTTCAAATTCGGGCCCACGTTGCTACCTTTGCCATCTTCCACCTTGTGACAACGGATGCACTGGGCTGCTTCATGATTCATGAAAATTAACTCACCGCGCCGCGCATCGCCTCCTTCTTTCACAATCAGAAAAGGTGCCAGCATATCACCCGCCGCCGCTTCCGTCCATTTGGCGGTCAGAGCGGAAAGTTTAGCGGCGACTTTCTCATCCTGAGCGAAAGCTCCTTCTCCCGCCGTCTCAAAAACATCAAGCTGGAGCGCAGGGGCCAGAGTTCCGGCGGCAAGGTCATCCACGAGGGCATTCATCAGCTCAGATGCCTTGACCTTTGGAAGCTGACGAATCGCATGCTGCTTCAGCAAAACTGAACCATCGCTCTCAATTCTTCCTTTAATCGCTTCGACCGCTTTCTTCGGGTTAGTCGAAGCCAGAATATCGAGCGCCGCCATTCGCACCGTATCCTCCTTATCCCCCAGCCCCGCCGTGACCGACTTTTGCAATCCGGGGGCCTTTTGAGAAGACAGTGTCCGCAGTGCCTCGGCCCGTAATTTTGCGCTGATCGACGGATTGGAGAAAACGGTTTCGAGCGTTTCATTCTTAATCGTCAGATCCGCCAGTCGGGCCAACTTCATCGTCGTGGTGCGAACCGAAGCGAATTCCGAGGTCAACAATGCATCGATGTGCTTCTTGATTGCGCCGGTAGCCACCTCAGCAGCACGGGGCTCAAGAAGCCGGGAACGACCGACAACCAGATCGAGTCTACCCGGCCTCGTCCAGTTCTGAAGTGCCTCCAGCCCCGCTTCGAGATTGGCCTCACCGCCTTTGCCGCCCGCAATGAACGCGGCAACACGATCAGCTGATTTCGCATCACCGATCCGGAAATTCGCATTGATGGCACGACGTGTGAAAGCTTCGTTGCCGGCGTGGGTGCCCAGCGCCGCAGCGAGAGACGGCATCGCTTCGGGGATCATCCAGTCGTCGTGAATCGCACGAGCCGCATCGCCTGCGGTGATAGGATCCTTGTCCGATAGGAAGGCAGCCACCGCGGCATCACCGCGACGACGAAGCGCCACGACCGCGCAGGCCCTCACAAAGTCCGATTTATCGTCTTTTAATTCGACCAACGTCTTCGTCGGAATCGCTCCTGCCATTGCCATGACTCCGGCATGACGAACATAGGTCATCGAATGTTGATGCTCTTTACGACGGAGCATTTCAAGAATAGCCCCTGACGACGAAACATCACCAAGACGCCCCAATCCAATCAGCGTCTGTATCCGGACCCGCTGCGCAGGGTCATCCAACCGGGCAACGAGCGGTTCAGTGAGTGCATGCGTCTTTCCGGTCGGAGCAGGAATACGATCGAGACCGAGCCTGACACCGAATCCGTCGGTGGACGTCTTGATCGCCTGGGCACGAATCTCGGGATCAGGGTCAGTAAACAACGCAATCAACAGGTCAGGATCAGCCTCACCGGAACGGATCAACTGTCCCACTCCCCAGATAGCATGAATTCGGCTGAGTTGATCGGCTTCCACTTTCGAGGCCTGCGCCATCAGGACCTTGCTCTCTTTAAGCGTCGCGAGCTGAAACTGCGCCTTGAGCCGGATGCGCTGGTCAGGGTCAGCGAGCAAAGCGACGAGCTCCTCAACCTCCATTTTGGAAAAGTCAGCAGCGATGAGCGCTTTCGTTTTCCCACGGCGAACGTTGGCCTCTTCTTTCGCCACATCGATTCGCCAGATCCCACCCTCTTCATTCAGTGGATACCCCCCGCCCCAGTCTACCCCGTAGAGTGCCCCGTCAGGAGCGAAGTTCAATCCCACGAGTGGAACGCCTTCAGCGATCTTGTGATCGTTTACCATTTTAAAACTGTCCCCGTGAGGCCGCACCTGGAAGGCCCACTGCTCACCGCGTGGTGCGCTTGTCAGGAAAAAGTAGTTCTGATAATCACCACCGAGCGCGGTGCCGGGATTGAATTTGAAACCAGCCGGCCCATTCTCGTAATTGCTCAAGGGTGGCGTGAACCAGCGCGGTTGCTCCTCGTGCCACGGCTTGTGCATGAGGTCGGCATCCCACGGATTGTAGTCCTGTTTCAGATACTGCCAGTTCGAGCGCCATCCCGTTTCGAGGTAGTGCTCGATGTAAACGAGTCGCTCATTTTCACCGGCGAGATCGGCGTCATTGTCGACTCCGAAAAAGTTCCCGTATTGATCAAAGTCCACTTCCTGGATATTGCGCTGACCGTGAGCAAACACTTCGAAATTTGACCCATCCGGTTCACAACGCATCAGACCTCCCTGATTGGGAAACCGGTAATCGAGGCCATCCGCCGTTTTCACACGAATGCCTTTATCACCCACCGACCAGTAGATCCGTCCATCCGGCCCGACCCGAAGACCGTGCATATCGTGCCCCGCGTAGGCGAGGTGAACCCCGAACCCGGAAGCCATGACCTTCTTCTCATCCGCTTTTCCATCGCCGTCGGTATCGCGAAACCGAACCATCTCCGGCACCGGAGAGGTGTAGACATTGCCCTCATGAAAAAGGACCCCGCCGGCAACACCACCAATGAGGTGATTGAGGTCCTCTGCGTAGGTCTGAATCGTGTCGGCGAATCCATCACCGTCCTCGTCGGCAATGAAATGGATTCGTTCGCTCAACGCGGTGAGATCCCGAATATCGTGAATCCCATCTCCTGTATAATCTTTGACCCGGTGCGCATTCGCCGTGCTGTTCGCTTCCGTGAACTTGGCTTTGTAAAAATCCTCTTTATCCTTCGGTGAGGTAAAACTGAGATCATCCGGAATCCAGTCCGCATTCTGCCGGATGTCGAGGTCATTGGCTTTGCGGCGCATCGTCTGCGTGACGTAGGCCCGCCCCTGAGGATCGAAGCTGATCGCAACCGGATCGGGAACCTGAAAGTCCGGAGTCCACTTGGTGAACTTGAGTTGCTTCGGGCTCGCCTGCTCACGCCGCGGTGGCTCCACCTTCACGCCCCGCAATTCGATATCATCCCAGAGACCTTTGTCATCGAAGGTTCCGATCCCGATCTGCCCCCACACGAATGTTTTGTCATGCGCGACATGGGTGGGCGTTTCCATGTCGTCGAAATAGATCTCGATAAGACCGGTCGCGACAGTGCGGACGATTTTCACCTCGTGCCAGGTATCGCTTTTCCATGGAGTGCCCTCGGACGCCTTTTCTGAAATGGCGACACGGGGTGCTTCATTCACGAGGAAAATTTGATTGGCGTGAGGATCGGCCTTTTGCCCGAGGTGCACATAGTAGAAATTCGCAGGATCCTGATAGCCGAAAAAGAGGCACATGTCGCGATGATCGCGCGGCTCCTGTTTCGACTGCACCCGCGCGGTGAGCACGAAATCACCGACGACGTGATCGTTCAGAAGCGCGATATTGTGAGGACTGCGATAGGGCGCTTTGTATTTCGAACCGCCGAGATTCTCGAAAACTTTATTCCCGTCTATCTCTGTGATCTTCCACGCTTTCGCGTCTGTCGGCGTCCAGTTTTCAGCCCCCTTCGAAAAATCATCTTGATAGACCAGAGGAAACTCTTCGCTTTGAATCGGTAAAACCGGAATCAGCAGGAAAGCCAGAATGACAGGAAAAAATCGCATCGCGAATTCTCACATAAAAGCAAACGTTAGTCACGCGCGTGAATCGGTGATTTAATCCCCATTTTTGGAGCAATAGTTTTCACGAGCTGCTCTTTTATTCGTCGAAGTCAAATGGCGGCCGAGTCCATCCTGGCTAATCTAATCGGTATTGAAACCGGTTTCAGATCCGCTCAAAAACCTCCCTGAAAGTCTTCGATGATCGAATGATGGCCTTTTCAGATTTGGAGATCGTCCTTAGCCGCTCTTCGACTAATTCTGAATCAATCAACTTATTTCTCCACAGCCATCCGACCAATGCCTTGTCCTTATCTCTTCCCACAAGTATTTTCGTAGCGGCCAGATCATGAGGATCAAGCCCAAAAGTTTCTTCGCATGAAGGAACCGGAACGAGACGCTCCCGCCATCCGTTTGGCAGCGTTTCAAATATTTCCGGACGGAGAATGTCTGCATGGTATCCATGCCGCAGATGAAATGAATTGGATTCACCAAGTGCTTCATTCAACATTCTCCCGGTAGTCTCATCAAACGGCTCAGGACATAGATCCGCATCAAAAGTATTCTCCAAAGGCTGATCTGGATCGCCTAAATTTGGAAATGTGCACAACAACGACGCTGATCCCAGAACGACAATCGAGCAGTCATCTGCAAGGATCCGTGCAGACCGGCTCAAATGTCGGAGTCCTTCCAGATTCATTTTGAAGAATCATCGAGATAACATTGATCCAACTCCTCGCGGCTGAGAATCCCTACAAATGGCGAACAAGACTTTAAAGGCTCCGAGTCGTGATTCTCGGCACGGAGAAAGTTGATTAACTCATCAAATTCTGCTGCGCCCCCTTGAGCCGATACGATTCTCCTACGCCACTCAATGAGCGGAGATTCCCTGACTCGACCTCTTTTCAGCCACCGCTCGATATTGTTCAGCGGAACGGAGAGGCAAGTAGGATCCCTTTCAATGCGATCAGCGATTGCATTCCACATCAAGACTCTGTCAGGCCGATATAAATGTGGATCAGATAATTCCATTGGATACCTTTGTTAAGCCAAAATGTACCACCCTGCATGAATCGAAGCAACTCGAATGCAAAAACTCAGTCCGCAATCTCCGCGACCTCGGTCGGGGCTTCGATCCAGCGATCGTGCTCTTTGATGAGATCGATGAGTTTATCGACCGCCTCGTCTTCAGGAATATTGAACTTCACCGCTTCTTTCCCAACGTAGAGATTAATCTTTCCGGGAGCACCGCCGACGTAGCCGAAATCAGCATCCGCCATTTCACCGGGACCGTTCACGATGCAGCCCATCACAGCAATGCGAACCCCTTTGAGATGACCGGTCGCACTGCGGATTTTCTGCGTCGTTGTCTGCAGATTGAAAAGGGTCCGCCCACAGCTCGGGCAGGCCACGTAATCGGTTTTGAAAATTCTCGCTCCGGATGCCTGCAGAACATTGTAAGCGAGTCGCAGCGACTGGCCGGGAGCTTGCTCGCCCTGAATCAAAATCGCATCACCAATCCCATCGCAGATCAGAGATCCAATATTCATCCCTGCGGTGAGCAGCGTCGGGAGAAAATCTTTATCCGGGTCAGTTGAGGGATGGAGGGTGTCTTTCAGCAAAATCGGATGCCGCGCATCGAGACGGGAGGCAAGCAGTCGAAATGCTGAAATCACGGAAATACTGAGACCATCAGCGACCGTCACCAGCTTCGGCTCCGTGCTGGCATTGATCGCCGCAATCGCATCTGCATCACGAGGATCGATCGCCTCAACACCGGATTGTTCGACGACGATCTCGGGCTGAAAATCACCGAGCTTCGCGAGTTTGTGCGCAAGCGCGTTCCACTTTTCCTGCGAGGTAAAAACCCGAATCGTCTCGTCACCGCCGAGGTCGATTCCCTGAATGGAAAGCTTTTCGGAAGAACGACGTTCATACTCGAAGGGATTCCAGGTCACCTCATCCCAGCTCAGCGTCTCGGAAATATCATCCGTGCTACTGCGCATTTCCTCGATCAAATCGACGAGGGCACGGGCCACGGGAATCTCATAAACCGCGTCCTCGGTCAGGCTCACCCGAATCGTGTCACCGACCCCGTCGGCGAGCAGCGAACCAATTCCAATCGCGCTTTTGATGCGACCGTCTTCGCCGTCACCCGCTTCGGTGACACCGAGGTGAATCGGGTAGTTCCAGTCCTCACCCAGTTCGCTGAGCCTTGCGACGAGAAGCCGGTAAGCTTCGATCATCACTTTCGGATTGCTCGCCTTCATTGAAAAGACGAAGTCGTGATAACCACGGTCCCGTGCGATACGGGCAAATTCGAGGGCGCTCTCAACCATCCCCAACGGGGTATCGCCGAAGCGGTTCATGATGCGATCACTCAGCGAACCGTGGTTGGTGCCGATGCGCATCGCCGCGCCGCGCCTGATCGCCTCGTCGACGAGCGGACCGAAGTCTTCAACAAGGCGAACCAGTTCCTCCGCGTATTGATCATCGGTGTATTCACGGACCTGAAACTTCTTTTTGTCCGCGTAGTTACCCGGATTAACGCGAACTTTCTCAACCCACTTCACCGCCTCCATCGCCGCGTCGGGCTTGAAATGAATGTCGGCGACGATCGGAACCTCACTCCCCTTCGCACGAACACCGGCAACGATGTTTTCCAGATTGGCAGCGATCTTTTTCGTCTGCGCTGTGACCCTGACGATCTCACAACCAGCCTCGACGAGCCCCATCGTTTCGGCGACACAGTCGTCCGTTTCACGGGTATCACTCGTGAGCATGGACTGAACCCGAATCGGATTCTCACCTCCGACACCAACCGGCCCGATCGCGACGGATCGGGTGGGGCGGCGTTTCGAGGTAAGGGGGGAAGGAGCGTAGTAGCGGCTCATATTTCAATGATCAAACAACTCTCTACGCTACGCCACACTCTATTTTTTCAGAGGGAGAAATTTCGGAACCTTTTGCTCCACCGGCGCAGCGCCATCGGGCACTCGATCACCGACATCTTTCAGGGTCACAAAAGCCATGAACCCGAGCAGCATGAGGACAAAGGCGGTCTGCACCACTTCAAGAACCTTGAACGGAATCGGCTTACGGCGAGCCGCTTCGAGCAGGGCCATGACGATGTGTCCGCCATCGAGAACCGGGAACGGCAGCATATTCAAAATTGCGAGGTTCACGTTGAGAAGGACACTGAACCACAGGGCAAGGCGCCAGCCTTCGCTGTGCTGAAAAAGATCGTAGTAGAGGCCCATGATCCCAACCGGACCACTGAGGTGTCCCGCCTTCACATCTGACTTCGGAGAGAAAACCGCCTGGAGCGTTTTCGTAATCGACTTGAAGCTGTTCACGACCTGAGTGACCGGATTCTCACGCACAAGAGTGCGGATCCCATCACCGTCCCAGGCGACGCCGAGCATCGCTTTACTCCCATCAACCTCCGGCACACGTGGCGTGATCTCCTTTTCCAGAGTCTCGTCGCCGCGCTTCAGGGTCAGGTTGACTTTTTCTCCCGCCTTCCAGTCGAAGGTGCTCACGCTCATCTGACTGACAGAAGGCTCTCCATTCAAATGGGTGATGATGTCGCCGGTCTCGAGACCCGCATCGGCCGCAGGGCTGTTCTCCATGACGCGTCCGACCACGGCGGAGAGCCGGGGACGAATTCCAATGGTTCTGAGCGGTGGACGGGAACTGATTTTCGCCCAGAATTTTTTCAAGGCGGATCCTTCCACGACCGCGACTTCCGCCGCTTCAGGTCGCTCTACGATAACGCTCATCTCACCTTTTCCGGGACGGATAAAATCAACCTCGATGTCTTTGTTATCACTCGAAATAATCGTCCACATGATGGAGCGATCCATTCCCTGAAAACGCTTCACCTCTTTACCATCGACGAAGGTGATCTTGTCCCCGGGAAGGAGACCTGCCTTCTCCGCAGGAGTCCCCGGCGCGACCATCCCAACCGTGGTCGTCGCAACCGATTCCGAGACCGGCTTTTTCACTGCCCAGACGATGCAGGCGAAGACACAGGCGAGGAGAAAACTGAAAAGTGGCCCCGCTGCGGCAACGATGATTTTGTCGAGCGCTGAAATCGGTGGCAGATTTTTCGGAGTCTCATCTCCCTCACCGTCATCGACTTTCCCTTCGATGCTCTCCATTGGTGCCATCTGGGGAAGCGATACAAAACCGCCTGCAGGAATCGAACCAAGTCCATACTGCACACCGTTGTAAGTCTTTTTCCAAATAGGCTTGCCGAACCAGATCTGAAAGCGATCAATGTAAAGTCCACGCCAGCGACCGGCGAGAAAATGGCCCCACTCATGAACCACAATCATGATATTGAACATCATGATCACGAGGAAAAGAATGCCGATGAAACGTAAAACGGAAACGAGAATGTCCATAAAGTAAGGTAAAGTGAATGGGAGCCCCAAATCGAAGGGAGCGGAATATAACACCGCCCGCCGGAGAGGCAAAGTCTAGTAAATCTAAATTTTACAAAGAATTAAATCATCATGCGAGCCCTGCTACAACGAGTGAGTGAAGCTTCTGTCACGATCGACAGCACTGTAAACGGCGAGATAGGCCCCGGCTTTCTCATTTTGCTCGGGATCGAGCAGGTTGACGACGAATCCGACATCGATTGGCTCGTCAAAAAGATCCTCGGAATGCGGATTTTCGAGGACGAAGCCGGCAAAATGAACCTTTCCATTCTCGATACAGGCGGGGACGCCCTTGTCGTGAGTCAGTTCACTCTCCACGCCCGCGTCAAAAAAGGAAACCGCCCCAGCTTTGAACGCGCCGCAAGACCCGAGCAGGCGATCCCACTCTATGAAAAATTTGTCAGCGAGCTTGAGAAAGGGCTCGGGCGCCCCGTTCCCACCGGCCAGTTCGGAGCAATGATGGATGTCGCCCTCGTCAACGACGGCCCCGTTACCATCATGATCGACTCGCGAAACCGCGAGTAGGAATTCTCCTTCCTCTACCCTCGATCCGCTTTCCAACGCGCGTAGAGGAACGAAACTCGTTCCATTTCACAGCATCACGACTCTGAAGCCCCCGGGGCATCTGCATGGAAGGAATGCTCCTTCCTCTACCCTCGATCAGCTCCCAACGCGCGTAGAGGAACGAAACTCGTTCCACTTCACAGCATCGCGATCTTGCCTTTTCATGACAAAAGCGATTGGATGCAGAGTCTTCAAATCCTGCCTCATGTCCCAACCAGCCACTTCCCCGAAAACCATCCCGAAGTCCTATCTTTTCGGTTTCATCCTCGTGACGACGCTGTTCTCACTCTGGGGATTCGCGAATGACGTGACAAACCCCATGGTCGCGGCGTTTAAGAATATTCTGCTCCTGACCAACACCCAAAGCTCACTGGTCCAGTCCGCCTTCTACGGCGGCTACTGCGTCATGGCAATCCCCGCGGCGATTTTCATCAAGCGCTTCACCTACAAAAGCGGCATCCTCATGGGTCTGGGGCTCTACGCACTCGGTTGCCTCCTTTTCATTCCCGCGGGCAACCTGCAGCAATTTGCCCCCTTCCTTCTCGCCTACTTCGTGATGACCTGCGGCCTCTCCTTTCTCGAGACGAGCGCGAACCCCTACATTCTTTCGATGGGGCCGGAGGAAACCGCGACACGACGTCTCAATCTCGCTCAGGCATTCAACCCCATCGGATCGATCACCGGCATGTTCGTCGCGAAAGAGTTCATCCTCGCCCGCCTCGACAAGACGGACGAAGGCACGCGGCGTGAAATGCTTGAGACTGATCCCGATGCTTTTGCCGCGATCGCGAAGAGCGATCTCGACGTCATCGTCGGCCCCTATTTGATCCTCGGTATCGTTGTTGCGGTTGCCTTTGTTGTCTTCGCGATCTCCCGACTGCCACGAACCGGCGAAAGTGGCCCCGGCTCATTGGATCTCGGGGGCACCATCAAGCGCCTCCTCGCGAACCGCCGCTATCGGCGCGGCGTCGTCGCACAGGCCTTTTACGTGGGTGCACAAATCATGTGCTGGACTTTCATCATCCAATACGCCGGAGCGACCATGGGGATGAGCAAGGAGGAGGCCCAAGGATACAACATTATCGCGATGATCATTTTCGTATCGAGCCGTTTTATCTGCACCTTTCTTCTGCACTACACCAGCCCCGGCCAGCTCCTCCTCGGACTCGCGATTGGAGGCGGTCTGCTTGCACTCGGAACGATTTTTCTCCCCGGGATGATTGGTCTCTGGTGCCTCATCGGGATCTCGGCCTGCATGTCACTGATGTTCCCGACCATCTACGGCCTCGCGCTCGATGGCCTCGGCGATGACGCAAAACTCGGATCCGCCGGCCTCATTCTCGCGATCGGCGGCGGCTGTCTCATGCCGCCCCTGCAGGCCATGATCATCGATCAGGAAACCGTGTTCGGACTCATCGGCGCCCGCGTTTCCTTCTTTCTCCCCGCAATCTGTTTCATCGTGATTGCTTTGTATGGATGGAGCGTCACAAGGAAATCGAAGGCACAAGTCTCCTGATCGACGATCCCCCCCTTGAGGAGACGCCAAAATGATACGCCCTTCCGCACCCGACATCGCGTTCAATAGGGTATAGTCTGTGATCCAACCCTGTTAAGTCACCGGCTTGACCCTGTCTGGTTTATGATTCGCCTCTGTTACATCGCATTCCCACCCCTCTTGAGCCTCACGTTACTGCCGGCTCAGGAAGCACCGGTGCCGATTGTTTTTCCCGCTGATGGAGGAATTATCAACGTCCTCGATTTCGGTGCGGTTCCGGACGACGGCAAGGACGATACCAAAGCGATCCAGGAGGCGCTGAACTTCCACCCCGCCGGTAACCGCATCATTTACCTGCCGCCCGGCACCTATCGGGTCACTGACACCTTGAAATGGCCCGATGGCGATCATCCCGGAGTGGCGCAGAAGCGGACGATTCTTCAGGGAGCCGGCGAGGCCCTCAGTATTCTTGAAGTTCCGGAAAAGACAAAAAAGTTTACCGAAGGCCAGCATTCACCGGTGATCTGGACAGGCAACAAGCCGGCACAACGATTTCGCAACGCGGTCCGCGATCTCACGATCAGGATCCGGAAAGACAATTGGAACGCGATCGGGATGCAATTCAACGCGAGCAATCAGGGCGGAATCCGGAATGTCACGATCGAATCGGAAAACGGCTCGGGCAAAATCGGACTCGATCTCGGCCACACCGATGAGATTGGCCCCCTGTTAGTGAAAAACCTCACCGTCGATGGCTTCGAGGTCGGCATCAGCACAAAGTGGCCGGTGAACTCGGCCACCTTTGAAACTATTACCCTAAGGGACCAGCGGAAATTCGGCTGGTGGAACTATCACCAGATGATTTTCGTGCGCAAACTCAGCAGCGAAAATCGCGTCACCGCGCTTTACAACGAACGCAACTCATGGGGTTCGATCGTCCTCATGGATTCGCACCTTCACGGAATTAAAGCGCCCCACCATATCCCCGGGATTCTGAATCAGCGGCAGATGGTGTTTCAAAACGTCGAGATCTTTGACTACAGAAAACCCGTCGACCACTCCGATAAGAACAGGGACAAAGGCGACGTCGATGAGGATGGCCTCATTACGAACGACACCTCCCATCGCAACGTTGCCTCCCTTTTCCGTGAACTGAAAGACAACTCTCTCGATGGCATCGAAGACCTTCCCTCGCTCCCAATCAAAGAGACTCCGACGGTCCCCTGGGGAGATCCCGGCAAAGACTGGGCGAATCTGAACGGCTTCGGCGCCGACCCTACCGGCGAGAAAGATTCCAGCCCAGCCCTGCAGCGGGCGATCGACTCGGGAGCGAAAACGGTCTACCTCCCTGCCGGAGCCACATTTCGCTTCGATTCCGAAGTGCGAATCCGCGGCCCCGTTCAAAGAATCATCGGTCTCGAAGGGCGCTTCACGACTGAGGGAACACCTCTTTGGAAGTTCGTCGACAACAATCACCCCGCCGGCCTCAAAGATTCACCTGCCGTGATTATCGAACGCATCAGCGGTCGCAGCGGTGCCGCGCCAATGCTGATACGCCACGAGAGCAAACGAACGCTTATTGTGAGTTCGACGATGGGCTTTAACGTCGAAGGCCACAACACAGGTGACCTTTTCCTCGAGGACTTCAGCGGTCATCTCGACCGCGTCGCTCCCAATCAAAGCGCCTGGTGCCGCCAGCTCAACAGCGAGCGGAAAGGCACCAAATGCCGCAACACAGGCGGCAAACTCTGGATTCTCGGCATGAAAACGGAAAATGTCGGGACGGTCATCGAAACCACCAACGGAGGCCTCACCGAGGTGAATGGACTCTTTCTCTACTCGAATACAGGTTGGGACAAAGACGTTCCCGCCTTCCTCATCATGGACAGCACCGCCATTCTTCGCGGAATCAATGAACGCAATTTCAACCGCAGCCCCGTCTCATTCTGGGTTTCAGAAACGCAGGGAGACGAGACAAAGGAACTGCAGGAACGCCCCTGGGTCTACCTGAGCAAGTGACGCGTCGCAGCTTCACTTCTTCGTCTTAACAGCCCGCTTCCGATCGGGAAAGAGGGTCCGGCAAAAACCACACACAGTGCCGTCGCAACCGCGTGCCGTGCAGTGCTCGCGTCCATAGAAAATGAACTGGAGGTGCAGCTTGTTCCAGGTCTCTTCAGGAAACGCTCGCTTCAAATCTTTCTCGGTCTCGACAACATTTTTCCCCGAGGTCAGCTTCCAGCGCTGTGCGAGACGGTGAATGTGCGTGTCGACCGGAAAAGCTGGAAACCCGAAGGCCTGGGCCATGACGACAGAGGCGGTTTTGTGTCCAACCCCGGGAAGCGCTTCGAGCGCGGCAAAGTCAGCGGGAACCTCCCCGTCGTGCTGCTCGACGAGAATTTTTGACAGTTCCGAAATCGCAGCCGACTTGCGCGGTGACAGTCCACAGGGACGGATGATTGCCTTGATCTCTTCGACGGGGACTTTCGCCATATCCGCCGGGTTATCGGCGAGAGCAAAAAGGGCGGGAGTCACCGTGTTGACCCGCTCGTCGGTGCATTGCGCGGAAAGCAAAACCGCAATGAGAAGCGTATAGGAACTCGTGTGATCCAGCGGGATCGGAGTCTCCGGATAGAGCCGTTCAAGCTCCGTGAGAACAAACGCTGCGCGCTCCGCTTTCGTCATGCGCCGCAGAAAAAGGAAAACTAGGCGCTGCCACCGGATTTCTTGTAGCCGGCGAGGCCCTTGCGCTCAATATCGCTGAGCATCTTCCGAACATGATTGGCATGTTTGACGTGCTTGCGCTCGTTGAGAATTTTAGCACTCTCCTCAAAAGAACCCCACTCAAGAACGCGAATCGGAACATTACGGACCCCCCAGTCACCGATGCCACTGAGATTGGGCTTGTAAATATCAATGGTCTCTGTGCCGCAGAGCGCACTGCCATAATCGTCGACGACATACTGATAAGGAAGCCCCTCAATCACGAAGCGGGTTCCGAGAGGGTACTTGGACCAGTCAGCGGCGGCACTTCGAACCTGATTACCATACTGAAGAGTGTTTCCGGCAGCACTGAGGCGACCGTATTGCAAACTGTCCGCCTGAAGATGGCTGTAAGCGGTTGTTCTCACCATCATGATCTGATTGGTGGGTCGGTTTCCCACCGAAGTGCGGGGAACGGTCGTCAAACTCACGACCGGCTTGGGCTCATAATCCCGCTTCTGAGCAACTTGCTCCACCTGAGCGGGTTGCTCAACTGCGGGCGCACCAACGATGGATTCCGCTGGTGTCGGGGCACTTACGTCACCGGGAGAAGCCACCTCTTGAACATCTTCATCGGCAATGCGGTTCACCGCATTGATGTTGGATGCGGTCACACCTGAAAGATTTGAGGTAGTTGTGCAACTCGTTGAAACCAAGAGAGATGCACCTCCTAAAAGGAGAAAAAACCGGGAGCGTATGGGAATTGTGCTTCGCATGTTTATGAACTGTTTCAATGACGCAAAAAACACGATTAGTCAACATGCTCTGCGGCTCCACCCTTAAAGTATCACGATTTGATTTAGAATACTATAATTTTTATAGCCCAATCGTAAAACTAAATGAGGAATTTGTTCTGTATAACACGGATCTGATGGGGATCTCTTAGCTTATTTTTTAAAAAGATTTCTTCCCTCTCCGGGAAGCTTGTACGGACTTACTCTCATTTTTTCGGGCTCGATAGAGAGACTGACCATTCCGTGCCGTTGATAATCGAAGAGCGGAATCCCCCGTTCACGCAAATTTTCTCTCAGCCGCTCCGGTATCGCTTCACTCGCGGGAAAATCAGCATGACTCGAAATGACAACCCGTGGCGAGATCGCTTCGAGAAAGGCCGGAAGCCCCGACGGCGAAGCGCTGTGCTGACCGCGAATCCAGACATCGGCCCGGAGATTGACGCCGGCTTCGAGCAGTTTCTTTTCCGTTTCAAATCCTGCGTCAGAGCTAAACAATACCGACCAGTCACCGTAGACCAGTTTCATGACGAGAGCTCTATCGTCGGCGAGTCGCCCATTATTGCCCTCCTCCGGAGCGAGTACCTCAATGTGGATTCCTTCGCCCGGTTCGATGCGGCCCCCTGCCGAAACACTCAACCGCTGAATCGAATGAAGATCACACAAATCCCGAATATCAGAGTAGACCGGTGAACGGTTTTCTGCGTTTGATTCGAGAAGTAGACCGGGACGAAAATGAGCAATCATCCCGGGCGCGGCACCGATGTGGGCCATGTCCCCGTGAGTGATCACAAGCGAGTCGATGTGATTGATCCCCCGATACCGAAGGAGCGGCAGGAGTTGGTTTCGATAGGTGAGATCATCACCGCTATCGATCACCCAGGTCTGACCACCCGCGGCAGCTGAGAGAGGTATTTGAATCAAGTTCGCGGCAGCTCCGAAAGCACCCATGCTATCGATTCGCAAGGTGTCATCCGCCTCGAAAGCAGCGGAGAGATCTTGGCTTCCCACGTGATGCGTCGCCCCGGGAAGCGTCGCGAAAAACTGCGCCCAGCTCGTCAGGAGAATCGCAGCACCGACATTCAGCTGATTGAGCAAAGCCACGACCGGCCCGAGATGCAGCGCCGAAAGGACGAGCGAGGCAAACGCGATCATGATGACGAGCCCGGCGAGCGGCACCATGAACAGATTCGCGATCACCCCGACCGGCGCGAGGCTGTGAAAGTGCCAGCTCAACCAACCCGCCGAACCGATCCAGGAGGTCACCGATATCGCGAGAATCGCGGCGAACCATGAAACGCCCGCGTTGAAAGAATGGCGCATCGGATTGATGAGTCGCCGGGGAATAAAAGGATCCGACCGAAACGGTGCCTCGATCAGTTTTCTCAAACCGTGCCCGAACAAAGCGATGAAAAACAGCACCGTGAACGAAAGCTGAAACCCGGGAAGGAAAAGCTGCTGTGTATCGACGAGCAAAATCAGGAGCGCCGCACACCCGAGCAGATTGAAGAGCCTCGGGCTTTCTTTGATTCCAAACCCCAGCAGAAAAATCGAAAACATCACCGCCGCCCGGACCGCCGAGGGGCGCAGCCCCGTGAGAACCGCGTAGAAAAGAATCAGCGGAATCACAATCCAGATGGCCCGCCGTTTCGGAATTCGCAGAAGGAGCGCGAGGCCGAGGAAGAGCCCACCCACAATCGCAACATGCATTCCCGAAACCGCAAAAAGGTGCGTCGTCCCGGAGAGCTTGAATAACTCCTCGATATCCGCCGGTGCGCTGTCCCGCGCCCCCAGCGACATCGCCGCGATCAGGCCCGCGTAGGGTAGGTCAGCGGAACTCAGCCCTCTCAGGAGCAACTCCTCCATGACCGCTCTTGATCGATGGGCAAACCGGATCAACTCCCAGCCGCGTCGTCCCTCAAGCATCTCGAACTCATCCCCGGCACTGACCTCGAACTGCCCCAGAGAACCGGATTGCCGGAAATAGAACTCCCTCGCATCAAAGCCACCCGGGACCATCGGGGGATCCAGCGGCGAGAGCACGCCTGTCGCGCGGATACGATCCCCGTATTCCAGCTGAAGATCACCTTTCCGAATCAGAACAGGAACCCGATGCCTCGTCTCCAAAGGTTCACCGGAAATCGAAATTGCTTCGACTTCGACGATAGCCTGAGTCGAATTTGCGCGGGGATTTGGTTGAGAAGCGACCCACCCTGAAATCTCCACCTCAAAGGAATCCCCTTCACCAAGGCTCACCGCGAAAGGAAATGAAGCAATCTGTCTGAGACGATTTTCGTGAACGCCTCCCGCCACGAGCAAAACCGCGATGGAAGCGACGAAGAGAGAAACAAAGGTGCCTTCTCTTTTCCACGAAACCATCGAAAGCCCTGCCAAAGAGACAATTACCAGTCCGGCCAACGGGAAAAGGCGAAGATCCACCGCGACAATTCCCACCATCGCAAAAAGGCAAACCACGAAAAGCGGTGCCAAAATCAGCAACTCACCTCCTCGTTTTCGCCAGCGTTTCAGGGTCTTTTTCACGAATCTGTAAATTTCTTAAAAATCAGGTTGGCATTTGCCAAGACATCGCTAAATTCACATCCCTCGCGGGTCACTCCGTGAGGAACAGCTCAGTTTCTAAAACTCAGTTAAAGGTTAAGTTTATTAAAATTTAATTGAAAGTTTATAAAACTTTGAGATGTTATAGCGATTGCGGGTATAGCTTAGTGGTAAAGCCCTAGCCTTCCAAGCTAGTTATGTGGGTTCGATTCCCACTACCCGCTCCACTTCAAATCGATTCTTATGAAGCTCGCTATCCCTCTGATTGCCTTGACCATTGGCACTATTCTTCCCACATGGTCGACCGCTTCTGAATCCGCTGAGGATTGCAGCAGCGCCATTGAAACGCTCGTCGCGGGAATTCAGGCTCAGCCCGATCACGTCCTCATGTTCTTCCAGGATGCACTGCAAACCAACCCGGGCTGCCGTCGCGATCTCATGATCAAAGCGATTGAATCTTCAAATCCGGATTCAAATCTGCTCACCCAGCTCATCTACGTCGCCCGGAACGAGTTCCCCAACGAGGACAACTCCATAGCAGAAGCGGTATTGCTCGCCGCACCGGAATTCGGAAACATTATCCGTGACGCTTTCACCGCAGATGAAGCGGTCGTTGCCAAAAGCCTTGCCGATTCAGCCCGCGCCAACACGGAGCTTCCGCCTGAAGCAATGGAGATGGACGAAGACATTCGTGAGGCCATCGCCCGCATGACCGCCAAGGTCGAAGGCAAAAACTGGCCCGAACAGAAACTTTCCGAAAAGCCGGTGAAATACAAAACCCGCGACGAGGTCCGGGTATCACGCGCCAGCGCCAATGCTGACGAATCGTTCATGGATAACGCGTTTCCCGTCGACGAAGTGGACGAGCGCAAACTGGTTCCCAAGCCAGTGTCGATCGATGATTCCTCTCGTGCCAGTGATGATATCCGACTCGACGAGTCACGTTTCAACGAAGGCAAAACTGGTTCAACCAGCCCGGAGATGGCAGGTCAACAAGTCATCAGCCCGGCCGGAAGTGTGAACTCAATTGGCCTCCCCAAACTTCCCCGCTCCAGCATTTATCACATTCCGGCGGCGAAGAAATCGTATCGCTCCACGATCGATTACGAGAAAGACGACCAGTCCCGCCCCCCTCTCGTGATTCGTTCTGCCCCGGAAACACAGTCGAGCCCGAAGTGAGGTAGTCCGTTCTTGGTTCTTGGTTCTTGGTTTCTGGGTAGCGGCACGGGAATCGTTCCGACCACAGATCTCAAGCCCTACAACCGCGGCTCGTTGAACGGCGTCGTCGGGATTTTTCCACTCGCCTTTGCTCTCAACAGCGGTCGCAGTTCGTCCATGACTGCCTTGTCCGCGGGCGACGGGTCAACCGCGAGATTATCAAACTCCATCGGGTCTGCCCAGTGATCGTATAGCTCCTCCCCCGAAGCGCCTTCCGCCCACTCCGTGAAGCGCCAGCGATCCGTCCGGATACTGCAGCCCATCACCGGCGTGTCGAGCCGGTCATCCTGAGGACGCAGAATCTGTGTGATCGCATAACCGTCCCACTCTGCGATGGGATCCTCTAACAACGGTACAAGACTTTTCCCTTCCAGCTCCTCAGGCAGAGCGAGCCCCGCCGCCTCTGCAATCGTCGGATAAATGTCGACAAACTCGACGATACGGCTGCAATCCTGCGCATTCCCAGCGGCACCGGGAACGCGAATGATGAGCGGCGTCCGCGAGCATTCTTCAAATAGAGTCCGCTTTTGCCAAACCCCGTTGTGCTCGCCGAGGTGATACCCGTGATCGCTCCAGAAAACGACGATGGTATCATCCTCCAGCTCAAGCCTCTCCAGCGCATCGAGAAGCCGCCCGACCTGTGCGTCGACGAAAGAGACACAGGCATAATAGGCCTGCAATGCTCCCAGCAGGACCGGCTCCTCGAGCCCGTAATTCGGAATCGGGCAGTTATGAGCGAATCCCGGAACAGGGATGTCATCCCGGTCCCCTTTCGGTGCGTAGGGCAGTCTCAGACTCTCCTTCGGGTAGAGATCGAAATACTTCTTCGGCGCAACATACGGCGTATGAGGTCGGAAAAATCCCACCCCGAGGAAGAACGGCTCGTCTTTTTTCTCCTCCATGATCTTGATCGCCTCCGTCGTGATCATCCCGTCGGTTTGCTCCTCGTCCGTGCCCTCTGCCGCGAGCCAGCTCAACGCCCCGCTGATCTTGCGATGAGGCTCCGCGTTGAAAATGAGATCTTCCTCATCCTTGTCACGGCCCTTCGGATTCACGGTCCGCTCCCAGGAAGGAGGATCGTCAAACCCGTCCGTCCCGATGCTCGCCGGCACGTTGTAGTGATAGATTTTCCCGACACGAGCCGAGAAGTAGTCCGCCTTCCTAAAAAGCTGCGGCAGCGTCACCGCATCCGGAACCGCCTCACGGAAATGCTGGTCGAGATCGTAAACCTTGATCGTATCGGGGCGGAGGCCCGTCATGATGCTCGCCCGTGTCGGATTGCAAAGCGGGAGCTGATTGTAGGCCCGATCAAACCGCACTCCCGACGCCGCGAGCCGATCAATGTTCGGCGTCTGCGCGATGAGATCCCCATAGCAACCGAGCGAACTCGCAAGGTCATCCACCGATATAAAAAGGACATTCGGCTTTTTCGAATCAGCGAAGGTCGAAGACTGGAGAAGAAGCAAAGCAGCGACCCAACAGGGTAAGGTCAGTGACCTGACAGGGTTATGTCTGCGAAAACTGCGGATAAAGAAATTCATAAGATGCTCTCTCCATACCAGAACACGGCGGAGATGGGAATGTGGATTTTAACCGATCACCCAACACACCGGCCTCAAGGAGTGGCCCGCTTCCAGCCGCCAGCACCAGCCCTGCCCGGAGTCTCCGCCGGGCAGCAGGATGCAGCCTCTCCATGGACAAAACGATACGACCTTTACTCACGCCCTAACGCAAGAAGCGCCACGCCGTCATTGCAACCTCCGCCGAAAAGGCTTGCAGTTCGTCTGATTCGCGATTGAGTTGCGACCTGATTATGGGAAAACGAGCAGTACTTTTATTCGCCGGGCAGGGAGCACAATCCGTAGGGATGGGAAGCGACCTCGCTGAGCAATTTGACGCAGCGAAGGCGCTTTTCGACAAGGCTGACGCGCAGCTCGGGTTTTCCCTCAGTGAGAAAATGTTCAACGGACCCGCCGAAGAGCTCACCCGCACCTCGATCTGCCAGCCGGCACTCTACGCCCACGGCCTCGCCTGTCTCGAACTGCTCAAGGCGCAGGTGCCCGACCTCGAGATCGCAGGATGCGCAGGACTTTCTCTCGGAGAATTCACCGCTCACGCCGCGGCGGGAACGTTTGATTTTGAAACCGGTCTCGATCTCGTCGCGAAGCGTGGCGCCTTCATGGAAGAGGCCACCAGCGCGACAAAAGGCTCGATGGCAGCGCTCATCGGCGGTGAAGAGGCGGACATCTACAAGCTCGCCGAGAAATGCGACGTCGATGTCGCGAATCTCAATTGCCCCGGACAGATCGTGATTTCAGGAACGAAAGAAGGCATCGAGGCGGCCGTCGCCTGCGCCAGTGATTTCGGCGTTCGCATCGCACAGGAGCTCGAAGTGGCCGGCGCGTATCACTCACGGCTCATGCTTCCGGCACAGGAAAAACTCGCAGCGGTCCTGCAAAGCCTGGAACTGAATACACCCAAGGTTCCCGTCTTTTGCAACGTCGAAGCCAGAGAAGTCAGCGAAGGAGATGACATTCGCAAAACGCTTGAAGCTCAGGTGAGCGGTTCAGTTCGCTGGGGCGAGAGCGTTCAGGCATTTATCGACAAGGGCGAGGAACTTTTCATCGAGCTCGGCCCCGGGCGCGTTCTCGCGGGGATGATGCGTCGCATCGACCGCAAGAAAACCTGTCTCAGTTTTGCTGATGTCGAAGGACTTGAGAAAGTCGTCGCCGAGCTGAACAGCTAGTTTTACGACCTCCAATCGAGGCGGTCGTTTTTAATCGGGAACACAAAACATCGCCGGTAACGCCGGGCTGTTTGTCGTCTCGCGGCATCCTGTCACGACCTGCCGACCCCGCAGGTCGCCCGACATCATGGCAGGAATACCTCTTGCCATCGATCCAATTTTCCCTGTTCCTGTTTAATATGAAAAAGTGGATTCTGCTATTTCTTGGTTTCTTCCTGTTTTCCCCTGCCTCAGCGCAGGAAGCGCAGCCGCTGGAAGTGAAAGCAAAACTCACCGACAACCAGGGAACTTTTGATTTTTCGTTAAGCTGCTGGAGCGCTGACAGACAATTCTGGGAGAAATCCTGGTTGGACCTCCCTCAAACGGAACTGGATCCCGTCTCCCCGCATGTCGTTTCGAATGGAGCCGTGTTGGTCACCATCGGCGGGAAACTGCACTCCATCGACCTTGCTACCGGAACGATTAATTTTCGCAAAACGGAAGTGGGCGCCTGCTCCCATCAACCCGTCGTGGGGAAGGATGGCACTATATATTGCAGCGGCTACTACGGCCCCGTGATCACAGCGGTCGCCCCGGACGGGAAAGTGAAATGGAGCTACGCCGCCGACGACATGTGGTGGCCTGATGCGATTCAGCTTCACGATGACGTGATCCAGGTCCTGCACTATCACTCAAACGGCGAAGACGAAATGGTATCCACCTTCAGCCAATCGGGAGAACTCCTGAAGACAACGAAGCGCAAGTAAACAGAATCCTTTCTCAGATTGGATCCGAGGAAGCGGTATTGGAAATCGCTTCCCGCTGCGCTTCGGGCCTTACGAAGTAGAGATCGATGACCGCTTTGACACGGGCGAAGCATTCGCGAATCCGAACGCTCCGGGAATCCATCCGGTCAACTTCGGCGCTTTCGAGCGCAACGGCCTTCACCCCGACGTGATCAGCGATAAAGAGGGCACGATTCACGTGAAAATCGTCGGAAACGATGACGACATCCTCAAACCCGAAGACGGACTTCGCCCGGCTCAGGGAATCGAGGGTTCTCGCCCCTTTGTCATCCGCAATGATGCTCGCCTTCGGGACGCCCATTTCCGTGAGCCCTTTGATCATATCGCGGGTTTCGTCGTAGTAGCGTGAATCCCGGTAGCCGCTCACGAGCAATGTCTCGACCCGTCCCGATTTGATCAGCTCGGCGGCGGCCTTGACCCGGTTTTGAAAATGCAGATTCAAAGTGTCAGGGGAAACCTTCTTCGACGTCCCAAGGACCAACCCGACGGGTGCTTCCGTCACATCCGAAACCGTGGCGAAAACCCTCTCTCTCGTCGATCCGACGATCCAGAGATTGCAAAGCACCACAAACGCCACCAATAGAAGAAGCGGAAGCGTAACAAGCCAGAAAAAGATAGAGCGCTTTCGTTTGCGGGGCATGATTCAATCTGCATTCGCGCCGAAGTGGCGAACGATACTTAACATTTCCTTAAAATCCCTCTTTTCAATTCAAATACCTTCTTATGAAGACGATTCCGCGAATCTTCTCTTACTTAAAACGTTATCCGGTTCTCGCCATTTCGCAGCTTTCCTGCGCGGTGATCATGACTTTGATGGTGATTGTCTTTCCCGAGGTCACGAAAACCATCACCGGGGAAGTGATCCCGAACCGTGACTTCGACCGCCTCATTCCCCTGGCGCTCATCGCCGCGGGCGCTTTCTTCGTCACCAATCTGTTCAATGCTCTCCGCATTATTCTCAACAATACGTTCGAGCAGAGCGTGATCTTTGATATTCGGTCCGATTTGTATGAAAAAATCCAGCGACTCCCGATGCGCTGGTTTGATAACAAACGAACCGGAGACGTTATGACCCGGGTCACGGAAGACGTCACCGCGATGGAACGGGTTCTCATCGACGGGATCGAACAGGGTGTCGTAGCGGTGCTGCAAATTCTCGTGGTGGGATTTTTCCTCTTCAAAGAGAATATGACCCTCGCCTTCATCGCGATGATCCCGATGCCCTTTCTCGTCATTGGAGCGTGGACCTACACCAAAACGGCACCGGCCCGCCACCGCCGCGTCCGCAACGCCACGAGCGACATGAACTCGCTCTTACATGACAACATCGACGGCATCCAGCAGATCAAAACCTTCACCCGCGAAGAGGCGGAACTGAGTCGTTTCAACGAGGCAAGCGACCTCGTGAGACAGGCAACACTCCGGCTCATGCGGGTCTGGGCGAGCTACAGCCCGAGCATGGAGTTTTGCCGGAACCTCGGCTACGTCCTCGTCGTCGGCTTCGGCGCATGGTCTGTGATGCAGGCACCCGATCAAGCTACCCTGGAGAAGGAGACCGGTGTCTTTGTCGCCTTTCTCGTCGCCCTCTCGCTGTTCTACGAGCCAATCACACGACTTCACGGACTGAATCAGATTTTCCAGGCCGGCCGGGCTGCGGGGGAACGCGTCTTTGAAATCGTCGACGCCGAGGAGGAACCCGACATCGACATCGGCGAAGATCTGAAACGCCCCATCAAAGGCGAGGTTGTCCTCGACGAGGTTCGCTTTTCCTACGGTGACGATATTTCAACCCTTAAAGGCGTCGCGATGCGCGCCGAACCCGGCCAGATGATCGCGCTGGTGGGACATACCGGAGCCGGGAAATCCACGATCATCAACCTCCTGACACGCTTCTACGAAGCCGACAGCGGAACGATCTCAATTGACGGTCAGGCGATCAATGACCTGAAGAAATCCTCCCTTCGCGATGCGATGGGCTACGTCACTCAGGAGAGCTTTCTCTTCAACGGGTCGATGCGGGAAAATCTGGAACTCGCCAAGCACGGTGCCACCGACGAAGAGATGTGGGAAGTCCTCCGCGCCGCCAACGCTGAGGAATTCGTGAAGGCACTTCCTCAGCAACTCGACACCAACGTCGGAGAGCGCGGCGTGAAGCTCTCGGTCGGGGAGAAACAGCGCGTCGCAATTGCCCGGGTTATCTTGAAAAATCCGCCTATCCTTCTGCTCGACGAGGCCACTGCCAGCGTCGATACCGAGACGGAGAAACTGATTCAGGCCGCCCTCGAAAAGTTGATGGCGAACCGGACCAGTTTCGTCATCGCCCACCGTCTCTCAACGGTCCGCAACGCCGACCGTATCTACGTGCTCGACCACGGACAGGTTGCGGAGGAAGGCACCCACGACGATCTGATCAAGGAAGATGGCATCTACGCGATGCTCTGCCGTCAGAGCCTCATGACCTAAGAGAGATCCCATGTCAGACCAAGTCGAAACGATTGCTGAAGTCCGCCCGTCCTCAAAGCGGGGATATGTCGTCACCCTCGAAGGGAAAGAGCTCAAAATCCCGGAGAACTGGGATTTACTCCCCCCCGGCGACGCCGCGCTGACCCGCCGGATCAAGAAGGACGGCCCCACCTGGACGGTGAAGGAGAAGAAAGGGCGTCGCACCTTTTCCCAGGGGATCTGGGCCCCCGCTGAACGAATCGCAGCCTTGCGGGCGGCTCTCGAAGAGGAACGCAAAGATCCCGCCTACCAGAAGAAACTCGACGCCGGTCGAGCGCGCCGTGAAAAGGAACAGGTCGCCTACGCGGCAGACTTCGAACGCTCCGTTTTCAACTACCTCGCCTTCGCGGAAAAATACGAAAGTCTCGCGAAAGAGATGGCTCACCAAATCGCCGCCCACGCCACCCCTGTCGGCAGCGGGACCGTCGCACGGACCAAACAGATTCCAATCGAACGTCGGGCTGAAGCCGCCACCATCGCCTGGATGCGGCACCAGACCACCGCCTA
Organism: Verrucomicrobiales bacterium; assembly: GCA_029213065.1. GTDB lineage: Bacteria > Verrucomicrobiota > Verrucomicrobiia > Verrucomicrobiales > DEV007 > Arctic95D-9. Next base: position 33,016 of record JARGPH010000020.1, on the reverse strand, counting down.
CGACGACATGGTCATCCCGCGGGTAAAAGGAAAGCGCCGCGAAGTGCGCCGCGCCCTCGCGAAGCGCTCCAAGCAACTTTTAAACGACTATCGAGATGGCGCAAAGAGACCTCCTGCCTGCCCGCTCGCGAAGGCGCTGGAGTCGGAATCTTAATTAGTATTTCGGAAACAGCACCCTCCGTAAAATCTCACTTCAACGAAAACAAAAAAAAGGCCGACGGTTTCCCGTCGGCCTTTTTGTGAATTGGTTAGTATCAGCAACGACTAGTAGCGATACAACTCAGGCTTGTAGGGACCTTCCTGAGGAACGCCGATGTAGCTTGCCTGATCCGGGGTAAGCTGTGTGAGCTTCGCGCCGATCTTCTCGAGGTGAAGTCTTGCCACCTCTTCGTCGAGCTTCTTGGGAAGCACGTAAACGCCGGGAGCATAAGTCTCTTTGTTTTTCCAGAGATCGATCTGAGCAAGGGTCTGGTTGGTGAAGCTGTTAGACATCACGAAGCTTGGGTGACCGGTAGCACAACCGAGGTTCACGAGGCGACCTTCAGCGAGCATGAAGAGCTGATTTCCACCGGGAACGGTGTAACGCTCGACCTGTGGCTTGATCTCTTCTTTGGTGACGCCCTCGTGGTTGTTGAGCTTGGCGACCTGAATTTCGTTATCGAAGTGACCGATGTTACAAACCACTGCCTGATCTTTCATGTTAAGCATGTGATCGAGGCGGATGATGTCCTTGTTACCGGTCGTGGTGACGTAGATGTCAGCCCAGCCGAGGGTGTCTTCGACAGGGAGAACACGGTATCCCTCCATTGCCGCCTGAAGCGCACAAATCGGATCGATCTCCGTGACAACGACCTGAGCACCGAATCCGCGAAGGGTCTGTGCACAACCTTTTCCAACATCTCCGTATCCGCAGACAACAGCTACCTTACCGGCAACCATAACGTCTGTGGCGCGCTTGATGCCGTCAACGAGTGACTCACGGCACCCGTAGAGGTTGTCGAACTTGGACTTGGTCACGGAATCGTTCACGTTGATTGCTGGAACGCGAAGCTTACCAGCCTCAGACATTTGATAGAGACGGTGAACACCGGTCGTGGTTTCCTCGGAAACACCTTTCCAGTCTTTCATGTAATTCGTCCACTTCTGTGGAGAATGACCGTGGATGCGGCGAAGGAGATTCTTGATGACCTCTTCCTCTTCGCTCTCTGACTCGGAATCGATGAAACTCGTGTCTCCCGCTTCGAGCTCAGCTCCTTTGTGGATCAAAAGCGTCGCGTCACCGCCATCGTCAACGATCATTTCAGGACCGCTACCGTCAGGCCAGGTCAGAGCTGCCTCGGTGCAGTCCCAGTATTCCTCAAGCGACTCACCTTTCCAGGCGAAAACAGGTGTTCCAGTCGCAGCAATTGCAGCAGCGGCGTGGTCCTGAGTCGAGAAAATGTTACAACTGCACCAGCGGACGTCAGCACCGAGGTCCACGAGGGTCTCGATGAGAACGGCTGTCTGAATAGTCATGTGGAGGGAACCCATAACGCGAACACCATCGAGAGGTTTCTCGGCTGCGTATTTGGCACGGGTTGCCATGAGGCCCGGCATCTCGTGCTGGGCGACTTCGATTTCTTTGCGTCCAAAATCAGCAAGACTGATGTCCGCGACTTTGTAAGTTTCTGTGATTGCTGTAGCCATCTGTTTTGTTTTTTAAAGGGTATCGGGTTAGGCACAAACGCTCTTGAGGGCGTCGACTTTGTCGGTTTTCTCCCAGGTGAGAGAGTTGAGGTCGTCTTCACGGCCGAAGTGACCATAGTTGGTCGACTTGCGGTAGATTGGGCGGAGCAGATCAAGATCGCGGATGAAATCAGCGGGCTTGAAGGAGAACACCTCTTTGACTGCGGAAACGATTTTCGCTTCGTCGACGTGGCTGGTTCCGAATGTGTCAACGTGAATGGAGACAGGGTCGGGGAATCCGATCGCGTAGGCGAGCTGAAGCTCACAACGGTCAGCGAGACCGGCTGCGACAACGTTTTTAGCCACGTAGCGAGCCATGTAAGCAGCGGAGCGATCCACCTTGCTTGGGTCTTTTCCGGAGAAAGCACCGCCACCGTGACGGCCCATGCCACCGTAGGTATCGACGATGATCTTACGTCCGGTCAGGCCGCAGTCACCTTCAGGTCCACCGATGATAAAAAGACCGGTTGGGTTAATGTGATAAGCGGTCTCGTCAGTGAGAAGGTCGGTAGGAAGTGTTTTCTCGATAAGCTCCTTCTTGAGGATCTCACGAATCTCAGCGGTGGTGATCTCAGCCGCATGCATCGTCGAAACAACCACAGCAGTGATGCGGTTCGGCTTTCCGTCCACATACTCAACCGACACCTGAGTTTTGGAGTCAGGACGAAGCCAGCTCTGTGAACGATCTTTACGAAGCTTCGTGATGTTCTCACCGAGGCGGTGGCTGTAAGCGATAGGAACCGGCATGAGTTCAGGCGTCTCATTACAGGCGTAACCGAACATAATGCCCTGATCACCGGCACCCTGCTCTTCGGTTTCCTTGTCATCAGCCCCGGCGGCGTCAACTCCCTGAGCGATGTCGGGACTCTGCTGACCGAGCAGATTCATGAAGAAGAAATTCTGTGCATCGAACTTACAAGTGTAGCTGTAGTCAGTGCCTTCAGCATACTTGCTGTCGTAATTGATCTCGACAAGAGCGTCCTTAACGATCTTCTCGTAGTCAAATTCAGCGGAGGTCGTGATTTCACCGCCAAGGATGACAGCGTTGTCTTTTACCATCGTTTCACAAGCAACGCGGCTTGCCGTATCCTGCTCAAAACAAGCATCGAGAATAGAATCGGAAATCGTATCACACACTTTATCGGGGTGACCTTCGGTAACGGATTCTGACGAGAAAATATAGGAGTTTGCCATGTCGTATTTACAAATCTTGATTGGTTGATACATTAAGCCTTGCATTTATGCCGTCAATTTTAAAATCTCTCAGGCTCATTGCCGATCCGACCCGCGTGAGAATGCTTTGCCTGCTTCGGCATGAAGACCTTTCCGTGGTCGAACTTCAGGACATTCTCGGGATGGGGCAGTCCCGTATCTCCTCCCACCTTTCCAAGCTCAAGGAGGCGGAGCTGGTATCAGATCGCCGATCCGGGAAGAACATCATCTATACCTTTGGAAACGAAAGTGCTCCGGTCGACGAGCGGATGATTCAGACCCTCGAACTGGCCGCCTCCGATATCGAAGAGATCAAAGACGACCGTGACGCTCTGAGCCTTGCAGTGAAGAAGCGCTCCGACAAGGCACGGGCCTATTTCGATGAACTCGCCGGAAAATTCGGGAAAACCTACTGCCCCGGCCGTTCCTGGAAAGCCCTTGCTGAAACACTCCTGAAGCTGATGCCTCCGATGGTCATTGCCGATCTCGGAGCCGGTGAAGGAACCTTTTCTCAACTTCTCGCGCAGCGTGCCGAAAAGGTCATTGCGATCGACAATTCCGAAAAGATGGTCGAATTCGGCACGAAGATAGCCCGCGAGAACGGCTACGAGAACCTCGAATACCGCTTCGGCAGTCTCGACGAGGCCCCGATCGACTCCGATACCGTCGACATCGCTTTTTTCAGTCAGGCGCTGCACCACGCCGAGAAGCCCGCCCGCGCGATCTCCGAAGCCCACCGCATCCTCAAGCCGGGTGGCAAAATCGTGATCATGGATCTGCTCAAGCATCAATTCGAGGATGCCCGCGATCTTTATGCGGATACCTGGCTGGGATTTTCGGAACTGGATATCTCCCGCTTCCTGAAAAATGAGGGTTTTTGTGATATTGAGATCTCCGTAGTTGATCGGGAGGCCGATCCACCGCACTTTCAGACGATCATGGCTCTTGGAACGAAAGTTTCATGAGGCTGAGTTGACTGAATGAAATTTCTCACCCTGCTTTTCTTCTCCGTTTTTTCGGCAACGCTCACCTGCGCGGACTGGAAAGTGACCGACAATTCGCCGGCCCAGAGCAGCGACTCCCCCCTCATCTACGAACGATTCACCGTTTCTGAGGTGGGCGACACCAGCTTCTTCGCAAGCAAGCGCATCGATCTGGTCTGGTTCGATGCCAAAAAGCACACCTTCAAGGTGATCGACAACGGCCCCGCCGGCGCGACAACTTTCCCCAACCTCGCGACAGCGATGACCACCCACGGTTGCCTCGCAGGCTGTAACGGCGGCTTTTTCCTCAAAGACCACTCCCCTTCCGGGCTCATGATCGCGGGCGGAGAATCGACGGGGCGCTTCGGCCGGGGAGGCCTCCTCAGCGGGGTCATTCTTTCCAGCGGGAACGTCAATCCCTATGTCCTGAGACGCGCCGAGTACGGGCCCAAATACAAGCCAACCGACCTCATTCAAACCGGCCCCTTCCTCGTCGATCAGGGAAAGCCGGTTGCAGGCCTTTCGAAAGAGAACGCGCGACGACGCACCTTCGTTCTTCACGACGGCGAGAACGGCTTCGCGATCGGGCTGAGTGACGCTCTCACTCTCGCTCAACTCGCCGAAGTCCTCGCCCACAAAGCCTTCTCCCCCGCGAGAAAGATCCATCGGGGGTTGAACCTTGATGGCGGCACCTCAAGCGGGCTCTACATCAATCGCGGGGAAAGTTACCCCGCCATCCATGTCGAGCCCTTCAAGACGGTGCGCAATTTCCTCGGAATCGTCCCGAGGGTCGTCAAGTAGCTGAGAACACCTGAAGGGAATCTACCCCCCGAAAAAGCGTTTCGCTTTCTCGAAGAAGCTTCCACCGAGCGGCTGGTTCTTTCCGGTGATCGTTCCCGCAAACTCTTCGAGCAATTTCTCCTGAGACTTGCTGAGCTTCACCGGCACTTCGACCTGCACATTGACGAGGAGATCGCCTTTCCGCCCAGACTGGAGGTGTGGGATTCCTTTGTCCTTGAGTCGGAAAGAGGTGTTCGTCTGCGTTCCCGCAGGCACTTTAACTTTGGCCTCCCCGTTCAGAGTGGGCACTTTCAATTCACCACCGAGCGCTGCAAGCGTGAACGGCAGGGGAACCTCACAGTAGAGATCCGTGTCATCACGCTCAAAAACTTCGTGTTCCTTGATATGAATCACGACATAGAGATCGCCGGATGAAGCACCCTGACGCCCCGAATCTCCGTGCCCGACTGAGCGGAGTCTCGCCCCTTCCATGATTCCTGCCGGAATCTTCAGTTTGATACGACTGCTTCCGTCAGTACGCCCGTCACCGGAACATTTAGGGCAGGGATTGGAAATGGATTCACCAGTGCCTTCACAAGTGGGGCACGGTTGCTGCACCTGGAAAAACCCACGGCTCGTGATGACCTGACCAACGCCGCCGCAGGTCGCGCAGGAGCGAATATCAGCGCTTCCGCCGCTCGCCCCTTTGCCGTCACAGCTGTCACATCCAACGAGACGCTCGATCTTGAGCTCTTTCTCAACGCCGAAGGCAGCCTCTTCCAGTGAGATCTGCAAATCGTAGCGAAGGTCCGAACCCCGCTTGCGACGCTCGGAACGACCACGCCCACCGCCGCCGCCAAACATTTCTTCAAAAATGCTGCCGGCACCGCCGCCGCCACCGCCGCTGAACACTTCGCGGAAAATATCGAACGGGTCGGCACCGCCGAAACCGCCACCGGCCGCCGAAGGGCCTGTCCCCTGACTGAAGGCTCTGTGACCGTAGCGATCATAAGCAGCTCGCTTCTGATCGTCCATGAGGATTGTATAGGCCTCGCCGAGCTCCTTAAACTTCTCCTCTGCTTCCTTATCATCCGGGTTTTTGTCCGGATGATACTTCACCGCGAGCTTGCGATATGATTTTTTGATTACCGTCGTGTCAGCGTCCTTGCTGACACTGAGCACTTCGTAATAACAACGTTTTTCCATGTCGAATTCTGGCGGTTCGAATCAAATATCAGGGACTATCCCTCTTCAGCAGGACCGGAAGAGACGACCACGTTCGCAGCGCGAAGGACCCGGTCTTTCATCCGGAAACCACGCCGCATCGTGTAGATGACCTGCCCCTCCGGAACCTCCGCACTGGGCTCCTGCTTCAACGCTTCGTGGACATTCGGATCAAAAGCCTTTCCGTCGGATTCGATCACTTCGACCCCCTGCTCGGTGAGGAAATCGTTGATCTGCTTAAAGACCATGCTCATTCCCGTGAGAATAACAGACGAATCGCCCTCGGACGCAGTCGCCGCTTTCAAGCCCATCTCGAAATTGTCGATGATAGGAAGCAGCTGCTCGAGGAGAGAACGGTTTGCATATTGAATCGCCTCGCTTTTCTCCCGCGCCATGCGCTTGCGAAAGTTGTCGAGATCAGCCTGCGAACGGGCTGCGACGTCTTTCCATTTGTTGACCTGCTCATCGACGCTGAGAGCCTCAGGCTCGACACTTTCAACTTCTTCGACAGAGTCTTCCGCTAAAGTATCGATGATCTCATCAATCTCCGGGGTCTCTTCGATCTCTTCGGATTCGGTACTGTTTTCGACTTCACTCATAGGTTTGAAAAACGATGAATTTCTTAGTCCCGCTCACCTCGCCGGGCGCGGGGCGGGACTATTCACCGTTTCTCAATCGCAATCAAGGTGATGTCGTCAATTTGCGCCATTCCATTCGAGAAATCTTTCACATCCCGGATAATGGTGTCGACGAGACTCTGCGAAGAAAGCTCACTGTTCGCGCGGATCACGTCGCAGAGACGGTCGATTCCGTATTCATCGCCATCAGGATTTTCGCACTCGTTGATCCCGTCGGTATAGAGGACCAGAATGTCCCCGGGGAATAAATTGAAACGGTGATCCTTAACCGACCTTTTAAAGACCGGACCTGCGTCAATCCCCGCGGCAAGCCCCGGAGGCTCAAGCACTTCGATTTCCCCTGTCTCTTTACGAAAGAGGATCGGCGGTTCATGCCCCGCTCTCGCCATTGTAATTTCGTTCGAGCCACGCTCCGCAATGAGGTAAAGCAGACTCACAAATTTATCACCGGTGATATCGGGAAAAATAGACCGGTTCACCGCGTGAAGAACCGATGCTGGCGAAAGATTTTCCGGGGCGCGGCTTCGTAAATTCGACCGACACATCGCCATGATCAGTGATGCGGCGATACCCTTTCCGCAGACATCCCCGATCGCAATTCCGTAACGATCATCGTCCACTCGAATGTAATCGTAATAGTCACCACTTACGATCCGCGCCGCAATATAGTCCGCTGCGACATCATAGTCGGAAAGCTCCGGAGCACTTTGCGGCAGCAAAACGCGTTGAATCTCACTCGCCTGATTCAGCTCACGCTCGAGACGTCTTTTCTCCGCCGCATCCGCATGAATGATGGCCCCTCCGAGGGCGAATGAGCTCTGCTCTGAAACACTTTCAAAAACCTCCTTGTCGTTCTGGGTAAAAGGACGATTCCCCCCTCTGGTCACGACAATGACGCCCACCTTCTTCCTTCCGTAGATGAGAGGGGACCCCATGAAACTGACACCATCCTGTAATTCGACCGTGGACTCCCCGAAACCCTCGTAGGTGGCAAGATCATCAATCGCGAGGTGCTCAACCTTGCTGATAATGCGACCGATTAAGGGATCGGATTTCTCAAGAGCAGAAAGCCGTAAAATGTTTCGATACTGGTGGTCCCTTTCTTCACTTTCCTGAATCGCAGCAATCTCATCAGGGATTCGCAGAACCGGAACAACGACTCCCGAGCTCTGATACACAACCACGAGGTGCTTCGTGATCCCATCGAGCAGATAGAGAATTCCGGCCTCGGCCCCCACCACATCAATGACACCGTCCACGATGTAACGATGCATGCTTGGCGGCGAATTGTCTTTCTGCAAGGTCTCGCCCAACCCATGCAGAAAATTGAACATACGTCGCTCTTCAACTTCGATCGCATCCTTCTCCCCCTTCGCGGCAACAGCGACGCCATGCTCACGCCTCCAGACAAGAAGCGCGATAACAGCCAGTATCACAAAAAGGAAAATGTAGATCACATGTTCCATTCCGGATATCAATCTTCCTCATCCGACTCGAGATCCTGCTTCAGGAACTCAATAACGTCGCAGAACCGGCTTCGATTCTCTTCATTGGCAGCGACGAGCGCCTCATGCGCATCGAGGACCATCTCTGTGTGCTCGGTCTTTTCCAGAGGCGAACAGGGCAATGGCTGCATCAAATTCTGCTCCACGAGCTTTCGCTCATCGAGCCATCGTTCATTCTTTCCATCCACATTGATGAGCCGATCCAGACCCAGTTTGCGAATCGAAGAGGCATTGCGCTCTCCCGGGTTGATCACATCGACAGTCCCTTTCTTCTCATCACCATCCACCCTGCAGGCAAGACGGTAAAGCATCCCGATGAACGTCGAGTCGATCCCTTTGTTATCGTCGAGGTCGACTACGAAACTGCGCCATCCCTTTTCGAAACAACTTGAAAGAAAATCGCGAACACACCCGGCATTGTGGTGATTTGCGGCACCGGAAATGCGAACCCAGGCTACTGAACCTAAACAACCAACAAGGATGGAACCTTTAGCACTCAAAATCTAAGCAAGCTCTTCAGAAAGTGATCACACATCATTCCCGAAGGCAGGGGGGAGAATTTCTAAAACTGAGGAGAGGCGCCTCTCCAACCGCGGCTGAAGAAAACAACAAATTCAAAGTTCGAAACGGGGTGGGGTTTTTATTTCCAAAGATACGACTTGTACTCGGTAATGACCGAGCCGCCGTCCAGAACGGAGAACTTCCATTGGGTAACGGGGCCCTGGTCTGCGTATTCGTCGCCAGTGACTTGAAATTTGGTTACGTTCTTCGATTTCGGCGAATCGATCACTAACTCTTTCGAGTGAACCTGTGATGCCGTCTTTCCGAGCCGATAGTCAAAGCGAACCGTGACAGGTCGTTTGTCTTCGCTCACCCAGAATACCGAGAAATAATTTCCGTATGCCTCTTTGTAATCAGCCGAATCGAGCAATCCGTGTGTTCTCCGCAGACTCTCAAACTGAACCATTCGGTCGGTGGTTTTCACAACCTTTCCGGGATAAAAATGTTCCGGATTCACTTTCGTGATCGTTGCAGGTCCCTCTTTGGGAACAGAACACCCAACGAGCGCAAAAATTGCGACGATTAGGGGGGTAAAAAGAGATACGGGGCTTCCTGACTTCATCCTTTCAGCGACAGCTCATAGCTTTCTTCCAGTTACCTGCCTTGTCACGTAGAAAAACGTGATATTTCCCGACCACTTCTTCATTTTTTTCCCTCGTTTCCTCTCTCCGATTGCTTGGCCAGCTCCCAGGCCGCATCCATTTCCTCAAGCGTTGAGTCTTCCAGAGAACTCCCACGATCAGCAATCGTGCTTTCGACTTGCTGAAACCGATCCACGAATTTCCGATTTGTTTGATGAAGGCTCAATTCTGCCTCGTTTCCCGTCTTCCGGGCCAGATTAACAACCGCAAACAACAAGTCACCAATCTCGAGAGACAACGCTTCCTGTGAACCCGACTCCATCGCCTCTTCCACTTCATCCAGTTCCTCCCTGATCTTTGCAATGACCGGCCCCATGTCCGGCCAGTCGAATCCGACCTTTGCCACCTTCGCCTGAATCTTTTGCGCAGCCATCAGCGACGGAAGCCCCTCGTTAGCGCTCTTGAGTATTGATTCCGATTTTGCAGCCCCTTTTTCACCCGCTTTAATTTGCTCCCACTGAGACAGGACACCCTCGGAGTTTTCCACTACCGAATCACCGAAAACATGAGGATGGCGCCGAATCAATTTCTCACAAATAGCAGTGGCGACGTCATCGAGATCAAACGCGCCCGACTCGGAGGCAATCTCCGCGTGAAAGACCGGCTGAAGAAGCAGGTCGCCGAGCTCATCCACGATTGCATCGCGATCGCCGGACTCAATCGCCTCCACCACTTCATAGGCCTCCTCGATGAGATGCTTTCTCAAACTCTCATGCGACTGCTCCGCATCCCAGGGACACCCGCCCGGCGCCCGAAGTATGTGCATAATTTGCCGAAGACGATCTAGAGGAGGAATCGTGGAGGAGGGAACTGGATGCGCCATGAAGAAGAGTCAGGTCGATTGAATAGCCGTGAGAGGAGACAGTTGATTAAATACACGACAAGCTGACATTGATTTCAAAATGGCAAAGCATCGATTTTATATCCCCGCCAGCGAATGGGACTCGCAAAACCTGACTCTGTCCGGGGACGAGGCGCATCACTGCTTCGACGTGATGCGAGGAAAAGAGGGCGATCGCATCATTACCTTCAACGGGGAAGGCATCGAAGCCGAGGCCGAGATCCTCTCAGCCGGCAAGCGCAATGCCACCCTGAAAACGCTGCACGTCACCGAAACAGCGAGACCGCCCGCCGCAATCACACTCGGTCAGGCCATCCCCAAGGGGAAAAACATGGATTTGATCATCCAGAAAGCCACCGAGCTCGGCGTTTCGAAAATTGTGCCCCTGCTTTCCGACCGCACCGTGGTCCAACTGAACCCGCGCGATCTTGAGAAAAAACGGCAGAAGTGGCAACGCGTCGCCATCGAGGCGTGCAAGCAATGCGGCCAGAACTGGCTCCCCTCCGTCGAAACGCCGGTCGATGTTGCCACCTTTACCAAAGAGAGAAGGGACGGCCTGCGACTCATCGCGGCGATCAGCCCCGAGGCGGAGAGTCTCAAGGCAATTACTTCTGAAATACGAAACGGCAACCGGCCGGGGCCGGAAACGGCAACGCTCCTGATCGGGCCGGAAGGTGACTTCACTCCTGCCGAGATGTCGCAAGCCGCAGACGAAGGATTCGCGGCACTGTCCCTCGGCCCCATCATCCTCCGCAGCGAAACGGCCGCCATTTACGCGCTCAGCATTGTCGGATACGAGCTCATGGGCTGAAGGTGAAAGAAGAAACCGGTTCGATTCGTATCGCCATCCATGTGTTTCAAATTCACCTCCCCCTCCCTTAAATCAATGTTCACCGCTTTCCTTATCGTGGTTACACTGGCAGCACTTGCCGTCTCCGTGATGATTCACGTCGGCGCCTCACGGCTCATCACACCGAAACGACGCCTCCTCGAAACCCGCCACCACCAACTTCTCGAAACCCCTTCCGAGTACGGACTCACTCTCGAACCACACGACGTCACCATGCCCGACGGCGTTGTCTTGCGATCCATTCTCGCAACCCGCTCCACTATTCCGGGGAAAGCCGCCAATACGACACGCCTCGAGGAACGACTCAAAGCGCACCGGGTGGCACTGCCGGACGACTGTCCCGGAACCGTCATCCTGCTGCACGGACGCGGCGGCCTTAAAGAAAACATGCTCTCAGTCGCTCAGCGATTTGTCGCGGCCCGCTACCGCTGCATTGTCTATGACGCCCGCGCCCACGGGTCCAGCGAAGGGAAATTCTGCACCTTCGGTAAAAGGGAGAAAGAGGATCTCAACGCCATGATCCAATTTTACCGCACAAAAATTAAAGAGCGGGGAGAAGACTTCGGACAACTCTGCGCCTTCGGTAATTCACTCGGCGCCGCCGTTATTCTGCAGTCACTGGAGGGCGAAACCGTCATCGATGTCGCCATCGCGACGGCTCCCTTCGCCGACTTGCGCCCCATCATTGAACGGTCCATCGATCGGAAGATCCACCCCCGACTCCCCCGTTGGATCCGCCACCTCGCAATCAAACGGGGCGGACATATCGCAGGCTTCGACCCTTTTCTTATCGAACCGATCCGGAGCGTTGAAGTCAGCACGACCCCACTTTTTCTAATCCACGGCAAACGCGATGGAGTCATTCCCGTCGAGCATTCCCACCGTCTCTTCCAAGCCTCCTCTGAACCGAGGCAGTACGTTGAGATTCCAACAGCCTATCACTCCGATGTGCTCGCAGAGGGAGGAGACGAACTTTACGAAAAGATAGTCCGCTTCTGTCTCGATCACCGGGACTCAGCTCACTGAACCGGAACTACGTGAAGCAGCCTTACAATAGCGCGCTGCTGCATCGGAATTTGACGGGGTTCATCTCCCGCCTTTCCCGGAATTTGGAGTGTCATCACGATGTTCTGCTCGGAATGGCGCACCATCTTCACGGTGGGATCATAGAAAATGCGCCCCTCGAGCCCGTTCCCCTGAAAGCCCATTTTCCCTTTCGAAAAAACGCTCGCTCCGCTACCGGGCAATTCGACATCCCCGTTCATCCGCCCGCCGAATTCGATGTTGATGCAACGATGCTCTTCAAACTCAGCAAGGCCACGATGGCGATACGTGATTTCGAAAACAAGTTCTCCGACGTCGCCCACCTTGCGGCTTCCCTGAAGAACCCACTCGTCCCCTTCTGAAGCATTCGGCTCGGTGAACCCCTGACTGATATTTGAAACGAGCTGCTTCAACTCATCGGGCCCGAATTGAGGTAATCCCGGCAAAGGGGTGGCAACGCCGGCCCGCCCGTGCTCCTCTGACGCCACTACCCGCATATCATCGTCGAGGGTCAAATCCACCCAGCGGTTCAGCGATGCCTGAAAATGGCGCCCCAATGTCGTCGCTTTGTCCTCCGGCTTGAGTGAATCATAGCTGAGCTTCCGCTCGCCCGACTGCAACTTGACCGAAAGTTTTTCCGTAAGCCCTTTCAGCTTCACTCCCTTTTTTCCATCAACTCTAACAGAGGCATCGAAACGCGCCTGTTGTTCCACGACCACTTTACGCACCGACTGTGGCGTCATCTGCATGTGAACTTCCGTCGTCGTGACAAAGCGATACGTGTTACCCGCCTCAAAAACAGGACGCAACGGCGGCTTACTCGAATCCTGAGCCGTAGCACGGAACACGAAAACCTGACAAAACGCCATAAGCGCAACAATAAAGGAGGAAACACGCACAGCGAGATACAATCACATTCACAGAAGCACTTCAATCACGATACTGCGCCCTTGAAAAAAGAGTTCGCCCTCATAACGATCGAAAAAACTCTTTTCCTTCGTCCTCCTCCCACGATCTCGGACTTGATTAGAGATCGTATTTCCCCAACGATCCCCCTCAGCTTCCCATGAGATTCCCAACACTTTTCCTACTCCTGATTGCCTCGACACTTTCTGCGCAGGAAGCTCCCTACGATATCTTCCCGGAAGCAGAAGCTCCCTACTACCGGGTCCGCTACGAAGCGTCGGACAAACCCGGTGAACTTGCCTTTCCCGTCAAATACACGATCTGGATTCCTGAGGACGTCGACCAGCTCAAAGGCGTCATCGTCCATCAACACGGGTGCGGTGAAGGCTCCTGCAAATCGGGGCTCACGGGAGCATTCGACCTCCACTGGCAGGCTCTCGCAAAGAAACACCATTGCGCGCTGATGGCCCCTTCCTACGAGCAGCCACAGGACGCGGATTGCCAGCTCTGGTGCGATCCCCGAAATGGCTCCGGCGACGCGTTCATCAAGTCGCTTACCGATCTCGGAAGAATGTCAGAACACCCCGAACTCGCGACTGTGCCCTGGGCACTCTGGGGGCATAGCGGAGGCGGGCACTGGGCCGGCGGCATGACGCTTCTCCATCCCGAAAAGGTCGCGGCGGTATGGCTTCGCTCCGGCGTGCCGCTGCTCAATGCGAACGAATCCCGTCCTGCCATCAAACCCCACACCGTTCCCGATGCCGCCACCGGTGTTCCCATAATGTGCAACCCCGGAACCAAAGAAGGCTTCACGGTCAAAGACGGACGATTCGCCGGCGTCTGGCCCGCCAATGAAGCCTTTTTCACCGCGATGCGAGCCAAGGGAAGCCTCATCGGTGTTGCCGTCGATCCCCTCACCGCCCACGAATGCGGCAACCAACGCTACCTCGCGATTCCGTGGCTCGATCATTGCCTCTCAGTTCGACTCCCCTCAGGCGGAGGCGATCCCCTCAATGCAATGCCGACAGAGTCACCGTGGCTCGCACCGCTCACTGGAACGACCGCTGTTCCCGCTTCCGAATTCTCCGGCGACAAATCGACCGCTGTCTGGCTGCCGAATGAAGCGATCGCAAAGGCCTGGATGGCGTATGTGAAAGACACCCGGATCCCTGACACAACCCCACCCCCGGCCCCCACTGAGATTCAAATAAAGGGGAATGAAATCACATGGAATGCCGAGGCCGACCTCGAAAGCGGGATCAGTCATTTCATCATTGAGCGGGACGGTGAATTCCTCACCACAGTTGGAGAGGAAACCAAAAACCCGTTCGGTCGCCAGCTTTTTCAGGGGCTTCAATACAGCGACACGCCGATCCAGCCGCTCGTTGAAATGCGCTATACCGACGATGCTACCGTCGACGGAAAAGCACATCGATACGAAGTCATCACAGTGAACACCGCGGGACTTAAGAGCACCACTCCCGCCGATCACTGGACCACTCTTTTCGACGGGAAGACACTCGACGGATGGGAAGCCACGAGCCGGGCAAACTGGCGGGTCGAAGACGGCGCAATCGTCGTCGACTCCGGTGAAAAAGGATTCCTCCTCCACGAGGACACTTACGCAAATTTCGAACTGCGTGTTGAGTTCAAAGCCGACCGGGAAACCAACAGCGGTGTCTTCCTCAACACCAAACCAAACCCCGAAGAACTCACTCGCGACTGTTACGAACTCAACATCGCGCCACCGGAGAATCCCTTCCCCACCGGCAGCCTCGTCGCCCGCGCGAAGTACGCAGGGGCAGGCGACAGCGACGACTGGCGGGAGTTCGACATCCGGGTCGAGAACGCCCGGGTAACCGTCAAACTCGACGGCAAAGAAATTGTCGATTACGCAGGTGACTCACCCTCCGAAGGCAACCGCATCGGGCTGCAGCTCAACAGCGGTCGCGTCGCCTTCCGGAAAATCATGGTGAGAAAGCTCTAACGATAGATCTATCAATACAGGGAAAGAGGCCCGGCGTCTCCCGCGGGGTAAAGCGATAGAGATTTACGAACTCCCGTGATTTAAGAACGTCGTGAATGCCTTTTGGCAAAAGGCATCTACCCCTTTCGCTCAAGGGTCACGACGCACTCGAGGTGCTTCGTCTGTGGAAAGAGATCAAAAGGCTGAATTCGAGTGATGTCGTAAACATCTTTCAAGATCTCAAGATCACGGATCTGGGTCGCGGGATTGCAGCTCACGTAGACAACACGCTTCGGACCGAAAGAAATAAGCTGGGCAAGGAATTCCGGACTGCTCCCCTTGCGCGGCGGATCGATCACGACGGCGGTCTTCGAAGCAGGGAACGTCACTTCAGCAAAAATGTTCGTCGCATCGCCCTGTATGAAACGACAGTTCTCAATCTCATTTTGTTTCGCGTTGCGCTTCGCCCAGTCGATTGAGGACTCACTGATCTCTATCCCGGCAGCCTCTTCGAATTGCCCCGCCGCACTGAGGCAGAACAATCCGGAGCCGCAGTAGGCGTCGACGAGATGGGTAACACTCCCGTCGCCTTTCGCCTCACTCGTGACATGATCAGCGAAGGCAGGGAGAATGTGAGGGTTGTTCTGAAAAAACTCACCGGCGTGAAACGAAAAACGGAGATCGCCGACCATTTGCTCACACATCTCAGTGGAGTCAGTGCAGACATACCCATTGAGCGAATCCCGAAGCAAAAGGGTGACGCCCTTCTTATAATGCTTCGCCTGAGACTTACATTCCCGGCGTATTTCAGGAAGCTTCGCATTGATCGTATCCGAGGCGATCGGACAGGCCTCGACATCGATAAGCTGCTGCCGCCGCCCCTGGAGAAGAAATCCAATCGGCCCCATCACCCCGTTTTTCGGCTTCTGAAAATGAGGCGTGATTTTGGAACGATACCCATAGGTCAAAGGCGAAGGAACGACAGGATCCACCGGAAACTCAATTCCCGCCATGCGCTTGAGAAGCTCGCCGACTTGATCCTGCTTCCACTGGAGCTGAGCCTCGTAGGAGAGATTCTGATACTGACAACCGCCACATTCGCCGAAGTATGGGCAAACCGGCTCGACCCGGTTGGGACTTGGCACGAGCACTTCGATGAGATCGGCCTCTGAATAGGTCGAAAAATTACGAAAAACCCGGGCACGAACCTTTTCCCCGGGGAGCACGTAGGGCACAAAAACGACCCAGTCATCGACTCTGCCAACCCCTTTCCCGAGGTTTGTGAGGGACTCGATAGTGAGTTCGAGTTCGTGGTGGTAAGCGAAGGGCTCAGGGTTGAATTTTCGAGGTGCTTTAGGCATGGCTTGAAATGTGCTTTCAGGGTATCTATTCTGTGAGAAGTAGACTTTCGCAAAGTCCTTTTTCTATTACACTGAATCGCTATGCCATCAAAAATCCCGTCATCCACCACTGATCCCAATGCCCTCAAGTTGATTCTCGGGGCCGCGCATGGCGATCCTTTCGGGTTTCTGGGCCTTCACAGGAACCCCGCAGGCGACGGATTTGTGCTCAGAGTGTTTCGTCCTCAGACAGGAAAAGTAGTCGTCCTTCCCGAAGGTGGTTCCGAGATCGAGATGAGCTGCCTCAATCGCGATGGCTTCTACGAGCACGTCTTTACCGATGCGAAAGAACGCTTTAACTACCAGCTAAAATTCCAGTTCGGGGAGATCTCCACGGACTGGCAGTCCGATGCTTACTCGTTCGGTTCTGTCCTTGGAGACCAGGACCTTCACTATTTCAGCGAAGGCAATCACCGCCGCCTCTGGGAGTCAATGGGCGCCCATCCCAAAGAGTTCGGCGGAGTCAAAGGAGTGAGCTTTTCAGTGTGGGCACCAAACGCTCATCGCGTCAGTGTCGTGGGTGATTTCAACGGCTGGGACGGTCGCGTTCACCCGATGCGCAATCGCAACGGTATCTGGGAAATTTTCATCCCGCACATCGGTCAGGGGGATCACTA
>JARGPH010000020.1:0-16113 GCA_029213065.1 Verrucomicrobiales bacterium | reverse complement strand
CGTCGGAGCCGACGGGAGCCTTTTCAAAAAAAGCGATCCCTACGCGTTTTTCTCACAACACGGCACTGAGACCGCGAGCATCATCTACGACCTCAATCGCTATGAGTGGAAGGACAGCGAGTGGATGGAGAGGCGGGCCAAACACGATCAGTATCACACCCCGATGTCGGTCTACGAGGTTCACCTCGGTTCCTGGAAACGTAAGTTTGAAGAGGACAATCGCTTTCTCAGCTACGTCGAATTCGCTGATGAACTCGTCGATTACGTCGTCGACATGGGATACACCCACATCGAATTGATGGCCGTCGCGGAATTCCCCTTCGATGGTTCATGGGGCTATCAGGTATGTGGTTATTTTGCGCCGACGAGTCGTTTCGGAACACCCGACGAGTTCCGGATGTTCATTGATCGCTGCCACCAGAAAGACATCGGAGTGATCGTTGACTGGGTTCCCGCTCACTTTCCAAAAGATGCCCACGGTCTCGCCAAATTCGACGGCACCGCTCTTTACGAACACGCCGACCCGCGTCAGGGCGAACACGCGGACTGGGGCACCTTGATCTTCAACTTCGGCCGGAACGAAGTGCGCAACTTCCTTATCAGCAACGCGATGTTCTGGCTTCAGGAGTATCACATCGACGGTCTCCGGGTCGACGCAGTGGCCTCGATCCTCTACCTCGATTACTCGAAAGAAGCCGGCGAATGGGTGCCGAACAAGTTCGGCGGTCGCGAAAACCTTGAGGCGATCGAATTCCTCAAGCAGCTCAACCAGACTTGCTACGAGGAAAACCCCGGCATCATGACGATCGCCGAGGAGTCCACCGCATTTCCCGGGGTCTCGCGCCCTGTCAGCGGTGGCGGACTCGGGTTCGGTTTCAAATGGAACATGGGGTGGATGAACGATTCGCTTTCCTACATGGCAAACGAGCCAATCCACCGGAAGTATCACCACGGAAAGGCGACCTTCTCCATGATCTACGCCTATCACGAGAACTACGTCCTCGTGCTCAGCCACGATGAGGTTGTTCACGGCAAGGGTTCACTCATTCAGAAAATGCCGGGCGATCGCTGGCAGCAGGCCGCCAATGTCCGCATGTTCCTCTCCTGGATGTTCGCCCACCCCGGCAAAAAGCTCCTCTTTCAGGGCATCGACATCGGTCAGGGCGAAGAGTGGAAACACGACCAGAGTCTTCCCTGGCACCTCCTCGAATATGACGAACACAAGGGCACGCAGTCTCTCGTGCGCGATCTGAACGAACCGGCCCTTCACGAGCTCGACCACGAAGAAGGTGGTTTTGAATGGATCGACCACAGTGACGCCGAGAACAGTCTCTTTTCATTCATCCGCCGCGACCGGGGTGGAAACAGCATCGTCGTTGTCACAAACGCGACCCCGGTTCCACGGAAAGGCTACCACCTCGGCGTTCCTGAAGGTGGTTACTACGAGGAAATTTTGAATTCCGATGCGGAGGTCTACGGCGGTTCCAATATCGGATCCGGAGGCGGCATTCCGAGCACCGATCACCCGGCGCACGGTAAATCCCAGTCCATTCAGGTGAACATTCCGCCCCTGGCAACAGTGTTTTTCAAGCGCCGTGCCGTGTAGGTAAATTCGGTCGAGCCGGAGCTTCAAAAAAAATCAGCGCGGCGTGAAGTGCGGGGGAACGCGGGGATCGGGATTCCTGCGATCACTCGTGCCTTCCACGCTGGCATCACCGATACCAAACAACGGTGATGCCCGAGAGGTTCGAATTAAAAGTCTGGATCTGAACGATCTCAATTCCCGGATTTTCGTTAATCCACGTCTCGGCTTTGAGGTGCGACTTTTCGATCAGGCTGTAGTCAAAAGTGACATTCCCCATTCTTACTTTTTTCTCCTCTTTGAAGACGGCCCGCCGGACGGGACGCTGCTCGGGAACAGGTGGTGGTGTTTGCATTGTATGAAGTGGTGTTAGTCTTTTTCGCGAGACGTGTATCCAAGATTCAAATGGGCCAAGCCCTTGCCGTGAGTGGGGCTGTTCAGCATCACGAACCCATTGAGATCACTGGGCCCGCTTTTCTCAAATCCGTATAATTGCGTGTATCCTGCCGGAAGTTGAAGCCGCCCCTTCGTTTCCTCCCGGCGTCCATCGATGCCCCGTGTCTTCACGCAATAGCGAATCGCCTGAATCCCCGCAGGGTTTCCGCCCCTGATAGCTTCAACCCATAGAAAGAGTTTGATCTCCCCATTGCTACTCAGCGCTGAAAAATCGATCCCGCCCGGCTCCACCCTACCCGCTTCACCATCAGGGAGGATATTCCATTCCAGCCTCGCATACTCATCTGCAGCGATTCCTTCAGGCAGACGGAAACTCCACGCGAGAATCCCTGCAACCTCTTCAAAATCGGCAACCTCGATGGAAGCGGCCGGCTTTCCCGAATCACCGGCATTACTGACATCTCCCCCGAACCCGACGAGGAAGCACACCAATACAATCCGTTGAAAGCGGGAGGACATGAAATCAGGCTGGCAATTTATTCACCCATTGTCACCCCTAAAAATATACTGGTATTTTGAACAGCTTTCAGGTAATTGTATACTCATGACGCCCCCTTTCCCAGCCGCCGCGGAACGCTATGAGGCATTCCGTGCCCGGGTTTGGGGCCGGAGCACCTCTCACGTCGCTTCCCGTTCCGAGAGTCGGTTTGCACTCAATGAAACGCGTCAAAACATCGAACTCGATCTTCAGGCGCAGTGGTTCGGGGGCGAATTTGGAAAAGTCTTCACAGGAACCGATGGTGAAAAAATCGAGATCGTCCAGTTCGGTCACTGGAACCGGGGAGCCGGACCTGATTTCACCGAATCCGCAGTCCGCATCGACGGGGAGCTCAGGCGGGGCTCCATCGAGATCGACCTCGATGTAAGAAGCTGGGAAACTCACGGCCACGGATCCAACCGGAATTTCAACGACGTCGTTCTCCATGTCTTCAAAGACCGACCCGCCCTGAACCGCTACTTCACCTGCTCGGAGGAGCACCGGAATATTCCTCAACTGCTCCTGCCCCAGTTTACCGGACTCGAAGGCCCACCCGATTTCCTGCCCGAGGCCCGCCCCGGTCGCTGCATCGCACCACTTGCCGAAATGGACGATCACGAGGTCGGCGAACTGCTCGATTGCGCCGCTCAGTATCGGCTCCGGCTCAAAAGCGAGCGACTCTCGGTGATGATGAACGCCACCGACCCCGATCAGGCTATGTTTCAGGCGATAGCGGAGGCCCTCGGATTTCGGATGAACAAAACCGCGATGGCGATCCTCGCGCAGCGCTGTCCTGTTTCAAAGCTTCTCAAACTGTCGCCAGCCGAACGGGAGGCCCGGCTCTTCGGTGCCGCCGGTTTTCTCGACCACGCCGGCCTTGAGTCGATCAATGAGGATGACTCAAAAACCTACCTTCGTGAACTCTGGGATCGGTGGTGGGTGATGCGGGACGATGTTCAGCTCGAACCCTCACGGGCGATTCCCTGGTGCTTTCACGGAAGCCGCCCACTCAATCATCCCCAACGCCGTGTCGCTGCTCTCGCCACTGTCACCAACCAATGGGAACAACTCAGGAAGATTTGGGTACAACATGTGAATAACTTTGAAAAAGATGTGAATAACTCCTTCAATAACCCGCCCGCCACCTATTGGAATCATCACTACACCTTGAGCTCGGCTGCCTCTGAGAACCCTATGAAATTGATCGGAAAAGACCGACAGCGTGACATCCTCGGAAATGTCATCCTTCCAGGTATAGTGGGCCTTGGAGACGATCGCGAGAACTCGGCGTGGGTCAGTTATACACAGTTGAGAGGGGCTGCGATGAACCAGAAATTGCGACGTGCCGGACTGCGATTATTCGGTGCGGAAAAGGACAGGAGAAAGTTATTCACAAGTTATTACCACCAGCAGCAGGGACTCCTCCAGATTTACCACGATTTTTGCCTCGAAGATGCCTCTAATTGTGAAAATTGTCCCTTTCCTGAGCAATTGAGCCAATGGCGCTCCCGCCCTGTATAAAATTAGTCATAATTTTTTCTAACCGAATCTTCCCGACCAACGTAAATACTACGGCATCAAATCTTCCAATGGTGTAAGGAAACGATTAAATTCGCGTCACTTTTCCCAGACTTATTGAACACCAAGATAACCAATCATGTCAGTAGCCAGCCTCGACCACGATATCATTCTGAACCCCGAGAATCGGGTATTTCCGGAATTCAGCCTTGAGCGACTTCTCGGAACCGTCTTCGAACCCACTCAGGGAGCGAAAGTCTGTGTTCTCATCGACCTCGAAGAGATGAGCCTGATGAAGGGCTGCGGCTTCCTCAACGCCGACGGTCATGAGATTCAGAAAAAAGCTTACGAGGAATTCTACCTCGGCCTCAAAGACGGCGGACTCGAAGCGCTCGGAATGACCGGCGGTGAGCTTTTCGCCTTTCCAATGACCTACGGATCGAACCTCGATCTCAAGGACGAAGTTTACGATGTGGAATGTAACGAGCTCAGCCTCGATCGGGACATCTACCCGAACTACGATATCATTCTCTGTATTTCGACCTACTCGGCAACCGCCCCTCTCACCGCGAAGTGCAAAGAGTATGGATTCCGCGGAGCGACCCTGCACGGGGTCAACGATGTCATTCTCGGTTCCGGCCTCGCCGTCGACTACCACGCCGTCAGTGCCGATGCGGAGAAAATGCGTCTCGCGATGAACAATCCCGACACCATCGAAATCGACTTCGCCCTCGAAGACGGCCGCGTCCTCACCGCCTCGCTCGATCTCGACGGACAGGATGCTCAAAAATCTCACGGACTCTGTCAGGGCACCAAACCTGACATTGCCAATCTCCCCGCCGGGGAAATCTACTTTGTGCCGGTCGATGCGAACGGTCAGTTTCCGATGAAATACGAGGACGGCACCCTCGGAGTTCTCGATGTCGAAAACCGGAACATCATTCGCTCAACCCTCATCGAAGGCGACCAGGCCACGATCGACGCTCACAACGCCCGCCTTGCTGATGATCCCATGACAGGAACGCTTGGCGAGCTGGGATTCGGAACACAGGTGCTGCCGGTTTCCGGTGCCGACATTCAGGACGAGAAAGTTCTCGGAACCTGCCACCTCGCGACAGGCCGCGATGACCATCTCGGCGGTGACATCATTCCCGACATGTTCAAAAAGCACGAGAATTCAACTCACGACGACATTCTTTTTGCACCTCACAAAACACCGAATTTCAACATCAGCGAAGTGCGGATGAAGCGCGGAGATCAGGAGGAAATCATCATTCAGAATTTCCGGCCTAGCGAATACATTTTAAAATCTCTGCGGAGCTAAGCTCCCGCATTGCCAGGGACCCTCCTCCTCCCTGATTGAACAGGGTTAGGTCAACCACCTAACCCTGTTTGGTCGGCAATTCATCGTCCATCACCGGCTGGATCTCCCGCTGATAAACCCAACCGAGCTCGTCTTCACGTCGAAGATAAAGCAGCCCGAGAGTGCGGGCGGTCGTCATCATGACAAACATGACGATGAGCGCTGAGACGATAAATCCGGAAATTCCCTCCGGCAGAAAATGGCCGGAGAAGGTCTCGAGAGCGATCAGCGCAAAGACGAGGAGGGCCGCTACGATGTAAAGTCCTCCCGACCGGAAAATCGCGGGGAATACGATGTGCGGACTCGCGCCGACAAGGCTGCCGAAAATCACCGTCCCGAGCATTGCCATGGGAAAATAGAGTGCGGCCCACGCGACCGAGGCATACCAAATCGCATCGGCATTCGGCGATTCAGGGTCTCCCCACACTTCCCACGCGATCAACGGGAGGAAAGAAATGGCAACAACACCAACCACCTTGATCGCAGGAAGCGCGATGTCCTCCCAGGGATCGCTCAAATCAGGAAAGGAATAGAGTTCCTCCTGATCCGTCGCCGAGAGATTGACCAGTTCAAAAAAGAGGCCGCAGAGATAGGCAAAAATGAAGATCGATGCAAAACCTCCCACCACCGGCATGACACTGGCGAAATTCGAAAGAAGAATCAGAATCGCTCCGACGAAGAAAAGCGGGTATCCCGATTTGTGAAACGGGTAGGTAAGGATATCGAGAGCGAACGGGATATCGGGTTCTTCTGCGTTCTGATTCATTGAGTTCAGAATAAAATACACCGCATCGGAGGGCGATTACAAAATGGCAGGTAACTTCCACAGCGGATCGGCTTTGCCTGGAATGAGTTGCATTCCGCTACAGGGCACATCGAGGGCGGTTCGAATGGGTAGAGGAAGGAGCATTCCTTCCATTCGCAGCAACAGGAGCACCTACTTCTGGCAAACCGGGCACCAACAGGTCGTGCGGCCGCGGAGGTCCGCCCGCACGAGATCGGTGCGACATTCTTTACGCGGGCAGACGCCCCCGTCTTTCCAGCGGTGATTCATGAGCCAGCTGTCGGGGAGCCTTCCCCAGTCAGGTCTGATGACCCTCACCGCATCCCGCGAGACCTTGCGGGTCACTTTCCAAACCGCGTCGATCTCTTCATCGGAGAGTTCTCCCGACCGGGTCTGAGGCGGAAGACGAAGTTGCCAGCATATCTCATCCGCCATCCAGTTACCGATACCGGGGTAACAGCGCTGATCGAGCAGGAGCGTTTTCAGCGGTGTTTTGGGAAAACGTTTCACGAAAGTTCGATGGTGAGACTTCGTAAAGCCGGACTCCGTAGTACGGGGCGGGAGCGCCTGCCACCAGCCGGGCCGTTCTCCGTCATCCGTGATATCGAGGGTGAGTTTTCCGAACATGCGGTAGTCGCTGAAAATCAGCTTTCTTTCCCGCTGCACGAGAATGAGATGGTCCCGCTTTTCCTCCTCGTGATCGAGCGCCGCGACATAAAGCCTTCCCGTCATCCCGAGATGAAGCCCCATCCACGCGCCGCCGGAGAATTCAAAGAGCATCTGCTTGCCGTGCGTTTCACTCCCGACCAGGGTTCGCCCCGTGAGCCCGCGCTCAACCGCAGCGGCCGGGATATCGCGATAGATCCGTGCCGCAGGATGGGTGAGGACTTCACCGATTTCACCACCGAGACCGAGGTCCCACTGTTTGCAGAAAAATTCAACTTCGGCGAGTTCGGGCATATGAACGGGATGGCGCGGTGCGCCGTAAAAAGGTAAAACCGGATCGCCGGTCGAGCATAAGATTAAAGGTTCGGATAGGCTTCGATTGAGTTTCGCCCAACGTTTCCTGTGAGGCCATAAAAATTCCGGAGATTCGCGTGATCAGAGCCTCCGGCTCTGCCCCAATCGCTTCACCAGTCTTCCCTGGAAAAAGATCAACAAATCCCGCGCTCGCTGGCGCTGACGAAATCAATCAGCTCCTGAACTTCGGGAAGGATCGCATCCCCCGACTTCAGGATCTCCACCGCTTCGCTGACGATGCGCTTTTCGCGGTAGAGGGTGCGGTGAGCTGATTTGATCGCGGCAATTGCCTCGTCTGAAAAGCCTCTTCGCGAGAGCCCGATCGCATTGATCGCGCGGGTCTTCGCAGGGTTCCCGTCCGCGGTCATGTAGGGCGGGATGTCTTTAACGACTTTGGAGCAGCCGCCGATGATGGCGTGCGCTCCGATTTTACAAAACTGATGCACTGCGGTGAGACCGCTGATGATCGCGTAGTCCCCCATGATGACATGGCCGCCGAGGGTGCCGTTGTTGGAGAAAATGACGTGATCTCCGACGATGCAATCGTGCCCGACGTGACTGTAGGAAAGGAAATTGCCGTGACTCCCGATCACGGTAGCGTCGCCGGCACTGGTGGCGCGGTTGATGGTGCAAAATTCACGGAAGGTGTTGCCGTCGCCGATGCGGAGGTAGGTCGGCTCGGCGTCGTATTTCAGATCCTGCGTCCGCTGCCCGATTGAGGCGAATGGATAAAAGGTATTGCCTTCGCCGATCTCGGTTGGCCCATCCATCGTCACATGGCTTTTGAGAACGCAGCCACTCCCCAGCTTCACCCCCGCATTGATCACGCAGTAGGGACCGATTTCGATATTGTCCCCGAGCTCGGCACCCGGATCAACTATCGCGCTGGAGTGAATTTGATTCGCCATGATAGGAATCCCTCTCGGGTTTTCGGGGGGAGCTTAAACCTTTAATCCATGAGTGCGAATTTCAATTCGCATTCGGATGTGGTCTGCCCGTTGACGCTGCAACGGCATTTCGCGTAACCGATGTTGCGTCGAATTTTAAGAAGCTCAGCCTCAATCATGAGCGTGTCGCCGGGCATGACCGGCTTGCGGAATTTAACCTTATCGGCACTCATGAAATAACCGATTTTGCCCTGATTCTCCGGTTGGCGGAGCAGGCAGATACTGGAAACCTGTGCCATCGCCTCGATCTGAAGCACACCGGGCATGACGGGGTGCCCCGGGAAATGCCCCTGGAAGTATGGCTCGTTAATCGTGACCTGCTTCACCCCGGTGCATTTCCACTCACCGTCGAATCCGACGATGCGGTCAACCATGAGGAACGGGTAGCGGTGAGGAAGCACCTTCTGAACTTCGAGATTGTCCATCACAGCCTCGCCGGTCGGGATATTCACATTCGGAACCATCGACATGGTCTCGGCGTAGGTCTTGGCAATCTTTGCCGCCATTTGCGTGTTCGGACCGTGCCCGGGCTTCACAGCGATGACGTGTCCCATGATGCGCTTTCCGCTCAGCATGAGGTCCCCGACGAGATCGAGAATCTTGTGACGGGCAAATTCCTCTTTAAAACGGAGGGACTCCTTGCTCATGACGGATTCGCCTTTGACGACGATCGCGTTTTCAAGGCTGCCTCCTTTGATGAGCCCTTTTTCGAGAAGCGGCTCCACGTCTTCGTAGAAAACAAAGGTGCGGGCGTCGGCGATTTCCTTCTCGTAGGTCTCCGGATTGATCACCGTGGAGAAATACTGGGTCATGCGACCGTCGGGACCGACCTGGGTGCAGGAGATACGGAACTCTTTATCGGGAACGATCGTGATGAGCGATCCGTTCTTCGTCTCGAGGTGAATAGGCTCACGCACTTCGTAAACGCTGCGATTGGCGTCCTGCTCTTTGATTCCCGCCTTTTTGATGCAATCCACAAAAGGACGGGCGGAACCATCACCGATCGGCGGCTCGTTGGCGTCCATTTCAATGAGCGCGTTGTCGACGTTCATTCCCACTAGGGCGGAAATGACGTGCTCCACGGTGTGAACTTTGACCGATCCCTCGGCGAGGGTGGTAGCGCGCTCAACGGTTTGCACCTTGGAAACGTGCGCGTCGATAAACGGTTGGTCATCAAGGTCCACGCGACGGAATTTAATCCCGTAGTTCGCCGGGGCAGGTTTCATCGTGAGAGAGACTTTCTCCCCGGTGTGAAGTGAAGTTCCTGCGACCGTCGCGGGAGAGGCCAGTGTCTGTTGTTTCGAAGCCGACATTATTTCTCGATTTTCAGCGTTTTGAGGGTGCAACCACTAGCGCAAATAGGGCGATAGTCCAGAAGTAGTATTCAGGGTGCAAAGCAACCAAGGTGGGGGAGAAAAAGATAAGGATAAAGAAAAAGATAAAGTTTAAGCTCCCTCTATCGACCTTCGCCTCTACACACCTGAATTCGAGATCGTGGATGAAAATGAAGATTTTCTCCTCGTTGATAAACCGCCACATCTCATGGTGCACCCCTCGGTGCCGGGAAATCCTCCCACCTTGCTGGACGGATTGGAAGCGCTTTGCGTCTACGAGCTGACCAACGGCGGCCAACTCTCACTGATCAACAGGCTCGATCGGGAAACGAGCGGTATCGTTCTCGTTGCGAAGCATAAGAAAGCAGCCCGGATGCTGAGTAAGGCGATGGAGCGCCGCGAATACCGTAAATCCTACCGCGCCATCGTCTGGGGTTGGCCTGAGGACGATCAATTCACCGTCGACGGTCCCCTCTTACGAAAGGGCGAAGTCGCCGAAACGCCGATCTGGGTAAAACAAATGGTCCATCCTCAGGGAAAGGAATCCTGCACCATTTTCGAGGTGGAGCGCCGATTTGAGAAGGAAACCACAAACGGAAACCGGTTCTCGCTTCTGAAGTGCCTCCCGCAGACGGGTCGGATGCACCAGATCAGAGTTCACGCGCAGTATGCGGGACATTCCATCGTCGGGGACAAAATTTACGGCCCTGACGAGCGCTGCTACCTCGATTTTATCGAAACGGGATGGACCCCTGAACTGGAAAAAACCCTTCTCATGAACCGTCAGGCCCTCCACGCAGCGGGCTTCGGATGGGGCGAAACCGACTGGGAATGCCGCCTCCCGGACGATATGAGAGCGTTTATTGGTGACTGACATGGAAAGTCCCTGAATTTATAGGGT
This sequence comes from Verrucomicrobiales bacterium, assembly GCA_029213065.1. Classification (GTDB taxonomy): domain Bacteria; phylum Verrucomicrobiota; class Verrucomicrobiia; order Verrucomicrobiales; family DEV007; genus Arctic95D-9. Next base: position 5,730 of record JARGPH010000020.1, on the reverse strand, counting down.
GCAAAACCGGAGGCGTTGTTCTAGATTCCCCGCCCTCGCTAGGCAGAGCAGTTCTGCAGGGCGATTAGAGATACCTTATTTCGATTTTCATGAACATTTCAGTCGAACGTTTACCCGAGTGCAAAGCCCGCCTCTCAGCCGAGATTCCTGCGGAAACTGTACAGAAAACACGCAAGTCCATCGTTTCAGCCTATTCAACACAGGCAAAAGTGCCCGGATTCCGCGCCGGAAAAATTCCTTCGGCCGTAATTGAGAAGCGTTTCGCGACCCCTATCGAAGAGGAGCTGAAAGATCGCCTTGCCCGCTTCGCCTACGCCGAAGCAAACGAGAAAGAGTCACTCGGCATCCTCGGCGTTGCCCAAATCGAGCGCGAGGAGTTCGTTGCAGACGGTTCCTACATGCTCGCCGTCGAAGTGATCGTCGAGCCCGACGTGGAGATCAAAGACTACAAGGAAATCCCTGTCGAGATTCAGAAAGTCGAAGTCACCGACGAAATGGTGGACGGCTATCTCACCAACATGCGCAAGCAGCAGGCCGTCCCCACCGACGTGGATCGCGCTGCAGGAGCCGGCGACCTTGCCGTCGTCAATTACACAGGAACGCTTGAAGGCGCTTCTTTCGAAAGCGAACTCGAAGAGCACGCCGGCCCACTTGCTAAGGGAAACGATCACTGGGTCGACATTCCGGAAGAAGGCGAAGAGCCCCGCGAATTCATTCAGGGCCTCGCCGCTGCCGTCGTCGGCATGAGCGCCGGAGACAAGAAAACCATCGAAGCTGAATACGCCGAAGATTTCCCCGTCGAGTTTGTCGGAGGTAAAACCGTCAGCTATGAAATCGAAGTGACTCAGGTCAAAGAGCGCGAGCTTCCCGAGCTCAACGACGCTTTCGCCGCAGCGATCGGCGCCCCTTCCGTTGACGATCTCCGCGAGAAAGTTCGCGGTCAGTTCGAACAGCAGCTGGAGCAGAACCGCAACCAGATGATCGACAATCAGATCCTCGGATTCCTCAACGAAGACGTCGACATCGACCTTCCACAGCACATCGTTTTCAACGAGACACAGCGTCAGGTCAATCAGATGGTTTCCCGCAGCTACGAGCAGGGAATGACTGAGAACGACATCGAAGGCAGCCAGGAAGACCTCGTCAAGAGCGCCGAAACACAGGCGAAAAACAACGTGAAGACGATGTTCATTCTCGACGAGATCGCCAAAAAGGAAGGCCTTACCGTTGCCGAGGAGGAAGTTTCCCAGCGCATCATGATGATGGCAATGCAACAGCAGCGCCCACCGAAGAAAGTCGCCCGCGAATTGCGTGATAAGAATGCCTTCGGTGAAATCCGCCAGGACATCCTCATTTCCAAGACGATTGAGTTTCTCCGCTCGAATGCTAAAATCACTGAAGTCGACGCGCCGGCTGAGGAAGCGTAAGTTTTCTCCCGTTTGAACGACTCAGCCTGTCACCGTGTCGAATGACACGGCCCGGCCACCTTTTTACCCAATCCCACTGCCATGAATAATTTAGACGACGTCCAGGAACTTTCACCGATGCTTCCCCCGCATCTTCAACAGCGGATCATCGATCCGATGAAGAATGTGAGTGTTATCGAGAAAGAAGGAAACACGATGGTTCAGTTTGATCTGCTGTCCCGTCTCATGAAGGATCGCATCATCTTCATCGGCGAAGGCATCAGCGATCCTCTTGCGAACTACGTCATTGCTCAGATGCTCTACCTGCAGATGCAGGATCCGAACAAAGACATCAACGTCTACATCAACAGCCCCGGTGGTTCTGTAACCGCCGGACTCGCGATTTATGACACGATGCAGTTTGTCACCTGTGACGTGAACACCTACTGCATGGGTATGGCCGCGAGTATGGGAGCTGTCCTTCTCACCGCAGGAACCAAAGGCAAGCGTTACGCGCTTCCCAACTCCCACATCATGATCCACCAGGTTTCCGGTGGTGCTCAGGGAACCGCTTCCGACGTGGAGAGAACCGTTGAGTTCATGTATTCGCTCAAAAAGCGTCTCAACAAGATCCTTTCTTATCACACCGGAAAAACCGTCGAGGAAATCGAGAACGACGCCGACCGTGACAACTACATGCCTGCTGATGTCGCCGCTGAATACGGCTTGATCGATCAGGTCCTCCAGAAGAAAGAGGACGAGAAGAAGGACTGATCCTTTTTCCGACCGATTCCATTTTCAAAGAGCCTTCTCCGGAAACGGGGAAGGCTTTTTTGTGCCGCACCCCACCTTTAAAACCCGCCCGGAGTCCCCATAGACGACCCGTTGTCTGCATCGGATTTAACTCCGGTTGTGCCTGAGAGACTGTCAGCCCCGCAATCATCCGTTAAGAAGGAGACCACATCGCGCACCTTCTGTCTCTGGAGCCGGTAGGTGATGGATCGCCCTTCCCTTGTCGATTCAATGAGCCCCGCATTCGCGAGCTCTTTGAGATGAAAGGAGAGGGCCGGCTTGGAAACATTGAGCTCAGTCGAAATATCCCCGGCGCACATTCCCCGGTCAGCCGCAAGAACGAGAAGACGGAAAACCATCAACCGCGTCGGTTGTGCTAATGAGCCCAGGATGGCAACGGCGTTTTCCAGTTTCATGGCCTTGTCAAAAATCACGCAAAGAGAGGGAGCCAAGTAGGAGAGTGCCGCTCTTTCAAGAGGCGTTTTTGTCAGATAGAACCGCTTGCGGGATGCGGCATTCAGCGCCTCTCCCTTTTGATAGTTCAACAACCCTTGAACTACTGTTACAGAACTGTTGCTCTCGATTTGTTGTCGTTTCGCTGACCCGCTGCAAGCTTCCGTCGCCTCCAACAGGAGACGCAAACTTGAATCAAAAAAATCAAAACAAATGAAACTCGCATTTAATTCCCTCAAGGCGCTCGCCTTAATCCCATTGGCATGTTCCACTATGGTTCTTGCTGACGAAGTTAAGGTCGACGAAAACCTCACCAGCTACGAACAGGTCAGCGGTGTTACCGGAAACCTCAACTCAATCGGTTCCGACACACTCAACAACCTCATGACACTCTGGGCAGAGGGCTTCAAAGCCAAATACCCGAATGTTAACATCCAGATCGAAGGTAAAGGTTCTTCCACTGCGCCTCCAGCGCTGATCGAAGCAACCAGCCAGCTCGGCCCAATGAGCCGCGCCATGAAAGCTGAAGAGCTTGACGCTTTCGAAGCGAAGTTCGGTTACAAGCCACTCGAAATCAAAGTAGCGATCGATGCATTGGCTGTCTACACACACAAAGACAACCCGATCAAAGGTCTCACACTCGAGCAGGTTGACTCAATTTTCTCTTCCACCTACAAGCGAGGCGGCAAAGAAATCAAAGCCTGGGGTGAAGTTGGAATGGAAGGCGACTGGGTTTCCAAAGCAATCTCTGCTTACGGACGTAACAGCGCATCAGGAACCTACGGTTTCTTCAAGGACAACGCACTTCTCAAAGGGGACTATTCTCCTGCCGTTAAAGAGCAGCCCGGTTCTTCCGCAGTTGTTCAGGGTGTTGCCAGCGATCTCGGTGGTATCGGTTACTCAGGTATCGGTTACAAGACTTCCGGTGTAAACGCGATCGCACTCGGTGACGACGCGGATTCACTCTTCGAGCCTACCTACGAGAACTGCCTCTCAGGTGACTTCCCGCTTTCACGTTTCCTCTACGTATACGTGAACAAGAATCCTGAGTCCGAAATGGACAAACTCACACTCGAGTTCATCAAGTTCGTTCTCTCCAAGGAAGGTCAGGAAGTTGTTGTCAAAGACGGTTACTATCCTATGCCTAACGAAGTAGCTGAAGAAGTACTGGATTCACTTAAGTAAGAATTTCAGTTTTTCTTAAAACAGAACCAATTCAAAGAATTAGAGTGGCGGCAGGAGCCAATCCCGGTTCTCCGCCGCTCTAACTTCTCACTCGATCTTTTTGATCACCCACGCCATGGAACAGTTAACTGAGTCTAAATCTAGCAAATCTACCGGGGTCGCCCTCGACGAATCCCGATTCGATGTGTCACGCAAGGTCATTCTCACCGATAGTTTCATGACCTGGTTTATCAAACTGGGGGGAGTGATGGTGGTTGCCGCGGTGGTTGGCATCTTCGTCTTTATCACCTCACAGGTCATCCCTCTCTTCAAAGGAGCCTCTGTCGACCTCGATGCTGCCGCGACCAGTGAAACGGCGCTTCCTCCCGGGAAATACCTCGGCATTGCGGCCGACGAATGGATGGAAAAGCCATTCGCGATTCGCGATGATGGAAAAATCGTCTACGCAGACCTCGTATCCGGTGAAATCGTCGATTCGGACCTCGATTTTCTCAACGGGGCACAGCTCACCTCACTGAACATTGAGTCAGGAGAGGAACTGATCGTTGCCGGAACCGATACCGGGGAAGTCCATATCGTTGAATTCTCTTACGACCCGACCTTCAAAGACGGCGTGCGAACCGTGAATGAAGAATTAGATCTCGTTTTTACAGCCAAATTCGACGGCGCGGTTCAGAAAGTATCCTGCGGTCAGGCCGGCGACTCCCGCCTCATCGCAGTCCTGACGGAATCACCTGAAGGCCCGCGCCTCACTCTCGATCTCGTTCAGCGCAAAAAGAGCCTCATCAGTTCAGGCACCTGGAAGGAAGCCGGTAAAACCGATCTCACCGACTCACTTCGCAAAGACGTCGCCGTTCAGCAAATCCTCGTGACGAACCGGGCTGATGCGGTCCTCGTGATCTTTGAAAACGGCGAGATCGACTATCACTTCCGGAAGGGAAGCGGACTCGAAACCGAATTGCGTCAGACATTCCACCCCTTTAAAGATGAGGCGGACAAAACGATTGCCAAGGTCGACTTTCTCCTCGGGGACGTCTCGCTGGTCCTCACCTCCCCGGCGGGTACGAATCGTGTCTTCAGCCTTTATCGGTCGGAAGCTGCTCCGGTTCGACAGTTCTATCAAACGAAGGAGTTCCCCGCCCTCGAGACCTCTGCCAGCTACTATTCTGCGAGCTTTCGAAACAAAACATTCCTCACAGGAACCGCCAATTCAGCAACGCTTCGCTATGCAACCACAGAAGCGATTCGCTGGGAGTCCGACTTGCCCTGGGAAGTGACCCACGGCCTCATCTCCCGGAAATCCGACTCTCTTCTTTTTCTCACCAAGGACCTCCACTTCGTCCGCGTTCCCGTCGAGGATCCACACCCCGAAGCCGGAATGAAGGCGTTTTTCGGAAAGCTTCTATATGAAGGCGCTCCCGAGCCGAAGTATGAATGGCAATCCACCGGCGGCTCAGATGACTTCGAATCGAAACTCTCATTGGTTCCATTGATTTTCGGTTCCCTCAAAGGAACCCTCTACGCGATGCTCTTCGCCATACCGATCGCTTTGTTCGGAGCGATTTACACAGCGGAATTCCTCAATCCCAAGAACAAGGTTTTCATCAAGCCGGCAATGGAAATCATGGCATCACTGCCATCGGTTGTCCTCGGTTTCCTCGCTGCCCTCTGGCTCGCGCCAATCATCGAAAACCGGGTGCCTTCGATTCTCTGCATCATCATTCTCGTTCCCCTCGGCGCCTTCCTCTTCGGTGCCTTCTGGAGTAAGCAACCTCAGAAAATCAAATCCTACATTAAAGAGGGATACGAGTTCCTTTACTTCGCGCCCATCATGCTCCTGCTCCTTTTCATCGGATGGCACCTCGGACCTCTCGCAGAAAGCATCCTCTTCACG
>JARGPH010000076.1 GCA_029213065.1 Verrucomicrobiales bacterium | reverse complement strand
ATCCATGATGGTGAAGTAGTGCTTCCCGTAATCCTCGTTGATCCGGGTGCCGCGACCGATGATTTGTTTGAACTCGGTCATGGAGCCGATGTTCGAGTCGAGCACAATGAGCTTGCAGGTCTGCGCATCGACGCCGGTGGTCATCAGCTTCGATGTGGTGGCGATGACGGGGTAAAGCTCCGAGGGGCTGATGAAGGCGTCGAGGTGATCCTTGCCCTCCTTGTTGTCCCCGGTGATCTGCATCACATATTTACTGTTGGCGGAGACGAGGTCGGGATTGGCGTTGGCGATTTCCCGGCGCATTGCCTCCGCGTGCTCGATGTCCACGCAGAAGACGATGGTCTTGGAAAAGCGGTCGCTGCCTTTCAGGAACTCGGTGACTTTCTGCGCCACGAGTGTCCGGCGCTCTTCGACGACGATGTGCTTGTCGAAGTCCGTGCGGTTGTAGATGCGGTCTTCGACGGGTTCACCATCCTTGTCCTTGAACCCGGTCGGCGGCCTCCAGCCCTCGGCGTCGATGTCGAGGGTGACCTTGATGACCTTGTAAGGGGCGAGAAATCCGTCGTCGATACCCTGCTTGAGTGAGTAGGTGTAGAGAGGATCACCGAAATACTCGGAGCTGGAAACGGTGTGGGTTTCCTTGGGGGTGGCGGTCATGCCAATGTGGGTAGCCTCCTTGAAGTATTCGAGGATTTCACGCCACTTGCTGTCCTCCCGGGCACTCCCGCGATGGCACTCGTCCACGATGACCAGGTCGAAGAACTCCGGGGAAAACTGCTTGTAGGCGTCGGTGTCCTTGCTGTCTGAAAGCCCCTGGTAGAGGGCGAGGTAGATGTTGTAAGCCGTCACGATCTTCTTGTGCTTGATGACGGTCATCGCCTGCTTGAAGTGGCGGAAATCGCCGCGAGCCGTCTGGTCAATCAGTGAAGTCCGGTCTGCGAGAAATAGGATGCGCTTTTTCAGGCCGCTCTTCTACAGGCGATAGATGATCTGGAAGGCCGTGTAGGTCTTGCCAGTGCCGGTGGCCATGACGAGCAGGTGGCGGTTGTTCCCTTCATTCCGGGCAACAGCCTCGACAGTGCGATTGATGGCGATCTGTTGATAGTAGCGAGGGGTTCGGGAGGAACCGTCGGAGAAATAGTCCTGGGCAACGACCGGTGCTGCCTCATCGCTGATTCCCTTGAAGACCTTGTATTTCTCCCAGAGTTCTTCGGGCGACGGGAACTCATCGAGCGAAAGCTGTCTCTCGATCTCCCCCGAGGTCACGGTCTTGTCATGGAAGACGAAGCCATCCCCGTTGCTGCTGAAGACGAAGGGAATCTCGAGCGTTGCGGCATAGCCCAGCGCCTGCTGCATGCCGGCACCAACAGTGCGCTTGTTGTCCTTCGCCTCGATGATGGCAATGGGGATGTTCGGTTTGTAGTAAAGGATGTAGTCAGCCCGCTTCTGAGCCCCACGGGTGTGCAGTTTCCCCCGAACGTAGATGCGACCGTCGGTGAAGCCGACCTCCTCCCGGACCTGGTTATCAACGTCCCAGCCTGCCGCCGCGATCTTGGGCGTGATGAACTTGGTGCAGATGTCGCGCTCGCTCAGGGATTTTTTATCCATAGGGGGAATCCAAATGATACAAACTCACAGAGAGTCTATAAATTCAGACAGAAGAGTAATGCGGTTTTTCGGAGAATGATCAAGAGCGAACAGAGGCACTAGGGCGCCAAAACCGCCCAAAGTCTAACACGTGCGCGCAAAAATTTTGCACGGGGTGCCATACAACAGGGGCAGGGGGGCCTCGGGCGCCCCTATGGGGGCGGGGGCCCCACCGGTCAGGTTTTCTGGGCTCGTGCCGGCCTACGGCCTACTTAGTCATCGTCCACGAGCCAAACGGACTCTCCGAGCACCAGCGACGTCGCATCGACAAGCTCAGCTGCGGATTGACCACCCCTCGAGCCGCACTTTGAATTCGAAACTGCAATCTTTTCGGCGAGATGGATGCCCGCGATGTCCTTCACGTGCTGCCAATGCCGATCTCGAAGTCGAAGCAGCATTTCCAGATCACGAATCGAAAGTTCGCCTCGCGTAGCCTGGGCTTCCAAGTCATCGAGTGCCCGCTCCGTCAGCGCATCAATTCGGTTTGCCTCCTCGACTTGTTGATCACGAACTCTTTCAGCAATCTCAAGAGCACGAGACAACCCATTCGAAAGCTCCCGATCAGAACGCCGCTTTTGCTCCATGCTCGCCTCCTTCATCAAGACACTGGCAAGTCCCCGGGAGATACTGGCTTTCTCTGCAAACTCCCGAACCGTCCACCCCTCTGCAATCGCCTCGGGAAGGAGAGGCAAAGCACGGTCACGCGCTGGCGTCCTCGAAACTCTTTTCAGAATGGCGGAACAATCTGGCATTCCCGAACCATATTCGACCGGGCCCGTTTTCGCAACCGCCCGCGGATCTATGTAACGCGCCCATTGGCACCCTCCTGCCTTTTCGAGCCTCAAAACGCAGAAAAGCGACGGTCCGTGACCGATTTATCCCGAATCGTCTCAAATTCGTTCGCCAAAACAGCGGCTACCTGTAACGAATAAGTAATGATCTGTAACGGCATTTCGGTGCATTTTGACGCGTTTTGGTGCACCCCTACATTTTTCAAAATCAACATAAAATTCGCTCAATTCTCTTTAAATCAAGGATTTAGGACAACTGGAAAAACCATCCCCGACAGGAATCGAACCTGTATCTAAGGTTTAGGAAACCCTTGTTCTATC
>JARGPH010000075.1 GCA_029213065.1 Verrucomicrobiales bacterium | reverse complement strand
TCTCCAGTGTCACCGACGACGAAAAACTCCAGCCAATCGGCGAGCAGGTCGTGAAAGTAATCGGTGGGGATCGTGCGAATCCAACCCGTATGAAATTCGAAAAGAAGGGCGATGTGCTGATTTCCGACATCGCTTTTCCTGAGGGAAATGACTTCCCCATCGTCGTTCAGATCAAGAATACTCCCGACAGCGAGACGGTTACGGACAAGTTCAATCTGAATCTCATGCAGTGCCCCGAGTGCCCCAACAAGGAGTACGCCTGCACCTGCGACCACGAGCACTGATCCGGATCTCCCCGCCGTGAGGAGGCGGTAAATCAAAGCCTCCTCACGTTTCCGCGGGGTAGTCCCACTGGCACTGTTTTAAGTGGTTTTCGTAAGCCAGCCTGTCCTCAGGCGGCAGCGAAGACCCTGCCGGGCACGGGCAGCCGCGTTGGGAGATGCTGGCCTACCCTTCCGTTTCGAATCCGGCGGTTTTCTGTCCGCAGAAGTCCCTTCATAACGCCGCAAAAAAGTCTTTGCAATTTTCTTAATGGGAATGAGTCTCATTATTATCCCGAACTTATGAAAGGCGACCACGACATCATTGAAGCTCTCAATGCAGGGCTGACCATCGAACTGACAGCGATCAATTTGTACTTCATCAACGCCAAAATGTGCTCCGACTGGGGTCTTCACAAGCTGGCGAAGCATTTCTACGACGAATCGATTGAGGAAATGAAGCACGCAGAGGAAGTGATCGAGCGCATTCTCTACCTCGAAGGAACACCCGAGATCGGTCGCTATGACACCATTGTTGTCGGGTCCACTCCGAAGGAACAGATCGATGCCAGCTACGAACTGGAGAAAAAGGGTGTCGCGACCTACAACGCCGCGATCGGTCTCTGCGTGGAGCGGAAGGACAACGGCACCAAAGATCTCATGGAGCGCATGGTCGTGGAGTCCGAAGAGAGCATCGACTGGGCCGAGACCCAGTACGAGACCATCAAGCTGGTCGGCCTCGAAAACTACCTTGCTCAACAAATGGGCGAAGCACCCGTTGAATAGACCTTTGCACCTCCGCGATTGAGATGAAAACGACGCAGGCAACCCCACTTCGCCAAACCGGCTGTCAAACCGGAGCGGAGAGGATGCTATGCGCCTGCAAGCAGGTGACGGAAGCAGAGGTCAGGGAAAGCATCAGCATCCTGACGACTCCTTCGGTGGAGGGGGTTTCCTACCTGACCGGAGCCGGAACCGGATGCACCGCCTGCCACTGCAAAATCGACCGCCTCATCGCGGGCAAGTCCCCCTGCGGACCTTTCAGCCTGTGTGACGGATGTGGATGCTGCCTCGCGATTTGCAGTTGTTCGGCAAAAGAAGCCGAAGCCTGCCGGACAGCCCGGCCCTGTCGGGGGCCCGGGGCGATCGGCTGACGGTTCAGACACCCGATCTATATAAAGATTGTCGCAATCAATCGATTGCGGTATAAATCGTGTTCTCGACAGTCTACTACTGAGATGACTGCACGAACACTCAGACAAGTTCCGGTGGCGAGCCGGTCGATAATCATCCAGCTGATTTGGTTGATAGGTTCGCTGGCTTTTTTCGTCCCGGAAAGAGCTCCGGCGCTGGAGCAGAGGTCCTTTACTCTCCGCTACAAAGCGAAGGGGTTTCGGGGAAAGCGCATTCGCCAGAAATTCAACGTTCCATCGAACCATGCCCTCGTCTCGTTTCGACTGCGCTCTTCGAGGCGAAAAGGGAGGACGAGAGTGAAATCGTACCGTTCTTCGAATTCGGTTCTCGTTTTGGGCCGGGTAAAGGGAACGAAGAGAACTCGCGGTCAATACAAGGGCCGACTCACTCTTTATTTCGAAAACACGGCATCGACGGTGCGTGTCGACAACACCAGTATGCCCTATCGTGCGGTGGGATTTGTCGATACCTCCAGCGGCAGAGGAAGCGGAGTCGTCACCAAACACCCGAAGCTGTTTCTTTCCTGCGCCCATGTCTTTTCCGAAAAAGGCAACTACAGTCACTCGTGGTATCCTTCGAGTTCGATTACGTTTTATCCCTCGTATGATGCCTTTTCCTATCCCAACAGCGGAGGCTACAGCGTACGGAGCTACTGGAGATTTACGGGTTACGCGACCGAGGCCCGCAAGGAATCCAGTTCAAGTTCCTCGTCGGCGAGAACCTTCAGCTATGACTTCGTGGCCGCTTACGGATATTCGGATTTGATCAATGGCGGCTACGCCGGGATCTGGGGGAACGGCGCAAGCGTTTTGGCGAGCTCTTCCACCTCGAAGATGATTGTCGGATATCCGGCCGGAACGGCGGGACACTACCTGGAGAGAACGGGGCCGTTTCAAGCGCCCTACCAAAGCTCCTATAGGCGCTATCGGGTCGTCTACGGGCACAGCCCGGTCGATACCGGGGGGAACAGCGGAGGCCCCGTATTCGTCTACAATTCAGGTTTTCAGTCTTACATCGTTGCCGGCGTTCACGTCAGCGGTGACGACTCCCCCCGGCGGAAAGGGGTTCACGCGATCGACTCGGCAGCGCACAATATTATCAACGACGCCATCAATGCAATTCCCTCCCCCCTGGACGGCGCTTCCGTGCTCTTCTCTGCACCGGGGGCGGTTCCCGTTCCGGACGATTCCGAAGAGTGGGCGATCGCTTCGATTCCGGTCTCGGGTCTGGGGACACGGATTTCGGAAATCTCTGTGAGCCTGACCCTGGAGCACCCCGATGCTTCCCAGCTGGAAGTCTGGATTCAGTCTCCGCAGGGGCGTTGGGAGAAACTCCA
>JARGPH010000053.1 GCA_029213065.1 Verrucomicrobiales bacterium | reverse complement strand
TCGGGATCAAGCGCAACATTCTCCGCAGCCTTCGTCAGAAAGGATTCGAGGTCGAAGTCGTGAATTCACGCACGCCCGCCTCCGAAGTTCTCGCGATGAATCCCGACGGGGTTTTTCTTTCCAATGGCCCCGGTGATCCGGCGGCGCTTGATTACATTCACGACGAAGTGAAGCAGATCATCGACAAAAAGCCTGTCTTCGGGATTTGTCTCGGACACCAGGTGCTCGCTCACGCCTTCGGCGGCAGCACGTTTAAGCTCAAGTTCGGTCACCGTGGCGGCAATCATCCCGTCAAAGATCTCCGCTCCGGTAAGATCGCAATTACCTCGCAGAATCACGGGTTTGCTGCAGACGGCGATGCTCTTCCTTCACATATCGAAGTAACGCATATCAACCTCAACGACGACACCGTCGAGGGCATGCGCCACCGCGATTACCCTGTTTTTTCGGTGCAGTATCACCCTGAGGCGGCTCCCGGTCCGAATGACGCATCCTACTTCTTCGAAGAATTTGCTAATCTCATTGATCAATCCCGCTGATTTGTTGTAGAAAGAGAGAAATTATGCCGACTATCACACTCTACGTACCCGATCAGGAACCCTACGCACTCGATATCAGTGGACTCGAGCAAGTCACTGTCGGGCGTGCCGAGGAAAACAGCATCGTGATCGATCACGGCTCGCTTTCCGGGTCTCATGCGGTCATTACCAATAACAACAGAGGTAATTACCAGGTCAACGATCTTGGCTCCACCAACGGAACATTTCTCAATGGCGAGCCTGTCACGGAAGCGATCGTCGAAACCGGATCTCAGATCAGTTTTGGTGAAGTGCTTGCCGTGCTTGATCTCGAAGACGGTGCCAATGCAGAGGCGGCAGGGGCTGAAGAGGCTGCGGCCGATTCCGGGGCCGGAGATGGTGGCGCCTACACTTCGGGTATCTCAGCGGACATCGCTGAATCCTCGACGAAACCGGCTGATTTTAAAAACCTTTCTCCGATCGAGAAAGTGGTGAAAAAAGACACGCTCGGCATGGTTGCCATGCTCGTGGGCGTTGTTGCCATCATCGCGGCGATTGCCGTAATTGGTCTCGCTTTCACCATGAAAGCCGCCTGATTTCCCGGACCTCTCTTCATTATCATTATTGAACCATGAATGTTGCCCCTGCGGGTGATTTGATCTCTTTGCGCGTTGCGCTCTCACTTATCGGGGTGAAAGATTCCCCTCTTGTTTTCTGTATAGAACACTGAATTCTCATGTCGAACACCATAGTTATTGGCGCCCAGTGGGGTGACGAAGGAAAGGGAAAGATCGTTGATCTTCTCACGGAAAAAACGGACGTCGTTGTCCGGGCTCAAGGCGGTAACAACGCCGGCCACACCGTCATTACCGACGGCGTCGAGTATATCCTTCACCTCATTCCTTCCGGCATTCTCTGGCCGGAAAAATCCTGCGTTATCGGAAACGGTGTTGTCATGGATCCCGTCTCCCTGCTCGGAGAGATCGACGGCCTCATTGCTAAAGGTATCAAGATCAGCCCCGATAACCTTCGCATCTCGGATCGTGCGCACCTCGTGATGCCGTTTCATCGTGAAATGGATGCCTACAAAGAGGCGAAAAAAGGCGACAGTAAAATCGGCACAACCAAGCGCGGCATCGGCCCTACCTATGGTGACAAAGTTGACCGTATCGGTTTTCGTCTCCACGACCTCGTCGGAGATCCGATTCTTTTCATCGAGCGCCTCAATGCCCGTATCGCTGATTGCAACGTTCTCTTCGAATCCGTCGGCATGGATAAGCTCGATGCGGAGGCGATTGGTCGCGACCTTCTCGCTGCCGCTGAGCGCCTCGCTCCGTATTGCGCGGACACCGTTGAGATTCTTCACCGCGACATGAAGGCCGGAAAGTCCCTCCTTTTCGAAGGCGCCCAGGGAACCTACCTCGACATCGATCAGGGAACCTACCCTTACGTGACTTCATCCAACACCACTTCCGGCGGTGCCTGCACCGGTTCCGGAGTGCCTCCGCACAAGATTGATCGCGTCGTCGGTGTCACCAAGGCTTACACGACCCGCGTCGGCGAAGGGCCTTTCCCGACTCAGAACGACACCCTTGCGGATCGCTTTCACAAGATGGGCCGTGAGTTCGGCGCCACGACAGGACGCAAGCGTCGCTGCGGTTGGCTCGACCTCGTTCTCGTTCGCTATGCGGCGATGGTGAACGGATTCACTGATCTCGCGATTACGATTCTCGACGGTCTTGATGACTGCGAAGAAATTCCCGTCTGCACGCACTACGAGCTCGACGGGAAAAAGCTGAGCCTTCCCCCTGCGGCGGCGAAGGACTTTGAACGCGTCGTTCCTGTTTACGAGAACCTTCCCGGCTGGAATTGTGACACGACAAAATGTCAGAATTACGACGATCTCCCTGAGAATGCGAAGGCCTACCTCGCACGTATCGAGAAGGAAACTGAAACACCCGTCAGCATGATCGGAGTGGGTCCGGCCCGCGATCAGACGATTGTTCGTTGATTTTTCTCTCTCCTTACTATGGCAACGATTGATCCGGAAAAACCCATTCCGCAGCACGTTGCCGTAATCATGGACGGTAATGGCCGCTGGGCCAAAGCCCGGGGGCTTCCTCGTCGTGACGGCCATCGCGCCGGAGCCGAGTCTGTCGAAGCCTGCCTCGAATCCTGCGGCGAAGCGGGGATTAAATTCCTCACCCTTTACGCTTTCAGTTCCGAAAACTGGAAGCGCCCCGAGAGCGAGGTCAGCGCGCTCATGAATTTGCTCGCGCACTTCATCAAGGAGAAAACCTCCAAACTGATGAAGAATAACATTCGTCTAAAAGTGATCGGGCAAATGCACCGTCTCCCTGACAAAACGCAAAAGCTTCTCAGAAAATCGATCGACAAACTCGACGGGAACGACGGGCTTACCCTCATCGTCGCACTCAGTTACGGATCGCGCGAAGAGATCGTCGACGCCGCGCGCAGCCTCATGGACAAGGCGGTCGCCGGCGAAATGAAATCCGAAGATCTCACCAACGAGATCTTCTCTGACCATCTCTACACCGCCGGCATTCCCGATCCTGATTTGCTTGTGCGCACCAGCGGCGAGTTCAGAATTTCCAACTTTCTCCTCTGGCAGATCAGTTATTCAGAGATCCACATCACCGACGTCCTCTGGCCCGATTTTCGCAGCGAACATCTCAACGCCGCAATCGAAGATTACCAAAAACGGCAGCGCCGGTTTGGTGGATTGAGTGAGGAGGTGTGATTCCGGGAGCGCCGACGTCCCCGTCGGCTTCACTGCCTGCGCTGCCGACGAGGACGTCAGCGTTCCCTGAGAGAAATCCAGACTCGCGATGTCGTTTTAGCCCGATCACCAAACAGGGTCTGGTCACTGATTGAACCCTGTTGAGTCCTGGCTTTGATGGTGTCCGGTCGTTTTCGCGCGCCCCCTCAGGGCGCTTTTCTAACACGAACCGGTAAACCCGGATTGAAATCCGGGCCTATTCTCGTAGATGCCTTCAGCATCCCCGGAGAGATCCCGGCGCGGCGGAAAGAGGCATGGTGGGTCCGGTCGAACAAGCTAAACCGCAAAGACTCCGACCTTCCTACTTTCTCACCTTCCTACCTTCTAACGCCTCGCTACGCGAGCTCCGGAAGATCGACCCACTTCCGTTCCTCCCAGCTTTGTATCCCGGCCTCTGCGAGCTGAACGCCTTTGGCGCCTTCCATGAGATCATACGGAAACGGTTCGTCGAGGGCGACGTGACGGATGAAAAGCTCCCACTGAATTTTGAAAGCGTTGTCGTAGTCGGTTGTGTCGGGAACCTCCTGCCAGCCTTCGTAAAAGTCGATGGGTTGATCAATGTCAGGATTCCAGGTCGGCTTCGGCGTCGTCCCTAATGACTGCACCCAGCACTTTCTGAGTCCCACCGTCGCGGAGCCTTTCGTGCCGTCGACGTTCATGACAAAAAGGTCGTCGCGTCGCACGCGGACATCCCAGGAACTGTTGAACTGGCAGACGATTCCGTTTTCCAGTTGGAAGGTCGCGTAGCAGGCGTCGTCGGCGGTGCACTCGTAGGGCTTGCCGGCTTCGTCGATGCGCTCGGGAATGTGGGTTGCCCCGAGGCATGAGACGCTGCTGATTTTTCCGAAGGTCTTGTCGATGAGGTATTGCCAGTGGCAGAGCATGTCGATGATGATTCCGCCGCCGTCCTCTTTGCGGTAGTTCCAGCTGGGACGCTGGATCGGCTGGTCGGCGTCATGACCGGTGAAAACCCAGTAGCCGAACTCGCCGCGCACCGAAAGGATTTCGCCGAAGAATCCCTGGTCGATCAGGGTCTTCAATTTCCGAATCCCGGTGAGCCAGAGTTTGTCTTGCACAACGCCGTTCTTAACTCCGGCATCGCGACAGACCTGCGCGAGGCGAACCGCTTCATCAGTTTCGACGGCGGTGGGTTTCTCGCAGTAAATTGCTTTGCCTGCCGCGGCTGCCATTTCGATGAAACGGGCGCGGTGCAGAGTCGAGCTCGCATCGAAGAAAATCTGATTGTAGTCGTCGGCGAGCGCGGCATCGAGGTCGGTCGTCCAGCGCTCGACTTGGTGTTCTTCGGCGAGGGCGCGGAGCTTGTTCTCGTTCCGCCCCGTGAGGATGGGATCGACTTCGATTGTCAGTTCCGGCGAGACTTTGATCCCGCCCTGATCGCGAATCGCGAGGATGGAGCGGATGAGGTGCTGGTTGGTGCCCATGCGTCCGGTGACGCCGTTGAGGATGATTCCGAGTTTCATAATTTTCGCCGCAGGCGGCGGTAAAAGGTTAAAGGTAAAAGGTTAAAGGTCGGGAGTCTCTGTAGCGGAACGAGGATCGTTCCGACCGGGGTTGTGTTGGGTTTCGTTCGACTAAGAATGCTTGAGATAGGCGGTTTTGATGGCTTCTAAAAATTCGCTTTGGTTTTTGGCCCACCAGCGGTCGGAGAAGGCTTCGACTTCGTTGAAGCCATTGAATCCGGCCGCTTCGACCATGGCCCGAATCCCCGGAATATCGATGCAGCCTTCGCCCATGAGGCCGCGGTCATTGAGGAGGTCGGCGGTGGGGGTCATCCAGTCACAGATGTGAAAGGCGAAAAGTCGGTCTTTTTCGCCGGTGAGTTTGATTTGCGCTTCGAGATCGGGGTCCCACCAGATGTGGTAGACGTCGGCGGCGATTCCGACGAGGGGATGGGCGAGCTGATCGCAGACTGCGTTCGCTGACGCCATCGTGTTGATCGCGCTGCGGTCGTCGGCGTAGACGGGGTGGAGCGGTTCGATCGCGAGCTTAATCCCGTGCTCTTCGGCGAGGGGAAGGACCGCGGCGATTCCTTCGGCGATCTGCTTGCGTGATTCTTCGAGTGGTTGTCCGGGGACAGCGCCGCAGACGAGCACAATCATGGGAGCGCCGAGAGCGGCCGCCTCACGGATCGCGAGGCGGTTGTCTTCGATCGCCTCCTCGAGGGCGATGGGGGATTTCGCAGGGAAAAAACCGCCGCGGCAGAGCGAGACGATTTCCAAATTCCGTTCGCGTAGCTGGTCTCCGACTTTCTCGATGTCGCGACCATCGAGCCATTGGCGCCACACCGTGATTCCTCCTATCCCCGCTTCGGCATAGCGGTCCATTGATTCCTCAATCGCCCACGGTTTCGTGGTGATGGTGTGGACACAGAGTTTGGAGAAATCGGTGAGGGGCGTAGGGCTCATGCGAGTTTGAACTGTTCGATGCCAAGACGCTCGGCAACGCGAAGAGGACGCTGCATCGCTTCGAGCATGCGTGCTGCTTCATCTCCATCGCGCAGGTCGGTGCAATCGGGGTGAATCTCGGTCGACTCGATCAGCCCGAGGTGTTTGAGAACATGAGCGGTGCTGTGCTTGTAGTCAGCAGCGCTGCCCTTCGGATTGAGGCGGAAGACGGCGTCTTCAAGTGACTGAAAGGCTTCAAAAAGTTTGTAAACGCGCGTGTCGAGCGGAGTGGTTTGCCACATTTTCTGCGCCGCACAAATGAGCGGGCAGGCGGAAACACCGGCACCGATGAGGAGAGGCTCTCCGACTTTGATCGCGGTGGCGATTCCGAAGTCATCTCCGCTGTGAGGGGAAAAGTTGAGATTGAGGTCGCGACACATCGCAGCCCAGTAGAGAAAATGCGGCTCGTCGAGGGTCGAAATTTTTCCTCCGACGTAGGTGTCGTGTCCTGCAAGTTCTTTGAGGAGCCACGGATCAAACGGCGTCGCCCAGGGGACGAATGATGGCTCGAGCGCGTGGGCAATCGCAGGCACGGAGATCATTTCAGCGATTTCAAAATAGGCATCGCGGCGGGACTCGGGATCGAGCTGATTCAACAGCTGCGAGGTCATCACCATCGCTTCGATGTTGTCGAACTGTTGAACGATATCGAGATGGGGACGATACCAGTCGGCCTTGAAGGTGTCGCCGCTGGCACCGACAGCAGTCGTTCCGCAGACGATCTTCGGCTCGGGAAAAGCAGCGCGGAAGCGGCGTAGCACTTCCTCGTAAAGTTCTGTGCTGAGATTGAAAATGAATCCGGTGTCGGCATTCAAAACAAATACCACTTCGATCCCGAAGGCCTTGCCGCAGTCGATCATCCATTGAACGCTGCGTTCAAACCCTGCCCAGTCAGGCTTGCCGTCTTTGAAGGGAAGCAGCGTCGCCACACAGAGTCGCGGGGTGTTGGTGTGAACGGAGAGGGCCGCCTCGGAGGTCTGGCTCCAAATCGTTTCCTGCCAGGTGGTTGTCGGTGTCAGTTCGGAAGGATGGGAAATCATATTGCGAAGATTACCCCGCATCTAAACTTCCCGTGAGAATAAAATCGGACAAATTAGCACAAAAGCGATATCGTTTTATGAATGAGTGATGAGTTGCAGCCAATCCTTCTTGAGGATCTGAAGATCGCCCTTCCCGGGGTCGTTCTGCGGCGCATCGCCTTGAATCGCCATATGCCCCGAGTCGAGAAACTCAGTGAGCACGTTCACGACTTTCAGCAGGTCCTCCTCTACCTGAAGGGGGCAGGGGAGCAGCATCTCGATGATACCGCCGTTCCGGTTTCGAGAGGAACGGTGCTTTCGATTCCGGCGGGGAGAAAACATCGTTTCGTAAAGTCGAAGGCGGCGAGCCCGATCTGTCTCGCGATTGATCTGGAGATGACCTCCGGCAGCGAGTGGCCGGATCGAGGCACCCTGAACCGTGATCAGCTCGCGACGGTGGAGAGCCGCCTCTTTGATTTGAACACCTTGCAGCGAAAGAAAAATCCCTCACCGGTTGCGATCGCGAGTCGCATCCTTCGCATTCTCGGTGAGATCGAGGAGGCATTGCGGGGCGAGGTGGATCCATTTCCCGCCGGTGGTCCCGTTACCTCGAAGGTGCTCCGGGTCGTGGAGGGAAACGATCTCGCGGGCCTGACCCCGCAGAAGATCGCGCACGCATGCGGTCGCACCCTTGATCATCTCAATCGACAGATCGGGAGCGAGTCGGGCATGACTGTCGGGCAGGTGCTCAACAAGGCCCGCCTTAAAAAGGCCACCGATCTCCTGAAGGAGACCACGGGGTCAATCGGGGAAACAGGTTCCGCAATCGGGTTCGATGATCAAAATTATTTCGCGCGCTGGTTCAGGAAGCAAACCGGTCGGAGTCCGAGCCATTGGCGCGAGGTAAATCAGTTATAATCAGTATTTTATTAGGATGTGTTAGGGAAATTCGAGGATTTTTTATTGGAATCGAAGGGCGTTGTAGAAAAGAAGTAGGTATGTCTATACCTCGTATATTTTGCCTGATAGGACTCTTCGCCATTCTGGTTTCCTCGGGGTGCGCAACGCGGCTTGGTCCGGGGTCGATCAAAAGCTCTCATCGTCCTTACAATGATTCCGTCATTGAGACGCTGAACGAACAGCTTTTGCTGAATCTCGTGCGACTGAAGTACCGGGATAATCCGTATTTCATCGAGGTCAGCAGCATCACCGCTCAGCAATCATTGGAGGGCACTCTCGCTGCGACGGGGACCTTGCCGACTCTATCATCGCGATTGCAGGGGATAGGTATCGGAGGCGGGGGGACCTACATTGATAACCCCACAATTACCTTTCAACCGCTTCAGGGAGAGGAATTCATTCAAAAGCTGATGGCGCCGATTCCGATGGAAGCCATTCTGAAACTGACCCAGTCGGGGTGGAGTATTAATCGGGTTCTCAGGTTGACGGTTGAGCAGGCGAACCATCTGCACAACGCACCGACCGCCTCGGGACCGACTCCGGATGAAGCGCCGGAGTTTCAGGAGTTCAAAAATGTTGCGATGCGTCTACGCGATTTGCAGAAAACACACGGGCTCGATGTCGTGCTCGATGGGGATGATGTCGCCATGGTGATCGACTCATCACGGATAACTCAGTCGGAGGGGCTTGAGATTCGAAAAATGTTCGGGTGCGCTTCCCGTGGAAGTAAAATCCAGCTGTCGACAAAACCGAAAAAGCACCGCGGACCGGATGAGCTTTATATTCAGCCGCGATCTATTATCGGAATGCTCTTTCTCCTCTCGCACAATATCAAGGTTCCCCGGGCCCATGTGGATGAGGGGCTCGTTACAGTGACGAGGAATGAGGACGGATCACCATTTGATTGGGGGAATGTGAGTGGAGATCTCCTTCAGGTGCACTCTTCCCCGTCGGTGCCTTTGAACTCTTTCGTTAAGATCCGTTATCGCAACACCTGGTTCTACATCAAAGACAACGATCTCGAATCAAAATCGACCTTCATGCTTTTGAATCAGCTCTACAATCTCCTTGCCGGGGATATCAAAAAAGCAGCACCAGTCCTCACGATTCCGGTGGGGTAAAGCGATATTCGAGCTCGTTCGCGGGTAGGCGTAATCGCAATTCCTTCGCATGGGGAATCAGTTTGATTCCTCTACCTCCGGGACACGTGAACGCACGGATAAAGTAGAGGAACGAAACTCGTTCCCCGGGGGCGTAGGGCCTGTCTTCTTAAATTGGAATCAGTTTGATTCCTCTACCTCCGGGACACGTGAAGGGTCGGATAAAGTAGAGGAACGAAACTCGTTCCCGGAGACGTAGGGCTTGCCTTCTGAAATTGGAATCAGCTTGATTCCTCTACCTCCGGGACACGTGAACGCACGGAAATAGTAGAGGAACGAAACGCGTTCCCCGGGGACGTAAGGCCTGTTTTCTGCGGTCGGAATCAGCTTGATTCCTTACAAAGCGCGAAAGATGCGCTCGAGTGAGAGAAGTGAGTAGGCCGTGACGAGAGCGGGGTCGTCCTCCATCCAGCGATTTGAATCCTCGTTGAGCCATGAACCGTCGCTCTGCTGCGTCGCCATGATCTTGAGAGCGAGTTCCTTCTTCCAGTCGATTTCCTTCCCTTCGGTATCGACCAGTTTTTGCGTGCCTGTGATCGCGAGGGCTTTGGCCATGGTGTGATAGTAGTAGTAAAGCCCCTGGGCATCGAGACCGGGATTTTCCTCGAGTGTGTAGTTCGCCTGGAGCCATTTCATGACCGCTTCGATCCTCGGGTCATCGCGGTCCATGTCTGCGTAGATGAACGCGAGGAGCCCTGCGTAGCTCATGCTTCCGTAGCTGCGGAGAGCCGTTTTCTCGCCGCCGTCGGTCTGGACTTTTACGGTGTCTGATTTGGTGCTCCCGGGAAAGTAAACAAAGCCGCCTTTATCCTCCTCCTGCACCGTGGCCCAGTCGCCGAGTCGCTTTGCGGTGGCTTCAGTATTTTGCGAGGCGCTGATGAATTCAATCGCCGCATCCCAGTCGAGCTCGATCTCTTTGCTCTCATCGAAGGGGGTGTCCGCGAGCACTTTCTTCGAGTAATAGATCGCCTCAAGCGCGAGGTGGGTGTTCGAAAGGTCCGAGTGCGCGTAGCTGCCACCGTATCCAATCCCGCCGTCATAAAGATTGTCGACTTCGCCGCGCTTGTCGTGGTCCTGTTGCTGATTGATGAGAAGGCGCCGTGCTTTCGCAATGATGGGAAGGTGCTCTTCTTTCCCGGATTGCATCAGAGCCATCATCGAGAGCGAGGTGTTGTAAGTGGCGAGTCCTTTCCCGTAAATGCCGCCGTCGGGTTTCGCGTTGCTGACGATGTATTCGTAGGCTTTTTCGACTTCAGCAGGGAGTCCGTCTTCGGGATTCAGAGACGGATCGCCGAGGATCGCGGAGACCGGCAATGCCGTAAGCGCGGGCAGAGTGGTATCGCTCCAGGTGCCTTTCTCCTGATCCTGAGTCGATTTCAGATACGCGACACCCTTGTCGATTGCGCGCTGGATTTCGAGCTTGAGGGAGACATTGGGGCCGTCCTTTCCGGGGCTGATTCGATCCTGTGCCGAAACGGAACCGGCACCGACGAGAGAGGAGGCGATCAATGGAAAGGCGAGAAGAAGTGTGCGCTTTTTCATAAATAAAGGGGGATTGTTAGAGCTTATTGCAGGAAAGGGTTCAGTTTGTGACTTCAATTTCGCGGGGGTGAATACGGAAGATGCCTTTTGTCCCGATCTCTGGAATCGCGGAAGTGCGAGCGCCCCATCGGTCGTCAAGATCAGCTCCGTCGCGGGTCATATTGAAAAGTGAGAGATGATCGAGGTAGATCGCGAGGATTGATCCCTCGGCCTCAGCCATGAAGGTGTCACCCTCGAGAACGGATCCCGTGTAGGTCCATCCGCCCGCCTCCATCGCTTCGGCATCCTCCCCGTCGACGATCAATTCATAGGCGGGGATCGGAGTCGACGAGCCGTCCGGCTCGAATCCGAAAAAGACGGTGTCTCCGCGATCCTCTTTTTTGCCACCTTCCTTTTTGAGGAGCTCGGGTGGGAGGAGCTTATTGAAGACGTCGCCGTTACCCGCTTTGTATTTCAGGAGTTTCATCGCGATCTGAATATCGAGCGGGGAGGCAGCAGTCGTGAGGACCGCTTCGTGCACCTTGCCGTTTTCATGGACGAGGACGTATTCGATCGGGCCTCCTTCACGCATGTTAACGACCGCGGGGATCGAGATTGCGCGGGATTTGGCGTCAAACTCGACGAGGCCGATCCGGTAGCGGTTTTCCCCGATTTTCTTCACCTTGGGTTGTGGCGCCGCTTTCTCCTCTTCGCCCTTGAGGGGAAGACAGATCATAGAGAAAAAGAGGAGGCAAAGCATCGATCGCATCCGCGAAGTTACTCTGAGATTCAGATTCTGAAAAGCGTTCAGTGGCAGCGGATTGGCGGTAGCTTGCGATGATTGATGGCGGATGGCGCTTGAGCCTCATTGGGGTAACGGAAAAGCGGGGCGAACTCTCGTTGCTTCCCATTCTTATTGAGACGACCATTCCCCCGAATGCGGAGTACTCTTGTCATCGTTTTTTTCAGCCTCCTTGCGCAGACTTCCGGGATTGCTCAAACGCACCCTGCCATTGTCACCGCGAAGTGTTCGATCTGTCACCCTGCGCCGCGTCCGACCTCAATGCCGGTCTACGCCTGGCCCCGGATCATGAACTCGATGCGGAAACTGATGGAGATCGCCGAGTTGGAGATTTCGCCCGCCGACTACGAAACGATTCTCAATTACTACGTGGATAACAGTCCCGATCGGCTTCCTCTCGTTCCGGACGACTATGCCCCGGATACCCTCAAGTATAACAAGTTCAGTGTCGGAAAAATTTCTCCCGAAGAACGGCCACAGGTCACGAGTGTGAAGTTCTGCGACCTCAATGGAGACGGGATCGAGAATGAAGTGATCGTGACCGACAATGTTTTCGGGGCCGTCAGCGTCCTCACCTCGAACAGCGGTGCCTGGCTCGAGACCGAAATCGCGAAAATTCCCGCTCCGGTGAATTCCACCCCGTTTGACTACGACGGAGACGGAGACATCGATCTCGCGATTTCGGCGATGGGATACATGCATCCCAATGACAAGCTGATTGGCGAGTTTCACCTCCTCATCAATCAAGGCGACGGAACTTTCGAGTCACGGAAGCTGCTCGAGAATCAGCCCCGCATTACCGACTGCGCTCCAGGCGATTACGACGGAGACGGGGATATCGACTTTGTCCTCGCCATGTTCGGGTGGCGATACACCGGGGCGGTCGGCTACCTCGAGCAGGTCGAAAAAGATCGCTTCGAGTTTTCCAGCATCATGGATATCAACGGGTGCATGAAGGTTATTCAGAACGACGCCAACGGGGATGAGTTCCCTGATTTTGTCGCTCTCATGACCCAGCAGCACGAGTCCATCGTTCAGTTCACCAACAACGGGGACGGGACCTTTTCCAACCACTACATCGCCCGGGCCAATCATCCCGCCTTCGGTTCGTCGAGTATTTACCTGCACGATCTCGACGGCGATGGTGACGAGGACATTCTCTACACGAACGGGGATATGATGGATGAAAATCCCGAGCCCAAGCCCTATCACGGGGCGCGCTGGCTCGAGAATGATGGCCAGGGAAACTACACGCTCCATCCCCTCGCGGGAATGCCGGGGTGCTACGATGCGAAGCCGATCGACATGGATGGGGACGGGGACCTCGATGTTGTCATTTCGGCGCTCTATTTTCAGTGGAAAGATCACGATTTTCCGACTCTCGCCTGGCTGGAGAACACCGGAGGCTTTAAGAGCTTCATTCGGCGAAAAATTGCCTACGCTCCCACCAACCTCGCCAATATTGCCGTCGGAGACCTCGACGGTGACGGAAAACCGGACATTCTCGGCGGTGGAATGCACGTTCCGGGTCCATTGGAACGCAAGGGCCGCCTCACGATGTGGCTTCAAAAGTAGCCGCGCACCTATGTGGCTGCGGTAAAAGGTGAAAAGTAAAAGGTAAAATGTCGGGTGACTTCGGAACACCTTGCGGTTGCACGGAGAGAGAGAATGAAATCGAGTAAATTTCGGCAACCAGCCCTTGCGAAATCCAAAACTGAGATTAGATTCCCGCTCGCTCAATTTCGAGTGAATTTAGAGAAAGGCCATTTTAGCTCAGTTGGTAGAGCAGCTGATTTGTAATCTGCAGGTCGTCGGTTCGAGTCCGACAAATGGCTCTCTTTTCTAAAAAAGCGCCCGGCCGGGCTCGAACCGAGTATCGGTTCACAAAACCCTGCGAAGCAGCCCTCCGCACGACGGTCGCCGCCTCAGAGGCGACCATCAATCCGACAAATGGCTCTCTTTTCTAAAAAAGCGCCCGGCCGGACGAGAACCGAGTATCGGTTCGCGTGCTGCACGACGGTCGCCGCCTCAGTGGTGACCATCAATCCTACAAATTTCCGAAAGTATCCCGGATCGTCTCTCAGTGCCGGCGCCACCTGAGGAGTTTTGTGAAGATCGATTTCACCCGTGGGGTGAGGCGAGTGCGGTTGTACTGGTCACCGACCTTGCGGATCGCTTCCGCCTGCGTGGGGTATGGGTGGATCGTATTGGCAATCCCGCCCAGTCCGATCTTGTTTGTCATTGCCACGGCGATTTCTGAAATCATGTCACCGGCATGTTCGGCGACGATTGACGCCCCGACGATCTCGTCTGTGCCTTTGCGCAAATGGATGCGCACGAAACCTTCGGTCTCGCCGTCGAGAATGGCGCGGTCGACCTCCGAGAAGTGTTGTGTGAAGGTGTCGACTTCGATTCCTTTGGTTTTTGCCTCCGATTCGTAGAGCCCGACATGGGCGATCTCCGGTGAGGTGTAGGTCGCCCAGGGAATCGTCAGGGCACTGGTTTTTTTGCGACCGAAAAAGAGGGCGTTCTGGATTACGATACGCGCCATGAAATCGGCGGCGTGAGTAAACTGGTAGGGTGAGCAAATATCACCGGCGGCGAATATGCGTTTGTTAGTGGTGCGGAGGTTGTCATCAACAACGACGCCCTTTTTCGTAAATTCAACGCCTGCTTCTTCGAGGTTGAGTCCTTCGACGTTGGGGGCACGACCGACGGCGACGAGGAGATTATCCACCGTGATGTCATATGCTTTGCCGTGGGAGTTGGTCGTAATACGCACGGCATCGCCTTCGCCTTTTTGAAGTTTCAGCTCCTTGCCGCAGCAAAGCAGTTTCACGCCGTCCTTCTTCATTCGCTCGAGAACAATCTCTCCACCATCGGTGTCCTCACGCGGCAGGATACCGTGCTCGGCTTCGACGAGGTAGACCTCCGATCCGAGGCGGGCGAAACTCTGTGCCATCTCACAGCCGATCGGACCGGCGCCGATGATCCCGATTCGCTTCGGTATTTCGGTCAGGGTGAAAAGATTTTCGTTGGTGAGGTAAGGGACATCGTCGAGGCCGTCGATCGGAGGCGCCGAAGCGCGGGCGCCGGTGGCGATGACGGCGGTGTGGTAGTCGAGTTCGACTTCGCCGACCTTGACCGTTTTGTTCTTCGTGAAACTCGCCTGGCCGAGAAAGACGTCGATACCGAGTTCGGAGAATCGTTTCACCGAGTCGTGCTTGCTGATGCCGGCGCGGAGTTTTCTCATGCGCTCCATCGCGGCTCCGAAGTCCACCTCGACATCGGAAGCGGTTACACCAAAATCCGCTCCATCACGCATTCCGGCCGCTTTGCGTGCCGCACTGATGATGCCTTTGCTGGGAACGCAGCCGACGTTGAGGCAATCGCCGCCCATATGGTTGCGCTCGATCAGGGCGACCTTCGCGCCAAGTCCGGCTGCTCCGGCAGCGGTGACGAGTCCCGCCGTTCCCGCACCGACGACGACGAGATTGTAGCGGCCGTCAGGAACCGGGTTGGTCCAGTCGGATGGGTGGACGTTGTCGACGAGGGTTTTGTTGTGTTCGTCGTCGGGAAGAATGCTATGACTGTTGCTCATACGCTTTAGCCGCTAATTTGAGAACGCTCTTAACAAGAATATTTGTTTTTCGCGAATGGTTCAGAGCGCTAAGCAACTTCGCCGGTCCGCTTCGCGAGTGCCTTTCGGGCAAGCTTGGTGATGAACACCGTCACCGCGATGGTTGCGACGAGCCCGACCCCGTAGAGTGCCCATTGAGCGGGCGTTTTCTCCTGGCCGGCGGCGCCAGCGATCGAGCCGAGATAGACATACATCACGGTGCCCGGCATCATGCCGATCCACGAGGCTAAGACGTAATGGCTCAGCTTCACATTGGTGAGACCAAAGGCGTAGTTAAGGAGTGAGAACGGGAACACCGGCGAGAGGCGGGTCAGCCCGACGATCTTCCAACCTTCCTCTGAAACCGCATGGTCGATCGTGGCGAATCGTTCGTTGCCCTCGACCTTCCTCTCGACGAAGCCACGTGCGAGGTAGCGTCCCACGAGGAACGCAGCGGTCGCACCGAGCGTTGAAGCGAGGGAGACATACACGGATCCCCAGACCACACCGAACAAGGTTCCCGCCCCGAATGTCAGGGCTGATCCCGGAATGAAAAACACGGTCGCAACAATGTAAACGAGAATGAACAGGATCGGTCCCCAGGCACCCAGTTTCTCGACTGTCTCGAGGGTGCTGGCCATCATGCCGCGCACATCGAACATCGTGAAAAGTACGATGAGGGCGGTCGCGATGGTGGCGAGCAGGACCCATTTGCGCCAGTCGGCGCGCTTGGGTTCGGAGTTTTCCGGAGTTTCAGACTGGGCGTTGGAAGTTGTCATATGAATTGGGTTTTCGACCGAATTGATATCGGCAGCTTCCGGTTAGCCGCCCGCAATCGTGACGACTTAACAAAAATCTGAAAAGAAACGGCGCGAAGGGAACTCGCAGCTTAACTATCTGACGCACTTCCCCGCCTCACGGCGGAAGATCAGTAACCTGACACCGGAGCCGGAATCAATCATTGTTGGCCACCAAAGTTGAGCCGGCGACTTGCCCGTGTTTGATCGGCTTACCGGAAGCGATCAGGCCTCTCGAATTTTGGAGTGTCTGAATTGGCCCAAAGGCTTCGCAGAATCGATATCCACCCAAAATTGCCGGAGCTTATTGTCGCAGTCGCCTTTGCTTTGCTGAGATTTTTTCAAACTCCGGAACGTAGCGCACTTTCTCGAATCTCATGCTGCTACAGGGAGCATGTCACGACTTTCCATAACCCTCATTCCACGGTCCATGGATGAAGGCTGCTCTTACGGTTCGTCCCGGGCCTTGTAGAATTACAGAAATCGAGAGAGGAATGAAATGATTCACAAAAGGTTGCCCTGTGAATGAAAGGCAGACGTGTGGACCATCAGTCGATCGGTTTTCCCGCGATCAAATTCTCAATATTCTTCTCTGCTTCCGCGGGGTTCAGGTAAAAGCCGTTGTAGTCCACCACGCCTTCGGGATTTACGATGACCCACCACGGCGTTCCCGCTGTTTTGTAAGCGGTGTTCAAGCTGTGTGCCCCGGGCTTTTTGGCGAGGTGTCCGATCGGGATATCGAGATCGAATCTCTCCGCGGTAGTTTCCAATTTGGCTACCGTGTTGTTGCTGAAGTCTTCGAAAGGAGTCTGGATCGCGAGGAAGGCGATCCTGTCGCTCTCTCCGAACTTTGTAAGCAATTTCTGTAAAGTGGGAAGAGCTCTCTTGTTACAAGCTGTGCAGGTATGCTGAAAAAACAGCATGATGACAGTCTTCCCTCTGAACTCTGACAGACTAATTTTTTCTTTCCCCTCCGGTAGCTGAATCCATTCGGTGACGCCCAATTGCGGTGCGATTTCGCCCTGAATTCCGCGCGGCCGTTCCTGTGCTGTAAGCGGAAGATGGAATAGCGAGGTGAGCAGTAAAGCTGTGATCAAGGTGACTCTCATGGAAGAGGTGGACGAGGAACCTAGGCAAGTCTGACAATATTAGTGATAGGACTTTGCTTTTTTAAGGGTGGGTGTGTCGCTACTTGAAATCGTGATAAATCGATTCGGAGATCAAATCGCGAGAGCGCGATGGATCCAATTGGCGAAGGGTTGTAAGTTCCCGCTGGCGAGCTGGAGAAACTCAAGAAATGCTGGCTGACGCCGAAAGGCCGGAAGGCGCCGGAAGGGGTTTGAACAGGGACATGGGTAACAAACTGACCGGAGACATAGGTTACACTTTC
>JARGPH010000052.1 GCA_029213065.1 Verrucomicrobiales bacterium | reverse complement strand
GATCCTGAAAAAGGGAAGATCACATCGACCCGCTGCAGCATGTGCCACGAGATCGGCGGCATGGGAGTCCAATTCGGCCCGCCGCTGGACGGCTGGGGCAAAACACAAACCGCCGAAGTGATCGCCCGCTCTATCATTGATCCAAGCGCCGACATTTCCCATGGCTTCGACGCCCACGAAATCAAGACAAAGGACGGCAAGACGGTTCATGGCCTCGTCATCCAGGAAGGCAACCCTACCATCATCACAAGCATGGGTGGCGTCACTCAAATCATTCCCAAAGGAAAAATCAAAGGACAGTGGAAAATGAAGCGCTCCGTCATGCTCAGCGGCGCTCAACTCGGATTGACCGAACAGGACGTTGCTGACCTCGTAGCGTATCTGCAGGCAAACTAGGGCCAGCGGAGAGTCACCTCCGGGGACACCATCTCATCACCGCCCCCCCCTTTCCTCCGAAGGGGGCTCAAATCTTCGCGAGCCCTCAGCCCGGGTCTGAGGCACCGCGTCCGCAAGGTATTGCGTCTTGAAGGCGCCGCGCTCTGAAGTTACGGCTCCGGCAGGAAATTCGCCCCTAAACCCATAGGGCGCCCTGAAATTGGAGGAAGCGCTTTCATGGCGCCTAAACGAGGCGCAAAGCAAGATTCAGCACCTCCTCGCGAATTACTCCCCGAACGGCCCCAAAGGGGTCGATTTCCGGTGAAAAAACGACATTTAGCGGTGTAATCGTCCCTGAAATTTCGATGCTCCTCAAGCCAATCAAAAAAGGGTGTCTTTTTTGACATAAAAAGGGCGCAAAACATTGATATTTCGGGCATTCTGGCGTATCTCAGGGTATCCAATTTCGTGGTTCGAGATCCTTTAAAAAGGGCCTCATTTCGACCTCTGAAATTCATCCAAGATATTCACTCGCCAATTATGTCCGATACTGCCGAAAACAACGAACCTCCGAAGCCGACAGGTGACTACGATGCAAGTCAGATCAACCAGCTCGAGGGATTGGATGCGGTGCGGAAACGCCCCGGCATGTATATCGGTGACCCCGCGACAGAACGGGGACTTCACCACGCTGTTTTTGAGGTTCTCGATAACTCAATCGATGAGCACCTCGCCGGATTTTGTAACAACATCACAATTTCTCTCAACTCGGACGGCTCGCTCACGGTTGAGGACGATGGCCGGGGTATCCCCGTCGACATTCACGAAAAATCAGGGATCCCCGCGGTTGAGCTGGTCCTGACCCGCCTCCACGCCGGCGGTAAATTCGGACAGGGAGCGTATAAGTTTTCCGGTGGTCTCCACGGTGTCGGTGCCAAGTGTGTGAACGCCCTTTCCGATTGGTTCAAAGCGGAAATCCGCCGCGACGGGAAAGTTCACCTGATCGAATTTGAGCGCGGTAAAACGACAAAGCCACTCGAAGTCATCGGGGAACTCGACGATCCGAATGAGACCGGAACAAAAATCAGTTTCTATCCTGACACGACCATTTTCACAGGTGGAATTGAGTTCAATTTCGACTACCTCCTCGCGCGTCTTCGTGAACTCGCATTCCTCAACCCGGGAGTGAAAATTCATCTCGTCGATGAACGCGGCGAAACCCAGCGCGCCAAAGAGTTTTACTACGAGGAAGGTATCGTCGAGTTCGTTCGCCAAATGGGCGAGAACAAGGAACTCACCCATGAGCAGCCCATCGTTCTCAAAGGGAAGCGCATGGTAGAAATCGATGACGACGGGAAAACGCTCGAAGACGAGTGCTACGCCGACGTCGTTCTCCAATACACCGGAGACTATCACGAAAACATCCTCTGCTTCGCCAACTCGATTCCCAACGGCGACGGTGGAGCACACCTCTCAGGCTTTCGCGGAGCCCTCACTCGCGCGGTGAATAACTACGCCAAAGCAAACAAGCTCCTCAAGGACAAGGATCCTGCTATTTCCGGTGAGGATGCCCGCGAAGGAATTATGTGCGTGATTTCAATCAAGCACCCCAACCCGCGCTTCAGTTCCCAGACCAAGGAAAAGCTGGTAAACAACGAGGTTGAAGGCGTAGTCGGGTCGATCGTTTACGAGGGAATGACCGCGTATTTCGAAGAAAACCCGGCTCTCGCGAAGAAGCTGGTGGAGAAAGTGCTCAATGCCGCACGAGCTCGCGAAGCAGCCCGCAAGGCTCGTGAGACGGTTCGTAAATCCGCGATGACCGGAGGCGGTCTTCCCGGAAAACTGGCTGACTGTTCCTCCCGCGATCCGAAAGAATCTGAAATCTACATTGTGGAGGGTGATTCCGCGGGAGGGTCTGCCAAGCAGGGGCGCGATCGACGCACCCAGGCGATTTTGCCGATTCGAGGTAAGCTGATCAACGTGGAGAAAGCACGCCTCGATAAAGTGCTTCAGAACAAAGAGATTCAGACCATGATCACCGCACTCGGTGCCGGAATCGGTGACGGCGATCAGGAGGGCGCTTTCGACATTGAGAAGGTTCGCTACCACAAGGTCATCATCATGACGGATGCGGACGTCGACGGCTCTCACATTCGCACATTGCTGCTGACGTTTTTCTGCCGCCAGATGCTTCCCCTCGTCAAAGCGGGTTACGTTTACATCGCGCAGCCCCCTCTCTATAAAATTACCCGAAAGAAGAAAGAGCAGTATGTCGCTGACGATGAAGACCTTAGCAAGATACTGATCGACCTTGGCTCTGAAGATGCGCGATTGAAAATCATCGGCAGCGAAACCGAGGTTGGCTCTGAAGCCCTGCGTGAGATTCTAACATTGCTCTCAAAGCTGAGCCGTTACAACGATGTCATCGAGCGAAACTCCGGTGACTTTGAAGACTATCTTGCCGCAGGGAACGGCGAACAGTTACCCGACTATCTCGTTCAAGTCCGCGAAGGAAACGATATCTACGTGAAGTATTTCGTTGAAGAATCCGACCTTCGGGAATTCGCCGCTGAGAACCGCGATCTCCATCTTTTCGGAAGAAAGGAAATCGAAATCAGTGACACGATCGTCATCGACGAGCCGGTAGAGAACACCGGTTCTGAGGAGGAAACGGAAGATGCCGCCGCTGCCGAGGTGAAGCCTGCGGCAGCGAAGCACGAGAAATCCCGCCGTGGTCGTCTGATCGAAATTCACGAGGCGAGACCGATTCAGAAGGTTCTCGCCCGACTTCTCGAACTGGGACTGCCAATTGAGCATTTCTCCTCACAGGACAGCCCGCTTTTCGAAGTGCTTGAAGGAGAAAGCGACAACGCCAAATCACACCCCGTCTTCAGTGTTCCCGAGATTCTCGACACCGTCACCGAAATCGGCAAACGCGGCATGCAGTTGCAACGATTCAAGGGACTGGGTGAGATGAATGCGAAAGAGCTCTACACCACGACAATGGAAAAGAGTAACCGCAAGCTTCTCCGCGTCAAAATGGACGACGACAACATGGTCGAAGCCGACAAAATGTTCACCATTCTCATGGGCGACGTCGTTGAGCCGCGCCGCCGTTTTATCGAAGACAACGCGCTTTCGGTCCGGAATCTCGATATCTAATCTCTCACTTTTTCTATCCCGGCCCTGATTTTTTCTCGGCCCGCTTTCATCTACTTTACTCAGGAATTTCATGGCAGACGACACACCCGAAATCCCCTCTCACGAAAACGACATCGAGCCCATTTCCGTGGCCGACGAAATGTCGAATTCGTTCCTCGACTACTCTATGTCAGTCATCATATCGCGTGCATTACCCGATGCCCGTGATGGCTTGAAGCCGTCGCAACGACGGATTCTTCTCGCGATGAATGACCTCGGTCTTGGACCCGGAAAGCACTACCGGAAATGCGCGAAAATCTGCGGTGATACCTCCGGTAACTACCACCCCCACGGTGAAGCGACGATTTACCCGACACTGGTAAACATGGCGCAGCCGTGGACGATGCGGGAGATTTTGATTCAAGGTCAGGGTAACTTCGGTTCCGTTGAAGGCGATCCTCCCGCTGCAATGCGTTATACTGAGGCCCGCCTCACTCACGTCGGTCATGTCCTCATGACAGACATGGAGAAAGACACCGTCGACTTCATCCAGAACTACGACGAAACCCGTCAGGAGCCCGTCGTTTTCCCTGCAGCGGTTCCCAACCTTCTCGTTAACGGAGGAACCGGTATCGCGGTGGGAATGGCGACTAACATTCCGCCACATAACCTCGGCGAGGTGATCGACGGCGTCTGCGCCACGATCGATAATCCTGATATCACGCACGAGCAATTGCTGCAGTTGATCAAAGGACCTGACTTCCCTACCGGTTGTACCATTCTCGGTCAGAAGGGCGTTCAGGATTACTCACGAACCGGTCGTGGATCGATCCGGGTCAGAGGCCGCGCCACCGTTGAAGAAACCAAAACAGGCCGCGAGCAGATTATCATTACCGAGATCCCCTACGTCGTGAACCGCGCGCGTTTGGTAGAGCGTATTGCCGAGCTCGCGAACCAGAAAATCCTTCCGGAAATCTCCGCAGTGCGTGATGAGTCGGATGAGAACACCCGCGTTGTTGTCGATCTGAAGCGTGACTCACGCGCTCAGGTGGTTCTCAACAATCTCTACAAGCACACCGCACTCGAGTCCTCGTATTCGGCGAACATGCTCGCGATTGACGACCGCCGTCCCAAGCTGCTTTCAGTAAAAGACGCTCTCGTTTGCTACATCGAGCACCGCCGCGAAGTGATTCTCCGCCGGACCCGCTGGCTCCTTGCCCAGGCCGAGAAGAACGCTGAAAAACTCGAAGCCTATTTGCTCGCACTTGGAAATCTTGATGACTTCATCAGGATGATCCGCGATTCAAAAACGCGGGACGAAGCGCGCGAGAAAATCAAAGCGTATCACTTCACACCGAGTGAAGTGGAAGCTCTCGGAATTCTCCTTCGCGATCAGCCGAGCCTGAAGATCAAACCGGGTTCCTACGTCTTCACCGACGTCCAGGTCAACCACATCCTCGAACTCCGCCTCTATCAGCTCGTTGGACTCGAGCGCGACAAGATCAAAGCGGATTACGACGAGCTCATTGAGACAATCAAAGACCTTCTCGACATCATCGCGAGAGAAGAGCGCGTTCTCCAGATCATCAAAGACGAACTCCGTGAAATTCAGGAAAAGTGGGCGACTCCACGTAAGACTGACTTCGCTGAGTACGACGGTGAAATCGCCAATGTGGATCTGATTGCGAACGAGTCTAACATGATCACAATTTCCCACCGTGGTTACATCAAGCGGACCCTCTCAACCGAGTTCCGCACCCAGGCCCGCGGAGGCAAAGGCCTCAAAGGAATGGAGACCCGCGAAGTGGTTGACGAGGAGGAAGCCGATTTCGTTGAGCACCTTTTTGCAGCGACATCGCACGACTACCTCATGTTCTTCACCAACACGGGGCGCGTCTACATCGAGCGCGTTTACCAGATTCCGGAAGGAAGCCGAATCGCAAAAGGCCGCTCGATTAAGAACCTTCTCAGTCTCAAGCCCGACGAGTCCATCGCGTCCGTTCTCCGGATTGTCGCGGTTGGAAACGAGGACAAAGACGCCACCTTCGTCGATGATCAGTTCGTTCTTTTCGCGACCCGCAGCGGGAAAGTGAAAAAGACGAAACTCTCCGACTTCCGCAATTTCCGGAAGGACGGCATCATCGCAATCAAGATCGAAGAGGGCAACGAGCTCATCGACGTGAAGATGACCGATGGCAGCGACGACATTTCCCTCGTCACGAGCAAAGGCTACGCGGTTCGCACCAACGAGTCGAACATCCGTTCGATGGGTCGACCTTCCTCCGGTGTGGCCGGAATTCGCCCGGGCGACGATGACTTCCTCGTTTCCCTCGCCGTTGTCGACAGCTCGGAACAGCTTCTCGTCGTCAGTGAAAAAGGACTCGGAAAACGAACTCCGTTTGAAGACTACCCAACCAAAGGACGTGGCGGAAAAGGAGTGATCACGATGAAAGTCACCGAGAAGACAGGACGCGTCGTCAAGGCGCTCCGCGTTTCCGAAAATGACGACATCATGCTGATGACGAACAAGGGACAGTCCGTTCGAATCAAAGCCTCCAGCGCACGACTCACCGGCCGTAACGCCCAGGGCGTCATCCTCATGAAAACGAAAGACGGGGAGTCCATCCAGGACATTGCCCGCGTCGTCAACGATGAGGAAGAAGATGAAAACACCGACGTCGAAGGAGCAGAGAGCACAGAAAGCACCGATGTCACGGCAACGGATACACCGGACACCGGGTCAACCGAGACAGAAGATTCCGGCGACGCCTCTACTCCTGAATCTTAAGTTTTAACGCCTCACTTTCCTATGGACAACGAAACCGAATCTTTCCTCTACGAATTGCTGAACACGCCGAGCCCCACCGGGTTCGAATCAAAAGGTCAACGCGTCTGGGCGAATCGCTGCCGTCAGTTTTCGGACAGCGTCGAGAGCGACACCTACGGCAGTGCCTGGGCGACGATCAAGGGCACTGACGAAAACGCCCCGACCGTGATGATCGAGGCACACGCAGATGAAATTGGCTTTATCGTAAAACATATCGACGACAATGGCTTTCTGCGAGTCGACCGCATCGGTGGTTCAGACTGGGCGACCGCGCGTGGCAAGCGACTTCAGCTGTTCGGGGATAAAGGCGAAGTGCTCGGGTTGATCGGAAACACCGCGATCCACATCCGGGATCGTAAGGACGGTGAGAAAGCGCCCGAAGTTCACGAACTCTTCGTCGACGTCGGTGCGAAGAATCCGGAAGAGGTCGCCGAAATGGGGCTTCGGGTCGGACATCCCGCAGTTTACCTCGACTCCGCGACTCCCTTTGGAAACAACCAGATCGCAGGACGCGCCCTCGACAACCGCATCGGTGGATTCATTATTTCCGAAGTGATGCGGCGCCTTTCGACGGACAAGCCTGCCGCGACCTGTATCGCGCTCAATGCCGTTCAGGAGGAAATCGGCGGCTACGGAGCGAAAATGGCAACCTATCACATCCAGCCTGACATTGCCCTCGTCCTCGACGTGACACACGCAACAGACAGCCCTGACATCAAGCATTCCCAACACGGAAAAGTCGTTCTCGGCGGCGGTCCCACCGTCAGCCACGGCGCCTGCAATCATCCCCTCGTCGCTCAGAGAATCATCGAAACGGCAAAAGGCAGCGAGATCCCCCTTCAGCACGAGGCAGCGGGGCGCTACTCGGGAACCGATACCGATTCGATCTATCACCTCCGTGCCGGGATCGCGAGCGGACTCGTTTCACTACCGCTCCGCTACATGCACTCCATCATCGAAATGGCCGATTTCGGCGACATCGAAAAGACGATCGATCTCATGACCGCTTTCGTGAAATCGATTCAGGCAGGTGACTCGTTCAAAGTGGAGATCTAACCCTCTCGGGTCAGCGACCTAACCCTGTTGAATCACCCTCCCGATAACCATCGGGTAGGCTAGATGCTCCGCCGCGTGGATTTTCGCGGTGACGGACTCCACCGTGTCTCCGGAAACGATTGGCACTCGCGCCTGGTGGAGAATTTTTCCGGTATCGACTCCGGAATCGACGAGGTGAATCGTGCACCCGGCCTCTGCATCGCCGGCTTCGAGCGCGCGCTTCACCGTGTTCAGCCCGGGGTATTTTGGAAGCAGGGAGGGATGAAGGTTGAGGATCCGGCCATCAAACGCTCTCAACAACGGGTTCCTTACGATCTTCATGAATCCCGCGAGAACCACCCAGTCGACCCCGTCTGAGAGAAGCTGATCCGTAATTTGCTGAAGCGCTTCGTCAGAAATACGTCCGCGCTTTCCGTCGCCCGGGTCCACGAATGATGATGGAACTCCAAATGCGGCAGCGACTTCGAGAATACCGGCGTCGTGTCGATCGCTGATAATGAGGGCCACCTCAGCGGAGAGCTGCCCGCACGCAACCGCTTCGAGAATGGCGCGGGCATTACTCCCTCTCCCCGATCCGAGGATCGCGATCCGATTCTGAAGAGAAGCCCCCGTGTGGTGATTCATGATTCTGAACTACGCCACATTTTCCCCTTTTAACAAACCGGTTTTCCGCGATTGTATACTCATGCACGATCCCCGTATTGATGAACTCGCCCGCCAGTTAGTCCGCTACTCAACCGCCACGAAGCGCGGGGAGAAGGTTCTCATCGATCTCTTCGACGTTCCTGAAGCGGTCGGCGTCGCACTCATTCGCGAAGTCCGCGCGGTCAAGGCGATCCCTTTCGTCAATATTCACTCGGCACGAATCAACCGCGAGATGGGTATGGGAGCGACGGAAGAGCAATACTCGGTCATTTCCAAAAACGCGATGCATCAGATGAAAGGGATGGACTGCTACATCGCGATCCGCGGGAGCCACAACGTGAATGAGCTCTCTGACATTCCTTCGAAGAACATGAAAATGCTCTCTTCGAAAATGCGCCCTGTATTGAACGAACGAGTCAACAACACCCGCTGGTGCGTGCTTCGCTGGCCTCACCCGTCGATGGCTCAGAGTGCCGGTATGTCGACAGAGGCATTCGAAGACTTCTACTTCCGCGTCTGTCTCCTCGATTATGGCAAGCTGAAGCGGGGAATGAGCGCCCTTGCCAGACTGATGACGGAAACCAAGCTGGTTCACATCACCGGCCCCGGAACGGATCTCAGCTTCAGCATCGAGGATCTCCCCGGGATCGCCTGCGGAGGGACTCACAATATTCCCGACGGCGAGTGCTTCACCGCGCCGGTCAAAAACTCGGTCGAAGGCCACATTTCCTACAACGCACCGTCGATTTATCAGGGGATTGCTTTTGACAATGTTAAGCTCGAATTCAGCGAGGGTAAGATCGTGAACGCAACAGCAAATAACACCAAGGCACTCAACAAGATTCTCGATTCCGACCCCGGTGCCCGCTACATCGGCGAGTTCGCGATCGGGTTTAATCCGGAAATCAAAGAACCGATGCGGGACATCCTTTTCGACGAGAAAATTGCGGGAAGTTTTCACTTCACTCCCGGCCAGGCCTACGAAGTCGCCGACAACGGCAACCGCAGTTCGGTTCACTGGGATCTCGTCAACATCCAGCGTCCCGACTACGGCGGCGGAGAGATCAAGTTCGACGGCAAAGTGATTCGAAAGAACGGTAAGTTCATTCCGAAATCGCTCCACGTTCTGAACTACTAGGCGGGATGCTGAAAACGATTGTGGCGCTCATTCTCGGTGGCTCATTCGGGGCGATCTCGAGATGGGGGCTGCATACGTGGATTGATAACAAAACCACAAGCACTCCCTTTCCCTGGGGGATTCTGACCGTGAACACCGTCGGGTGCTTTCTCTTCGGATTTCTCTTTGCTCTCGCGGAGGCGAAAGGCTGGTTTTCCGAAACGACACGACTCGCCGTTTTCACCGGTTTTCTCGGTAGCTTCACGACGTTCTCAACCTTCAGCTGGAACACGCTTTCACTCCTTCGGGACGGACATACCGGACTCGCCGCCGGCAACATTGGATTGAGCGTCTGCCTCAGCATGCTGGGCGTCTGGCTCGGATTCGTCCTCGCAAAGGCAGTCTGAATTCCTCCTCCCCATCCCCCATCTAGACTTTCCTTAAGTGGAAGCAACCTGTAACCCTGAACTATTACTATGATTAAAACAGCATCACTACTTTGTGCAATCTTTGCCCTTTCGGCCTCACCCCTGACTCTCTCAGCGGAGGACGACGACCGAGTTAAAGCGGCCCGCGAACTACTCGGGACGATGAATTTTGAGGAGACCATGGAGGCCTCCATCGAAGCATCGCTGGATGCACAAATGGGAGAATTCGCCCAGATGGGACTTCCACCTGAGGGCCTCACGGAACTGAAGAAGGAGATGCTTTCATTTTTCATGGAGGTAATGACCTACGAGGAAATGGAGCCGGAAATGATCAAGATCTACACCGATTCATTCACCGCCGATGAGATGCGGGAAATGACCGAATTCTATCTCACCCCTGTCGGGAAAAAGTCTATTCAGCTCCTCCCAAAACTTACGACGCAGAGCATGGCAATCGGCCAGCAGATGGTTCAGGAACGTTCGAGAGAGTTACAGCAGCGCATCATTCCCGTTTTCCAGAAGTACATGCCCAGAGAACCGGCTCAGCCAGCTCCAGCCGCGCCAGTCGAATAATATTCTTATCTCCGGGCAGTTTCTGTGAGGAAAGTTAGGATTGATCGTGCGTTGAAGCGGTCGAAACGGTATAAAATCGCCCGATGCTTCGTCGACCTATGAATTTGAAACGATATCCATTTTTCCTCGCTCTGAGCCTGCTTCCGTTCGCGATCCTCCCGGCCGATGCTCAGGATGGCGAACCTACTTCGACACGGGTGACGCACGGTCCTATGCTGGGGCGCCCTACGAGTCATTCAATGACGATTTGGGCCCGGACCAACGAGACGGGAAAGGTGACTGTTTTCTACGGGGAATCGAAGGACAACCTCGATAAAACAGCGCCCGTTCTCGAAACCAGCCTCGAGCGTGATAACACCGGAACGACAACGATTGAAGGTCTTGAGCCGGACAAGACCTACTACTATCGTATCGAAGATCATCAGTTAGGCGGTTCGTTCCGAACCCTTCCCGACGCCTCGCAGTTCCGGAATGCGGAGACGAATCCTGAGGGGCTCTTCAACTTCAGTTTTGAATTTGCCTGCGGTAATAACCAACGCGGAAGCGGCGACAGCGCCGGCCCCCATATTCCCGTTTACGATGTGCTCAACTCCGAATGGCGGGACAAAGTTCATTTCGCAATTCTCAATGGCGACTGGCTCTACGAGGACCGCAGGGAATATCAGGCGGAGCAGTGGAACCACCAGGTGGGGATCACGCCCGATCTCCAGCCTCGTATTGTCCAGAAGGCACCGACAATCACCGGCGTCTGGGAGAACTACAAAATCTACATGGAGCGGGGCCGCAATCTCAGCGAGTGGCACCGGCACATTCCCACTTTCTACACCGCCGACGATCACGAGTTGCTCAACGATATTTACGGAACCGGCGAGGCCGGCTATGTGAATCGGCGCGCCGTCTTCAGGGACATCGCGACACAGGCATGGT
This sequence comes from Verrucomicrobiales bacterium, assembly GCA_029213065.1. Classification (GTDB taxonomy): domain Bacteria; phylum Verrucomicrobiota; class Verrucomicrobiia; order Verrucomicrobiales; family DEV007; genus Arctic95D-9. The sequence continues at coordinate 5,978 of JARGPH010000052.1, read as the reverse complement.
TCGACTATCTCGCCTGGGCCAATCCCGTCGAGCACAGCGAAACGGCCTGGTTCAGCACCGGGAACTTCAAAGCGGGGAGTGACATTATCGAAGATCCCGACGCGGACTTTACCAAGCTCGATCTCGATGCGATGGCGAACCTCCACGTTCACTGGGGCACACCCACTGCCGGAGTGAAAGATGCCGCGCTCGACTCCGAACCGGGCGATCCTAATTCCGCAGTCTACAGCATTGTCGAAGTGGTGAGCCCGACAGAGATCAGAGTCTCTCCGGCAGCGAAAGAGGATGGCTCCGCAGCATATTCAATCGGCCGTCGCTGTTACGGCAAATTCACCGTTTCCAATTGCGATTTTTTCATCCTTGATACCCGCTCTCACCGCGATCTCCACGACGTGGATAATCCCACGAAACCGGGAGCATCCATGCTGGGCAAACAACAGTTCAGCTGGCTGACCAAAGGAATTAAGGAAAGCAACGCGGATTTCGTATTCGTGGTTTCCTCGGTGAATTTCATGGTTCCCCACGTCGGAAGCGGCGGAGGCGACGATAAACAGCTTACCTTGAAAAAGGATGACGCATGGACCGTTTTCCTCGAGGAACGCGAGGAACTCATTGAACTCTGTGATCAAGTCGACCAACCGGTATTTGTCCTCACCGGCGACCTCCACAACTCATTCGCCATTCGCATCACCGACAACGTATTCGAATTCGCGAGCGGTCCTCACAACTCGATCAATCATGCCCCGATGGTCGACGAAGGAGGGCGCCCCGTGAACGGAAAGTTTAAATACGGTCCTCGCGAATGCGAGATTCGCTGGTCGAGCTACGCAATGGCAGACATTCCCAGAGCAAGTCGCACCTTCCCCCATTTCTGCGTCGTTCGGATCAATAACGTTTTTAACAATCCGGTCGAACGGGGTGGCAATCGTTGGTATGCATTCCCCCACCCCCAGGTCGTTTTCCAATTTTATGATGCGCTGACAGGTGAATTCAGATACTCTGAAACCATCGTAAAGGGCCTCCCGTAACGTCGCGGATCTCTCACACTCATTTTATTTCGCACCACTGCTTTGAAAGCTATTCTCAAGAACATTGTGACCGAGCGGGAATTCGATCTCGGCGCTGTCAGCATGATCGGTCGCAGCTCCGAATGCCAGATTCAGATACCGGATCCCCGCGTTTCGCGAAGACATGCCATGATTCGGAAGCAGGACGGCGGCTTTTACCTGTTTGACCTCGGTAGCTTCAACGGCAGCTACCTGAATGGCTCGCGAGTCACGACGGCGAGACAGTTAAGCGATGGCAGCACTCTCAGCTTCGCGGGGCATGAATACTCATACAGGCAGGAGGGCAGCAGTCTCGAGACCCAGAACCTGAATACTCTGGGTGGCTCGACGATTGCGATGATTCGCTCGACCCCGGTGATCATCCTTGTCAGTGACATCATGGGATTCACTTCACTTTCCGAAGCTGTCTCACCCGATGATCTCGCACAGATCATGGGCGGGTGGTACGCGGACTGTGAAACCATCATTTCATCCGCCGGCGCCACCGTGGACAAATTTATCGGAGACTGTGTCCTCGCCTACTGGACGACGGTGGACGAGAGCACTCTCAAGGCAGCCCTCTCGACAGCAGAACAACTTCTCGCATCTTCTGATCGCATCCAGAAAGCCCACCCCGAAGTATTTGCCGAAGTTTCCCGTGAATTTAAAATCGGCGTCGCTCTGCATACCGGCAAAGTGGCCTACGGAGGCATGAGCCAGGGCGAGTTCACGCTGGTGGGCGACCCGGTAAACCTCACCTTTCGCCTCGAGTCATTGACGCGAAAACTTGACCGTCCCGTGCTCGCATCGGGTGATTTTATGAGAGCACTACCCAACTCCCGGGCCTTCGGGAGAGGCATGGGGGTTCATAAAGTGAAGGGCAGAGCTCAGGGTGTCGAAGTTCATTCGATCACCCAGTTCCCGGGTTCCTGAACCCTGCTTTCCCCTGGAAAACAAGGAAACAGAGATGAGGCAACCCTGGAGAAGTTTCGGAAGTTTAACCGAAACGACCTGAAATATACTCTTCGGTCTCCGTCTTTGCCGGATTGTTGAAAATGGTCGTGGTGGCACCCACTTCAACGAGCTCTCCCAGATAGAAATAAGCAGTGCGGTCTGAAACACGCGTTGCCTGCTGCATATTGTGAGTCACGATTACGATCGTGAATTCATCTTTCAATTGGGTGATCAACTCCTCGATAATAGCAGTGGAAATCGGATCCAGAGCTGAACAGGGCTCATCCATAAGAATGATTTTCGGCTCCACCGCAATCGTTCTCGCGATGCAGAGACGCTGCTGCTGACCACCGGAGAGCCCGAGGCCACTTGCATGAAGGCGATCTTTCACCTCATCCCAGAGACCGGCGAGAGTAAGGCTGCGCTCGACCACTTCATCGAGAACCGATTTCTCGTTAATTCCCTGAATCCTCAGTCCAAAAGCGACGTTTTCATAGATGCTCTTGGGAAAGGGATTGTATTTCTGAAACACCATACCGACATGCTTCCGCAGCTCGATAGGATCGACTTCAGAGTCGTAGATATCGGTATCGAGAATGCTGATGCTTCCTTTCGTGATCGCCGCCGTGGGAATGAGATCATTCATCCGGTTGAGGCAGCGAAGGAGTGTTGATTTGCCGCATCCGGAAGGCCCGATGAATGCCGTGACTTCACCGCGATTGATATCAAGCGAGACATCCCTGAGAACATCTTTCCCTTTCGTATACGCAAAATTCACGTCATCAATCTTGATAATCGATTGAGCAGACCTTTCGCCAGGGTGCGAGCTGGTAACGCGTTCCTCTCCCGGAATACCGGCGTTGGTGATTTCTTTTTCCGACATGGTGGTTTTCATTTCGTTTTGTCTGTCGTGGTTTCGCAAAATTGCGGCATTTATTCAATCTGTCAGGTTCAATTTTACATTTATCACTTCGCCATTCTTTCGGGATTAAGCCCGTATCGAGATGGAGAGAGCGGCAAAAATCGGGCAGCATCCCTCTGCAAACGGAAGAGGATACCTGCGGTGTGGGCTTTCAATCCCCTGCCGGGGGTAATAACGGTCTTTCGAGGGAGATCTGTCGGGGCCGACTTCCAAAGTCCTGAGCGACCTGATCCATCTTTTGCGAAAAGAGTCCTCCTCTTCGCTATGGAGCAGCAAATCAAACGGCGCAGAGCCCCTGCAGGGCTGACACCTTTGCGAGCAAGCAAAGATATATCACGATGATCCTCAACGCCTGATGAGGATAGCTCTCCCCGTGGAACGGTCCGGCCTTCGCAGACGGAAGGTTCGTTTGGAGTATAGGCGGTGTGATCGCTCATCGGCTGGATTTCATGCGGCGAACGAGTCTCGCATTCGCGCCATAAAGACAGTCAATCCGGGGATTATTCGCCTTAAAAAGTGTGACAAATAAGTCACTGATCGACCTGCCGGGAAGATTCCGGGGGAGAAAAACGTCGCTGAAATTGCGCTTTTTTTCGCGAGCCACTTGTCGAGAGCTCCGCCGCCGAACTTATGGCTTTCATCCAACTAATGACAAGCGGCAATTACCTGCATTACCCGGCCAGCGAAACAGGATCCTCTGGAACACTTTTAAGAAATCTCTTCAAGCTCTCCATCGGAATAGGCTTTGGAATGTAGGCATCGGCGTGCGCGGCATAGGCATCCTCCACCGTCATCTGCTCAGCAGTCATCAACGCTACTGAAACCTTACGATAGGAATCTCCGGCATGGCCTTCCCGAATTCGGTTAATGAGCGTCATTCCGTCCATTCCCGGCATCCTCAGGTCCGAAATGACCGCATCGTAGTGCTTCCTCGCAAGCTGCTCCAGACAGTCGGAGCCATCCACCGCAATACCGGTGCGATACCCCCACCTCACAAGGAACTTCTCAATCATCTGGCGCACTGCAGGGTTGTCGTCCACGACCATGACCCATTTCCCGGACCCGCCATTTGACGGCTCCAATCCATTCTCGCTCAACGCTTCGATATCCTGAATCCACCCCGGATCGGGTGCCGGCTCCGGAATCTCCCGTGCTTGTTCCGCCAGAAATTGCTGGATTTCATCGAAAGCAATTGGCTTCACAATGAAGTGATTGGCTCCTGCCGCTTTAGCTTCGCCCTGTGATAGAATATCAGCAGACATCATCGAAATAGGCATTCCGGAAATCTCATCGCCACATTCCCCCTCCCGGATGCGGCGCAATACCTCCATGCCTCCGATCCTGGGCATGCGTAAATCCAGGAAAAGAACGTCGAATTTCTCTCCGCTTTTCAGTATTTCGAGACATTCCTCTCCGTCCCCCGCAAAGTTCACCTCCTGCCCCATTCGGCCGAGAACGCTCTTCACCAGCTTCCGGTTTGCAGGATCATCCTCTGCAACAAGGATTCGAATGCTTTGAGCCTTCCCGTCGACGAAAACACTTCTTTCAGCTTCGAGAGAAGTCCTCTCCTCCGGGGCCTCACTGGAAACCGGCAGGCTGAGGGAAAAGAAAAATTCCGACCCGGTCCCCATTTCACTCTCCACAGAGAGGTCGCCACCCATGATGGAAACCAGTTTCCGCGAGATTGAAACACCCAGACCGGTTCCCCCGAATTTTCGCGTAATCGAAGCATCCCCCTGTGAGAATGGCTCGAAGATTTTCTCAACGAACTCCGGAGGCATCCCGATTCCGGAATCCTTAACTGAAAAACGAATCTCAACCTCACGTCCGGATTCGAAAGAGTCTTTGGCAGTAATCGCAGATACGACAATCTTCCCTTTCTCTGTGAACTTCACCGCGTTGCCTGCGAGATTCAAGATGATCTGCTTCAGGCGATGCGGATCCCCTTCGACCATGAAATCGCCATCGAAATTCGTGTCGAGGACAAGTTCGACGTCTTTGCTTTTAGCCTGATCCCCTAACATCATCGTGACATCGTTGATCACGGCAAGGGGAGAAAAAGAAACCTTCTCCAACTGAATCCCGTTCGCCTCGATCTTTGAGAGGTCCAGAATATCATTCAAAATCTGAAGTAGAAACGCCCCGCTCTCCCGGATATGACCGACATATTCTCTTTCATCACCGGAAATTCCCGAGACATCGAGCAAATCTGCAAATCCGAGGATAGCTCCCAGAGGCGTCCTGATCTCGTGACTCATTAAAGATAGAAACTCAGTCCGCGCTACCGCGACTGCCTCTGCCGCCTTGGTCCGTCCCCGTTCTTCGCGCAATTGCTCATCCTTTGAACTCTTCTCGCGAATCGCGCGCACTGCAGTAACAAGGCTTCGATCAAGGTGCGTTAATTCTCTCGAACAAAAGTAATGGGGTTCTATGTCCACAGAAGGCTTTCCCAAAACCATATCAACTTTGCTTTCGAGATGAGCCAGCGGACGCACAAAATAGAACTCCACGAAGGCAACGAGGCAAATGCCAATCCCCACGATCGAAGTCACAATGATCTGAACGATTCCCGCGGCCCGCTTCTTCATTGGTGCCACCAGAGCCTCCCGGTTCCATTCAAGATTAATTGTCCCGAAGTTCTGCCCCAGATAGTCGATCGGAGTTGTCGTTTTGTAAGGCTCACCCTCATTCTGAGATTCAGCAGACCACGAAGCGAGAACGTCTCCATCGAAGTTCGTAACCGTCATCTGGTCGATTCCGAGATCGAGTTTTTTAAGGCCGTCTACAATCGTTTGCAGAGCCGGTCTATCCTCCGAAAGAATTGCATCGATCGACAGATGCATGATCAAATCCGTCTGACTCCGACTCAGCTGCTCGACCCGTTCAGAGATTCTGCCAAGGTCACGCTGGTACACAAAAAATGATATGCAGGTACTCAGCACGATCCCAATCGCCATCATCAGAATGATGGTCTGGGCGCGGAGCGAGAACCGTTGCATGCCGCCACGAATTGATGGCGTCATATCAGTTGAATGTAGGGGTAAAAATCATCAGAC
>JARGPH010000002.1:394622-407528 GCA_029213065.1 Verrucomicrobiales bacterium | reverse complement strand
CGGAGCTGATCAAAGCGCACGACAAGACGGTCGACTTTCATGTGCCGCGCTCACGGGAGATCGAGCAGCGCACCGTCATGAAGCCGCTCTGGGACTTCAAGCAGCACGGCGAGTGCGGGCGCTGGTCGTCTTCGATTTTCCCCGAGGTCGCGAAGCACGTCGACGATCTCTGCTTTATCCACTCAATGCACACCGAAGGCGTTGCTCACGGGCCTGCGACCTTGTTTCTCCACACCGGGGCGACCAATCTGGTGCGGCCCTCGATGGGTGCGTGGGTGAGCTACGGGCTCGGATCGGAGAATGCGAATCTTCCCGCCTTCGTGTGTGTGAATCCTCCCGCGAACAAGGGCGGACCTCGAAACTACGGTAATGCCTTTCTACCTGCTTTCCATCAGGGAACCGTTCTTGGTCAGCCCGGGAATCCGAACGCCCGTCCCGAGATCAAGAATTTGAAAAGCCCTCTAGGTGATGAGGCGGTCCTGCGGGAACACGAGTTCCTCAATCACCTCAACCGCGCCCAGTCACGGGGCTCGACAGATACAGTTCTCGACGGGGTGATCCATTCCCACGAGCTTGCGTGGCGGATGCAGAGTCAGGCTGCTGATCTGATCAGTATCGACAATTCCTCCCGTGAAACACGTGAGATCTACGGAATTGGTGACGAAGCGACCGATGGATTCGGGCGGCAGTGTCTCGCGGCCCGCCAGCTCGCTGAGAGCGGGGTAAGATTTATTCAAATCAACCACTGCGACAATTCAGCGACGCCGGTGTGGGATCAGCACAGCAACATGCCGAAGCATGAAGTCCTTGCCAATCAGGTCGACAAGCCGATTGCGGGGCTGCTCACGGATCTGAAGCGTCGCGGCCTGCTCGAGGACACCCTCGTGTGGTGGGGGGCTGAGTTCGGCCGTACCCCGTTCTCACAAAGCAATCAGGGACGGGACCACAACCCTCGCGGCTTCACGACTTGGCTCGCCGGAGGCGGGGTGAAGCCCGGATTTGCCTACGGGGCGACCGACGAGTTCGGATTTGCGGCAGTGGAGAACAAAGTCCACATGCACGATCTCCACGCCACGATTCTCGATCTCATGGGACTCGATCACGAAAAGCTGACCTATCGCTACGCAGGACGGGATTTCCGCCTCACCGATGTGCATGGTCGGGTCGTGCGGGAGATCATGGCTTGATGGTCTTAGCCGCAACAAGGCACGAATGAAGCAAAAGGAGAGCGCCGTCAGAAAGGACACCCCGGCCTGCGGGAATGGTCACCCATAAGATTAATCAGTGTGACGCACTCAATTTCTCCGCACGAGGATTGCCAAGGTGATTGGGTTGGATTGCCAACCGTGATTGAAACTTCGATGCAAAGTTGTATCATGAACGATGGATTCTGAACCACAGGCTCCCCTTATCCAGATTGGACTCGTACTGTCGAGCGGCTCGTCTGACACCGGGAGCAGCGTGGGAGAGGTTCTCGTTCCCGCTCTGGAAAAACAGTTGGCAGAGCAGTTTCCGGCGTTCAGTTGGAAGTTTGAAACCGTGCAATCGCGGCATCACACTGAAGACGAATTGAGAGATCCGCTCCATCTTATTGAGACCGCCTTCCGGGAAAAGGTGGCACGGCACTGGGACACCGCTGTTCTCGTGACCGATACGATGCTCCGCGGAACGACGCGCCCTTTTGCGGCCGCTATTCCCGCTTCGGCTCTCGAGGTCGGAGTCGTTTCCCGCGGGCTTTTCGAAGAGGGGGCAGACGACTGTGACAAGACCACCGCGGTCATTATTTATCTACTCGGTAGTCTCTGGGGGTTGCCTCCCGCCTCGCCGGGGGCGATGCATCTGCCGGAGCGGATCTGCGATATCGAACCCGCCGCTCCCTTTACAGAGAAACAGCGGGAATGGCTCATGACCCGGTTGACCGAAATCTCCGACACCCGGCTTGAAGAAAACAGCGCCGCTCCCGGCCGCCGAAACCTGCCTCTCTTCTATCTCCGCAGTCTTGCGGCAAACCCGCGCGGCGTCTTCAGCGATGTTCTCGGTTACCGCCCCTGGTGGCAACCCTTTCGCCTCTCCCGACTGACAGCGGCGGCAGTGGTTTCGATGCTCTTCGTCTTTCTCGGTGCCGAAGCCTGGGAGATCGGGATTCATCTCGATCCGAAAGTTTTGGCTACGGGAGCCGTTCTTTCCGTTCTCGCCGCCACGGCGTCAATCTACTCCGGACAAAATCTCAGCGAGATCGCCCCGGTCGGAGCCCTCTCGGAGCAACTTGCCCGGACCCGACTCGTCCTCTTCTTCTGTGTCCTCATCGGAATGATCAGTCTCGGCCTCGTCCTTTTCGTCATTTCGCTGCTGGCTGCCTCGGTAATCCCCGGTCATCGTCTTGAAGTTTGGACCGGAGTGCGGCCCGAGCTTGCTCACCTCGTTCGTTTTTCCACTTTTGCGGCCCTCCTCGGAGTGCTCGCCGGCGCGCTCGGCGGAAACCTTGAGGAAAACCAGGATTTGAAGGCGCGTTTCTTCTTCGACGAGGAGAGGTAGAATCTCTCAGTTTTTATGCCGGAATTTCTCAACACCGTCCCCGCCGCAATTGCCATTTTTCTGGTTTCGGCTGCCTTCATCGTCGTCGCCGGAACCCGCCTCGCTAAAATCGCGGATCAGTTAGCCGACCGGACAGGACTTGGTGAGGCTCTCACCGGCGTCTTTCTCCTCGGGGCCACGACGTCACTTCCGGGACTGGTCGCGTCCGTCTCCGCTGCCGTCGACGGGCGTGCCTCGATGGCGGTGAGTAACGCCGTCGGAGGTATCGCCGTCCAGACCGTGTTCCTTGTCGCCGCCGACCTCTTCTGCCGCCGTGCCAATCTCGAGCACGCCGCCGCGTCATTGACCAACCTTTTTCAGGGGATTCTCCTGATGGGCCTGCTCAGTGTCGCCCTCGTTGCCGGGATTCATCCTTTCGCTGAATCGTGGGCAATACACCCGGCCAGTTTACTGCTGGTGGTCGGATTTCTCGTCGGGCAGGTCGTGGCTTCAAGGATCCGGGAGGCTCCCATGTGGAAACCGGTTCGCACCGCTGAGACAAGGGAGGATGTTCCCGATAATGATGCGAAAGAACTCTCTCTGTCACGGCTATGGATTCGATTTTTAAGCCTAGCCGCGATCACCGGGCTCTGCGGTTGGTTTCTTGCCCTGTCAGGATTTGTCATGGTCGATCAGGCCGGTATCGAGGAAGGTATCGTAGGGGCCCTGTTTACTGCGATCGCTTCGTCACTTCCGGAGTTGATCACCTCAATCGCCGCGGTTCGAGCAGGTGCCTACACCCTTGCGGTTTCGGGAATTATCGGCGGGAATGCCTTCGACACGCTTTTTCTCGCGGCTGCTGACCTTGGCTTCAAGGAAGGCTCGATTTATCACGCAGCAGGGCAGGATGAAATGCTCATGATCGGGATCACCCTCACGATGACTTCGGTCGTTTGTTGCGGTTTGCTGGCAAGACAGAAGAGTGGACCGGGCAATATCGGCTGGGAAGGGTTCCTCATTCTGGGGCTCTACACGCTCGCGATCGCGACCAAGTTTCTCTAGGGATGCGCAGGTTTGCTCGTCGGCCGAAGAGGCTCGACGTCGGGGCAGCGCCTTCGAATGAGATGAGACCGGATCGAGGCTTAAGAGGTGTCGGCCGCAAAAAGGCGCAGCGCTGCAAGAAGCTTCCGAAACCCTTTTCCAGAGGTATCCACATTTATGTCGAGTCTGAGCTGAATCTATTGTAACGATTGCCAAAGCGTGGGGGAATATTCAGTATCATTGATAAAATTTCTTTTATTTAGCTTCGCCTGCCATTCCGGGGAAATTAGCTACTGACTGTGAATTACAGAAGTTTTGCCATAGTGATAAACTCTGGCAGAGAGTGAAAATTCTTCGAATGCGACAGCTTCGATGTTTTCAAGAACGGATATCTGTTTGGAAAATCGAGAAACAATAATTCCCATTCAAGGTTCGATCGTGAGTTCAGGAAAAATTCCTTGAATACGCATATTTCAATCAGTTAGAAAGTGTTAGTTTAAAAACCTTGATTTTATGGCAGGGGAGCACTATTCAAATTTAATCTCTAACATTTAGACATGGGAAGACGTCGAGGATTACTGGCTGAGCTTCAGCACCAAGCGAAGCAGGCGCAACTTGAGCAGGCTCGTGCACAGCGGGATGCGGATCAAAGATATTTGGCCGCGGTCAAGCATTCTGAACAAATGCAAAAGGAGGGGGCTCGGCTCAATGCTCAATTGGCGCGCGCCCAAGAAGCAGAGCGAAAATTGCTGGAGAAGGAAGCAAAGGCAGCTCACATCGAAGCCAAATTGGCCGAGGTTTCTGAGAAGAATTTGGAGCTGGAGGTGATTTATCATCAGATTGACAATATTCTTGAGGCTACACTCTACGTAGACGATTTCGTTGATCTCAACCAACTTAAGAGAGTTGCAAATCACCCTCAGTTTGTATCAGATCACGCCACGCCCGCCCCACCTCCACTCACGATTCCAGACCCGCCTGCTCCGAGTTTTGAGTCGCCGCCACCGCCAACGGGGATTCGAGGACTACTGGGAAAGGAAAAGCACAAGAGAGCAGTCACTCAAGCCCGCTATAGACACGGTAAAGCTGTCGAAGCCTGGCAGCGACTAGTAGCAGAGAACGCTGCGGTGTTTGAAGCTCGAGTTCATGAGCACGCGGTTCAAGATGCTGAACGTTTGGCAGCCCTCGACGCGGCATGGCGTCACTACCAGGCTGAATGTGTTGCCCGCGAAGCGGAAGTTGTAGCCCACAACGAAGAAGTTAACCAACTAATTAACGACTTGGGATATGGTTCTGTCGATGCTATCCACGAATACGTGACAATTGTACTGTCAAATTCTGTATACCCTCCACATTTCCGAGTGGGCTACGACTTCATTTTTAATCCTGAAACAGCGGAGTTGGAGCTGAAAGTGTTAATTCCCGGCCCCGATAAATTAAAAACAATCAAGGCATACAAGTATACGAAATCGTCTGATCAAATCAGTACTACCGAACTCTCGCAAAAGGCTTGTAAGGATCGCTACGCCAGTGCCGTTCACCAAGTTGCAATTCGCTCATTGCACGAGATTTTTGAGGCAGACCGCCGGGGCTTGATAAAAACAATTTCATTAGAAGTTGCTACTGAGACTATTAATCCAGCAACAGGAAATGAGGAAGAGGTGCTCTTCGTTGCTACTGCCGCAGAGCGGGAGTCATTTCTCAGTTTCGACCTAACTTGCGTCGTGCCGTTAGCAACACTTGAGCATTTGGGAGCATCAATCTCAAAAAATCCGTATGCTCTAATCCCTGCGGATGCGACAGGAGTCCGGCGATCATGATCGAAAAGAATTTGAAATTCAACCCTGCTCCCGGTTGGCCCAAACCACCCGACGGATGGGTTCCTCCGAATGGATGGCTCCCCGATCCCAGTTGGCCGGATCCACCAGAGGGTTGGATACTTTGGCTGCCGTGTGACGACGAAGAAACGTCACTAGCTAATACAGATGACATTCGAGTAGAAAATGGCGAAGCTTTAGATTCAGGTTTAACGTCGCCTGATGCAAGAGTAGCTCTGCTAGAAGCAGAGAACGCCGCGCTGCGCTCGAAACTTGAAGCAATAAGTGATGATACGGATCTCGTCGTTTTGGATGATGAAGTAATCCTCCAAAGTGTTGGAATCTATCGTTATCATCATCCACTTGAGAATGCTGCATCTTATAGAGATCGGTTGAAGGAGTTGAGCAGTAGGATATCTGATTGCGTGAAGATGGGGGGAGCAATCGAGAGGTCAAACTTGTTTACCTTTGATAATTCGTTAGCAAAAGGGCGTAAAATGACCACGGATTTGTCAAAATTGATGCTGCGGGCCTACAATGCTGAAGTCGACAACTGTTTGCGCTCACTAAAGGTAGGTAATGTAGTGACCGCTAAGAAGCGGATTGATGTTTCTCGGAAGGCCATTGCAAAATTGGGAGCAATGATGGAGATGCATATCAGCGACGAGTTTCATGAGATGCGGATTGAGGAAGTTGAACTAACTGCCGACTTTCTGATGATGAAACAAGAAGAGAGGGAGGCTGCCAGAGAAGAGCGCGCTCGACTTCGTGAAGAGAGAAAGGTCGCTGCGGAACTCGCTGCAGAACGTGAGCGTTTGGATAAAGAGCGAAGTCATATAGAGAACACGCTCAACTTGCTTCGTGACCGCGGAGAGTCCGACCCTGAATTGGAAAATAGATTATCAGCACTAGACGAGGCCATTGTTCAGAATGATTATCGGGCTGCGAATGTTCGCGCTGGATACGTCTACGTGATCTCAAACCAAGGTGCGTTTGGTGCGGACGTTATCAAGATTGGTCTGACTCGGCGATTGGAGCCTATTGATCGAGTGAACGAACTTGGTGGCGCTTCGGTTCCGTTTCGGTTCGATATACATGCTTTGTACTTCTCTGAAGACGCAGTATCTCTGGAGAGTGAATTGCATCAGCATTTTTCTGAGTTCAGGGTGAATCTGGCGAATGCCCGCAAAGAGTTCTTTTTCGTTAGTCCTGCTGAGGTGAGAGAAGTTCTGGAGGCCAAAGTTGGGAATTTGTTGGAGTTCAATGAGGGGGCCGATTCAACTGAATACTTGCAAAGCGTTGGGCAGTGGAAGATCAGGCCCACGGCACCGGCTCAAGCATAAGCCGGTGGAAAGGTGCTAAATTACGAAGTTGCTAGTCACGCCGCCAGTTAATAATTGGCGGGGAAGCTCCACCAAATGTGTAATCTTCGCATTTCTACCGTTGGCGCAGTGGGTGCCGGGGCGGCTAGAAATCGGCGATCTGATAGGGTTTAGGTCGAGGACCTGACCCTGTTGAATTCAGGGCTCGAATGCCTCCAGAAGCGCGGGATCGAGGGGAGTTGTCGACTTTTGAACGCTGCCGTCGCTGTAGCCGATCAGGTAGTTGTTTGATCCGCGGAGCTTTACCAGAAGCATCGGCTCCTCCGCTCCGCCTCTGAAATCGACTTTGCGATAGAGGATAGGGGAAGTGGTGCCGTCTTTTTTGGGAATCGAGAGTTTTGACTCGTCAGCGATAAACTCGGGAATCAGTTCATTGAGTGTCTCAGGAAATTTTCCATCGGGCTGACTAGTTGAGTAATTGATCGTAGCGAGCGCCACTTCCCGGACGGACTGCATTGCCATTGTTTCGTCTGCTCTATCCTTTGCGACATTGTATGCGGGCATCGCGATAGACGCCATGATTCCAACGGCTACCAGTCCGGTAAAGACTCCGATCGAACCGGTGATGATTCCGGCGAGTGCGAGACCTTCACCGCCGACGGTTTCGGGATTGGCTTTCGCCTTTTTGATGGAAATAGCTCCGAGGATAATCGCGGGAATTGATCCGAGGATCCAGAGACAGAAGAGACTGAGAATGCCGAAGACGAGACTCCAAACCGCACCGGGAGGCGTGACTTTGGCGGTCGGCTGATTCGGGGAGACGATGAGCGGGGGCTCGGAACTCATGATTTGTTTGATTCAGTTTTCACTCACCGCTTTCCACTTCTTTAACATGGGCCATGAATTTTGCGGTCTCGGCTTTCACGACGGGAAGGAGGAGATAGAGGCCAATGAGGTTGGGAACGACCATGGCGAAGAACATCGCGTCGGAGGCATCAATGACGCTTCCGAGTGAGGCTGAAGCGCCCAGGACGGTGCAGAGGCAGAAGAGGATGCGATAGCCGAGAAGGACGGCTTTGTTGTCGCCAAAGAGATAGGTGATGGCCCGCTCGCCGTAGTAGGACCAGGAGATCATCGTTGAGAACGCGAAGAGGATCACGGCGACCATGAGAACGTAGGGAAACCAGGGGATCGCGGAGCCAAAGGCCTGTGAGGTCACTTCAACGCCGACTTCCCACGAGGCGAGGCTTTGCCCGGCGTAGTCGTCGTAGGTTCCGGTTGAGAGAATCACGAAGGCGGTCAGCGAACAAACCACAACGGTATCGAAAAACGGTTCGAGAAGAGCGACAAGGCCTTCACTGGCGGGGTGGTTTGTCTTCACCGCTGAGTGCGCGATCGGGGCGGAGCCGACACCGGCTTCGTTGGAGAAGGCGGCGCGTTTGATCCCCTGAATGAACACCGCGATGAATCCGCCGGTGATGATCGCATCCGGCTTGAAGGCTTCGGTGATGATCCGGCTGAAGACGGCGGGGACAGCCCCAATGTTCATAATGAGAACGACGATGGCGGCAGCAATGTAGATGCCGCACATCAGCGGGACGAGGGTTGAAGTGACCCGAGCGATGCTGCGAATTCCTCCGATGATGACGGCACCGACGAGGACAGAGACGATCAGTCCGAAGATCCATCCCTGATCGACTAACATTCCCGTAACCGAAGAAAATTGTGCCTGTGCCTGATTGACCTGAAACATGTTGCCGGCACCGAGGGCGCCGCCGACACACATGACCGCGAAAAAGACCGCGAGAACTTTCCCTACGGTTCCCATGCCTCGTTCCTTGAGGCCCTGACTGAGGTAATACATCGCTCCACCGGACACTTTTCCGAGGGCGTCGATCTTGCGGTATTTCACCCCGAGGGTGCACTCACAGAATTTTGAAGTCATCCCGAGGAAACCGACGAGGATCATCCAGAAGGCGGCACCGGGACCTCCGGCACAGATGGCGATGGCAACACCGGCGATGTTTCCGAGTCCGACGGTTGCGGAGAGCGCGGCGGAGAGCGCCTGGAAGTGGGTGATCTCACCGGGGGCGTCTTTGTCAGTGTATTTGCCTGCCACGGTCCGGAAAGCGGTTCCGATTGCCCTGAGATTTACGAACTTGAAATAGAAGGTGAGGATCAGTGAAGTCCCGGCAAGGAGTAGTAAAACGACAGGGATACTTTGGCCGGCTACGGGGATGGAATAAAAGACCACTTTTGAAATACTATCTGCAAACGGGCGGAGAACTGAGTCAAGTCTGGCATCTACTGAGAGTGGCGCTTCTTCGGCGAAGGCGGGTAAGGCCGTGAAAATCAACAGGAACAGACAGATCGTGAGTTTTCTCATAGTAAGCGGTATTTGCTGTAGAAAGGTTATTCCAGACCTGAGGCGGCAATGCAACGTGAAAGGTAGCATTTCGGAAAAAGAAACTTTTTATCTAAATTTGATGCCATCTTCTTGCAAATTGGCGTCGTATTGCTTAAGAAACCGGAAATGAACGCGCTTTGCAAAACTCTTTGTGGCTTTTGGAACTCTTCCATTGGGAAGAAACTGATTGTTGCGGTGACCGGCATTATGCTGGTCGGCTTTCTTATCGCTCACATGGTGGGCAACCTTCTCATCTTTCAGGGACGGAGTTCGTTGAATGATTATGCGGAGTTTCTGCATCACTTTTTGCACGGCTGGGGTATTTGGCTTTTCCGTGGCGGTCTCATCCTCGCTTTTGTTCTTCACATTCTCGCGACGGTTTCCCTGACAATGCAAAACCGGGCGGCGCGGACTGAGAAGTATGCGCATGAAGAGACTTCCAAGGCGTCGGTCAGTTCCCGTTACATGATCTGGAGTGGACTCACCGTGATTGCTTTCGTCATTTTTCACCTCCTTCACTTTACGGTCCGGATTGATCCTGAGCTCGCTTCGATGAAGGACCCGATGGATCCTTCACGACACGATGCCTACGGAATGGTCCTCGCCGGTTTTCAGAATCCAGTGGTGGTTCTTTTCTACATCATCGCTATCTCGTTTCTCTGCTCGCATTTGAGCCACGGGATTGCTTCGATTTTCCAGACCCTGGGACTTCGCACTGAAAAGACCCGCGATCCGATTCAGAAGCTGGGCCTCACAATCACAATCGTGCTCTGGCTCGGATTTCTTTCGATTCCGTTTCTCGCTCTATTCGATGTCATCGGCGATGGTGACACTCCGCCGAAAGCGGCTCCCGTTACAGTGGAGGCTTCGTCCCACTGATTGAACTCTTGATGGTATCACACCCGTATTTTTTGAACTTTAGCTCGTAACTCATCATGGCATCCAGCGGCTCGCTCAATTCTGCAATTCCCGACGGTCCTCTCGCGGAGAAGTGGACGAAGTACAAAAGCAAGGCAAAGCTCATCAACCCGGCGAACAAGCGGAAGTTTAAGATCATTGTGGTCGGCTCCGGTCTTGCCGGTGGATCCGCTGCCGCGACACTTTCCGAACTCGGTTTCCAGGTAGATTGCTTCTGCTATCAGGACAGCCCCCGTCGTGCGCACTCGATCGCAGCTCAGGGTGGTATCAACGCGGCAAAGAACTATCAGAATGACGGGGACTCAGTCTGGCGTCTCTTTTACGACACGATCAAAGGCGGTGACTTCCGCTCACGCGAAGCGAATGTGCATCGTCTCGCCGAGGTCAGCTCGAACATTATCGATCAGTGTGTCGCTCAGGGGGTTCCTTTTGCCCGCGAGTATGGCGGCCTTCTCGCGAACCGTTCTTTTGGCGGTGCGCAGGTCAGCCGGACTTTTTACGCTGCCGGTCAAACGGGACAGCAGCTCTTGATCGGTTGCTACCAGGCCCTCGAGAAAGAGATTCAGAAGGGTGGCGTGAAGATGTATCCACGTACCGAGATGCTCGATCTCGTCGTCGTTAAAGACGAAGCGAAAGGAATCGTGGTTCGCGATCTCACCACCGGCGAGGTCAAAAGCTATGCGGCTGACGCGGTGATTCTCGCGACAGGCGGTTACGGGAACGTTTTCTATCTTTCCACCAACGCAATGGGTTGCAACGTTATGGCTGCTTTTAAGGCCCACAAGCGCGGCGCTTTCTTTGCGAATCCCTGCTACACACAGATTCACCCGACCTGTATTCCGGTGAGTGGTGACTACCAGAGCAAGCTGACCCTGATGTCGGAGTCGCTTCGTAACGACGGCCGTATCTGGGTTCCCAAGACTCAGGAAATCGCGGAGAAGATCCGCAAGGGTGAGATGATGGGGAACGACGTTCCCGATGAAGATCGCGATTACTATCTTGAGAGAAAGTATCCTTCCTTCGGCAACCTTGCTCCGCGTGATATTTCCTCACGTTCCGCTAAGGAAGCCTGCGACGATGGCAGGGGAGTTGCTTCAACCGGACTCGGTGTTTTCCTCGACTTCCGCGATGCGATTGCGCGTCTCGGTGAGGACACGATTCGTGCCCGTTACGGAAACCTTTTCCAGATGTATGAGAAGATCTCCGGCGAGAATCCCTACAAGCAGCCGATGAAGATATATCCGGCGGTCCATTACACCATGGGTGGGCTCTGGGTTGATTACAATTTGATGTCGAATCTGAAGGGCCTTCACGTTCTCGGTGAGGCGAACTTTTCCGATCACGGGGCAAACCGTCTCGGGGCGAGTGCCTTGATGCAGGGCCTCGCAGATGGCTACTTTGTGATTCCGGCAACGCTTCCGAATTATCTCGCAGGGGTCGAGCCCGGTTCCGTGACGACTGACGCACCTGAATTCAAGGCCGCTGAAGACGAAGTGAAAGGGCAGATCGACAAGCTCATGAATGTGAAGGGCACCAAGCCCGTTGACGTGTTCCACCGCGAGCTTGGACTGCTTGTCTGGGATAAGTGCGGGATGGCACGGACCAAAGAGGGGCTTGAAGAGGCGCTTAAGAAGATCCCTGAGATCCGCAAAGATTTCTGGGAGAATGTTAGAATTCCCGGCAAAGCTGACGGCCTCAATATGGAGCTTGAGAAAGCGGGCCGTGTTGCCGACTTCATCGATTTCGCCGAGCTGATGTGTCACGATGCCCTCGATCGCGCCGAAAGCTGCGGAGGTCACTTCCGGGTCGAGCACCAGTTCACACAGGACGACGAGGATGTCGCGAGCGGTTTCACCAACGAAGGTGAAGCAAAACGTCACGACGACAAATTCTGCTACGTGGCGGCATGGGAAAACAACGGTCCCGGCATTAAACCGACACTTCACAAGGAGGAACTCGAGTTTGAAAGCGTAGAGCTTTCAGTCCGCAGTTACAAATAATCGCTATTCTGACGAAACCTGGATTACCTACTCAATCATCGCATGAATCTTACACTTAAAGTCTGGCGTCAGGAAGGTCCTACCACCACGGGCCACATTGAAACGCACGAGGCCAAAGACATTCCCAAGGAAGCTTCCTTCCTCGAGATGCTCGACATCGTGAACGAACGTATTATCACGGAGGGAGGCGAGCCGATTCAGTTTGATCACGATTGTCGTGAAGGTATTTGCGGAGCCTGCTCTCTGACGATTAACGGAATTCCTCACAGCAAGGACACAGGAATCACGACCTGCCAGGTTCACATGCGCCGCTACCGCGACGGAGACACGATCTGGATCGAACCCTTCCGTGCCCGTGCATTCCCCATCGTGAAAGATCTCGTGGTCGATCGCACCTCATTCGACCGTATCATCGCTTCAGGTGGTTACATTTCCGTGAGAACGGGATCGGCTCCGGATGCCAATGCGACACCGATCGAGTTCGAGGACGCGACCGATTCGTTCAACTCCGCTGCCTGTATCGGTTGCGGTGCCTGTGTTGCTGCGTGTAAAAATGCCAGTGCGATGCTCTTTGTCGGTGCGAAAGCAAGTCACCTCAATTTGCTTCCTCAGGGAGCGCCTGAGAAAGACAAGCGCACTCTCGCAATGGTTCGCACGATGGATGACGAAGGCTTCGGTAACTGCACCAACCAGTATGAGTGTGAGGCTGTTTGCCCGAAAGAGATCAGTGCGGATGTGATCGCGAAACTGAATCGCGACTACGCGGCTGCGGCAGCTCGTGAAGCGGTTGATTAAGCGTGAAGACGGTCATTGATCGTTTTCAGGCCGGCGGTATTGTCGGCTTTGTATTGCGGGCTTTTCTTAGCGGAGATGGCTGAGTGGGGTTT
>JARGPH010000002.1:275160-394612 GCA_029213065.1 Verrucomicrobiales bacterium | reverse complement strand
TTTCCGTCCTCTCAGTCGGTGGCAAATACCTGAACGGCTTTCGCGGTCATCATTCCGTTGAAATCAGGATCCTCGAAGAAAGCGACGCCAACTCCGAGAAAGGCGTTCCGCGAGAGGATGTTTTTGCGATGGCCGGGGGAACTCATCCATTGCTTCACCAATGCCGCCGCAAAGCTCTCCGGGGTGTGAGGAGGGATCGCACCGCCCCGCGGACTGCTCATAAACACGCCGGGGCGACCCGGGTAAACCGGGGTATTCGCAACGTATTGGATCGCGAAAGCCGTCGCGATGTTTTCAGCAGATCGAGACTCATTGAATCCGGTCACTTTCAGCCGCAGCTCGAGGGTGGCTTTTGCCCGATCACGGGGATTGTTGTGACTGAAGAATTTTCCGGTGACCATGTCATCCGCGTGCATTTGTGCGGCGGTATTCAGTTGCGGTGACAACTGAAGCGGCGGCAATCCCTCGTGAACTCTCCGGCGGTTCGTTTCCGCCAGAATTGCCGAGGCGATCGCCCGGAGATCAGGCGTGCGAAAATCGATCGGTATCCTAAGCGCTTCCTGAGTAACCGCGGGAAGCGCGGCGGGCTTGTCAGGGTCTTCGAGAAGCACTTCCTGAAGACTCTTCTTTGTGGCCTTGTGTTGATGAACGACTTCGCCCCTCGAGCGGCAGCGCCAGATATGTCCCGGATAGGTCAGTTGCTCGTAGGCGGCTCCAGGTGGGAGCTTGGCGTATTTGACTTCCTTTTCGCGGGATTCCAACCAGAGGATATCGACCGGATGACTGCTCTGATTGACGAAATTGATCGTCACTTCCCTGGCTTTTCCTGAAGCGTCTCCATGAAAAAGAAGCGTTGTCAGAATGCCGAGGCAAAGGGATCTGAATGGTAAAATCGTCGGTATACGCTTGTTTTCCATGGGTGCGGAATAGTTTTTTTGAGTAACGCCGGGGAAATGAAGAGGAGTTGGAGATGTGGCTGAATTCGTATTAAGTCGAACAAATTCAGATCCTTACATACCTTCATTATCTTGGGGTGCCCCGGTTTGCTGAGATAAAGTTAGTCTCTAGCCGGAGATGATACAGAGAGAAAAACGAACAATTTGTAATCTCCCCTGAAAGTCCCCGTAGTAATTTATGAACCCTTATGAACGATACCTCCAACCCCCCACAAGTGGAAGACGGGTGTTTCTGGCAGGAACCCGACGCCCAGTTCCCTATCTTCAGACAAAGCGAGAGACTTTACGTTTCGGAAGGCGCTGAATTACCGGCCGCTATCTGCATCAATTGCGGAAAACCTTCGGCGAAAGTGGTAAGGAAAGCGTTGCGTAATCCTTACAATCCACTGACCTGGATTGGATCCAAACCAAGGGTCAGGGTAGGTTTATGTAAGCAACATAGAGAGAGTTTCATGGTGATGCGAGCGCTCGCTTTTTCACTGCTGGGTGTTGGATTGGCTATCTTCATCGTCGGAGCGGTGACTCTCGCGATTGGTGCCATTCTTTTCGGGTTGGTGACAATGTTCCTCTGCGGGCTTTTCCGCTCGCTCAAACCTGTCTGGTCTCCGAATACCCGTGTCGAGCCGATGGAGATCTGCGGAGCGGGTAAGGCATTTCGCGATATCTACCCGGATGTCTCTCCGGAGGAGGAGTAACGACTGCCTCCCCGGGAGCTCCCCGAAATTGAACTCAGGATTTTGCCTTTACCTTGGCCCAGGAATCCCTGAGGCCGACGGTGCGATTGAAGACCCGGTTCTCTGCTGAACTTTCCTTGTCGACGCAGAAGTAGCCGAGACGCTCAAACTGAACCGTTTCGCCGTTCGGGACCCCGGCCAAATTACCTTCCAGCTTCGCGTTCGGCATTTCCGTAAGCGAGTCAGGATTGAGGTGGTCGAGGAAGGTGCCCTCGGCACTGTCCGGCGATTCCACGCTGAAGAGACGATCGTAAAGGCGGACCGTGGCATCAACGCTGTGAGCGGCGCTGACCCAGTGGACGACTCCCTTCACTTTTCTGCCGTCGGAAGGATTTTCGCCACGAGGCGTATCGGTGTCGTAGGTGCAGTGGAGTTCGGTGATATTGCCGTCGGCATCTTTGATCACTTCCTCGCACTTGATGAAGTAGGCGTTGCGGAGACGCACTTCGTTGCCCGGAGAGAGGCGAAAATACTTCTTCGGTGGATCCTCCATGAAATCGTCCCGTTCGATGTAGATTTCACGGGAGAAGGAGAAGTGACGCATCCCGGCATCCGGATTCTCCGGGTTGGCGACCGTTTCAATTTCCTCGCTCTGGCCTTCAGGGTAATTGGTGATCACGACCTTGAGGGGATCGAGCACTGCCATGAAACGTCGCGCATCGCGGTTGAGAACGTCACGCACGCCGCTTTCGAGCAGGGCCATGTCATTGGTGCTCTGGAATTTGGTGATTCCGATCGTTTTGCAAAAATTGCGGATCGCCTCGGGTGGGTAGCCGCGGCGGCGAAGACCCGAGATCGTGGGCATACGGGGATCGTCCCAGCCATTGACGTGATTGTCTTCAACGAGCTGCAGCAGCTTCCGTTTACTCATCACCGTGTAATTCAGATTGAGTCGAGAGAACTCGATCTGACGGGGCTGAGAGGGGACAGGTAAATTGTCGAGGAACCACTCATAGAGAGGGCGGTGATTCTCGAATTCAAGGGTGCAGAGTGAATGGGTTACATACTCAAGGGCATCGCTCTGACCGTGAGTGAAGTCATACATCGGGTAAATACACCACTCGTCGCCGGTGCGATGGTGATGAGCGCGGGCAATCCGGTAGAGAATTGGATCACGCATGTTCAGGTTCGGGTGAGCCATGTCGATTTTGGCGCGCAACACTTTGCTGCCATCATCAAACTCTCCCTTTTTCATCGCCTTGAACAATTCGAGGTTCTCTTCGGCGGAACGGTCCCGAAAGGGGCTGTCAGTTCCCGGTGTCGTGAGATCGCCACGGCCCTTGCGTATTTCGTCAAACGTCTGATCATCAACGTAAGCTTTTCCTTCATCGATGAGGTGCTTGGCCCACTTGTAGAGTTTGTCGAAGTAGTCGGACGCGAAATAGAGATGATCTCCCCAGTCGAATCCGAGCCACTGAATATCCTCTTTAATTGAATCTACATATTCGACGTCCTCTTTGGATGGATTGGTGTCGTCGAAGCGCAGGTGACAACGGCCGCCATACTCCTCGGCAATACCGAAATTAAGACAAATCGACTTGGCGTGCCCGATGTGGAGGTAGCCGTTCGGCTCGGGCGGAAAACGTGTCACGGTGCTATCGTGCTTACCCGAAGAAAGATCTTCGTCTATGATTTCGCGGATAAAGTCTTTGGATGGCGAGGACGGTACACTCATTGTTATTTGAAGCCTCGATACTAACCGAGATTTCCGAGGTTGCAACGTCGCGAGGGCGCTCGGTTAGGGATTGTCGAAGGGGACGTTTTACCTTCAAAAGCACCGATGCGCTTCGCTCCCACTGATGGAATGAGATGATCACGGATCAGGTGGGCTTTGAGTTGAGCATCAGAAGCGATTCTCCGCTCGCCTCACAGAACTCCGCCCGCAATTTCCGCTGGCAGAAGGATGCAGCCACTCCTTGCGCTGTTGTCGCAATTGCCCGCTCAAATCAGGATGGCTTTTCGATTGTCTAAGTCGGGCAAATACGGCATCTTGAAGTCCCTTATGATCGATTTCGCCGCGCCGCATCGCCTCTGTATCAGGATTATGGCTCTCAGCCTTTCGATCACGGGCTTTCTTCATGCGCAAGACGATCCGGAGTTCGATCCCTTCTCCGATGAGGCCGCCGCCGCGCTCGCCAAAATTCAGGAAGCGGAAAAGCCTGATGATTCCCATCAATTTCTGGAACCGGGTCAGGTGCGGCAACTGAACGAATTGGCTCAGCCGTCTCTGGTGACGGTTCGTCAGATCGGACGCGATGGAAAGACGAGGGGAACCGGCTCGGGATTTGTCATTTCTAAAGACGGACTCATCGTGACAAATCTGCATGTCATTGGCGAAGCCCGTCCCGTCGAGGTGGAGTTTTCGGATGGTAGAAAGTTCAAGGTCATCGCGATTGAGGCCTCGGACCGCCATTATGATCTGGCAGTGTTGCGAATCGATCCGGGGGAGGACGTTTTGACTCCGCTGGTCGTGGGCGATTCCTCGAAAATTGAGCAGGGGGAATTGATCGTCGGATTCGGAGCGCCTCAGGGGCTTTCCTTCAGTGTTGTTCCGGGCGTGATTTCCGCGATTCGAAAACTCGAAGAGGGGTTCGTCGGAGACGGCGAGACACCGGAATACCCGATGCTTCAGCTCGCGATGCCGATCGAGCAGGGAAACAGCGGCGGCCCGATCCTGAATCTGAAGGGCGAGGTCCTCGGTGTCGTGACGCTTCGCCACCGTGTCACCGACAATCTCGGTTTCGCCGTCGCGAGTGATGATTTGAAGCTACTCCTCGATAAACCGAATCCCGTTCCGATGAAGCGCTGGCGGACCATCGGGACGCTCAACGAAAGACTCTGGACGCCGGTCATGGGAGGTGGTTGGAATCAGCGTGGCGGTGTCATCTCAACCGATGAAATGGGCAATGGTTTCGGCGGCCGGGCAATTTTACTCTCGTCGGCGAAAGTTCCCGAGGTTCCCTACGAGGTCTCCGTGATGACGAAACTCGACGATGAATCCGGAGCAGCCGGTCTCGTCTTCGCTTCCGACGGGGATCAGGCTCACTACGGTTTTTATCCCAGCGGCGGGAAAATACGTCTGACCCGCTTTGAGGGGGCGGATGTCTACAGTTGGTCGATCCTCGAACAGCTCGAGGCGCCCTCTTACGATCGGGAGGGCTGGAACCACCTGCGAATCCGGGTCGAGGAGTCCACCATCACCGGCTGGGTCAACGGCGTGAAGATTCTCGAACTGGAGGATGACGGCTTGCGAGGCGGCCAGGTGGGGCTTTGCAAATTTCGCCGAACCCACGCCGAATTTCGAAACTTCCGGATCGGGGAGAACCTCGAAGAAAAACCGATTGCCCCTGAAC
The DNA here is from genome assembly GCA_029213065.1 of Verrucomicrobiales bacterium. Lineage (GTDB taxonomy): Bacteria > Verrucomicrobiota > Verrucomicrobiia > Verrucomicrobiales > DEV007 > Arctic95D-9. Next base: position 389,569 of record JARGPH010000002.1, on the reverse strand, counting down.
TTCTCAGTCGTCTCTCCACTCAGATCGACGAGTTTGTTGATGAGGGAATTTCCGAAGAGCGCATGAGCGATTTCAGTCGCAACTGGACGAGCAGCCGCGAATTGATCCGGGCGAAAGCTGAGGAGCTGGAGGCACTGGCATTGAGTCTCCGCAGCCTCGAGGAGGATGTCTATCGTGATACGGTAATCAACGAGATGACGATGCTCCTGGATCGGCCCGAGTCTGAGATCGACCTTTTTGAAGTCGGCCTTCAAATCTCGCGTCTCGAGGATCCGGAAATGGACGCGGAACACTACCGCGCTGTTTTTGCTCAGTTGATTGAGGAGGCTCGCAGCTATGTGAAGAAGAACGCACCTGACGGAGTCGCAAAAGAGGAGGCGAAGGCGCTCATTGCGTTTCTCTTCAAGGAGAGCGGGTTCCACGGGAGCCGGGCCGAGTATTATCACAGTGCCAACAGCTACGTGAATCGCGTCCTCGATGACAGGGAGGGGATTCCTATTACTCTCAGTGTCGTCTTTATTGAGATGGCTCGCCGGCTCCAGATCGAGGGCGTATTCGGAGCGCCTCTCCCCGGAAAGTTTATGGTCGGCCTCACCCATGGCTCTGGTGACGGTGAGGAGACCGAGTTCATTGACGTCTTCGAGTCGGGTAAAATGATGAGCCGTTCCCGCGCCGCGAGAGCCGTTTGGGAGCTTCTCGGATCAACCCCGCCCGATTCCGTGTTTGAGCCGGCGAAGAGCCGTGACATCGCCGTGAGGATGCTGCGCAACCTCGTCGACATCGAAATCAATCGCAAGCAAACGCCCGAGAAGGCGATGGGCTACCTTGAACTGCTCATCGCGATCCAGCCCGAGTCGGGGAAAGAGCGCTTTCAGCGGGCCATCCTCCGGGTTCAGGACAAGAACATCGTCGGCGCCCGGGAAGACCTCGACTGGCTCATGGAGAATCAACCGCCCGGCCTCGACTACCAGCGCCTCGAGCAGTTCCGGGATTCACTGCCGGGGAAATAGCGCCGGTAAGCTGTTCCGGATTTCCCGTTGCCTCGATTCGTCGGCTGATTGTGCGCGAGGATCCGGGAGCGATCTGATTTCGGTGGTGGAGGGTCGCGCTCCCGCGCGACTGACGAGGTCGTCCGTGGTCGGAAGGGATTCCGACCCTCCGGAGATGCGTAAGCCCCGCCGCGATACCACAAAAAAACCGCTCCCATTTCTGAGAGCGGTTCTTTCGAAAGTTTGGTTTTAAAACCGGATTGGACTTAGCTGGCTGCTTCGACTTCTTCGGCTGCGCTTGAAACAGCACCTGAATCAACCCACTCGATGAGGGCCATTGGAGCTGAGTCCGAGCGACGCTGTCCGAGCTTGAGGATACGGCAGTATCCACCTGGGCGGTCGGCGTTTGCTGGAGCGATCGTGTCAAAAAGAACTGACACGCTGCGCTGTGAGAGCTGATTACTTCCAAGCAGGGTAAGAGCACGGCGACGGCTGTGAAGCGTGTTCTTTTTACCGAGCGTTACGAGCTTCTCAGCGAATGGGCGGAGCGCCTTTGCTTTTGCAAGCGTGGTGCGAATCTGGCCATGCTCAATCAAGCTGGCTGAAAGGTTGCGAAGGAGTGCCTCGCGGTGTGCCTTGTCGCGCTGAAGTTTTACTGTTTTGCTTCTATGTCTCATCGGAAAATAGTGGTCTTGAGTGGGGAAAAGACTGCCGGAGTATCCAGAATCGGAATGTCCGGCAGCTTAAAGGATTTTCAAGCGCTAAGCTTAGTCGTTAATGTTCTGCGCAATGAGGGCTGCAAGACCGGGTCCTTCGGAGGAGCGGTCACCACCACCAAGAAGCGTCGCCGTGAAGGGCTGCTCGAGGAGGCTTGGATCGATCTGCATTCCGAGGGAAAGACCGAGCTCGTGGAGCTTGTCTTTGATCTCGTTGAGTGACTTCTTACCAAAGTTACGATACTTGAGCATTTCAGCTTCGCTCTTCATCGCAAGCTGACCAACGCTGGTGATGTTCGCGTTGTTGAGGCAGTTAGCGGCACGAACCGAAAGCTCGATCTCGTTAACGCTCATGTTGAGAAGCTTCTTAAGCTCAGCATTCTCTTCGCTCTGAGTCTCAGGGCGGTCCTCGATGAGGATCGCGTCGTCGTCGTAGTTGACGAATACGTCAAGGTGGTGACGAAGAATCGCAGAAGCCTGAAGAAGGGCGTCGTGTGGCTCAATACGTCCGTCGGTCCAGAGCTCGAGCTCAACCTTGTCGTAATCAGTGCGCTGACCGACACGAGTGTTGGCAACGGCGTATTTAACACGGCGAACCGGTGAGAAAATGGAGTCGATTGGAATCACGCCGATTGGCATGTCCGGGTGCTTGTTGTCCTCGGAAGTGTTGAAACCACGACCAACGCGGACTTCCATCTCAAGGCTGAATTTCGTGTTGCGATCCAGTGTGCAAATATGCGCATCCTTGTTCACGATCTCATACTGGGCGATTTCCTGAATGTCACCGGCAGTGACGGCACCGGCTTTATCAACCGTCAGGGAAAGGGTCGCAGGATCTTTGTCCTCGAAGTGGCGAAAGCGAATCTGCTTGAGATTCAAAATGATTTCCGTGACGTCTTCGACGACACCGGGGAGGGAAGCGAACTCGTGCTGAGCTCCGGCGATGCGAACGGAAGTGATTGACGCTCCTTCAAGTGAGGAAAGAAGAACGCGACGAAGGCTGTTACCGATCGTGTGACCGAATCCGGCCTCAAAAGGTTCAGCGCTGAATTTCGCGTAGGTGTCAGTTGCGGTGTCTTCGTCTTTAGTCAGACGATCCGGAATCTCGAAGGGAGCTAGTGCTTTTGCCATAATAGATGTTAGGTTGCCGGGTTTCCCTATAGGTGGAGCGTAACCTCTCTCCAAGCTTTGGAGAAATACCAAGGACCGACGGCGGATTAACGAACGCTCGGGCGCGGAATATGCGGGTTATTACTGAGAAGTAAACTGATTTTTTTGGCACGTCATCGCGACATGATTAAGTTTTCTTAATAAAATCGTGCCGGGAGGGTGAAACCGGGGCTTTTTCACCGGAGAAATCAGATCTTATTCAGCGTCGCTATTGACCTGAAGTGAGCCACCTCCTACGATCCGCGCCATGTCCCGATTTTTCCTTTCCGGCGTGCTGCTTGTTCTCGGCCTCAGTGTTGCCGCCAATCTCAAGGCCGCTGACGAGCGTCCCAATATTCTCGTGATTCTTGCCGATGACCATCGCTACGACGCACTCGGCTTTCTCGATCATCCTTTTCTGGAAACCCCGGCGCTCGATCGCATCGCGAAGGAGGGCGTTCATTTCAAGAATGCCGTGGTCACGACATCGCTCTGCTCGCCGAGCCGGGCCTCCATTCTCACAGGGCTCTACGCCCACAACCACCGCGTCGTCGACAATTACAATCCGATCTCGGAAGATCTCACCTACTTTCCCAAATACCTGCAGGACGGAGGCTACGAAACCGCATTCATCGGGAAATGGCACATGGGAGGCGAAATCGATCATCCTCAGCCCGGATTCGATCATTGGGTCGCCTTCAAAGGTCAGGGCGTCTACTTCGCGGATCCCGCTCAGGCGAAGGTCAAGGGGCGCTACGTTCCCCAGGTCAGTCGTGACGGGCTCAATGTGAACGGGAAGCGGGTTCCACAGGAGGGCTACATCACTGAAGAGCTGACCGAATATTCAAGCGATTGGCTCAAGGAGCGGAAAGGGGACAAGCCCTGGATGCTTTATCTGTCCCACAAGGCGGTCCACGCCGATTTCCTTCCCGCGAACCAATACGCCTACAGCTACGAAAACGAGACTTTTGAGAAACCCAAAACCTGGCTGGAAATGCCGGAGGCCTTCCGTGATGTCCCCATGTGGGTTCAGAATCAGCACAACAGCCGTCACGGCACCGAATTTGCCTACTACTCGAATCTCGATCTCGGGACCTACTACAAGCGCTATTGCGAAACGATCCGCTCGATCGATGACAGCACGGCCGCGATCATGAAGCAACTCGAGGATTCCGGAGAGCTCGACAACACCGTGATTCTCTACCTCGGTGACAACGGATTTCTCTTCGGTGAGCAGGGGCTCATCGATAAACGCAACGCCTACGAAGCCTCCGTTCGGATTCCCATGCTGATGCGTTTTCCCAAAGGGGTGAAGGGCGGGCAGACGATTGCGCAGGTCGTCGCCAATATTGATGTGGCTCCCACGATGCTCGATTTTGCGGGCGTTCCGGTGCCGGAGCACATGGATGGTCGCAGTATGAAAGGGCTCGTCACCGGCGAATCCGACGAGTGGCGGGACTACCTCCTCTACGAATACTACTGGGAGCGCAATTACCCCCAAACCCCGACGATGCACGCCGTTCTCGGCGAGCGTTACAAGTATATTCGCTACCACGGCGTCTGGGATGTCGACTCCTTACACGATTTGGAGAACGATCCCGAGGAACGTATAAACCTGATCAACAGTCCTGATCATCAGGAGATTGTGGAGAAACTGAATAAGCGGCTCTTCGAGCTTCTCGAAGAAACACACGGTCAGGAAATGTCCATTCTCAACGACAGGGGCACGAAGTTTCTCCATCGCAAAGCAGGCGGGCCGAAGGGGGCGGAATTTCCTGATTGGTTCTATCGCGAGCCCGATACGACGGGGAAGTAAGCGGGGGGATTGAGGAGACAAACCGTAGAGAAACTTCGTGAGAATTTCTCCGCAGAGCCTATCCGAATCATGCAGGAAACAGCGCGAGGCTTCGAAAGAAATCTTCACAGATTCCTCTACACGCCGGGAGCAGGCTGTGGAGAAACTTCGTGAGAATTTCTCCGCAGAGCCCATCGAGTATCAGGCTGGAAGCAGCGCGAGGCTTCGTAAGAAATCTTCACAGATTCCTCTACACGCTGAGAGCAGGATGTAGAGAAACTTCGTGAGAATTTCTCCGCAGAGCCTACCCGAATCATGCAGGATGTCGCCTCTCCTTCATTCGCTGAACGGTGCGACTACCGCGAGATCCGCTCAGCAAATGCAGAGGTCGGGATCCGCCAGCTCAGGATCATCCCCAAGCCGTCGGACCAGGCGACGCCGTTCCGGGTTTGATGAGGGAAGGGGATCAGGTTGAATCCGGCCCCGAAAATCGCGGCGGCACAAAAGCTTTGAAGGGCGACGAGCCAAACCTCGGGACTGCGATGCAGCATCGTTTCCGGCCCGAGAACGGCGGCGATCACGGCAACGAGTAGCAGTTCAATCCCCGGACCCGCCGCGTAGATCACGCATTGTTTCAACTGAGGCGAAATCAGGTCTGCCGGTCTTGGCTGCGCGAAGCCGGAAATGGGGATGGAGCGGAACTCCACCGGCATTCCCAGAATTCGACGGCGGAAGCGGACCTTGCCCGTGCCAATGCAGACAAGATCGACCTGCCATCCGAGAAACCTTGCCGCGAGGGCATGACCGAATTCGTGAATCACCAGCAAAAGCACCCACGAGATCAGGAAAAAGGGAACGCTCAGCTTCGCGACCGTGAAATTCTTCGCCAGTTCCAGACCGATCAACACGGAAAAGGTCAGAGCAATGATCACCATGACGCCCCATTCATTGGGTGTCTCGGGACCGCGGTCCGGAAGGGATTCGTCGTCAGGGAGCATATAGCTCAGAAGTCTACCGAACCCATCGGGACGCGCAAACGAATGCCTCGCCCGGATGCGGGCAATTAGAGCTTCTTAACGATGACCCGAACTCAGAAACCGGACAACACAATCATCTCTCCTGTTCTTCCAGCCATGGTCTATCACCTTCCCGATCTCGCAGGGCCAGGTCTCGCAGGGACAGGTTAATAGTTCGATCTGATACTTTTAGATCTCTCTTCGAAGTATGATTAATATGAGTTTAAGGCTGCAGATCTGAATAGATAACCTGTCCCCGGGGATTCGTGTCGATACGGCGAGAAGGGCGGATCAGCGAAAATGGTCCACCGTCTCGAAAGAAAATGCGTTGTGTAGAGCAATTAGTCCAAGCAGAAAGAATGAAGATAGAGCCAACCAGAACCTCACGCTATTGTCTTTTCGAGAGATGTTCCAACTCTTCCAGAAAACGAAGAACTGAAATTGCCCTTTTAATGAGCAGGCGATAACCCAAACCCAAACAATCAAGCCAATTACAAGTGCTTCATATGAGACGATTTTCATAGGTCAGGACGAGAAATCATGCGGTTCGATTTGGATTCAGGGGTAACGAATAACGAGCATACCTACCAAAGTTTCGCAGGGACAGGTTAATAGTTTAATCTGATATTTTCAGCTCTCTCTTCGAGGTATGAGAAATATGATATTGAAGACTTCCGCTACGAATAGATAACCTGTCCCCGGGCATTTCGGGCATTCTTTCATGACTGATGGGAACCGCCCGGTGCAATCGACGCAGGAGAAAGATGCCACCAAGCACCGCGCAGCGGCAAGTGAGGAACGAACACCGTCAAACTCGCATGCCGGGTGGTGTGAGGGGAGCAGGTTCAATCCCTGCTCCTACCCGATTAGGCGTGTTGGTTTCCAGAACGAGCGATCATGGTCTCCAAGCCAGAGCCATGTCAGATGATGTTCGCGCTCACCTAGAAATTCGAGTGCCCACTCTCGGAAGACGGAGATGATCGGTTCGTTGAAAGCATCATCGCCATCGTCAATCGGAATCGGATCTCCCGATTGGGAAAGCAATTGAACATCGCCGTTTGCTGCGTCGAATAGGCGATCATGCGAAAGGTCGAATTCTTGAGTGAAGGGATAGTAGTCCCGCGTTTCGAAGTAGTGTTCATCAGAGATCGCGTCCGCTGTAGTTCCAGCAGTTACCGATCCCCATTGAGGTCCGATGCTGATTACGAGGGCTGTCGACGAGGAATCAGATCGGGGCGTGATCTCTTCAAGGATTCTGATCCAATCATCGCGGAGGGCTGAAATGGGGAGCCTATCCATTTTTTCGCCTAACGTTAAAGGCAGCTCAGCCCAAACCGGCGGCGCGCCCTTGAAAGAAGAGTAAGGAATCGAATCAGAGAAGTCAATCGACTCGCTGCGGTTTTGGGCTTGAGCTCGCCGACTTGTTGGTGCCGGCATTGTGAGGGCTAGCCTGGAAAGTTCGCCTCCATGGTTGGGAATAGAATCTCAAAGTCGCTTGGGGAGTCTCGGATAAACTGGCATGCTGTCCAAAGAACAACATCGGACGACGTCTCGAAGTATTTGTCTTCGAGTGAATCAATCCGCTGAAGCAAATCAGGTTTCGATTCGAAGTAGCTGTCTAAATCACGTATTGCTCGGTCGATTCGAAAATCTGGGCTTTCATGACCAGAGAAATTCGTGTGGAGATCTCGGAGTATCGAGCCAATATCATTGCACCCGATGATGTCGAATGCGCTAGGAATGAAGTGATTTGGAAGTGCCTCAAACACATATCCCTTTAGACCAGCACAGCGAATGTAACCATCAAGAGAGTAGGTGAAGAGGACAACGCGAATTGGAACCGGAGGAACCAATTGCTCATAGATCACTTCGTCATGATCAAACACTTCCTCCGCTGCACGAAACACGAGATCGTAGAGTCGTTCGTCATCAAGGTTCCTGATCAGCGAAGCGGCGGAGTTCATTTTCAGCACCAACAGTATTTATTAGTATCACCTCACGGCGTGATATCACCTGAGGCATTCATGTTCGAGAATCTCCTGCAGCCCCTAATTTGGCAAGGTTATATTCGAGATGCATGCGTATATCCGGCTAATTCGACTAGGCCTCCGACGATTGACCTGAGGTGGCTGATATCACCCCGGGGCGAGGCCTCTATTCTGCTTTTTTGAAATAGAAACACTCGTGGGGATTCGACGCGGGGACAGGCAACCCAACCGGGTTTCAAAGGGCCTAATGGTTGTCATTGCCATATCCGGAGAGAATCCAGCGGCATGACCTAACCCTGTTGGATCGGGCGTCCAACCTTCTTAGATCGTGGATCGCGACTTGGATTTCCGCCCTGCTCACAGAAATCCAGTTAAATCAGCGGCGCAGGACGGCGCTCTATTCTTGAGAGCCACTGCGAATCACCCTCGCCGGATTCCCGGCGGCGATGGTATCTGCGGGGATATCGCGGGTGACGACACTGCCGGCCCCGATCACGGCGCGGTCGCCAATCGTCACACCGGGGCAAATGATGGCACCTCCGCCGACCCAGACATCGTTACCGATCGAGATAGGCTTCGCTGATTCGAGGCCTCTCCGGCGTTCGTCGGCATCGAGAGGGTGCGTTGCCGTGTAGAGTTGCACGGCGGGCCCGAAGAGGGTGTGGTCTCCAATCGTGACCTGAGCGACATCGAGAACGACGCAGTTGAAATTGAAAAAGACCTTTGATCCCAGTCTGATGTTCCGTCCGTAGTCGCAGAAAAACGGCGGCTCAATCGAGACATCTGTCTTCGCGCCGAACAACTCGTTGAGAAGGCGTTTTCGCTCCTCGCTCTGCTCGAGGTGTGAGGCATTGAGCAGCAGGCAGAGCTCACGACACTCGCCCCGCTCCCGGCTCAGTTCCGGATCGAGGGGATCGTAAAGCTCACCCATGAGCATTTTCTGTTTTTCGGTCATATCCACTGAGAGCCTTGCTGTAAAACCAATTAGATCAATAGCGATTACTCAGATCACGCGGTGAACTCTATTTTAATACTGCCTTGAGAATCCGGAGATAATTCAGACCGAAAATTTTCGACTGGTCTTCGTCAGAGTATCCCTTCTCCTTCAGGGCGTCGTAGAGATGGAACCAGCGCTCCTGACTGTTCAGCCCGGGGGAAGTGTAGGCGACCCGTTCGGTTTCCTCGACCCCGTTCCGTTTAAGGTCCGAGGCAATCCCGACGTGGTCGATCCCTGCGATCTTGATGGCGTGTTCGAGATGATCGATAAACTGTTCCATGGAGGCACCGGGAGCGGCATCGTCCGTGAGCATGAATTTGATGGGCGTGATTCCTATGAGCCCCCCGGTTGCCGCGATCGCCCGGATCTCCTCGTCCGATTTGTTCCGCTTCGCCGGAGTTATCGCGTCGCATCCTGCATGAGAGCAGAAAACCGGGGCCGTGGAGAGTTTCGCGGCATCGAGGGTTGTTTGTTTGTTGCAGTGCGAGACTTCGACGAGGATCCCGAGGCGGTTGCACTCAGCGACAACCTCGCGCCCCAGCGGGGTGAGCCCCGGAGTGTCAGTGTCGTCACGGCTCGATCCCGTGCCCAGTTCGTCTCCCGGCGTGACAGGGATGGAGGTGCCGTAGACGACTTGCAAAACCCTGAGGCCATCCCGGTGCCAACCCTCAATGGGGGCAATCGAGCCTCCGAGCGGCCACGGGTGTTGAGTGTAGAAGAGCCAGCCCTGCTTTTTCTCGCGGAATACTGTTTCGATATCTGTGGCCTTTCGAACCACCCTGACATTGATGAAATGCCCGAGCTCGACGCCCCGAATGAACTTCAACATTTCCTCTCTCTTTCGAATATCCCAGATCGCAACATCCACACCGGTGGCTTCGCGGTATTCTCCCATATCGATCTTGCCGTTTTCGTCGCGGACGAAACGTTGAAAGGCAGAACCGGGCCGGTAGTAGGGAAAACAAACCCCATCGACCAGGAGATTCTCTTCGAAAAAGGCCCGGGCAGCGGCGCTTTGGGCATGTGTTAACTCCGCATAGGCGGCAGCGAACACGAAAGCACTGAAGGCGAGTGTGCGAAAGGATCGCTTCATCGTTGCATTGTGCGGAGATCCCGGACTCTCTACAAGACTATTTCCCTCTGCTGGAGGTTGTGGAAATCAGCACGCAGGGGGCGACCCTGAAAATGGCAGACGCTCACGCGAGAGTTGAGGATTCGCGCCTCCGTTTCCACACGTGCTTGAGAATAGGTGCGAGCCAGATCAAAACAAGAACCGTAAAAAGAAACAATTCCAGAGGCCACATTTTCAGATAGATGTATGAAGCGACAAACGATCGCTCCGGGCTGGTATGTTCTTGCTTCGCTACTCCCCACTGAAAATCGGCATCGGATTCACGCAAAGAGTCTCCATCTCTTTTGATTTCAAACCTCAAATAATGCTTGGAATCTTTCGGCTCCATATTACTTCGCTGGGAGCGACGTCCAAAGAGAAGGACACCTTTGCTCTTAGTCGATTGCAGGTAAGCCTGATGCTCGCGTTCACCATCATAAAGTGTCCTCCCAATCGAGGAATACGCTTGAGGAATGATGTAATGACTGAATAGCAGGAAAATCAGAATTACCGCCAAAACAAAGCTGATAACGAGCCGCAACCCTCTGAGATATTTTTGCATCACTTGCCCGAATCTTCACGAATTGGGGAGAGGTAAGTCAAGCTTGTGTCAATTACCCCTGTTAAATTATGTTGAATAGATAGTCTGTCACCGGGGAAACGAATCACCCAACCGGTATTCAATCGAACCCGCAGGTGAGCGTCATCGATTGCAGGATCGATTGAGCATCTCAGTGGCTTCGCCGCCTTTCATCGAAAGCGCGAGATCCCGGGGGCTCTTCCCGTAATTGTTTTTCGAATCGGGTGAGGCACCGTAGGAGACGAGCAGGTCGATGGTCTCCTCGTAGTCGCGGAACTGCATCACGGCCCCCCAGAGCGGCGTGTTTCCGTGCGCGTCTTTTGCATCGACCGTTGCACCTGCTTCGAGGAGCAATTTTGCGGCATCAATGATCCGATTCTGCACAGCGAAATGGAGAGGTGTTCTTCCTTCTGAATCCTGAGGGGCGGGAGTGGCACCAAGGGCGATAAGCTTCCTGACCAGCGAACCGCGACCGTGAATTACAGCATGATGAAGGGGCGTCCGCCCGCTTGAATCGCTCAGCTCAAGGTCGTTTCCAAGAAGGGATAATACCCGGGGATCATCCTCATATCTTCGGCCAATCGCATCCCTGATTTCCCGGGCACGGATGGAATCACTCATCTTCGTTCAGGTGACTTTGCAACTCTTACGCGGCATTCTCCGACATCTGATACAAAATGGAAAACGGGTGCGTCTCACCTAGTAAAAATACCGTTCCCTCAATGCGAAGCTCCCCTTTAGCGTTGAGGGAGATTTCGACGCCATCCATGTCATTGTGTTCCATCATGTAGATCGCGGCCTCATATTCATTGAGATCATCGAGCGTCAAGGTTGCCTTGAGAAGGTCGCCTTCACGGGTCATGGGAAACTCGTAGAGATACAGTCTGGGCGGGTAGGCGGTCCAGGACCATTCGGAATCTTCATCCTCCGAAATGGCGTCATGTACAGCCTCGTCACCGTTGATTTCAAGGGTGAGCGTATCGACGCCGTCAACGGTTTCGATAGAGGCGGAAGATTCTTCGAGGTCAATCCCGAAGTCTGTCTTATTGATCGTAAAGGTATTCATCGTGGAAGCGTTTCGGCGCATCCAGTGCTGCATACGCCCAAACTCGCGGCGACTATAGAGATATAGCAAAGTGTCCGTCCAGAATATCTATATAATTCTTTCGTGATTCGAAGCCGCGATCACGCGATCCACGAGGATTCAGTCCCGACGGGAAGGACCAAAAAAGGCAGACTTAACCCTGTCAGGTCACTGACCTTACCCTCTTAAGTCGCGGATTGCGGCTTTGATTTCGTCGGTGGTGACGTCGGAGGAGACGAAGGCATTTCCGAGTTTGTCGAGAAGCACGAAACGGATCTGGCCGGCTTCAAATTTCTTGTCCCGCTGCATCGCGTTGAGAATCGCTTCCTCTTCGAGGTCGCTTTCGAGGACGGTGGGGAGCTCGTAGGTTTTGAGGCTTTGGATGAGTCGCTCGCCTTCGGCTTCACTGAGAGTGCTCTTTGCGACAGAAAGGCGGATCGCGGCGACAAGGCCGAGGCTGATCGCTTCTCCGTGGAGGAATCGTCCGTAGCCGCCGGCGGATTCGATCCCATGGCCGATGGTGTGGCCAAAATTCAGAAGGGCACGGGTCCCGCTCGTTTCGCGCTCATCTTCTTCGACGACGGCGGCTTTGATAACCACATTTCGGGAAACGAGCTCGATGAGGTTTTCCTTAATCGTATCGCGCTGCTCGACGAGGGTGAGAAGGCTCTCGTCGCGGATCCCGGCGTGCTTGATGATTTCGGCGAAGCCTTCGTTGAATTCGCGGTCGGGCAGGGTGCTCAGGGTCTCGACATCCGCGATGACGAGCTGGGGCTGATGAAAGGCGCCGATGAGGTTTTTACCCTCGGGCGTATTCACTCCGGTTTTACCTCCGACAGAGCTGTCGACCTGACTGACGATCGTGGTGGGGATCTGAACGCAGGGGATGCCGCGTTGGAAGATCGCGGCAGCAAAACCGGCGAGATCACCGATGACGCCGCCGCCGAGGGCGATGAGGAAAGACTTGCGGTCGAGTCCGGCACGGAGCATTTCTCGACAGATCTCAGTGACCTGCTCCATGCTCTTGGAGGCTTCGCCGGCGGGGACGGTGATGAGAACCGGCTCGTAGCCGGCGCCTTTCAGGGAGGTCAGCAACGTCTCCGCGTAGAGTGGGCCCACCGTTGAATCGGTCACGACGGCAACGGCTTTGCTGCGAATTCCGGTGTGCGCCTCGATAAGCGATGGCGTGTCTTTGAGCAGATCAGCGCCGACGAGCACGGTGTAGTCGTCGTTCTTGAGGCTGAGCGAAATAGAGGTGGGATTCCCGGTAGTGATCTGGGGCATGGCGTGAGAGGTTCAAGCTTGGAGGCCGAAGTTTCAAGGGCGAGTTCGCCCGAGTTCGCCGAGAATGCGACCGGCGGTTTCGGCGGGGGACTCGTCGTTGCTGATTTCGATTCTCCGAAAGGCGGTTTCCCGTTTGAACCACGAGGCCTGGCGCTTCGCGTAGCGGCGGGTCGTTTGCTGGATCTGTTCGATCATCTCCTCGCGACTGAGCTCACCGGCGAGGTGGGCTTTGATCTCGCGGATTCCAATCGCTTTTGCCGCAGTGGCGGAAAGATCGCTCAGAGCGGCAATCTCATCGATCACTCCGGCATCCATCATCGCATGCGTGCGGCGGTTGATACGGTCGTAGATCACTTCGCGGTCGCGAAAAAGGTAAACGGCGTCGAGTTCAGGCGCATTGTTCTCCCACTCCTTCTTGAGCTGCGAGGCGGGTTGCCCGGAAAGGAGGGATATCTCCAGATTTCGCGTCACGTAGCGCCGGTTTTTCAGGTTTGTTTGAGCGGCTCCGCCAGGGTCGAGCGCTTCATATTCTTCGATGAGTGATTCGAGGGTTCGCTGATCGAGTTTCTCCCGGAGGATGGGATCGGACTTCGGTGTCGGAGCAAGGCCGTGGGTGATCGCTTTGAGGTAAAGGCCGCTGCCGCCGACGAGGAGCGGGGTGGCGCGCGTCGCGACCTCGGCGATGGCGGTCCGGGCCAGATTCGCGAAGGTGGCTGCGTCGCATTCTTCGCCAGGATCGAGAATGCCGAAAAGGTGATGGGGGCACTGCTCACGTTCGTCAGCGTCGGGTGCCGCGCTGAGGATTTCAAGCCCCCGATAGACCTGGTAGGCGTCGGCGTTGATGATTTCGACCGCGCCGAGCTGCCTCGCGATTTCCAGGGCCACCGCCGTTTTTCCGCAGCCGGTTTGGCCGGCGAGATAGATTGGAGGACGAGGTGTGATCATTTTGAAACAAAAACGCCGGAACGGAGTGAACCGATCCGGCGTCTTGAAGTTTTATTGATTCAGAGGAAGAATTCTAGGCTTCTTTCTCGGAATTTGCCTCGACGAGTGGCTGTGTCGGCTGGTCCTCGAGAGCGACTTCCTTTTCAGATGAATCGCTGTTTGAGGAGTCGTCACCATTGTGAGGTCCTTCGCTGCGGGCACCGCCCACGATGAGCTTGCGACCGCGGAAATCCTGGTCGTCAAGAATGCTCACAGCGCGTTTTGCTTCATCGATCGATCCCATTTCGACGAAAGCGAAACCCTTCGACTGCTGGGTGCGTGAGTTGGTTACCACTTCCGCTGAGAGAACGTTTCCGGCTCCGCGAAAGAGTTCTTCCAGGTCCGTTTCGTTCGCATCGTAGACGAGGTTGCCCACGTAAAGGCGACCGGAAGTCACTTCGTTGCGAGCGCGCTTTTGCCTCGGCTTTCTGTCACCCTGTGGTGCAGACTTTTTGGCCTGAGGTGAACGGTCCGCCTGCTTCTTTTTGGGGCGGGCGTTGGACTTCTTCTTCGGCTTACCGAGAAGACCGAAGGTGAGGAGAGAAAGAATCTTCTGTCCTTTGGTCTGCTTGGGTGGCTGAGAGCGACGATTGCGGTTCCGGTTGCGATTTCCGCCCCCGCCACTGCGATTGCCTCCACCGCCGCCGGAGCGGTTGCGGTTACCTGACCGATTGCGGTTCCGGTTCCCTTGAGAGTTGCGATTGCGGTTTCCACCGCCCGATTGATGACCGCGTTGGCGGCGATTTTGATTGTTTTCTGATTTGATCTCCATTTTCGATGGAAGCTTGTAGTTCAGAACCATCCACCGTTTCGTCCGGTGAGGTTCCATGGGGTAAAGCGGGCCATCGAATTTCCAATCTCTCACTGACCATCTCCGACAACAAGACTACCAACCTGTAAAGACAGGGAAGGTCAGTAATGGTGTGGTGACTGGTCATAAATAGATAGAGAAGGTCGCTCTGTAGTATCCGGTTGTCGGGACCCGCAATGATTGAGTCTTAAAATCACTCAAATTTCATTGGTGGCCTCTCCACCGGGGGAACCTCGCAGGCTCACCCCGTTTTCGGACAAATAAAATGGCTCCGCTTTTGCGAATGAGGATGAATCGCAGACGATAAAGTCGAGAATCTCTCCGTGATATAATCTTCGTAGATTCGGCCAGGGCGTCGATGCCCATGTTTCGTGCACAGCTGACAATTCGACCGCTGATTCCTCCTCAAAGCCAATGTAAGTGGCGGGAGGGCTATGGCAAGTGTTGATTTACGCCACTGAAACGTCAATTGACCTAAAGCGAGACACCGCGTTTCCAGGGTTGAAAATCGTCCTGTCCCAGAATCTGCGCCTTGGTTTTGATTCGCCCGGACGCGACTTCGATGACTTGTTCAAGCATCTTCACGGCAAGCTCGTCGATCGTTTTCTCGCCCCGAATGATGGAGCCGGTATCGAAATCGATGAGGTCGGGGAGTTTTTCGGCCAGCTCGGTGGAGGTGCTCACTTTGATCACGGGACAGACCGGGTTTCCGGTCGGCGTTCCCAGTCCGGTTGTGAAAATGATGACGTTGGCGTGGGCTCCGGCCATCGCGGTGGTGGACTCGACGTCACCTCCCGGTGTGCAAAGAAGGGTCAGGCCGGGGAGAGTGGCCCGCTCGGGATAGTCGAGCGCCTCGACGACAGGGGAAGTGCCGCCTTTTTTCGCCGCGCCGGCGGATTTGATCGCATCGGTGATGAGTCCGTCTTTGATGTTGCCGGGGCTGGGATTCTGGGAAAAATCACTGCCGACAGCACGGGCGCGATCGGCGTAAGCGGAGGTAAGTTCCACAAAGCGCTTCGCGACTTCATCGGAGACGCAGCGATCGACGAGTTCCTGTTCGACCCCGCAGAGTTCGGGAAACTCTGAGAGAATCACCTTTCCGCCGAGAGCGACGAGGCGGTCGGAGAGGGCGCCGAGGGTCGGGTTTGCCGAAATTCCGGAAAAGCCGTCACTGCCTCCGCATTCCACGCCGATGCAGAGATGCTCAAGGCCGGCCGGTTCGCGGGTCACTGCATTCGCTTTTGTGAGCTCGATAAAGGTTTCTTTGATTGCCGTCTCGAGAAGGTTCTTCTCATCGGGGTGCTGCTGTTGGGTAAATGTCAGGAGCGGCTTATTGAAGTCAGGGGAACGCTTTGCAATCTCCTGATGGAGAATCTCCAGCTGGGCATTTTCACACCCTAAGCTTAAGACAGTGGCACCCGCCACGTTCGGATGGGTGATGTAGCCGGCGAGGAGTCCGCAGAGAGCATTGGCGTCGTCACGGGTTCCGCCGCAACCGAGCGAGTGCGTCAGAAACTTGATCCCGTCGATGTTCGGGAAAACGGGATTCGCGGGCGTGGCGGTGAGTTCTTCGCAAGTGAGAGAGGCGAGATCTTCAGCGCTGGAGCCGTTTTTCAGCGCGTCGACGAGGTTGGCGGCGAGTTGCTCGTAGTGGGAGGTCTTCTCATATCCGAGTGAGCGCTCGAAGGCGGCGCGAATCGCGTTCACATTGCGGTTCTCGCAGAAGACCATGGGAATGACGAGCCAGTGGTTCGCGGTCCCGACGGAACCGTCGGAGCGATGATAGCCATCGAAGGTTCTCTCTTTGAATCCGGCCACTTCGGGCGCAGTCCAGGATTGCTCTGATTTTCGTTCCCGTCCGAAGCCGTCGGCGTCGTGTTTGAGATTTGAGGTCCGGATGAGACCGCCCGCAGGAATGGCCTCAGTCGCGATCCCGACGGTCACTCCGAACAACGTTGCCCGGGCTCCAACTGCGAAATCGGCGAGGGTGAATTTCTGTTTCGGAGGGATCTCCTCGCTGATGGTGACGGTGTGTTCAGCGAGTTCAATGGTGTCACCGGGTGAAAGGGTTTTCAGGGCGACTCCAAGATTGTCAACGGGATCGATTAGCAATGCGGATTTCATAAAGTTCTCATAAAACGACTCTTCAGTGCGTTTAGGGGTGGTAGCACTAAAGTCACGCAGAACATTTGCGGATCAAGTGGCAAGGTGCATCATAAAATCATGGGATCGAATCTATTCAATCTGGAAGGGCGAACCGCTCTCATCACCGGGGGAAGCCGCGGGCTGGGAAAGGCTATGGCGCGGGGATTTGCCGAGCACGGCGCTGCCGTCATGATCTGCAGTCGGAATGAGGAGGAACTTGAAGCGGCGGCAAAAGAGATTGGAGAAGGACTCGATACCGAGGTTTTTTACGAAGTTGCTGACATGAGCAATCGTGAATCGGTCGATCAGCTCACTGAGCGGGCTCTCGAGGTTTTTGATACCGTCGACATCCTCGTGAACAATGCGGGTATGAATCAGCCGCAACCGATTGATGAGATCGACGACGAGAAATGGGATCATCAACTCGAAGTGAACCTCACGTCGATAATGCGGCTGACTCGTGCACTCGTTCCGGCGATGAAAGAGCAAAACTGGGGCAGAGTGATTCATATCTCCTCGGTCCTTGGAGTCGGTTCCAAGCCGGCGCGCAATGCCTATTCAGCCACGAAAGCCGCCCTCATCGGGCTCGCCAAAGCAAGCGCACTTGATCTTGGCGAATTTGGCATCACGGTGAATTGCATCGGACCCGGTCCTTTTCTCACCGATATGCCCATGAGCCTGCTCAGCGACGTAGAGAAAGAGGAGTTTTCCTCCGTTACCGCGTTGAAGCGGTGGGGGAATCCCCGTGAGCTGGCCGGTCCGGCTCTTTTCCTCGCCAGTGAAGCTGGAAGTTACGTCACTGGAGAGATCTTACTCGTGGATGGCGGTGCCTTCGCACGGGCGTTGTGAAAAATAGTTGTTTCCATATTTGTGTTTAGAATTTATAATAATTAAGATTACCTGACCAATTTCATTATGATAAAGCAATGTCTCATAGGTGTTTTGATAGCTGGAGGGCTGCAAACCGGTTACGCCCAAAGCCCTGACCGAATCAATTTATCAGATCCGAATCTTGTGATCGTCGACGATTCAGTGATTCCGATTCCGTTGGAGATTTTCGCTTCACTCGACAAGCTGGGGGCTCAGAACTGGTCCGCTCAGGTGGAAAAGCGCGATATTGTTCTCGATACAAATCGTTCCAGAACAGCGATGCTTTTCGGGTTGATTGTTTCCGACGGATTTATCGCGGTTCAGGCCGAGGACAAAGACGGGGTCAAGCGCATGGGCAGGGAAGTGCTGCGTCTCGCGTCGGTCCTGGGTATTTCCAATTCAGTTGAATCGCATGCCAACTCCATCATCACTCACGCCGGTCACGGCGAGTGGGATGTTGTCCGCAAAGAACTCGACCGGACCCGCCAGACAGCGATTAACCAAATGAAGCAACAGCAGGACGAGGAACTCGTTGACCTTGTCAGTCTTGGTGGCTGGCTCGGGGGAACCGAAGCGCTTTCGGCCGTCCTCAAGGAAAACTACACCCTTGAAGGTTCCGACCTTCTCAATCAGATCGATCTTGTGAAGCAGCTCAAATCTGATTTCAACAGCCTGCCGAAGCGGGCCCGTCGCGGCAAACTCTTCAGCCAGGTTGAAAAGACCCTGACACACCTTGAATCACTTATGATCAGCGATGCGAGCGGTTCTATCAGCGAGGGAAAAGTAATCGAAATCTCCCTCTCGACGAAGAATCTCGTGAATGCGATTTATGAAAGCTGATTCGAATTTGCTTCTCTTCTTGAAGCGACTCTTTCCGTCAATTCTCGTGGCTTCAGCTTTTCTTTCGGTTTCCGCTCAGGATTCGAAAGAGGAAGCTCCAGTGGTCCTTGAGAAAATCGATCCGATCAAACTGGCTGCTCAGCGAGCGGCACTGGGTGATTTGACCGGTGAAAAACCGTTCATTTTGCGTGAGTCCGGCTGGAAAGGGACCATCAACCCCGGCGAGGCGCGTCTCGTTCAAATTCAGTTGTTCCGTCGTAACGAGTACCAATTCTGGCTCGCGATGGGAGACCGCAAGGCTGAGCTCAATCTCAATATTTATGACGGAGAGGGTCAGAAAGTCGAGAGCGAGGAAATTACCTACGATGAGAGCAATGTGGTAAGCACTCGAGTAAAGCCTGCACTTACCGGGGTTTACTATGTACGCATTTCTTTGAAGACTACGATCGAAGATCCGCAGGAGTGGTCGATGATTTATGCCTACCGCTAGTCCGGTCTGGAATTTCATGGTGCCTCCCGGACTCGTCGTTTTCGACCTGGATTTCACCCTCTGGGATTGCGGAGGCCTTTGGATCGACTGCACGAGTCATCCCTTCATCCAGACAGCGGATGGCGGGGTCTCGGATTCCTCGGGACGCCGTTTTCGGCTCTATGAGGAAGCGGAGGAGATTCTGGATCAACTGGAGTCAGCCGAGGTCTCTCTTGCGCTCGCGTCGCGGACGGAGCGACCTGATTGGGCCGTTGAATTGCTGAACCTGTGGGGTCTCGAGGAGAGATTCCTCTATCACGAGATCTACCCGGGATCGAAAGTCACGCACTTTGAAAGCCTGCGCGATCGGACGGGGATTCACTTCCGGGAGATGCTCTTTTTTGATGATGAAGAACGCAATATTACTGAGGTCGGCAGGCTTGGTGTTCACTGTCATCATGTCAAAAATGGCGTGAGCTTATCCCTTCTCGAAGCGGCCCTGAAAAGTTTTTCGAAAAAAGTATAATAAAAGAACATGGTGGCACGTTGTATGCATAGACCACTTGTGACGAGTCTAAACGGGATTTGACCCCCGGTACCGCTCTCCGCTATAGAGTCATCTCAAAGAAACGGTCCCGTATTTTGCACGGGGCCGTTTTTTTCTTTAGTAGGAGAAGGGATCTGGAGGGTTGCCCCACCAGTGCAGAGGGCCTGCGAGCCGGAAAAGTCACAGGAAAAGAAGCGCATTCACTCTGGTTGACCTCAAGCCTTGAAGCCACGAATCATTAGAGAGATGGCAGGAGGTGAAGTGATAGGAAAAATCTTTGGATTGTTTGCGGGTAACAAGCGGGTTTTCCTGGTGGTTGCGACTCTGATCGCAGCGGGCGGTTTTGCGTTTAAGGGCAATGAGACAGATTCGAAGCGCTTTGATTATGATACGAAGGTCAGTGATGAGCCCATTGTGACGAAGGTGGAATGGGGAGCTCCTCGCGAGGAAGAGAAACCGCTCGGGCTGAAGGATCTCGCCCACCGGATTAAAAATCGCAGTTGGGGCAGCGCGGTGATGGAGTTGGGGCTCAGTTTTGGAATCGCCATGATCCTGGGTTCTCTCGTCAGGGCATTCGTAAGAACGATGATCACTCTCATTGTTGTGGTCGGGGGAGCGCTGTGGTTTCTTCAGCACAAGGGGATCATCGAGCCGTTCTGGCAGGACTACTACGGCGTTGCCGAGTCCACCCGTGTCTGGGCAATGGCGCAGTTCGAGTCGGTGAAGACGTTTTTTAAAGGTTCGCTGCCCTCGGCAGGAGCCGCGATGGCAGGATTTGGATTTGGACTGAAAAAGTAAGATGATATCGGGATCGGCACATATTCACTGGGTCGTGGCTCTACGGCCCGAGGCGAAGGCAATCATTGAAAAATTCTCAATGAACCTGGATCAGGGGGCTTCCACACTTTTTCCTGTTTACCGGTCTAAATGCGGTTCGCACGACCTTGTTATCTCCGGACCGGGAAAGGTCAATGCAGCGGCGGCAACAGGCTATCTTGCGGGACTGGCCGGGGATGACGGCGCTACCCGGGGATGGCTTAATTTTGGAATTGCCGGCTCCGGCGGTAATGATTTCGGCGAGGTGTTTCTCGCATCCAAAATCAGTGACTCGGCGACAGGGCGCTCCCACTTTCCTCCCTGCCTCTGGGACCGGAAACTCACCCCGAAGCGAAAAGCGGTTTCCACGGTTGAGCAACCTTGCGAGATCTACCCGGAGGATGATGTTCTCGTTGAAATGGAAGCCTCAGGGTTCTATGCCACTGCCATAAAGTGCCAGACAATGGAGCTGTGCCAGAGCATTAAGGTTGTCTCCGATGATCCTGCCCACTCCATCAGCGCGATCACAAAAGAGTCTGTCTCGACGATGTGCGCGAATGCCCTTGTCACAATTGAACCGTGGTTGGATGCCTATTCAGATTCGATCAAAGCCGTCAACTCGGTAAACAGCGATCCTCCGGCGATGGCGGCGCTGCTTGCCGGTCTCCATTTTTCAGCAACCCGCGAACATCAGCTGCGGCGACTCGTGCAACTGTGGCGGGCTAAATTTGACGACAATCTTCCGGAGTTGGATCCGAATTCCTATCCTGACGCCAAATCCTGTATTGAATCGATACGGGAGCAGCTTTGGGCGGAAAACAAAATTCACACGAAATTGGCTTGATGCGCGAGTCGATTCAGACGAAAACCTAAACACTCCTTAATTGACTATTATGATGCAAGATACGCTCTTCCTTGCCGAAATCGCCGATCAAAACGAAAGGTGGAACACTCTCTTTCTGGTCCTCGGACTGGGAACTGCCATTGCAGCTTTGATCTGGCTGATTCTCTGGCTGGTCTTATGGAATGATTCCGAAGAAGGGTCATCGGAGACTGAGACTTCAAAACCCTCACCGAAACCAAAGAAGGTTGAGGCGAAAACAGAGGCTGCTGCGGAGGTTCCAGCGACTCTTAAAAAGGATGATCTTTCAAAACTGGGTCTCAGTGCCGCCACGATTGCCGCGCTCAACGGGAAAGGGATCACGAGTTACGAGCAGATAGCCGATTGGAATCGCGCTGATATTTCCGGTTTCAGCTCCGAATTCGGCAATTCTGAATCTGATCTCGATTTTGCTGAGCTTCCCTGGAAAGCCAATGCTCTTGCCGCGGGGATTGATCTGAAGGAGATCGATTCCAGTGATCCTGCTTTCGGCGCGGCCTTCGAAGCCCCGGCGACAGTGGATCATGCCGCACTGATCAAGGCTGACTTTGCCGGTGAGAAAGTCAGAGAGGATGCGGATCTCGGGATCGTATACGCCGAAGGGGCGAAAGCGTCCCATGAGGATGATCTCACTGCGATTAAAGGAGTCGGACCGGTTCTCAGCAAGAAGCTGAACGAGTATGGGGTCTTCTGTTACAAGCAGATGGCGGCCTGGTCTGATCACAACGTCAGCGAATTTTCGGATCGTTTGAACTGCTTCAAAAACCGAATTGAGCGCGATCGCTGGATTCCCCAGGCAAAGGAGATCGATTGCGCCGGTGAAGAGGTTGAGGAGTTTCAAGCGGCATCGGAAGAGGAAGCAGCCAGCACGTTTGCCGCCGAGCTCGCATCGGGCACCGTGAAACAGGACTCTGTCTACGGCATTCTCTACGCGGAGAAACCGGCAGAGGTGGATGACCTCAAGAAAATCAAGGGCGTCGGGAAAGTCCTCGAGGGAAAATTAAACGGCATCGGTGTGTATCGATTCAAGCAGGTCGGGGTGTGGACGCAGCCTTCCTGTGAAGAGTTTGCGAAGCTGTTAACCGCGTTTAAAGATCGTATTTATCGCGACAACTGGATTGCTCAGGCGAAGAAGCTCCACAACGAGAAATACGACGATACGCTCTAGTACGGACCAGCTCCCGAACCTGAATTTTGAGAATTATTCAAAGAATACGCAAGATTCCTTCATATTCATCGTATCTGATAGTGGTAGGGGGTCGAAACTGCGTTATATTCTGACCCGGGAGCGAGTGGCGATGTAAACTGCCGCCCGCTGCCACTGTCTCGTTTTACTATCCGAATGTTTGCTAAAAGATCTCAGCTTCGCATGATTCGTATCGCAGCAATGGCGTCACCTGCGCTGGCATTGCTGCTCTCTTCCTGTGTCATGCTCCCGGCGAATACGCACTGGGATCAGAGACGCTCTTTGAACAAGTATGATGCCCTTGGCATTGATGCGCCCGTTTCCCTGCCGGAACTGAAGGATCGGACTGACA
Source organism: Verrucomicrobiales bacterium (assembly GCA_029213065.1). Classification (GTDB taxonomy): domain Bacteria; phylum Verrucomicrobiota; class Verrucomicrobiia; order Verrucomicrobiales; family DEV007; genus Arctic95D-9. Next base: position 366,960 of record JARGPH010000002.1, on the reverse strand, counting down.
AGGGGTTTTCAGCCCCTGATTTTCTGACGCTGCATTCAGGGCTCATTGTCAGCGGGCAGTACATTGACGAAGATTTCCGGAAAAAAATGGCGACAAGCCGCGACAGCAGCGAGGGTGTCCTTGAGCTCGGTTTTTCCGTCCCCATTGCAAAAGGTGGCTCGGGGTTCGGCTCCTGCGGAGCGATTTCATCTGACGGCTACTTTCTCACCGCCTCTCACGTGCTCGCTCACAAAGACTCATACGTGCTCTATGCCACTTCGAACCGGAGTAAGACCTACATCGAATACGCTCCAATCCGCGTCGTCTACAAAGACGAAACCTCTGACTTTGCGATTGTAAAAGCAGACCTCGCCACGCCGCGCCATTTGAAATACCGTCGCACCCCTTTGACAAAGGAGAGCGTCCTTTTCGCGGGCGGTTGGATGCACGAAAAGGGCGGGGGACTTTTCCTCGAAAACCAGGAGATCCCGGGCTACGAAGGGAACAGCGATTTTACCAAGGTGATTACGACACTCCCCATGATCAAAGGGGACAGCGGCTCTCCTTTAATCGATCAAAAAGGGAGGATCTGCGGCGTTCTCAGCACGATGCGCCTCGGGGTGATCGTTAAGATGAAACCCAAGTCAACCGCAGTGATGATGAACCCCGCTAAAATCGAGGCCATCATCCGTAAGGACCGGGCGAGCCACTAGGCAGCGCCCGATTTCTGAGGCGATTGTGAAAGAATCGCGGAAGAGTCGAGAAAGGCCTACTTCGCTTTCTCCACGACTTTGATATTCCTGAAGTCGATCGACATGTCTTTGCCTGCGTGAAGCTGCAGCCCGATCGGCCCCTTTGCGATTGCTGTGTCAGAAGTGTAAGACATCACTTTCTTACCGTTGAGGTAGCATACGTACTCTTTTCCGGAGACCTCAACACGCATCTGATTCCAGTCGTCCTGCTTGAGCAGCTCAGCGACGCCTTCCGCTTCGACCGGATACCCTTTTCCGGGAATGTAGGGCGAAGCGGTCATGTCGCGCTTCAAAGAACCGGAAATACCGATTTGGATTTGATCCATGTTACGGATATGAATACCGGAATCGATCGTTCCACTGATGAATTTGAATTCCGCCTCAACCGTAAAATCGGTAAACTCTTTTTCGGACCAGAGAATGGAGCCCTTTTTATCAGGACCACTGCGAACCTTGAGGATGCCGTCCTCGACTTTCCACCAGATATTGTTGTCAGGAACTTTCCATCCGGAAAGGTCTTTGGTGCTGTAGACAGTCGTGAGTGCGTCCTCTGCATTGACGCTGCTCAATGTGAGAGCGGGAGCGACAGCGAGAGCGATTAGGAAAGATTTTCGGCAAATAGTCATCGCTGAAGACTATTCAGAAAATACCTTGCAGCGCAAGCACCGTGAAAACGGCGAAAAGAACGAGAGGATCAATTCTCTTTTCCGAAATCATCGAGAGCACCCCAGACATCGCGGCCATCGCCGGAATCCTCGTCTTCTCTTTCGTCGGAGGCTGCAATCCGGTCGATCAGATCCGCTTTTTCGCAGACTTTGCCCTCAACCATTTCGTCACACATCGGACTGGAGGGAAGTTCGAGAAGAAAGTCTTCGCGGACAATCTCTTTGAGGTCGAAGCTATACTGCTTCTTTTCCAGATCGAGGTCCGATGACCAGTTGAAATCAGCATCGTATTCAAAATACTCGAGGCAACGGGCGCACTGGAGCTGAAACTTCCCCTGAAGGCGGCCGGAAAACACCACGGCATCTTCAAACTTATAGACATCGGCGTCATAAAAGACATCGCTCACGGGGCGAATACTGTCGTCTTCACTGAGATCGAAGATGGCTTTAGGGAAAGAACCGTCAATGTGTAGACCGTCTTCCGGGATGTCTGCGAGGAGGATTTCCATGTTCAAGAAGAGTGAAGATGCGAACGAACCGCCTTTCAACCAGATAGATTGAATCTCACTCCGAATTTTCCCATATTCCCGCGAGAAGAGAAGGATTGAAATCGATTCTTCCCTCCGCTATAGCTGTGCGATGAATCGCTACGCAATCGGACTGGACTACGGCACGAATTCCTGCCGCTCTCTTCTCGTGAATATCGATACCGGCGAGGAACTTGGTTCCGTCGTATTTCCTTATCCTTCAGGACATCAGGGGATTCTCACTGATCCGGCCGATCCCAACCTGGCCCGCCAGAATCCGCAGGACTATCTCGATGGTGCTGTCACGATCATTACCGGTGCGATCGCTCAGGCAAAAGAATCACACCCCGACTTCAATCCGGATGATATCATCGGACTCGGAGTCGACACCACCGGTAGCACGATTATTCCGGTCGATGCCGAGGGAACGCCTCTCGCGCTCAAGCCTGAGTTTGCCGACAATCTCAATGCCCACGTCTGGCTTTGGAAGGACCATACCGCTTTTGAAGCGGCCGCAGACATCACTTCGATGGCCGGTAAAATGCGCCCGGAGTATCTCGCCAAATGCGGTGGAACGTACTCCAGCGAGTGGTGGTGGAGTAAAATCTGGCAATGTAAGAAAGTGGACGAAGCCGTTTTCAATGCGGCGCACTCCTGGGTTGAGCACTGCGACTGGCTTCCCGGTGTTTTTACGGGCAATGAGAAGCCCGACCGTATTAAACGCAGTGTCTGTGCCGCGGGACACAAAGCGATGTATTCCGACAATTGGGGAGGGCTCCCTGATGAGGAGTTTTTAAACGCTCTCGATCCCGCGCTTGGCGAACTTCGCAGCAGACTTTACACCGAAGCGGTTGATTCTCAGGTCAAGGCGGGGGAACTCACCGCAGAGTGGGCTGCAAAGCTGGGCCTGAAAGAAGGGCTTCCCGTTGCGGTAGGGGCCTTCGACGCTCACATGGGGGCGGTTGGTTCAGGTGTGAAGGCCGGCACGCTCGTGAAAATTCTCGGCACCAGCACCTGCGACGTGACCGTTCTTCCGGCCGATGCTGAACTCGGTGAATTACCTGGTGTATGCGGTATCGCCGATGGCTCGGTCCTTCCGAATCACTACGGTATTGAAGCCGGTCAATCCGCGGTCGGTGATATTTTTCTCTGGTTCGTCAACCACCTCGTCCCGGATTCCTATGGAGCCAGCAACGACGAGAAGTTTATCGAAATGGGGCGCCGCCTCAGTGAAATGAAGCCCGGCGAAAGCGGACTGATGGCTCTCGACTGGAACAACGGCAATCGGACCATCCTCACGGACGTGAGATTAACCGGAATGATTCTGGGGCAGACCCTGCACACTGAGGCACATGAGATTTATCGTGCCTTGATCGAAGCAACTGCCTTCGGTGCTCTCACAATCATCAACCGGATGGAAGAGTATGGCGTGAAGATTAACGAGGTGGTGAATACAGGTGGGCTTTCGGTGAAGAATGAAGCGCTCATGCAAATGTATTCCGACATCCTGCAGCGTCCCCTCAAAGTCGCGGCAAGCGATCAAACCTGTGCTCTCGGTGCCGCCATTTTCGGTGCTGCCTGCGGCGGGAGCGTGAGCATTGGCGAGGTCCAGGGCAATTGTTGTCAGGTACGTGAGAAGACATACTCACCGATTCCTGAAAACAAGGCTGTTTACGAAGAACTCTACGGGATCTACAAAACGCTTCACGATGCCTTCGGCACGAGTGAGTGGCAGGGAGGACTCGGTCATGTCATGAAGGATCTCATCCGAATCCGACAGGAGCAGCGCAGTTGCTGATCTCCTGATTAATGCTGTTCAAGTACCGGCGGCGGGAATCGAACCCGCACTCCCGAAGGAACGCGATTTTGAATCGCGCGCGTCTACCAATTCCGCCACACCGGCCTCACTTGAGCAGAGTTGAGATCATATCCAGCCTCGTGAGGAAAGCAAGGGCGTTGTTAAAGGAATTGGGGGCGGAAATCATTGATTTTGTCCCATTTACCACGGAGAGGAGAAATCCGGCATGAGGACGTAAACCGGTGCTGGAAACAGAGAGCCGGTGGCCCCGTTGAGTGTTCGAATATGAGGCGATATTGATAAGGCGGCTGACGGACCTGTTTGCAGGTTGGGCGTCAGATATAGAGGTTTTTATAGTTGTGAACTAGGTATACACAATTGCGGTAAATACAAACTTGAATCAGTCTTTACCATTACTACGATGCCCCTATGGGGTTTGCTCGTATACTAATGCTTTTCGCTCTTGGGTTCACATCGTGTTTTAAGGTTGAAACCGGTGACTCTGAGAATCAGGATTCAAAATCAGGCCATGAAAATGGATCCTCCACCAAGTCGGAGTATAAACGTATTCGAGACGAGGTGGTAAGTTTGAAGAAGGTAAAGAGGAGCCTCGAAGAACAGATTGAGAAGATCGAGGGAGACGAGGAGGAACATGGCGGGCTTGCTGCGAAGGAGATTAAGGTGGCTGAAGAGCTCGATCAGGTCAGAGCATATCGGGATGCGGTTGACTCTCACGAAGCTTCTCTGGATCAATCATTGGAACAGTGGCGGGATGCCACAAGATCTTCATTTGCAGGAGTGAGACTCCCGGGGATTGAGACCATTAAAGGAGATCAATACACTGACATCGTGATCGGACGGGTCGACGGGGATACATTGACTTTTGAGCATTCCGCTGGGGAGGCGACGATACCTATTTTGGAATTGCCTTTAGGTTTACGCAAAAATGTAATCCATGAACCTACAGTGCTTGCAGACCGTGCAGCCAATTAAAAAACGAATCAGGTATTTATAATGAGAGTTAAAACAATCATTTCGTTTCTTTGGTTACCGGTTCTTTCAGCGGCTCTGCTGGTGCCTGTGGTTCAAGGCAATCAGGAGCAGCTGGACCTGCTGAGTGAAGAGGTCGCCGCTCTCGAAGCAAAGCTGGCGGAGTTGAGCGGATCAAGCGGCGGCGGTCCCGGGATTGTTGCCAATATAGCCACTGCCGAAAAGGAGATTGCTGAAACGATGCAGCAGCTAAGTGAGCGTGAGCAGAGAATTTTTGAGAAGGAGTATTTACTGGCAGTCTATCAATCCGCCTTCAGAGTCGTGACCGATTTGGAACGCGGTGAGTCACTGGGAACCCTGACGATGCCGGGAGGGGAGGTTTTACAAAAGGTGGTATTTGTAGACGCTTCCAACGGAACTGTGAATCTTCAAACTTCAGTAGGATTCAAAAAGCTCAAATTTGACGAGATTCCCGCCGCTATTTCCGGAAAGTTCAAACTTCCCCCTGAAATCCCTTCGCCCGCGACGAGCCTCGAAGCGCTCTATGCGATTAAGCCCGGAGCGAGTGATGGTGCCATGGCAGGTGACAGTGGGACCGACAATTCAGTAACCGCTGTTCCTCCTTCAGATAAGGTTGAGAAGAAGGCGGCGACATCCGAGGTGTCTGAGTATCTGGAAATCAAAGAGCGCAATGACGCCCGCTTTGAGAAATTGGATGACCTGAGAGCAAGGCATCTTGCTCTCAGGATCGACTTAAAAGATCTTAAGGCGAAGCGCAGGAATGCGCAGTCAAATTTTGACAGCGATACGATCAAGAAATCGAAATCGATTCAAGACAAGGTGCTCGTCCCTATGGACAACGGAATCAAAGCGATTGATGCGGAGATCAAGGGCATTAAATTGGAAATGGTGAGGATTCGTTCCGAAATCGAATAGACAGCAGCACCGGTTTGATTCGGTGCCAATCGCTTTTAGAGATACTTCGCGGTAAAAGTTTCGAGGCGCTTTACGGTCTCTTCTTTGCCGAGCAACTCAAGAACGGGAACCAAATCGGCGCCACTGGTGCTGCCCATTGATGCGACGCGACAGGGAAACATCAGTGCACCCATCTTGGCGCCAATTCCGGTCGCGGCATCGGCGATTCCTGATTTGATATCCGCCTCCTTCCAGTTTTCGACTGAATTCATGCCTTCGGTTAGAGCGGTAAGAATCTCCTTCATTCCCTCGCGGCTCACCACTTTCTCAACCGACTCCGCGTCATAGGAAACCTCAGTGGCGAAAATGGTGGCGATCACACCGGGAATCTCGCTGAGAAGCTGGGCCCGCTCTCTCGCGAGTTCGAGGGCTGCGGCGACCCGGGGATCTTCAACCGGAATACCCGCGGCTTTGAGAAAGGGAGTGGCATGTGACGAGAGCTCTTCCGGGGAAAGCGATTTAAGGTGCTCTCCGTTCACCCAGCAGCACTTCACATAATCAAACTTGGAGTTCGACTTGTTGACTCCGTCCAGCTCGAAACGTTCTTTGAGTTGCTCCAGCGTGAAAATCTCCTGATCGTCTTTCCCTGACCAACCCAGAAGAGCCATGTAGTTGTTCACCGCATCGGCAATAAAACCGTCATTCTGATACTCGTGAATCAAGGCTCCCTGGTCCCTTTTGCTCATTTTAGTCCCATTCGGGTTCAGGTTGAGCGGGATGTGGGCAAAGACCGGAGGAGCCACGCCGAGTGCTTCGTAGAGGGCGAGGTGCTTCGGGGTGTTTGAGAGGTGATCTTCTCCACGGATTACATGGGTGATCCCCATTTCAATATCGTCGACGACGTTTACAAAGTGAAAGATGTATCCGCCATTGGGGCGCTTGATGACGATGTCAGGATTCGCGGGGACTTCCTTTTTCGCGTCAGCATCATACCGCGTCGATCCCTGTTCCTTCAAATTGGTGGAAACCTCGCCGCAAATCTGATCCTGAACCGTAAACGTTTTGTCAGGCACCCGGAAGCGGACAGCTCCTTCGTCTTCGTAGACATGTCCACCCGCTTCGAGCTTTTCGAGATACGCGTCGTAAATGGAAACCCTTTCGCTCTGGTTGTAGGGGCCGAAGTCACCGCCGACTCCGGGGCCTTCATCCCACTCGAGACCGAGCCAGCGAAGACCGTCGAGGATGACCTCCATCGATTCCGCGGTGCTTCGCTCTGCGTCGGTATCTTCAACCCGCAAGACGAAGCTACCTCCGTGGTGGCGGGCGTAAAGCCAGTTGTACAAGGCAGTTCTGGCTCCTCCAATGTGAAGGAAACCAGTCGGGGACGGGGCAAAACGAGTGCGCACTTTCATCGCCATGAAGGTGGCGCAAAAGACGGGATGGTCAATCGACGAAAGCAGCTCTATCCAAGCCGCTAATCAGTTGCCGGCTTACAAATCTGGATCTGTTCTTCAGGGAGTTGCATCATCGCTCCCGTCTTGGTCACAAAGTCCCACTCGGCAGGCGTGTCCGAGTAGAGGCGCAGCTTGCTCCTTTCCGCGACCATCGCGGCAATTTGAGGAATATCAGTGAAGCGGAGCACGTTGAGCAGCTCGGGACCGTCCCGGTGGCTTTCACTTAACTCGTGGAGGTCGAGCCGTGTGATCCCCGGTTCAAACAGGGCGGCGTAGAGTGCGTTTCCGGCCATAATTCCGCGGGACTGCATCCAGAGATCAGGCGTTCCGCCTCCATCCATATCGCGCAGGGTTTGCGCCGCACGCCGGATATCCCAGATTCTCATCGCATCGATCGTGGTTCCCAGGAGCGCGAAACGTCTTCGAATGTGAGTGGATTCTTTCGGATCGGTCGTCCACGCAGTCGGCCCGATTCCCCGTGGAGGGAGGTAGAGCATTCCCCACTTCTGCGCCCCGTGCATCTTCAGTTCGGCCTCATAAGCAGCCTTGTTCAGATCCGGCAGGGTGGTGCCGGGAAACGCTTCGGGAAAAGCAGCTCCCGGGCTCGCGAGAAAGTCATTCCAGCTTTCCTCATCGAGAACATTGAGAACAACCAGGTCGAGGTCTTCCAGTGGCGTATCTTCCGGAGTGACGAGATACAAAGGAAGGCGCACTGCCGGCTGGGACTCGAAGCTGTAGCGAACGAAATCGATTCCATCCTTTCGTGAACGGAATTCTTCAGAGAGCTTCGAATCCGTTGCTCCTGCCGGCCAGCCGCGAAAGGTGCGCGATTTCAGCCTCGTGAGAATGAGGCCCCGCTCAGCTGCCCAGTCATCCGGAGTCTCCGCGACTTTAGGGGAACGCGGCACACGGCGGGTGAAATAATCGTCGATGAAGGTGTTACGTTCGTTCTCCGGAATACTGTCGAGCACCTTGAGTTCCTGAGGTTCGAAGATCGGCCGGGCGTCCGCGCTGCTGAGTTCATCATCAATGCTGCGACCTTTAAGATGACGATCGAACCAGTGAAGGGCGGAAACCCTCAGTGGTTGTGTGTCTTTGTGACCGCCCTGGTAGATTGCAAGGCCGAGCTTCTCTTTCGCGTCGAGCGCTTCGTAAACCTTCCGGGTTTTGTTGAAGACATTCACAACCCCATTGAGAGGGAAAATGCGGTCGTCGTCAGTATTCAGGATCAGAAGGGGGCGCGGCGCGATTAATGACGTTAATAGCGGAAAATCCCATCGGTAGGTATTAACCATGAACATGCAATCGCAATGCCCTTCGATGCACCCGTCGACAACGTGGTTCTTCATCGAGGTGATCCCGGCAACTGGTGCTGATACCTTGATCCGCTCGTCGAGAGCGGAAATCCAGTAGGTGTAGGCACCCCCTCCTGATCGCCCTGTGGCACCTATGCGGTCTGCATCCACTTCCTCGCGTGTTTCCATGTAGTCGAGGGCACGGATCGAGTTCCAGGCTTCAACCCCGGCGGAGGTGTAGCCGCGCGAGTTCCACCACCAGCGGTCCAGCCTGTGTGTGCCATGGTGATGCCCCTCGATCTCTCCCAACTGCAGGGTGTCGAGCGTCAAACAGGTGTAGCCGTGTTTGGCGAACCAGGTGCCATGATGCTGGTAATGAACTTTGTTTCCGTAGGCAACTCCGTCGATCTTAACTCCGCCATGACCGCATAGATAGAGAATCGAGGGAAGGGGACCATCCTGTTTTTCGGGGCGGTAGAAATTGGCGGTGACATAGAGACCGGGACGGGACTGGAAGACGATGTTCTCAACGACAACGCCGTCCCGTGTTGTCGAACCGGTCACTTCCGCCTTCAGCGGTGAACGGGCCGGTAGGGGCTGCAGTCCCAGCATCTCGAAGAGCTCCCGCCGCAACCCGGCCTGCTTCGCCGGCCAGTTCTCCGGGCTCGATACGAGCGCGTTTGTTCTCGCCTCGACCCGACGTGTCTCCTGAGCAAAGTAAGCCTCTAACATAGCATCCCCGGCCGTAGGCTCCGTGGGAATGTCTGAAAAATCGGCGGCATTGACCGTCATGCCGAGAAAAGGGAGCGCGAAAAATGCGGAAAGACACCTGCTGATCATAGCTGGATTCTAGCGATCCGAGTCGTTCTGCGCCAACGGAAAAGAAGCCGCGTTGCAGTGATACGCAATGCCTGAATCGGTGTCCTGATTGACACTTCAAAGTAGTTGAAACGGCAGACAGGTATGCCCTACGTTCGATGATGCTTCGAGTCAGCGCCTTTGCCCTCCTTTTTTCCTGCCTCTTCGTCAGTGGCTGCTCTCAATCCATCTCCCCGCGAGGCGATGCGACGACCCGCGGAAGCGGCCAATTGCGAACCACTAAGCTCCCCGTTTTTCCCATCGGCTCTACAGGCACACACGAATTTCGTGTCTCCGGTCTCGAGGTTCGTCAGTTTCCCTTCAAATTTCGATTTTTCACAACTCGCGCCAATGGGAGTGAATTGATTTTAAACACGCCATTTGAAGACTCTGTCATTCGTGTCGAGATCGTCAGTGATTCCGGTTCCATCCTCGCGGGTAAAACGGTGAGGCCCACGACCTGGCGCCATACTGGACAAGGGGAGTTCGAGCAGTATTTCTGGGGTCGGGGGGAACCGGCCCTCGATTACCTCGCGTGCTACAAGGTTCGCGTCACCGTACTGAAGCCCTCCAGCCGCGAGTGGGACAAGGCGCAGCTCTATCTGAGATAACAAAAACGCAGCTTACCAGGCCGCACCGACGTTCCACTCTTCGAGGAGCTCTGTGGGGATGTCCTCGATAAACCGGGAAGGGCGCTGCAGGACCTCGCCGTCAAACGCCCCGTGCCAGAGCAGGGGGTATGTCAGGTAAAGCTCGTCCCTCGCCCGTGTCACCGCGACATAGAAAAGTCGTCGCTCTTCTTCGAGCCCGCTTTGATCTTCGCTGTCTTCGTCGATGACGCGACTATTGGGAAATTTCCCTTCGGCAAGCCAAACCACAAAGACGGCGCGCCATTCGAGGCCTTTTGCCTGATGCACTGAGCTCAGACAAACCGCTTCGGCGTCGGGCTCCTCCTGCGTGGCTCCAAGGGTATCCTGCCCTGCAAGAAGGCTCAGCTGGCTGAGAAATTCGTCGATCTCGTCGAACTTTTCCGCGTAGCGCTCGAGTTGCTGTAAATCCTGCTTTCGTGAATCGAAATTGGTGAACTTCGAGCGCATGTAATCCTCGTAAACGCCGCCCATAATAGAGGGCATCATGGGGCTGGGCGCCTTCGGCTTACCCTCCGCGTCGACGAGCTCATCGAGGGTATAAGCCATCTGCTCCCAGGCTGTTTTTCCCTTCGCCGGAACCTTGAATTCGAGCAGGATCTCAGAATAAGAGAGCACCGGTTCTTCGTCTGTCCCGGGCGATTCCAACCATTTCAGCCACAGATTGTCGGCTGTTTTCGCACCCACGCCGGGAAGCATCTTTGTGATCCGTTTGAATGCAACCTCGTCGCGCCGGTTGCTCACAAACTTCATGAAGGCAGCGACATCCTTAATATGCGCCTGCTCAAAGAAACGAAGCCCGCTCGTAATCACAAAGGGAATCCCGCGATTGGTGAGTTCCAGCTGAATCTCCATCGCGTGAAAATGAGCGCGGTAGAGCACTGCTATTTCATTTAATTCGATGCCCTCATCGCGAAGTTCGAGGATCCGCTGGGCCACAAAGGCTGCCTGTGTGTTAGGATCCTGAAGCGGAGCGAGGGCCGGCAGCTCCTGTCGATCAGGACGAAAGGGGGCAAGATCCTTCCGGAACTGCTTCGTGTTCGGTGCGATCGCCGCATTGGCGAGGCTCAGGATCTCGGGAACAGAGCGATAATTGGTCTCGATGACATACTTTTTCGCGCCTTCGTAGCGTTCCGGAAAATCGAGAATGTTGCGGAAATCAGCGCCCCTCCACGAATAGATCGATTGAGCATCATCTCCCACGACCATGACATTCTTCTGCGGAAAGCCGAAGATGTCGATTAACTCGGCTTGAAGGGCATTGGTGTCCTGATACTCATCGACGAGGACCCACTCAAACTGACTCTGATACTGTTTCCGTATCGCCTCGTTTTCCTGGAAGAGGCGCAATGGCTTTTCGAGGAGATCGTCGAAGTCCATCGAATTCGTTTCCTGCTTCTTGAACTCATAGGCCTCGAGCATTTCGGTAATGACCTCGGCATGATGGGCAAAATAGGGATACCGGGTATGAAGTATCTCGCTGATCTCAATCCCCATGTTATTGGCGAGGCTGAAAATGTCGGCAATGACATCAGGCTTGGGGAAGCGGCTTGCCTTCGTGTCGACCTTGCACTCCCCGATAACGGCGTTCAACAGCTCCCTCTGATCCTCCCGATCCATGATCGAAAAGTTCCGCTGCCATCCCAGCAACTCGGCATGACGGCGCAGTATCTTGTTTCCGATGGAGTGAAAGGTTCCGCCCCAGAGATCACGGGTGTCGTAGGGAACGAGTTCCTCGACACGATCAAGCATCTCCCGCGCCGCCTTGTTCGTGAAGGTCAGCAAAAGGATGTTGGCGGGACGAATCCCGTTGTCGAGCAGATAGGCGACCCGGTAGGTCAGTGTCCGCGTTTTCCCGCTTCCCGCGCCCGCGATCACGAGCGAAGGGCCCGGAGGCGCCGTCACCGCAGCGAACTGTTTATCATTCAGTTCCGCCGCGTAGTCGATATTCGACTTCGCCTGCTTTGGAACACGCCGCACTGTATACTCTCGAGCCATCTACGTGAGGATAGTAGCCCGAGACATCCAGAATTGCCCACAGAAAATGTCCTTTCGAAAAGGTCTCCTACATTTTATTGGCGGCCGCTTCGGCGAGAACGCTGCGCTCGCCCCGTTCGAGGGTCACATGCGAGGTGCAGGCTTCGCTCCGGAGGCGGTCACGGGTGTAAACAAGTCCGTTACTGAGGCGATCCACATAGGGATTGTCAATCTGAGCGGGATCTCCGACAAGCACCAGCTTTGATCCCTTCGCCATTCTCGTCACGATTGTCTTAGCTTCCAGCGGGGTGAGCTGCTGCGCTTCATCGAGAATAAAATAACGGTTCGGAATCGATCTGCCGCGAATGTAGCAGAGCGCTTCGACCTCGATGAGCCCTGATTCTATCATGGGATCATAGACCTTTTTACCCCCGGCGTTTAACATCGGGTTGCTGTCACCTTTGCGCTGGCGGGGCTGCTTTTTACGCGCGTTCTGGCTCTGATCAGGCGTGAGAAGAAACTCAAGTGCGTCAAAAACCGGCTTCAACCACGGGTCGAGTTTTTCCTCGAGAGAGCCGGGAAGAAATCCCAAAGTGTCTCCCAGTGGAATGACTGGACGACTTACGGTGACACCATTGTATTCTCCGCCGAAGGTCGCATGCAGAGCAGCGGCAACGGCGAGCAGGGTCTTACCTGTTCCGGCCTGCCCGTAACAGGTCACGAGAGTGACTTCGGGATTGAGAAGCGCATCGAGGAAACATTGCTGTCCCAGATTGAGAGGTCTCAGCGCGGTGCCTTTGTGGATCCGGATTTGATCCGGAATCATGAGCTTGTGAAAAAGACCGTCCGCCCCCATTCGGGCGGGCATGGTTCGCTTTTCACCCGCTTTCAATAAAACGTATTCGTTAGGATTTATCTTCTTCACGTGGGGCGGCATTTCGAGTGTGGAGGTACTCGCGAAACGCTGCAGATCACTGGGCTTAAGATCGATGATGACAGGGGAGGACTGCCCCAACTGCTTGCTGTCGACTTTGTCGTTTTGATAGTCCTCACAGGCCATTCCGATAGCGTGTGCTTTCAGCTGCAGATTGAGGTCCTTCGTGACAAGGATCGTCTGACTTTGATTGCACTCTGAGATCAACTGAGTGCTTACGAGAATTCGATTGTCTGCATTCTCCTGGCCGCGGAACGCAGCGAGCATTTCTCGAATCGATTCCTGTTCGTAAGCGGTCTCCGGCTGGCCGGGAACGAGCCTGACGGAGCCACCTTCAGCAGTGGGGATACCAACAGTGGCGAGATCAGGATTCCCCGAAAACTGTTCGGCAAGGCGACGGTGGACGGATCGTGCGTTCGCACCGCGCTCCGATTGCTCGCCCTTGAAACGATCCAACTCACATAATACTTCGAGGAGAATGCAGATGTGATTGTCCCGGAACCGATTCAAACAATCCGGGTCGTGGAGGAGAACATTCGTATCGAGGACGAAGTTCTTTCCCGTCGCAGAGGGCGCACGCAGGCCATTCCCGTAGTAGCCTCCGCTTGAGTCAAAAACATGCCCGGCTCGATTGGTCGGATTTTCACCAGTGGTGTCTGTGACGTTTACACTAGTGCTTGCGGAGGAGAAGGAGGTCTCGTTCATACCGTTTCATAGTGACACGAACCGCGCAAATAAACGCAGTTGGCGTCGCTTTGAAACAGAGTGTGGACAGGATAGTTAGGGTTGTCAAAATATCTTCATAGATAAATTGACGACTCTCCGATTTCCTAACCTTCAGGCAACACCTCTTCGAGGACCCGAAGAAGGAGATTCAAGTCAACAGGCTTGGGTAGAACGGTTGTTGTCCCTGCCTGAGCGACAGCGCCTTCGGAGAGTTCCGCTGAGTCGACCAGAGCCGTCAGCATAACCACCGGAACCTTTGAAAGCCGCGGGCTCTGCTGCAGCTGCGCTTGAACATCCCCGCCGTCCATTCCGGGCATTACCACGTCCAAAACGATTGCATCCGGCTGAAAACTCAAGGCGGTAGCCAAAGCCTGAGTCGAGTCATTCTCGATCATGACCTCGTATCCGCCTGATTTTTCCAGGTTCATTTTTAGAAGCTGGGTGAATCCTGCTTCATCGTCTACGAGGAGAACTTTATTTGCCATGGTCGTTAGTTTTGGTTGCCCGAAATCTGCACTACATTGTGTCAAAACGGGGGATCAGGTGTCAATCTCTTTCAACAGTTTCGGAACCAGAGAGACCTTACCTGTATCAATTTCGGTAGGAAGAATAAGCCGGGCCCTCGCTCCTTTCCCGTCCTCACGGTTCTCGAGTGTCAGATTCCCGCCGTGGAGAGCGACAATCTTTTTGGCAACCGACAATCCCAGACCGGTACCATGTCCCGTTGCTTTAGTGGTGAAAAAAGGATCGAAAAGCCGGCTGACATCACCTTTTTCGATACCCGACCCGTTGTCGATAATATCGAGAATGACGACGCGGTCTCCTTCGCGAAACACTTCAAATTTCCGGGCTCCCTGATTCTTAATGACATCCTTTATTCGTTCGGACCTGCCGCGGATGAGGAGTTCTCCTCTCGGCGTATCGTGCATCGCATGAACCGCGTTGATCACCAGATTGATCATAACCTGCTCGAATTTCGACATATCGAGAAAGACGTGGGGAAGATTATCCTCGATATCAATGACAACGTTCGTGGTTGTCCGCGTCAGTTCATGACGAACCAGTAGCAACACTTCCTCGATGACGAGATCCAACTTCACGGGTTCACGGCTCAAGGCCCGTTGTGAGGAGAAATCCACGAGTCCGCGGACGATTCGATCAGCGCGCTCAACCGCTTCACGCATTTGTGTCAGGATCGTTTCGACATTGCCATCATCCGGATCAATCCCCCGGGAGAGGTAATCAACTCCGAGCAGAATCATCGCGAGAGGATTCTTCACCTCGTGGGCAACCCCGGCAGCGAGACGTCCGATCGATTCCAGCTTTTCAGCCTGAATCAGCTGCATTTGGGTATCAGCGAGTTCTTTGTTAGTCTTGACGAGGTTTTTGTTAAGATGCTCAAGCTGGCGCAACGATTGAACCTGCTCAGTGATATCCTCACTGATGCCCACGACGAGATCGTGCCCTGTTTTCTCGTCCTTCACCGGCAGCTTCACGGTCCGGAGGTGAACCTCACCCCGGTGTTTTGTATCAATGATTTCCTCGGGAACCTTGAGAAGCTTGCCCCGCTTGAGAACGGCCTTGTCAACGCTGCGGAAGTAATTGGCTGATTCTTCCGAGAAAAGATCGTAGTCGTCGTTTCCAAGGGCCTTCACCGCCCGCAGGCTCGTGATCTCCTCCTGCTTCTTGTTCCAGAGAACAAATTTAAAATCGTCCGTCGCGTCTTTCGCGAAGACCGCGACAGGAAGATTGTCGAGTACTGATTCAACGAGACTTTGTTTTTGCATAACCCACGGGTGAGGCTTTTTAGCAGAAAAGAACAAAGTCAGGAAGCTAAAGAGACATTATTTGATCGATTCAATAAGACAGCCAACTGGATCTGTTTCAGTGAACTGGACCGATTTGCCGGAGAGGTACTGATCAAGAACCTCACGCAAATATCGCTTTGAGGCGACCCGTCGACGGTCCCCGAATTCGGAATAGAGGTCATCGATCATGCCGCGATAGATGAGACTCCCTTCACGGTCGAAAACGGCGACTTCAGGTGTTGTTGTCACTCCCGCTTTTTCGACAAAGGCATGATCATGATCCACTCTGCCCTCCACTTTCAATGCATACTCCCGCCTGTGTTCCGCAATCTCCTCCCCGGTTAGAGCAGCGTCAGGATAGATCAGGGAAAAGGAGACACCCCGTTCGCTGTATTCCGTGAAAATGCGATTAATCTCGGGCGCATAATGGTTGGCAATCGGGCAATCAGTCGCCACGAAAAACCAGACCTCAGCTACCGAATTGTCCTCCGCGTCAACAAGAGTAAACGAGGTGGTGACAAAGAGTGCTGCGATGATAAAAAGCTGCTTCATGCGTTGCTGCCGGACTTCATACTTTCCAGCCAGTCTTTCAGGGTTTGAATTTCCGAGGGATCGAGCATTTTGTTCCCGTCTTCGTCCAGTCGCAATAGCAAGGCTCCACGCAGTCGCGCCGGAAGCTCCTGCTCCTGTAGTGAGCCGTCCTGATTTTTATCCAAGGCCCGGATAATCACCGGGAGGCGGTCAAGAACCCGTGTGTCCTTCAGCTCCTTCCCTAACTGAGCAAAAATTTTGGCCTTTTGCACTTTGGTAGAGCGATTCAGACTCGTGTAGTCATCCGCTTCCACGGGAACCCCGATCAACGTGATACTTCCCATTTCATCGGTCGATTCGCGCCCCCATTTGATCCGCTGCGGTGGTGTGTGCGGGTTGTCAGGGTTGGCGCTGGAATTGTCATAAGTGATCACTGAAGTCACCACTGTTCCTGCAGGGAGAAATGTCGGGGTCGCGAAATAATAGGTGTCCTGCCAGTCGAGATCCCAGTCCGGTATATCGAGAAGGATTTTTTCGGTTCCATCGGGAAGCTTCGCGGTCATCCGCATGGTCTCACAAATGTAATGGGCATGACCGCTCACGCTGATGGCTTCGACATCGACCGGAATCTTGAAAGAGTCCTCGACGACGTAGTTCGACTCTCCCGCCGGAATATCAATTCCCATGCCCCGGCCGAATCCCGGCGGCACTTGAACTTCCTGAAGCTGACGGGACGGCGCCTTGTCAGCGAAGTAGATGCCCACCGTGGTTTGTTCCACTTCGGCTTTACCGGAAGGGTGAAAATGAGTCGAAAGGACGAGATCGGAGCCCTTCGGAAGCGGCCGGGCGAGATCCCCGGGAAGCTTTTTTGCGCTTACCCCGGGAACATAGCCGCCCAGTGAGCCGCTCTTTCGAAACGACATTCCACGAAAACCGGGCTTTCCGTCCTGCCCGTCGAGCTTCCTCGCTGTCCCGCTGTCATCGAGAAAGTAGAGTGAGTGATGCACCACAGAGCGCGCGGAGGGGCGAAGCTCGATAGCCTTGACCCATTTATCCTCATCCAAATCAAGAGGGATAACGAAATTGCGATAAATGTCAGGGCCGTCGGCCGGAACCTCGTAAGGCAGCGCCATCTTCACAATCATGTCAGGCTGTCCGAGTTGCCAGCCTTCGGTGTAGATGGGCGGTTCAGGACTGTCTGCGGGATCGCCCTCGGCCTTTCCTTCGTCGACCCAGCGGGAAATCAAAGCCACCTCATCATCGGAGAGACGCCGTACATCCTGAAATGCGGTCACCTCGTGGTTCGCATGCCAGGGCGGCATGTAGCGATCGTCGACCACTCTCGCGATCGTTTTCGCTTTGCGCGATACCTCGTCATAATTCGTGAGAGGAAACGGAGCGCTTTCCCCGGGCCGGTGACAGCTCATGCAGTTGGCATGAATGATAGGGGCGATGTCACGGTGGTAGGTCACCTCCTCACCGTAAACCGGAAAGGAGAACAGGCAGAGGAGGAGGGAGAAGGTGACTGTTTTCATACAAATCGTATAGACGAGGTGCGTTCTCTTCAGGTTACACCGCAACGGTGAAAAACCCCGGATCAGTTGCGATGTTTCAAGGTGAAGCCCCGGTAATAATCGATTTCAACAAAGGAACGTATGACTTGCTCAGCGGTTCAATCCCGTGAGGTGGAAACTCCCAGGTAATCCAGGTGAGTTCCCGCTCCGCTGCCCAGGTGCCCATTGAGCCGGGCGTTTCGTAACCAATCTCACCCACAAGCGGAAGCCCGGTTTGATCCGCGATCCACCGGGCCAGCGGAGAATGCTCAGGATCGTCGACGCAGGCGAGGGGACCGTGGAGAGTCAGGACCTGAGCGGGCGCCGTGGTTTCGAGCAAAGCGAGGAGAGCTTGTGACTCGGGCTCGGAGGCGGCGGCAGGACCGGTTCCGATGGGAAGGGCTTCCTCCTCATCGGCGTGCCAGCGACAACTCGAAGGATCACTTTGCCAGTTAGCAGCCGGAAAATTGCGATTCAAGTCGACCCCATTAGCGTTGCCCCGTGTTCCGAGGGCGACGCCATCCGGGTTTGCACAGAAAATGATACCAATGTCAGGGGCAAGCTCCGTCGCCTCACAGGATCGCACCGCACGCGAGAGTGTTACGGTCGTTTCGGGCTCCTCTCCGTGAATACCCGCAACGATAAGGAGGTCACATCGCTCGCGGGGAGGAAGCCACAGAAGCGGCGCGCCATGCACCGAACGGCCGTATTCGATCAAGTCCAGATTTATCGCAGTTCGACGGGCCATTCTTCAGAAAATCAGGGGTTCTCGCGTTGCCAGGGGATTTGCCCGGCTCGATTGACGTGCGTCATCAGTGCGTTGAAGAGCTCGTCATACCGCTTTGGAGCCACCTTCCTTGGAACCTCCGTCATTTCGCCGGCATCGTTCTTCAGGTTGAATAATTGATAGGGCTCAAAAGGCGTGTTCCGCAACAGTTTCCAGTCGCCCTTTCTGACGGCGTGATAGGGGATCCCTCCATATTTAGCGTTGCCTTCGAGCCTCACCCAGAAGAGAGGACGGGGAGCCTCCTCAAATGGCTCACCTTTCAGAACCGGAAGAAAACTGCGCCCGTCCAAGTCGTGCTTCACTGGAGTTCCCGCCATTTCGGCAAGGGTCGGGTAAAGGTCCATCGTCAGGGAGAGATGATCTTTGTTCACTGCGCCCGCCTCAATCACCCCGGGCCAGCTTACTGACGTTCCCACACGAATACCGCCCTCCCACATGTCCTGCTTCCCGCCGTGCCAGGGTACATTGCGGGCCCCGACACTGGATTGCCCGCCATTGTCACTCGTGAAAACCACGACGGTATCCTCCCACAAGCCCTCTGTTTTCAATGACTCAACGACCCGCCCGACTCCCGCATCGAGGTGTTCGATCAAAGCCACCAGTGCGGCCCGCTGATCAGTGATTCCATCCTCTCTCGCTTTGACCTTCTCGAGCCAGTCCGCAGGAGGTTGTATCGGAGTGTGAGGGGCGTTGTAGGCGAGAAAAAGAAAGAATGGATCCTCGGTATCTTTCCGGGCCTCAAGATAATCGACGGTCCAGTCCGTGAAGATGTCGGTGGCATGGCCCTCTGGATGAATCGGGAGTTCATTGCGCCGCATGTAGTGCTTCCCGTGCCTGAGGTGCTTGTAGTAGTCATCCATCATGTCGCCGAGGAACCCGTGGAAGAAATCGAATCCATGGTCGGTAGGGCGGTCGGGTTCTTCAATGCCGAGATGCCACTTGCCGATCAAGGCGGTATCGTAGCCGGCTGTTTTGAGATGCGAGGGCAAGGTCACGACATCGTTTCGGAGGTTGCCCCAGCTCGTGGGCCTTCCCGGCAATGGCGTCCGAATCACCCCGGGGACACCTGCCATGTCAGGGTAGAGCCCGGTGATGAAAGAGGCCCGCGTCGGGGAACAAACCGGACAGTTCGCGTAGAAGGAATCAAAGCGCATTCCCGCGTTCATCAAAGCATCAATGTTAGGGGACTGCAGATCAGGGGCGCCGTAAACGGAAAGATCCCCGTAGCCGAGGTCGTCGACCATAATCACAAGGATATTGGGTGGACTTTTCTCCGCCTGAACGGACGACAAAAACAAGAGTAATGACGCAATGAGGGCGGAAAAGAATTTCATCCTCACAGTCTTGCCGTTTTAATAATATGATTTCAACTCATGAGAGCACTTTTTAGCGCCATCCTGTCATCAGCCCTCTTCGCAGGGATCACGCATGCCGAACCACTCGATGCCCCGGTTACCGAAATGGGAAAAAGCGGGGTATCCAATTTCATCGCTCAGATGGAGAAAGAAGGAAAAGCCCACGTGGCCTTTCTCGGCGGCTCTATTACCGAGAATGTAAAAGGTCACAGTAAAATGGTGGCCGACTGGCTCGTGAAAGAATGGCCCGGGGTCGAGTTCACTTTCACCAATGCGGGGCTCAGCTCGACTTGTTCTCTCAGCGGTGCAGGGCGTGTTGATCGTGACGTTCTCAGTCAGGGACAGGTCGATTTGCTGGTCCTCGAGTTCGCGGTCAACGATGATCAGGATGCCGGGCATGACCGCAAAACAGCGATTCGCGGACTCGAAGGGATCGTGCGCCAGTATTACCGCGAGAATCCGACTGGTAACATTATTTCGGTTCAGTTCGTGAATCCCGGGATCCTTAAAAATGTGCAGGACGGGAAAGAGACCATCAGCGTTGCAGCGCACAAGGAAGTGGCACGGCATTATGGCCTTCCCATCGTCGATGTGGGGCAGGGGCTTGCCAATGAGATTGCCGCGGGGAACATGACCTGGGACAAAAACTACGGCGGAACCCACCCGAATCAGGAGGGCTACCAGTTCGCGAGCGATCTCATCACCTCTGTGATCGACAAAACGATCTCAGGCGAGACACCGCAGACCGTCACCTTGCCGGATCCGCTCGATGAAGGGTCGTATGCGAACATGAAGATTGTCGATCCGGAGGCGTTCAACTGGCTGGGAGGCTGGAAGCACGCACAAGTGGGGAAAGAACTGCTTCCGATGGGACAAGTGAGAAGCAACTACGAGAAATACAAAGCGATTCGATCAGAGTCCGCCGGCGACCATCTCTACCACAGCTTCGCCGGTAAAATGCTCGGAGCCTTTGTCCTCGCCGGACCCGATGCCGGAGCGCTCGAAGTCAGCATCGACAATGGCGAATGGAAAAAGGTCGAACTTTATCACAGCTACAGCAGCGGGCTGAACTATCCGCGTTCTGTCATTTTAGCGGACGATCTCAACAACGCGTTTCATCAGGTCGCGATCAGGACCGCTGCCTCAGACAACGAAAAGTCCAAGGGAGCAACCGCAACGATTCTGTATTTCGTCACGAATTGAGAATTTGATCATCGACGACTAAGATACAGCGCTGTTACTGCGTGTCCCTTGATCTCCAAATCAACCCTCTTATCGATTCGATAGGAGGCTGCGAGCGCTTCCATTTCCGGGAGTGAGCCCTGTCGCCCGATGACAAAGCCTGTATTCTCGGGGAGTTCTTTTGACTCACCTTGTTTCACAAAATTATCCCCGAGATAGTATATCAATCCTCTTAGATCAGCGATTGCATAGCGAAAGGTTTTGTCCGCATACAGGACGGATTTCCCCGGAACGCCGTCGGAGAGTGCCTGGATTTTGTCGGCCCCATCGCGGAAATGATATCGATCACGCAAAAACGGGACTGCCGTGGTATTCACGGCGGCAAAGGCCACGGCAACAAATATTCCCGTAGTGATGAATAGATTGAAGGTGTTGTTTTTACGGAACAGCCATACGCAGCAGGCAATGAGGCCGGTAAAAGAGAGAATGGTTGAGATCCAAAGCGGTTCGAGATCCTTCTTCAACGCCTGGATCGTTCCACCAACCACTACTAGGGGAATAACGATGGCCAGAATTCTCAATGTTTTAAAACCGAACGCTTCATAGGCGAAGCGTCGCTCTTCGTTTAATCGGAAATAGAACGAAATCACAGCAATGGCTGCCGGAACATAAAGCGGCATCAGGTAACGAGGGCGACCGCCTGGAATTAGAACCAACAAGATCGTTGAGATTACAACGCTCCAAAAACACCCGTGTATTACGGCATCCCAACGCTGGAGGCCGGTCGATGCAGAGGGTCTCTTGCTTTTACGCAAATGCCAAAGGGAGTAGAGCAACGGCAATGTCCACGGGAGGAAATCCAAAAGGATATCGAGCGGCTGTCTTGCCCAGCTTGCCAGGATAGACGGATCTATTTTCACCCGGCCCGCTATTTCGACGACCCAGTTATCGACTGTTGAATCCGGATTATCGACTGCGCCAAGATTCGCCAGGACCCATGGAATCGTTATCAGTCCGAGAATTACCAATCCCAGAAGGTGCGCAGGGTGAAAGAACGATCGCAGTGACTTCGAGGACTTGAGGACGGGGAGAAGAAAGAATAACCAGAATGGTAAGTGAACAGGCCCTTTGGTAAGGCAACCCAATCCAATGAAAATATAAGGTAGCGTCCAGATCATCCAGGGCGATTTTCTGGATGTCCACAAAGCAATCCACGAAAGGCACGCGAACCCGAACAGGGCTATAAAAACCGATTCGATCTCCGCTGTCCGGCACTTGTCGATCATCGCGATAGCTGTCAGCAAAACAAACGTAGCGGCTATCGCGAATTGCTCCCCAAACTCTTTTCTTAAGACGAAGAAGATGGCGAACGATAGCAATAAAAGGCTGAGGGCGGATGGCAGCCGGGCAGCGAACTCACTTTCGGATCCAGTCAGGAGAAACGAAGCCGCAATGACCCAATTGATGAAGGGCGGCTTGTTTCCGTAGTGCTCTCCGGCAATCGTCGGCACGACCCAATTGGAAGTGCGGATCATCTCCTGCGCAGGGACAATCCGACGAGCTTCCTCACCGCGAAGTTCCCGTTCACCCAGATGCGGTAAGTAGATCGTCGCCCAAATTAGCAGAATAAGAGTAACCGCATGACTGCATTTCATTTTTGGAGCGAAATTACTGGTTCAATGGGGTTCATCAGATTTCAAAGAGAGGGCGCTTGAACGGGAAGCGAGTGATGAAGACGGCAGGCAAACACTTCCTTTGCCCCGAACCCGTCACGCAGGACAGATTCAAAGTCCGGGCACGAAGACCTAAGCCAGGAACGTCGCGCGGCGCTTCTTCACATCGCCGGCGAGCTGTTTGACCATTTCGACGGTCGTATCCCAACTCACGCAGGAATCGGTCACGCTTTGGCCGTATTTCATCTCGTCGGAAATCTTTTGAGCGCCTTCTTCGAGATGACTCTCAATCATGACCGCGCGGATCGAACTGTCACCGGTCGCGATTTGAGCACCAATCTCAGCACAGACACCCGGCTGATTGCGATAATCTTTCCCGCTGTTCGCGTGGCTGCAGTCAATCATGATGGCAGGCTCAAGATTCTTCGCTTCGAGTGATTGGCGCACCGATGCGACACTTTCCCGGTCGTAGTTTGGTCCGGTCTTACCGCCGCGAAGGATGATGTGACAATCCTTATTACCCTTCGTCGCCACAATCGCGCTGTCGCCTGATTTTGTGACAGAAAGAAAACGGTGCGGTTGCCGCGCAGCCTGAATCGCATCGATCGCGATCTGGCAATTACCCATCGTTCCGTTTTTGAATCCCACCGGCATGCTGAGACCGGAGGCAAGCTCGCGGTGCAGCTGACATTCGGTGGTTCGAGCACCGATCGCGCCCCAGGCGATGAGGTCCGCATAAAACTGGGGGCTGATCGTGTCGAGAAACTCAGTGCCTGCAGAAACGCCCATCTCGGCGAGGTCGAGAAGCAACTTGCGGGCCGTGGTGAGGCCTTCGTTGATGTCGTAGGAATTATCGAGATGAGGATCGTTGATCAAGCCCTTCCAGCCCACCGTGGTGCGCGGTTTTTCAAAATAGACACGCATGACAAGAAGGACATCGTCGGAGACCTCCTTGCTCAGTTCAGTAAGACGCTCTGCGTATTCCAGGGCCGCCTTGGTATCATGAATCGAGCAGGGGCCAACCACCGCGAGAACACGGTCATCGGAGCCGGAAAGAATATCAGCGCACTCGTTGCGGGCTGCCGTCACCGTAGCCGCGGCAGTCTCCGAAAGAGCCACCTCTTCCATCAGGATGGTGGGGGCAATGAGCTGGCGGATAGAGTCGATGCGAACGTCGTCGAGTGGGATAGACATGGGGCGGGGAATAAGCATGATTTTAACCCTATATGAAAGGAAAAAATCACGGTTTTTATTTCAACTCGCTAAAAGGGGGATTGAGGATTTCTCCATATTCCTCTAGCCTTAACACTATATGGATAAACGCGCCCACCTTCGCAAAGACCCCAGAGATTTTACAGGAGGGGGCATTTTCGGCCTCCATGAAGACAAAGGATCCACCGGTGATCAGATTATCGACGACCGAATCAAGGTGCTCGTCGACGACTGGGCCTGCGGCGGCTCCAACAAGATCGTCCAGGAGTTGATCGTCACCGCTCTGAAAATGGGAAGAGATTGTCTCAACGAGGGCGATCTGAAGCTCTACAGCCGATCCCTCAAGGAAATGCGCAGAGCCAGCAACGTGTTCGGGCCCTATGTGGACGAGCGCAAGCTCTCGATTTTCGGGAGCGCTCGAACGAAGCCGGACGAGCCGGAGTTTAAAGCCGCGGTTCGATTCGCCGAGAAGATGCGGGAGGCCGGTTTCATGTCGATCACCGGCGCGGGGCCCGGTATCATGGAAGCCGCTCAGGAAGGTTCAGGGCGGGACGGAAGCTTCGGCCTCAACATCAAACTGCCTTTCGAGCAGGGCGCTAATCCCACGATCGACGGCGACGAGAAGCTCATCAATTTCAATTACTTCTTCACCCGGAAGCTTGCCTTTGTGAAGGAAAGCGATGCCATTGCCGCCTTCCCCGGTGGCTTCGGAACGATGGACGAGCTCTTCGAAGTTCTCACCCTGATCCAGACCGGCAAAGCGCAGGTCGTTCCCATCGTTCTCCTCGATGCGAAGGGCGGAACCTACTGGAAAATGTGGATGCAGTTTGTGAAGGAACACCTTTTCCGACTCGGCCTGATCTCAGAAGAGGACTTCTATCTCTTCAAAATCACGACTGA
Source organism: Verrucomicrobiales bacterium (assembly GCA_029213065.1). Lineage (GTDB taxonomy): Bacteria > Verrucomicrobiota > Verrucomicrobiia > Verrucomicrobiales > DEV007 > Arctic95D-9. Next base: position 342,442 of record JARGPH010000002.1, on the reverse strand, counting down.
CCTCGATGAGGCCGTCGAGGAAATTACGAACTTTTACAAGAACTTCCACAGCTACCGCTATGTCGGGAAACGCCTCGTGATGCGCCTGCAACACGAAGTCACTCCCGAGCTTCTCGGCGGGCTGAACAACAATTACGCCGATCTCATCGAAGAGGGCGAGTATCACACCAGCGGCGCTCTCGCTGCGGAGAAAGACGAACCACACCTCGCCGACCTGCCGCGTTTGATCTGTTCGAAGAAACGGGGGATGGCAGGACGCTTCCGTCAGATGATCGACTTCGTCAATCAGCACTGATCCCCCGGGAATTGAGAGTTGAGAATTGTCATATCCGACCGGGATTATGCCTGACCTGTTCTACGAGAGCCAACTACACGCGGAAGGCTTTGCCACCGTTGCCGGAATTGATGAAGCGGGACGTGGACCCCTTGCCGGACCGGTTTCAGCAGCTGCTGTGGTTCTTCCCTGTGATTACACTCACAGCGTATTAAATGACTCCAAGCAACTCAGCGAGAGGAAGCGCGAGATTTTATACGAGGAGCTGACGAACGACAAGCGAATCCGATGGGCTTCCACCCTCGTTGACGCTGAAAAGATCGACGAAATTAACATTCTTCAGGCCACCTATCTCGCGATGCGACTCTCGTTCGAGCAGCTGAAGCCCCGGCCGAAGATCGCCCTTATCGATGGCAAACCGATCAAGCACTTCCCCGGAAAACACAAAGCTCTCGTAAAGGGGGATTCTCTCAGTCTTTCGATCGCCGCTGCGAGCATCATTGCCAAAGTGGAGAGGGACAGGCTCATGATAGCCTACGATGAAACCTATCCCGGCTACGGCTTTGCCCGTCATAAGGGATACGGGACCGCCGCTCATCGCGAGGCTCTCATGAAGTTGGGGCCGTGTCCGATTCACCGTCGCAGTTTTGCCCCGGTCGCGCTGGCGGAGGCAGCCGCAGGGTGAGACCACTGTTTCAATGCTGGCACCGGCTCTTTGATCGGGAGCTCGACCACTGCGTGGAGCTGCCGGATCGCGATTCCATGAGCCAGGCGGAATGGAACCATTTCGTTGGCTCGACCGGTGAACGCCTTGCCGGGAAGGCGCTCTGGCGTTCCGGCCGGAAAGTCCTCTACCGCAATTACAGACCCGAGAACGGAACCGGGGAGGTCGATATCGTTTACCGTGATAAGAAGATCCTCGTCTTTGGCGAGGTCAAAACCCGGACCCGTGGCGAATTCGGAGAACCGGCCCGTGCCGTCGACAAAGCGAAGCAGCGCCTCATCATCAGAGGCGGCAATGCCTGGCTCAACGAACTGAACGAACCCGAGATTCTTTTCCGCTTCGACATCATCGAAGTCCTCCTCATCGACGGCTTCCCGCCCGACGTTCGGATCAACGAAGGTGCCTTTACGAATCCGCAGAAAAGGTGATTTCACCGGGCATCGGTACAGCCTCCCTGGAACGATTAATCTTTGTCGCTGGAGGAACGGAGCCGTTCTATTTGAGTGGGTAATATGAACCAAAACGCCAGAGCCAGTAACAATCCGCAGAAAAGAGATAGCATGAACATCGGTCCGAAGTATCCATCCGGGATCTCCGAGAACCGGTAGGGGCCGTAATACAACATTTTTTGAAGAACACTCAGGCCGGAAAGATAAGCAGCAAAAAAAAGTGCGCGAGTAGATACCACGTAAGTAAAACCTTTCGAACGAAGTTGAATCAATTTGTTAGCGACTCGCTTTCTTCTTTCTGATCTCTTAACCTCGAGGCATGCGAAAAATTTCGCAATTCGACGGTTCCTCGCCTCTTTCATTAAAGAAATTACTACCGTGATCGATTAACCGTCAGGAAAGCTGCCCTGTCAGGATAGAGCTGAAGAGGCAAATCAAGCAGCTCCACGCGCCGCTCGTTTCGCAGCGTCCTGATCGAAGAAGGACTCCATCTTGCCGTTGAGATCTTCGTAGAAGGTCTCGGCAAAGCGTTCCAGCTGACGGGTGCGTTGCTCGCTTCTAGCGTTGGCACCTTCCGCGAGCTTCGCTTTTTCCTGCTCGATACGCTCGTCAAAGGAGGCTTCGAGATCGATCAGGTTTTCGACAAACTCCTTCGCGGCCCGTGAGCTGCCGATCCCTTCGATCATGGCATTCTCGAGCGGCTTGTTCTGTGTCAGGTGAAGAAGGCGACCATCGGAGAGATCATCCATGTAGGCGTGGAAACTCTTGAGCCATGCCTCACGCTCACGCGCAAAGCGAACTTCTTCGCAATCGACGAGAGAATCGTAAGGTCCGGGCTGTGAGAAAAACTTCACCACCAGCGGAATCGTATCGATCAGCATGAAAAGACCTGCGAGGATGCAATAAGCGATGAGAGCGAACTTACCACCTTCCGCGCCATCTTCGAAGAGACGGTGCAGGGCGAGCGTCTGTGTGAGAATGTCGCGACGGGGCTCTGCCGTGATACCGGCAATGCGCTCCTGTTCCTGAGTGCCGATCGCTGCGATCTCAGACTGAAGTCGCTCCAGTTCGCCCAGACGCGTGTCGATTTGAGCGGTAATGGTCGTCCGGATCGTGTTCTGCTGCTCGACGAACTGATCGGCCTGCGATTGCTGGACCTGGCGCTTCAGGTCGGCAACCCGGGCACGCTCCTCTTTGATGCGCTCAGCCTTGGCCGCTGCGATTCCAACAAACTCGGCTTTGATTCCCTCTTCGGTCTCTTTGACCCGTGCCGCGAGATCCGTATTTTGCGCCGTCATATACTCAAGCACTCCTGCAATGCGCTTTGCCTCCTCGCGACGCCAGGCGAGCTGGTCATCACGAATGCTTTTCGCACGTGGCCCGAGCCCGACGATGCCGCTGCGCTGTCCATTCACCTCGAGCTCAAACTGGGTCTGCCAGCTATCCAACTCCACCTGCAGCTCTGCGTACTTGGTCTGCATCTCAGCAAACTCGGTATCGATCGATTCGATCTTCTGACGATACACCGCTGTTTCAGCCGCGATGCGGTCATCCATTTGAGCTCGCAGCTCAGCATCCAGCTCGGAAAGGGGATCCGCTACGCCGACGGAGGTATCTTCCACGAGGAATTCAGCTGAAAAGGTATCTTCAAACTTCTGGCGCTGCTCCGCAATCTGGCCTTCGAGAGCGGTCACTTTCGTTTCGACACCGGCCTTCTCCTCATTGGCGGCGAGGCGGACCTCTTCGATCTCCTCCTGACGATCACTCTCAATCACACTCGTAATCGTGTCACTGAAGAGCAATAACGTGAGCGGGTGGGAGATCGTCACGCCCATGAGCGCGGCCACGAGAATCCGGAGGAAGAACTGAGCCACTTTGCGGTGAAACTTCTGATAGGAGCGGTAGATCGCAAGCAATGAGCGGTCGATCGTCATGATGATAAGCCCCCAGGCTGTCGCCACCGGAATAATGATCTTCCAGTTGTCTGTCAGGGTCGAAAGCGCGTAAGCACAGGCGATGAAAGCAAAAACGGTCGGCACGAGAACGGTCGCTCCGAAAGCGACGTATTTTCGCTGTTCCCAGCCGGGGCATTGCTCAAGCGTGTCAGCTCCGGCTCCCGAGAGCCAGAAGAAGAAGTGCTTGAGAGGATTGTTAGAACGTGGCGGGGCAGGGGGTGTCGTTGAGATCATGGCGCATAGATTGAGTGGTTAGACAAGTGTGTCGGCATCACCAAACAAAAGCGCCCGGCGCTACCAAATGAACAGTTATCACCTGAATACTTAAGAAGTCTTGACAATATGTAAATCTCTAATTTGCTCGAAATTATAGCTCTTTCGAGTACGCGCTTGGCTGATAATGGTATTCTCTCAAGGGGATTCTTTCATCTCTACCCAAGGTGAGAGCGGGAGTAAATTCGCGAATATTTCTGTAGGCGAGGACCGCGACCCCGCTCTCCGATCCACTGAAGACCTCCGTGTTCGTTAACCCGCGAGGAAGCCGCGACCACGTTGTCGGAACCTGTGAGCTAATATCCCTACCTGCCTGTCGGCTTGCTGACAAAAATGCAGATCAACGTGTCCCTGAGCCTGGAGCCTTGCTCTGCCTGTGACACGGCGACGAGCGACTCAGGGGCAATTCAACGGGCCAGCACACCAGCGTGGGAAAATTGTTTTAATTTTAAAATCAATTTTATAAATATATTAAAATTTACGCATCTCCCCGGATGGCACGCCTCTAAGCCTTTTGCGGAAGAAGCAATGATCTTTCCAGAGTCGTCACGAGGCATTCAAGAGGGTTAAGTCACCGACCGAACCCTGTTTGGTTTGCGGAGTGATGAGCCGGACGCCCCACTTTGCTGGCGAACCTTTCCCGGCCTCTCTTTTCGCGCTTCCGGCGCGATCACTCGAACTCGGGCCACTCGTGTTTGGGATAGCGGCCGCGGAGTTGGGATCGCACCGCGGGGTAGCTTCCGGTCCAGAATCCGGCGAGATTCTCGGTGACCTGAACGGGGCGGGAATTCGGCCCGAGGATTTCGACGACAACGGGAACGGTGCCTTCGCAAATGGTGGGGGCGTCCTTCAGCCCGAAGATGTGCTGAATCAGAACGGAGATCTTTGGCTTTTCGTCCGGTGCGTAGTGGACCCGCACCACTTTGCCGTTGGAAAGGGTGATTGATTCCGGTGCAGCGTGATCGATCACTCCGGCCTGATGAGGCGGGAGCCATTCGTTGAGGACTCCTCCGACAGGGCGATCCTTGATCTGCTTGTAACTCGTTCCCCCCGCGCAGATCTGCTCGAGCATGAGCAGTTTTGACTCGTCGTCGATCGGCTGAATTTCGTATTGAGGACAGTGCTCCGCGACAAGATTGACCCGACTGAACCAGGCTTCGACTTTGGCGTCCCACTTTTTGAGATTCAGTTCACCGGAAAGAACCCGTTCGGCGAGGAGTGTCGCGGCTTCTTCGAGAGGGACTTCTCCGCTCGGCTTCGTTTCGAGAACGAGATCGCGGAAGCGCTTTTCAAGGCGGGCCTCGACTTTACGGGAGCGCTCATCGTAGACCGCGCCTTCTTTCTGCTCAAAGGCGTCGGGAAAGAGTTGCGCAAGCCAGCTCTCCTCAATCCGGGTGCAAAGACCCAGCTTTACGGTGAGATCGCGTCCTTCGACCTCGATCATTTCCCCGGCGATGAATATCCGGCAGTCTTTGTCGCCCGCAACGCTGTCTTTCTCAACCTGGCCACGACGTCCGCCAATCACCGCACAAGTCAGTGTGCTCGGATTGTGCCGCAGCGCGAGTCGGTCCGAAAAACCGGAGAGGAGGATTTTCGCCAGCGTTTCGTTGTCGGGTTCGGCGAAGCTGGCGCCGCCGCGGTAGCCCCATCGATCAGCGATCCGGATGAGTTGTTTCGCAATACGGTCGACATCTCGCGAGGCGCCGGCATGAATCCCGAGACGCTCTCCGATCTCGCGACGGAAACCGTTCTGTTTCATCTGCGACCAGGCGCGGGCGAGCGCTTGAAAGTCGGAGATATCATCCGGCTGCGCAAAGTCATCCGGCATGAGATGGTCGGATTGACGTTTCCGCAGGGGAAAGAGGGGGCGAGCCTGAGTCAGGGCCGCGACAAGGGCGAGAAAATCGAGATAGCCGAGCTTGGCGGCTTCGAGGAGAACCTTGCCGAAGCGGGGAGGGACAGGTAATTGGCTGATCTTCCGGCCGTCCGAGGTGAGACGTTCCTCACGGTCGAGGGCACCCAGCTCGATGAGTCGTGCCATCGCTTCGTCGAGAGCGCCCCGATCCGGTTTTTCGAACCAGTTAAAGTCTCTGATTGAAGTGATCCCGCTGGAATAGAGAATCAGAATTGCCTCGGTCAGGTCCATTCGCTGAATCTCGGCGGCAGTGGCGGGAGCGCGCTGCTCGTGTTCGCGTTTACTCCAGAGGCGAATCGCAGTGCCTTCGGCGGTTCGACCGGCCCGACCTGCCCGCTGCGCTGCGGAGGCTTGGGAAATTTTCTCGATGTGCAGGGTCGTGATGCCGCGTCGATGATCGAAAGCGGAACGTCGCTCCAGCCCTGAGTCGACCACGAGGGTGACGCCATCAATCGTGATTGAGGTTTCGGCCACATTCGTTGCGATGACGATTTTGGGTCGGCTGCTTCTCGAAACGGCCGCGTCCTGTTTCTGAGGCGGGAGTTCCCCGTAAAGCTCGTGAATCTCGTAGGAGCTTCCAACCGCTCGTTGCAGGGCCGAAGCGGTCTTCTGGATCTCATATCGACCGGGCAGGAAGACGAGAATGTGACCGTCGACACCGTTGACCTTCAAATAATCTCGAATGACCCGGGCGATGTGATCCCAGAGTTCGCCTTTGTGACGCTCACGGGGCGGTTCATAAGCGATACCCACGGGAAAGGTTCGTCCTTCGGAAATAAGGTGCCGGCAGTCGTCACCGAGATACTGTTTCAGCGCCGCAGTTTCGAGCGTCGCTGACATCACGACGATCTTCAGGTCGGGGCGCAATGTTTGCTGCACTTCGAGACAACGGGCGAGGCTGATGTCACCGAAGAAATGACGCTCGTGGAATTCATCGAGAACGACAGCGGAGATACTGCCCAGATCCGGCTCGTCCATCAGTTTCCGCAGGAGAATCCCTTCGGTCACGAAGCGAATTCGGGTCTTCGCGGATACGGCGTTCTCAAAGCGAACCTGAAATCCCACTTCATCGCCGAGTGATCCTTCGCGCTCACTGGCAACGCGCGTCGCGAGCATGCGCGCGGCAAGGCGACGGGGTTGCAGCACGTAGATTTCGCCATCGCCGCACAAGCCACTGTCGAGGAGGAACTGGGGGACCTGGGTTGATTTTCCCGAACCGGTCGGCGCTTCGATCACGACCCGGGCATTGGATTGGCTGACGGCGGCAGCGAGATCGATCTCAAGATCGAAAATGGGTAGAGAACGGTCGCGGGGCATCAGAAGAGGTGTCGCTCAACGCCGGGGCCGCTGAAACAAATAGAAAGGGGGAAAGGAGAGACCTTCACTCGGGGCGGGTCATACGGAATTCTCCGAGTTCCTCGCGGTCGTTTGAGTAGGTTGCCTTGAATGTATTCCCGGTGATTGTGGCCTTGTGCCCGAAGTCGCCAAAGAGACCTAGGTCTTTTCCTCCGTCGACCAGATAGCTCGAGCCGCGTTTTCTCACAGGGAAGGAGACTTTGTAGGAGCCGGAGAGAATCTTCTTCCAGGTCGCGTGGTAGCGGAACTCATACTCATCGGGTTTTGACTTCGACTTGGAAACGATCGCTCGAAGGTCGCCCTCATGTCCGTTCGTCACCGTGGTCCAATCGCCGATCCAGGGCCCTTCGGGGGAAGCTGTTTTACCCGACTGGTAGGCGCTCACTGCCTGTGACCATTCCTGCTCGAAAGTCATGCAACTGCAAAGCGAAAGTGCGGCCAGAACGGGGAGTATTCGGTAAATGGTAATCATCAGGGGCTCCGCGAAAAGAAACGCATTTCACGCCCCGCATCAACTGCAAAATGAGACGGGACAATGGCGCTCAGGCCCCCTTCTTTTCCACTTCCACCTTTTCGCACGCGTTCACAATCTCATCGGCTCTCTTCAGGAGCGGAAGGAGTTTGGAATCGGCATCCGCGGTGTGACCAAACTTAACTTCCTCGCTTTCTCTTAGAAAATTCGCCAGCAAAGGCCGGGCCGGTTCCGGCAGATTGTTTTGCAGTTGGGAGGTCCGCTTGAGATACTCCTGAGAGGTTTCGTAGCGGAGCGGGTCACTGAATTTTTCACTCAGATAATTTTTCAGCGCGTCGGAAATGGCAAGGCTGAACTGATTCGCGTCGAGATCGCCCCGCCCTCTCTCGATTTCGACGAAGCGGCTTTTTACCTTTGAGAGAGCAGATGCTTCGGAGTTCCCGTTTTTTCTTTTGAGGAAATACCAGATCGCCACGCAGATGCCGGCCAGCAACAGTATTCCGAGAACGGCCCAGAAAACCTGAGGCCATATCGGAGGAATCGGCTCTAACACGACAATATCGTAAAGCTCGTCCGCAGCGGGTGTTTGTTGTCCCAGAAGAAAAGTCATCGCTATGAATCTAGACACCCGAACGATCGCGGCGTTTGAAGAAACCGTGGAGAGCGGGGAGATACTCCTCGTCGGTGCGGAGCGCGATCTTATCAATCGAAAGTCGTTTGAAATCCTGATCAATCGCTTCCTGCCAGCGTTTCGCTTCCGCGTTGTAGGCGGCCCGCAGCTTGGCGTTGCCGGTATTCACTTCGATCTGTCTCCCTGTTTCGGGGTCTTCGAGGCGGACATGTCCGACAGCGGGCAGCGCGAGTTCAGCCGGATCGCTCACCTGAATCGCAACGAGGTCGTGTTTGCGATTGATGATGCGAAGATCATTCCCCAGATCCTCTTCGAAGAGAAAATCTGAAAGCATGAAAACGAGAGAGCGCCTTCTCACCGCATTTTTCAAGATCTCGATGGGTGGTTTCAACGAAGTGCCATGCCCCTCGGGTTCAAAGTGGAGAATCTCGCGAATGAGCCGCAGGGCGTGGCCTGTTCCCTTGCGGGGCGGGAGGTAGAGCTCGACCTCGTCGGTGAAAAGAATCAAGCCGACTTTGTCCTTGTTCTGCAGGGCGCTGAAGGTGAGAAGCGCCGCGACCTCAGCCATCATCTCACGCTTACTGAGGTGGTGGCTGCCGTATTGTCCAGAGGCGCTGATGTCGACGCAGACAAAGACGGTCAGCTCCCGTTCCTCGGTGAATTTCTTCACGAAGGGGTGTCCCATCCGGGCGGTCACATTCCAGTCGATCGCGCGGACTTCGTCGCCGGGTTGATACTCCCGGAAGTCTTCGAAATCGATTCCCTCGCCTTTGAAACAACTGTGGTATTCACCGCCGAAGCTCTCCCTGACAAGTCCACGGGTTCGCAGCTCGATCTTGCGAACCTTCTTGAGGATTTCGCTCACTTCGAGACGACTCTGGTCGCCGACCGGTTCGACCGGCTTTGCTGACTTGCGGATGGGCATGAAGACTATTCTTTCGTGAAGGCTTCGCTGAGAGCGGCGATTTCCTCCGGCTCCATTTCTCCTTCACGTATCACGAGGCGGTAGTTGACTTCAAGTGGCTTTTCTTTGGAAACGTCCGTCGCAAAATAGCTCCCGAACCGGCCGTAGTCCCGTTCACTGTAGCGGGCCGGCTTCGGATTTTCGGGACTGTCGAGATAGGCCACGGTGTATTGCTTGTTCTCCACAGTGAAACACATCCCTTTCCAGGGAAGATCGCGAGTCGCTTCCGTATCGTTTTTAGCGGACCAGTTGATCGTCGTTCCCGGATTGCCCTTTCCGGACTCGGGGCGCAGGTAATAGGTGGATTTGGTGCCCAGCTCAGAAACTTCATTGCTCGCCCGAAACTGAAACCCTGCATGCTGCGGATCTCCGTCGACCCTCATTGTGGGAACGAGGGGGGTGAGGACCGAATTAAAATCGACGACGACGTCATTATCCACTACCGAAAAACGCATCGTTCTCGCTTCGGATGCGAAAGCTTTGCCATCATTGCCAATCCAGTCGATCACCGAGGTGAAACTCGCTGACTCATCGTCCGTCTCCATTGCGGAAAACTCGCGGTGGATCTGATGCGCCATGCGGCAATGCCAGGTGTCGACATTGCTGTGCTTCTTACCTTCAGCATCGGTGTAACTGATCTTCGAAAAGCCATAGTAGATGCCGCGATGATGCGGGAATTTCCCGCCGGCTCCCTTGGTGATGAAGTGATCTTTGCTGTTCCACTTGTAGATGTGGCAATAGGGCTTGTAGGTCTCGTCACGGCGCTCCTTCGAGGATTCATCGATCGGCTCGAACATGTAACGGGCAACCAACCGGGTTTTGTAAAGAAGGTCGAGGTGCTTACCTTCCACTTTTTCCCAGGTGTATTCAGCCGACGCATTTTGAGGGACAAGGCATGATCCGAGGAGGACTAGACTGAGTGATAAAAATATTTTCATATAATTGGTAATCAGGGGGCTACGAGTCCTTTTTCCACCATCTCGGCTTTTGACAAGCGGGGCCGGACACGTGCCGGGGTTGGCAATCCACTGACGCGATCGAACTCATCAGCAGTGCGAAGTTCGGGAGCGGAATCTTTGGTCCGCTTTTCCCAATCCGTCAATGCCGCCCGCATCGCCCGAAGGAGAGGTGCGTTGCGTTCATCAGCAACGAGATTGTTGAGCTCGTAAGGATCCAGCTTCGTATCGTAAAGCTCCTCCTCAGGTCGCGGAGCGATGAAACAGGCTTCCTGAGCCGGAGTGAGTTCGCCTTTCTCGCGGAGTCTTACGAGCTCGACAAAGGTGGCGCTTCGCAGTCCGTCCGCTGAGGGCGTTTGCGGCAAATCGTTGTAGTAGTTGCGGATATACTTGTATCGCTGATTTCGAACCGCGCGGACATGATCCTCGTAATCGTGCCAGTTTTTCTCAGCGTAGACATACTCGCGGATCGGTTTGTCAGGGTTTGTGAGGAGCGGGGAAAAATCGACGCCCTCGAAGGTTTGCCCCATGTTGGTGATTCCACCGAGCTTCATGAAGGTCTTGGCGATGTCGACCGTGCTCACGATCTTATCGGTCGAGGTGCCGGGTTGCACCGCAGCGGGCCAGCGGACGAGCCAAGGGGTTTTGATCCCACTGTCGTAGACGGTCGTTTTGTCGCGGGGGAATGGCCTTCCGTTGTCACTGATGAAAAGGATCATCGTGTTGTCGGCGACGCCCTGAGCGTCGAGTTCATCCATGACGAGACCGACATACTTATCGAGGCGGGTCACTTCGTCATAGTAAAGCTGGTAGTCAGCGCGCACCGCCGGTGTGTCAGGGTGATAGGGGGGAACCTTGATCTCATCGGGGCGGGACGGCTCGGGGATGATGCCTGAGTGGTAGGGACGGTGAGGATCAAGCGCCGCGAGCCAGAGAAAGAAGGGCTTTCCGGCGGGGCGATCGCGCATCATCGGAACCCAATCGACGCAACCGCTTTGCGCTTCACCCTCGAGGGTTTCACTGAACTTTCCGGTCGTATCGCCGCTTGGCAGTTGAAAGCCGGATGTGTCGACTTCCCGAATCTCGTCGAAGCGATCCCGAATCTCGTCACCAAGATGCCATTTGCCCGCTGCGGCAGTCCAGTAGCCCTTTTCCCGCAGTTTCTCGACAAAGGTTGTCTGATCGGCCGGAACCGGAAAGTGAAGCTCCTCCGCATTGGTCTGATGCGGGTAACGCCCCGTGATGATGCTGGCACGACTCGGGCTGCAGGACGAAGTCGTCGTGAAGGCGTTGTCAAAACGCATTCCCTCATCGGCCATGCGCTGTAAATTCGGTGTAAGAATCGAGTTGTGTCCGTAGGGAGACGAATCATCCCAGGCGAGGTCATCGGCGATGATGAGAACGAGATTGGGAAGTTTCAAAAGCTCGGCCTGTTTCGCTGCCTCCCCGGGTGAAAGGGGTTCTGCCTCAGCCTTCTCACTGTCATCCTGAGAAAAGCCGAGGCTTACGAAAAACAGGCAGAGAATAGAAAGAAAACCGTGGGAACGAATCATGCCTGACTGAAGCAGATTCTGGCCGGAATGCCAAGTCCGGTAATTGCCAACTATCCATGAATCCGGTGCGAGACGCCCCTGTTTGAGCGTGACACGCCTCCGCAAAATTGTTCTATTCTGCGATGCATGCTGAGGGCCTCCATTCTTTCAATTCTCCTGGCGTCTATCTCGAATCTCGCGATCGCTCAGGATTCGGTCCTGTTCACTGATTTCAACGATGGACAGCCCCCTCGCTCGTCCCTCAAGGGAAGTGCCAAGGTGGACAAAGAGGCTCTTTCTCTCAATGGGGGGCATCTTGTGATCAGCGCAGACAAAAAGGATCTCATCAAAAAAGTTCGAGCCTCAAATGAGCTGTCCTTCGAACTCTGGTTTAAACCGGGCAACCTCAGTCAGAAGGGGCCTGCACGGCTTTTCACCTTCTCCAAAACCACCTCTGAGCGGAATTTCACGGTCGGACAGGAAGCCGGTCACATCGAGATGAGACTGCGAACCACGAAGACGAGCAGTAACGGGCTCCCCGCAATGGCATCGCCGAAAAACGCGCTCAAGACCGAACGGACCCATCTCGTCTTTACGAGGCAGCGCAACGGAGACGCCCGCATCTATCTGGACGGTCGGGAAGTCGCGAAAAAGCGAATCGAAGGGGACTTCTCAAACTGGAATCCGGATTTCAACCTCCTCCTCGGTGATGAGAACGGCGGAGGACGCCCTTGGAAAGGCGACGTCTACTCGGTCCGTGTTCTCGATTCCGCGTTGAGCCCCTCAGAAATTCAAAAGCTCCACGCATCCGGACCGGGGGCCGCGCTTCCGGGAAAGCCGAAGGAAGAAACCGGGCCCGCTAAGAATCCCAACGAAATCCTCTTCGAAACCAAGGTCACGACGATCCTGACGAAACATTGTCTTGAGTGCCACGACTCGGCGAGCGGGAAGGGTGATCTGGATCTCTCGAAACGCCTCAAGTCACATTCGGAAGAGAGCATCATCGTAGCGGGAAAAGCGGCTGAGAGTCTTTTATGGGAATCGGTCGAGCACGACGATATGCCGAAGGACCGGGATCCGCTGAGCAGCGACGAGAAGAAAATTCTCAAAGACTGGCTCAATGGCGGCGCCGCCTGGACGATCGATTTCGTTGATCCGGCGATCTATTCCCGCCCACCCGAGATCAGCCCGACCCGCGCCCAGCGTCTCACGGTGACGGAATATGTCCGCACGATTCGAGACGTTTTCGGCGTCGACGTCGAATCACAGGCCCGGGAATGGCTCCCGCGCGATGTAAGGGCGGACGGGTTTTCCAATACCGCTTACAACCTCACCGTTGATCTCGAACATATCGAGGGGTTCTCAAAGCTGGCCGGCTTCGTTGCCGGGAAAATTGATGCCGCTGCCCTCGCTAAACGTTTCACCAACAAGCGCGATCTCACTGACAAAACCATGATCGCTCTCATCGAGGCCACGGGTATCCAGATCCTGCGCGGGCCGCTCACGGGTGAAGAGACGGCTCTCTATCGTGGCGTTTCCACTTCGGTTGCCTCTGCCGGGGGAAATTTCGATGAGGCGGTCCGCTTTGTCGTTGAAACGATGCTGCAATCTCCCCGTTTCATCTACCGGCTCGAAAGAACTCCCGCGAAAGGCAGCAGGCTCCTCGATGACTACGAGATGGCCTCACGCCTCAGCTACGTGATCTGGGGCACCGCTCCGGACAGCGAACTCCTCAAGCTCGCCGGCAACGGGAGCCTCAATTACCCCGGCCAAATCGAAGGGCAGGCCGCCCGCATGTTGAAAGATCCCAGGGCGATCGAAAGGTCGCTCGATTTTGCTTCGGACTGGCTCCACCTCGACCGGCTTCTTCACCTCCAGCCCGGTAAAAAGCACTACCCGGACTGGGATCCCGCTCTCGCTGCTCAAATGAGATCGGAAACGCTCGCCTTTTATCGCGAAGTCATCTGGAAAGAAAAGCTGCCGCTCAGTTCGCTCCTGAATGCACCCTTTACTTTTCTCACGCCCGCTCTCGCAGAACACTACGGCCTTCCTGCGCCTGCCGGAGAAAAGCTCCAGCGAGTCGATTTGTCGAAAGAGCCGACGCGCGGGGGAATTCTCACCCAGGGCAGTGTTCTCACGATCGGGGGCGATGAAGCTTCAATGGTGACCCGCGGGCTCTTTGTTCTCAATGATCTCCTCCGGGGCGTCATCAAAGATCCGCCACCCTGCGTCAGCACCGTTCCAGTTCCGAGTGAACCGGGGAAGACCCAGCGCACCATCGCAATGGAACGCGTTGCCAGCAAAAGCTGCGGAGCCTGCCATGTTCGCTTTGAGCCACTCGCCTACGGACTGGAGCGTTTCGACGGTCTCGGCAGCTTTCAGGAGAAAGATCACTATGGAAACGCTCTCCGTGACGACGGTGAAATTCTATTCCCGGGCGCTGCAGAACCGGTTGCTTTCGATCACGTGGGAGAGCTCATGGACCTGCTTGCCGGGAGTGACCGTGTTAGAGAAACCCTTACCTGGAAGCTCACTCAATTTGCGGTGGGCCGACCGCTCAATGCCGCCGATGCGGAGGCTGTTTTTGCAATTCACAAAACCTCAGAGGAGGCAGGTGGGCGCTACGAAGATGTCATCAGCGCCATTGTTCAAAGCGACCTGATTCGCTACGCTTTTGCCGGCGATGCCACTTCCTCTAACTGAAAATTCAATATGAACGCTCCGACTCTCAATCGAAGAAAACTGCTCAAGGGCCTTGGCGGAATCGCCGTGGGGCTTCCGCTCCTCGAAGAGATGCTGCCGGGGATCTCCTACGCAGCGGTAAAGCCGGCCGCGGATATTCCGGTTCGCGCTTTTAACGTGTTTTTCGGGCTGGGGATTCCTGCTCCGGTTCAACCCGGTGATTTTACCGACGTTCTCGAGCCACTCGCGCCGCTGAAGGATCAGCTGCTCATACTTCGCGAAGTGGATCAGGTGCGCTGCGACCGCTCAGGGATGAACGCGCACTTCGACGGCGCCTCGGGAGCCTTCACGGCAACGCCTCCGGATGGTGAGGCGAGGTCAGGAGGTGCCTCAATCGATCAGCTCGTGAGACGCTCCCATTACCCGAAGGGATTGCCTGACGGGATGGTCTCCACCCTCGTCGGAGGAACTTTTTTCCGGCGGAGCCGGGTCGGTCGTTACGTTCACAGCTACAATCCTGACGGAACCGTTGCCGCGACGATTCAGGAACGACCGCGCGATCTTTTTGAAAGGGTCTTTGGGAAAATGCGGAGCACCGGCGAGGAGGACGAGCGCCTTGAAAATTTGAAGCGCAGTGTCCTCGACAGTGTCGTTGGCCAATACCAGCACTACGTCGGCCCTAACTCTCCGTTGGGTGCGGTTTCAAAGGAGAAATTTAAGGATCACCTCGATCGCATCCGCGAATACGAGCAACGGGCCTTTGCCCTCGAAATCGATGATCCCCGGGCACCGTCGATGCCGCCACCGTCTCAACTGAAACACGGCGGCGCGGCCGATCCGGGCGGTGAGGGCATCGATATCACACTGGATCAATTGAGAACCGAATGGCGTCTCATGGCTGATCTTTACGCACTCGCCATTCAAATGGACCGAGCCCGGTTCGGATCGATTACCTTTCTCGCGGCAGGCGAACGGATCCGCCTTAAAGGTGACTATCACTACAACGGCAAACTGATTCATCAGTTCGATGACAGCGCTCAGCTCAAGGCTTCCGGTTCAAAAGGCTGCAGCCACGAGTGGTGGCACAAGTTCAACGAGAAGAGTAAAAACGACCAGTTGCGGGCTCATGCTCACATGAAAATGAACGAGGTCGCCTACTTCCTCAAGAGTCTCCACGAAGGCGGGGAATGCCGCGAGGCCAACGGGAAATCCATTCTCGAAAACTCGATGCTCACGATTTCAACCGAGTCCGGCGACGGGCGCCACAACGACGTAAAGCGTGAACTCTCAGGCGTCTTCCACGCCGTGACCGGAGCAGGGGGCCGTTTCAAAACCGGCCAGGTTCTCAACGCAAAGGCCGAAGGGATCAATCTCTACAACACGATGCTGTCAGCAATGGATGTGAAGGAGCGACTGGGGCCAAAGGATCACCAGCACGTCAACGCTGATTCGATCATGGCGTGAGCCGCAATACATTCAGGTGCGGTGAACGGTAGGCTGAAGATTCAGCTGCCGGGAGTTTATATACGTCCTTGTTTCAGGGGCCTTCTCCGGAGAAATTGGCACAGCCAACGCAATGCTGCCGCTCTCTGACTTACCCGGATTATTTGATCTTTCTGATTCCGAAAATGAGGAGATAAACAGATAGAGGGAGGTCAGAACAACAAATATCGAGGCCCAGAGACCAAACTTCACTGATGAGTGAGCATTGGTGTCAGTGGGAAAGCGCCTGAGCAATGATTTGTAATGGATCGACCCGAAAGCTCCCGTGACGATACCGGCCGCATAGAGGGACCAGTGACTTTCGAAACGGTCAAATCTGCCATCCACAAAAAACTCAATAATGATGAAGAGGCTTGAGGAAAAAATGTAAAGATACGAAAGCCAATTAGGAAAGATGATTTTGGCAACAGAGGCAGGTTCGTTGGCTGAGTTCGCTATAATTTCGAGAGGACGTCGGCCGACTCGAGCAACCATCAGGATGATCAGGGCGAGGAGAAGCGATCCCCCTAAGGCGAAGGTAATGATGAGAGTGGCATTCATTGATGGAGGTCAAATCACACTACCTCCGGGACGGGAGATACTCGTTGCTAAGACCTTAATAATGAATCACGTGAAAATCGATTCAAAAACTCAGGCGGGATAAAGAAGGGGGACGGATTCCTTTCCGACTTGTGGGCAGCGCTCTTTGCCAGCGGCTTACTGAAAGCAACACCCGCACAGTCGCAGAGGACTGCGACCCTCCAATGCCAGTTGATGAATGGAGGGGCGGAATCCTTTCCGACCTTCCACGCCTCGCTAGTTCACGTCCAGCGTCTCAGTCGTGGCGCCTTCGGCTGGTTCGATCCCGAGGAGTTTACAAACCGTGGCGTGGAAGCTCAGTTGGCCGATCTCGCCGAGAGTGCCTGAGGCAGGGGAATTGGGGAATCCGGAAATGAGAACCTGACCTGACATCCTGATCGACTCGCCAACGGGATAGCCGTAGCCACCGAAGTTGCCACCGGCATCGGCAGGATCAAAAACGGGTTCCTCTGATTTCTCGTCGGAGAAAGAATAGCCGGTTTTCAAAACAAGAACACGATCGCCGCTGCGGTCACTTTGATAGGACCACTCTTCGGGGAGGTCTTCCTTTTTGATGGTGCGGAAGTAGATACGCTTACTCAATTCGCTGTCGAATTTGTCGATAAAGATTTTCGCTTCGCCCTCATTCTCAGGAAGGTCCTTGAAGAAGAGGTTTGCAATCGCATTGTGCGCAACGATGTCGGCATTCTTCATCATCTCGTCGCCGAGGAGGTGCGCGATATTGACGTTCTTATCGACCTCTGCGAGGCCGTGATCGGTTGTCACGAGAACGATGAGGTTGGCATTGGCAGGAGCGAGTTTCTCCCATTCGCCTCGAACGGTATCGACGAATTTTTTGAGGGAGGCATCAACGGCTCCCACGGCTGCGTAGGTATCATCGGCGCGGGGACCGTGAACGATTCCGGCATCGAGGACGCCATTGAGTCTCAGCATCACAAGGCGCAATTTATCATCGCCTTCGGAAGCGGCGCGCCATTGTTCCAGTGCGAGATTCAAACGCTCTTCGTCGGTGGAATCGGGATTGTAGGCATCAAGAAAGTGAGCCGCGGCGTTCTCACCGGTCTGATTCTGTGAGAGCGGCCAGTCATGCACCAGCGTTTTGATTCCCTGGCGGCTCGCTGTTTTCCAAATCGGCTCTGCGAGGAGCAGCGCATCATCAGTCGGGGAAACCACCACTTCACCGGGCCCGGTGCGAATCCGGTCTGCGGTGATCCCGTGCTTGTCCGGAGTGACACCGGTCGCCATTGTCGTATGAGAAGGATAAGTAAGGCAGGGAAAGCTCGGGCGCATCTTGTTGGTGGCGCCACCGTCCGAAACCAACTCGTCAAAAAACGGAGTCTCCGCTTTCTCAATATAGTCACCGCGAAAGCCGGGGATACTGACCCAGAGAACTACGGGAGGTCCATCTCCGGAGCCCGCTGCCGGAGCAGTGTCAGCGACCGGCATTTCAACGGTTTCCGTCGCCGCCTCTCTGGCGCGAAGTTTCTTCAGGCGGATCTCTTCCACAATAGCGACGGTCGAGCGGTCGCCTTCAAAGCCGACTCTTTTGAACTCCACCTTTTGACTGCCGGTCCAGAGGAAAAGAATCATGAACGCGAACAGCAGAATAGCTACAAGCGTGATGAGAGAACTGGCAAGGGTGCGGAACATTCCGTAATTTTTAGGCAAAAACACTTTTAATGCAAGTGCCGCAAATGGTTTTCAACGGGGCGAGGGCAAATCAATCTCCCTGATACGATCTAGGCACGCAGGGTCGCGGCAAAAGCGCCGTCGTGGCCGTCTCTCCAGGGGAGACTCGTGACGACTTTTTCTATCGTCATACCCGAGGCCTCGATTACTTCTTCATTCTCTACCCGGTCGATCGAACAGGTGCTGTAGATGAGTCGCCCACCCGGCTTGAGAGCACGGGCGGTGTTTCTGATCAAAGTCGACTGAAGCTTCGCAGAGGTCGCAAAATCACGCGGCTGAACTCTCCAGCGGACATCGATACGACGGCGCATCACGCCGGTGTTCGAACAGGGGGCATCGAGAAGAATCGCGTCGAACTTTTCACCACCGAACGGTTCTTCTGCATCGAACGCCCAATCGGCGAGGGCCACTTCGACGTTGGAGAGGTGAAGGCGTTTAAAATTCTCCTGCATCTGCTCGAGTCGCAGCTCAACATTATCCGTCGCAACGATCCGCCCTTCGTTGCCGCGCATCGCAGCGAGGAGCGCGGTCTTTCCACCCGGTGCAGCGCAGGCGTCGAGGATTGCCTCACCCGGTTGGGGCGCGAGCAGCGAACAGGCTTGTGAGGTGCTTGGATCCTGAATGTAAATCAGCCCCTCGTCGAGCCAATCGGTATTCGGCGGGCCTTCAATGACGAAGAAATCCGGGTAATCGTCGCCGAGTAAAGAGGGTTCAGTCTCCGACCTGACCCTGTTGAGTGCCTCTTTGTCAGGAGCGAGGGCGTTGATTCGGCCATAAACCTTCGGAGCCTCGTTATTCCATTGGCAGAGGGACAGTGCGGCCTCTGCGCCGTATTGTTCGGTCCATCGCTCAATAAGAAATTCCGGCTGCGAAAACTGGTCCTCCAGCGGCCAGGTCTTGATGTCAGCAATGATCTCGTCCTTTTGCCGTTGCGCGTTGCGCAGGATCGCGTTGACGAGCCCTTTCTCGTGCTTTTTGGAAAGGTTCACGGTTTCGTTCACGGCGGCATGCTCAGCGATTTCGGTGAGGAAGAGCTGATAGAGACCGATGCGGAGCAAATCCTGAGTTCCACTCTGCAAGCTGCCTTTTCGAAATCTGTCGATTATGGTATCGAGCAGATAAAGATTTCGAATCGTTCCGAAAAGAATTTCCTGCGCGAGAGCGCGATCCTGCGGAGTGAGACGGAAACGCCCTCCGAGGTCAGTGAGAATATCGGAGGCGTAGCGGGAAGTTTCCTCCCATTGAGTAAGCGCTTCGAGAGCGCAGCGGCGTGCTGACATGATGAGGCGCTGCGCGCCGTAAAAGGTAAAAAGTGAAAGGTAAAAGGTCCTGTAGGCTGCGGGGCGCTGTCGCGCAAAGGGTATGTCTGAAAGTCGGGCGTCTTTGTCGTCCGGATTCTTTACTTCTCTGCGCCTTCACGATTCAGCCCCGCGAGGATTTCGCGGAGCTTTTCGGCCCGCTTCCCGTCGACTACGAGGGTATTCGCGAGGGCGTCACCGAAGTTTTTGAAATCGTGAAAGGTCCAGACGACTTCCTTGTCCCGTGTAATTTCGATGATTTGAGGATTCTCAGGACCGGCGTGGCAGTTGCCGAAACGGAGGTTGCCGTTCTTGAGTTCTTCAATATTGGTGACCCAGGCGAGGGTGATGCCTTCGAGGTCGTTCTGCTCGAGCTTCCAGACGATCTCTTTCTCGGGTGTCACCTCAAGAATGCTATGACCGTTTCCGGTCGTGATGAGGTAGTTGCCGTTTTTCGCTTTGATTGCAGCGAAGCACTTTCCGCCGAACGCGTCAGGCCCGTGTCCCTTCGCGGGCTCTTTTCCGAATAGGGGAACGGGGAATTCCCAGATCACATTTCCTTCGGGATCGTATTCCTTAACCGTTTGATCATTCTCCTGGGCGACGAGGTAGTTCCCATTGTCCAACTGGCGCACGAGACGGGTGTCGGAGTGAGCGTTTGAGGAGGCAAGCTGAAGAGGAATTTCTTTGATGATTTCTTTCTCAGAGCTGACTTCGATAATGCGGCCCGGACCGGACTCGACGATCATGGTTGAGCCACCTTTGAGGCGCTGGTAGGCATGAATCTCGACCTTTCCATCATCGGCCTCACGATTGGTTTGTGTCGCGTCGTATTCCCAGACGATTTTCTTCCTCAGATTGATTTCGATAATTTTCGGCCATCCATCCTGGGTGAGGATACGATTTCCCGGGAGAAGGTGGAGATCGTGCACCGCACCGATGGGATGATGCCAGAGGAGTTTGTTTCCATCGGCAGGATCGATAATAGCGACACCTTTGTTTCCCTCGGCCCCGATGACGAGACGTTCAGGCGGAGCGGCATCGCTGAGACAGGGCAGACACAGTGAGAGGAATAGAATGAGGCGTTTCATAGGCAGGTGGTGCTTTTCCGCGGAGCGGAATCAACGAAAGGTGATCGGCCAAACCGCAGCGAGTTGTTCATTGCGGAGCCAGCCCCGGATTTCGCCGGGAATTTCCACGTAGGTCCAGGGACCTGTTTCCTGTAGAATGCGAACTTCCGATCCCGGCGGCAAGTCAATAACCGCTTTCGCATCGGGAACGGGGGACGTAAGTGCGGTAGCGCCTTTCGCTGTCACTGTCGCGAAATTCTCAATCGCATAGTGGCGCGCGTAGTGTTGGGAAAACCAGGCTCCGCCAAAAGCCAGTATCGCAGCAAGGCAGGCGAAGAGAAGAGGACGGAAGCGCCGCTCCTGATAACGCGGCAATAGAAACGCCATCGCCAGGCAGATCGCAACGAGCCAGAGCCCCGTCATCGCAATCCAGTCGCCGACGGTGGGGGGGAGATTGCGGAACAGTGCCTCAGCTCCCTCGTCGGCAAACTCGAGATAACCGAGCTTCTTTTTCAAATAGACGAGATTCTGGCGAGGTTCAACCATCCCGGGAGCAAGAAGGAGAGCACGTCGCATCCAGAGGGCTGCTCTTCCGGCCTCGTCTTTCTTCTCAAGGGTCGTCCCGAGATTAAAGTAGAGCTCTTTAGAGATTAATCCGCGTTTCACCAATGTCAGGAACTTCGCCTCCGCGTCATCATAACTCCCTGAAGTGAAGTCCTTAATTGCCTCTTCGTAAGCTTCGTCGGCCGATAGGGACGCGCCGTCCTCTACGGGCATGACGAGTTTTGGCTGCTCATCACTCTGATCCTGAGCAAGGAGGCCGCCTGCAGGGAGGCCGGAGGCAAAGAGTAGAAATAGAAAATGGAGGTGAACAAATCGCATAGAAATCAGCGGCGTGGGAGCTTTTCAAGAACGTTTCGAAATTCGGAAACCTCGGCCGGCGAGACCCGTTCCTCGGCGGAAAGCGTCCCGCTGTAGAGGGCTGCGTCTGACAATTCATGAACCCTTGAGATGACCTTCTCAAGTTCCTTCGGAGGACTCGGGTGCTCGCTCTTCCAGAGATCGATGGCGACATTCACGGAGTGGAAAAAATCGTGTTTCGTCGCTCCCTGTCCAGGTAGTTTTTTGAGAGCCTGAGCGAAATTGTCAGGACCGCTGCCAGTGGCCCGCTCGAAACGGCCGTCCTTGTACATCCGCATCACTCCGAACCCGAGGACGGTGAAGAATGTGATCGAGAAAATGGCCTGAACGGCAAAGTAGAACGGACCGTGTTTTCCGATCTTAGAATCAGCGATCCAATGGGGAGCACCGGTTGAGATATGAAGCATTCCGTTGAATTCAGGAGAGGGCGATTGCGCGGCCGTCATCTGCGAGCCGGCTCCGTTCTGTCCTCCTTCAGGAAACTGGATCACAGTGGGCGCGGCGCTGCTCCTGCCTTCGATCATGGAAATCGGAATCGGCTCCGACTTCCTCGTAACGTATTTCTCCTCCTCCGGATCAAAGTAGCTGAGCTCAAAGGACGGGATGGCATTCACCTTTGCCTCGGGAATGATGACAATGGAGAATTTGGCCTGGCCTTCCTTGTAGCCGTCGGAATCGTTTTCGTCTTCGAGCGTTTTGTTAGGTTCGTAGGATTTCCAGATTCCTTTCTGCGGCACAGAGAACACCGGAGCGCTCATCGTTCGCAAGTTGCCTACTCCGGAGACGACAAACTCCATTGAGATAGGGTCGCCGACACTCACGGTCCGGGTGGAAGGCGTCGTCGTCATTTCGAATTTACCGACACCGCCGGTGAAACTGATCGGCTCGCCATTGGGAAGGGGCTTCACGGTGACGTTAACGACATTGGTAGTCATCTCTTTGGTGATTGCCCGCTGGAAGAAAGCGGAGAGTCCGAATCCGCTGCTGGAATCCAGAATATTGACTCCAATTTTAGCCGGCCCGAGACTGTGGGAGCCTTCCTTCAGAGCAAACAGGTTCGAGGGAACCACTGCGGTAGAAAAATAAGCATTGGAATTTCCAAGCGTGCCGCCATCGGTTCTCACCTCGCGAAAGCCGCGAAAGACAAAGCTCTCGTTGTCTATCTGTGGGCTCACGACCTGACTGATCGCATTGCGACCTCGCGCGTAAGCAGTGAGAGAAAAGGGAACGACCTCGTTGACGTAAAAAGTATCCTTAGTCAGTTCAAGCTTCGCGAAATAAGCTTTGGTCGCGTCACGGGCCTCATCATCAAACTCTCTTTCAAATACTGTGACAGCAATCGACCGGGTGATTAATTGCTTCCCCCGGATGTCGAGGGTCAGTGGCGGGATGATAAATTCTCCCGGCTTGTCGCCTTTGAAGCGGAAGTAATACGAATTCTTTGCGGTGCGGCTCCCGTTGGTGATCTGCTGAGTGAACTGCGAACCCGAGCTGATAATCTCGAGCCCCTCGGTATCGATTCTCGCCGGCATCTGAGCGTCGCCGTTGATCACTTCAACGATGAACGTGCCAAACTCCCCGATCGCGACCTTGTTCGAGAGGACGTGGGCGGTGACGGA
The DNA here is from genome assembly GCA_029213065.1 of Verrucomicrobiales bacterium. Taxonomy (GTDB): domain Bacteria; phylum Verrucomicrobiota; class Verrucomicrobiia; order Verrucomicrobiales; family DEV007; genus Arctic95D-9. The sequence continues at coordinate 319,580 of JARGPH010000002.1, read as the reverse complement.
AGGTTCGGACGCCGACTGTGAAAAGAGCGGAAGCGTCCCGAAAAGTGAAAGAAGCAGAACGATATAGATTCGGGGAAACATCGTGAAAATTTACCAGTTTTTATACACCTCTCCCCGCGAGGGCAGAAGGATGGGGCGAACCTCGGTCTCATCCGCCAGCGTATCAAGCAATTGCCTTGCTTCGCTGGGCGAATAGCCGGTTTCGGGGTTGGGTTGCATGTCGGCGGGATTGCCCTGAGACGGATCCTGAGGATTCGACGGCGGCTGTTCCTGATTCGGGTCGGCTTCGAGATCGCCATCCTTCGGCTCGTCCGGTTGCTCAGGTTCTCCGCCTTCAGGTTGTTGAGGAGGGGACTCATCCTTTTCATCCTCACCTTTATCTCCCTCGGAATCCTTCTCCTCTTCGCCGTCCTGATCTTGATCTTTCTCCTGATCATTTTCCTTTTCGTCCTCGGGCTCGTCAGGCTTCTTCTCGTCCTCGCCGGGAGGTTTCTCTTCGGGGTCACCTTCGCTGTCCTTGTCTTCAGGCTCTCCGTCAGGATTTTCTTCCGGCTCGCCGTCTGAGGGCTCTTCTTGATCTTCGCTCTCCTTATCCTGTTTGTCCTTTTCGTCGCTTTCCTCTTCCTCCTTGTCTTTGTCTTTCTCCTCTTCTTCCTGCTTTTGCTCCTCCTCCTGCTTTTCCTGTTCCTCCTGCTCTTTCTGCTGTTGCTTCAGCTCCTCGAGCTTTTTCTTCACCACTTCCATGTTGTGGGTCGCGCGGGCATTGCCTTCATTCAGGGACAGGGTCGATTGATAGTGCTCGATGGCGCTTTCCCACTGCTGAATCGTGGTGTCGAGGGATTCACTGGATCCGGAAAGATTCTGAAGTTGATCCGGGTTGGCGGGTTGCCCGATGGCCTGAAGGGCTGCTTCGCCACGCTGATACAGGGTATTGCCGAGATTGTAATGAGCCTGCTCACGAAGGGTGCGGTCCCGGTGCGTCAGCGCCTCACCATAGGCGGCTGCGGCGCGTTCAAAATCGCCGAGTTTGTAGGCAGTCGCACCGACGCCCATCTGCAGACGCGTTCTGTCTTTCTCGGTAATCTTCTCGGCGAGGGCGCCTTCGTAGAGTTCGAGAGCGGTCTCATAATCACCGGCTTCAAAGGCTTTGTATCCGTTCTCGAATCCTTCAAGCGCCCTGAGGTCGGAAGACGCAAGGAGAACCACCGCCACCACCGCCACGCGTGCTTTTCCGGCTCCCTTAGGGGAAACCCGGCGACGTTTACCAAGAACAATGGGAATGAGGTAGGCGATCACAAAAAACAGAATCGAGGCACCGAGCGGCCACATGAAGCGCTCGATGGGCCGGAGACGGGTTTCGCTGTCTTCCCGTGACGTTGCGATACCCTCGCGAATCTGCTGAGCGACCTGCGTGAGCGATGCCTGACCACCGAGATGGATGTAGGTGCCGCCCAGTGAAGCGAGGCCCTGAAGCGCAGACGGCTCAAGTCGTGTTTTGACGACCTGACCATTGGCGTCCATCACAAAGCGCCCCGGAATCGGCTGCCCCTTATCCGTAATCTCAGGAATGATCGCGCCCTCCAGCGTTCCGACTCCAACTGAGAGAATTGTCATTCCCGCCTCTTTTGCCTCGTCTCTCACTTTCTCCACCTCTTCGGTACCCTCGAGGGCTTCACCGTCCGAGAAAATGACGAGGGCGCTCTGCTCGACCTTGGCCTCTTCGAACGCCTCTATCGCCATGCGTGCTGCGGCAGCAATGTTAGTGCCGCCGCGGGGAATGATTTCAGTGTCGAGCTGATCGATCGATTCAATGACTGCTTCGTGATCAACGGTGAGGGGGGCCTGAATGAAAGGACGACCGGCGAAGGCGAGAAGACCGACCCGATCCTCCGGCAGTGCTAGAATGATGTCCTTCGCGGCCAGCTTCGCCCGCGTCAGTCGATTCGGACGCAAGTCATCGGCAAGCATGCTCCGGGAAGTGTCGATCGCGATGATGAGATTGCGTCCTTCGGTTTGAGATTCGATTTCATCAAATCCGAGCTGGGGGCGCGCCAGGGCAGCGAGGATTGAAGCAAGGCCGAGACACTGCAGGGCAAAGGTGACCCATGCAGTGGCACGGGCTGAGTTGACGACGAGTTTTTTGTGGAGACGGGGTGAGACGAGCCCGGGCATATTCCTGCTGCCCTGGAAATGCGCACGGACACGGAGAATCAAAAGGGGCAAGAGCAGCAACAGCCCCAGAAAAAACACAGGTTGTCCAAAGGTGAGTCCGCTCATGGTAGCCGCCTCCAGAAAGTTTGATCTCCGATCACGGTAATCAACCCGAATCCGAGTCCGACGATCGCAAACCAGTGAAAGAGTTCATCTGTTTCGACTCGCGTGCTGCGGTTGATTTCCGTTTTCTCCATTTCGTCGATCAGTTCAAAGATCCTCTCCAGACCGGAGGTGTCCTGAGCACGAAAATACTCACCGTTGGCGATTGTAGCAATCTCCTTGAGGGTCTTTTCATCGAATTCCTGACGCAGCTTCTGAGGCCCCACCGGCGTTTGCACGACGTAATCTCCATAGGTTCCGACTGCGATGGTGTAGACGCGTATCCCGAGCGTTTTGGCGAGCTTTGCCGCTTCGATCGGCGGGAGCGCGCCCGCATTGTTAACCCCGTCGGTGAGAAGGACAATTACTTTGCTCTTCGACTCACGCTTGTCGAGACGCTTTGCTGCTGCAGCGATCGCAGAGCCAATCGCGGTGCCGTCTTCGACAAGTCCGATTTTGACACGACCGAGCCCGTTGGGACCTTCGAGCCATTCTTTGGAAAGGGTGAGGGGACTGGCGAGGTAGGGGCGGCCCGCGAAAGCGAGAATCCCGATCCGGTCGGTGGTTCGTCCGCGGATGAAATCGCGTGTCACTTTCTTCGCTGCCTGAAGCCGGTTCGCACGACTCCCTTCAATCCGGAAGTCCTCCACCTGCATCGAGCGGGAAACATCGATCGCGAGGATCAGCTCGACACCACTCTCTGAAACGATCTCGGAACGGTTCACCCACTGGGGTCTCGCCAGCGCCGCGATCAGAGAGGCGAGAGCGAGGAAAAGAAAGGCGAGTCGGAAACCGCCTGCACGCCCTTTTGCGAGAGGCCCGAGCCGGTTGAGGATGTGAAGCGATGAAAAGATAACCGCGCCCTGACGCCCGGTTTTCCCCTTCAGAATCGCAAGAAGGGGAATGAGTAGAAGCAATCCCAATGCCCAGGGGGCGGCAAGTCTGAAGGTCGTATCCGCAAGCAAAGTCATCAGGTCACGCAGTAAGCGACACCACTGTGGAGAATTTGCTCAGGATTTTTACCATTCGATGACGGCGCTGGCCCAGGTGAGTCCGGCCCCGAAGGCTACGAGAAGGATCTTGTCGCCTTTCGCAATTCGTCCTTGGCGGTTGGCTTCATCGAGCGCAATCGCCACAGCCGCTGCGGAAGTATTGCCATACTTGTCCAGATTGATAAAGACGTCGTCGCGGCTGATGTCGAGACGCTCCACCGTCGCGTCTATGATGCGTAGATTGGCCTGATGGGGAATCAACAGCTTGATGTCTTTCGAGGTCAACCCGGCCGATTCAATCGCCTCAAGGCTGGCGCGCTTCATCGCATTGACCGCGTGCTTAAAGACCTCACGGCCCTGCATCGCGAGTGTTGCGAGCTTCTCAGGTGCGTTTTCGAGCGTTACCGGGCAGGCTGAACCGCCGCCGGGGATATTTAACAACTCAGCCTGAGCACCATCGGTTCCCAAATGAGAGGAAAGAATCTTACCGTCGCCATTGGTCGACGGGACGAGAACGGCGGCACCGGCGCCGTCCCCGAAGAGCACGCAGGTGTTCCGGTCACTCCAGTCGACGAAAGCGCTGAGTTTCTCGGCACCGATAATGAGAGCATTTTTGAAAGCCCCTGCACCGACACTGTGGCGGGCCAGCTCCATGGCGTAAAGGAAACCCGAACAAGCGGCCGAAACATCAAAGGCGACGGCATTGAGCGCCCCGATCTGCTGCTGCACATAGCAGGCGGTAGCGGGCGTGAGAGTATCGGGAGTAATCGTAGCGACGATGATCATCTCCACCTCGGCAGGAGCGATCCCCGACTGCTCGAGCGCCTGAAGACCTGCTTTGGTGGCGAGGTGACTGGTGAATTCGCCTTCTGCAGCGATGCGACGCTCGCGAATTCCAGTACGCGTCCTGATCCATTCATCGGAGGTATCCACCGATGCCTCAAGATCCGCGTTCGTCATGATTCGCTCCGGTAAATAGCTGCCGGTGCCGGCAATACGGACGGAGGTGTGAGAATTACTCATGCGTAGATCGATAGAAAAAAAGGTTACGAGGTCTTTTTGGCCAGTTCAGCCATGGCTTCCTCAATGTGCGGGTTCACGTGGTGTTTGACCGCTTCAGCGGCGACGCGAATCGCATTCCGAATGGCCCGAGGCGAACTCGAACCGTGACCAATAATGCAGGTTCCATTGACACCTAGCAAGGGACTTCCTCCGTAAGTTTCGTAATTTCCCCGCTCTTTGGTGGCTTTGAAGGCATCTTTTGCAATGAGGGCACCCATCTGGCGGATCGGAGTCGCCTTGATGTCCTGCTTCAGCCACTTGAACATCACCTTTGCGGTGGCCTCGCATGACTTCAAAATCACGTTGCCGACAAAGCCGTCACAGACAACGACGTCGAGCTCACTCTCAAACAGATCGTGCCCCTCAATATTGCCCCTGAAATTCAAACCGGACTCGCTGAGCAATTCAAACACCTCGCGAGTGAAATCGGTTCCTTTGGAATCCTCCTCACCGACAGACATGAGCCCGACGATGGGGTTCTTTTTCCCCTGAACGTGCTTCGCATAGATGCTGCCCATGATCGCATAGCCCAGCAGGTGGCTGGGCTTGGCGTCGACATTCGCGCCGGCATCGACGATATTACACGGCCCGTGCTCGTTGGGGAGGGCCGAAGCGATCCCGGCTCTCTCGACGCCGCGGATGTTACGAAGCTTGATCGTAGCGGCTGCGACAGCGGCACCGGTGTTTCCGGCGCTGACGACGGCATCACAGTTGCCTTTCTTGACGAGATCGACCGCGACACTGATCGATGAGTCCTTTTTCTGCCTCACCGATTTCACCGCCGAATCATGCATCGAAACGACCTCGGAAGCGTGAATCACCTCGATGCGGCGATGCGCATAGGAATAATGGTCGAGACTCTTCTTAATCAGCGTTTCGTCTCCTACGAGAAAGAGCACTTCCAGATCTTCGCCAAAACTGTCGAGCGCCTCCATGGCGCCCTCCATCGTGGCTTCAGGGGCTTTGTCGCCACCCATGACATCGAGTGCAATTCTCATTTTCGGAAACGGGTATACAGCATCCGCTAATCTAGGAACAATGGGAGAAACTGTGCAACTCCCAAAACAAACAAAGTCACCCGGTTAGAGGTGACTTCGTAGGAAAAAAAGTGGTGACGGAGCAACGATTAAAATTCGTCCACCGTGATAACCTGACGGCCTTTGTAATATCCGCAACTAGGGCAAACGATATGTGCAGGAGCTGCGCTGCCGCATTCCGAACACGTATTGAGCTTAGCTGCACGCCATCTCTGGCCTGTGCGGCGGAGACGTTTTTTCATTTTGGAGGTTTTGCGTTTTGGGACTGCCATAGCGTGCTAAAATTTGATTGGACGCGCACTTAAGCGTTTTTCCGTCGAATGTCAACGGTGTAATGTCATAAGTAGCGAGAAAAGTTAAGGAAGGTTAAATTCTTCCCTCTTCGATATCGTAGACGTCGAACCAGTAGTAAACAACTTTTTCCGCAGGAAGAAATTCAGGAATGTATCCTTCGAGGAATTCCTGGAGTTCGTCGGGCATCTCACTGATGCGCTTGTAGCGGAGATCGTTGTTCCATTTGATGATATCGATTTTAGCGAGATGGGCGGTGCGCTCTTCGATCCAGGCTGCCATTTCTTTATCATCGGCGCCGGTCGCGACCTTTGCCTTGAACTCATCAGCGGTGATCCCTGAGAAACTCAGAAAAAGACTGTCGAGAGGGCAGTCGAAGTGGTATTCACCCGCGGTTCCATTGATAACGGCCCGGCACTTGTCGAGGGTTCGTCCTGCAACGACAAAGCCACCGAGCACGCTCCGGGGGCTTCGCGGGGTTTCAGAATTCAAATCCAGGGCGAGATTGGAAAGGGCTGTATCACTCATGGTCGATTTAGACGAGTCATTCTAAATCGGCTTACAGTGGATTTCCCATTAAAAGTCACCCCTTTTCAGGCACTCTTTCGCGGTCGCAATACCATCATTGAGGGAATGACAAAATCACAACAGTCGGTAGATTTCCGGTTCCTGATTTTTTCTGTTCAAAGCCCATTAGCATGAGAGGCAGTTGTCATTTCCGAACCGGTCGTGTGTGGACGCTCCTTTGCCTTCAATTACTCGGGTGCGCCCATCTGCTTCAGGCACTGGAACGAACCGCTGCCTTGACCGAACCGCCCGGTTCAACGGCTACCGGCAATTCCGCCCCATCGATCAACCCGGGAAGTATGACCGCTCCCGTGGTTTACGAGGGCCACTGGGGCAAAGTGAGAGTTCGGGAGCTGACTCTCGAGATACCCGATGCCAATGTCGGCCACAGTAAAGAACTTCAAACCTGGAGATCCGGAACCAAATGGGAATTCTACAATGACCTTGCAACTGTGACCCGGATCCTTCGGGATTCCGGCCTGGATGAGAGCAGCATCGAGAGACTGACACGGGCTCCCTTCGCCGAGTATCGCGACGGGGCAACGACAATTCGGCCGCCTCATGATCTCATTATCGGTTTGTCTCCTCAAACCCGCGCGAGGCTTTACCCGCGGATCGGGCTTCCGGTAAGGGATAACAAGTTTCAAAATGCCGTTCCCTTTATCTCCGGTGGATTTCCGAGGCTGGCAGAAGTTCCGAGCGGCCTGAGCGCTGAGACGATCGACCTGATTTGCAGTCTTTCGTATCCAAAGCGAGGGGGAGGGCTTTATTTTTCTGACTGGAAACTGGTTCTAAGCAGGGCCGCTGATGACACTGAACGATTGAGAATCATCAAAACGATCACCCGGGAGATCTCCCTGCATGCTTCGCTGGAGCTCTCGCGAGCTACCGATCGAAGCGCTGTTCTCGACTACTGGGGCGCGGGCGGCCGAAACCAGACAGGCAGGACCGCGCTCGAGGCAATATTGGAGAATCCCGGAATTCAACGCCTCGATCTCGTCCACCTTCTACCTCCGGTGGCAAAGCGCCTCATCAATACCTATCCTGAACGGGAAGAGGGGCTGGGCGATGATATGCCGGATTGCTTTGCGACCGCCTTCAGCTTTTTCTCCAACGCGCTGCCTCCGAGGATGCTGGATGGGGAATCCGTCCTCGAAATTCACAGAGAAAGATATGAGCGAGCCACTGCGCCGTGGCGCTTTGGCGATGTCTTGATGATACAGTCGTCTCAAGGTCAGTGGATCCATGCCTGCAATTTCATTGCCGGTGAAATTCTGTTTACTAAAAATGGCAGAAGCAACAACCGGCCATGGGTGTTCCAGACGACCGACGATGTTCTTTCGAGCTATCTCGTAGACGAAAAAATACAGGCCTTCTTTTTCAGATTAAAACCCGAGTTTCGTGAATGAAGCCATCCGGATTCATTTTCCTTCTCTCAGCGCTGATGACGGGCGGAGCCTGCGCCGCAGGTTCGGGTAAGTGCGCCCCGGGACCATGGGGGGATATCAGGGTTTCCGAAATCTTTCTTGAAGCACCGGAATCCCTGATTCGGCTCATCCCCGCGCCATCCAGCCAGACTGTCTGGAGATTTCCGGGTATGGACATTGAGGTGGTCACGGCCCTGCTCAATTCTCTTACCGATGACCCGGTTCTCCTTCAGGAGATGCGCAGGGAGGTGCCACTGCAAACCTTTGACGCTGAAACGCGGGCCTTTCCTTCGCCGAAGATTATTCGTGCCTTGCCGGTGTCAGCCCGGATCAGCCTCTATCGGGTCCTCTCACGATATGAAGAAAACCCCGGGCATTTTCAACCTGTGATTATCGAGACGAATGAGGTTCGCTCCTGGTTCCCCGAGGGGCGGATTTCCGCCGAGGCGCTTTCACTGATCGAGGAGTTGTCTTTTCCGCTCGGCGATTCGCTTGCCTTCGTTGATCTGCCATCCCTTCTCCCCACGGTTAGGACGGAGAGGGAGGAAATCGCCCTGAGGAAGGCGCTGACCCGGACCCGCTCGCTTCTCCTCGATGTGCAGGTCGCCCCGGGGGCTGATTTTGACCAACTCGTCGATTACTGGACCTGCTCCGACACCGCCCTGAGCGGGAAACCTTTACTGGAATCGTTTCGCCTCCTCCCGGAACGTTTCAGCTTCAACGTGGCGGAAGTGCTTCCTCCGTTGCCTCGGAAGCATCTCAACAGCTTCCCTTCGCCGGGGGACGGGCTCACCGGTTCTTATCCCAACAGTTTTTGGAGCACTCTGAATTTTTTCAAAATCAGCCCTGATCCGCGGTTTATGCGCAAACTGCGCGCTGATAGTGTGCTAACAGCTGACTACGAAGAGGTAAAGCCACCTTTGCAGTTTGGCGACGTTGTTTCGTTTCGAGACCCCGCCCGGAATCAACTGCTTCACGTTTGCACCTACATTGCGGATGACATCGCCTACACCAAGAACGGCAAGTCAGTCCTCACACCGTGGGTTTTCATGAGGATTAAAGACATCAAAAACCGATACTCGATTCGGAATGATTCTGAAATTTCGTATCTGCGTCAAATCAACCGTTCGAGTCCGGTTCCAAAAAGAAATCCGTGATGGTGCGAGTGACAGAACAGCAATTGCGTGAAAAAGTGTCGCATGCGTATTCTCTTTCGAATCAGTTTAACTTTGGTGCTCCTCTTTGCCTCGATCAGCGAGGGTGAAGCTCAGCAGGAAAAGCCCAATGTCGTGATCCTCCTTGCCGATGATCTCGGGTATGAGGACGTCGGCTGCTACGGAGGCCCCGTGAAGACACCGACGATCGATACGCTCGCAGCCGGGGGGACCCGGTTTCAGCAATTCTATTCAGGTTGCGCGGTCTGCTCGCCCTCACGCGCCACACTGATTACGGGGAGGCATCACATCCGGACCGGAGTTTACAGTTGGATTTTTGATCAAGGCCAGAAGTCTCATTTGCTGGAGAGGGAAGTGACCCTCGCCGAGATTCTGAAGAAAGCAGGCTACGCCACCGCCCACGTCGGAAAATGGCACCTCGGATTGCCAACTGAAGCCCGTGACAAACCGACTCCGAAGGAACATGGTTTCGACCACTGGTTCGCGACCTGGAACAATGCCGAACCGAGCCATCACAATCCTGAGACTTTTATCCGGAACGGGGAACCGGTCGGAAAGCTGGACGGCTATTCCTGTCAGCTCGTCGTCGACGAAGCCATTCAATGGCTCGACGATAGAACCGATACCGAGGAACCGTTTTTTCTCAATGTCTGGTTCCACGAGCCGCACGCACCGATTGCCGCACCTGATGAGATTGTCGAGGACTATGGCAAACTCAAGGATAAAGGAGCGGTTTACTCGGGCACAATCGACAACACCGACCGCGCGATCAAGCGACTCCTCGCGAAGCTGAAAGAGGTCGGCGCTCCCGAAGACACCATCATTGTCTATGCCTCCGACAACGGAAGTTACCGCGATGATCGAACCGGGGGCCTCAGAGGCCGAAAAGGGATGAACTGGGACGGCGGAATTCGCGTCCCCGGGATTTTCAACTGGCCGGGTAAAATCAAGACAGATGTGGTTCTTCAGGAACCCGCGGGACTGGTCGACGTGCTTCCCACGGTTTGCGAACTGGTTGGCGTTCCGCGTCCTGAAGGGGTTCACCTCGACGGCACGAGTCTCGCGCCGCTGCTGCTCAAGAGCGATGCAGTTCTGGATCGAAAGCAGCCACTCTTCTGGCACCTTCAGAAGTCACGCCCTGTTGTGGCGATGCGGGCGGGGAAATATTCACTCGTCGCCGACCCTGATTACGAACTTTCCACCAGCAACATGTTTGACGAGGCGTGGATTCCGGCGATCAAGAACGGGCGATACACGAACTATCAGCTTTTTGATCTCGAAGCTGATCCGAATCAAACCACTAACATTGCCAGTGAAAACCCCGCCCTCCTCGAGAGACTGAAAGACCAGCTTCTCGAAGTGAATGACAGCATCATGATGGACGGCAAAGACTGGCACAAAGAGTGAGTCGCCTGAACCTTGCAGGTGGTCCCCGAGTCTGAATGAAGCGCTTTCGGTGGCTCCAACGCTGACGAACTTATATGAGCACGACGATAACCGACCCTCTCATTGGAACCAACAGTGAACTCATCATCGAAGATGACATTCAAGATGACGGGACATTGCTCACAAAAATGCTCGATGATGTCGCGAGGATGCCTCAAGCGGTTCAATCAAGGATTCTATCCGCAATGCTCCGAATGCATAAAGATCTTGAAGAGGAGTGCGGGGATCTGGATGTCTCTCTTAGCACGGAGCGTGAGATTCAGGAAAACACATCCCCCCGGTACGTCATTTTGGATGGATCCAGCGGGGCCGAAAGGCGTGCGGTCCGTTATCACTATCAATGCAACTGGGAAACCCATCATGGCGTGGAGGTCATCATTGTAAACGGAACTCAGGTTCTTTTTGTGGGCAATTGCGGCTACTCTTCATCGATCGAAAAGGAGATGACCCGTGAGAATCCCTGCAATTATGCAGTTAATCCCTGAAACATCTCTCTCGTGGAAACGCCTCGCAGAGACGCAGATGTCCGTGCTGCCCAAAGCATTTTCAGCGAAAGGGAGGAGGGGATTTGCACTGACCTTGCCACAGCACGAAAGTGAATTCGAGACCCGGGAAGCCTCATCTTGGAAACAGAGGACAAAAAGAACCCCGCCAGTAATAGAAAAAAACAGTTTCATCAGCGCTCTTTTTATCTTCTGTTAGACGATTGCGCGTCTTTGCAAGTACCCCACCTGATCCGGATATCTATGAACCATGAATTACTGATCCTGATTATCGAGGCCATCGCGGTTTACTTTCTGGTTCTTTTCGCTCACTCGCTGCGGAATCGCATTGGACTGGCTCACTTTTACGCGCTCATCGGGAGCCTCACCGCCGTGATGGTCTGGACCACAGATGCCGGAGTAAGAGTGGAATTGGGATCTGTTTCCCTGATGGTGGGTTCTTCTGTCTTTTACACGGCTCTACTTCTCGCGGTTTTCGTCGTTTACGTGTTTGACGGCCCGAGGGCGACCCGGATTGCAATCTCCACCATCATCGGCGTCTCGGTCATGGTTCCGGTGGTGACAATGGTGCTTCACTGGCAGGTGAAGCTTTCAACCGGGGCGGAGCAGATCAATTATTTTCCACCTCAGGCACTTCGCATCTACGTCGCATCGATTGCCGCTGCGCTCGCCGACCTGATCTTTCTCGCGATCTCGTGGGAGTTTCTGGGCACTCCCAGATTCAATATCCGCATGGGAATACGCGCCTTTTTTACGCTTTTGGGCGTGATGTGGCTGGACGTCCTTCTGTTCTCGACCGGGGCATTTCTCGGGAGTGAAGAGTATTTCAGTATCATGTCCGGGACATTCGCGAGCCGTCTTCTGATCTGCCTCTTCGCTTTCCCGTTTCTCTACCTCTATTTGGTCTGGCAGAACAAGAAAAATGGAATGGAGATCGAGCACCGTCCCGTTCTCGCAATTCTCAAAGAAGTGACCGAAGCCCGCCTCGAACTCACCTTTGCCCAGCAGGAAATTGAGCGTCGCAAGGAGCTCGAAAGGGAGAATGAACAGCTCATCAATTCTCTTCAAACGGCCCTGAATGAAGTGAAAACCCTGCGGGGAATTTTACCAACCTGCTCTTTTTGCAAAGCGATCCGCGACGAGGACGGAGAGTGGCATCAAATCGAAGAATACATTCGAAACCACAGTGACGCTCAGTTCAGCCACGGGGTCTGTGAACCCTGCGCTCAGAAACACTATTCCGAGATTCTGAATTCCTGAAGTCAGAGGCTCCGGCTGCCGGGACTTCAGCCGATCGGCGCGATGTAGTATCTCCCCGATATACCTTCGATATCGTGATAGTAGTAAAAGCAGTCCGGATCCACGATTTGAATCGCGGAGATCATCTGCGGCAGTTCCTCATGCGTGATGATCGTTCTTACTTCATGAAAAGGCTCGAGGCTGCGACCTCCGGTCCCTTTGTGAAGTGTGTAGGTGCGGTGAGCTGAGGTGGACGTAATCGCCATCCCAATCGGTCCGTGTTCGCGGGTAATCACCGCCAGCATCATGATTTTGAACTTCCTGTAGAGGTTGTTCAAGGTCTCGGCCGACACGAAGATATAGATGCAGGTGTACATCAGCGTGTTCACGACAGATTCAAAGTCTCCATTCTTCAAAAAGTCGAGCGCGAGACCGAATGTTGTTGAGACAATCGAGGCGATGATCGCGATCGATCCCACCGGCTTCAGGTATTTGATCGCGAAATAGGCTCCTGCAATGTCTTCATCACCTGTGGAACCCCGGTTTCTAAAAGCTAAAGCCTTGGCGACACCGGCCAGGATACCTCCGAAGATCACGAGAATGATCCGCTCATTCTGGGACTCCGGCGCTGCGAATCGCAGCTCGGGCATCACGATGAGGGCGAGGACGACGGTGCCGACAACGACAAAAGAACGGAGCGCGAAGACCTTGCTCACTTTTACAAAGGCGAAAGTGAGCAGTATGGCCTGGAAAATCACGTAGAGAACAATAAAGAGCTGGTAGTTCTCGAAATAGTAAGACAGCGCCGTCGCGATTCCCTCTGTTCCTGTCAGGATCACTTTTGAGGGAAGCACGAAATACTTCAAGGCAATCGCGTAGAGGAAGCCAGCCAGCAGAATAAGACCATATTCCTTCACTTTCTGCCAAAATGAGGACTTTTTCTTAGAGTGAGTAGCCATGGAGGAAATTGCCGGTGATTTGACGCCGCAATCCAACGGGAAGGCCGCGCGCCCTAAGGGTAAAACCGATCATATCGACGGCAACGTTTTTCGGCGGTGAGAGGGATGATTTACTATTGGTTCATGATTGCGCCAGACGAGGTTCAAACCTTTGTCTTTTCCGGCGAAGCCGGTTCGGGTATGATCCTGAAGACAGGAGCATTTATACTGCCATGTATAAAAAAGCATTTCTCCTGCCGCAATCGCTTTTACATGATCAGAGGGCCCCAATCCATCGCCGAACTCGATGAGCTAGCGACTAGTCCGGGTGAAGGCGTCATCGAAACGCTGCGCGGGATCGCCGGCGATATTGTCGTCGCCGGCGCCGGAGGAAAGATGGGCTTTCACCTGTGCCGGATGTTGCGGAGAGGGCTCGATAAACTCGGCAAAGACAACGAGGTTTTCGGGGTGTCGCGATTTGGTAGCGGGGAAACCCGCAGCGCGTTCGAGAGAGAGGGGATCAGAACGTTTTCCGCCGACCTGACCGATCCAAACTCTTATGCCTCACTTCCGAATGCGTCGGCTCTCTTTTTTCTGGCCGGTCGAAAGTTCGGAACCAGTGATTCCCCGGATACGCTTCGCCTTTTCAATGAGGAAATGCCGGCGATGGTTGCGGAGCGCTACGCGGATTCCAGAATCGTCGCCTTATCAACCGGATGTGTGTATTCATTTGTCACTCCTGAATCAGGAGGTTCCATAGAAACCGATTTCACCGGGCCGGTCGGCGACTATGCACAATCATGCCTCGGTCGGGAAAAGGCGTTTACCCGTGTCAGCGAAAGACACGGGACTCCACTTTCCCTGATTCGTCTGAACTACTCGGTCGATTTGCGCTACGGAGTTCTCGTTGATCTCGCAGCGAAGGTGTATGGAGGAGAGGAAATCGACCTGACGATGGGTTACCTCAACTGCATTTGGCAGGGCGATGCGACGGAGCATATTATTCAATCGATCGCTGAAGCAACACCGGCACCGGAACCCTTTATTCTCAATGTAACCGGATCGCGGATACTGAAAATCAGGGAGGTCGCACACTGGTTCTCGAAGCGATTTGACAGGCACGTTACCCTAACTGGATGTGAAGCGAAAACAGCATGGCTCAACAATGCCGGGAAATCACATCGTCTCTTCGGAGCGCCACGGGTTTCAGAAGAGGTATTGATGGAATGGGTCGCGCAGTGGATCGAAAAGGATCGCCCTTTACTAGGTAAACCGACACACTTTGAAGTTCGAGATGGAAAATATTGAAGCGATAAACCTGCGGAAGCATCTGGTGAAAGGCCAGGTTATACCAGCGGTGCCACTGGCATTGGAAAAGGATGGAACCTGGAGTCAAAAGTATCAGCGGGCACTGCTTCGCTACTATTTAGAGTCGGGTGCCGGTGGACTTGCGATCGGAGCGCACACGATGCAATTCGAGATCCGTGATCCGAAGCACAAGCTCTTCGAACCGGTTCTGGAGTTCTGTTCAGCGGAAATCGACCGGCATCGCGACAGTCGGAATACCTTTGCCAAAATCGCAGGGATTTGCGGAAAGACTCGCGATGCGAAGAAAGAGGCCAACTTCGCGATGAAACACGGATACAACGCCGGGTTGCTCAGTCTCGCTGCCTTTGAAGGTGCCAGCGACAAGGTCATGCTCACTCATTGTCAGAAAGTGTCCGAGGTTATCCCGTTAATCGGCTTCTACCTGCAACCTGCGATTGGAGGACGGAAATATTCCTACGCCTTTTGGAAGGAGTTCGTGAAGATCGAGAACGTTGTCGCCATCAAAATCGCGCCTTTCAACCGCTACGGAACTCTCGACGTGGTTCGCGCGGTCGCCGAGAGCGGTCGCGACGATATCATTCTCTACACCGGAAACGATGACAACATCATCCACGATCTCCTCACTCCCTTTCAGTTTGGCGAGACCACTTTGAGAATCATGGGGGGATTGCTGGGGCAATGGGCGATTGGAACCAAGAGCGCTCAGGAGACGATGCGAAAAATCAGAACCGGTGGCGGCGCGACAGGGGAATGGGCGAGACAGAACGCCGAGCTTACCGATTTCAACAGCGCCATTTTCGATGCAGCCAACGATTTCAAAGGCTGCATCCCGGGGATTAATGAAATGCTCCACCGCGAAGGGCTTCTCCCCTCGACCCGCTGCCTCAATCCGAAGGAGGTTCTCTCACCGGGCCAGAAAGAGGAGATCGACCGGGTCAGCCGGGCTTACCGGGTTCTACAGGACACCCCCTTTATCGAGCACAATCTGGAACGCTGGCTGGAGGATTAATTTTTTCCGCATAGGGAATTGTCGCTATTCGTCTAAACGGCCAATAGCTAATTATCTATATGGAACCCAAAACGGCCGATTTCCGCAGGCGCGCACTCCGTGGCGCCATCTCCTTTCTATTTCTTGCTCTCGTTGGGTTTCTCCAACCCGCCGCAATTGCCCAGGACTCCGGCTCCAAAGGAAAGACGATCATTGTTCTCGACGCGTCCGGCTCAATGTGGGGAGAAGTCCCCGGCGGCGTTAAAATTGACGTCGCGAAGGAAACTGTCGCAAGACTCGTTCCCTCGATCAATCCCGGAATCGAACTTGGATTGATGGCTTATGGGCACCGCAAGAAAGGCGACTGCAGCGATATCGAACTTCTCGTGCCGCCGGCGATGGACAATCGGGAGGCGATCCTGACCAGGACCCGTAATCTCATTCCTATTGGAAAGACGCCACTCTGTGACGCGGTGATGCTGGCAGCGGATGCGCTTAAGTATGAAGAGAACAAAGCGACCGTGATTTTAGTCTCCGACGGAATCGAAACCTGCGGAAAAGATCCTGCGACGGTAGGGGACCTGTTGGCGGCAAAAGGGATCGACTTCGTTTGTCATGTCGTAGCCTTCGACATTGAGAAAGACAAGAACGCCGGACTCGATGCCCTTTCCAGCAAGACCGGCGGGCTCTACCTTGAAGCGAAAGATGCCGACGGACTCTATGAGGCTCTCAATGAAGCAGTCCAGGCCGCCGTTAGACCTGAGACGGCCTTAATTCTATCCGCGCGCAATGGTGCCGGTGAGCTTCTCGACGGGGTGAATTTTGAAATCTATTCAGGCAAAGCATCTGAAGAGCCTTCACACCGGGGCACCGGGGGCAAATTCCGGACGCCGCTTGAAGCCGGAGACTACCAAATCGTTGCAAAATTTGGAGAAGCCAGCGCGGAAGGAAGCATTAAAGTCCCGGGAGAGGAAACAACAAGCTACGAACTGACCTTTGAGGCTACCGGGCTGACTGTCCGCGGAGCACTTACGAAAGACGGCTCCGATTTGGAGGACGGTCTCAGCTGGAAAATCTACACTGAGCCTCCTTCCACGACTGAGCGACAATCGATCGCCAATTCCTATGAGGCCGCCGCCACTTTTCAGCTGGCACCGGGAATCTATTTTCTCGCTGGCCGATATGAAGAATCGAGAGCGGAAGTTGAAGTCGAGATTGTTGAGGGAAAAGCTTCTGATGTGAAAGTAATCTTCGGGTCAGGCAGACTCATTTCGCAGGCAAAGATGAGCGAGGACAGCGATGTCATCACTGCTGACATGTCATGGAAACTTTTCCCGGCGAAAGCGGACAGCGAAGGTGACCGGAAAGTAGTCGCCTTCAACTACGATCCGAAATCCGAAATGGTGGTTCCCGCAGGAAAATATCTGCTGAGAGCGGCACATAAGGAATCCGCTACTCAGAAAGAAGTGGAAGTGAAAGCAGGAGAGAACACCGAAGTGATTCTGACGTTCGGGGCGGGCACAGTGATTACGCATGCGAGGATGGCAGAAGGTATGGCGTTGGCAGAAGGCGACCTCGGCTGGAAGCTCTTAGGACCTCCCAATGAAGAGGGAAAACGAAGGCAAGTCGCCGTTGGTTACAGCGATTCGGAGAGCTTTAAGGTGCCGTCCGGTGTCTACCTTCTTCAACTGAAGCGCGGAAGTGCCGCCGCAGAGCAGGAGGTCGTTGTATCTGCCGGTGCGACCGAGGAGGTGACCCTGACACTGAATGCCGGAATCTGGTCTGGTGAAGCCTTCATGGCCGAAGATTCGAAGGAGCCTGTGACCGACGATACCGGTTGGAAAATCTTTTCCCAGCCGAACGCGGAAGGGAAGCGTAAGCAGGTCACCGTCAGCTATAACGAGGCGACTTACTACCTAACCGCGGGAACCTATCTCGCCCGGCTCACTCGCGGAGCTGCCAGTGTCGAAAAAGAAATCTCAATCAGCCCCGGTGAAAAGAAGAAGGATCGCTTTGTTCTCAACGCCGGAATTGTGGTTTTGAAAGGCAATGAGAACCATGAAGGATCAAAGATCAGGGTTGTCCCTGCGGATCCTGAAAAAACAAAACAGGTTGCTCTGGCTTACAACCACGAAGTAAGAGCCTATCTCCCCGCTGGTGATTACGTTGCCACCTACGATCACAAGGTGAACGGTGAAGTGCAGTCTTCTGATACCGCATTCACTGTCGAAGCCGGGAAAATGCTTGAAGTATCGCTTCAGTAGATTTTCGGCTGCGAAATGGCGAGGTTTAAGAACGCCCTGAAACGCCTTTTAGCAAAAGGCCTCTCCAGTATTCGTCTCGCCTGCGGTGACCGGAAAGGTTTAGCGGCGCTCCGCTGCGGCGCACTTCGTGTCCATACCCCACGACTCACGATGAGAATCTACCCACAAAAAAACGGCACCATTTCTGGTGCCGTCTCGTCCGGGAATTTTGCTAACCGGTAAACCGGCTACTTCTCATCTCACTCTTCGGTAGCGGTTGAGGTCATCGAAGCATCAGCAACACCGAAAGCGGCTGCCATCTGCTGTGACAATCCGTGGATCTCGTCGTTTCTCCGGTCGCTGTTCGCAACCTGAATAGCAGCGATCTTCTCTCTCAGTTTTGCACTGTTGAGTTCTCTCTCGGAAGCGAGGCCTTTGGATCGGATCGATTCGACACGCTCAAGTTTCTCGCTTTCGATCTGTAGATTCAACTTCGCCAGCTCAATCTCGCTGTCCTGCTGAATCTGCACGGCATGATAGCCAAACAGAGAGTCACGAACCTCCGCGGCGAGGTCACCGACGGAAAGAGGAGGCTGATTGCCTGAGAGAGCGCTGAACATCTTATCAGCAATTTTGGATTGAAGCTTCTCAAGAGTGAGCGCCTCATCGATCTGACGCTCCATGAGACGGGATTCCTCCAGCTTCTGGGCGGTGCGATGCACTTCGATGTGGTCTGCATCATTCTTGTGAAGACCAAGGAGCTGAGAATGCTTCCACTCGTAGAATTTTTTGACTTCCAGTTCACGATTTTTTGAAGCCAGTGATTTCGACTTGAACTCGTGAAGACGGGCCAGTGAAGAAGCAAGCGCTTCGCTATGGGGGAGTGAGAAGTTGTCACGGCTCTTGCCCTGGCGTTGTGCTTCACTAATCGTGTTGCCGATCGCCGCCAACTGATCCAGTTTCGCAGCCAATCCTTCGCAAAGAGTCTCCTGAAAGCGCTTGTAGGCTTCATTTTTTGCAAGTGTCAGTTTCGCACGGCGCTGTTCTGTCGCAGGAGCCTTGCTTTTCTCAAGAGCCGCCATTTTCCACGATGACATCTCGCAAACTTCCTCGCTGCGGGCCAGTTCAACCAAAGCGTCAAACTGACTCAGCAGGATCGAATACCCTGACTGAGCAAGGCGATCATTCTCAGCGAGGTCTACACTTTCAGCGATCTCCTCGAAACGGGAAATGGCTTCCTTCATTGTCTTCGGATAGGAAACGGACTGTTCGCTCTCCGCAGGCGTCTCGATGAGACTGAGAACGAGCGATTCTTTTGCCTTCCAGATTTCCAGATTCTCCTCGGCACGCTGGAGCTCAGCTTTGGCGACACCAAGTTTGCCCTCGGCGATACGCACTTCAATCGGGCTGCCGGAACCGCGCTGCTCGATGGCACGGCGTGCTTCGGCACTGATCTCGGCAAGCTCTACAACGGCCTTGGCAAACTCAACTTCAGCGGTCGAGTCAGCAAAGACGCGACAAAGGTTTCTCGTCGCTTCCAGTTCCATAGGATCCGTCGTAGCCGTCCACGAAAACAAGGTAGCAAGGTATCCGGCACCGGGATCGCTATCCTGATTATTCAACATCTCGGAAAACGACAGCTTGGAATCACCCAGAAGAGGTGAACCGGTCGTGCTCTCAGCAATATCTTTGGCACGACGATTCAACGAGGCGAGACTCGCATTGGAGGTTCTCAGCTCTGAATCGGTTGCGAATTTTCCGGTAAGCTTTGCGAGGTCCGTTCCGCGAAAATCACGCATTGCCTCGATATACTCAAGGGAATTGGGGTTGCTGCGATCGAAACGAATCAAATCAGCCGTCTTATTGAGCGTCTCATTTTTATTGAGGACTCGAAGGTGTCCAAATCCAATCAGCCCCATTTGCATGGAGAGGCCGGGAAGAGCGAGGAACATCTCAGGATCCTCCGCACCGTCGGCTTCCGCTGCCGGAGCCTTTTCCAGAAAGGAAAGGAGAGCTTCCGCGTTGTTTCGCGTCTCGGAAGCCACTGCCACATTTGCTCTCGCCCGTTTCACCTCGAGAGGGGAAGCGCTACCTCTCTCAAGAAGGCGCTCGAAACTGGCGAGTCGCTTCTGAGCAATTGCTTCAGCGCTCTTCGCATCCTCGAATCGGAGTTCTAAGTCGTTCAACACTGACTTCGCAGGAAGACTTGGAATTTTATCCAGCGCAGAGGCTGAGATACCACATCCGGACCAAACCATTCCCGCTACACCGCAGTAGAGAAATGCGTTTTTGAATTTTATAGTAATTCCCATAATTACCATAATAAGATAAAATTTCGGTAATACAAATAGAAAGCGCGAAATGAATTGTTACAAAAGGGTTTCGAATTCCCTTATTTTTGCTGATGGAAGCGGCCCTGTCGGCGGCGAAAGCAGGGGGCATCGTCGGCTTAGGCAACGAACGTCGTTGACTATAAAGTGAGTAGAGATTGTACTTCGGAGATCCAGCTTTGAACGAATCTATGTCTCACATCTCCGGAATCCTTATCTTGCTCCTCAGCTACTCCTTCCCGATTTATGCGGATACGATCGACCTTACGAAAGCTCCATTCGCAGCGATCGGTGATGGCACGACGGATAACCGGGAAGCACTCGGAGACGCGCTCGCATCGCTGAAGGCGGGGGATACCCTCTACGTGCCCCCCGGGAATTACCGGGTATCGCTCAATGACAAGTCGCTGAAGATTCCCGTCGGGGTGACCCTCCTCGGGCAAAGCGGTAAGTCCAAATTCTCTCTCGAGTCCTCTCAAGGCGCCGTGAAGCACCGTGACTTCTTGAAAGTTTCCAGCGATGTCACGATTGAAGGCATCTCAGTGGAACGCGGAGCCGACTTTCCTATCGTGATTTTTCCGGTCTTCGGGGAACTGAGCAATGTCTCGCTTCGCAATTGCACGATCGCCGGCAACAAGACGCTGTATCCGGAGAAGTATTGCCACGCCATTCAAGTAGGTGTCGGGAATGTCAAAAGTCTACTCCTTCACGGGCTTGAAATCAGAGACTGCAGCTTCGGGCTCTTTCAGGCAAATAATGCCGTCGGCAGCTTGGAATCGGTCCTCGTGGAACGCTGCCTCTTTGTAAACAATCACGCTTCAGATCTCGAGTTCAACTCACCTCGAGGCAAAATGAATAACATCACTGTTCGCGACTGTACCTTTCGCGATAATCTCTCTCAAACCGCCAGTGCAGGCTTTGCGGTCGGCTTTGCGAATGTCAAAACAGGAGCCGTCACGAATTGTCATATCCGGAATTATGGCTCGGAGGCGCTTCACGTCGAAGATCGATCTGAGAATATCCACCTATCAGGGAATACCATTGTCGGCGGCTCCATGAAGCAACCCAACGGAGTTATCATGGTAGTAAATGATTCCAAATCAGTAGTCATCGACAGCAACTACATTGATGCAAGGCCTAACGGGAACCGGCCTCACCTCATCCTCGTGACTGCCGGAGGCAAAACGTTTGCGAATCCATCCGGGGTTGCGGTTACAAACAATATACTTAGCAACGGCGCAACAACCCGAACCTGGTACCTACAACCCGGGAGTGGCCCGGAACCCTCCGGCAATACCGTCATTCCGTTCGAGGACTCGCAAAAACAAGGGAACCTATGACGCCGGATCTGTGAGTTCCGAGACAACCCAACCCTGTCAGGTCACCAATCTAACAGGGTTGGATGAAGAAAATCGGACTCTCTCATTGCACCAAAATCCGACTTGAGGAGTTACTTTCTTCTGCTGACCTTACTCGCATGGAGAACAAAATTCTTTCCCGGTCGGAAGAGGACAGCGTTACTACGGTCGATTGCTACGTGGAGCCCCACCGGGACGAGGACGAGGTAAGGTGGTATTTCTATCCCCGGTTGCCGGAAGGGATGCATTGGAAGGCAGGCGACGCCATGGGCGGACTCGGATTCATGCACGATGATTCGAGACAATCGTTTTCGGATTTCAAACGCAAACCGGCTCGGGAAGTCTCTGATGCGATCAAAAATCAGGTGGTGGAGGCGATGGAGATAGAGTGAGACTCTCGACCCCTCATCTAACAAATCCTCATGAGTGTTGAATTTAACAGAGTCTCATTGCCCTCGTTCTCGCAACTGCATAGCGGGATTGGCGAGGATGTTCCCGTCAGTCACCTGACAGAACACGATCGCTTTCCCAGCTGGGAATTCGTCACGAGGCTGGACGATAGCAAGGGGCAGAGATTGCTCTATTGCTGCGCGGAAGGCGGCTTCATGTGGGTTCATGTCAACAGTGATGGGATGGCGCACAGGGCGTCCTCAGTGAGCAACGAAGAAGCGCGCCAAATCTGGATTGATCATCTCCTGCACTTTACCGATGAAGAGAAGGCCAATCTGGAAACTGCGATGCAGCCGGGAGTGATCTTTAACGACGGGCTCAAGACCGCGCTCGGTCGGATACGGGTCATGGACAGCTTTCACCTGCCCGAAGCCCCCGGAAGCGAGGAACGCTTCTTTTGCGCTCACGATGGAGGATTGGTCGGTGCTCAGCTCGGCGATGGAGATGTCATTATAAGCTACCGGTTGATCGAAGGCCGCGAGGCATGGGCTATCGTTCAGCCACTCGTGGATCCAGAACCCCGATCCTGAGCACAGCCCGACTTTATTGCCTGCGCCGTTCCTCGCTCTCTTCAGGAATCGCACCGCCGATGATGTTGAATTCTGCGGAAAGTTCTCCGGTTGTTGATCCCGCAACAGCTGAGTCGGCTTTTTCAAGAATTTGAAAGTGCTATGCCACAAGTCGTGACCGGTAAAAGCGGACAAGGCCGTACCCGGCGACACTGAGGATGATGAGCCCCATGAGTGCAACCGCTGCGGCGAGAATGGTGCCGGCGATGTGAGCGGTACCATTCTCCTCGACTTCCTTTCCTTCAAACACCCCGAGGTCCAGATACGTCGGCTCGGAGATACGCTTTTCCTTCATCCTTGCATTCACTTCATCGAAATCCGGGCTCATGCCATCGGCTATCAGTTCCGCTTCCGATTTTTGGAAAGAACTCAGCCATTTATTGGCAGTCGAGATCTCTGACTCGATCTGAGTATAATAATTGACGTCAAAAACCAAGTCAGCACTTCCTTCAGCACGCTCCCAAAATGCTTTTTGGACCAGATCAATGCGCTGGCTCAACAATGTATGTCCAACTTTCTCTGTTCGCGGCATTTCCGGGTCAGATGCGGAGTGCTCCAGGTGCGCTCCTGCCCGTTGGTAGCTGCGCATCGCATTCTGGAGATCACCCTTTTCAAAAAGGACATCCCCGAGGACCCAGTATACGTCATGGAAATGGCGGTCTGATATGATCAGAGTCTTCAACCACTCCTCGTTCGCCAAGGGCGAATTCGCAGTTGCCTTAGTTCCAGCCTCATATTTCACACCGAGAAAATTCTCTGTAGCGGCTTCGGGGAAGGGGTTCTCCTTCTTCCACTTGAGCATTTGTAGATAGTAATCACCGAGGCCGAGGTGACCTTCCGGCTGTATCTCCAAAGCGCGTTTCGTATGCTGAACCGCTTTATCGATCTCACCCATCTTCTTGTAGAGGACGCCTAGATTCGCGTGGGTCTTGTATTGTCCGGGAGTGTCCTTTTCAATCTGCAGGAGGAGCGACTCCGCTTCGGTGTATCGCTGCAGCTTTAGAAGTGCCGCAGAACGGTCGATTCGAGCGCTGAAATCATCCGGCTGGAGCTCGATCAGCCGCGTTGTCCAGACGAGTTGCTGCTCATAGAAAGCGTCGCCGTGCGTGGCGAACTGACCGGAGATGAGTCGGGGAAGGTCGCTCGTGATTTGTTTCTCGTGCTTGCGTGAGTAACTGGTGTTGATGCAGGAGAGCACCATTTCCGGAGCTGCCAGGAAAACCAGTGAGCAGCAAATAAAGACTCTTCGGGACAGGAAATCTAACATCCAGCCAGATTACCGAAATGTATTTACATTGTAAAACAATTTCTTAGAGGATCCGTTACGACCGCATAAGAGCGCGTCGTTAAATGTCCCTTTTGGCAAAAGGCACTTACGCCCGGATTGGCACTTTTATTTACACCAATGGGCTTTTCGTCAGGTTCGCTGAGTTGAAGGGAATCTTGTAGTTCACCGTTTCGTCCTTCGGGTCGACGACGTAGCCGGAGCGTTTGATCAACTCGGGGCCGGGAAGAAATTCATCGCGAGTCTGCTTCAAGAGCGCATTGAGGCGCTCGTCGAGTTTCGTCTGAAGCGCGGCGTGCTCCGGCTTGCCAACGAGGTTGGTTTGCTGGAACGGATCGGTCTCGTTGTCATAAAACAACCAGGGACCGTTGAGATCGCGACAATAGGTGTAGCGTGTCGTGCGGACGCCGCGGTACTCACGGCCACCACGGTCGCGGCTCCACTGTCCGAAGGGGGCAGGACAGGTCATGAGAGCGGCGTGGTTGTCATCGGGCGCCTCGGCTCCAAGTATCACCTTTGAGCGGTCGATTCCTTCGACTTCTTCCGGAATGCTGAGATCAGCAAGCCCCAGCAAGGTCGGCATGATATCCGGTGTGTCGATCGGCATCGAAATCTCCCGCGGCTGATTCTTCAGCTTCTCAGGCCAACGCACCAGAAAGGGAACGCGCAGCGATTCATCCCAGGGCTGCTGCTTCTTCATCGCGCCGCGGGTATGCATCATGTCGCCGTGATCCGAGGTGTAGACGACGATGGTGTTGTCTGCGAGGCCGGTCTCCTCAAGGGTCTTGAGCAAATCGCCCATGCAGTGATCGAGCGCGGTCATGTGAGCGTAGTAGCCCCGATAGTCCCTCAGGGCCGCTTTTTCGTGCTCCTGTGGAACGTTCTCCCTCAGCGTGATCTCTTTGTCGGCGTAAAGCTTTTGATACTCCTCGGGAGCGGTATGATAAGGCGCGTGCGGTGGTCCCCAGGAAAGGAAGAGCGCGAAGGGATTATCGGTCCCGGAACGGGAGTAATTCTCGAGATACTCCTGCGCGTCTTCGGTTTGAGAAATAGCGTCATAACCTTCCCACATTTTCTTCTCAGGAGAATCGCCGTAGTAGGGGGAGTGATTGTAGTCATGAGTGCATTCGAGGGTTCGCCAGTACTGGAAGCCCTGACGTCGCTCAGGGGGAGTGAATTCACTCCGGCCCTGACCATCGATATGCCATTTCCCGATCCAACCGGTGCTGTAACCACCGTCGTTGAGACAGTGAGCGACGCTTCGGTGATCGGTTGAAAGCGAGAGATCGTTCAAGTAGAGGCCATGCGTGAGCGGGTACTTACCGGTGATCAATGATGCGCGGTGAGGACAGCAAACCGGAATCCCTGAAACCGCGTGAGTGAAGTTCACGCTCTGCGTCGCAAGCTTATCGAGATTCGGTGTGATCACATCAGAATTCCCCGCATACCCGTGATCGGTGGCCCGCCACTGATCGGAAAAAACGTAGAGGATATTGGGTTTCCGGTCTTCAGCCGCCCGGGAAGCAGCGAGAGGTGCTGCGACCGATGCAGCGGCAGCGGTTTTGATGAATCGACGACGAGTGCTCATGCCCTGACTGAAGCACGACCTCACGATTCGCGATACTCCGTAATTCCGGAGAAATAAGAGCCTAGGGCTGACCTCGAGTCGGGGCGACTTCGGCTTCCCATTCGTGGAGATGCCGGCGGAGCTCGTTCAGTTCGGCGGTATGAGAGGGGCCGAAAAGGTTTTCCTGTTCGCCGGGATCACTGGAAAGATCGAAGAGCCATTCCTCTGACTGGCCGGCTTCCTTTTTTCTGAGGTATTTCAGATTTCCTTCGCGGATCGCCCACCAGGTTCGGTCGCCACGTTTCGCCCGCCAGTGCAGGGTTCGCGGTTGGTCAGGTTCTCCTGCGATGACATGACCAAACAGATCGATGCCGTCGAGCTCGAGGTCTCCAACCTTGTCCGGCGCGGCAGCATGGAGAAAACTTGAGGTCACGTCCATGAGAGTGCCGACCTGCTCGCTGGTTTTCCCGCCGGCCAACTTACCGGGCCATCTCGCGATGAGAGGCACGCGAATTCCGCCGTCGAACAGGGTGCCTTTAAAATCCCGCCACGGGTCATTCAGCCCCGGTTTCATTGCCCCGTGATCGCTTGTGAAAACGACGATGGTGTTCTCTGTCATGCCGTGAATTTCGAGCGCTTTAACGATTTCGCCGACGGACCAGTCGAGGCGCTTCATCATCTCGATGTAGTTTTCCCGTTTTCCCTCCATCCATTCCTCTTCGGTGGGAAGGCGACCGAGATCATCATCGGGTCCCTGGAAAGGAAAATGCGGTGCGGCGTGGGGGAGATAGAGGAAAAAGGGCACATCGGGGATCCCGGCGCGTTGATCAAGAAAGGTAAGAGCGTCCTCCGTGATGAGATCGGTAAGGTAGCCTTCGCGTTTGACCGGCTTTCTGCCTTTCAGATAAACCTCAAGTTCGGACAGCTCTGTATGACGAAAATACTCGACGTTCCCGCCGAGAAACCCGGTGAATTCATCGAAACCCTGGTCAAGCGGTGAAAATTTGTCCTCATAGCCGAGATGCCATTTCCCGAAAACGCCATTGTGATAACCCGCCTTTTTTAAAGTGGGGGCAAGCACGGCGTAATCAGCCGGAAGCCCGAGGTCATTTTTCTCCGCGAGGCGAATCGCATCATCGTAGCGGCCCACGTTGCCGGTTCCGATAGCACACTCCATCCCGCCGACACGCTGCGGGTAGCGACCGGTGAGAAAGGAGGTCCGGGAAGGGGTGCATTCGGGACCCATCGCGTAGATATTGGTAAAGCGAACTCCTTCAGCGGCAAGAGCATCAATGTTTGGCGTTTTCAGATCGGGTGCGCCGAAGGAGGAAATATCCGCATAGCCCATGTCATCGGCGACGATGAAGATGATATTGGGGGAGGCGAGGCAAAACCCCGAAGGGAGAAGGCACAATACCAGTGTCAGGAAAGTTAACTGTCTGATCATAAAGGAGTAAAATTTAGATTTCACGAAATCAAAATCGTTTGCGACTGCTCAATCAAAGGCCCGCATGACGCCCTGAACTCGCGATTCGAGGTCTTGCATCGCCCGCTGTGTTTGCCCGGCCGTGTCCGAGGTTTGCACTTTGACGCCTTCGCTGCGATTCCAAATCTCGCGCCTGTCTTTTCCGATCACGACGGAGTTGATTTTGGAATCGAGGACGACCACAGCGGTGAAGTCAGGGCTGCCGTCGATCCGCAGCATCGCCTGTGTCATTGAAATGCGGGCGGTGCCACCGGAGCGTTTTACCTTTGCCCGGTTCAAGGTATTGAGCGGGCTGAAAAGCCTTCCCGCCACGTAGAGTTTTCCATCCTGAACTTCCGCCCGGGAGATCACGAGCTGCGCAGAGCCGACCGGTTGCAGGCCCATCGCGCTTTTCGTGACCGGTGCGGTGCTGCACTGCGTGATCAAAAGCAGAAGTGGGGAAAGAAGAATGAAACAACGACTCATGTCCGGGGGCGGGCTCTTATCCAAAGTAATCAGGCGCCTCACCCGGCTTCCACTTAATATTACAACCACTGCTCGGATACCAGGGCTCCGGAACCGCACGATCGGCGAGGAGCTGGTCCACCGCAGCCCGGAGATCGGCGCCGTCAGCGGTACCACGCCCGGGACGGCTGTCATCGAACTGTCCCGCGTAGACGAGCTTGAGTGAGGAGTCGAAAAGATAGAAGTCGGGTGTGCAGGCGGCGGCGTAGGATTTGGCCACGTTCTGGGACTCATCGTATAGATAGGGAAAGTGCCATTCACTCTCCGCAGCAAACGTGACCATCCTCTCCGGAGAATCGGCAGGGTAATTCGAAACGTCATTGGCGCTGATCGCCACGGTTTGAATTCCCTTACCGGCGACATCAGCGGCAAAAGTGCCCAGTGCTTCTGCGAGATGAACGACAAAGGGGCAGTGATTGCAAACAAAGGCCACAACGAGACCTTTTTTACCGGCAACGAGGTTGGAAAGCTGATGAATTTCGCCTTTCCCGTCAGGAAGTTCGAAATCAGGCGCTGATTCGCCGCGTTTTAATTGGAAAGTGGAGGGAACTTCGGCCATAATCGGTCTGGAAAGGTGATAAACTTAATTAACTTTTCTAAATCTTGTCGAGACTGGGTTGACAATCTATCTGATCGCGCCTAAATGTCCCGCTCTTTTTCTGTACCGAAAAACTCACGCTTACAATGGCAACTGTAGAAGTAATTTTAAAACAAAAGATCGAAGGACTCGGCTCCGAGGCCGACGTGGTCAAGGTAAAGCGTGGGTTTGCGCGCAACTTCCTGCTTCCGCAGGGACGAGCCTACGAGGCAACTCGTGCAAACCTCCGTCATCTCCAGCAACTCCAGGAAGTTCGTGCGAAGCGCGAAGCCGAGGAACGCGCTGACGCTGAGAACACAGCAACCAAGCTCAAAAAGCTCCGTCTTTCTCTCGAACTCTCAATGGGTCAGGGTGGAAAAGCATTTGGTTCTGTTACCACTGCTGATATCGCCGCTCTCATCGCTGAGAAGAGCAAACTCGAAATCGATCGTCACCAGATCCTTCTCGACAAGCCAATCAAGACTCTCGGCAGCTATGACATCCCTGTGAAACTTCACGCTGACGTCGAAGCCGGAATCACTTTGCGGGTTCTTGCTGCGGATGCAGATGGTGAAGCATCGAAAGAAGAGTCAGAAGACTGATTTCAGATCGAAAATAGTGATTTTGGTCAGTTCCTGATCGAATCACTTTGCGAAACGGAGGCGGGTTGCTTAGATAGCATACCCGCCTTTTTTTGTACGCACGGAAAACGGCAGCCCTCCCAAGTTCCCAACACAAACACCACTCCTGCTCCATGGCCGACTTCTCTTCAAAAGACTCCAAACCGTTCTATGGTGGAGACGACAATTCTCTCCGCAAAGGTCCCGGAAAGAATAAAAAATTCAAAAGAGGCGGCGATGACGATTACTCGTCCAATGCTGAAAACAGCCTCAAATCGATGCCGGTCAACGCCGACGCCGAGCGGGCTGCCCTTTCCTGTATGCTGCTGGATCCGAGCCTGATCATTCCGAAAGCAATTGAGAAGATGAACCCGGGCTACTTCTACATCCCGGCGCACCGTATCATCTACGAAGCACTCCTCCACCTCTACAAAACCCGTCCCGAAGGCAAGCTCGACCTCATCGTCCTCACCACTGAGCTCGATTCCAAAGAGCAGCTCGATGCTGTCGGGGGGCCAAAGACTCTTGCCGACCTGCTCGACGATGTGCCCACAACTGCGCTCTTTGAAGATTACGCGGATTTCCTGAAAGAAAAATTCATCCTCCGGCGCGTCATCCAGGATTGCACCGAGTGCATTGCCCGCGCCTACGACGGACCGGAGAGCGCTCCAGAGTTCCTCGACTCCGTTGAGAAAAGCGTTCTCAAGATCCGTGACGAAACCGAACAGGAAAAGGGGATCGAGGAAATGAAAGTCCACGTCCTCAATGTCATCCAGTCGATTGACGACATGTATAACGGCGAAGGAGGACAGTCTGCCGGAGTCATGAGTGGATTCGACGATCTCGATGAGATGACGAATGGTTTCCACGGCGGTGAAATGATCGTGATCGCGGCCCGCCCCTCGATGGGTAAAACGTCGTTCGCGATGAACATTATCGAGAACATTTCGATTCGAAAGGACAACCCGGTTGCCACCGCTGTCTTCAGTTTGGAGATGAGCTGCGAATCACTGGTTCAGCGGGTATTGTGTTCCCGCGCAAAAGTGCAGATGCAGAAGTTGCGGGGGGGATTCCTTTCCAAAACTGACTTTCCCAAGCTGATGACGGTCGCAGGGCAACTCGCCGAAGCTCCCATTTGGATCGATGACACACCGGGGTTGACGATTAACGAATTGCAGGCGAAAGCCCGCCGACTCAAACAGCAGCACGATATCGGCTTGATCGCAGTGGATTACCTGCAGCTCCTCAAATCACCTGAGACGGCCCGTAAAGACGGTCGAGAGAAGGAGGTTGCGGAGATTTCCGGTGGCTTGAAGGGAATCGCCAAAGAGCTCCACATTCCCATTATCGTTTTGGCTCAGTTGAACCGTAACCCTGATTCCCGTGGTGGTAAGCCTCGAATGAGTGACCTTCGGGAATCTGGATCGATTGAGCAGGATGCCGACCTTATTGGCCTTCTCATGCGTGCCGAGGTTTACGCCGACGACGAGGACGACAGAGAGAGCAAATGGGGCGAGGCCGAGTTCATCATCGCCAAACAGCGTAACGGCCCCACCGGTGAAGTTCCACTGACCTTCCACAAGGAGTTCATGCGCTTCGACAACCGCGCGAAGGTCGACGGAGAGTAGTCACTCCGTCAGGTTGCTTTATCTTTTTCATTATCCTTATCTTTTCAGCTGATCTCACTGTGTGCTTCTATGCCTGCATCACGGGCAAAACCATTAAGAGTGACTAACAGAAGGACAAAGAAGAGAGAAGTCGGAAAATAAATCCTGAATTTGTTGGCCTGTTTGCTCGACACGGGACGTCTCCGGAGGTAGACAATTCGACTTATGAAACCGTGGCAATGGATCCTTTTCGCAATGATTTTCGCTCTGATCACCGGAGCCGTGATCAATGCCACTTGCGTGGTTTCCACGGACCCGATGGAGTTCAACGCATTAGGGAATTCTCTGATTTCTGTTTTTGACTACATCGGGACCATTTTCATGAATCTGTTGAAGATGGTGATCGTTCCGCTCGTCTTCACTTCCATTGTCGTGGGTATCGCCGGCCTCGGGAAAACCGACGGGTTCGCGAGACTCGGCTTCAAAACGATTGGCTACTACGCTCTCACCAGTCTCATTGCGATTTTGATCGGACTCACCGTGGTAAACGTCTTTAAACCGGGACTCGTCGACGGAAAACCGAATGCGGCGATTCAGCAACAGATCGAAACCAATGCAGAGGAATACAAAGGCCGTGTTGCCGGAAAGCTGCAGGGCCAGACAGGTGGACTCGACGCAGTGAGGGACCTCTTCATTCGAATGATCCCCCAGAACGTGTTCGAAGCCTTCGGATCGAACAACAAAATGTTGTCGCTCATCTTCGTCAGCCTGCTCACCGGAATCGGATTGATCTTCATCAGTAACAGTGGTCGCGACGCCGTTCTCGGATTTTTCGAGGGACTCAACGAACTGTCCCTCCTCATCACGAACTGGGTCATGTGGCTCGCTCCGATCGGGGTTTTCGGCCTCGTTGCTGAAACCACTGCGCAGACCGGATTGCCAATAGTCCTCTTGCTGGGCAAATATTTTCTCGTCGTCCTCGCAGCGCTCCTCATCCACATGCTCGTCGTCATGCCGATCATTCTCAAGACCATGGGAGGGGTCAGCCCGAGAAAGCACTTTTATGCGATGCGCAATGCGCTACTGACCGCTTTCTCCACCGCATCGAGTTCGACGACACTTCCCGTGACGATGCGGGGGCTCCACGAAGGTGCCGGCGTTTCCAATCGGGTCACCAGCTTCGTGCTTCCTCTCGGGGCCACGGTAAACATGGACGGGACAGCGCTTTATGAGTGTGTCGCGGTGATGTTTGTTGCTCAAGTATTGAACTTTGAAATGGCGCTGACGACCCAGTTTATGGTCGTGATGCTGGCCCTCCTGACCAGTATCGGAGTCGCCGGAATTCCCTCGGCGAGTCTCGTCGCGATCACCATCATCGTCCACAACGTGGGCATTCCGAACGCTGAGGTGGTGATCGGTTTGATCCTCGCAGTGGATCGACCTCTCGACATGACGCGCACCGCGGTAAACATCTTCAGCGACTCCTGCGGAGCGATCGTGGTTGCGAAGTCCGAAGGGGAGCAACTCTTCGTTGAGGAGACACCGGCGTAAACCCGTTTGCCGGTCAATTTTCACGGGAATCCGGCGTTGCTGAAATGGGGGAAAGTGTCTTACCATTACCTTCCCGGAAAATCCGGGACATCATTGATTCCATGGAAAAATCACCTACCCGCAGAACATTCGTAAAAGGGGCCGCTGCCGCAGCTGCTGCTTTCAATTTCCAAGTCGTCCCGAGCCGTGTATTCGGCGCGAACGACAAGATCACTCTCGCCGGAATCGGAACCTCCGGAAAAGGCGCCAGTGATATCGCCAATTCGGCCGGTGCCGGATTCCAGGTAACACACCTTTGTGACATTGTTAACACTGACAAATACCCGAACATGGGTGGCGGATGGACGAAGACCCGCGGTGACTTTCCCGATGCGAAGTTTTTCGAAGACTGGCGCGAGATGATCGAAGCCGAGGGCGACAAGATCGACGCGGTCACGATTTCCACTCCTGACCACGTTCACGCACACGCTGCTGTTGCCGCGATGAAAAAGGACTGCGCGGTCTACTGTCAGAAGCCACTCACACACGGCATTTGGGAAGCCCGGATGCTCACGGAGCTCGCAGAGAAAACCGGAGTCGTCACTCAGATGGGTAATCAGGCGCACTCCGAGAACCACATGCGCCGCATGGTGGAGCTCATTCGTGCCGGTTTGATCGGTGATGTCCAGGAAGTGCACGCCTGGACGAACCGTCCGATCTGGCCACAGGGAATTCCTGAGTGGCCCGAAGCGGAAGAAGCACCGAAGCACGTGAACTGGGATCTCTGGATCGGGCCGGCACCTTTCCGCGAATACAGCTCGAAGATTGCTCCTTTCAAATGGCGTGGTTACTGGGACTTCGGAACCGGTGCGCTCGGTGACATGGCCTGTCACATCATGGACATGAGCTTCTGGGCCGCTGATCTCGGTGCCCCTACGAGTGTGAGTGCCGTGAGCGCTGACGGTCGTGGCGCTCAAAGCGAACTTTCCCCTCCGACCTGGGCGACGATCGAATATCAGTTTCCCAAGCGCGGCGAGAAACCACCGGTCAAGTATGTCTGGTACGACGGCTACAAAGATGCGGTCTTCAATCCTGAAAAATGGGCTCTCGAGAGTTCAATCGACGGTGGCAAAATCCGCGAACGCAATCTTCCTCCGGAAGAAATCACTGAAGGCTTCGGCAGCGATGAAAAAGGCGGCTACGGCTGTGTCGTCATCGGTTCAAAAGGAAAAGTCTGGTTCAATCGCGGCAAAGACAACTGGGTCGTTAAG
Source organism: Verrucomicrobiales bacterium (assembly GCA_029213065.1). Taxonomy (GTDB): domain Bacteria; phylum Verrucomicrobiota; class Verrucomicrobiia; order Verrucomicrobiales; family DEV007; genus Arctic95D-9. The sequence continues at coordinate 286,876 of JARGPH010000002.1, read as the reverse complement.
CCCGGCAACCTTGTCGACGGGTTTGATTTTCCCGAGCCTTCGATCCCACGTTCACGCGACGAAGACCCGCACAAGGAGTTCTACGATGCGATCAAGGCAGGTGATCCGTCACTTCCCCAGTCGAAGTTCGCTCACAGCGGACCGTTTACTGAGATGGTTCTCCTCGGAAACCTCGCGGTTCGCCTCAACAAGAAGGTTGAATGGGATACGGAGACACTCAGTTCTCCGAATACTCCTGAAGCAGCGAAGCTCATCAAGCGCGAGTATCGCGAAGGTTGGGATCTCAAGCTGTAGTCGGAAGCGACTTCAACTTACACGATTTCGGAAACGGGAGCTCTTTACGGGCTCCCGTTTTTCGTGGATGCTGAAACCATGATTCAGCACCTCCGCCTTGGCGTTTTTCTTTTCGCGCTTTCAACGATTACCTCTGCCGTCTCGCAGACTGCGAAGAAGGCAGATATTGCGGCGATCGCGACAGCTTATCGCTCCGGCAACTACGATGAAGCGATCCGCCTTACCGAGGGCGCCGTTGCGGAAACAGAGGCGGGGCAGATCAGGCTGAGTGCGCTACAGCGAAGGGGAGAGTCCCGTTTTTTCGAGGCCGACATCAAAGGATCGATCGCTGACTTTGACGAAGTGATTGAGCTGGAACCCTCTCAGGATCCCTATCACTGGCAAAGGGGACTTTCCTATTATTACGCGGAAGAATACCAAAAAGGAAAGGAACAGTTTGAGCGTCACCAAACGGTGAATACGCAGGATGTCGAAAACGCAGTCTGGCATTTCCTCTGCGCGGTGCGGGCACCAGGGGGCAATATCGAGGAGGCTCAGGAAGAGCTTATCCCGATCGAGCGGGATTCCCGTGTGCCAATGAAAGAAGTTCACGACCTCTTTGCGGGCCGGGCTAAGGTCGAAGATGTTCTCTCCGCCGCCGCACCGGATAGCGATGGCGTCCTCTCAGAACGGGAAAGAAACCACCTTTGCTACGCGCATTTGTATCTAGGCCTTTACTATGAGGCGATGGGTAATAATGAAGAATCAAAAAGACATATCCGTCTCGCTGCGATTGATTATTCAATGGATCATTACATGGGCAGGACTGCGAAAGTCCACGCGATGGTTCGAAACTGGATCGACAATGAGGAATAGGTAGTGATTTCGCTCTCGGACTGCCTGATATATAATTAATATTGATAATTATAGAAATTATAATATATTTTTAGAGTATGAACTCTGAAAATACGTCCCGGGAGGATGCCAATAGCATGGATGCGGTTCGTGATCTTCTCTTCGGAAAGAGAAATCAGGAAATCGATGATCGGTTCGATAGGCTTGAGAAATCGCTTCATGAAGCGATGAAACGAGTCGAGGAGAGGATGAATGGTCGCATGGACTCGATTCATCAGTTCGTCAAAGCGGAGATTGGCGCTCTCAGTGCTCCTATGCTGTCCCTCGATGATCGCTTGCGGAGCGAGGTCGAGAACCGGAAGTTCGATCTTAACAGCATGAACGATGTCGTGGGAGCGCTCGACTCAAAATGCGATGAGAAGGCGGGGGAGCTTCATTCCTCGATTGATCAGTTGGGTAGCAAATCCCGTGAAGAACTGAAAGAGCAGGTTGATTGTTTGAGATCAGAGATTGATTCCATTCGGGATGAACTCAATAAGCGGATGAACGCCGAGATTGAAAAGCTTTCCGCCAGCGCCGCGCATCGCAGCGACCTGAGCGGATTCCTCATCGACCTGGGGATGAAATACCAGACCCGTGAGATTGACCCGCCTCATGAGAATCCCTCACAGGATGGTTCAGTGGAACTTCACGGCTAGACGATCCATTCCCGTTTTCTCATGTCGACAACTGAGCCTTCGCAGTCACGGATGAACTCCGAAATGCAACGTTTCAAAGACCTTGTTTTCTCGGAAGAGCATCATGCTCTGTCCAATCTGGAAGGACGTCTCAATGAGGTGTCCGCCGCGAGTTATCTCGGGGCGCAATTACCTAAAGCTCTCGCTGAGAGTCATTCCTGCGCCTCGAAGGAACTGATTGCCTCATTGCAGCAACCGCTTCTCGAAGCGGTCAAACAGAGTGCCGAAAAAGACCAGCAGGAACTCTCTTCAGCGCTCTATCCTGTAATCGGTCCCGCGATCAGACTCTATTTCAGGGAACTGTTTCGAAATAGAATCACCAGCCGGATCTTTGGAAAAGGCGGGGCAGGGAAGACTGCCAAATATGAGGCAGACCAGATTCTGCTCATTGACGCGGAGAGTGCAAATTTGTTGCAGCAGGTCGCCTGGCTCACCGACAAGCCTCTCAATACCGATATCAGCGCCGGGATGCTCAGTGCGATTCAGGAACATGTCAGAACCTCACTCGAGAGGGAATCGCTCGATGGGTTGGAGAAGAGACCGGCAGAGCCGGGACAACTCTTCTTCGATGAGCAGCCTATTTCCGTGGAAACAGGGCAGAAGACGATTCTAGCCGCACTGGGATCGGGAACAGCACCAAAACAGTTTCGCAGGAAGATGCGGGAAGTGATCGAAGCCGGCGAATCGGCCTCTGAGACATCACCGGAATGCGGTCCGGATGGGGAAGGGAGAGACGCCTCATCCGCGCCCACGCTCGAAACGCTTCTCCTCGGGAATCGCTCACCTGACTCCGATAAGAAGAGTAAGTGGCTCTCACGCTTCGCCGCAGGAACCCTGGCAATCGCCTCCCTGGGTTTCATCGTCTTCAATCTGCATAGTGAATTCACCTGGCAACGAAGTCTCGATCACCTCAAGGCAACTCCCGGGATCGAAGTCATTCAGGAGGAACGTTCACTTTTCAACTCGAAATCCCTCACTTTACTTCAGGATCCGCTCGCTCGGGATGCTGCGGAGATTCTCGCGGAGAAGGGAGAGACGGTCACGAAGATCGCGTTTGAGTCAACGCCCTATCATTCAGCGAATCCCGCGATCGTCGCACTGCGGGAATATGATTTGAGGGAGGAGATCAACTCGCTCGCGACGCGCCGGGAGCACCTCGATCTCGCCGAAACCGTTGAGGCCTCCTACGGCGAACAGCGCGCATCGATGAACTCCGCTTTCGAGCTGATTGATCACCTCACGAAGGAACTCTTTTACGAACGTTTCGATCCCGCAAGAGAGAGGATCGATGTCCGGCACGATGAGGGGGGATGGAAAATTTCGGGGACCGTGACCCATCAGCAGCGGCAACTCATTCACGAAATGGCCAGGGACGGTAGAATATTCTCCGGCCGCGCTGTCGATTTCTCAGGCTTGAATGACGATACCGATCAAAGAATGCTCGATCTGAAGCGCGAGATCGACGCCACCACTATCGAGTTTGAGCCGGGCACGGCAAAGGTGTCGTCGAAGGGCAAAGGAGATCGCGTCCGGCTCTACAAACTCATTGACCAGTTCGAGGCACTGCATCGAGCCACCGAGCGGCGCGCCCCCCGATACATCATCACTGCCTCGCCCGTATCCGGAAAAGGTTCACGAAACGGTACTGAAGTCGCCTTTGACCGAATCGAGTCCGAACTGGATCAGCTTCGCCTGTTCGAGTATCGCACCTCGGACATCTCAACCGCACCGGAGCTCGATTCTGAATCCGGGAGACAGGGAGTCTGGCTCACTGCTGGGCCGACTCCTGCAAAAGACTGAACGAATACGTTCCGCGCCACTCCTTTGCTTTGCCTTAACCTGATTGCGGAGCAGAATTGTTTTCCGCTCTCAGTGCTGATTTTCTAGCCTGCTTCCCATGAAGCTGTCGCTCGTGATTTTCGCCCTGGCTTGCCTCTCCCTCGTAAAGGCTGAAACCGTCAAAACCGGTTTCGCTGATTGGGATATTTCTCCTGATATCGGAATGGAGCGTCCCGGCGGCTACTCGAAGGGCTATCACACCAGGTTCCATGACACCTGCAAAGCCAGGGCAGTCGTCTTTGAAAGCGGAGATAAAAGCACCGCACTCGTCGGACTCGACGCACTCTTCATCGACGAAAGGCATGTCGCCGCGGCCCGCAACCGGATTTCGGAACTCACCGGCATTCCCGCCGAATCTATTCTCATCGGAGCCTCCCATTCGCACTCATCGGGCCCGACAGGCATGGTGATCCCGGGTGATTTAGATCACGCGAGCGAATTGGTTCAGGATCTCGCCTACGAACAGTCGTCGGCCGCCGACCCGGTCTACGTGGCGCGGATGATTGACGGGATCGTCGCCGCCGTTTCCCGAGCCTGGGAAACCCGCAGCGAACTGGGCCTGGCCTTTGGGAGCGGATCGGAGGAAAAAGTGAGCTTCAACCGCCGCTGGAGAATGAAAAACGGGCAAACCGCGACGCATCCCCGATTCGGAAATCCTGATATGGTGGAAACAGCCGGACCGATCGACCCGGAAGTCGGTGTCATCGGCGGCTATGATGATGCAGGGAAGCTCCTGGGCTGCGTTGTGAATTTTGCCTGCCATGCCACCGCAAGCCCTCCGGGAATCTCAGCGAACTGGCCCTGGGCGATGGAGAAAGTGATACGCGGAAGCTTCGGCGAAGACGTCGTCGTTGTTTTCCTCAATGGCAATTCCGGAGACGTAACTCAGGTCGACAATGCCTCTCCGATTCGCCGCAGTAGCGGAGAGGCTGACGCTCTGCGCGTCGGAGGCAGCGTCGGAGCCGAAGTCGTTAAAGTGCTCTACAGCATACCCGGGGCAGCGAGAACGAAGGAGGCCACCGTCGATTCACGGCAAACGGTGCTGAAAATTCCCCGGCGCAGGATTTCCGCGGAACGATTGGAGGAGAGCATTGAACTGGTAAAAGAGAAGCCCACCGAGGCGGCAGCAGTTCAGGAGTGGGTCTGGGCAAAAGAGATCGTGATCCTCGACGCTCTCACGACTAAGGAGCCGGTTCGCAGCGTCGAAGTGCAGGCAATCCAGATTGGTCCCGCCGTCTTCATCAGCAACCCGGCAGAGTACTTCTGCGAGTTCGGCTTGCAGCAAAAAGCCGGTTCAAAATTTCCTTTCACCTGGCCTGTCAGTCTTGCCAACGGCTGCGTCGGCTACGTCCCCACCACTGAGGCGCTCGGACCGAAGGGCGGGGGATACGAGACCCGACTGACCGCCTACAGCAATCTCGTCCCCGAAGCCGGTGATCAGATTCGGGACGAAGGGATCGAGCTGGCTAACGCTCTGAGCCCTGACAAAGTCGCAAAAGGCCTCCCTGCTGCCTCATTCACAGCGGGTTGGACATACGGAGACAACAAGCCGGAACTGGAATAGGTCCTTTAAATCCGATACAAAAGTTGCTACGACTCACGCGGTTAAGTGCGTGATTTCCTGAACTGCATGGGGCATAATTTCCCCCATGCGATTAAACTCCTTCTTAACCTTAGCTCTGTCCTGCGGTGCATCCGTGGCAATGCTCCTGCCATCTCAGGCGCAGGACGAGAAACCCCAAGCGGACTTTGTCTCCCTTTTTAACGGAAAAACCCTTGAAGGCTGGGACGGAAATCCTGAACTCTGGTCAGTCGAAGACGGAGCCATTACCGGAAAGACCGGTGGTCCGGAAGCGCTGACCTACAATCAGTTTTTGATTTGGCAGGGGGGTGTCGTAAAGAATTTTGAGCTGCACGCCAAAATCAAAGTCGAAGGCAACAACAGCGGCATTCAGTATCGCAGCAAGGCGATGCCCGAGATCGGAAAATGGTCCATCGGCGGCTACCAGTGCGATGTTCATCCTAAAGCGGAAAACAACGCGATGCTCTATCACGAGCGTGGACGCGGAATCGTTGCCAAAAACGGCCAGTCCGTCGCGGTCGACAAAGAGGGCCGCAAATGGCAGGTCGGTGACCGCGATCCCGTCGCCGTGGATGTCGCCGAGTGGAACGAATACACCATCATCGCACGCGGCAACCATCTCACTCACAAAGTGAACGGCGAGCTCACCGCGCAGATCGATGACTATGACGAGAAGAACCGCTTACTTGAAGGCCTTCTCGCGTTTCAGGTGCATCAGGGGCCGGCGATGAAGGTTCAAATCAAAGACATTCGTCTCAAAGTCCTTCCCGACGGAGGCGTTACTCCCTGGGCGAAGGCTGACATACCCAATGATGCGCAGGAGATTATGAAACCTGCTCCACGTCCCGCCGCGAAAGCGAAAGGGAAGGGAAAAGCCAAGGCGATGCCGAAAGGAAAAGGCCCCGCAGCTAAATCAAAAGCGAAAGCGAAGCCAAAGGCGAAGACCGCTGAAGTGGGACCGGCCATCGGCGAAAACACCGCGACTCCGGTTGACCGTGTTAAAGTGCCTGAAGGTTTCAAAACCGAACTTCTCTATTCCGTTCCCGGCGGTGACCAGGGATCGTGGGTCGCACTCGCGGCTGACGACAACGGCGAGATTTACGCGAGCGATCAGTATGGTGACCTCTACCACTTTCCCGCTCCGGCCGCAGGTGAAACGCTTCAGCAGAAAGACGTTAAGAAGGTGCCTGTCAACATCCGCGCCATCAACGGCATGGTATTCGCCGACGGCTACCTTTATGCCGGTGTGAATGACTACGAAAAGAAGGCGACCTCGGGCTTCTACCGCATCTCCGATTCCGACAACGATGGCGAGCTGGACAAAGTTGAATTGCTTCGCGCTTTCGACTCAAAAAGCGACCACGGCGTTCACGCAGTCGTTCCGACACCGGACGGTAAGTATTTCTATCTCATCACCGGCAACAACGCGGTTATCGAAGGCGGCCCTAAGGAAGGCACCCTCGATTCCTCACCTGTAGCAAAAATCTGGGGTGATGATCATCTTCTTCCCCGTATGCCCGACGGCCGCGGTCACAACCGCCACGTCCTTTCACCCGGCGGAATCGTCTATCGCATTTCACGGGACGGAAAAGAATTCGAGATTTACGCATCCGGTTTCCGTAACATTTACGGGGGCTCCCTGAACAAACAGGGCGAGCTCTTCACCTACGATGCCGACATGGAGTATGACTTCAATACTCCCTGGTATCGCCCCACGCGCGTGAATCACGTCGTCAGCGGTGGCGAATACGGGTGGCGCAACGGAGCAGGAAAATACCCCGAGTTCTACCCTGACACCGTGCCGGCAACCCTGAATATCGGACCGGGGTCACCGACAGGAACGCTTTTCGGCTACGGCGCGAAATTCCCTGAAAAGTATCAGGAGGCCTACTACGTGATGGACTGGAGCTGGGGTAAAGTTTACGCCGTCACCCTCGAACAGGATGGGGCATCCTACTCGGGAACCAAAGAAGAGTTCATTACGGGAGCGCCTCTCCCTGTCACCGACGCGATCATTCACCCGAAAGACGGGGCCATGTATTTTGCAATCGGCGGTCGCCGCGTTCAGTCCGGACTCTATCGCGTCACCTACACCGGTGATGAATCGACCGCTCCCGCTACAGAAGTGGAGGAATTCACTCCCGCCGCCAAGCTGAGACACGAGCTCGAAGCTTTCCACGGCGCCGCGAATCCGAAAGCAGTCGCGGCAGCATGGCCTCACCTCGACAACGCGGATCGCTGGGTTAGTTCCGCCGCTCGTGTTGTCCTCGAGCACCAGCCCGCTGCCAACTGGCAGGAGAAAGCCCTCAACGAAGCCAATCCTGACAAACAAGCTGTCGCACTCCTCGCTCTCGCGCGGCTTGTCGGCACCGATCCACAGCAACGCGCCGAGGGGGAAGCCGCCGCTGATCCCGCAGTTGGCAACGCGATCCTCAATGCGCTTCTCGCCCATGATTACCCATCGCTGAAGCTCCGCACGAAACTGACCGTGCTTCGCACCATTCAGATTGTGATTCACCGCTTCGGCGATCCTGACGAAGCGACAAAGGAAAAACTCATCGCAGCTCTCGATTCATCACTTCCAGCGAAAGAATTCAGCCAGAACTGGCTCCTGCTTGAAACCCTGGCCTACCTTCAGGCGCCATCAGTTGCTGCCAAGGGAATCGCGATGCTCGAATCCGCGGTATCTCAGGAAGAGCAGATGGAATACGCGAGAAGCCTTCGCATGGTTAAGACCGGCTGGACCAGTGAAACGCGCGTTGCCTTCCTCAACTGGTTCCTCAAAGCAGCCAACTACAAAGGCGGGGCGAGCTTCACCAAGTTCATTGAGTTCATTCGCACGGATGCACTTGCGACCTTCACCGAAGCGGAAAAGAAAGAGCACGCGGAACTGATCGCGAAAAAAGCTGAGGTGAAATCGGCGATTGAGAACGTCGGCGCCATCTTCGTGGGGAGAACCCCGACGATGTGGACACTCGACGAGCTCAGCAAAGCTGCCGAAACCGGCATGACCGGTCGTGATTACGAAAATGGTCGTAAGATGTTCGCTGCCGCAGCCTGTTACGCCTGCCACCGTTTCCAGGACGGCGGCGGCATGACCGGCCCTGATCTCACGGGTTCAGGAGGTCGCTATTCTCCTCATGATTTCCTCGATCAGATCATCAATCCGAGCAAGGAGATCAACGAGCAGTTCGCACCTATCGTTGTGACAAGAAACAACGGTGAAGTCGTCAGCGGCGTCGTCGTGAACCTGAGCGGTGACAACGTGACGATCAACACCGACGTTTCCGATCCCAACCAGCGAGTCAACGTCGACCGCAAGGAGGTGAAAAGCATCGAGGTGTCTAAAGTCTCACCGATGCCCCCAATGCTCCTGAGCATGCTCACGAAAGAGGAAGTCCTCGACCTCGTCGCCTATGTCCTCAGCGGCGGCGACAACACGAACGAAATGTTCAAGAAGTAGGCGCCAAACCTCTCAACTCAACCCTGTTCGGTCAATGATCAGACAGGGTTAAGTCACTCTTTTAACAGGGTTAGGTCTTCGGATCTGGCCCTGTTTTGCTTTCCGGGGAACGCTGCGACTTTCCGCGGGCGAGCCTTCAGTCTGCAGTCAGGGCACGCTGTCGATTCACGGCCAGTCCAGCGTATGCCTCACACGATTCGGAAGGAATCCTCCTTCCGCTACCGCTCGCGAATCTCCGCCGTAGCGGAACGAAGCTCGTTCCGACCGCAGAAGCCAAGCCGCTCACGCCAAACACGATTCGGAAGGAATCCTCCTTCCGCTACCGCTCGCGAATCTCCGCCGTAGCGGAACGAAACTCGTTCCGACCGCAAAAGCCAAGCCGCTCACACCAAACACGACGGGAAGAATCCTCCTTCCGCTACGCTCGCGAATCTCCGCCGTAGTGGAACGAAACTCGTTCCGACCGCAGAAGCCAAGCCGCTCACACCAAACACGACGGAAGGAATCCTCCTTCCGCTACGCATTACCTGGGTCAACCGGGACCGGGATTAATAGACGTCACGCTGGTAGCGATGCTCGTCTTTGAGGCGCTTGATGTAGTCGGCTGCGCCCTGATCGTTGAGGTTGCCGTATTTACGGATCAATTCGAAGAGAGCCTTCTCAACGTCAGGAGCCATGTAATTGGCATCTCCGCAGACGTAGAAATGGGCACCGCCATCGATCCAGTTCCAGACTTCTTCGGAGAACTCGCGAATTTTGTCCTGAACGTAGATCTTGTAAGCCTGATCCCGCGACCAGGCGACGTCGATACGGGAGAGCACACCGCTCTTCTGCATTTCGTCGAACTCGTCCTTGTAGAAATAGTCAGACGCTTCGTGCGGATTGCCGAAGAAAAGCCAGTTGCGGCCCGGTGCCTCGGTTACTTCGCGTTCTTCGAGAAAGGCGCGGAAAGGGGCGATGCCGGTTCCGGGCCCAACCATGATGACATCCCTTGATGGATCTTCCGGAAGCTTGAAGTGTTTCGTCGGCTGCATGAACACGCGAACTTCCTCATCTTCCGCCATGCCTTCACAAAGGAAAGTTGAGCAGACGCCGTTCCGAACGCGGCCGTGAGCCTCATAGGTCACTTTCGCTACGGTGAGGTGAACCTCGTTGGGATGCTTTTTCGGGCTCGAGGCAATCGAGTAAAGGCGGGGCTGAAGGCGGCGCAGCAGATTTACGAAATCCTGACCACTCTTGAAGTCAGCGGGGAAATCATAAATCAGATCAATGATCTCTTTTCCTTCGATGAGCTCGTCGAGCGCCTTGTCGTCCTCAATGATGGCATCCAGATAAGGATGGCAGGTAAGGGCATGCCATTTTTTCATCAATGACTTCGTGATCTGACGAATCGAGTAATCTTCGCGAAGCGCATCTCTCAAGGGCTTTTTCGCACCATCAGGCGTTGTCACGGAGACAGCGGTATTGAAAGGCAGAATTGACAGCATCTCATCAATAAGAGCTGCATCGTTCTTTGGAAATGTGGCAATCGCATCACCGACTTCATATTCGAGTCCGGATCCTTCGAGATTCAACTCAATGTGTCTTGTGTCGCGGTCTGTGGAAGTGGGATTGAGCTGCTTCCTGAAACTCAAAGCAGCAGGGAAGGGGCGCTTCTTGCCGAAGGGAATATCCTCCAGCGAGGCTACTTCGCTGGCACCGTTGGTTGTTACGGTCGTGGTGAAAACCTCTTTTCCGATCTCTTCAATCTTCGAGGAAACAACGCGAAACCACTCTTCAGCGGGATCTTCGTAGTCGACATCACAGTCCACTCGTGCGGCAATTCGTTTTGCTCCGAGTTCCTCAAGCCGGGCGTCGAAACGCTTACCCATCTCGCAGAAATCCGCGTAGTTGGTGTCTCCGAGCGCCAGAACGGAAAAACGGGAGTTCTCGAGCCGGCTCTGCTCGTCAGAGGAAAACTTCTCCCAGAATTCAATCGCGTTGTCCGGCGGATCGCCTTCACCCCAGGTGCTCGTGATAATGAACACGAGCGGCTCCATTTGCAGATTGACGGTCCCGTAGTCCTCCATGTCTACAGCGTCAGCGGACCAGCCATTCTCCATAAAACGTTCGGCAAAGCCTTCGGAAAGAGCCTGAGCGTTCCCGCTCTGGCTGCCGTAAAGAAAAAGAGCACGCGGTTTACCCGCCGCAGAGGACGGGATTGCCTGTGCGCCTGCTGAAATGGACTTCGTCAGATCGGTCAGATAGGATTTAAGCCACTGACGTTGTTCTGCTGAGAAAGGTGCGTCCTCTGGAATTTCGGGAATAGTGATAGCCATAGGTTGAGTGAGATATAGCGCACGATCGGAATAGTGCAAATAGAGCATGAATTGCACCGTTTTTATCCGATTACGCCCGAGAAACGCGGAAGGAAGCAATCTTCGGGCCAAAGCCCTGCTTTTTAGGCCAGAATCGCCTTGGCAACGTGCCCGTCGACATCGGTGAGACGGAAATCTCTACCGGCATATCGGAAGGTGAGGCGTTCATGATCAAGCCCCAGCAAATGGAGAATTGTCGCGTGGAGGTCGTGAACGTGCATTTTGTCCCGCTCCGCGTAATACCCGTAATCGTCGGTCGCGCCGTAAGCCATGCCGCCTTTGACACCGCCTCCGGCCATCCACACGGTGAACCCGTGCGGGTTGTGATCCCTGCCGTTATTTCCCTGAGCGGTCGGGGTTCTCCCGAACTCGCCGCCCCAGATTACGAGGGTGTCTTCGAGAAGCCCGCGGGACTTCAAATCTTTGAGCAATCCGGCGATCGGCTTGTCGACCTCGGCGGCGTTCTTGGTGTGTCCCTGATAAAGATTTCCATGCTGATCCCACTGCACTTCGGAATCGCTGTGGGTAACCTGAACGAACCGCACCCCGCGCTCGCAGAAACGACGGGCGAGGAGACACTGACGACCAAAATCTTCAGTCACCGGATCGT
>JARGPH010000002.1:153304-275100 GCA_029213065.1 Verrucomicrobiales bacterium | reverse complement strand
GATCCCGTAAAGCTTCTTCGTGACCTCCGTTTCGCCGGAGAGGTCCTGCGCATCCGGCATTGAAGTCTGCATCCGGTAGGCGAGTTCGTATGACTGCAAACGCGCATCGAGCGCTTCCTCCTGCGGATTGCGATCGATCGCCCGCTGGTTGAGCGCCTGGATAAAATCGAGTTGTTTGCGCTGGTCGACCGGGGAAAGCGAGGAATTTGCAATGTGATTGACCTTCGCGTCGCGCGCTTTTGAGCTGGCAGTGCCCATTGGTGTGCCCTGACAACTCTGAGGCAGAAAGGCAGCTCCCCAGTTGTTTACGCCGCCGTGAGCGAGTGTCGGGCAGATTGTGATGAAAGAGGGGAGATTCCGGTTTTCCGATCCAAGACCGTAGGAAATCCACGAACCCATGCTCGGGCGGACGAAGGTATCACTGCCGGTGTGAAGTTTCAGCAAAGCACCACCGTGGGCCGGGTTTGTCCCGTGAACGGAGCGGAGGATACAAAGGTCGTCGATGCATTGAGCGACGTTCGGGAAAAGCTCGCTCACGGGGAGGCCGCTTTCACCGTAGTTTTTGAACTTCCACGGAGACTTGAGTAAATTGCCCTGCTTCGCGAAGGTGACCCGCGGCAAATCAAAGGGAGGTGGCTTGCCGTGATCCCTGTCGAGGAGAGGCTTGGGATCAAAGGTGTCAATGTGCGACGGCCCGCCCTTCATGAACAGAAAAATAACCCGCTTCGCCCGCGCCGGATGATGCGGCTGCTGCCCCGGCGATTCCTTCTCTGATCCCAACAAAGACTGGAACGCGAGCTGGCTGAAACCGAGGGCTCCGGTTCCAAGGATTTGACGGCGATTTAGCGAGGTTTTCAATTCAGGTAAATAAATTCGTTTGAGGCGAAAAGGCTCTGGCAAAAACTCTCCCACTGTTCATTCTCGCCATTTCCGGACTCGATGAAGGCGGCTGCCATTTCCGTCTCGCCTTCGGAGGGGCTGCGCCCGAAGGCAAGCAACCAGGCTTTCTCAATCCGCTCAGAGACGGTTCCTTCCGACTCTCTCAATCGACTGCTGAAGGCGGCGGCACTTTCCCGCAGGAGAGGGCTGTTCATCATCAACAAGGCCTGAGGAGCAATCACGGTCGACTGCCGACTCCCCGTGGGCATGGTGGGATCCGGAAAGTCAAAAAGCGGGAGAAGCTCGTAGACGTTGTTCCTCACGATGGGCAAAAATGCGGTCCGGCGGACCGATTCATAGGTGGTGTGATCCTTCGAGGTGTGATTGAAAACCATCTGGCGATTGCGCAGCGGAATCGTCTTTCCGCCTTGCTCGCGATCGAGACGGCCCGAAACCGCGAGGATGGAATCCCGGATTGCCTCCGCTTCCAGCCTTCTCATTGGAAAGTGAGATAGAAAACGGTTGTCCGGGTCTGCGTTTTGATAACGATCATTGACCGGCTTCGTGGAAATTCCGTATGATGCAGAAAGGGTAATAAGTCGATTCAACTTCTTAACGCTCCACCCATTGTCGACGAACCAATTTGAGAGCCAGTCGAGAAGTTCAGGATGGCTCGGGCGATCACCGATTACACCGAAGTTTTCAGTCGAAGAGACGAGACCTTTACCGAAGTGCCAGCCCCAGATACGATTCACAATGACGCGGGCGGTTAGGGGATTGTCCGGATCAGCGAGCCACTGAGCCAGCTCGAGACGACCACTGGCCTTTTCGGGAAACGCTTCCGATGGATTCGGGAAAACAGCGGGAATGGCACGAGGCACTTTCTTTCCAAGATTGAGGTGGCTGCCGCGAATATGAATCGCGAGAGTTGGATCAATCTCCTTCCGGTCGGCAATCCCCATCGCCGCGGTGGCATCGGGAGCGCTGATCTCGACGATACGCGCCTCTTCTTCCAGTTTGTAGTATTCGGCGAGATCCTCCGCCGTGAGAGCATGCTCCGGTTTTGCCGGAACGGTGAGAAATCCGCTCAGATCGAAGAGCGCCGCCCGGAACGCTTCAAGTTCCGCGTCGGGGAGTGCTTTCGCCTTCGGGTCCTCCTTTTGAAGCGCGGTGAAGTCGAGGACCGCTTTACCGAATTTCTCATCATAAAACGTTCTCATCCCCGCAAGATCGCCATCCTCGTGAAATTTCCACCAGGGCCCGAAGACTTCTGAATCACGGTTTACTTCGAGATGCCGTCTTGTATTCAGCAGGACTCTGGGATGGAGATTTTTCCCGTCCGCGATCTCTGAAACGACCACGAGCGACGTTCCCGCTTCAAATCGAGTCGCAGCCTCCAGGTAATCGACCGCTCCGGCCCGTGCATTGGCTCGAATATCGGTAACCGCTTTATTCTTAAAGGAAGTGGCGGCACTCTTCGCCTTCTTGATCTTTTCATCCCACTCCTTGAGTTTCTCCTTTTCCTGCTCTGTCGAGAAATCGTGCTCATACCAGTGCTTAATCGCCCCGGTATTCGACTCGGCAAAATTCAGAGAATTCCGAAACACCGCCGCAAGAGAGTAGTAATCGGCCTGCATGATAGGATCAAATTTATGATCGTGGCAGCGGGCGCAGCCGATGGTCAGTCCAAGGAAGGCTTTTCCGGTGGTATCGAGCTGCTCATCGATCACGTCCATTTCGAGTTTTTCCCGATCCGGCTCGGCGAGGACCCGCGCACCGAGTGCGAGAAAGCCGGTCGCGATGTGAGTCTGCTCTGTTGCCTCAGGAAGGAGGTCGCCGGCGATCTGCTCAATGATAAACTGATCAAAAGGAAGATCATTTTGAAAAGCATCGATAACATAATCGCGATAGCGCCAGGCATTGCCGAAAGTGAGATTCTCGTCGAGACCGTTCGAATCCGCATAGCGGGCCACGTCGAGCCAATGCCGGCCCCAGCGGACGCCGTATTCGGGAGAGTCGAGAAGTCGATCAACCACCTTGCTGCGTGCGTCGGGACTTTCATCTTCTGAGAAAGCGCTCAGTTCGGCAGGTGTCGGAGGCAAACCCGTGAGATCAAAGGTAACCCGCCTCAACCACGAAGCCTTAGTGGCAGGAGGCGATTGCTCGAGACCATTTTCCTTGATCGCAGCGAGGAGAAATCGATCAATCGCCATATCACTTTCTCCGGGCGATGCCGCCGGAGGCTCAACTGACTTGCGGGGGCGGAAAGCCCAAAAGTCACGGCCTTCCTCGGAACTCATTCCCGTCAGTGCCTTCGGCTTTGCATCCACTTCGGGGCGGGGATCAGGGGCGCCCATCGCGATCCACTTCTCAAAGTCAGCAATCACCGCTGCAGGCAACTGCATTTTCGGGGGCATCTGGAACTCCTTATCTTTATAGCGGATCGCCTCGATCAGTAGACTCGTCTCCGGATCGCCCGTCGCGATCATATTACCACTGTCGCCGCCATCACGAATTCCGGCAGGGGAGTTGAGAGCGAGACCGCCCTTCAAATTATCCTTCGTAGAATCGTGGCACTTGTAGCAATGCTCGATCAGAGCAGGGCGGATTCGCTTCTCGAAAAACTCCGCGTTTTCCGGGGAAAGATCCGCTGCACCGACGCTTGAGCCAGCAACGAGAGCCGACAAAAACACACCAACCGAGACCATCGGATCTAAAAAGCGGCATGTCGAAAGCGTTTTCACGATGCAGCAGAGTAAGCCTGAAGAAGTTCCGACGCTATAGCGCATTGGGGGGATGGCCAAAGCCCCTTCGATCAACGAGTTCATCGACAGCCACGTCGCGCAAGGATTGAGCAATTGAGAAAAAGACCTCTCTGCGGACTTGTGATTCGTCCTCCCATCGGGTTATTTCTACGCAATCGCATCAGAATGAAGTCCCCGCCAAAATCAGATCAAATTGACGCCGCTGTAATCGAGTCGCTCAGCGAAATAGTGGGTGCGGAAAATGTCCTCACAAGCCCCGAGGATCTCATTCCTTATGGTTTTGATGGAACCGCTGCGCTGAAAGCAAAGGCCAGCTGCGTCGTCCTGCCTCGCAATACAGAGGCCGTCGCTCAGGTAGTGAAACTCGCCGCCTCCCGTGGCGTTCCCATCGTGACGCGAGGTTCCGGCACCGGCCTCTCGGGCGGAAGCGTCCCCGTTGTCGGAGGAATCGTCCTCTGCCTCGTTCACCTCAATAAAATTCTCGAACTCGACACCGCCAATTTGACGGTCCTCTGTGAAACCGGCGTGATCACCAAGGCAATCGATGATGCGGCAACGCCTCACGGTCTCTTCTACCCACCTGATCCCGGCTCGATGAAGATTTCGACGATCGGAGGAAACGTTGCCAATAATTCCGGTGGTCTTCGCGGACTTAAATACGGCGTGACGCGGGACTACGTTATGGGAATGGAGGTCGTCCTCGCGAATGGCGAAGTTGCCTGGCTCGGATCGAAATGCGTTAAAGATGTCGCCGGCTACTCGCTCAAAGATTTGTTCATCGGATCGGAAGGGACACTCGGGATCATCACGAAAGTGCTTCTCAAGCTCGTTCCGAGGCCGGTGGCACGACGGACCCTGCTCGCCTCGTTTGACTCGATGGCTTCCGCTGCTAAGACCGTCTCGGACATTATCGAAAAGCAGATCATTCCCTGCACCCTCGAATTTCTCGACAAGAAGACCTGCGCCAGTGTCGAAGACTACGCCAAAGTAGGCCTGCCCACTGAAGCCGCCGCAGTCGTGCTCATGGAAACGGACGGACCTGTCAGCGTCGTTGAGGATGAAGTCGCGGCGATGGCAGCGATCGCCCGGGAAAACGGGGCGATCGAGGTCGAACAGGCTCAAGACGACGCTCACGCGACCCGGCTCGCTTCGGCGCGACGGACCGCTTTCTCCGCGCTCGCGCGTATTCGCCCGACCACGATTCTGGAAGACGTCACCGTTCCACGCAGTCGACTCGTCGAAATCGTAGAGTTCGTTGAAGAGGTTGGCGTTCGCCACAATCTTGAAGTCGCCACCTTCGGCCATTTCGGAGACGGCAACGTTCACCCCACGATTCTGACGGATGAAACCGACCACGAAGAAATGGAACGGGTCGAAGAGGCACTCGCCGAAATTTTCACGAAGACAATCGAGCTCGGTGGGACCATCACCGGCGAGCACGGTGTCGGACTCGCGAAGAAGCCGTTTCTCCACGAGCAATTTGCCGATGAGAGCTACCCGCTCCTCAAGCAAATCAAAGGTGCGATTGATCCTGCAGGGCTTCTCAATCCGGGTAAAATCTTTGATCTCGAGCCATCAGCATCATGAGCGACCCAACAACGATGCGACCGCTCAAATACATGGGCGACCTCGACTATTCGGTAGTCCAGCAGTGCATGCATTGCGGGATGTGCCTTCCGAGCTGCCCGACCTATCTCGAAACGCGGGAGGAGCGCAACAGCCCGCGCGGACGCATCGCCCTGATGCGCTCCATCGCCGACGGCGAACTCGAAGTGACAAAGGCCTTCGGTGAGGAGATGTATTACTGCCTCGGCTGCCTTGCCTGCACCACCGCTTGCCCCGCCGGGGTCGATTACCCGGTTCTTTTTGAAAACGCCCGTGCTGAAGTCGAGGAAGCGGATGTCCTTTTTCACCCCGAGCGTCGCTTCTGGCGCTGGCTCGCTCTGAAACAGCTCTTTGCCGCCCAATGGAAGCTCCGACTCGTGGGGCGGGCGCTCTGGCTCTATCAGGCGAGCGGAATGTGTCGCCTTGTCAGGGCCAGTGGTGCGCTTCGACTCCTCCCGAAGAATCTCAGAGACCTCGAGCCGACCACGCCGATCGTTCAACGTCATTTCTCCGACGCATTGATCGAGGAAATCGAGCCTGCCAAAACGAGAAAGCACCGCGTCGGCATGCTGACCGGTTGTGTCCAGGATCTCGTCTTTTCCCATACGAATCGCGACACCGTCGATGTCCTCCTCGCGAATGACTGCGAAGTCGTCACGCCGCGATCTCAGGGGTGCTGCGGGTCCCTGCATGCTCACAACGGCGACCTCGATCAGGCAGCGGTTCAGGCGCGGCACATGATTGATCTATTCGACCTCGATTCACTTGATGCCATCATCACTAATGCAGCGGGCTGCGGCTCTCACCTCAAGCATTTCAGCGGGATCCTTCAACACGATGCTGACTACATCGAAAAGGCACGTCAATGGGACAGCAAGGTGCGGGACATTTCAGAGTGGCTCGTCGAGATCGGTTTTAGAACGCCTGCGGGGACATCCGGCGAAACGATCCGGACAACCTACCACGAAGCCTGTCACTTGTGCCACGGGCAGGGCATTTCGAGTCAGCCCAGATCAATTCTCAATGCGATCCCCGGACTCGAAATAGTCGAGTTGGAAAATGCGACCCACTGCTGCGGAAGTGCCGGCATTTACAACATCACGCAACCCGAACAGGCCGGTAAACTGCAGGACGAAAAAATCGGATGCATCAAGAAGACCGGCGCCAGCCTCGTCACCACCGCCAACCCCGGATGTCATCTCCAGATCCAAAATGGCCTCGGAGACAGCGCCGAAGTGCGTCATCCCGTGAGCCTGCTCGCAGAGGCCTACCGGAACGAAAGGGCAGGGCAATGAAGACCTTTATTTTCATCCTCAGGCTCGTATTCGGAGCGCTCTTCATCTGGAGCGGCATCGCTAAAATCAAAGACCCGATCGGATTTGCCGATGCGGTGCGCAACTTTGAGATCATCGGAGATCCCTTCGCAGTTGCGGTGGCGCTCTATCTCCCGTGGCTCGAAGTCATTTCCGGCATCGCCGTGATGTGGGATCGGTTTGCGAAGAGCGCAAGCCTGCTCATTACCGTAATGGTGGTCGTCTTCACCCTCCTCATCATCACCGCCTGGATTCGTGGTCTCGATATCAGTTGCGGCTGTTTCGGCGGCACCGGGGAAATGAATTACCCCGTGAAGATCGCACAGAATATCGGGCTGATTGTGATGGGCGGATTGATTTGGTGGAAGTCGATAGCGCCATCAACACGAGCCGTAAAAGGGCCGTAGCCGAGTCCCGTGGAAGCCGGCGGATCGCATGGAATATCTAAAAATTTGAGCTGCGTTGCGAGGAGATAAATTGCCTGTTGTCCCCGAAAAAAATTGTTTAACCTCAGAATTTAACTGAGAAGATCGGCACGACTCGGCAATCCTGTCTTATTGTCCCGGTGAAAACATTCCAGCTATGAAAGAATGCAAGAAGGAGACAAAAATCGATTCAGGGGCTTTGCATTGGAGGCCGTCAAATCTAATGGAGATTCCGAATGCCGATTTTCTTGAGCGAACAGGAAGTGAAATGATGGGTGCCCGGATGTGGCGGTTCCCACCTCAAAGCGCGAACACACTCCACCGACATATCACCTCAGAAGAGTTTTTCTTCGTCCTCGAGGGCACGGGACGAATCCGCGTCGATGGGAAAACCTATACCCTCGAAAAGCATGAAGGCATTCACGTTTGGCCCGACCAGATGCGACAGGTCTTCAATGATACAGACGAGGAGGTTCTCTGGCTGATCACAGGATCACCGGACAATGAAACGCCCAGGGGCGAGAAGCCAGACCTCACAAAGTTTTACCCGACTGACCCGAAGGAATTACCGCCCGAACTGGAAGGAGTAAGTTGGCCTCCGAAATGAATCGAAAATCGGGAGCAGGTTCTCTATACCCAATAGGACTCTGGAAAATTCCAGCGCTCATGCCTTGCGAGTAGATCTCATAATACCAGATTGAACTAATAACCTGTCCTTGCGGGGATTTGTGTGGTTGCCTTACTTGGAACCAGCCGACCCGTTTCAACCGTTCGGCATGACTACGATGCGCGCAGAAACCAACTTTGAACCAACAAAGTCAGTGATCGAGAAGCTGCAATTGCCTCCTTGTGTTATCGTGATATCAGGTCTTCCGGGGAGTGGAAAATCAACGACAGCGCGGGCTGTAGCCGCCCGGTTATCCAGAGCGGCCCATATCGAGGCAGATGTGCTTCATGGAATGATAACCCAGGGCAAAGCTTCCCCAAAGGGCGGGGAGAAAGCAGAGGCAGGTGATGAGTTCGATCTACAACTGAGAATGCGCCTGGAACAAGCCTGCGTATTGGCCAGATCATTCGTTGATCACGGATTTACAGCCATCGTGGATGACATTGTGATTGGTCACAGGCTGACGCAAATGAGCGAACATCTGCAGGGCGTAGAGACCCGCTTCGTGATGCTCTCGCCTGACTTCGACGTTGTCAAAG
This sequence comes from Verrucomicrobiales bacterium, assembly GCA_029213065.1. Taxonomy (GTDB): domain Bacteria; phylum Verrucomicrobiota; class Verrucomicrobiia; order Verrucomicrobiales; family DEV007; genus Arctic95D-9. The sequence goes on along the minus strand of JARGPH010000002.1, from coordinate 266,907 downwards.
CCAGGTGGCGGGCAATTGACAGCCCGTTTGTGGATAGTTGGGACTGGATCGAAGAAGAGCGGCTCGAGACCGACCCGGTAGGTCTCTGGCTCGATTCGACAGGTAAGACGATCAATGAAGTTGCGGAGGAGATACTGAATCGTCTTGATGAAACCTCCATCTCGATCTGAGCTATTTGGTATTGGAGGGGCAGGTGGTGTCAGGTATCGGGTGCCGCACTTCAAACATTGGGACTGAAAAATGAAACACCTGGCGAAACTCCAAAAAATCATCGTCGGAGTCGGCGTATTTCTGATCATCTATATCGGATCATACTTTCCGCTCTCTGAGAAAGGCGGTTGGGTCGTTTCGGAATCAGGGAGGATTCGGATTACTCTCGCAATGGCTGACATCTTCGAATGGCAGCCACGATACGGGTACTTTCACCGAATGAGATCGATCAGCGGCGGAACCACTATCCATGCCGATTTGATTGGTTGGTTCTACGCACCCTTGATTATGATCGACCAGAGTCGGGTCCATCCAACCATTCTATTTATTGGAGAGGGATTCGAAGCGGTCGAACCGCTTCCAGCGCCTCCGTTGGAGGACTACCATCCAACCCGCGTGAATCAATTCCACGGAAGGTTTCCCTACGCGTAACCCGAAGAACCCGACAGCCAGCTAAAGGCGGCGGGACTGAACATTCTCCCTCGTGACGCGAACTCGCGGGAACAGGTTAGCCGTTCGATACCTTCATGGGCGATACTTGCGCGCGGAGTCTCCGCAGGCAGCAGGATGCAGCTTCTCCTTGAGCGCGACGAGACGACCTCTTCTCATGCCATGACACATGAATTCAAGGAGTGGCGCGCTTCCAGCCGCCAGCGCCGGCTCCGCGCAGAGCCGCTCTCTACGATTCGCCCCGCAGCTCAGCCAGTTCTTTCGCCTTCCGTTGAATCTCTTCAGGTGAGGGGAGTGATTCGAGATCCAGCTCGGCGAGAACTTCGGCGGGGATGATGCCCGACTGCTGGAGCTTGGTAAGACAGCGCTTCCGCTCTCCCAGTGCTTTGTCAGGGCTGCGCTCTTTCGAAAAACGTGACTTCGCTTTCTCGCTCCGCGTTTTGAGGCTGGAATAAATATCGCCACCGAGCAGAGATGTGATATCGACTTTCATACTCTCGCGCTCGAGGTCGGCCTGATTCACCTGTTCGCCGTTGATCGGACCCGAAGCGTACTTCGGGAACATGATCGCCACTTCCGGGCAAACGCGGGAGCAGGCGGGGCAATTTGTTTTGCAGTTATCGTTGTTCTGCACCTGGATTTGCTTCTCATCATCGACGCCGTAGACGTCGAAAAGGCAGAAACTGAGACACTGCATGCAGTTGGTGCAACGATCGTAGTCGATCACCGGAAACCAGGGTTTCCAGGCGCCGTTCACGTTGGGCTGGTTGAGCCCGACATTCATTTCGTCACGAATCTCTGAAACGAGCGCAGTGACGGCGTCGCTTGCGAGTCCGCTCGTGTCGCGGGTCGTGATCTTGATGTCGCCTGACTCGTCGACAACGGTGGGGGGCGTTCCCGTAAACTGACCGAGAACGATCACAGGAATCGATTGATCAAACTGAGTCAAACTCGCTTCACGGGCCTGTTCGGAGACACGCAGGACGGAGTATCCCTGATCGAGCAGGGTCATCGTGACAGAAGCGCGATCCGCAGAGGCCCAGGGCGAGGCACCGGCACCTTCGTAGATGATGACCTGCAGAGAATTGACTTCGTTTTTCATGATTCCTCGGAATTTTCGAGAAGCTTATCAGCAATCGTCTCCGCTGTCTCCTCACGCATATTCAGCACCTCGACTGAATCATCGTCGGGAAAAGTAATCCCCGCATTGTGACAAAGCCACTTCACCGCCCGGGGATAACAGGCCGCAATCTTAATCGGGGCATCGCCCTCGAAGATCTGCTTGAGCCTCGGGTCTTTGCGCGCCGACATCTCACAGAGATCCGAGACGGTCTCAAAGGAAACGCCTGAATCGCAGAGACGGTTCAGTACTTCGTCTTTAACGTCGGCCGGCACGACACCGGCAAAGGCGCAGCGACAGTAGAGAATTCGTGGGGGGTGGTCACTCAAAGTGTTCGCAAATTCGGTTGCTGACTAGGAGTAGATTTCGGCGCCCTTTTCAGCGAACTCGTCGGCCTTCTCCTGCATACCTTTCTCAAGCGCTTCCTCGTCGGTAAGGCCTTCTTTAGCTGCGTATTCCCGAACTTCCTCGGAGATCTTCATCGAGCAGAAAGTCGGTCCACACATCGAGCAGAAATGAGCGGTTTTCGCGCCGTCCTGAGGAAGTGTTTCATCGTGAAAGTCACGCGCCTTCGTCGGATCGAGCGAAAGGTTGAACTGATCTTCCCAACGGAACTCAAAGCGGGATTTACTGAGCGCATTGTCACGCTCCTGAGCAGCAGGGTGGCCTTTCGCCAGGTCAGCGGCATGAGCTGCGATCTTATAGGTCACGACACCGTCACGAACGTCCTCGCGATTGGGAAGACCGAGGTGCTCTTTAGGAGTCACGTAGCAAAGCATCGCGCAACCATACCAACCGATCATGGCAGCACCGATCCCGCTGGTGATGTGATCGTAACCGGGAGCAATGTCAGTCGTGAGCGGCCCAAGCGTGTAGAAAGGGGCTTCGTGGCACCATTCGATCTGCTTTTGCATGTTCTCCTCAATCATGTGCATAGGAACGTGGCCGGGACCTTCGTTCATGACCTGAACACCTTTCGCCCAAGCGATTTCAGTAAGTTCTCCCTGCACTTCGAGCTCGCCGAACTGCGCTCTATCATTGGCATCGGCGATCGAACCGGGACGAAGTCCGTCACCGATCGAAAAGCTCACGTCGTAGGCGGCGCAGATGTCGCAAATGTCGCTCCAGTGGGTGTAGAGGAAATTCTCTTTGTGATGCGAGAGGCACCATTTCGCCATAATTGAACCGCCACGGCTCACGATTCCGGTAGTCCGGGTCGCGGTCATGGGGATGAAGCGGAGAAGCACGCCGGCGTGGATCGTGAAGTAGTCAACGCCCTGTTCCGCCTGCTCGATGAGAGTATCGCGGAAAACTTCCCAGCAAAGATCCTCAACGCGGCCATTTACCTTTTCAAGCGCCTGATAGATCGGAACGGTGCCAATGGGGACCGGGGAGTTGCGGATAATCCATTCGCGGGTCGCGTGGATGTTTTTCCCCGTGGAAAGATCCATCACCGTGTCGCCGCCCCAGAGCGTCGACCACTGCATCTTCTCGACCTCTTCATCGATTGTCGATGCGACCGCGGAGTTACCGATGTTCGCGTTGATCTTCACGAGGAAGTTGCGGCCGATGATCATCGGCTCACTTTCAGGGTGATTGATGTTCGACGGGATGATGGCGCGTCCACGGGCGACTTCGTCACGCACAAACTCAGGGGTGATGTATTCCGGGATCGAAGCACCGAATGAATTTCCCGGATGCTGGAAGTTCATGAGGTTGCGGGGGCCATCGCTGTCGGTTGCTGCTTTGAAAGCCTGCTCACGACCGAGGTTTTCGCGGATCGCGATATATTCCATTTCCGGAGTAATAATGCCCTGCTTGGCATACCACATCTGGGTTACAGGATGTCCCTTGGAAGCGCGAAGCGGCTCACGCTTCAATCCGGGATACACTTTGAGCTGATTCTTCTCATCCTTCTTCTCGTTGTAACGGCTCGCGTGTTCATCTGAGAGATAACCGTTGTCTTCGGGTTTCTCTTCGCGTCCTTCGTAGGTTTCGACATCACCACGGGCGAGAATCCAGTCGCGTCGAATCGCAGGAAGACCTTCTTTGATATTTCCGTCGAAGGAGGGATCACCCCAGGGACCACTCGTGTCGTAGATCTTCACCGGCTCATTCTGTTCAACGCGACCGTTCGGGTGCTTGGTATCGCTCAACGACACTTCGCGAAGCGGCACACGAATATCAGGGTGAATTTTTCCCTCCACATAAATGCGTTTGCTGTTGGGAAAAACGTCGGAAACGGTTTTCGGCTCGGACGGGCTGGATTCGCTGGGTGTAATCATGAGATAAAAGTCAGAGTGTTGGGAACTGGATTCGGAAAATTCGACGCTCAGGGACTCTCTTCAGAGAAGATCGGCCTTCCGCGTTTGAATAAAAAGATGAGGAATAAAATTCATAAATGACTCCCTGCGACAGCATTACCTGCTTCAGGTTCAAAGGGTCTTGCCTCAGCGGCTCTCAGCGTCATGCGCTCCCCTGTCAGAACGATGACAGAGTAACGGATAGGGCGGTCGCGTCAAGGAAATCAGCTAAGATCGACACGGTTCTCCATGATCGCGGAGAGGGGGCCGCTTCGCGACCTGTGGGCAAGTAAGAAGGGAAGAAAGTCACTTCGGCCCGGAGGCCGCCTGCAACCGCGAGCGCGCCATCGAAGACGAACCGCGTCAGTCCCACTGGACGAAGAATCCAACGGGAGTGGGGGAATTCATGCTGAGATCGTTCCACTTACCACCCGCGCGCATTTGAATGTAATGTTCTCTCCGACCGCCGTTGTTGGGTTCGCCCCGATCCCACTGAAACCAGGTGATCGGCTCGCCATCAGTCCATTTCCATAAATCCTCAACCTCTTCGTCACTGCCGCCGAGCCAGAGGTGCAGGGGACCCGCCATTTCAGTTAGAACAGCGTGAGTCGCTTCGTCTTTTATCCAGGCGAGGTGACCTCCCATTTTCCCCGCTCTTTCAGCGGCCTTTTTCCAGGTCGTCTTCTCAATCACGACCGTATACCAGCTCCCGTTGTGATAAATCGCATCAGCAGGAACCTCGATGGGACGCTTGGGAGGCTTCGGCTTCCACGTGCTCAGGTATTGCTGATCATCGAGACTCAGTGAGTTGATAGGAATTTTCACCTCTTTATCATTATTTAGCAAAAGCGTTACCTTTTTGCCCTCGATTTTCACCACGGTTCCTTCAGCGGTCAGCCCGTTCTGATTCGTCCAGGTCCGCCCTAAACCTGACTGGGAACAAAGTAGAAATGACAAAGCAATCGCAGGAAAAATGAAAGGCGAAATAAGGCGTTGGGAAACAGAGTCGAAGCGGATCATTGGAAAAAGTCTCTCAATCAGACGCGCGGGTGAAACGACCTATTCAAAATTTCCCTGAACTTGATTGCCGGCGGGGCTATCGACGCGGCTTATCGGACGCCGAAAGAACCATTTAGAAATCGTATCTCAAATTGTAACTGCCCTCTTCCGGCAAAGTGTGATTTACTACCTGACGATGCAACAATCAGCCAAGTTCAGTGAGCCCTGCCAACGTGCTTTTGAGAGAATGAAGACAATTCTCTTCCGCCCTTTTCATGCAGGAAAGTGGTTCGCACTGGGCTTCTCGGCATGGCTCGCGACCCTGGGGGAGGGAGGGGCAAACTCCTCTTTTCAGGGCGATTTCCCCACTCCTGAGACGAACGAAGGGGAAGAGGGAGGGTCAACCGGGGTTGATAGCCCCATGGAAGAGATGGAAGAATTCTGGAACACATCGATGCAGTGGATTCAGAACAATCAGTGGGTCATTGGCGTCGCTATCGCCGGCGTGGTTCTCATCCTCGCCATTTTCGTCGTGATTTGCTGGTTGAACTCGCGCGGCAAATTCATGTTTCTCGACAACGTGGTTCACAACCGTGCCGAAGTCGCGCTTCCATGGCGTGAATACCGGATCGAAGGGAATTCCCTTTTCCGCTGGGTCCTTTGCTTTCACCTCATAACCGGCGCTGTTTTGCTCACGCTACTGACTGGAACCGGTTACTGGCTCTACACGCAGTTCAGCGTGGCTGAGACCTTCACCTCCTCGATGATTTTCTTGGCAGTGGGGGCCTCGCTGGCGCTTCTGGTGCTCATTTTCGTGATTGTTTACGCCTGGACCCTTCTCAATCATTTCGTTGTCCCTCAGATGTATCAGCACCGGCTTAACGCTTCAGAGGCGTGGAGAAATGTGATGAAACTCCAAAGGGAGAGAACCGGAGCACTTTTCGTTTTCTTCCTCCTGCAAATGCTTCTGGGGATGGCTTCGGGGGTGATCCTCCTCGCTGTCGGACTTCTCACTTGCTGCATTGGCCTGATTCTGCTGGCGATCCCATACCTGGGCGCAGTCTTGATGCTTCCCATCACGGTCTTCTTCCGGGCGCTGGGCCCCGAATTCTCCCGCCAGTTCGGCCCCGAATACGATCTCTGGCCCACTGTTCCGCCGGCGATTGAATCTGCCTAGATGACCTTTTCAGAGTTGCTGATAATCAGATCCTGAGGAAGAGTTCTAATTGAACCCAAGAAAACGGTGCTCTCTGCCGTTCCAGTCTTGTTCATGAGGATACTCGACCGCTATATCGCACGTCAGATTTTCATCTCCTCCGTTTATGCGGTGGCGGTGATTATCATTATTCTTGTGCTCGGCAATGTCTTTAAAGAGATTCTGCGGGAGCTTGCGAAACGCCCCGACCTCGATCTCGTCTTTGTGCTCAAGTTTATTGCTCTCGTCATCCCCATTTCGCTGAGTCTTGCAATTCCCTTCTCCTTCCTGACCGCGATCCTGCTCGTCTTCGGGCGACTCTCGGCCGACAGCGAGTTCGTCTCGATGAGAATGGCCGGCTTGAGTATGGCCCGAATTTGTCTGCCCGTTGGCGTTGTCGCCCTTTTCTTTACCGGCGTTTGCGGCTACGTGAATCTTTCGGTGACCCCGGCGGCGAAGACAGAGATGGAGGGGATGAAAGACTCGCTCTTCAACCTCGTGAAACGCGAACCGATGCTGCTGTTCCCGGATAAAAGCGTCATGACCGACCTCCCTGAGCATGTCGTCTACGCGAATAAAGAAGACGGGGTTCTCAAGGGCTTCAACATGGTGAAAACCAAGGGATATATTCCTCAGTTTTTCGCAATGGCGGAACAGTCAGAGGTATCAGTCGAACTGGATCAAGCCGATCCTGAACTGGTCATGAAGATGAAGAATGTGAACCTTCTCATGGCCGCACAGGACAAGTCCTTCATGGACGCTGCACAGCCGGTATTCATGACAGAGGCAACTGCCGGAGTTTCTCTCGCCAACTTTGCAAGCGGCAGTAAAGGAGTCAAAGATCAACCCGAGAACGTTTCCCTGCGGCGTCTCATTGAAAAAATTACTGATGAAACGCTGGATCCGGCTCAGCAGGCCATTTACCGGACTGAAATCAATATGCGATGTGCCTTTTCATTGTCCTGCATCACCTTCGCCCTCATTGGTGTTCCGCTCGGCCTCACTGCTCAGCGCCGCGAAGGAACTGCCGGATTCATCATCAGCATGTTTCTCGCCGTGGTCTATTACATGATGCTATCGGCGGCGGCCTCAAAGAGTGACGATGCCGAAGCGAATGCACACATTCTCGTCTGGGTTCCCAACGTCCTCTTTCTCAGCGTCGGTGCGTTTCTCTTCTGGCGAATGAGCCGGAAATAGTCTTCACGCCGTCTGGTGAAAAAGGCGAGCGCGGGGAAGATGCTTTTCCAGCTCAGAGATCATCGTGCCGACCAGATCAGCCTCAATCGATTCGGGATAGGTCATTTGCCCTTTCTGCAAAGTCATCTCCTCGAGGGCAAACAGCGGGTCGGTTGGATAGAGCCTCACAATGCGGTCATGCATCGCCTTGGGAAATCGCATCGGTCCCAGTGTGACCGAGTGAATCATCGACGGGTCGACTTGATGAAAGATCGACTCGACCATTTCGGAATACAATTTCCTGAAACCGGGCCACGGGATAAGAGGATCGAGTCGCAATCCAACCATCCAACCCTGTTGGGTCAATGACCTGACCCTCTTGAGTCGCCTCTCAAAGGAAGGCGCGCCGTGTTCGATCTCTCTGGCGATCGCGTCAGGGGAAAGGGTGAATGCGGGGATGATGTTGGAAACAGGATCAGCGGCCTCGAGAAGGCGCGTATTGATGCTTTTCGTCCTCAACTCCATCGTGAGCCCGGGGCGCCCCGAAAACCAGGGAACGAAGTGCTCAGCGAAGCCCGTGAGCGACTCCATCGCCAGTGAATCGCAGTCGTATCCGGAAAAGAGGCAGAGATCGTCACCCACTTTCTCCCGGGTCGCTTCGATGTCGCGCTCGAAGGCCTCGAAGTTGACGAAAAACAGGTAATTCGCAGACCGGTACATCCCCTGGAGGAAACAGTAACGGCAGTCGTAGAGACAGTTCAGCATGTGGCTGAAGTAATAATTATGCTTCGGCCCGATGCTGTAGTCCGGCGGAGTAGGAAGCACGGTCTGCCCTTTTTTCTCAGCAAGAATAAGCGAGGGGCGTTGCTTCTGAAGCCGGAAATTCTGAGACTTCACGTTGAAAATCTCGCCATAGTGTTCGCATTCGATCACGGTGGCTCGCGGGTGTCGCTTGAAGACTTTCTCAGTGCGGGGATGGCTTCGCACCCCCGACTCTACGTAGATAGTATCCATGTCAACTACGCCGTCCCGAGAGCTTTGAGCCCCAGGTCCAGAAACTTAAAGAGCACAAACCACGCGAGAATGTTGATCAAGAGAACGAGACCGATAATCCCGAATACGACGATGAGAGGTCCCCAGCCACCGGGTTCCTGATCGCCTTCGTCGCTCTCCAGATAGGTATTGAGCATTTTGTAGTTCCGCGAATTGGATTTGAACCAGAACGAAAAGGCATCGCCGAGAAAGGGAACGACACCGACAACGGCGTTCAGGAGCATGTTGCCGCCCATCTTGATGAGCGAGCGAAAAGGAATCCCTTTTTTACCGGCCTCGCCGAGAATGGTCGCACCAATGATGGTCGCGACGGTTTCACCTCCGTAGGGGAGTATCCCCAGGATAGGGTCGAGTCCAAAGCGAATGTTCGTTCCGGGAACGCGAATCAATTCGTCGAGAATCCACGAGACACGCTTGGCGGTGCGTGCCTTTTTGATGAGCGCGTTTTTCGAACTGTCTTGAGCCGTTGATTCGTTATCAGCTGATTCCGGAGCGCCTTTTTCTGTCATAGGAGGGGAGAAACAGAAATCAGTTCAAGGGAGGAGGCGTATCCAGGGGTGGCGCGGTGTCTTGCGGTGGAACGCCCGCTTCTGCTGCGCGGCCCGCTTTCATTTTCTTAAAGATGAAGAAGATGAGTAAAACGGTGACCGCGAGGATAGCAATACCAAGGATGGGGCGGTAAAAAATCCAGGCAAAACCAACCGTAAGCGTCCAGACGATACCCGCGAGAAGAAAAGCGACCAGACCTGTTCCGGCGCTGACGATGCGCCCCACGAAAGGAAGCACATCGGCAATCACTGAGAGCGGTTTCAGGATCATTCCGAAGCCCATGCTTAGCAGAACGAAGCCACCGACTCGAATTGCCCAGGCGAGCATCTTGTTGCGATCCTGCGCCAGCTGAAACATCTCCTGGGAGTTGAGGATGCCCGACTCGAGGAGGGCAACCTTGCCACCCGTTTTTGCCGAATAGGAAACGAGGGTTGCCCCCTCCTGCTGGGCGACAACACTAAGCGGACCGGGGCGGATAATCGAAAAGCTGACCCGGATATCGCCGATCGCCGGCGCCTCAGAACTGGAACCGAAGTAGACGTAATTCCCGGCGATCTTTGCACCGGCTTTTACCTCCGCAGCGGCTTTGTCGAGGGAGGATGGCAGGTAGGCTTCAGAGTTGGAGATCTTCGAAATGAGAAACTCAGGAAGATTGAAAGCACCGACGGAAACTTTGTCCGCCTGAAAACTTTCGGAGCGGTATTTCATCTCGTTCGTATTGGTGTGACCGTTAGTTACCTTGAACTCACTGGAGTTGACCGGCTTTGCTACCCACTCCTGGCGATAGGAGTATGTCTTCTTACTATCGACACTGCCACCCACGTTCTTTTTCTCCTCCGTCTTAACCTTCTCGACCCACTGATAGATTTCCGCTTTGCGATTTAAGCGGATCGCTGATTCAGTAATACCGAAGACCGGATCGGAGATAGGGCTTCCTGTTTTTGCCTGACCGGTAAAATGAATCAGTTTTCCCTCCATCGCGGGATCGACCGACTCGGAACTCACTTCCACCACTGATCCAGCACCTTCCTTGAGGTCTTTGTAGCGCTTCACAGACCGCCCTTCATTCCAAAAGAGAAGGACAACGCCCAGGGCTACGGCAATGATGCCGAAGATGATTCCGCCAAATGAATTCTTGGCCCGGCTCCCGAACCCCTGGCGGGTCGTTTCAACGAAATTGCTCATACGTGTGTATGTAGCAAAATCATGTGAGGACTGCAACCGCTAAGCGGTGTCGAAATTGAATCACTAAGCCAGTGCGTTCGTTTTGATATCCATCAACATTTGAGCGTTGGACGGGTATCTCTCCATGCACTTAAGAAGCCACTCCATCGCGTCAACAGGCTTATAGCCACCGAGTCCGCGACGGATTACATAGATCTTTTCGAGAACATGGGGAGGGAGCAAAAGCTCTTCACGCCGGGTTCCTGACTTGTGAATATCGACGGCGGGATAAACGTAATTTTGTGCGATCTGACGATCGAGAACCAACTCCATGTTGCCGGTTCCTTTGAATTCCTGAAAAATGGCTTCGTCCGCTTTGCTGTTCGTCTGGATCAATGCGGTTGCAATGATAGTCAACGAACCGGCCTCACGAGTGTTCCGCGCAGCGGCAAAAATGCGACGGGGAACTTCGAGCGCTCCCACGGTGAGTCCACCACTGGCAGTGCCGCGACCTTTACCTCCGCGCATCTGGCTGTTAAAGGCACGGGCCAGTCGAGTGATCGAATCCATCAGCATGACGACATGCTTTCCGGCTTCGACAAGACGTTTGGCTCGCTCGATCGCAAGCAGAGCGATACGGGCATGGTCCTTCGCTTCGCTGTCGTTGGAGCTTGAGAAAATTTCCACTCCCGGGAAGGAACGCTGAAAATCAGTCACTTCCTCGGGGCGTTCGTCAACGAGAAGCACCATGAGATGAATCTCCTCGTCGTAATTTTTCTGGATCCCTTCCGCGATATGGTGGAGCAGAGTCGTCTTGCCGGTGCGGGGAGGAGCCACGATCAGTCCACGCTGTCCGCGACCGATCGGCGCAACAAGATCAATGACGCGGGTGGTCGCCCGGGTCGATTCCGTTTCGAGGGTAAGTTTCTTATTCGGATTGATCGCGGTAAGCTCCTCAAAATAGGGGAGAAGCGCGTATTCTTCCGGTGAAGCATCGTTGATCGAGACCAACTCGATCAGCTGGGGACCGCGAAGGCCTTCTTTCGAGATGCATTTCACCATCAAACCGTCACGAAGCCCGTGAATACGGACGATCTCCGGCGTGATGAAGACATCCTTGGGAGACTGTTGAAATCCGCGTTTACTCTCACGGAGAAATCCGAATCCTTTCGAAGAGATCTCAACGATTCCCTCTGATTCAATCGCGGGGGCAGCTTCGAGAGCGGCTGCTTCGCGGGCACGCTCCTTTTCTTTACGCTCCTGGTAGCGCTGCTTTCGCGTTTTTTGAGGTTGGCGGTTCTCTGAATTCTCGTCGCCGGATGAACCGTTGTCAGAATCGCCCTCGGCTTCGTCGTTGCGGGGCTTTCCGTCACCACCATCCTGTCTGCGGCGACGATTGTTGCCCCGTCTACCGCCACTGTTGCGGGAGGAGCGCTGGCGGTTGTTGCGTCGATCATCACGACCTTCATGATCCGAACGATTGTCGCTGTTCTCGTCAGAGCGATTGTCGGAAGATTCGGAATTGGACTCCGAACGCTTCTTTCTCGCCGGGGCGCGATCGGATTTTCCTTTCCCGGCACCCGTTTCCGCTGAATCGGTTGCCGAAGGTGAAGTTTCAGATGAATCGTCTTGAGCGTTGGCTTTTGCTGCCTTCTTCTTCGGCTTTGACGATTTTTCTTCAGGAGCCACCTCGGCTTTCTCCTTCCGGGGTGCCTTGGATGCTTTCCCGGGGGCCTTCTCCTTTGTCGCAGCCGTAGCAGCCTTCTCCTTTGATGACGCGCCCTTTGGCACGTCCGTTTGATCGGTAGAATCGTCGTGACTCATGAAACTCTGTAGAAAGGGGGGCGGATTGGGAATCCTTTTGGAAATTGGCTAAAACTCAGAGAGCCTTGTAGTCAAACGCATTTGGAGAATCTGAGATAACCATGGCGATAGGCAGGCGAACACTGAATTAATTTAATACGGATCGTATCCGAGGTAACTGGTTTGGTCGTCTTGACTGTCAAGAGAACCAAAGTTCAAATCAAAGCATGAGCAGAATGCCACGCCGACAGAAGACGTTGTCCCTTAATATTTTCGCAGGCTTACCGTGCAGGAAATAGATGAAAAGAAGCACAGATCAGTAGCCTGGAACAGGTCAGAGACAATTGACTGTGGCTTGAGAGGAGGAATCACGCAAGTATTTTTTTCCCTGCCAAATAGAGCGCAGCGTAACCGCACTAACGGGTGGATTGAATTTCTTCAAGATACTTTGCCAGTGCATCGACGGTCACTTCGGCCACATTTCCGTGAACGGTCGCAAAGGGAGGAACAAACCAGGGGGAACTGCCAATGACATCGTGCAGGACCCGGATTTCACCGTCACATTGCCCACCTGCACCGATTCCGATCGTGGGAACCTGAACCGCCGCCGTGATCGCTTCTGCCGCTGATGGCAGCATGCTCTCCAGCACGATAGCGAACACGCCCGCTTCCTCCAATGCCTTCGCGGCCTCAACCATTCCGTCGACTTCCGCACCGGTTTTCCCCTTTTTCTTATAGCCGCCTTCCTCTTTGACTCGCTGGGGAAGCATCCCGAGATGCCCGCAGACCTCAATTCCGGAGGCTCGCAATTTCTTCACCTTTTCAATCTGCCCGAGGCCGCCTTCCAGCTTAACGGCATCTGCTCCGGCAGCGATCAATTGCCGGCTGCTTTGAAGAGCCATCTCCGGATCGTCGTAAGTATGAATCGGCAAGTCAGCGACGATGACGGCATGCTTTGCCCCGCGTGAAACCATCTCCGTATGATAGATGATCTGCTCAAGCGTCACTGAAGTCGTGTCAGGATGCCCCGCAACAACCATTCCCAGCGAGTCGCCAACCAGAATCATCTGAATGCCGGCTTCGTCGCACAACCGGGCCATCGGGTAATCATAAGCGGTGATGGCCGAGATCGGTCGTTCAAGGCGATCGGCAAGAGAAAGAGTGGGGGAGTGATCCATTTTTTGGATTCTAAACGATTAATGAAATGTCGCAAATTCACTTGGAACTCTTTGCCCTCAACGGCAGCGAGTCAGGAAAGTCCCATTTGAAGCCGAAAATTTTAATTTTAATTTTAAAATAAAGTATAAATAAATTGTCTAATTATGAAAATTATAATAAGATATTAGAACACAAACCAAAAGTCCTGAGTGGCGGAGCCTGAGAATTCCTGCCGCTGTTTAAACAAAAAGCGTAAGAACCATTCAGGCAAAACAAACAGACAACATGTTCATCGGCATCGACAACAGGCCACGCGACTTATTCTACCTTCTTCCTGAGCTTCAGGAGAATGCACTGCCAACGGTATCGGAGTCCCTCAGGGAACTACCCGTGACCGCTCAACAGAGATATGATGAAAGCAAGCGTGTCCCGATTGGCAGACAACCACTGAGTCGACGCTCATTCCCCGGGGGTGCTATTTATCCCACCGACAAGCCCTCCTCTAAACGGAAGCCGGCAAAAGAGACCCTCGGGAATGATTTCACCTACGATAAGGTCTGACTAAATTTTGCCTTACGGGCATTGGTGAAGAGATGAAAGTGGGGCGGGGTCGAAAGATTCCGCCTCATTTCTTTTCAGGCCGGAGCTTCTCGCGCTTCTGCTTTCGATTGCCCTTACCCTGGATGAGAAAGGTGATTTCACCTTTCGGATTCACCTCGCTGAAATGGGCGCGAACCTCCTGAGCCTGACCTCGATGGAACGACTCAAATTTCTTCGTTAACTCTCTCGCCACACAGATCTCCCGCTCCGGGGCGATCTCACACAAGGCATTGAGCGTTTTCAAAAGACGGTGCGGAGACTCGTAATAGATCGAAGTTTCTTTGCGATCCAGTGCTGTCGTAAGTTCATTCATCCGCCGACCGGACTTTACCGGAAGGAATCCACCAAAGTAGAATGCGTCTGTCGGCATTCCCGAACCGGCAAGCGCCGTGACCACCGCACAGGCGCCGGGGAGAACTTCGACAAGCAATCCCGCATCGTAACTCGCTCTGACAATTCGGTAGCCGGGATCTGAAATAGTCGGCATTCCGGCATCGGACACGTAAGCGACCACCTCGCCACTCAGAGCCCGCTCGACGAGACGCCCGGAGCGCTGTTGCTCGTTGTGCTCGTGAAGGGCTACGAGTTCCTTATTTTTCACCCCGAGGTGATTCAAGAGTCGGGAGGTATGCCGGGTGTCCTCGCAGGCAATGACATTGGCGTTCTTAAGCGCCTCCGCTGCGCGGAAAGTAATATCGCCGAGGTTGCCAATGGGACTGGCAACGAGTTGGAGACGTCCGCGTCCAACCGCCTGAGAGGCGCCGGCACTGCCTGACGGTGACTCATCGCCACCAATACCCGTTAAATCGTCAGCCGACTCCGGGTTACCATCCATTGGATAACTGCGAGACAAGCTGCGTCGCAAGATCTTCGGCAGCAATGGCGAGGGCACCGCGCTCACCGACCTGGAAACTTTCATCCACCACCTGAATGGTAGATCCGTAGACACGTCCGAGATTCACCCTGAGAGGGTCATAGCTTCTCTCTTCAGAGAGAACCGCAGCCTTGTCGATCGTTTTATCCTGCAATCCCGTGATTCGCTTGCCTGTGTTCGGATCAGCAAGATAGAAATCACAGATCAATCGCACACTCAATTCCGTAGATTCCAGAGTATTTGTTTTCTCGGCACGCAACTGGGTCTTTGTGACATCGGCGATGGTTCCCATGAGTACGGCGTCACAGTTTGCCCGGTTTGTTACTTTGTAGGTTCCGTCCGCCTGAACCTCTTTTAAAACCGCATTGGTGACGAGGCTGGAGAGCCTCGGTTCAAGCGTGCTGTTCTTAAAGCTGGGAATAAAGATATTGTTGATTCCGGAATAGCTGGCGGGCTTGGCACCGCCAAGCTGATAGCCGGCGCAACCGCTCAAACTGACAAGCGCACCGCAAATAAGAGCAAGGAAAGAAAGTGAAGATACCGGCTTCATGGGAACAAGATTGGGAGGCCTCAAGCCTCTTTCGTTAAATCGAAACGAAATTTACAACAATGAACCGAAATTAGGCCGGAAAACCAGAAAGACAAGCCTCTAATCAATCGCTGTTTCAAAAACCTCTTATTCGGCATCTGCTGCGGAGGCGTCATCGCCAGCCAAAGGAAGAATTTCATCGGAAGAGGTGCGCATTTCCACCTTGTCTTTCTTCAGTGGATTCGCCCCGAACAGTCCCGCCTTCTTCTCAACCGAATCCGGAGCACTGTCGAGACGATTTAAGCGCTCCTGAGCTTTGGAGGCCCAGCTCGTGTTTGGGTTTTTGATCACTTCGCGGTAATAGATCCTCGCAGAATCCGGCTTTCCGCTGTTCTCGTAGAACATCCCGGTCTTGTAGAGCTTCTCCATAGAGCGCGCTTCAATTTCGCTCAAGTCAGTCTTGATCTCCGCAGCACGCTGGTCATCCGGATTCTGATTCACAAAATCAAGCCCGGCTTCGACTTGAGCTCTATCCATGACAGGACTTTCAGAATCTTCGGCTTTAACGCCGCGCAGGCGGAAGATTTCATACTGAGCTTCCTTGGCGTAGGAAGTGCCGGCATACGTATCAACCACCGATTGAAACGCAGCAATCGCTTCATTCATTTCAGCAACTTTGGTCCGAACGTAGCCGATATTCAGCAATGATTTGGGCGCATATTCAGAGTGCGGGGCATTGGTGCTGATAAACTGGAACATCTCAATCAGCGCTGAAGGCTGAATCGGAGCGCCAAGGCCCAGAAATCCTTTTTTATCCGATTTTCTGAGTGCCTCGGCAATATCGAACTGGCGCCCGATCGCTTCATTAAACCGTGGTGAATTACGATGATTCGTGATCAACTCCTCGTATTCCTCAAAAGCTTTACGACCATCACCATCAGATTCAAGGAGTCGGGCGTAATTGAACTTTGCCTCAGCGCCGGCTTCAGTTCTCGGATAAGAACGACTCACCGATTTGTATGTGTCGCGGGCCTGGCGCTTTTTACCGGAAGCCTCGTAGGCAGCTGCCTTTTTCAGCAAAGCATCAGCGGTACCTTCCTGAGTGCTGAGCTGCTCGGCATTCAAAACTTTTTTCTCACTGCGCTTGAAGAGATCAAGCGAGTGAGCCGGATTGGGCAAAATAAAAGATATGCAGGTGCCCAGAAATAATGAGCGAAGTCCGTTGTTCATACAGAATAAAAATTGGGGAGTTTCAAAGTAACCGATACAAATAGCCGGGCAAACTGATTTAAGTGATGATTGAATGCGGATCAAGACGCGCCATCAAAATCGACCGGGCGATGCAAAATGTCAGCAGCTTGTAATTATAATGAGTTGCCAGCATTCCATGTGGAACACTCGATCCAATAAGAGAACGAGCGAGACACAGGGATCTTAGAACAGGAACGATGCGCTCGCGGCTCAAAAGACCCAATCAGCCCATCTCACAAAGCCTTACAATAACTTCCTACAATATATGTAATGTAAAATAGGCAATATGATCGATCCGATCCAGTGCCCCTGCTGCAACAAGCCTGCGGAATGCATCCGGCTCAAAGTCGCCCCGGCACATCACACAGACACGCCTCCTGCGTGTCACGGTTAGTCTTGAAGCGTTTCAGAAAATGGTATTTACTCCCCGAATAATTACTCACTCTGAATTCAATATGGATTTCCCCCCGAACCGAAACAATCGTCGGTCGTCAATTTTCAACGTCCTGCTCCTCGGCTCTCTCATCGCGGCACCTGTTTTCGCTAACGAGCTGGTTTCCTCCCGCCCACTTGCTGAAACGTCCCGCGACCCGGAGGTCAAGACTCTGTTTAAACTTCTCAAGCCGGAGGAAACCGGAGTGAATCATGTCTCCCCGATCCTCGCTGATCACCCGCTTGCCCGCGCTTACCACTCGTCATCAGCCTGCGCTGCGGTCGCGGTCGGAGATCTCGATTTGGACGGCCGCCCTGATATCTTTGCCGGCAACGGTCCGCTCGAAAACGGCCTCTACCTTCAACGCGAAACCTTGAAGTTTGAAGATGTCACCGCTCAGGCAGGTGTCGGCGGTGGCGATGAAGCCTGGGCCGTCGGGATTTCACTCGCCGATATCGATAATGACGGAGATCTCGATATCTACGTCTGCAATTACGATTTCCCGAACCAGCTTTTTATTAACTCGGCGATTGAAAACGGGGTTAGAACCGAGGGTCCTATCACCTTTGTCGATAAAGCAGC
Organism: Verrucomicrobiales bacterium; assembly: GCA_029213065.1. Taxonomy (GTDB): domain Bacteria; phylum Verrucomicrobiota; class Verrucomicrobiia; order Verrucomicrobiales; family DEV007; genus Arctic95D-9. The sequence goes on along the minus strand of JARGPH010000002.1, from coordinate 249,458 downwards.
AGAATTCGGCCTCGATATTAAAGAAGGCTCCGTTATCCCCGCATTTGCCGATTTCGACCGTGATGGCGATCTCGACGTCTATATTTTAACTCACCAGATCTATCGCGAATCCGGCAGACCTGCGGAACCGATTGGTATTTTCGACAAGGGCGGAAAGCTCTACGTTGGTGAGGAATGGCAGCGCTGGTATGAAGTTGACCAGAACAAACGTGGCGACAACGGCGAGTTCCTTTACACAGAATCCGGTCGTCCTGACTACTTTTTACGCAACGACGGTGAAAAAGGTTTTGTCGAAATTACTGAGGCGGCAGGCATCACAAAGGAGCGTCACTGGGGCAATTCCGCGACGTGGTGGGACTACAATTACGATGGCTGGCCCGACCTTTACGTGGGCAACGATTTCAAGAGCCCTGATTTCCTCTATCGCAATAATGGCGACGGAACTTTTACAGAAGTGTCCGAAAAGCACGTTCGGCACACCACCTGGTTCTCCATGGGCGCGGTTCAGAGCGACTTCAACAACGACGGATACATCGATTTTCTCCTCGCTGACATGATGCCCAAGACGCACTACATGCAGATGGCATCAATGGCTTCGATGGCCGATCGACATGACAATCTGTATTACGTGGACGGAGCCGAGCAGATCATGCACAACACGATGCATGTTAATACGGGCACGAACGAGTTCCTCGAAGGCGCATGGATGGCGGGCGTGGCTCAGACGGAATGGACCTGGGCGATTCGAAGTGCTGATTTTGACAACGACGGACTCTCGGACCTCTTTTTCTGCAACGGGATTCCCCGTCAGTTCAATCACTCGGATCTGCCGGAAATCAGCCATGCAACACTGGTCGGAAAGACTCACTGGGATCACTACCGTGACACTCCGACGCGGCGCGAGCAGAATCTGGCCTACAAGAATCTGGGAGATTTTCAATTTGATGACGTTTCCAAGGCATGGGGCCTTGATCACGTCGGTATGTCATACGGTGCGTCCCTCTCTGATCTGGACGGCGACGGTCGGGTCGATCTCCTCACCTCCAATCTCGATGATCCTCTCAGCGTTTACCATAACCAGAGCACTGAGGGAAATCGGCTCGTGGTCGAATTGAAAGGAACCCGGAGCAACACTCAGGGAATCGGGACGCTGGTCACCATTGAGACGCCTGACGGAACCAAACAGAGCCGACAGTTGTTTCCCTATGGAGGCTACCTCGACGCGGATGAACCTATCCTGCAATTCGGTCTCGGAGAGAACGCGGCCATCACCAAAATGCGACTGGAATGGCCCAGTGGAGAGATTCAGGAAATTGACGACCTCAAAGTGAATCATCGCTATACAATCACCGAGCCGGACACCGGTGCAAAACCGGATCCGCCGGTTCAATCACGTGAGCTCCAAAACCCGTGGTTCCGCGAAGTCCCTTCGCTCAAAGGATTTTCTCACAAAGAGCTCGAATTTGACGACTACGACCGGCAACCGCTCCTCCCTTTTAAATTGTCACAACTCGGGCCCGGTCAGGCATGGGGAGACGTAGATGGTGACGGCGACCCCGATTTCGTTCTATCCGGTGCCGCCGGACAGCCGACCCAGATTTTCAGAAATCAAACCACCCCCGGCTCCGGCGATGTCATCCTCGCTCCGGACCCTCAAGCGGTTTTTGAAGAGGATGCCCGCTTCGAAGACATGGGAATGCTTCTCGTCGACATCGATGGTGATGGCGATCTGGATCTCTACGCAGCCAGTGGCGGCGTGGAAGCGACGCCGAACTCTCCGGTGCTGCTCGACAGGCTTTACCTCAATGATGGAAACGGCAATTTCACGGCGGCCCCCGAAAATACCCTGCCCGGTTCAATGAACAGCTCAGGCACGGTTTCCGCCGCGGATTTTGACCGCGACGGCGATCTTGATCTCTTTGTCGGTTCCCGGTCCGTTCCGGGGATGTTTCCACTCTCGCCAAAGAGTTCGCTCCTGCGAAATGACAACGGCACATTCACTGATGTTACCGCGACAGTGGCTCCGGGACTGCTCGAACCCGGGATGGTCACCAGTTCGCTCTGGAGTGATCCTGATAATGACGGTTGGCTCGACCTCCTCGTCACAACTGAGTGGGGCCCGATCAAGTTTTTCAAAAACAAGCAGGGTACCTTCGTGGATCAAAGCGAAGCAGCGGGACTTGAAGGCACCGGACTCGCCTCCCATGGCTGGTGGACCGGGATCGATGGTCGCGATATCGACAACGATGGAGACATCGATTACGTCGTCACGAATCTTGGACGAAACTCCACCTACAATGCCAGCCTCGAGTCACCCGAGTTGATCTTCTTCGGTGACTTCGATAATTCGGGAAAATCGCACATTGTTGAAGCCCGCTTCCTCAACGAGAACGGCGAAACAATTTGTTATCCCCGCCGGGGCTTCATGGCATCCGTTGGCGCTATGCCGTTCATAGCGGATAAAATACAAACCTTCCACAACTACGCATCGCTACCGCTCTCAGGCATTTACGATATCGACAAGATCCAGGCGGCTAGCCAGTTCAGAGCGAACAATATGGACAGCTCCCTTCTCATTAATGATGGAACGGGACGCTTCGAGATGAAGGCCCTTCCCCATCTCGCTCAGATTTCGCCGGGATTCGGAATTGTTCTCCGCGATATCGATCTCGACGGCCTGTGCGATTGCTACATTGTTCAGAATCACTTCAACATCACCGCAGAGCAGGGCCGTCTCGACGGCGGCCTCAGCACACTGCTGAAAGGAACCGGCAACCCCTCGGAGCCTTTTGAACTGATCTGGCATCACGAGAGCGGACTCGTCGTCCCCGGAGACGCAAAGAGCCTCGCTGCGATTGATGTGAATCTCGATGGCTGGGAGGATTTCGTAGTCGGCGTGAATGACGCAGATCCTCAGATTTTCATTAATGATCTCGCGGATCGCTCGCCGGGAACTCCTTTGCGAATCAGACTGAAAGGCGCACCGGGGAATCCTCAGAGCATCGGAGCGAAGGTCACCGTCGCGGCGGGTAATTTTGCGCCCCAAACCACTGAAATCTTTGCGGGCGGAAGCTACCTCGGACAGTCCGGATCAGACCTCATCTTCGCGGTTCCGAAGAACACGAAAACGCCGATCGAAGTCACAGTTCGATGGCCTGACGGCAAAACCAGTGTAACCAAAGCAGCTCCTGAAGCGAAATTTCTTGAGCTGGACCGCAAATAGCCGGCCGCCCCGGAAAGAGAGGCTCGATACCTATTGACGGGCCTGTTAAACTATATTCAAAGCTGTATACCTACTTTAGAGGATGAAACGACCAATCAAACCATCTCCGATTCACGCAGTCGGCGCCCTCATCGCGCTCCTGATATTGGGAATGACTCTGCCCACGCCACTCGTGGCAGAGGAAGCCGATCCCGTTGCCAAACTTCAGGCGCTTCTCGAGCAGAATCACGTGACCGTTCTGGATCCGAAACAGGAATATTCCAAAGAGAGACTTGAACTTGGACAGGCGCTCTTTTTTGATCCCCTCATCGGGGGCAATCGCGATGTCTCCTGCGCAACCTGTCATCACCCTCTCACCGCTACTGCCGATGGCAGATCGCGCGCCGTGGGAACGAGAGCCTACGTCGATAAAGGACGCCGCATGCCGGAGGGATTGCGCCTCGTTGATGTGGAGGGCCGCGACCCGGTCCTCATGGGATTCAACCTGAGCAGCGCCGCGCACCCTTTCACGCCCCGTAATTCGCCTGAAATTTTCAACCGCGGAGATTCCGATTGGCATTCCATGTTCTGGGACAGTCGGTGCTACCAGCGGGAGGACGGGAAGTTCGTCGTCAATCAGGCGAGACTCACCAAAACCGAAAATTACTATCAGGTCGTGATGCCCGATATTGTTGAAAACGTGCTCGCGGCTCAGGCAATGATGCCGGTTCTCTCAAACGCCGAGATGCGCGGGACCAAAGGCGAAAGAGATTCGGCCGGTGTGCACAACGAAGTCGGTGAAGTCCTCGGCCAGAACGAAGAGGAAATCTGGGCCGCACTCGTGCAAAGGCTTATGAACGTGGAGGCTTACCGCAAGATGTTCAAAGCGGCCTATCCGGAATTAGCACAGGACGAGATTCACTTCGCTCACGCCGCGAATGCTATCGCCGCGTTCGAGATTGACTCCTTTTCGTTCTACGACAGCCCGTTTGATCGTTTTCTCGCCGGCGAAACCGATGCTCTCAGTGAGCCACAGCTCCGCGGCGCTCTGCTCTTCTATGGAAAAGCCAACTGTGCCTCCTGTCATTCAGGTAAACTTCTCACGGATCAAAAGCACTACAATATGGGCGTGGTGCCGATCGGCCCCGGCCCCAACGAGCAGGAGGACTACGACCTTGGAATCATGCTTCGCAGTGATTACGGCCTTGAGGATCGATTCAAATTCAGAACGCCCCCTCTCCGCAATGTGGAACTCACCTTTCCCTACATGCACAATGGTGCCTACACCACCCTCGAGGGGGCTGTGAGACATCAACTCAGTCCCGGATCTGAGCTCGACAACTATGACGCCGGACAACTTGAACCCGAATTCCGCGGCGCAGTGCACAACAGCAGTGAAGTCGTCAAGCTGGTCAAAAAGACCATGGACCCGGCGCACAAGATCCCTGCCTACTATTCCGATGAGGAAGTGAGCGATCTCGTTGAATTTTTGAAATCGCTCACCAGCCCGTCCGCCAGAAATCTCGAGTCGACAATACCTGAAAGTGTTCCCAGCGGATTACCCATGGTACTTCCATTTCCAGCCTCTGATTAGCCCGATTCACAAATCACTGGCAGTTTTGCTTTTTTCGCCTTAAAATGCGCGCTTTGCGCCGCTTGTTACCAATTCGTGTTTTTTGCAGGTGCCGATTTATCGAGACTTGAATGATCACCCTTTCTGTTCTGCCTTTTCAGGCTGATTCTCTCAACAGCACGTTGCTGTCCGAGCTTGCGCTACATCTTCCCGGACCGTTCGTTTCCATCCTCATCCTGGTTACGTTTCTTCTCCTCAATGCCCTCTTCGTCGCGTCAGAGTTCGCGTTGATCAAAGTTCACGTCTCCCAGATCGAGGAAGCCGCCGCGGAAGGTCGCAAAGGGGCTGACACCGCTCTGAAAATGTCGACCAACCTGAACGCCTACATTTCGGCGTGTCAGCTCGGGATTTCGATTTCCAGCCTCATTATCGGAGCGATTGGAACCCCATTTGTTGCGTCGTATCTGGAGCCCCTCTTCAATCTCATCAATTTGCCGGACGATTTTCATTCCATCGTCGGATTCCTGATCAGTCTCGTCATCCTCGCCGTGATTCACATGACCTTTGGTGAGTTGATTCCACGGGTTTTCGGTCTTCGCCGGACGGTGGGAACCGTGATCTCCTGCAGCAAGCCGGTAACATTTTTCTACTACCTGTTTGCCGCACCTATCTGGGCAATCAACAAGGTTTCAGACTTTTTGCTGAGATCTTTTTTCCATATTCAACCGATGGAAAATGGAACGGTTACACACACCGCTGCTGAGATTCGCCTCCTCGTTGAGGAAACCGGCCGTGCCAAAGAAGTGACACCGACCGAACAAACTATCCTCATCAACGCCCTCGAATTGAATGAGTTGATTGTTCGCGACATCCTCACGCCGAGGAATGACGTCGTTGCACTCGATGTGCATCGCACCTTTCGCGAGAATCTGGAGATCGCGCTGGAGTCAAAGCACACTCGATTCCCGCTCGTCGATCGTCACCTCGACAGCACCCTCGGCCTCATCCACATCAAGGATCTGCTCGGGGAAATGGATAAAGAAGCACCCAATCTCTTCGCTCTGAAGAGGGATCTGATGCGGGTTTCGGAAGATCTTCCTCTCGATGAAATGCTGAAACGCTTTCTCGCGGAGCGCGCTCACCTGGCCCTCGTCGTCGATGAATTCGGCGGATCGATCGGACTGGTTATGTTCGATGACGTCCTCGATCAGGTTGTCGGAGAGATTCGTGACGAATTTGACGATCCCGAAGAAACCGGATTTGAACGCATCAGCGAAGAAGAATTCAATGTTGAGGGCTGGCTTCCCCTTCACGAGTTATGTGACGAAGTCGATGACCTCGATCTGGAAGACCCTGACGTCAGCACCGTGGGTGGCTACCTCACCAATCATCTCGGGCGTCTTCCCGTCGACGGAGAGGAGACTCGTATCGCCGGCTACCGTGTCGAGGTGATCGAAGCCGATGATCGCTCCATTCAGCATCTTCGTTTTGTACGCGAAGACGAGCTGCCCGAGGAGGAAATCTCTGCCGAAGAAGCCGACGAGGAAGCGCAAGCGAGCCCGGCCGGCTAGGGGCTCCGGAATTTCGAGACGGAGCGCCGATTTCCGGAGATTGCTCTAAAGGTGTAACCATTTCCTCCAAGCCCCCGTCTTCGTGAGGTGTAAATGCTCGTACAATCCCCCACTACACCGATTCAACCTCCTGCGCTTCCGGACGAACGAACCCCGGGGATTTTCAGGCGAATCACGGGCCGTTGCCTCTCGGCCTTCCGGACACTCTTCGGGTTCATCACGCTCGTTCTGGGACTGGCCGTTATTTCGGTGATCCCTATTCTCAATCTCATCAGTCTCGGCTATCTCCTCGAGGGATCCGGTCGTGTTGCCCGGAGCGGTCGCCTACGTGACGGCTTCATCGGACTGCGTGAGTTCTCCACCCTCGGCAGAATCATCCTCGCCTCCTGGCTCTGGTTTCTACCCGTTCGCCTCATTCACAGCTTCTGGCAGGATGCCGAACTGATCGAAGCGGGAAGCCAGTCTGCCAACAACCTGCGGGTTCTTCTCGCGGTCATGATCGTCCTCGTGACTCTGCACCTTCTATGGGCAATGATCCGGGGTGGAAAAATCCGTCACTTTCTCTGGCCGGCACCGGTTCGATTCATCCGCTGGCTCGGAGAGTCCCATTCGCTCAGACCATTCATTCATTCGGTGAAAGCAAAATGGAACGCCGCTGGAATCCCCGCACTTTTCTGGCTGGGGCTTCGCGGGTTCGCCGGCGCGGCCATTTGGCTCGCCCTGCCTTTGCTCATCATGATTGCCGCCGGAAGCGCTCAGAACAACGCCGTAGTCGGTCTTGGCTCGTTGTTCGGGGGCATACTTCTCGGGTTTGCGGTGCTCTACGTTCCCTTTCTCCAAACCCATTTCGCGATGACCGGTGATTTCCGCGACTTTCTCTCTCTCAAGCCGGCGAGGCAGCTTTTTCGCCGGGCCCCCTTCGCCTTCTGGATCGCTCTCTTCGTGACCCTCCTTTTCGCAATACCGCTTTACCTTCTTAAGATCGAGCTCGCGCCGCGTGAAGTGGCATGGCTTCCCAACGTGTTATTTGTCCTCTTCATTTTTCCGGCCCGCCTTCTCCTCGGATGGGCCGTGTCACGTGCTGAAAAGAGGGAGTCCGCCTCCCATTGGACTGCAAGATGGATCACGAGACTGGGGTTCATCCCCGTTTCAGCAGCCTACGTTTTCGTCGTCTGGTCGACGCAGTATCTCAGCTGGCACGGAACCTTGAGCCTGCTCGAACAACATGCCTTCCTCGTTCCCGCGCCGATCTTCGGACTCTAGTCGAATCCCTGATGCTCACTCCGAGATAGAAATCCGCTTCAGCTTCGATCCTGCACCGGTCTTAATCTCCAACTGACTTCGCTTCAGCCCGAGGTGCTTCGCAAGCGCCTTGATCACCTCCACATTCGCCTTCCCGTCTACAGGAGGCGCTTTCACTCTCACTTCGAGAATCCCATCCTCAAGTTCGCTGATCCCGGGGCGTTTAGAGCCGGGTTTCACTTTCACCGAAAGGTATTTCATTTCGCCGCTTTATTCCCCTTCCACTTTTGGAAAGCCTCGATTGCCTCATACTCAGCCAGCCCGAGAGCATCGTAGGTGGCAGCCGCTTCCCGGTTGCGAATCAGAGCGTTTTGATCATCGTCTCCAATCGAGATAAACTTGCGAATCGACTCCGCTTTCCGGTCCATCTGGTCAGGGCTCATCGGTACCGCCATTTCGATTTCGTGCGCCTCGTAGGGGCGATCACGTCCGCGGTAGAGCCACACGTTGCACTCTCGTCTCCAGGCGGCGCCGCTCAACTCATTCCATGCCGCTTCAAAGGCGCGGAAACAGATCGCCTGAACCGAACTCGGATCGCCGGCGTCACCGGTTGCGAAGACAATATCGGGCGTGAATTCATTCATCACCCCGTTCATGAGGGAAACATCATCCTCAGTGGTCTGGAAACGACGGTATCTACCATTTTCGTAAAAAGGAAGGTCAACGAACTCAGATTCAGAGTATTCCATCCGACATACAGATGCGGCATCGCGGGCTTCCCCTCGTAGAATGAGCCCCTTCAATTTGCGTACCCGCTCAGGGTCAATTCCGAACTCCCCCTTCTCTTTGATCGCCTCAACAATGCTGTTCGCGTATTCTTTCTGGCTCTTCCAGTTCGTGTTTGCATGCGATTCCTCCTCTGCCATTTCCAGCACGACGCGCGCAAAGTTGAGGGCCGCACCGTCGGCAACGCGCAAATTCCCCGAAGTCTGAAAAACGAGCTTCACGATGTGCCCCTGCTCCTTAAGACGTTCAAGGGTGCCTCCAATTCCAATGAAGGCATCGGCCGGTTCCGGAGACAACACGAGAACCCTCTTCGGAAAGGGAAAGGCCCGCTCGGGACGGTGGGTGTCATCCGCGTCCCGCTTCCCTCCCGGCCATCCCGAGATCGTGTGCTGAACGTGATTAAAGACGCTGATGTTCACTTCGTAGGCTTCCTGCGAGGTGGACGCGAGCAACTCCCCCGTTCCGCTTTCGTTGTAATCTTCGTCAACGAGCTTCAAAATTGGCTTCTGCAACTTGCCCGAGAGCCAGACCACGGCGCGTTTTCTCATGCGGTCATCCCAATCGACCGTTCCCACGAGCCAGGGAAATTGAAACCGTGTCAGGGCCGTCGAGGCCGCTTTATCGATCAGAAAGGTGGCATTGTCATGGTCCTGCAGGAAACTCGCTGAAATTTGGTCGGTGACTTCACCTTCGACCGCCTCTCTCACGATCTCCGCTTTGTTCCCACCCCAGGCCATGAGAACGAGACGCCTTGCTTTCAGAATCGTTCCGACCCCCATCGTGATCGCGGAGCGCGGCACATTCGCGACGCCCATAAAATCCGCCGCCGCATCCTGGCGCGTCACCCGGTCGAGCGTGATCATCCTCGTAATCGAATCCTCCGACGAACCGGGTTCGTTGAATCCAATATGACCGGTCCGGCCAATACCCAGAATCTGGAGATCGAGACCGCCCGCCTGCTCGATGCGCTGCTCATAGTCGAGACAGTGATCGTAAACCGCCTCCATCGCCACAGTCCCATCCGGAATGTTGATTTGCTCCGCCGGGATATCGACATGATCGAAAAGCTGATCCCGCATAAACCGGTAGTAACTCTCCGGGTGCCCCTGGGTGAGACCGTAGTATTCGTCGAGGTTGAACGTTGTCACGTTATGGAAGCTCAACTTCTCATCCTCGTGCAGGCGGATCAGCTCGCGGTAAAAAGGAACCGGCGTCGACCCTGTCGCGAGACCCAGGACAAGGTTTTCACCCGCTGCCTGCCTCGCCCGGATCATCTCTGCAACCTCCAGGGCGAGAGCTTTCGAGGCTGAATTGGAATCGGAGTGGACCAACGTTCTTACTTTCTCAAATCGTTCCTGCTGAGTCGATTGCTTCTTGCCGGAAGCTTCCAGGATGGGGGCGGAATCCAGTGGGGTGGTCATAGCGTGGCTTATGCTCTCCTGAGGCGGGGGACGTGTCAATAGTTCCCGAGTCGCTGACCCGTCACGTATTGCGGGATGATGTCTGCAAAATCCATTGCCAAAAAGCACCCCGATGGAGACACTCCCCACCTCATGAAAGCCGCTCTCTTTTCTCTCGTTGTCCTGTTTGCAGCCGTCTCGATTTCGGTCAGCGCCGACAAGCCCAATTTTGTCGTTATTTTCTGCGACGACATGGGGTACGGCGATCTATCCTCCTTCGGACACCCGACGATCAAAACGCCCAACCTCGACAAAATGGCAACCGAGGGGCAAAAGTGGACCAACTTTTACGTCGCCGCTTGCGTCTGCACCCCGAGCCGGGCGGGACTCCTCACCGGGAGGCTCCCTGTGCGAAACGGGATGTGCTCCGACACCCGACGTGTCCTCTTCCCCGATTCATCCGGTGGACTCCCCACTACTGAAGTGACGATCGCCTCAGCCTTGAAGAAAGAGGGCTACCGAACCGCCGCGGTCGGGAAATGGCATCTCGGTCACCTTCCCGAATACCTTCCCACCAGTCACGGATTCGAGAGCTACTTCGGAATCCCCTACTCCAATGACATGGACATGACCCGCAGGGAGAGCCACTTCGAACTGGCTGATAAAGGGGACTTCTCACTCTACAACGTGCCTCTGATGCGTAACGCGGAAATCGTAGAGCGTCCTGCCGACCAAACCACGATCACGCGCCGATTCACCGAAGAAGCCGTCAAAAAGATCAACGAGTTCGGCGACGAGCCCTTTTTCATCTACCTCGCCCACAATCTCCCTCACATCCCGCTCTTCCGCAGTGATGCCTTCAAAGACACCTCCACCGCCGGCATCTACGGCGATGTCATCGAAGAAATCGACTGGTCCGTCGGCGAAGTGAGAAAGGCCCTCGACGCCGCCGGAGTCAGCGAGGAAACCCTCGTCGTCTTCACCTCCGACAACGGCCCCTGGCTGAAGTTCAAGCACCACGGCGGAACTGCCGGGATGCTGCGTGACGGAAAAGGCTCCACCTGGGAGGGCGGCATGCGTGAGCCCACGATCATGGCGTGGCCCGGAACGATTCAGCCGCAAATCGTCCACGAAATGGGAGCGACCCTCGACCTTCTCCCCACCTTTGTCAGTCTCGCAGGAGGCACCCTTCCCGATGATCGCACCTTCGACGGCTACGATCTTTCCGCCTTCCTCAAAGGGGAAACCAAAACCGCCCCCCGCGACGAGATGTTCTACTATCACGGCGAGCAACTCTTCGCAGTGAGAAAAGGCCAGTTCAAGGCCCACTTCAAAACGAAAACAAGCTATATCGGGCAGAAGAAGGCGGAAGTCCACAATCCACCTCTCCTCTACCACCTTGGACTCGATCCCGGCGAGCAGTGGGATGTCGCGAGTGAGAATCCTGAAGTCATCCAGTCACTTCAGGAACTCGCGGATAAGCACGAGCAGGGACTGGAGCGCGTCCCGAGTCAACTCGTGGGACGAATTGGCGAGTGAGCGAAAAGAGCCAAGCTTTAGAAACCGGCTTTCTCACTCGGCTTCCGCTGCAATCTGAACCGGAATCGACTTCGAGGTCGGTGTGTTGGAAATTGCAGCGACGCTATCGATCGGAACGAGCGCGTTGAGCTCCGGAAAATATCCGGCAACGGCGCTTCTCGGCAGCTCATAGGGAATCGCGAGGAACCCTGAGACAACGCGGTCGCGTCCGCCGGAGTGATTCGACACTGTAACCTTCTGAAGAGGCTTAATCCCCCGCTCCGCCATGTCCTCCGTATTCATGAACACGATGCGTCGCTCATTGTGAATCCCGCGGTAGCGATCGTGAAGCCCGTAGACGGTCGTGTTGAACTGGTCGTGGCTTCGAATCGTCATGAGAACCAACTCGCCCTCTTCCAGATCAACCGAACTCATTTCTTCGGTGCTGAACTCGGCTTTTCCGGATTCAGTTTCGAACTCGCGGTTTGCGGCACCGTTATACAAATAGAATCCACCGGGAACCCGAACCCGCTCATTGAAGTTCTCAAACCCGGGAATGGTCTTTTCGATAAGATCGCGCACCCGGTCATAATCTCGAGCGGCGTGCCTGTAATCGAGAGTCGCTTTTTCTCCCAGAGTCGCCTCGGCAAGTCGCGCCACGATCTCAATCTCGCTGAGGAGCTGATCCGAAATCGGGTCGAGCGTGCCCTGCGTCTGATGGATCACTCCCATGGAATTCTCAACCGTCGCGAACTGAAGCTCACCGCTTTCCGCGTGGTCGGCTTCACTTCGGCCCAGACAGGGAAGAATCAAGCCGGTCTCACCGGTCACCAAATGACCGCGATTGAGCTTCGTGGCAACATGAGCCGTGACCTTGCATTTCTGTAGCGCCTCCGCCGTAAAGTCAGTATCGGGAGAGGCCTGAAGGAAATTACCGCCCATCGCAAAAAACACTGACGCCTTGCCCTCGTGCATCGCAAGAATCGAATTGACCACATCATAGCCGACCGCACGCGGTGAGTTGAACTGGAAAACGGAATCGATCCTGTCGTGGAAGCTTTCCGGCATCTTCTCAAAGATCCCCATGGTTCGATCACCCTGAACATTGCTGTGCCCCCGAACCGGACAAAGCCCCGCTCCGGGACGGCCGATCGCCCCGAGAAGAAGATGCAGGTTCACGACATCGTGCAAGGTTGCGACCGAGTTCCGGTGCTGGGTCAGCCCCATCGCCCAGCAGGTGATGAGCTTTTTCTCACCACGGACAATATTTTTAGCCGCCGCCCGGATTTCCTCAATCGAAATCCCTGACCGAAGTTCAACCTCATCCCAATTGATCGTTTTGATATGGGCAATGAACTCCTCCGAACCCGCGGTGTGCTCTTCGATAAACGAATGATCAATAACCTCGCCGGGAGACTCGTCTTCGAGCTCGAGGACCGCTTTGCTGAGCCCCTGAAAAAGGGCCTGGTCCCCGTTGATCTTCACACCCAGATACTGCGTCGCCAGCGGAGTCGCAACGCCCATCATCCCCAACATCTCCTGAGGGTGGGCAAAGCCAATCAGGCCGGCTTCTTTCATCGGATTGACCGCGATTACCTCGGCACCGCCGCGCACCGCGGTTTGAAGTGAACTCAACATCCGCGGGTGATTCGTTCCCGGATTCTGCCCGACCACGAGAAGTGTCTCAGCCGTCTCGATGTCCTTGAGCGTTACGGTTCCCTTGCCTACTCCCACTGATTTCGTCATCGCAGCCCCGCTCGACTCGTGGCACATATTCGAACAATCCGGCAGGTTGTTAGTCCCGAACATCCGGACAAACAATCCGTAGAGAAAAGCGCTCTCGTTCACGGTCCGACCAGAGGTGTAGAAAACAGCCTCGTTGGGATCGTCCAACTCGTTGAGCGATTCGGCGAGGAGCGCGAACGCCTCATCCCATTCGATCGCTTCGTAATGGGTCGCCCCGGGACGCAAAACCACGGGATGTGTCAAACGCCCCTGTTGCTCCATCCAATAATCGGACTGCTGCGACATTTCAGCAACGGAGTGCTTCGCAAAGAAAGCAGGATCAACCCGGCGCTTCGTCGTCTCCGAAGCGAGCGCTTTCGCCCCGTTCTCGCAGAACTCAGACTTGGCGCGATGATCGTCAGGATCCGGCCAGGCACAGGACGGGCAATCAAACCCGTTCTTCTGATTCAAGCGGATCATTCCCTTCGCGCCACGAACAAGACCGGCGAGCCCGAAAACATGCTTGAAAGAAGACGTCACAGCCTCGAGCCCCGCAGCATACGTTTTGGGCTTCGAAACCTTGATCCCGGTGTGTTCGACCGGCGGCTGGACAAGGATTTCCTTATCCGGTTTGGAGGGTTGATTCATCGCTGCACCTTATTTGCCCTGACGAAAATCTCAAATGCTCGGATTTTTATTTAGTACCATTCCCCGCACTTGCCGTTCGCTAATCTGCAATGGGTGGAGGGGCTTCCAGAGACTTTTTCAGCCCGGAAGATAGAAGACAGTCCCTGCGCCCCATAGAGGCGCCCCCAAGAAGGTCAGACGGCGCCCTTCTCCCCTCCCTGCCCCGCCAGCTTTCGCGCCCAGGTCTTGCAGGTCACGATCAGGAAAATGCCGGCACCGAGCGCCATGACAGTTTCCGTCAGGTCGTAGTAGGAAGGTCTTTCATTGATGCTGAATCCGTGTTCGGCGGACTGATTGGCCGCGAAAAAATGAATCCAACTAAAGGCCGCTCCAAACCGCGAAAGTGTAAAATACAAACCGAGCCCCAGAAATACGGACGAATAGAGCTGGTGATCGGTGATTCCTTTGAGACTAACCTCACCATCGTTCCCGCGCGCGAGAATCCCGGAAAGTCGCGGTGCTAAAAACCAGAGGATAATACCGGCAACGAGAGAAAGCACTCCCTGCGTGAGATGGGATGTCCTGAAGTACTCGGACTGAATCGTCAAGATCACGCTGACGGCCTGTGTCAGGCCCACTACAAACCACTGGAGCGCGAAAAGACGAAGTAGAATCTGAGCAATACTTGAAATTGGCATAACGATAAATTGAACAGGGTTAAGTCAATAACCTAACCCTCTTGAGTCCCTGACTGAACCCTCTTTTATCCCGGCTCGAGCCCTGCCGAGCGCAAAACCGCATCCTGAACCGCGAGATCGTGTTCCATTCCCCAGTCACTTTCCTTTTCGCCCCGCACGATCCTGGCGAGATCGGCTGCGTCACCGACGTAGCGACTGTAGGGACCGAACCCGGGGACTTCCGGCGGGGAAAAGACGAGTTCCTGATACCCTTTTTTGTATCCATCCTGTGGCTTTGAGAGAGCCAGGCGCATCGTCGGCTTGTCGAGGGGCTGAATATGGCAGGTCCCTTCGGTTCCGCAGAGCACGAAATGACGACGGGCGAAGCCTTCCACCTCGACGGCGGTGGATCGAACCGTTGCAGTCGCTTTGGGATACTCATAGACCGCCATCATGTTATCGATCAGCGAATCGGAATCATTCTCGATGACACGACGCGGGTAGGCCTTAATCGCATCGGGCTTCCCTAACATACCCACGGTGAGGTCGACGATATGACATCCCAGCTCAAACATGATTCCGCCGTCGTAATCATCAAGACCGGCACGACCCGTAGGAGGAACCACTTTCGACATCACGGTGTGAACCTCGAAGGGCTCACCCAACCAGCCCTTTTTCAGGCAGTCTCTCATGAAAACGACCGCGGGATTAAAGCGATACATATAACCCATCTGAATTGTCAGATTCTGACGCTCCGCTTTCTCATAGATCCTTTTAAAGTGGGAGAAAGACTCACCGGCCGGTTTGTCGAGATGAATGTGATATCCCGCATCGACCGCCTTTTCGGCATAACTGAGAAGGTCCTTCACCTCGGTTTCAATGCCCACAACCTTGAGCCCCTCGATACCGAGTCCGTCTTCGAGGGAGAAAAAGGGAACATCCCCGTAGAGCTTTGAGGCTTTCGCCGCCTCAACTCGCGAGGGATCGGGCTCCACCACCCCGACAACGTCCCAGTCGGGGCTCGCCTTATACACTTCGATCTTGTTGGCGTGAGCATGAGCCGTCCCGATTTGTAAATACTTGATCGGCTCCGCTTTCGCCGCGCCCATGACGGGACGGTATAAACTCGATGCCCCGACAGCGGCTGCCGTCGTCAAAAATTGCCTTCTTTCCCAGGATTTCATAATGCCATGACGATGACCATTCATCGGGCCAAGATCAAGCATGACACTCTAAATCGACGATGCGGGATCACGTCGAGTCGGCGATTGAAAAGCGTCATGCCTCACCGCTACGCTGGTTTCCATGGGACCTCGCAATACTTTGCTTTTCACCGCCCTCGCCGCTCTTTCGAGTGTTGTCGGCAATGCCTCTGCAGCACCTGCCGTGGGTATCGATCCGAAAGTTCATCATCTTCGAAACGCCGAGCCGCGTGAATGGTCACATTTTCCCGCGAAGGCAGAAGGTAAAGAGCTGCGTCTTGAATTCGAACTCGATACACCGGATGACTTCATTCTTCTAACACTCCAGCAGAAGAGCACCAAACAAACCTGGAATGTGAGCCTCAACGACACGGAGATCGGAAAACTGCTCCGCGATCACAATCATCTCGAATTCGGTCTTTTGATTCCACCCGGCACCCTGAAGCCCGGAATCAACACGCTCCTGATTAACACGACCTCGGAGAAGCCGGACGACATTCTCGTGGGAGACATCAAGCTGCATCGGGAGATCACAACCGTCACGAGCGAATCCAATGCCGTCGATCTCGCGAAAAAACGGGGCTTTCGACGCGATATCCCTCCGATGGAGACTTCGATCAGCCTCACCGCAGTGGATGCCGCTGAAAACGACCCGCTCCCCTGCCGATTCACGATCATTGATGCGGATTCGAGAGCGCTTGTTTTCATTGGGGCTGAATCGTCGGATCGACTCGCAGTGCGCGAAGGCGTTGTTTATTCACTCGATGGGAAAGCGACCTTCCAACTGGCAGGCACAGCAGTGATTCCGAAACGCTACGAGATTTATTGCGGTCGGGGTTTCGAATACGGGCTCGCACGCGAAACGATCGAGGTGAACGGTCAGAAAGAACCAATCGAGCTGAATTTCACCCTGACGCGGGAAGTGGAAACGCCGGGGCTGGTGGCCTGCGATCCTCACCTGCACACCTTCGAGTTTGATCGTCATGGCGACTGCACCCTGACAGAACGCCTCATCTCCGTGGCCGGCGAAGGGATCGAGCTTCCTGTCTCGACGGGACATGATAAGCACGTCGACTATGCCGACGAGGCGGAGCGCATCGGAGCCGATCGCTGGATGACGAGCGTGCCGGGCTGTGAGGTGACGACCCATCTCGGGCATTTCAACACCTTCCCTGTCCTGCCCGGAGCAAAGCCTGCGGAACACAAGCTCCGACCATGGGCAAAGATTTTCGACAACATCTTCGCCACCCCCGGCGTTCAAATCTGCATTCTCAATCATGGCCGGGATGCCCACCGGGCTTACACACCACTGCATCCTGACAATTTTGATGCCTCCACCGGAACCTTTCTGCGCGGCGGGAAGCTGCGCGCCAACGCGATGGAGTTGATCAATTCCGGTGCTCAGCAAACCGACCCGATGGAGCTCGTGCGGGACTGGTTTGCTTTGCTCAAAAGCGGTCATGCCATTGCCCCTATCGGTTCGAGTGACAGCCACACTGTGAACTTCGCGATCCCGGGGCAGGCCCGAACTTACATACGCACCAATGATGACGATCTAACGGCCATCGACGTCGATGAAGCGGTGGACTCTCTTCTCGCAGGCAAGGCAATGGCCAGCTTCGGACTGCTTTCGACGCTGGAATTCGATTCCAATACACAGGAGACATTGCTCAAAGTCCTCGGGCCATCCTGGACGCAGGCGGAGACGGTTAAGCTCTTTCGCAACGGCGAGGAAGTTCGAACGATTACGCTGCCCGGGGCACTTGGGAAGTCGGCAGGAACGAAGTATGAAGCCCGTCTCAGCCTGAAAGACTGGGGTGCCAAAGCGGGAGATTTCCTCTGCGCGGTTGCGACCGGACCCGGGATAGCAGAGGGATGGTGGCCGATGATGCCCCCCTATCAACCCGACAAACCCGAGTATGTGCCGTTTGTCATGGGGATCAGCGAAGCGCTCTGGATCGAGTAGAGAGAGGAGCAGCCGAAGATTTGAGTAGAGGAAGGAGAATTCCCTCCCACCGCACCGCTCAGCAGCGGATGCTACGGCCGGTAGGCTCCAACGTCGGAACGATTCTCGTCCCGCTACTTTGTCCTCACCATGACGTATTTCCGAAGCCTCATCGATGGCATTTCGCCTCCACGGATGCATAAGTTAACTTCATCGATCCCATTTATGAAAAAGGTCACTGTTCTCACCTGCTCACTCGCACTCAATCTCATCTCGATGGGCAATGCCGCTGAGCCATACAAACCGAACCTCGGCCCTGACCTCCCCACGATTACGCTGCAATCAGGAGACCTCACCGTCCTGATGCGTCAGGCGACACAGTGGACGCCCGGTCGAATCGATTTCCGCGGCAACGCCATGACGACAGAACGGAGCGCTTACGGAACGGTGTTTATGTATCCGGAGATTGGCTTCATCGGAACCGGGCATTTTGAAAACGAACCTGAGGAACTCCAATCGCTCACCTTCCTTCGAGATGGCAAGGAGGTTGAAGCTCCTTCTTCCGAAATCAGTGGAAAAACCATCACGGTCATCCGCGAGTCAAAAATCCGCAGTTTCCGCTTCAAAAACCGTATTGAGCTTCGCGATAATAGACTCTTCGAAACCGTCACAGTGAAAACCGAAACGGAAACGCCACTGAAGCTGGTTTACCATTTCATGCACGCGTGGACTCCGACCGTTTCGGCCTATCTCGCCGGCAACGACGGCGAAGCCCCCGAAGGCGAGCCGCTCATCGACGATGTCGAACGCGGGTTTCACATCAACAAGCCCGTCCATTGGGCGGCGGTATTCGAACCGGTGAGCAAGCAGTTTGCCGTTTCCCGTGTTCTTGAAATCCCTGAGGGAGTCAAGACGACCTCTAAAATCTGGAACGTCCCCGGAACCTATCGGAAGTACTACCTCGAGAGCTTCAATGGTGAAAGCGTCCCCGCCGGATTCGAAGGCACCTGGCGAATGGTGACCGCGTTTGGTGAGGCTGAAAACAGTGAATGGGAACCGAAAGCCAAAGCTCTCGCGGAGAAGCTGAAGGAGGAGTGAAGTGGAAAACCCGGACCAGTCACGTTGACCTGGAAACGGGTGAATACAGCCCTCTAAAGGCTCGTTACGGAAGTGGACGAATCACGATATCCTTCCAGAAAACCCGGTCGCCCGCTTTCCAGTTTTTACCGCCGTGGACCTGCAGCCCGATAGAACCGGACGGCTCGACCACTTCGAGCGCTTTCTCCCGATCAAATTGGGGATGAGTGGTCGTCGCGGCATTGAAGCGGCAGACAAAGAGCCCATTCACCCATGTCTCGATGATAGGTAACTCGCCGCCGATGCAGCGAATTTTCAAACGGTTCCAGTCATCGACTTTCCAGACAGCGAGCCACTCTTCCATCGTGCAGGAATGCTCGAAAACACCTTCCGGCCACTTCGCCGTGCGTGCATCAACGGTCATCGCCAGTTCCGGCGACTCCGGGGCAATGCGGGAGAATTTGAAAGGACTGAAGGGCACGCTGTAGGGCTTCGTTTCCAGCCTGAGATGGCCCACATTTCCGTTATCATGGTGGTCGACATAGACCTGCCATCCCCCGCCCTTTTCATCCGTTCGGAGAAATACGCCGCTGTCCGGTCCCCAGTCAGGCCGGATTGAAAGCTCGAGTTGAAACCGGGAAAACGTCTCATCCGTTAGGAGGAGTCCGCCATTTCCGGAGCCCGGAGGATCCTGCTCACCGAAGAGGAGGCCGTCGTCGGTCACTCCCCAGTTCCCGCCCGTTCCATGCTGGCCTTTCTCCAGTTGCTTGTGCCACCCGGTGAGATCCTTGCCATTGAAAAGGGCTGTCGCACTGGAGGACGAATCGTTGCAGCCACTGAACAGGCTCAGGGAGAGGATTGTTAAAGCGGAGGCGAAGAAGCGCATGAGTGGAAAGATGAAGCCGCGGCGAGATTACTGGTGCTTTCAATCCAGACTAGAGATCACGAAGCCTTTTGAAAAGTAGATAAGCCGGCGCATTCGAATGCGACCACGGTGAAGATTCCTCCTTTCAAAAAGAGGATATTCTGGCAATACTTGTTAGAATAGACAAAGCCACGCTAAACCACAGCTCATGAACACATTTTCCAAAACGGTAGCGACCTCACTCGCACTTTTCGCGATCTCATCTTCGGCCTTCGCCCAGGAAAAGGTGATCAAGCCGATCGCAAGCCCTCCGATTCCGACGACGACACAGTCACAGGTGCCGACCATTCCTAAGGTGAAAAAGGAGGAAACGAAAAAAGATGAGACTGAGAAAGAGGCCCCCGTAAAACAGGCCGCTCCCGAGGGACCGAAAGAATACGTCATCCAGTCCGGCGACAATCCATGGCTTATCGCCAAAAACCACGGCATCAGCCTCGAAGCGCTCATGGCGGCGAACAAGATCAAGGACGCGAAGAATCTCAAGATCGGTGATGTTCTCATTTTACCTGAGGGCACCGAGTCTAAAAACGCTCCCGCTCCCGAAAAGCCCGAAGCGGCTCCCGCAAAGACAGCCGCAGCTCCTGAAGAGGGTGACAACTGGGTTCTCTACACGATCAAAAAGGGCGACAATCCCTGGAACATTTCGAAGGCGCTCAAAGTCGATCACCAGAAAATCATTTCTCTCAACAAAGGCACCGATTTCACCAAGCTCGACATCGGTCAGCAAATCAAAGTGCCCAAGTCAGCCGAGTAACGTCTGGCCAAGTTGAACTTGGAAATACCTCTTTCAAAAGAAACGTCCCGGTCCAATCGGGGAGCCGCGCCCCGACTAAGCTAACAGGCCCTCAACGACCCGTGCCTCGTCATTCTGGACGAGGGACTGATCGGTCCCGTTTCGCTTGAAAGTAAGCTCATCCGGCTTAAGGCCGAAAAGGTGCAGAAGCGTCGCGTGGTAATCGTAGTGATTCACAACATCTTCAACGGCATGATGACCAAACTCGTCAGTGGCGCCGTGAATATGCCCGGCTTTGAATCCACCGCCGGCGACCCACATACTGAATCCGTAGGTATTGTGGTCACGACCAACCTTTTTACGATCCCCCTTCTTCGCTCCGGAGCGATTCTGGATCACCGGCAATCGTCCCATCTCCCCTCCCCAGTGCACCACAGTGCTGTCAAGGAGGCCTCGCTGCTTCAGATCCATCACCAGGGCCGCTGCCGGTTGATCGACGTAACGACACGCAGCCGGAAGTGAGGTGAGAATACTGGAGTGATTGTCCCAGGTTTGGTTGCCTGTAAAAATGGAGACAAAGCGAACCCCTCTCTCAACCAGACGCCGGGCGATGAGGCAGCGCGATCCGAAGTCATTGGTTTCCTTTTTATCGACCCCATACATGCGAAGAGTCGCCTCGCTTTCCTGATTGATATCGAGCGCCTCTTTTGCCGCGACCTGCATTCTCGCGGCAAGCTCGAAGCTCTGAATCCTTGCTTCGAGTTCGGTTTCGCCGGGGCGTTGATCAGCGTGGTCGCGATTGAGCCGCTCCACAAAATCGAGATAGCGATGCTGGGCATCGCCCTTGAGGGACTTCGGTGGATCGAGGTTCAGGATCCGTGGCTCCTTCGGCCGGATCACGGTGCCCTGATACACGGAAGGCAGCCATCCGTTCGTGAAATTGTCCACCCCGAGAACCGGGAGTCCGCGGGGATCTGTCAGCGCGACATAAGCGGGAAGATTCTTGTTCTCAGCGCCAAGCCCGTAGGTAAGCCAGCTCCCGAGTGTAGGGCGTCCTGTCAGGGCGGTCCCGTTGTGAAGCGCATTGATGGACTGCCCGTGGTTATTCACCCCGGTGTGCATCGAGCGAATCATCGTGATATCGTCGGCGATTCCGGCCATGTTAGGGACCAGTTCGCTGAAATCCATCCCGCTTTCCCCGTGCTTCTTGAAAGCCCAGGGAGATCCCATCACTTCGCTACTCGCGCCGGCGGCGTCATCGTATTTCACTTCGCCGGGAAAATCCTTACCATCGAGTCGATTGAGTTCGGGCTTGGGGTCGAACATATCGATATGACTCGGTCCGCCCTGCATGAACATGGAGATCATCGCCTTTGCTTTCCCGAATCCATGAGCGGGAGGCTTCGGCAGGAGGTCAAAATGTTGCGGTCCCGAACCTGCTACCTGGGGATTGGCAAGAAGGCCCTGCTCTTTCAGCAAACTCGCGACGGCAATGGCCCCGAGTCCGTAGCCGCGTTCTAAAATCTCACGTCGGGTCACCATGGTCAGTCAATGTAGAGGAATTCGTTGGTGCTGAGAAGCGCGTGCGTCAAGGCAGTCAATCCCAGCAGATGAGGGCTCGCAATCTCCGTCGAAGCCGGCCCTGAAAGTCGTTCCAGCGTGGTTGGCTCGACCGTGTAAGAAGCGGTCTGAAGCGTCAGAAAATCAGAAGCTTCCGACAGTTCGCTATCACTTGGATTGCGCCCGTAGGCAAGCTTCCACGCGTGTCTGATCGTTTCCTCAGTCGACTTTCCGGCGCACTCCTTTTCCAATCGCTGCGCGAAATACTGCGAATGCTCCCGCATCCCGATGTTGTTCATCAGAAGCAAGCTCTGAGGACTCACTGCCGTGACGGGGCGAATCTCACAGTTCGCATATGTCATTGCCGGTGCATCAAAGGCGGCGAAAAGATCAAGGGGGCGGGAACGCCGGATCTGAATGTAGATGCTCCGGCGAAATTCCTGCCCCTCGAGTGAAAGGAATTTCCCCGTCTGGCGCCCGGCCGTGTCCGTGGTGTCGATCCCGATGACAACCTGTCCCTCTTCCGTAAACATGACAGGAACCGGTTCACCGAAATGCGCGGGATTCAGTTTCCCTGACACAGCGAGAAGAGAATCCCGCAAGGTCTCCGCTTCGAGGCGACGTTTGCTCTGGCGGCTGAGCAGAAGGTTGTCGGGATCAATTTCATCGCGGATCTCGTCACGCTGCGACTGCTGTTGCCAGGTATCGCTGGAAAGGATGAGGCGATGCAATTCTTTGAGGCTCCATCCGCTATTCACAAATTCCTGAGCGAGCCAGTCGAGCAATTCAGGATGAGTGGGTTTTTCCCCGAGAAAACCAAAATCGGCAACGGACTTCACGAGACCGGTTCCGAAGTGATGCATCCATACCCGGTTCACCATGACCCGGGCGAGCAGTGGGTGCGTCCCATCCGTGAGCGTGTCTCCGAGCGCGAGGCGTCGCCCCGAGGTGGGAACGGTGTCGAGGCTCTCCGGCAGGTCGGTTTTCCGCCAGCCGGAGAGAACATCCAAATCCGAGGGTTTCACTTCGTCTTTCGGCGACTCCGGATCGCCCCGGTGGAATAGAAACGTCGCCGGAATGGCCTCCGGTTTTACAGGAGCCTCAGTGAAGGCCTGCACGAGCTCGTTGACCGGCTTCTTCTCGCGAATCTTAGCCGCCTCAGCGGTCATCGCCTTCAGCTCCTCATTGTATTTGGTTTTGTAGGTCGAATCGTAGAGATACAGGCTGCCGGCGTTCAGCTTATTGATCGTCGGATGCGTTTTTAAGAGCGCAACCTGCTCAGGAGTCCGCTCTTTCACTGTGGTGTTGTAAGCCGTTCGAACCGCTTCCCGGCCCGCCTCATCAACCTTGAGAAGCTCCTTCTCCAAAACGATTTGAATGAACTCCGCCTGCTTCGCGAGTCTTGCCTTCTCTACAGCCTTCGCTTCCACCTCAACTTCAGCGGCTTTCGCTTTGTCCTCATTCGTCTGAAGTGAAACGAGCCGGCTGTTTGGATTCTTCCATTTCACCGGATTGAAGCCCGGTTGAAAGACAGCCCGCAGTTCATAGAAATCAGCCTGAGTAATGGGATCGTAACGATGGTCGTGACACTCCGCGCACTGAATCGTCATCCCGTAAAAGGCAGTGCTCACGATTTTCATCGTGTCAGTGATAGAGGCATTTCGGGTCAGCAAATCATTCTTCGCTCCGGTTCCGTCCGGAGCCATGCGGAGAAAACCGGTCGCGGTCAGCAACTCAGCATAACGGGCTCTCTCCTCTTCCGTTGCGGAATTCGCATTCACACCTTCGAGGGCAGCGATTTCATCTCCCGCGAGTTGCTCCTTCACAAAGGCATCAAAGGGCTTGTCGGAGTTCAATGCCTGAATCACATAGTCCCGGTATTTCCAGGCGTGCTTCCGCTCAAGATCCTTTTCCGTGACTCCGTCTGAATCCGCATAACCGGCCACATCGAGCCAGTGACGTCCCCATCGCTCACCGTAAGCAGGCGAGGCAAGCAAACGATCAATCAGAGCGGCATACGCGGCTTCCGGGTCTTTCACATTCGCGACAGCAAAAGCGTCGACCTCTTCCGGGGTCGGTGGCAGCCCTGTCAGATCGAAGGTGGCACGGCGAATCAACGTACGGGCGTCCGCACGCGGGGAAAAACTCAGGGAGTGCTCCTTGAGCTTCCGCGATATGAACGCATCAATGGGATGGTCACTCCCGGTTCCCTCGGGAACAGCCACCCTGGCGACAGGCTGAAAGGACCACCAGTTCCGCTCTTCCTCCGTGAAAAGAGGCGCGTCCTCGAGAGACTCGGGCTCGGGTCTTGCCGTGACCGCTCCGGCTTGAATCCATGCCGCAATCGTTTCGATCTCCTTCTCCGGCAACTTGCTCTTTTCCTTCGGCATCTCGCCGTCCCGGAGGAGCTTGACGAGAAGACTTTTGTCAGGCTTCCCCGGAATAATCGCAGGACCGTCTTTGCCGCCTTTGACGAGGAATCGTTGCAAGCGCACGTCGAGCCCGCCTTTGGTTACCTCATCCTCACCATGACAATGAAAACAGTGCGTTTTCAAAATAGGCCGGACGTCACGCTCGAATGTCAGTGGCTCCTCAGCTACGGAAGTTAGGGTAGCGGCTGTCAAAAACAACAGCCCTGAGAGACATCGATGATTCATTGTCAGGCGGTTACCGGAATAACCACCATTCTAATCCCGCGCTCACTTTGATCAATGAAGCTGTGGGGCGTATTGGCGTAAGGCCTAATTGAGTAAGAGATCAGAGCGCTCCCGCTCGTCGCACCTCTTCGATCGCCGCGCCCAGCTCGCTCACTTCACGAACAATGAGTTCGACATATTCCGCCCTCATCTGCTCATCGGTTCCATATCCCCACGAAACGCCAATCGTATTGAGCGCGTTCAATCGACCCGCCCGGATATCGAAGGCCGTATCTCCAATCATGATACCCTCCCCCTCCGTGAGTGAATGCTCCTTGTAGAGGTGTTCGATGAGATCAGCTTTGTCGACAAAACGACCGTCGAGTTCAGCACCGTAAACCTTCTCAAAGCAGTGACTCAAACCAAAATGCTCGATGATCTCCGTCGCGACGCCACGCGGTTTTCCCGTCGCGACAAACATACGGTTGCCCTGCGAATGCAGGCTCTCAAGCAATTCCCGCATCCCCGGATAGACTTCCGCCTCAAACTTACCCCCATCATCAAGACGCTCGCGATAAAGCTCAACGGCCCGCTCGACCCGCTCCTCATCGTCTGTTTGCAGCAGCGTCGCGAAGGTATTCCGCAACGGCGGGCCAATGAACTTCACCAGCTCAATCTCCTCGCGTCCAGGCTCGCCGAGAGCGCTCAGCGCATAATCAACGCTCGCGAGAAAACCGGGCTTTGGATCGGTAATGGTCCCGTCGAGATCAAAGAGAATGGGGATCATTTCGGTTGGAAAAGAGACCGGCCCGAATCACTTCAGATAGCTGCAAACGTATTCGCAAACATCACCCGATACCGTAATCGTGAAGCCTGAGTTAGCTGCCACCTCGAAAAACTCCCCCGCCGAATAAGTGGTCGTCTCTTCACTGTCCTTAAGCTGGACGACACATTCACCGGCTGTCACGTCCATTCGCTCCGCCGCCTCGGTCCCGAAATAGTATTCGCCCGGGAAGATGACTCCGAAGCTCTTTTTGTCCCCTTCTTCGGTAACAATCCCGTGGGAGATTACTTTTCCGTCGAAGTAGAGATTGGCCTTGGCCGTAGCGGTAACGTTCTTAAATTCCATTGGCGGAAACTCACGGGAAGCGGCCGCTTTCGCAAGTCCAAATCGCCGCTAACGAAGCGGATGTCGCTTCTTCATTGCCGTGTAGGTGAGATTGGAAACCTCGCGAATCACATCGGCCCGACGTGAGATCCAGGAGCCATAAGCTTGATTGCGTGAGCCACTCTCGATGATCCCGATCAGCGTGTAGGGATAAGAACGTCCGTCCCTGCCCCGTGCCACGAGAATCCCCATGTCGCCGCAGCACATGGCAGTGCTCCCCGTCTTGTTATAAACCCTCGTTCCGGAAGGTACCCGCTTTGCATCTGTGTAAAGACGGTCATTTCCGGGCAAGTTCATGATCCGGAGCATTTCTTTCGACTGCGGCAGATTTCCGTTCCAGAGCGCGTAGAGAAATTTCGAGTAATCCGATGCGGAAGCCCGGTTCCGATAAGTGCGACCACCTGACGGGATATACTCGACGATGCTGACCTCACGACTCAAGCTCGGGTAATGGCGACGCAAGAGCGCCTGGGTCGCCGCCGGGCCGCCTACCTGACGCATCACCCAGTTGGTGGAATCGTTGTTACTTTTCTGGATCATCTGTTCCATGTGACGTCGACTCGTCGGTCCGTAGATCAATCTTCCCGCCTTCACCTGATGGAAAAAAGCGAGAGCGAGATAGGGCTTGATCATACTCGCGGCTTGAAGCGGCGCACCCTCATTGATACTGACGAGCTTCTTTCCCGAAGTAAAATCGTAGACGACCCATGCGGTTCGCTCGTTCGAACGAATCACGCCTTTTGAACGAAGGGACTTGATGTAGCGGTCGATCTGCCCCTCGAGCTCACTGTCCACGGCAGCATGGACGGATAACTGAGCACCGGCAAAAAGGGAACATGCGACGGCGAAAATGGAAAAGGAACGGAGGTGGGATTTCAAACTCAACATGACGGCACAAACAAAGTTTATCTATTTTAGATAAATATATAATAAACTTTATTAAAATTTTATCTAATTTTTTATTTTGAAAACGGTTCCGCAGATGCGCGTAACGAGAGCCGGCCACAGGACTTCGCTCGGATCCGGAGAAAGGTAAGACGAGCGGGATGCCTGAAAATGCTGTCGCAGTGCCCCGCGAGCACCCCACATCCGCGGGAATCGCGATTTGGCGGTGTTGTGCTAATTTGAGCGATGTCTCCCCGTATCCTGCTTTTGCTGGCCCTCATTGGCGCGGTCTCCGTTTCCACCTCGCACGCACAGAAGATGGCCGGGGCCAAGAACCCGACGAGGTTGGCCTGATCCGTTACTGGCCGGAGCTTTCCTCCAATGCTGCCGATTCGCTTCCCCTCGAAACCTCCAGGTTCCGCCCCGGGAGTCCCCTCGTGAGAGCCGCAGGATTGTACGGCAGCACCCCGTATTGCTACACCATCACGGTCCGCAATGATCAGCCCGGCGAGGGCAGAGTCAGTTTCACCTCGGAATCGGTTTACTATGGAAAACACGTCCCGCTGCAGTTGCCCGACACACTGAGCGAATCGAAGCGAATCTCTTTTTTCTTTCGAACAGCTCCCGGAACTGCAGAGGCGACGATTCAGTTTAACAAAATCCCCGAAGGCAGTCTCATTGAAATCAAAGATCCCCACCTCCGCGAAGCCAGTGAAGAGGAGTTCACTGAAGCATGGAGGGAATGGCGCTCACGATATCCGGAGCGGGACCTCACAGCGCGCCCGAATGATGGCGAACAGCTTCAGCGCTTTATCAGCTTGCTTCAAGATCCGCCACGTGGTGTCGACGAGCTGCTCGTCTACGGAATTGGCTCGAGCTACACCAACATGCTGGGAAACGGTGAGCGACTCGTTCAATGGGTCCGGGAGCACTTCCCCAATGCTCCCCGCATCGTCTATAAGAAGCACGTTGGTTCGGCAGTTGCTTATGATTTCACACGGGGCTGGATGCGTCAGCTCGTGCTGGGAGAGAAGCCTGACCTGGTGATTTTGTATTCCGAGGGCACTGGAAAGGATCTTGAGAAATTGCTCAAAGATTTTCGCCGTCATTCAGCCGCCGATGTCATCGTGGCGAGTCTCCATCTCAGAGAGCGGGCAAAGGAGAATACGCCTGCGACGGTGAACAACACGCAATGGCAGGAAGTTCGCGCCATCGCTGAGAAATACGGATGCGAGTGGGTCGACAACCGGGTTGAACACGCCGCCTACCTGACTGGACACGGGAAACCGATCGAATGGCTCCTCAAAGACGCCGTCCATCAGAGTGATCACGGAGCGCTTGTCATCAACGAGAACATCGTGCGTCACATTGTGCCGCGAACGGTCCCGCCAAGAGCGCTCGTCAAAACACTCCCTGAGAAAACGACCGCCTACCGGGTCGACCTCTACGGGGAACGCTCCTCGAGGGGCAAAGTCTCCGCAGTTCGGATCAATGACCAATCAGCAGATACCTGTCCGGCATTTGTTACCACTGTAATTGGTCCGGGGCCGAAGAACAAAAAGCCGGCGAGAGGCAGTGCAGCGGACCGATCCCCTCACCTCGTGCGGTTGGGTGATCCCGATACAATCATTCCACAGAACTGGACGATCAAAATGACGAGCGATACGGGCGATTTTGAGTTGATCGGGTCCGTTACGGGTCAGGATGGCGGCGGAAACAACTCAGAGGACGTCACAAGTGATTCCGGACAAGTTACCGTGCCAACCGCGCTCTGGCGCCGCCGTGTCAATCCTGACGGCACACACGCAAACCTGAAAGGCGACGTCTTTACCTGGACAGTGAAACGCTCAACAGTCGGGGAAGTCGACTTTTCAGGGAAAGACGGCGAGCCGTTTCGAGTCACTCTCGGTTATCAACTGCCTCAGACTCCCATTCAGATCGAAGTCGATCCGCCGGAGGAGGGAGAAGGCCGTATTCTCGGCTACGAGCTTATTCAGCCGGCCCTGCCTTAGTCGACTGAACCTCTGTTCCGAATCACAAACGATACCCCGTGACAATCAGGGAAGACTGCGGGCAATGCGATCAATCCCGTCAATGAAACCATTCACGTCCTGAAAGACCTCCATCCCGAAGTGGTTTTGAAGGCTCACCGGGGCCCGGACATCTTTGAAGAGTTTGAGATGAGAATCCCTCAATTTCCTCTCGGCCTTCTTGAGCAAAAAGAGAGAGTGCTCGCAATCCTCTGTCAGCGAATGGGATTCTGACTCAAGAAGATGCAAAAAGGGTCCGTTTGTCCTCTGCATCGCCACGGTTTGAAGCTCTCTGCCCAGGATTCGAATCGCATCCTTATGATAGCGACGAATCGTGCCCAGATACATTCTGTGATCGGGAGATGAGAGCAGTGACGCACAGTGCTCCACCAGCTCGAGGGCGGTGAGATGCTCATTGAAGAGCGATAGCTTCGTGAGCGCTTCGTCCCCGGATTCGGGCTTCTTCTTTCGATGGAAAGTCTCTTTAAAATCCCCTTTGTTCCACGCAGTATCCTGCGTCCGATCTATCCTAAGCGAGTGAGCAGCCATAGGAGGATTTACGTGCAAAACCTGTGCCGATCTGTATCGCTCTCTAACCGGCGGTGAGGGAACTCACGCGGGAGCAGGAAACGATCAACATTTCCTCCATTCAGTCGAAAAAAGAAAAGTGACCTGTGACCGTTTATTCTATGCAGCTTGCACTGTCAGCATTGCAATCTGCCAGTATCACGGTCACTCCCCCGCATAAAAAGGCGAGATGCGCCTCACTCGAAAGCGAAAGCGAATCCCGCCGACTGCTCCGCGCACCTAATTCAAGAGCCTCGGTGCAGAGACGCCACGCTCCTGAATCTCCTTGAGCAGGGCCTGCAGCTCCTTCACCTTCTCCGGGTTTTCGGCACTCAGGTTGTTTCTCTGGCCGATGTCGTCGCTGAGATCGTAAAGTTCGACCGGTCCCTTATCATCAGCAGGATAGCCATGCTTTTTCTCCCATTTGGCGCTCTTCTTCGATCTATAGCCGGTTTTGTGATCAATGAGGAGCCAGTTCCCCTCACGGATCGCATATTGCCCTTCGTAGGTATTGTGGACATGGCTCGAGCGAACTGCATCTGCCTCACCTTTCAAGAGGGGCAGCAAGTCGTGTGAATCTCCCGCGGCATCATCCGGCAGTTCTATCTCCAAAGCCGAAGCCACCGTCGCCATGATATCGATCTGGGAAACAAGCGCGTCATTCACATTTCCAGCCTCTGTCACACCGGGCCATTTCACGATAAAGGGGACATGATGACCGCCTTCATAAATGTCCCGCTTCAGCCCGCGCAAGGGATGCGAAGACCAGTGGTCGTATTTCTCATCCCGGGCGTAGGCATAGTGCTCCGGCCCGTTATCAGCCGAGAAAATCACGACTGTATTCTCCGCCTGACCGCTCTCCTTCAGCGCGGCGAGAATGCGCCCGCAGGCGTCATCGGTTTCCACCACAAAATCACCGTAAGGCCCTGCTCCTGATTTCCCGTCGAACTCATCATTCGGGATAATCGGTGCATGGGGAGACGGAAATGCGAAGTAGAGGAAAAAAGGCTCCTCGGTTTTCGCCTGGCCTTTGATGTAGTCGATCGCCTTGGACGTCGTCGTCGGGATATTCTCGTAGGGATCCCAGTCACTCGTCATCGGGCCGGGGCGGCACTCCCAGTTACCCTCTTTAATCGGCTTCCATTTCGCCGTATCCATCAGCGTATCGGGAGCTTTCACCACCTTGTCATCCTCGATCCAACAGTAGGGAGGAAAATTGATCACGGTATCACCGAAATAGTGGTTAAAGCCATGATCGAGCGGGCCGTTTGGAATCGACTTGTCCCAGTCAAACGCCTCAGGTCCCCAGGTCTTCCGCCTTCCCTCTCCGGTTTGAACTGCATCGGGTTTTCTCACGGCAGCCCAATCCCATCCGAGGTGCCACTTCCCGATCGCGGCAGTATCGTAGCCTTTTGCTTTCAACATCCCGGCCATGGTAAGCTGCCCCGGTTTGAAGGCGGAATCCCCGAAGGCATTCACAATCCCGTGAAAATCACGCCAGTGATGCCGCCCCGTCAGAAGCGCGTAGCGACTCGGAGTGCAAATACCCGAGGAAGAATGACCGTCAGTAAAACGCATCCCCTCCGCCGCAAGCTGATCGAGGTTGGGTGTCGGGATTTTTGACTCCGCGTGGTAACAAGTCAGATCGCCAAATCCGAGATCATCCGCATAGAGAATGAGAATGTTAGGCTGATCGGCTGCGGAAAGCGCGGAGCCTGAGAGCAGGACTACGGAAAGAGCAAAAGAAAGGGCGAGCTTCATGAGTATCGATCTTAGAACATACCGGGAAAGAGGTCACTCGCCTATTCCCGTCAAAAATCGCCTATAAGATTTACTTTCTCCAGACATGTTAAATCCCCTCAGCCCGCGGTATCATCGGCGCCGCGCCCTTCATCGACAGCGGAATCCGCGCGAACCGGATCTCACGATATTCACCTAACCCTGTTCAGTCCACGACCTGACCCTGTTGAGTTTCGAAAAATCTACCCCTGTCCCGGGAGAAAAGTTTCGTATTCCCCGTTCTCGTCGGGATGGCAGGGTGGCTCTTCATCCCAGCTTGAGGGATATAATCCAAGACGTTCCCCGGAGTTCAGCGCCTCCTCCCAGGTCACGACTTTTCCGCTGTAGGCGGCCATGCGTCCCATGATAGGAAACAAGGTGGAATAGGCACTGCGCTCCGCCTCATTGTGGGGAAGATCTTCGCGAATTGCTTTAAAAAGCGCATCGTGTTCGAGCTGGTAGGAATTCTCTTTTTCCTTTGCCCGCCACGGAGCGATCGCCGGGTCGTTTGATTTAACCGCCCCATTGCTCTTAAAGGACAATTCAGCGGTTCCGTTTGTGCCGGTAATCTTTTCACCGAACCAACTCCAGCATTTAGGAATGTGACGGTGCTGCGTGATCACCTGCGAGCCGTCGGCATACTGGAAGTCGACGCTGTAGTGATCGTAAATCTGTCCATTCGTTGGACCGGTCCGGACGATTCGCCCTCCCTGACCCTGACAGGAAACCGGATTGGCTTCGTGCTTGATCCACTTCACGACGTCGAATTCGTGGACACTTTGCTCGACCATGAAATCACCGCTCAGCCAGGTGAAGTAATACCAGTTCCGCACCTGAAATTCCAACTCACTCTGGCCATCCTCCCTGACATTGCGCTTGTTCACATCGGCCCGACAGTTGAACATTTGAATGAGAGGAATCTCACCAATGTCCCCACGATGAAGCCTACCGATCGTCTCGTGGTGAATGGGACTGTGCCGCCGGTTGAAGCCCACCCCGACTTTGAGATGTTTCTCTTTCGCTACTTCGGCAGCTGCGAGGACCTGACGAATTCCCGGCGGATCGACCGCGACCGGCTTCTCCATAAAGACATGTTTTCCCGCCGCGACAGCTTCTTCAAAATGCTGCGGGCGAAATCCCGGAGGTGTCGTCAGGATCACGACATCGAGATCGTCGAGCGCCATCACTTTTTGAAAGGCATCGAGGCCGATAAATTGCCGCTCGGGACTGAGATTAACCTGATCAGGTCGCGGCGCATTCTTCGCGAGCACTTCCGCACTCCGTGAAAGTTGTCCCTCACTGATGTCCCCCATCGCCCACAGCTCGGCGCGATCATCGGCGGCGAGCGCCTGAGCAGCGGCGCCGGTGCCTCGTCCCCCGCAACCAATCAGGGCGACACGAATCTTGTCGACGTCCTTTCTCTGAGCATGGGCTCCGCCGGGAAAAGCGGCCGCCGCGGAGGCGAGAATGGCTGAGTGCTTCACAAATTCCCGTCGCTTCACCTGATCCGATTTCATGTCGGAGATTCTGCGACGGATCAGCCGGCACGGTCAAGGAAGCCTCTTCCGTGGATGCGTCAGCGCTCCGAACGGAGTCACTTCGCCACCGGCTCTGCGGCCTTCGCTTTCACCGGGTTTCGCTTCCGCAAAATCGGAGCGAGATACTTGACCGATTCGTCGGCGATGACGTTGTAACCGGCAAGGTTCGGATGCCGATCTGAAGTCCAGCCGGGAAGATGTCCGAAAATGCCATCAAGCTCGTTCCCCATCACCTCAACACGATCTCCCGTGACTCGTGGCTGCAACCACTCGTGATACTTTTCGGGAATCTTCGCGATCGGATAGCGCCGGTAGTTGAGCATATTGTAGCCCTTTTCCAACTCGGCGGCATAGCGGGGATAGATATCAAAGACTTCGAGCTTTTCATGATGCGCCACCTCCCGGATCAGATCATTGATCTCCTTGCTCACCTCTTCACTGGAGAAGGGAATCACGGTCATCGGAATGATAAGTGCGCCGGGATGATCTTTACGGAGCCGCTCTATCATTCCGTGAAAATCGGCCACGAAATTCACCGGGAAATTCTCCCGCTTCGCTTTGTCGTTGATCCCGTAACGGATAAAGATGTAGTCGATGCCCTCGAGATCGGCACCCTTCTTATCGTAGCGACCGGAATCGAAAAGCCGTTTGATCGTTTCGCCGCTCTGACTGGAATTGATCACCTCGCACGGAGGTAAATCGTCCTCTCCGTTAAGAAGTTGCTCCATCACTTCCTCGAAGTGCGGGCCTTCGGGTTTCAATCGACGCGGAACACTTCCCTCTGTCGTGCTGTCTCCGAGAAGAAGGATTCGAACTTTGCCTTCGTGTTCCCCCAGAGCCGGACCAGACAGTAAAAAGGCCAGCCCCAGCAACGTCGATAACAGGAATCGTTTCATCATGTGCGAAACGATAGGTAATCGAATCGTTCCCGCCCAGCCGGATTCGATCACGCAATGATGTCGCAGCCTGGCCGGGCTCTCCCCGGAAATTCGGACGCGCCCTGCCGCGAGGCACCTAATAAATCCTAACCGACCAACTGCTCACCGGGGTCCGCGAGAGTCTGAGCGTGGAAAGCGCTCTTGCATCATTCTCATGGAATCCGAGAATCGGTCGATTGTCGAAGGCAAAGGAAGGACTGCTCGTCTCATAGCGGTTGCGGGCCGGGAACGGTTCAGTCGCGTCAGGGAGAGAGTCAGCCAGCGTCAGTTCAGCACGGAATCCGAGGACAGAATCAATCGATCCCAAATCCCACTCGTGCTCATGGAGATAGGTTCTCGGGATTCGAATCGTAAGAAGTTTTGCACCATCATCTGCATCATCCAGAGTCGAAGTAATACCCTTTTCGCTCAAAAGCATGTTGTAGCCCGATCCGAACGATCCGAGTTGAATCGGAGAAGTCACGCCGGGCCCATCAGAGGCTTTGGTATAAACTTCTATGGGCTCAATCGCCCCGAAACTGCTGATACCGTCACTGGATCTTGCATCGAGAAAGAGACGGACTTGAATCGCCGCTTTGTCACCCATGTCCGGAATACGAAGCCGCTCAAGTCTCGCAATCGCATACAGTGCTTTTTCATCAGCATCGAACAGCCAGGTCGCCTTTCCTTCCGGCCGCGCTTTGGCATCGACGGTGCCGGCCGGTCTTGCATTGGCGTAGTCCGCCCATGGCTTCATCGCGATCGGTTCGCCGAGCACGATATCCTTGGTCGCCTCCATCTCGCGAGTGAAGCGGACGATCCGCCCGTCCGCTTCGACCTGAATCCAGACATCTTTCTGGATCTGCGCCTCATTGCCACCCTCGAAGTCAAAAATAGAAAATACCGTCTTGGTTCCAAGTGGAGATACCGAAAAAGGGGTTGGTGGCCCCACTTTATCTCCCATCCCCACCTGAAAAGTCCCCGAAACCGGCTTGTCGTAGCCGCTCACGAGATCCCATTCGATGCGCAGCTTATTCGACACGTTGATGTAGTGGCGGGATTTCCATAGCGCCGTGACCGGCCCCACCCGGACAGGAAGATCCACCAATTCCGAACCGACGGTGTCTTCGAGAACAAAACTGAAACGCCCCAATTCATCACTTGCCGCGACTGGATAGAAGAGGTCTGAACCGTCGCGCGCTTTTCCCACGAGCGGGCGCTTGTAGCGAAAGAGGAGCTGAGTTGTTTTTCCCGGATCCACCTTGAAACGCTGGGCGATATCAACCGGAACAATAGAACTGCCGACAGAGAGTGCACCGATACTGCCTTCATGCGGCTGATCTGATTGATTCGTGATCGCGACCGTGACATTGATCTTGCTGTTGTTCTCGTAGGCGGCGACTGCGGCAAACGTGAAATTCGATTCGCGGGGACCGTTCTTGAGATCATCAAAGATGACTTCGCCAAGATACTCGTTCGCTTTCCCGGCTGGATGAATCCGCTCACGAGTCTGCAGATCAGGTCCGAACTTGAAAATGCCGGTGAGTTTGTCGCCAATCACCTGCATCCCCGCCTGAGGTTCAGAGGCGGGATCGATCCCTCCACCAAGCCTCGTGAGGTGAGCACCCAGATCGATAAAGAGCACCCCGTTCAATGCCGCGACTTCGCGTGCCGCAGTGGCGTATGGCCTTGTAATCCCCCACTCCATGGCCCCTTCGCCAAAATTGACAAGGGTCGGGCTGAAGATCACCACGTCGGTATTGGAACGCTTAGCGGCATCGATGATTTCCTGAACGGCCCGCTGATAGCTGTCGATTGAGAGGTAGCCGAAGGAGTCATAAATCCCAAACTGGACCAGAAGCATATCGGGATCGTGAACGAAAGCATCCGTCGTCGCGCGGCGAAGGCCATCAAGGGCGTTGCCGTCCGGGATCGTAAGATTCTCCAAGGTGATCTCATTTCCCAGATAGGGCGATATCTTGGCGGAGCCACCCTCCGGAGGGTTCAGCAGTTCAACGCCACCGGTGTAGAAAAACTCCCGTGCAAGACGGGTCAGGAACATCCCCGTATAGGAAAACAGAGGATTGCCACTTTCCCACGCCGTTGGCAGTGGAGTGATTCCACCCATGACCCCGTCCCCGATCGAAACGACATGAACAGGCTCCGCGGCTTCAAGCTTCGCGAAACTGCGGGGAATGTAGCGCTTGAAACGTTCCCGTTGATCGAGAGTAAGCGGATAGCCGAATACGTTGGCTATCCCGAAAACGAGCACCAGCCCCAGGATGATTTTAGCGGTCTGTCTCATGTTCCTCTTCTGACCAGTGTATGACGGGAGAAGCACACGCATTATTAGACTGAGCTTCCAATTAAAAAGCCCCGAAATTCGGGGCTCCTTAAGAAATCAGATTCTGATTAAATATCAAGCATCAAGTAGTAGTCGACGCATCCCGCTCATTATTGAGAAACGAGTCGATTCCCTTCTCGGGGAGGAAAAAGCCGGACATCTGCAGTTTTGCAGGTGTCACGCCCATCTCTTCGAGAGCTTCGTAGTGAGCCACTGCCTCCTTGTGATCGAGCGGCCCGACCGTGGAAGAAAGATCGTCGTTAGATCCGGTCAGGAGACTGACGAGAACACAACCGGTGATTTCATTCTTATCACGACCCGCGAGGAATTTGCTGAACGCGTCCTGAACGGACTCATCAACATCTTCAGCTTCGTCGGGAAGGTAGATTGTTTCGCTCACCACGTTCGACATCCTGAGTTCTCCACCTGTCGTGAAGAGAATGTCTTGGTCCGCTGTGAATCGGCGAATCGCCTCATCAACACGGAAGACTGGCGGGAAGCTGTAATCCACGATCAGCGTATTCGGATTCAGAGCCTTGATATCGAGAACACCGGGAAGGTTGGACGAAGCAACGACAATCGATGCTGCGTAAACCTCCGGAGGAAGCGCGCCTCCATTTTTCACGATATCCACCTGCCCCTGGTAACCGGCGTCGCGAATAAGGTCGCGGCAACGGCTCATCTGATCATCGGTTTGATAGGGATCGCAGAGGATCAAGTGCTTCGGATGCTCCATGACGTCGAGCATTAGGCGCAAGGTTCCAAATCCAATCGAGCCGAGACCGACCACGGAGAGGGTTTCGTCAGAAAGGTCACGTCCTGTTTTAGCGAGGATGCCTTCAACCGACTTCACAATCGTCGCTGAACGAGTCGCGTCACCTGTCGTGATCTCCGGGAGGTCTTTGCGTCCTTTGATCCACTCGCTGATCTTGCGACCGTGGTCGGTTGTCATTGGAATGACACCGGTGAGTGAAACGCACTTGGCACCCGCTTCAGCTGCCATTTCAAGGGCGGCGATCGTCGGAGCTTTCACCGAATCGAGTTCTTTGTAGAAATCGGTTTCGAAGCAAGGGAGCATCAAGACACCGATCTTACCTTCGTCGAGTTCATACACATTCGTGAGACGCGGCTTGTTCGCGAACATTCTCTCGGAGATTTCGTCGCGTGTCATCCCTGACAAGTTAGCCAAAACATCCGGAATGTAGGTCAGTGCGACCGCATCCAATTTCGGCATCTCTTCGACGGTATCTTCGATCGTGATGTGGGCGAAGTCTTCAAACGATGGGATCACTTCCGACTCTTCATCTGAACCGGAGGACACTGGAGCCGTTTCAACGCGTTCACTCGACAGATATTGAGCCAGTTGCTCGATATTGGCATGAGTGAGGAAAACGTCCACCGGCACGTCCTGTCCGAACTCGTCAGACACGTCAACGATGATGCGAAGCGCCATCAGTGAGTCTCCGCCCATTTCGAAGAAGTTGTCGGTAACACCGAAGTCTTCTGAATCGAAATTGCGGCTGAACACTTTCCAGAGTCGCTCTTCTGCAGAGGTCCGCGGTGCCACTTTCTCTCCATCGGAGGAAGCACCGATCGTCGGCATAGGAAGACGACGGCGGTCGATCTTACGGTTCGGCGTCAGAGGAAATTCCTCAACACGCTTGAAGAACGCGGGAATGTAACTCGCAGGAAGATTCGCGGCAAGATTCTCACGAATCGTAGCGGCCTCGAACGAACTGCTGTCAGCGATGTAGTATCCGACGAGGCCTTCACCTGTCGGCAGGTCCTCGCGTTTAGCAACGACAGCCTGTTTGATACCGGCGATGCTTTCCATCTGCTGTTCGATATCGCCGAGTTCCATCCGGACACCTCTGACCTTCACCTGGAAATCAACACGTCCAAGGCACTCCAGCTTGTTGTCCCGATTCCAGCGTGCAAGGTCGCCGGTTCGGTAAAGTCGCTGTTTTCCGACAACGGGAAGCTCAATCTCACGGAACGCTTCCGCAGTGAGATCGGGCTGGTTGCGATACCCCCGGGCGAGGCCTGCGCCACCGATCCAGAGTTCACCGGTGAATCCCTGAGGCACGAGCTTGTCGTTTCCATCGAGAATATAAACCTGTGTGTTCGCGATCGGAAGACCGATTGAAATCGTCTCGTCCCCTTCTTCGATCTTCTCAATCGAAGACCAGACCGTTGTTTCAGTAGGGCCGTAAAGGTTCCAGACTTCCGCAGCTGAGTTGACGAGCGTGTTCGCGAGGCTTCTCGTGAGCGCTTCACCGCCACAGAAGATCCGGAGATCACTCTTACCTTCCCAACCGCTGTCGAGAAGAAGCTGCCAGGTCGCAGGAGTTGCCTGCATCACCGTGATGTCCTCCTCGGAAAGAAGATTGGCAAGTCGACGACCGTCTTTGACATCATCACCGCCGGCCATGACGACTTTCGCGCCGGCAAGGAGTGGCAGGAAGAGTTCCAGGAGGGAGATATCGAACGAGAGCGTCGTCACCGCAAGAAGGGTGTCGTCCGCGCTCAGGCCCGGAGCTTTCTCCATCGAACGGAGAAAGTTCACTGCAGCACGGTGCGGGATCTCAACGCCTTTCGGTGTTCCTGTAGAACCGGAAGTATAGATGATGTAAGCAAGTGAATCCGGTGTGACACCCTTCACTTCAGGTGCTTTCGAGGTTCCTTCGATATCATCGAGATTAATCGCCTTCCAGCTTCCTTTCGGTGCATTCGAATAATGCTTACCGGAAGCGATCAACGCTTTCGGAGCCGCATCTTCGAGCATGAGATCGAGACGATGAGCCGGGAAATCAGGATCGAGCGGCACATAGGTCGCACCCGCTTTGAGCACTCCGAGAAGAGCACCGATCATGCGAGGTGAACGATCAGCGAGCACGCCGACATTGTCTCCCACACTGACACCGTTCGCGATAAGATCACGGGCGACGCCATTGGCGAGTCGATTCAGCTTGCCGTAGGAGGTGTGATTATCCTCAAAGATCACCGCAACATCCTCGTCTTTCTCAGCCGCTACCGCAGCGATAAGATCGTGGAGCAAAGCGTCGTCTTCGAACTTCGCTTTTGTGTTGTTCAGCGTCGACACGAGTGTCTTCTCATCTTTGTCGGCGAGAAGCTTCACTTCGGAAATCTTCGTGGTCGAATCAGTCGTGATCTGGCGGAGCACCTGCTCGTAGAGCCCGTTCAATTCCTTGATCGTTGCCTCGTCGAATAGATCGCGGTTATACTGCCAGCAACCGAAGAGTTGCCCACCGGCTTCTTCAAGTGTCAGGGTAATTTCGAACTGTGACTGACGCGTTGTCAGGTCGATCGTTTCCATTGAAAGATCACCGACGTGGAAGGTGTGACCTCCCTGTCCGATAAGGAACACGGCGATACCTTCATCATCGATCCCGGGCACTTTTTCCATCGTGAAACTGACCTGGAAAAGCGGTGAACGACCGGCATCACGAACGACATCGAGTCGATCCACCATGCGTGCGAGCGGATACTGCTGGTTTTCCAGTGCTCCGTTCACGGCAAGTGAGTTCTTCGCGAGGTAATCCTCAACCGTCGGGTCGTCATCAACCGTGCTTCGAACCGGAACCGGGTTGATGAAGTAGCCAACACTGCTCTTCAGCTCGGGTTGCGTTCTTCCGGCAAGAGGAACACCGATCACGATGTCGTCCTGCTGGCAGTAACGGTGCATGAGAATGTCGTAAGCAGAGAGAAGCGTCGTGAACAGAGTCACGCTGTTTTCTTTCGCCAGCTCGTTGACCGAGGTCGTGAGTTCTTCATCCAACTGGAAGCCGTAAGTGGCACCATTGAAGGTCTGCACGGCTGGTCGAGTGCGATCGGTCGGAAGATCGATCGCTCCGGGAGCACCGGCGAGATGCTCTTTCCAGAACTCGAACATATTCTCGCCCGCTTCGCTTTCGAGGTGGGCTTTTTCCCAGTTTACGAAGTCCGAGTAGGACGCCGCGATTGGCTCAACCTGTGGCGTTCTTCCAGCCTTGGTCGAGAAGTAGTATTCGATGAGATCCTGAATCATCACGGCAATGGACCACGCATCGGAGATGATGTGGTGCATGCTGAGGAGAGCGACGTGGGCGTCGTCCGCAGTGCGGAAAAGCTCAAGTCGAACAACGGGACCACGCTCAAGATTGAACGGACGGCTTGCGTGCTCACTGATGAGCTCTTTCAGCTGATCGTCGTCGAGGGCCGTGCAATCGTGCTCGCGGAAATCGATCGTCCGTCCGGTGTGAACGACCTGCATAGGCTCGCCATTGACGGTTGTGAACGTCACGTCGATGAGCGGATGACGCTCGAAGAGAAGCGAGAACGCCTTCTTCATCGCATCAATATTAAGGAGCGGACGGAACTTACCTGAGAAGTTCAGGTTGTAGGCCGAAGAATTCGGAGCAAGGCGGTTGAGGAACCAGAGCGCCTTCTGACCTTCGGTGAGCGGGAACATTTCCGGCATCTCACCTGTGACTTCGAATTCAACGAGGCTCGAAGCATCAATGCCCGATCCATCGCCTGATTGGCTGCCACCGGATTCGATCAGTTTCTCAAGGACCGGAACGGAGAGATCCTTAATGCTCGGACCATTGAGAACAGAGCCCATCGGCATTGACATGCCGAGCTTCTCTTCGATCCGGTTCACCAGCTCAATCGCCATGAGTGAGTCGAGACCGAGATTGGTCAACGGTGTATCTTTATCGAGGCGAGAGGCATCAGTTCCGAGAACGGCGCCGACCTGAGCTGCGATGAGATCTTCAACGAGACCCGCGCGTTTCTCAGCGGGAGCTTCGAGAATTCGAGCGGACATGGAATCACCTCCACCGGCAGTGGAGCGTGGAACCACGGGAAGGAACATCTTCGATCCACCCACGGAAGGACTGAAGCGGGCGAGCGCCTGCCAGTTACAACGGGCTGCACCAAGCTGGTAGCAATCAGAAGGAGCACCAAGGCTGAACAAGTGGAGCGTTTCCTCCATGTTCGTCGCACCAAGTCCGACCATTTCGAGATACTGCTGAGTCTTCTCGTTACGGGCAACAAAGCCGGCACCCTCAAGAGCACCCCAGTTGAACGTAAGTGAAGGCAGGCCGAGTGAACGACGGTAGAAAGCCAGCTGATCGAGGAACACGTTTCCTGCGTTGTAGTTTGACTGCTTAACCGCACCAATGAAGGCGGAGAAAGAAGAGAAACAGATGAATGAATCGAGTTCGATATCAAGGGTCGCCTCGTGAAGGTTCCAGGCACCGAGCATCTTCGGAAGAAGCACGCTGTCAAAACGCTCCTTGTTGAGTTCGAGAACAAACTCATCATCGAGAACCATGGCACCGTGAATCACTCCAATGAGCGGCGCATCGCCGGCCTGGATTTCTTTCACGATTTTATCAATGTCAGAACGCTTCGTGACATCGCCACGGGCATCGATCACGGTTGCGCCGCAGGCTTTGAGAGCTTCGATCTTCTCAAGCGCATCCTCTTTAGGGCCGGAACGGCTCATGAGAGCAAAGTGACGCGCACCGTTGTCAGCCATGAACTGAGCGAGCTCGAGTCCGAATCCGCCGGCCCCACCGGTGATCAGGTAGGTGCCATCTCCACGGAAGCGGTTTCCGTCTTCGGTCGGCTGTCCGATCTCGATTTCAGGAAGGTCGAAGTCGAGAACGTTTTTACCGATGTGCTTGCCTGCCGCCATGTAGCGGAATGCTTCGACCACCTCGGTAACCGGGAACGCCTTGTTCGGAAGCGGCTTGTAAGTCTCGTCGTAGAACATCGCCTCCAGCTCGGAGAACATTTTCGCGACGTAAGCAGGCTTGCTCTGCAAGTGCTGCGCCAAATCAATGACGAAGAAACTGATGTTGTTACGAAGTGGTTCGAGACCGATCTTCGAGTTGCCGTAAACGTCAACTTTACCAATCTCCATGTAGCGTCCGAACGTTTTCAGAACGCTGAAGTTTTTCGGAATGAAGTCGCCGGCAAGCGAGTTGAGAACCGCATCGACCCCTTCTCCATTGGTGATCTCCATGATCTCATCCGCGAACTTAAGGGTCCGTGAATCGAGCACGTGATCGACACCCATGTCGGTGAGGAGCTGACGTTTCTCGGGACTTCCCGCAGTTGAGAAAACAACGAGGCCGAGGTGCTGGGCAATTTGAATCGCAGCCTGCCCCACTCCACCGGTTCCGGCATGAATGAGGATGCTCTCACCCTTCTCCATCCGGGCGAGTTCATTCATCGCATAGTGCGTTGTGAGGAACACGGTCGGCAAGGTCGAAGCCTCGACATGACTCATCGTGTCCGGCTTACGGAACACCATGTTGCGGTGAACGGTCACATAACTGCGGAAACAGTATGGCGCCATACCGACGACATTGTCGCCGACTTTGAGATCCTTCACATTGGAGCCCACTTTGACGACGGTTCCGGAGAAATCATCACCGAACCACTTCAAGTCAACAGGGTTACCCGGATAGATTCCGAGAGCCTTCATGACATCACGGAAGTTAATACCTCCCGCTTTGATCTGAATCTCGATCTCATCGGGATCCGGCTCGCGACGTGTCGTTTCGTTCAAGCTGAGATTCGTGAGAATACCCGGCTTATCAATTTGGAGGCGATAAGGAAGAACCGTTCCATCCGCCTGAACCGCATTGCGGGTTCGTGCTGGAAGATCATCCGGCTTGACGCGGTGAACGCGACGCACATAGCGACCGTTTCCGCGGTAGGCGATTTCGTGTTCCCCATCGGAAAGATTGATTTCGTCGCAAAGATCTTTGAACTCGAATGGATTCTCCGCAGGATCGAGATCGATCTGTGACCAACAGAACTCAGGGTGCTCGTTGTTTACGACTCGCAGCAATCCGGTGATCGGCGCGGAGGCCAAACCTGGAAGTGGTTTGCCCGGCTCAACCGGCATCGTTCCACGAGTGAGAAATACGATCTGTGGTTTTGTCTCCCACTCACGTCCCACAATCGCCGGAACCAATTCGAGTGCGAAGTGAACGCCCGTGTCCTGTGCGTCAGTCAAAGAAGCCAGATCCAGATCGGCGGCCTTTGGATGATCAAGGGCAAGCGTTTGAACAATTGTCTTAACTGACCGCTCTTCTTCAGCAAGGGTATCGAGAGCGGCGGTGATCGCAGCAACGGTTCCGTCAACGAGCAGTGTATCAACCTCATCTGAAGCGAGTTCACCGGAAAGCTTCTTGCCGAGGCCTGACTTGTCATTCGTAATCAGAACAAGCTCTTTAACCACAGCTTCCTCTTCGGTATCGACAGAAGCAGCGGCGTCGCCCTCTTCCTCTTCAACCGGCAATTCAACCGGGCTTGGTGCTTTCGCAACGAGACAGGCCTGCTGATCTTCTGTTTCGTTCGGGGAACTGATGAAACTGGTCACCTCACGGAAATCGAGACTGCTGAGAAACTTCGTCCACTCTTTCCGAGTGAGCAGCGCTGAGTGCTTACGGAGATCAGTGTCGGTGAAACGCCACCAACCGCCGAGAAGTCCGAAGACGTTATCGAGCGCGGCA
This sequence comes from Verrucomicrobiales bacterium, assembly GCA_029213065.1. Classification (GTDB taxonomy): domain Bacteria; phylum Verrucomicrobiota; class Verrucomicrobiia; order Verrucomicrobiales; family DEV007; genus Arctic95D-9. Next base: position 206,296 of record JARGPH010000002.1, on the reverse strand, counting down.
CGGCGCCAGGTAACCTCGAGGAACATCAGGGTCGCATCCGGAGCCATGCAACGACGAAGGTTGTTCATCGTTACGGTAAGGTCCTGCGTCGCGTGAATCACGTTCGAGGCGAGAATGATGTCAAAATGATGTGGCTCGATTCCCTGGGATTCAGGGCTCTTCTCACAATCGAACATTTTGTATTCCACAAACGGATACTCCTCTTCGAATCGGTCCTGAGCGGACTGAAGGAAAAGCGGGCCGTTATCGGTGAAGACGTATTCGGTGCGTTCCGGCGGGAACACGTCGAGAATCTCATTCGTGAGTGAACCGGTTCCGGCGCCCACCTCGAGAACGCGAATCGCGCGTCGCTCAGGAAGGTTCTTGACCGCTGCGGCAAGCGCGAGATGAATCTGTTCGTTGATGACGGGAAAGTCAGCCCCTTCGCGGTAGAACCGCTCCATGACGCTGGCTGATCCGCCGGGAAAGAGAACCTCAAGAGGATCGGTCTCACCACTGAGAACACCTGCGAGATTCGGACCGGTGAGACGCTGAAGTTCGGCCTCAGAGGCGAACTCGGGCATTTCAACCGCGAGCTTGTTGACCCACTGAAGCGCTTCCTCGTGCTCAGGCTTTTCGACAACCTTCCAGGTGTCATTGCCGGCGTCTTCGAGAACTCCCGCTTCGGTAAGAGCCGTGAGTTGTCCATAGACGAGCTTGCGATGGTGATCAGCAATCGAGAGATCAGCCATGTGGGAATCCACCTCGACGGTGTCACCCACTTCAGGATTCCAACCCAACTCAATGTAGGCATTGGTAATGAACTGACGCGAAATCGCCTCCATCGCAGGAAGGAATTTGCCGTAGTGATCGGCGAGACCGCGGGCATCATAGAGCTCTTGAAGCCCTTCGCTGGCCGCTTTCACCAAATCATCCGATGAGGGCACTTTAGCAGAACCTTCGATACGGGTTCCCTTGAGCATCCCCTGCTCCCAACGAGCTTCGTAGAGGCATTTTTCAAGATCGTCGTTGTCACTCTGCTCAACACGGTCGGCACGGAAACCGTAGATCTCGGCTACGAGGTTACCGGCGTCATCGTAGACATCGATGTCAGCGATGATGTATTCGCGATCATTGTCTGAATTCACCTTGGCATGTCCCCAGAGACGAAGCGGTGGTTTTTCGGAATAAAGTCGGATACTGCGAATCGCTGCGGGGAGGTAAAAGTAATCGCTTCCCTTGGCTCCGTCCGGGATGACCTGTCCACCTTTGACAGTGTGGAAACAGGCATCGAGCACAGCAGGATGAAAGTGGTGATCGGGAATCGTGCTGCGAAGCCCTTCAGGCGCAACGATCTCCGCGAGCGCCTCACCGTCTTTTCTCCACACATTCTGAAGGTGCTGGAACAAAGGACGGAACTGATATCCGGCATCCTCGTAGTCCTCATAATACTCTTCATGAGTAAAATGTTTTTCCATCCCGGCTTTGATCGCCTCGAAGTCAGCGGTCTTATCAACAGGCAATGGCTGCTTGCGCAATACCCCCTGAGAATTCAGCTCCCAGTCTTTCTGGTCACCAGTGCTGCTGAAGATTTGGAAAACACGGGTATCAGGATCGAAGACGACCTGAACCGTCGGCACTTTCTCTTCAGTCACGAAGAGGGCCTTTTTCATCTCCAGGTCCTCGACGACATAATTCTCGTCGGGGAACAACTTGCGGGAAATCGCAATACCGATCTCGCCATAACCGGCCGCCGGGAAAACAACGCTGTCCCAGAAACGGTGATCATCGAGCCAGGTAAAGTAACGTGGATCAAGATCGAAACGCCAGGTTGGCTTCGGCGCCGATTGAACCAACCCGAGCAGAGGATGCTCAAGCGGAGCACAACGAAGGTACTCATTCTCGGGAGACTCGAGCCAGAATTTCTCTTTCTGCCACGCGTAAGTGGGAAGACGAACCTCAGCACCGTCGGACTGGTTCACAGATGCCCAGTCGATCTTGTAACCGTGGTTATGCAGATTCGCGAGCTGCGTCAGCATTTCGACAGACTCATCTGTCTTACGCTTCAGGCTGGAGAAATAAAATCCTTTGCGGCCCTGATCGGAAAGACACTCGAGAATCGGATTCTGAAGCGCAGGGTGTGGCCCGAGTTCAAGGAAGGTGTCCTCACCGGAGCGGATCAGGTTCGCGATCGCCGGAGCGAAGAGAACGGACTCACGCACGTTGTTCCACCAATACTCGCCGTCGAGCTTCGTTCCCTCGCACATTCCGCCGGTCACAGTGGAGATGTAGGGAATCGTCGTTTCGCGCGGCTTGATGTCTTTGAGAGTCTCAAGAAGCTCCTCCTTGATCGGCTCCATCTGATGCGTGTGGAACGCGTAGTCGATTCTGAGCCAGCGGACGAATTTACCTTCCTCCTCCAGCTTCTCGACGACTGCCTCGAGTGGCTCGGTATCACCGGCCAGCGTGAGCATACCGGGACTGTTTACCACTGCGACTTGAACCTGCTCTTCAATGCCGGCAAGCGCCTTCTTGGCTTCCGCCTGGGAAATGCCCACCGCGACCATGCGGCCGTTTCCACCAGTCTCGTCCTGAAGACGTGAACGGTGATAAATAATCGTAACGGCGTCCTCCATCGTGTAGGCGCCGGCAACGTATGCCGCAGCGACCTCACCCACAGAGTGACCGACTACTTTTGAGGGAACAATGCCCCAGGACTTCCAAAGTTCCGCCAACGCGATCTGAAGACCGAAAATAGCAGGCTGAGCGATGTTGGTGCGATTGATCTGAGAAGACTCCTCGTCCTTCGTCATCTCGTCGATGAGCGACCAGCCCGCGAGCGGCTTGAGGTGCTTATCAATCTCTTCGAGAACGCCGAGGAAAACGGGCTCACGCTTGATGAGGTCCTGCCCCATCTTCCACCACTGAGCCCCCTGCCCTGTGAAGACAAATACGAGGGGATGGGCTTCACCTGCAGGCTTGCCCGGAATCACTTTATCACTGCTACCGGTGGCAAGCCACTCGGTCATCTCGTGAAGAAGGTCCACCTTATCGTCCGCGATGATCGCGAGACGGTTGTCGTGATGCTCACGCTTTGTGCCCGCTGCTGCGGCGATGGCATTGAGATCGCTATTGGTTCCCTTGAGGTAACGACGCCACTTCTTGACCGTGTCAGTGAGCGCATCGTCGCCACGAGCGGAAACAGGCAGAAGAACGGGACGCTTCGCTTTCGCTTTATCGTCAGAAGCTCCTGCCTTCTTCAAAGTCGGAGGAGCCGCTTCGAGAACGATGTGTGAGTTGGTGCCACCAAATCCAAAACTGTTCACGCCGACCACCGGCAAATGCTCACCGAGGTGAGGCAATGGCTGCAACTCCGTCGCAACCTTCATCTTGAACTCGTCGAACGGAATGTTCGGATTCGGGTTCTTGAAATTCAAGTTCGGCGGAATCGTGTCGTGATGCAAGACCAGCGCGGCCTTGGCAACACCTGCGACACCCGAGCCTGACTCGAGGTGTCCCACATTTGTTTTCACTGAACCAACGAGACAAACGTCATCTTCGTCACGTCCGTCTGCAAGAACGATACCGAGGGCACGGGTTTCGATGGGGTCACCCACCGGCGTTCCCGTTCCGTGCGCTTCCATGTAGCGAACACGCTTTGGCTCGATTCCCGCCTGCTTGTAGGCAATGCGAAGCATCTCCGCCTGAGTCTCAACCCCGGGAACTGTCATCGACGAGGTGTTACCATCCTGGTTGATCACTGCCGCCTTGATCGTGCAATAGATCCGGTCACCATCCTCCTGCGCCTTCGCGAGAGGTTTGATCACGAACATCCCGGCACCTTCACCACGAACATAACCGTTCGCGCGGTCGTCGAATGCGAAACACTGTCCCGTCGGGGAAAGCATCGTCGCCTTGGAGAAACCAATCGAAGCATCCGGGGTGAGGAGTGCGTTGACACCTCCGGCCAGAGCCATCGTCGCCTGCCCTGCCCAGACGCTTTCACACGCGAGGTTGATCGCAACCAGCGCAGAGGAACACGCCGTATCAACCGATACAGAAGGTCCCTTCAGGTCAAAGAGATACGAAATACGGTTCGAGGCAATCGAGAGAGTACTTCCCGAGTTTGTGTGAACGTCCACATTACGCGAGTCACTCTGAGCGACGTTCGCATAATCATTTGAAGCAATACCCACGTAAACCGAAGTTTGAGAACCACGAAGGCTGTCAGGCGCCATGCCTGCATCCTCAAGAGACTCCCATGCTGTCTCGAGCATCCAGCGCTGCTGGGGATCCATTCGCAGAGCCTCACGAGGCGAGATACCGAAAAACTGTGCATCGAACTTGTCGTGATCGTGAACAAAACCACCCCACTTGGTGATCATCTTACTCGGGATATCCACGTTCTCGTGGTGCCACCGCTCACGATTCCAACGATCAGTAGGCACAGGGACAATTCCCGATTTGCCTTCAACCATCATTTGCCAAAAGGACTCGGGACCGGAAACGCCTCCCGGTAGTCGACATCCTATCCCCACGATAGCCAAAGGCTCGCGATTCGCTGATTCGTTCTTGGACATGTTACGTATCTTTCTTGTAAAAACGGAAATAAGCGAGGGCTTGAGAGGTTGGGGGTAACCTCTCGCAGCATCTCACTTATGGTTGGTGGTGTATCTAAGTGGGTACCTTACAGAACACCTTGAATTGTGTCAGATTTTGAGCAAATCTTCAAGTCAGAGGAAGGGTGGACCTTACGGCGATGACCTCTTGAGTCAACAGGCTATACGGAGCGATTTAACTGGTTTTAATTATCAACAATCACAAAACTTCTGGAAAATTAAGGCAAGAGGTCGGAAACCGCTTCGCGCTCTTCCCGCAATTCCTGAACAGAGGCTTCAATTTTTTCCTTACTGAAATCGTTTACGGGGACGTCCTGAACGATCTCCCACTTCTCTCCGTCAGTTTTGATCGGGAAAGAGGAAATGAGACCTTCGTCGACTCCGTAGGAACCGTCTGAACAGACACAAACGCTGTTGAAATCGCCATCAGCCGTCGGTGTCGTGAGCCCGCGAACCGTGTCAACGATTGCATTCGCAGCAGAAGCAGCAGAACTGGAGCCACGTGCCGCGATAATCGCTGCACCACGTTTCTGAACCGTTTCGATAAACTCACCCTGAAGCCAGGCTTCGTCAGAGATTACTTCTGCGGCCGGCTTCCCGGAGATCTGAGCATTGTAAAAATCAGGATACTGCGTCGCTGAGTGGTTACCCCAGATAACCGTGTTGGAAACTTCACTGACGTGAACACCCGCTTTTGCCGCAAGCTGCGACTTGGCACGGTTTTCATCGAGACGAGTCATCGCAAACCAACGATCACTGGAAAAATCAGCTCCGGCAACGGCGGAGGCACTGTTCATCGCGATGAGACAGTTGGTGTTGCAGGGGTTTCCGACCACGAGAGTGCGTGCGCCCGGTGCGGCATTCGCTGCTATCGCCTGCCCCTGACCGGTGAAAATCTTACCATTGATACCGAGCAGGTCCTTTCGCTCCATACCCGCCTTGCGTGGAACACTGCCAACGAGGAGTGACCAGTCAACGTCCTTGAAGCCGACATTGAGATCCGAAGTGGCGACGATATCCGTGAGAAGAGGAAACGCGCAATCGTCGAGCTCCATGACAACGCCCTCAAGCGCCTTCATACCCGGCTCGATTTCGATCAAATTCAACGCCACTTTCTGATCGGGGCCGAACATGGCCCCACTGGCGATACGAAAAAGGAGGGAGTAACCGATCTGACCGGCGGCTCCCGTGATTGCGACACGGATTGGTTTGCTCATAAACTTTGGAAATTCTGATAAATTTAGACTGCGGAACAGTTGCTCCTGCAGAGACTCTAGAAGCCGCCCACTTTTCGCGAACGTCCCGTTTCATTCAAGGCATTTTTTAACATCTCTCTGAGTTCGCCGAAGGCTGCCGATGTGACCATTTCGTTTCCAGTCACCGGAACGCGATAGCTCCAGTTCGTTCCGTCCATGACTCCAGGCACGTTGATTCGCTCCGTGGAGAAGAGGAGATCGTTGATCATCACCGCGATACGGTCCGAATTCGACATCGAAAGTTCCTTCAAAAGCTGCGCCCAGACCTCTTCCGTATACGCCGGAGGCTCCTCGTCAGAGAACTCGATTCCGGCGAAAGACGCCAGAGTAGCGAGAAAATTGCGGGCATCCCACCATTCGGGACTGCCGTGCTGCTCCTCCTCCATGACCTGATACTGCTGCTCCCACTGAGCCCGAACCGGAAAGTGGTCGTGCGTCGCGTAAGCAGCAAAGGAACAGGCCGGATAATGAAGCCCTGACGCGACGTGACCGTCTTTGAACTCCCACTGAGGCACTTTCATCCCCGCAATCCTCAATTCAGCGAGCGATGGGCGAACATAATCGGGAACCGTTCCGAGATCTTCGGCGATCACTTCGGCATCTCCCGCCGCTTCCTGGATCATCTTGAGATACTTCTCTCCCGCTTCGCGATTGAGCTTCTTAGCCTCATCATTGTGATCCGGGCGAGGCCGGAATCCGGGCCGACGACCGTCACAACGGGACGCTGCCTCATCCTCCGATAAGGGTAAAAACTCCTCGTTTCTAACTGGGTTCCAGGGAAATGAATAAATCCGATAGAACCCGAGAGCGTGATCAACGCGGAACATTTTGAAAATCTCTGTCGTCTTCGCGATTCGCTGGCGCCACCAGTCAAAATTCCGCTCCTCGAGGACCTCCCAGCGGTAAAGTGGGATTCCCCAGTTCTGTCCCCACTTCTGGACGAACTCATCGTCTTTGAAGAGTTGCTCCGGTGGAGCACCGCCATACCAATCGAGATCGAATATCTCCAAATTGGCCCAGACATCGACGCTGTAGAGGCTTACACCGAAGGGAATATCTCCCATCAGACTGATTCCCCGACTCGCCGCGTAGTCCCTCACCGCGTGCCACTGCTCGAAAGCAACCCACTGCACGTAGGCGAAATAGCGAAGCTCCCGATCAATCCCTTCCGGGTCGACCTTGGCCTCTTCCATGATCTTGGCGAGCGCATCATTCTTCTTGCGAATATCCTCACTCCATTGCTGCCAGACCTGACTTCCGCCTTCGCGATCCATGAAGAGGCGGAAAAGGCAATAGTCATTGAGCCAGGCCGCCTCTTTCGCACAAAACTCATCGAAAGCGTTCGCCCGGACGTCCACTTTTCCGTAAACAGCATCACAAAATTGATCAAACGCCGCTCCGAGCAGCTCGTGCTTCAGTTTTCGGACCTGAACGTAGTCAACCGCCCCCTCATTCATCGCCTCGAGGTCGTAATTGGAACTGACTCGATCGAAAGCCTCTTTACTGAGGTCCTTGAGACCATCCGGGGTGCAGTTCAGCGTCATCGGCTCAATCGCGACCGAGCTGATCGCGTTGTAGGGGCTGTTATCCGGCCCCGTCTCATTGATCGGGAGCAACTGCACGAAGCCCATTCCGACCTCGGATGCAAATCGAACGAAATCGCGAAGCGACCTGACATCACCGATGCCCAGATCATTTTCGCCACGAAGTGAAAAGACCGGGACCAAAATCCCGGCGAGTCGTTGTTCCATAATAGGTAAGAAAGCTATCTCAAGAGACAGGCATCAAAATCGATTCCGGATCTTAGATGAAGCTTGTCAGAAAACCACTCGAAAATCAATCCAGTTGGAGCGCCTTAAGAGGGTTCGCCCGGAAGACCAAATCAATCTCGGAATCGTTCATTCCGAGATCACTACGCAGATTCCTTGCCACCTCATGTCCCCGAATCGTCGAGCCCGCAAGATTTTCAGATCCCGGACGTCGTGCCACGCCATACTCATCGATCACCACCGGCGCACCGGACAGTTCGTAAGTCCCCGGCCCCAGTCCCGCCGCCATGATCGCATCCGTCGTCATGATCGTTCGCTCAAGACCCACCACCTTCAGATAATTCTTCATCGCAAAGAACGGAACGTGCGCCCCGTCGGGGATGAAGCAGATCCAGAGGCGATCAGAAAGCGACAAAGCCCGCTGAATGAAATTCTCGTGTCGATTCACCGTCACAGGGCAGCCATTGCCCAAATGAGTGACCATCGAAAGTCCGGCATCGATGGCGCGCTCGAGGGTCTCCATACCCGGATCGCAGTGCCCGGCTGACACCGTGATCCCCTCCTCCGCCAGGAACCGCGTCGTCTTCGCTCCTTCGTCGCACTCCGGAGCGAGCGTCATGAGCCGAATGAGACCATTCCCGGCATCGATGAGCCGTTTTGCATCATCTACGTTTGCGGGACGCACCTCGCTTGCCGGATGAGCCCCGACGTAGCCTTCAACCGGGCTGATAAAAGGCCCCTCGACGTGGAAACCGCGCACCATTTTCCTGATGAGCGGGTCTTCATCCCGAAATTTCACCATGCGCTCCAGCTTTCCGGACAAGGCGTCGACGGAATCCGTGATAATCGTCGCAAGAAAGCTGTCAATTCCATCCGCAGCGAGCGCTTCACAAGCCGAATGAAAGGCTTCCGCCGTCATTGTATTGGAACAAAAGTCCGTTCCACCGTATCCGTTTACCTGAAGGTCAAAGTAGGGCATCGCGGTACTAATAATAAACGCAATGAGAACTGTCGAACGATCAGTTCACCCGATTCACTCTTCCGCCATCGCAAAAAGGAGTGGCTGCATCCTGCTGCCAACAGAGACTCCCACCGGAAGGTTGTGGATTCAGCGCTCCCTTCCCCCCAACGTTCAATAGTCTATAAAGGTAGGGCGAGGCGTCCCTGCCGAGCCGCGCCGTCCGGGAACAGGTCCGAATGGTTCCCCCATACGATTGCGAGATATTGATGGGGGAAAAATCACATGGAATCGGACCACGCGGCTCAGCGGGACGCTTCGCCCCACCCTGCCCGTAGAGGCCCGGGCTACGACTCCTCAATCTCCACCGGTGCATCCGGCAGAGCATCGAGAAACACTTTCCCGTAACGTTTACTCAAAATTCGATTGTCGAGCAAGACAACCATTCCCTCATCTTCGCCACTGCGAATGAGACGGCCTACCCCCTGCCTCAGCTTCAAAATCGCCTCGGGAACCGTATATTGCATGAATGAATTCCCGCCGTGCTCCTCGATGTGCTCCAATCTCGCCTGCGTCAGGGGATGATCCGGCACCGCAAACGGCAGTCGCGTGATGATCACATTCGTGAGCGCCTTCCCCGGGACATCGACCCCGGTCCAGAAACTGTCTGTGCCGAAAAGCACGCTCGTTTCGTCCTCTTTGAACTCCTCTATAAGCTGCCCGCGGGAACTTCCCTTCCCCTGCACCAGCAAAGTAAGTGACTCTCCTTCGAAGAAATCCTCCAATTGAGCCGCCATGCGCTGCATCAGCTTGTAGCTCGTGAAGAGAACGAAGGCGCGACCGCCTGATTTGGCGATGAAATGCTTGATCCACTTGGCCAACGCAACCTCGTATCCTTCCTCACGAGGTTCGGGCATTTTGCGGACGAGATGGATCTTCATCTGCATCCGGTAGTCGAACGGGCTCCCGATTTGAACCGCTTCGACCTCTTCCGCGCCGACGCGACCTTTGAAATACCCGAGATCTTTCTCGCCGATCCCCAGGGTCGCACTCGTGAAGACACAGGGCCTGTCCCTTTCGAAAAAGACCGGCCGCAGCAGCTCCGACACGTCGATCGGTGCCGCATTTAAGGTCAAGGCCTCGCGGTGGTCCTTCTCCACCCAGTAGACGAGACCGTCCTCCTTCTGATCCAGAAACGTCGCGAGGGCAGCCCGCATCTCATTGAGACGACGGGCCAGCTCATTCAGCTCGTTTTTGGTCGTCTCCTTCGCCAACTCCGCCTGAGCCCGGGCCCGACGGCTAACCTCGATCAATCCGGCCCCGAGCGTATCATCGACCAGCTCCGGCTCGCGGACACGGAATTCCCGCCCCCACTCGCCCCACTGGCAGGCTTCCTCGACATCACCGAAGAATTCATCAATATCATCGAGCAGCTTCATCGTGAGCCGGCGCCCCGCCGTGTCTCCCGTGAATTGAAAGAGCCCTTTACGGTTCTTCGGGTTGAAAAGCCGATGCAGGTCGAACTTCATCCCCGTCTGAGACAGCGAAATCCCCAGCTGCCGCGCCGCAACCTGCTCCAGGGTATGCGCCTCGTCAAAAATCAGAAAGTCATTCGCGAAGAGGAAGCCTTTTCCTGAATCACTGAACTCAGTATTGCTGCTCAAAAGCGTAAAGAAGAGCGTGTGGTTCAACACGAGCACATCGGCATCCGCGACCAGCTTGCGCACCTCCTGGTAGAAACAATTTCCGTTCGGGCCGCAACTGCGGGCGGTGCAGGCATGGGTCTCGCTGCAAACCTGAGACCAAACCCGCGGAGCCGGAGAAAACCCCAACTCGCTCAAAGTTCCCTCTTTGGTCGTCTGAGCCCATTCCCAGATAGCCTTAAGCTCTTCCAACTCGGACGACGAAAACATCTCCCCGCCACCCGACATCGCGATGCGGAGCCGCACCGGGCACAGGTAATTCCGCCGTCCTTTCAGTAAGAGAGCTTTGAAAGGCTCATCCATGACCGATTGTAGCAAGGGAAGATCCTTTTCGATGAGCTGCTCCTGCAAATTGATCGTATGCGTCGAAATGATCGCCTTTCGGCCTTCATTGAGCGCCTTCTTCACCGCCGGAGCAAGGTAAGCGAGCGATTTGCCGACGCCGGTTCCCGCTTCCACGACAAGAGGCCGTTCCTCCTCCAGAGCCCGCGCCACCGCGACGGCCATCTGCTGTTGCTCGGGACGGAACTCGAAATCCTTCAGCCCCGAGAGCGCACCCGTGTCGCTGAAAAACTTACCCGTTGATTGGGCAAGAGATTCTGAGGCACTACCAAGATCTGAAATACTAATCACGGGCCTTAGACATCCGTTCAAACCCTCTCAGGTGCAAGACCAAACAGGGTTTAATGAGCGGTTTTTCGCGATCCCTCCTTTTCAAGTGGTATGTGTTGCTTTGGCAAAAGGCATCATCAACGACGTTCCGACTCAAGAAACGACTCCCAACTATTCCAATTGCCATTTCAAATCCATTTTGGTTCAACAAATCCCCCATAAACGAAAATCAGGCTCAATCAGCGAAAGCGCATCATTTTGAACGAAAAGGACAGACACGCCGGCGAAGTCTCGGCCCCACCACGCTGACGTAAATGTTCAATCACTCGGCGACAAACGGGGACAGGTGCGGTCTTAAAATGGGCATCTTCTCCTCCTGAATCCTGCGCGATGGGGATGTCGCTTACACATTCAGGCAGACGGGTGCCGGGGGGATCCCTCAAAGGGTGACGATTCACCCTCCCGCCGTCGCCTCCAAATCCGCAACACGGAAGCCGTAGTCCAGCTCGGTGGGCAGATCACAGATCTCACGCACCGCCGCGAAGAGCTCTTCAAACTTATCGACGAAGACATCGCCAATGAGAAGATCGGTGAGAATCGGGCGGAGATGCGGATGCTTTTTGACGAGCTTCCCGAAGTTGAACTCGGGATGATAGAAGGCGTAAACGATCTTTCTCATGCGTTCGATCGCGAGGCAGACATCTTTGCCGTAGTGCTCGAATTGTGCGGCGCTGGCGTCCCCTTTTTCAAGCGCCATCTCGATCGCATCAGCGGCGAGCTCCCCGGACTTGAGGGCGAGGAAAACACCGGAGGAAAAGACCGGATCGAGAAAGGCAAAGGCATCTCCGACGAGAACGACGCCGTCTCCGGCGCAATAATTGGCACGGTAACTGTATTCGCCGGTAACCCAGTACTGGCCCACCTGTTTACCGGGCTCGAGGTGCTCCTTGATCCAGGCGTTCTCGAGAATCTCGCGTTCAAAAATCTCACCCGGGTCACGGGAGTCACGGTAGAGGTAGTCGCGGTCCGCAACGAGTCCGACGCTGACGCGGTTGTTCCGCATCGGGATATACCAGAACCATCCCTTTCCGGGAATGTAGGCCACGGTGGTCGATCCGGCATCGAGCCCGGGGTCACGCATCGCGCCGTCGTAGTAGGTCCAGATTGCAATCTTGTTCAGAGCCGGATCCCGGTTCCGCCATTTTTCTTTGCTGGCGACAACGGCGTCACGCCCCGAGCCATCAATCACGATTTTCGCGAACACGTCGCGTTTCTCACCGGCGGAGTTCTCGACCGAAACGCCAATGACGGCTCCGGCGTCGTCTTTGATGAGTTGCGTTACTTTCTGCTCATCCTGAACCTCGGCACCGAGCTCTACGGCACGATCAACGATCATTTGGTCAAACTCCATCCGCTCGACCTGCCAAGTCACGGCCGAGGCCCTCTCGTCGTGCTCGAAAAAGTAGAAAGGCTTCGAAACCTGTCCGTCTCTGGAGACAAACTGCACACTGTGCTTCTGCTGAAAGCCGATTTGGTCCATCTTATCGACAATCCCGAGTCGATCGAGGGTGAACCAGCAATACGGCATCATCGATTCGCCGACGTGGTAGCGGGGAAACTTTTCCTTTTCCAGCACGAGAACCTTCCTCCCTTTCTCAGCGAGGAGGGCGGCAGCAGTCGCACCCGCAGGTCCTGCTCCGATGACGACGACATCCCAGTTTGAATCACTCATGATAAAGAAAGGTTTTCACCTATCAGATACGGTCTGAACCCATTGTTCGGATTCATTGGAACGCGGCAATATCTCGACGATGTCGGCGAAAACCATGCCTTCTCCGTCGAGGAGCTGATTGCACCTGCCGTAAAGGACTTCGCCTTCGCGCTGGTCGAGTGCATCGGCAATGAGCGCATCACCCGGAACCGAAAAGTAACTCGACGGCTGCCCGCTGTGAGCAACCTGATACTCGGCAAGAATCCCGCCGAGAGGCTTTTTGCCACTGACGACCTCTTCACGGACCGCGTCGGGCAATGAGCCTAACTGAATCGCAATCGCCCCGTATTCAACCGGCTTGTCTGAAGACTTCGCGTGCAGGGTGACGAGACGCATCACGAACTCGTCGGTGGACTCATGGGCGTGCACTTCCAGATAGAGCTTGGAATGGTGGAACGCGGCCAGAGTCGGCGTCATGTCATTCTGATGAACGAGTAATGAACGATAGGGATACGGCACTTCGTTCCCTTCGAGAAAGGTGAAATCCGGCAGTTCCAGCCCCGCCTTTTCATAGAAAAAGTGGAACGGCAGGAGCTGATGCAATGCCTCGGCAAGCGCATCGCTCGCGGCCTGCCTCATTTCAGATGGATCAGGTGTAACGTGCATCACGATGTTCTTCGAGGAAGAAGCCATGAAGAAGGCGGTCAATTTGCAGCAATCCGTCGCGGCTCACGACGATGTCCCCGTTATCGATGGAAAAGTATCCCTGCTCTTTGAGACTGGCGAGCTCCGCGGGAAAGCGGGCCTCGGGATCTACGCCATACTTGTCTCTGAAATACTGAAGGCTCGTGCGGCCGAGCTTGAGCTGGAGCACGAATTCGCGAATGAAACGCTCCTCCGCGTTTGTCTTGTAGGAACGGAAAATCGGAAGCTCCCCTTTGTCGACCTGAGTCATGTAAGGACCGACATCGGCCTGATTCTGATAGTGCACCCCGCCGAAGTGGCCGAAACTCGCGACACCGGCAGAAAGCAGATCGGCCCCTTCCCAGAGACTGTCACGGTAGATGAATTTTGTCGTTTCAGGATTCTTCACAACGGTGTAGGCACTGTTCACGGTGTATCCGGCTTCCTGGAACTTATCGAAGGCCCAGTCGACCCATTCCCGCTTCGTGTGCCAGTTCGCGACCGGAGCAGTGATACGACCGGAAGCTTTCATCTCCTTATAAATCGTCGTGTTGTAGGGAATCTCCATCTGGTAGATCGTGACGCAGTCAGGCGACTGCTCGATCGCGGTTTCGACGCAACGCTTCCAGTTGTCTTCGGTCTCATCCATCATCCCGGCGATGAGATCGATATTGACCTGATCAAAACCTAGCGTGTTTGCAAAACCAAGGGCACGGAACGCTTCTTTCGAGCGGTGAGCACGGCCGTTCACTTCGAGGATGTGATCGTCGAAGTTCTCAATCCCGAGGCTGAGTCTCGTCACCCCGATGTCGCGAAGTGCTTCGAGCTTCTTCTCAGTAAGTGTTCCGGGTTCGCACTCAAAGGCGACCTCTTCGGTCTCGTCCCAGGGGAAGAGATCCTTCATCCGGTTTGTCAGATCGGTGAGCTGATTGATCGAGAGATAACTTGGTGTCCCGCCGCCGAAGTAAACGAACTGCGGCTTTCTGCCGGCCAGGTAGGAAGTCTGGGCATAGCGTTCGAATTCCTTGATCCCCGCATCGAGATACGCATTGATCTCATTGGAATTCTTGTCGGTGTAGACGCGGAAGTAGCAAAAGTGACAGCGCTTCCGGCAAAACGGAATGTGAAAGTAGACTCCCAGGTTCGTGTCCTCGGGACTGGGTGAATTGAGCACTTCGTGGATCTGCTCTTGCTCTGTGTCCTCCCGGTCCCAGAATGAGAAAGGCGGGTAATTTGCGACGAAGTAATTTCCCACCTCCGTCTGATCCCCCTCACCGTCGGCGAGCGGGATATTCAATTTGTCGATAAGACCGTCGGAAGATTTAGAATTGGCTGTTTCAGACATAAGGATTAGGGGAACTCCGTGTTGGACGTTTCACTTACCGAAACCATACACCACGCCGTCATCCCCGCAAATAACGAGCACCCCGCGTGATACCGCCGGAGAGGCTTTAATTTGCGCCCCCAGATCAAAATTCCAGGCCTCGGTGCCGTCCTCCTTATTAATAGCGTAGAGCCGACCGTCCATTCCTCCCTGCCAGATTGTGTCTCCGGTAATGACAGGGGAACTGCTCAGGGCCCGTGTCGCTCGAAAGGCCCACTTTTCCTCGCCGAGGACCCTGTCGTAGGCGACGAGACGCTTGTCCGGTCCACCGATGTAGAGATTCGTGTCATCGACGGCGGGCGAAGCGATGTATTCAATCTTCGTATCGAGTTTCCAGGCCGTTTCACCCGATTCGATATCGATCGCGAGGACCTCGCCGCCATTGTGCGCCACGTAGGCGATCCCGTCCCGAACTGCCGATGTGTTCGCAATGTAGGCCCCGACTTCGAGTTCCTGAGGCTCGCCTTCTCCCGAGGCGGATACGATGTGCAAAATCCCGTCACACCCGCCGAAGGAAACCGCTTCACGCCCTTCCAGCTCGATGAGAGAAGGCGTCGCGACAACGTAGTTCCCGGTTTCGTGCTTCCAGACCACTTCGCCGGTCGCAGCATTGAGGCAGTATAAAAAGTAGTCGTGGCTTCCCACGAAGATCTCTTCAGAGCCGGAATCCGTCACATAGGTGTTCACCCCGCCTTCGATTTTGCCCTCAGTCTCGAAACGCCAGAGCTCCTCACCAGTTTTTACATCGAAAGCGTAAATAAAACCGTAGGTGTCTCCGACAAATACCCGGTCTTGCAGAATCGCCGCGGGGGCACTGATAGGCCCTTCTGCCTTAACGGACCAGATCTCGGAACCGTCCTCGAGACTGATCCCGTAAAAGTGGCCGTCCTGAGTGCCTACAAAAACACGACCTCCCGCGACCACAGGTGAAGCGTCAATCGGTGGCCGCTTTTTCCCCTCTGCTACCGGCGGCTCGAACGACCATTTGATCTGCAAGGGAGGTGCGATGTTCTCCGTGCTCACCCCCTGCATTTGAGGATCACCTCGAAAAAGAGGCCAATCCGAAGATTGAGTGACTTCTGGTTCCGTATTTTCAGTCTCTTCTTCTGAAATCTTTTTGCCACACCCCGAATTTAACAGCCCCAAAACAAGTGCCAGCCCTATGCCCGTCGCGGAAGTCCGCGAAACCGATCTCAAATATTTCACATAGGCAAAATGTCTCATTCGTCAATGTATAGGTTGAATTCAGCCCTTTTCAACGCCACCTTTGCGTCACGACTCACAACAGCTTTCGCTTTTGGCCCCCTCACCATGAAAGTCTGTCTTTTCTCTCTTTTCCTGTTTCTGCTCGCCGTCACTCCGATGGGGAGTCTCCGCGCCCAGGACACGCCGAAGTGGTTGAAAGACGTGACCCGTCTCCCTCCCGGAGGCCACGCCGATCTCCGCCCCGTGAAGCTCGACTACACCCTGAGCTGGAACAACCGGGTCAATGCCGGCAAGTTTGAAGTCGCCATCATGCGTGATGGCTCAAGCGAAGGAAAATTTGTGGGCGACGCTTCCGGCAAAAGCACCGGGTTTGCCCGCCTTGTCTGGCCCTACGATTTCAAAGCCCGCTCCATCGTCAGCGAAAACTCATTGAGACCCCTCACCTTTCAACTCTCGGAAAGGGAGCGCAACGAGGTGAACAGCTACGACATTATTTTCGGAAACAACGAGCAGCAGTTTCGTACTACCTCGAAAAAAGAGAACACGGAGGCGGTGAGCCAGTCCCGGAGTTTTAAATTCGACTACGGTCACGACGTTCTCTCATCAGCCTTTTACCTTCGCAGTCTTGAACTGAAAAAGGGACAGAAAGTGTCCATGGTCGTCACGCCTTTCAACAAACCCTACCTCGCGAATTTCGTCGTCGTCGGCCGGGAAGTTCACAAAATGAAAGGAACAAAGTATTCCGCGATCAAGCTGGATGCCGATGTCGGAAAAATTAACGGTGACCTTTCGATCAAGAATTACGAGAAGATCAAAAAGACCTCGCTCTGGGTTTCCGATGATCGCTATCGCATTCCCCTCGAGCTTCAGACTTACATTTCCGTAGGTTACATTTCGGCCCGTCTCATCGAGATGGATTGGCTCGATTGATTTCGCGGCCGTGCCATTCGCTTCGAAGCCCATCCGATCTGTGTGAATCCGATCCCATCGGTGAGAGCGAAGCGAATCTGTGCTTAAAGATCAGATGCTCCGCGCACTCCAGGAAAGGTTCAGCCGATCGAGATCATCGAGGACCCGGGCCGGTTTCACGAGCCATTCCGACAGCGCAATAGGGAAAACCTGAATCCCCGCCCGCTTCAGCATGAGGTGGCGATTCAGTCCCATCGCCTCCGCATGAGGCCCCGGGAACCCGATCAGATCGATCGCGAGGGAAACCCTCTCACCGATACACAAAAGGTCGACCTCGTAGCCGCCGATCGTAAAGCTCTCCTCCACGACAAAGCCGCGATCTGCGAGGGCTTTAAGCAGATTCGCGGTATCACCGTCGACCCAACCCTGTTGAGTCGATGACCTAACCCTGTTGGGAACTTCACTGGAGGCGCCGTGGGCTCGCTCGATCTCATCGGCATGCGCAATGAACCGCCGGACAAGCGGCCCCGCTTTCGATTCAGCACCGAAGGAAACGAGAACGCGGTTTTCCAAGCGTGCCCGCGTGATGGAAACATTAAAGACGTCCTCTTTGTCGAGGTAGCGGAAACTCGCGGAGGGACTCGCGTCATCAAGCGCGAGCGAGAGCAACATGACATCCCGCTCCTCGCCCTGAAACGAGTGCGCCGTTCCCACGAGAAGATCGTGTCGATTCAAAAGAAGGTGCAGCATCGGCGACGCTTCGACTCTTTTCAAAATGGCATCCACCTGGGCGCGAAACGGCGAAAGAATGCCTATGCTCAATGCCGCCCCCCCCGGCGCAGCCAACTTCTCCAGCTCATCGAAGATAGCGTCGATCTCAGCCTGGTTCACTCCGCTCTCGGATCGAGTGCCCCCGACCCTGTCGACAGAATACTCCGCCGATCCGAGGCGATCGATCATGCGGTGACCGGTCATGATCGCGAGCTTGTTTGAGTAAAACGCTTCGTTACTGAAACTGATGATGCCGGGGCGGCTCCTGAAATGCTCGTTCAGGAAGACGACCGATTCCTGTTCACTGATCGAGCCGGAAGCCAAATCAACGAGGCTGACTTTTCGAAAATTGAACCGCTCGAGCTGCGATTCATCGAGGCCGAACTGACAGGCAAAATCCGCCTGACTCGCGAGCGAAAGGAAGGAAACATGGCGCAACTGCTTCGGATCACCGGTGATGACAGCGCGCTTAGCCCGGTGCAGGGCCGGCAAGGCGGAGGCGATATCACATTGTGAGGCCTCATCGATGATCACGAGATCGAAGAGATGCTTTTTCAACGGAATGACGCGATGCAGATCGCTGAGATTCACGAGCCAAACCGGAAGCGCTCCAAGTAGGCCTGACCAGTTCACGGATTGAAAATACTCCTCCTTCTTATGGGTGGTTCGAGCCCGAATCCCTTTGTTGAAAGCCTGAAAAGTTCCGCGGTGACTTGTTAGAGCCTGATTCAGGTAAAAGCCCCTCGCCTTTTCCAGATAAGACACCGTCCTCGAGATGCGCTGATCAACCTCCGCGCTGATCAACAAAGCAAGACGGCTGATCACAGTGTCATCCCCGGCAGCGTGCTTTCGAATTCGCTTCTGCCGCCAGCGTTTAAAGATCCAGGGATCAGGATCCGACAGAATATCGCCGCGCCGCTCTTCGCGCCGGCTCCGCTTCTCGAGGGCGTGCTCCGTTTTTTCAATCTTTGCGGTGATGGCACGCAATTCGGCAGCCGAGGTTTTCATCGCCTTGCCGGTGATATCACTATCGAAGTACATCCCCGAAAGAAGGTCACTGAGGAAACGCTTCAACTCCTTGAGATAACTCTTGCGCCCCGCCCTGACACACACATTTGATATGCCGAGACTCTCTTCGATTTTGTCGGCAACGACATCAACCGCGTGGTCCATTTTCGAAACAATGAGGACCGACTCCCCCCGACTCATTGCCTCGATTGCCAGCGCAGCGATCGTAAACGATTTCCCCGTTCCCGGAGGCCCCACCGCGAGGGTGAGAGGACGACTCGCGGCTGATTTTGAAATCTGCTCCTGAGCCGGACTCAGTGATGCGGGAATGTAGCCTTCCTTTCGTTTTGACCCACTTCCACCCGCTGCGCCACCACCGAGATCCAGTATCGCCCCGACAGGATCGGAAGGGCCTCCATCAAGAGCAGCCATTTCCTCGAGATCATTGAGGACGCCCCGCATCTCAGCCGATTTATCGGCGAGGAAGAACACCGCACCGGGAAGAAGATGTGAAGGACTCGTTTTCGACTCGGCGACGGAAGTGTAGACCTCGCGCAATTCCCGGTTCGTGAGCAAATGCGGATACCCGAGGAGTTGATCCGTTTCGACATCGCTCATTTCATCGCGAAAAAGACGCCTCAACTCGCCGATGCTGCCTTCATTGTGGCCCGTTGTTTCGATCGCCGCTTCCACTTTCGCCACGAACTCGTCTGAACCGATCTCGCAGAGAAGCGCATCATTCAAAATGCATCGCTCCGTCTCAATCGAGAACTCCGCACCCGAATCTTCATTCACAGAGGAAACAGTTGCCGGATAGAGAATCAACGGGGCAAAGGTCGGCTTCCGACGCAGAGTATCGCCTCCACTCTTACCTATATAGAAAACAGCCCCGAAAAAGAGATCTCTATCCTTTGCATAAAGCTGAGCCTGAGTCGCCAGTGAGGCGGCCCGTTTTCCGGGAACAAAATGGATTCCGTCGAAGACCGACCGCGAAATCACCGGGTCCTCACCGCTTATGATGAGCGATTGCTTTACCCGGCTGCTTTCGAGACTGCCTATCCCGACGCGGCTACCGTTCTCCCGGTAACACCCGGCAAGATAATTGAGGATCCCGGACGACGGATTCATTCTGAGGGTGCCTCTCTGCTGAAACGTTTTACATGCATCACAAACCAGATCAGGAGCACGATCGACACCATGATCGCCGCGTAGATATGATGAGAAACCCGAGTCGAAGGAACCAGATCAGCAGTGGCCCGGGTCGCCGCGGCGATGAAGGTCAGCCAGGCAATCCAGCGCCAGGTTTTGCTCTTCAGCTCCACCTCGGCCGGACTCGCGCAATGCCCCATGATGACCCGGTCCGCTGTGAGCATGATCACCAGCCCGAAACCGCAGAGGAAGAGAAGGTGTTCGAAAGCAAAAAGCTGAAGCGGCCAGATCGTGCGGCAGAGAAAGCCCACCGCAATGAGAATCAACCCGAGCCGCAGGGCCCAGGGGCGAGTCCCCGGCGCGCGAACCATCCAGATTCCCGGCACCGCGCCCGCAGCCCAGACAGCGAGACCGGCGAGCCGCAGAAGGTTGCCGTATCGTGCCGAGAGAAACGCTTCGACCGCGAAAGAAACGAGCACAATCACCGCCGAGCCCCATACAGCCGGACCGCGATACTTCGCCGGAGCCATCGTCGGCTTCCGTCCCGGAATCTGAAAGAAACGGGCGAATAGATAGGAGCCGACTCCCATTAGAGGAAGGAGCAGAAAGCCCTGATACGCAATCAGTCGAAAAACGTGATACCACTCCGGCGAGTGTTTGTCCCAGCCGGCAACCCAGCAGAAGAGCGTCACGGTCGTAAGGGCGACCGATGAAAAAGCCAGCGCGAACCCGGGTGGTGGCAACTCCCGTTCCCTCCGAATCATCCGGACACCGAGGATAATCAGGAGCCAAAGGCAGGCAATCGCTGAAGCCAAATCACCGTGCGGGATATCCCCTTTCACATAGTAAAGCTGAGAGACACACCAGGTAAAGAGGAGCACTGCGACCTCATAGGCGGAGAGAACCTTCGCCTCTAAAAACCGCGGCCACGCCGTTCCGAGAAATCCGAAAAGAAAAGCCGCTCCGAACCCGAGAATAAGAATCCGGGGGTGCTGAATAGCAGGGTAGGTCGGCCACCATCCCAGATAGTGAAGCGGCCAGAGAATCAATCCGAAAATGCCGGCGGCAATGCCGAGGGGGAAGAAAACACGAAACGGCTCAGACGCCCAGAGAGGACTTACGCCGGACTCAGCTTGATATCGAGGGGTTCTTGCCATTTGGGTGCGGCAAGGAAAACGAGTAACTCCCCGTAATCAAGAACGACCTGACAGTAACATCAATTTATTTAGACGGCTGTTTCTTGAAGCAGAGCCAAAATCTATCCTCTTGGTTTGAACGAGTAAGTCTGACTCGAGCTCGGGACACGATACTGAATCGTTTTCATTGAACCGGGTCTGGAAATCACAATGGTGTCTCCGGGAGTGAGACGGTAAGTCTTCTGTCCCCATGACCCGACCGTTCCCAGAAGGTTCTTCGAAAACAGTCCGTTCTTCTGATAAATTTCTCCTTTGTGAATCGACTTGTTATCAAAGGTGATCGCAACTTTGGCGAGTGGTTGCGGCTTCGGCTTGGGAAAAATCGGGAGAATTCCCCCTCCACCACCACCGCCGTGGATATCCGCGTCATTGACAGAAAGAACGTTGGAACCCCACGCGTTAATCACGAGTCTCCGGATCGGATTGATCCCCGACTTGTGCGGGTCGTCGAAGGTCCAGGCATCGCCCTGAACGGTCTGAAAAGTGCCCTCTGTTCCCGCCCTCACCTTGCTGATGTATCGATAACCGCCGCCGCTATCAACATACAGATTGAGATCGTCATTACTCCGGTTGTCGGCCGTGAGAACCTTCGATTTCGGAGCCGGGGGCGGCGGGAGAATCATCTGGGTAATCCCCAAATCCTGATCATTCACCGTCATTCCCGGGAGAGGATCGTAACTTTTAATCGTGATTTCCTTCACCAGGTTCAACCCCGCAATCCCCGGATCATCAATTCCCCAGCGTTCTCCATTTCTCACCGGATAGGTCGCATTCGATCCCGCGCGAACCGTGCCCTCAAGATGCCACCCGTTACCCTGATTGGTATAAACCGTGACAGACTCAGACGAATAGTTCGTTATCGAAATATTCCGCTGGAGCGGTTGAGGCACCCCGCCCCGATTGAAATCCCGCTCGGTCAGGACCAGTGAATTGGTCCCCCAGCTTCTCACCGTCGTCGTCTTGATGATATCAACACGGGACAGATAAGGATCCGCGAAGCCCCAACTCTCGCCAACGGTTGTTTGAAAGCTCTGCCCCCGGCCTCCCGAGCGGACGGTGCCCTCATAGTTCCAGCCGCTGCCCGTGTTGGAATAAAGCTTAGCGTCGCTGGAAGAGGTGTTCTCGATGACGATCTCCTCTCCCGCGACGGGAATCGAAAACGCTAAAATGGACAAGCAGGCTAGAGATTGAATCAGCGTCATAGTCAAATGGGTTCCCCCGGAAGCTACTGAAGACAGCTAGCCCCGTCCATGAATTTATCCTCCAATTAGAGTTTCCAACCGCCGGACCTCATCCGACGGTCGGAAGACAAACAGTAGCCGGCAGTTACCGCCCTGCTGAATGATGCAGTGATGCAGGCTCCAGCGCTAGACCGCCGGAAACTTGATCCACTTCTGATCGGACTTTGAGCTCTCTACCGATGCCTTGATAAAAGCAAGACCGGCAACGCCGTCATCCACGTTCGGGAAGTCGTAGCCACCTTCAGGAGCCGGGTTGCCATCAATCCTGTCTGCGATGGCCCGGGCTGCCGCGAGGTAAATGTTGGCAAACGCTTCGATGAATCCCTCGGGGTGAGCAAAGGGGGTTCTCGTGAAGCCATGTCCGGCCGCGTCCTCGCAGATGTAATCGTTTCCACGGCGGTAAATCTTCCGGGGGGCATTGGCGTATTTCACGATGAGTTCGTTGGGATCCTCCTGATGCCATTCGAGTGATGCCTTCGTTCCATAAACCCGGATATTGAGAGCGTTCTCGTCCCCGTTGGAAATCTGTGAAGCATGGATGATGCCTTTTGCCCCGCCTTCAAAGCGGACGAGGTTGTTTCCGTCATCATCCAGTTCACGACCGGGGATAAAAGCGGTCAGATCTGAACAAATCTCATCGATCTCAAGCCCGGTGATATAACGAATCAAATTGTGAGCATGCGTTCCGATATCGCCCATGCAATTGGAGATACCTGCAATCTTAGGATCGGAGCGCCAGTTGTTGATCTTGCCCTGACCGTCCCCTTCCACATCGCCAACGGCATAGCCCTGAGGGTACTCAGCAACGATCTTGAGGATACGACCAAGGTCACCATCTTTCACCATGCGCTTCGCCTGCTTCACCATTGGATAGCCGGTGTAGTTGTGTGTCAGAGCAAAGACAAGATCGCCTTTGTTCACGATTTCACGGAGCTCGAGAGCCTCTTCGTAGGAAAGGGTCATCGGCTTGTCGCAAATGACATTGAATCCGGCTTCGAGAAAAGTCTTCGCGACGTCGAAGTGGAGAAAATTCTGCACCACGATGGAAACGAAATCGATCTTGTCTTCGCGAGCCGCCTCTTTCTCGGCCATTTCCCGGTAGCTGGAATAAGCACGATCGGCATCAACGAAGAAATCTTCGCCTGAGAGCTTTGACTTCTCCGGGTCAGATGAGAAACACCCCGCAACGAGATCAATCTTGCCATCGAGGTTGGCAGCCATCCGGTGTACCTGGCCAATAAAAGCTCCGCGGCCGCCACCGACCATTCCCATGCGTAGTTTGCGATTCATAAAATTCTAAAGTATTCCTGAAAAAGTAGAGCGAAGCTTAACAAAACGCGATTGAAAAGCAAATTCCCTACGCCATTGCGGCAGGAATGAAGGAAACTGAAAGTGAGAGGTTCACCCCGGTGGAAAGAGTTGCCTTCCGCTGCGGCCGGTGCCGTTTGCCTCCCCCTACTTGCCGTCAGGATCAGAGGTGAGTTCGTCCTCCTCGAGACTCAAATCGTGACGCAAATTCTGAAGTTCGTCGTCGGTCCGGCGCACCTCCAGTTCCGCATCAAGCGTCTGAAGATAGCCTTTTCTCCAAATGAAATAACCGCAGATCACTCCGCTGATTAAGAAGAAGAGTCCGCTGACAGCGTAGTAGATCCACTCCGCTCCCTCAGGAATATCGAGCGTGGCGAGCACACTCACATCTTCAATCATTCCTCGTTTCAACATCAGTTCACGGTTTCAGCAACAGCCTTGGGAGCAACGACCAGTTCAACCCGTCGAGCTTTCCAGTCACTGAAGCGACGGTCCTGCCCCGCATTGCGGACATGGACGTTGCTCTGCGTGACACCGCGCTCAAGGAGACGTTCACGAACCGCTTCAGCACGTCTTGCGCTCAGCGACTCGTTGAAATCGGCACTGCCTTCAGATCCGGCAAACCCAATTACCGTCACCGCAAGCTTCCCGCGGGAACGCCGTGCAAGCCTTGCGCAATGATCGATCTTTTCCAGTTCGGAATCAGAAAGGCCTGCGGCAGATTCATCGAAATAGATCGCGGAATCATCATCCTGCCCGCGCACTTCTCCGGCTTCCTCTGCTACTGGCTCAGGATCTTCAGCGGCAACTGATTCACTCTCCTTCGGTGAAGAATGATGCCCCTGCTTCTCACCGAGGTCATCGAGCGAGGTGCCGCCATCGGAAGCGTGCTCGAAAGAAAGCGAGCTCTTGATCGCCTCCTCCAGATCGATTTCGACGGACGGAGGAGTTTCCTCGACCGAAGCCTGAAGCGATTGCTTTGCGGAGGCATCGGAAGCTTTCAACTCCGCTTCAACAGCCTTGAGTTTGTCCTTCAAAAGAGAAATCTCATCTTCGCGCGAAGAGCGCTGCATCATAATGCTGCTGAGTTGCCCTTTGAGCTCACGGATCGAATCCCCGCGTCGGCCGACTTTGTCCCGGAGGTTTTCGATCTCGGCGATGCTCTCCTCCCGCTGCTGCAGGTAACGATCCAAACTGTCACGCAGTGCCGCCACTTCGCGCTGCAGACTCTGAACCTCTTTTTCGGAGTTCTCGCTATTGCCTGAAAGTTCACGATTTTCACTCTCAAGAGCCTTTATCTGATCACTCAGGGCTTTAATTTCATCCTGAGAAGCTGAGTTCTTCCCGTTAAGTTCACGGGTCTCGCTTTCGAGTGTTTCCACCTGATCTTTCAGCGACTGAACCACTTCCGGTGCGATCGCAGCGGCACTGAGTTCGAGATTCTCGGTCTCCAGTGCCTTAACCTTCGCTTCGAGGGTGTTCTTCAACGATTCGATGCGAATCTCAGCCTCGGCCGCTGAGGCCTCTTTCGTTTCAAGCGCTTCCTTCAGTTCAGAGAGTTCGCTGGAAACACGCTCGAGCTCGTTTGCTTTCGCTTCGACTTCTTCAGAAAGACGCAGTGTCTTCGCATCACTTTCACGCAATGCTTCCTCCAACTGAGTCACCTCTGTCTCAGAAAGCTTCTGTTCTTTCCGCGCTTCTTCGATCTCCGTAGTGATCCGGGCAAGCCGGCTTGAGAAATCACTCGCTTCACTCTTGCTTGTCTGAAGATCAAACTCGATCTGTGAAAGCTTCTCTTCGCGCTCACGTGCCGCCTGTTCGAGAATCTGCACTCGTGATGAGGCGTTTTCAAGGTCGCGGATTTTCTGGTCTTTCTCGTGCGATACCTCATCGAGGGATGCTCTCAGTTCGCTGATGGTAGCCTCGGAAGAAGCAAGCAATTCGGTCAGCTCCGCAATCTTATCATTGGCAATCACGAGTGCCTCTTCGGCGGTTGCAACGCGCTTATCTGATTCGTCGAAGATCGCAACACGGCGCTCAAGCTCTGCAGCGAGCTGCTCGGCACGCGATTCGTGATACTTGGCGGCAAAGGAGTGATCGCTCGACTCGACGCGAATCGCATTCATCTCTTTGTAGCGATCTGCGAGAGCCGTTTCCAGATCGGCGATTCGTACCTGATGCTCCTCGAGCAAGGTTGTCTTGGCCGCGATTACCGAGTGAACTTCAGAGGACTCGATATTGAGAGCCTCGAGTTCACCTTCCTGCTCGGCCAGGGTGTTTTTAAGCTGTCTGACCAGGTCACGCTGCTGGCGAACCTCTGTGGAAAGGTCATTCACCTCGGCTCCGCGATCCGCAATGATCGCCTCGAGTTCCTCAGCACCTGCTTCGGCTTTGCTCAACAAGTCAGCTTTCTCATTGAGGGCGAGTCTCACATCGCTGAGTTCATGACGCGCGTCTGAAAGTTCCTGAAGGGTGGCTTCATGCTCTGCTTCGAGCCCGTCCAATTCGTCGAGTCTGGCTTCAAGCATCGCGATTTCATCGAGACGGTTGCGCAAGGCGGTGCGGACATCATACATCTCGTGACAGGCGTCATTCAATTCACTCTGAATCGATGCCTTGCGACGTTCGAGATCTTCGAGAACCGCGAGCCGCTCGACATTTGATTCAATCTCAGCCTCTGCAGCCTCCAGCTTGCCCTTCAGTAAGGTGACTTCGGACTCGCTTGACTTGAGGTCCACTTTGAGCCCCTTGATTTCCGATTCCAGCTTCCCTACCAACGCTTTGTTCGTGGATTTAAGTGTCTCCACCTCTTCCTTATGGGCCGCGACCATTTCTTTTCGAGTCGCTTCGAGATCACCATGCGTCGCCAATAGCTCGTCATGCACGGCCGCCAGTTCAGCGTGCGTAGCGACGAGTTCGTCGTGCACCGCAACCACTTCGCCGTGCGTGGCCGCAAGCTCTTCATGGGTAGCCGTAAGTTCTTCGTGAGTCGCAGTAAGTGAATCAAGCTCTTCGGCAGCGACCGTCGCCAGCTTCGCCTCACGAAGTGCGGAGATTTCACGACTTCGCTGTGAAAAGAGCGCTGCAAACTGAGCGCCCTTACGGGACTCCTTATGAAGACTCGCGGAGAGAGTCACCACTTCGCTTTCCAAATCCGCCACCTTCGAAGCCGACTCCATCAATTCGCGATTCGAACCGGGTGCTTCAATCAATTTCGCCTCGAGCGACTCGACCAGTTCAACCTGCTTGCGATACCCTTCACGGACATCATGCAGCTCGTCGTGCGTATCGATCAAATCCTGCTCGAGATCCTTGATCTTCTGATTGAGGCTTTCGGTGGAAGCCGGAGAAGCGACGAGCGCGTTGACCGGGGAAATCGGAACGGTGATATCTGTCGCCTTCTTGTCTTTCGCCGCATTCTCGTGGAATTCGACTTCCGACTTCAGTGTTGAGATCGCCGCGTCTTTTTCAGTGAGAAGAGCTTCAAGCTCCGCAACCTTCTCCTTGATCTCAGAATTGTCATCGGAATCAAGTACTACGGTCTTTCCTGAAGAGTAAAGCTTTGCAGTGAGATCCCGGATTTGACTCTCTTTCGCAGAGATGGTCGTTTCCCAGGATTCACGGTCAGCCTGCCAACGGGAACGCAGCTTCTTGAACAGATCACGCTGAGAAGCCCCGAGCGAACTCCACTGACCGGCCAGATTGAGGTTCTCCTCAACAGCATTCGTCAGACGACTTGAATAACGCCCCCAAATGAATTTGGCGAGTAAAAGTCCAATGACGAAAAAGACGATCGCCGCCACTCCAACGGGCAGCCAGCTCTTCAGCAAAAATAGATTTATATCGTGCATACGTGTCTCCGAATGGTTTGTCTGTGTAAGTGTGTAAAGGGATTACTCAGCCGCATCCATAAGGCTGGCTTTAATTTTAGAAATTTCGTCACTGGTGCGCTCAAAGTCATTCAAAGCGACGCGGTTCTCTTTCTCGATCTTCTCGGCAATCTTACGCGTATTCTTCCAAATAATCCAGCCCGCTACCGTTCCAATTAGCAGGCAAATACCACCCGCAATGCCGAGTGTGATTCCCCATTCTTTAAGAAAATCTGTGAATTCAGGTGTGATCTCGGGAGACATTTTAAAATTCAGGGATTCGCAGTCGCGTCGGTTTCAGTGTCAGCGTCGGATTCAGTTTTCAAAGGAGCAAGCGCCACCTCGACCCGCCGTGACTTCCAACGATCACTGCGGGAAACATTTGATACATCCTCCCCTTTCGTTTCAACTGTAATGCTATCCTCAGTTATTCCGCCAGCTTGAAGTTGCTGAACCACTCCATTTGCGCGGCGGAGGCTCAAGGCACGGTTGTATTCCGCGTTACCGACATTGTCGGCAAACCCCGTCACGAGAATGGGTGGTGACATACCGGTTTTAGTGATGATCTCGACAATCGAATCCACCTTTGCAGACTGGCTCGCTTTCACAATTTCGCTCCCACTGTCGAAATAGATGGGCAGGGCTTTGAGAGACTCAGCAATCTGCGTTCTCACTTCCGGCATGAGCGCCAATTGGGGGAACTGGTCACCAGCCGTCATCAGTTCATTTTTGATAACAGTGCCTTCAGGAAGAGAGTTAATCGCAATATTCTGCAGAATCTGCTTATCGCTCTGCAATTTCACGATGCCCTCGAGAAGCAGGGTCTCGCCTTTGAATTCAACGTTGGCCGAGTCGGTCCGGGAAATCAGCTCTTCAAAGAATTCGGGAAGATTGTCCAGCCACGGCGCCTCGACCTCATCTTCCGACTCCGCCAACTCGTCCTTGACGCTTATATCAGGAAACTTGTCGGCTAAACGGGTTTCGAGATTTTTCACGAAAGCTGAACTGGGAAGAATCCCGTCGAGGACGAGCAATTCACCTTCATAATTGGCAAGCACCTGAACTGAAGCCGCCTCCTGCGTCGCAGCGCCAAGAATCTCGATTTCAGTCAACAATTCCATTGATGGCTGTCGGGCACTCAAATCCCGGAAAGAAGCGATAACGGCATCCCTTGCCGCCTCATCTGCGACTTGCCCTGACAACCTCACCGCCTCAGCGGAAAAGTCGGCTGTCAGCTCACCGGAAAAGGTCGCCAGGAGCGTGGGAATGATATCGCCGGCAAAGTCCTCCCAGAGCGCCGCCGAGTGCAGACGACTCACTTCAATTTTATCAGTAAGATGCACCGGCGAATCCATCCCGCTGAAAATGCCGATAAGCGCGTTCTTGCTTTCATCGCTCCCGAGCGTTCCCGAGACGATCACCCCAAAGCGATTGCGGGTTACTTTAATCGCCGAAGGAATCCTCAAAGAAACCGGTTCAGCAACCGTGAGACGATCCACTACCTCACCCGCTCCGATTCGATCAGCAAGATCCAGCAGTGAGGCTTTGAGCCCATCGTTGGCGAGCTCTCCCTTTATCGTCAGCACATTGCCGGTCAACTGCACCTCAGCCTCTTCCGAATTGTCGATCAGCTGAGCGGCAAGTGATGCCAGTTCAGCCACGGCGGGAAAGGTAAAGCGCCGGGGGTCGAGTCCAATCGAGTTGTTGATTGTCTCAATCGCTTCCAGTGAATTCAAGCGCCCCGCAATCAGGGCGACGGCCGGCTCATCAAGGTGGGCAAGAAATCCCGTCACTGAGACGTCGTTCCCCCCTGCTGCTCGAACCACATGGATCTCAGGATGAAGCGTCGGACGAATCGCCAGCGACGCATCTGCCACTGCCGGAAAATGCCCCGTGGGAACCTTTGAGTTTAAGAGCTCAATTACCTTCGCCTTATCCGCCTCGCTGTCGACCTCACCGGTGACACGGGCGTGCAGATAGTCGAACCTGACATCCACCCCGTCGTAACCCGCTTCTTTCAGTTCGACCATGGCCAACTGACGGAGTTCCCCTTCCACGCTGGACCGGTAACCGAGCCCTGCGAGTATGGTAAACACCGCTACTGCGACGACGAAAAGAATGACGATGAAGACGAACTTCATTAAAATATTACAATTAACGGGCGACAATAATCAATAATTACAAAATTCTCAAGCGTTCAGCGCTGAAATGAGAATTTATATTTAAATTTACATCAACATTAAATAAAAATTACAAGATTATATAATTTTAATAAAATTTAGCACACCTTTCAGCGGGTTTCTAGCGCTTGTTCGCAATGCTTCCACTATTTTGTGCTTCCCCGTCATCGAAGAGAAGCACGTTGCCGTCCAATCCATGCCGGTTTTCCACCACCGGCTCGATTCCCCCCTCTTGAGCGATCAACCCGGGAGGGTTTAGCCGGAACTCTATAGCCCTGCCGGATCGTCCCGGTATCCTGCCAAACACAATCCGCCCCGGCACGGGCAGATCGCTGTAAGAGGCACCGGCCACCCTACCCCGCCATTCCAACACTGAGGTTTCCGGTTAAGATCCCCATGGGACAGGGAGTATCAAATCGATCAAGCCCGACCAAATCCCCACAAAAAAAGCCTGCCTCCGAATCCGGAAGCAGGCTCTTTGGAAAAGAAACGTGGTGTCTCAGCGATTAAGCTTCGGCATCCATTTCGGCCATCGCCGCCTTACGGCTCAGCTTGACGCGTCCGCGCTCGTCAACACCGATACACTTGGCGTGCACCATGTCACCGACCTTGACGACGTCCTCAACCTTCTCAACGCGGAAGTCCGCAAGCTCTGAGATGTGGATCATGCCATCTTTGCCCGGAAGGACTTGAACGAAAGCACCGAAGTTCGTCGTGCTTACCACTTTACCGTGATAAGTGACTCCCACTTCGATTTCAGCGGTAGTGCGCTTCACAAGCTCGATTGCGCGGTTAAGCGCCTCTTCGTGTGCTGCGTAAATGCTCACCATGCCGTCGTCAGCGATGTTGATATCCGCACCGGTCTCGGCCTGGATGCCTTTGATGTTCTTACCACCGGGCCCGATAAGCTCACCGATCTTCTGAGGATCGATCTTGAAGCTCTCGATACGTGGAGCGTGCTCGCTGAGGTCAGCAGGAGTATTGATCACACCATTCATGACATCGAGAACGGTGTGACGTCCTTTAGCTGCCTTGTCGACACCTTCGAGGAAGATATCGAGGGAAAGACCGCGAAGCTTAAGGTCAAGCTGGAAACCGGTAACACCTTCGCTGGTTCCGCAAAGTTTGAAGTCCATGTCACCCATGAAATCCTCGTTACCAATGATGTCGAGCATCGTTACGTAGCGCTTGAGGTCGTCGCCTTCGAACTCAGTTACAAGTCCACAGGAGATACCGGCAACAGGACGCTTGAGCGGAACCCCCGCGTCGAGAAGAGCCATAACACCGGAACAAACCGAAGCCATTGAAGTGGAACCGTTTGATTCCATTACTTCGCTGGAGATACGAATTGCGTAAGGGAAATCAGCTTCGTCAGGAATGACGGGCTTGATGGAACGCTCTGCAAGATCACCGTGACCGATTTCACGACGGTTCAAACCACCCATACGGCCGGTTTCACCAACGGAGAAAGGAGGGAAGTTATAGTGAAGAATGAAACGCTTCGTGTCTTCGCCACCTGCGTAGTTGTCGAGATACTGCTTCTCGTCAGCAGGAGCAAGCGTTGCGATCGCAAGCGCCTGAGTCTCACCACGGGCAAACAAGGCCGAACCGTGTGTGCGCGGGAGGAGTGACGTTTCACCGGAAAGCGGGCGAATCGTGTCGATGTCACGTCCGTCGCAGCGCTGTCCTTTATCAAGGATGGAGATGCGGAATGCTTTCTTCTGGAGGAAATCGAATGCCTGAGACATCGCGAACTCGTTCGCATCGGGGAATTTCTCAAGGATTTTGGCCTCAACTTCTTTGCGAAGTGCACCAACGGCAGCGCCACGGGCGTGCTTGCTTGGCTGGTAGATCGCGTCTTCGATGCGGTCACCGGCTACAGCGTAGGCGATTTCGAGCATTTCGTCGTGAACTTCCATGAGAACCGGAGTCCGCTTCTCTTTTCCGGCACGCTTAGCGAGCTCTTCCTGAGCATCGAGCAGTGGCTGGATTGCTTTCTGAGCAAAAATGAGTGACTCCTTGAACTTCTCGTCAGGAATCTCATTCGCGCCACCTTCGATCATAATGACTTTGTCACGAAGACCTGCATAAACGAGATCGAGTGAGCTCTGCTCACGCTGCTCGAAAGTAGGGTTGATCACGAATTCGTCGTCAATAAGACCAACGCGAACCGCACCGACAGGGCCTTCGAAAGGAATGTCGGAAACCATGAGCGCGGCGGAAGCACCGTTCATGCTGAGAATATCAGAATCATTCACTCCGTCCGCACTGAGGAGGAGGGAAACAACCTGTGTGTCGTAGAGGTAACCTTTAGGGAAAAGCGGACGCAATGGGCGATCCGTCATCCGGCAGGTGAGAATTTCTTTCTCTGTAGGGCGGCCTTCACGCTTGAAGTATCCACCTGGAAAGCGACCCGCTGCAGCTGCTTTCTCTTTGTATTCCACGGAAAGTGGGAACCAGTCCTGGCCCTCACGAACCTTCGTTTGTGACACGGCGGTCACCATAACAACAGTATCACCGACCTGAACAGTCACTGCGCCATCGGCGAGTTTGCCCATTTTACCGGTTTCAAATGTCATTTCCTGCGCACCGACCTGGCACGATAGTTTTTCTATACTCATATTTTTTCTTTCGGTTTAAAAATCAGATGTATCCAAGGGGAAAAGCCCGAAACCAAAGGGTATTCAGCGACTTTTTACTCCGAATGTGGAGTTTCCCTCAACCGGGCCTGAAAAAGCCCGGAAGCAGATACGAAAAAGCGCCGGTGCGAACCGGCGCTCTTCAAAAAGGGAATCTATCGGCGAAGGCCGAGAGTGGACAACACTTTGTGATTACGATCGTGTTCAGTCCGTGCCAGATAGTCTAACAACTTCCGGCGACGCGCAACGAGGCGAAGAAGCCCGCGGCGTGATGATAAATCTTTCTTGTTTTCTGACATGTGCTCAGTCAGATGCAGAATACGTTCGGTGAGACGCACAATTTGCACGTCGGCACTGCCGGTATCTCCTTCGTGGAGTTTAAGATCTGCTGTAGTATTGCTGGAATCGCTCATTATATTCGAATTGGGGTGTCACCTTGACACCGAAGTTTTTGCCTGTGTTTCGGTGCGCGAACTCAATCACAAATTGACGCTGATGCAATGAAAAATATGCCTCGAAGTCGAGTTTTTTCGACTAAAGAAGGAGACTTGATTGGTTTCGGCACGTAAACACATTATACACCCTATGCTAGAAGAAGAGGCAAATCTCCCGAACACACTGCCGGTAATGGTTCTGAGCGGAGCAACACTGTTCCCGCACAGCTACATGCCCCTGTTCATTTTTGAGCAGCGGTATCGGGATATGCTGCAATACACGCTTCAGCATGATCGTATGTTTTGTGTCGGAAATGTCCGTCCGGGTGTCAATTGCGACACCCATCCGGATCCCGTCTTCCCGATTACAACCGCCGGGCTCGTCCGTGCCTGCGTGACCCATCACGACGGGACTTCCCACCTCATGCTCTCAGGGATTCAACGGGTTGAGATTCTCGGATGGGAACAAGTGGCGCCATTCCGAATCGCGACCATTATCCCCCGCCCCTGTTTTCATTCAGATGAGTCCTACTCGCGATCACTCGCTCTGGAACTGATTGATTTGGGCAGTCAAATGTGCGGAGACGGGCAGCCTATGTCCAAGCCCATGCAGGAGCACCTCAGGGGCATCAAGGACCCTGCCGCGATTGGTGACGTCGTGGCCCACACCTTCGTGAATACGCCCGAACAAAGGCAGGAGCTTCTCGAAATCGACGACGTTTCCGAGCGCCTTGGACACCTTGTGAACCATCTCACGCATCGCCTCACTAGCGGTGATGCCTGATTTCAGGCCTCCGGGAAGAGGAATCCTTCCCGTTCTGCGTTGACGCAACATCGTCAATAGTGATAGAGACACGGACTGCGCCCCCCAATTTCCGCGCAGTCCCCCTATTATCACCTACTTATGATTCCTACGATTCAACTCAAAAAGCGGTTCATCATTGCGCTTGGGCTTTTCTTTACCGCCCCTCTTTTCGCTCAGGAGAGTGCCGCGGACTCCGGAGATACCGCCTGGATGCTGACCGCAACCTGCCTCGTTCTCATCATGACCCTTCCGGGTCTCGCCCTCTTCTACGCCGGGTTGGTTCGCTCGAAGAACATCCTCTCGGTCCTGATGCACTGTTTCGCGATTGCCTGTCTCGCCTCGGTGATGTGGGTCGCCTTTCTCTACAGTTTCGCATTCAAAGGCTCCAACGGCTTTGTCGGCGACTTCAGCGCAGCCTTTCTCAGGGGCGTCACCGCTGACAGCACCGTGGGAACCATCCCCGAGACCGTTTTCATCATGTTCCAGATGACTTTTGCGATCATCACGCCGGCTCTGATCATCGGTGCGTTCGTTGAGCGGATGAAATTCTCCGCCGTGATGCTTTTCTCAGCCCTCTGGCTCATTCTCGTCTACGCCCCCGCGGTTCACTGGGTCTGGTCAGATGCCGGCTGGATGCTCAACAATGGCACGATCGATCTTGCGGGAGGTATCGTTGTCCACGCGACCGCAGCGATTTCCGCGCTGATTTTGGCCAAAATGGTCGGTCCCCGCCGCGGCTTTCCGAAAACACTGACACCTCCACACAGTCCGAGCCTGGTTATGATCGGGGCTTCATTGCTCTGGTTTGGCTGGTTCGGTTTCAACGCCGGCAGTCAGCTCTCCGCAGGTGGCTCCGCCGGCATGACGATGCTCGTGACCCACATTTCCGCGGCCACCGCCTCGCTCACTTGGATGATCGTGGAGAAAGTGCGAACCGGTAAGCCGGGACTCGTTGGTATCGTCACCGGTATGGTGGCAGGGCTTGCCTCTATCACCCCCGCCTCAGGCAACGTAGGTCCCATGGGAGCGATCATCATCGGTCTCCTCGCCGGCGTTGTCTGCTACTTCGCCTGTGACCTCGTGAAGAGCAAAATGGGCATCGACGACAGCCTCGACGTCTTCGCCGTTCACGGAATCGGCGGAATCATGGGAACACTCCTCGTTTCCTTCCTCGCCAGCGAAGCTCTCGGCGGTAGCGGTGTCAGCGAAGGCAAAAGCGCGATTCAGCAGTTCGGAATCCAAATTCTCGGCGTCGGTTTCACTCTCGTTTGGTCTGCCGTTGCGACGATTATCATCGTTAAGATCTGTAAAGCGACGGTGGGACTCCGCGTCAGTCCCGAAACCGAAGAGGAAGGCCTCGACCTCGCCGAGCATGGAGAGAAAGACTACAATCTGTAGGGTTCGTTCCTGAAAACGCCTTATCCAAACGCCCCGATTGGCCCACGCTGATCGGGGCCTTTTTGTGGCCAAAGACGTCATCGCGGATTGCGTTTCGGGACTCGTCTCTCCTACGATTGCTCGAATGAATCGACTTTCTCAAAGCCTCGCAGCCGTTCTTTTGCTTTCGCAAGCGCTCCTGTCTATTCAGGCTGAGGAAGTCCATTCAGCGCCCGTCCCGCTCGATCACGACCATTTCCCCGAGTCAGAAGCCGAAATTGTCGAACAAATCCGGCGTCATATTCTAGCCACGCAAGTCGTGGAAGCTGAAATGTCCGACTACGAAGCGAAGATTCCTCAAACCGGTGCCCCTTACTCGATGGTCGCGATTCCGCGCGGCGAGGTGCTCATGGGATCGCCGGAAAGCGAAACCGGACGCAATGCAGACGAAGGCCCTCAATATCGTGCGAAGCTGAGCCCCTTCTGGATCGGGAAATTCGAGGTGACCTGGGATGAATTTGAACCCTTCATGATCACCTCAGTAGCCCGACGAAAGGACGGCACTCGTCTTCAACCTCAATCAGCTAAGGCATTCGCCGGTCTCATCTCTTCTCCGACAACGCCCTACACCGAGATGTCGTTTGGAATGGGAACGGATGGATTTCCAGCGGTTTGCATGACTCACCATGCCGCCAGCAAATTCTGTCAGTGGCTCTCAGCTCAGACGGGACACTTTTACCGCCTCCCCACCGAAGCCGAATGGGAATACGCCTGCCGCGCCGGAACAACGACCCCGTATTGGTTTGGAAACGATCCTGAGAAACTGATGAAGTATGAAGTGATCGATCCGCACCAAATCAGGGTCGGCTACGAGAAAATCGGAATCGGGGAACCCAACCCGTGGGGACTCTACGACATGCACGGCAATGTCATGGAATGGTGCCTTGATCGCTACGTGCCGGACCGCCTCGCGGCGCTGCGAAAGCAATTCCCCGGGGAGCCCGGTAAAACCGTTTTCATCGATCCCTATATTCCGGCGACGACCCGCTTTATGCGTTCTGCGCGGGGAGGCAGCTGGTATGATTACCCTGAGCTATGTCGGTCGGCATCCCGGGTCTATTCCTCGCTCGATTGGATGGTTCAGGATGCCCAATTGCCGAAAAGCCTCTGGTATCTCACCGACGCTCAATGGCTCGGCTTTCGCCTTGTCCGGCCTCTCGAGATTCCCAGTGCAGAGGAAATGATGCAGATCTGGAACTCCGGGAACGTGCATCACAAGGAGGAAAGAGACTGAGCGAAATCCCATTGCAAGACGTTATAACCAAAGTTATACTAGCCTCATGAAAACGCTCAAGCTCACCTCGATCGGCAATTCCACCGGACTGATTTTACCGAAAGAACTGTTGGAGAAACTGCGCGTTGAGAAAGGAGATACGGTTACGGTGACCGAGACTCCAAGAGGGCTCGAAATTTCCGGCTACGACGAGAAAAAGGATCGTCAATTGGAGATGGCCGAAAAGATTATGCGTGATAACCGCAATCTTCTCAGAAAGCTTGCGAAATGATCGAACCTGAATGGATCGAGGAGGAAGTAACTCAGCTTATTCATCAGCGTCAGCTCGCCGAGCACGGAGGTCAGGAAGGAATACGTGACGAGGGCATGCTCCTCTCAGCATTGTCGAAACCACTGCAACTTTTCAGCTACGGCGATCCGCCTCCTGACCTCTGCGCCCTCGCGGCAGCTTATGGATTCGGGCTGGCTAAAAATCACCCTTTTCTCGACGGCAACAAGCGAACCGCAGCGGTTATTTGTGAATTGTTTCTCGCCGTAAATGGCATTGTCGTTACGGCGAGCGAAATCGAGAAATATCCGGAATACCTCGCTCTCGCCTCCGGCGACCGCACCGAGGAAAGCTTCGCAGAATGGCTTCGTTCCGTGACTCAGACGGCGGCTTGATCAGGGAGCTTCTTAGAACTGCGGCAGAAATCAAACAGGGTTGAGTGACTGACCTTACCCTGTTGAGTCTCAGACTAAACCCTTTCACCTCCTACTCGGGATCCAAATTTCTTCATAAACACCCCGGTCTTCGTTGTACTGAAAAATCTCAGGGAAGGAGAGTTAGAAGCGCACCAATCACTCCCCAAAACAGATCGGTTCTTGAAAGAAGAAAACCGGATGAGCGAAAACGCATCCTGATCCGCTCGTCAATTCGTATCTCTGAGAGACCAACACACCCCATGAGCAACACCACAACCATCAACGCCCACGCCGCCAATGAAGCGGGCGGCTCTCTCGAACCTTTTACCTACGAAGTCGGCGAACTCAAACCGAACGAAGTCGAAATCGACGTTCATTACTGCGGGATCTGCCACAGCGACCTCAGCATGATCGACAATGAGTGGGGACTCTCAGAGTATCCGCTCGTCGGAGGCCACGAAGTCATTGGAAAAGTTGCCGGCGTCGGGTCGAATGTAGATCACCTTGCAGCCGACACCACGGTTGGACTCGGCTGGCATTCGAGTTACTGCGGTCACTGTGAATCCTGCCATACCGGCGACGAAAATCTCTGCTCCGAGGCGCAAGGCACCATCGTGCAACGACACGGCGGTTTCGCCGACAAGGTCCGCGCTGATGCCGCGAGCGTCGTTGTGATACCGGAGGGCATTGACCTCAAGTCTGCGGGGCCGCTCCTTTGCGGAGGCATTACCGTTTTCAACCCGCTCGTCCAGTTCGAGGTGAAGTCGACAGATAAGGTGGCCGTAATCGGGATCGGAGGGCTCGGGCACATGGCTCTGAAATTTCTCAGCCACTGGGGATGCGAAGTCACCGCTTTCACTTCAAGCGAATCAAAGCGTGAAGAAGCGCTGAGCATGGGCGCTCACAAGACGCTGAACTCCCGGGATGAAGCCGAGATCAAGGCTGCCGCGAACCACTTTGATTTCATCATCTCAACCGTCAACGTGAAACTCCAGTGGCACCGCTTCGTCAATACCCTGAAACCGAAAGGACGCCTTCACTTTGTCGGAGCGGCTCTCGAACCACTCGATGTCGGCGCGATGTCTCTGATTACAGGCCAACGCTCAATCTCCGGCTCCCCCGTTGGAAGTCCCTCCACGATCGAGACGATGCTGGAATTTGCGAATCGCCACCAGATTCAGCCCGAGGTCGAGATGTTTCCCATGAGCCAAATCAACGAAGCATTCGACCGTCTCAAGTCCGGCGATGCGCGCTATCGAATCGTGCTTTCGAACGATTAGCGGAATGAGGGATCGCAAACACCACGCGCCCCCTTATCGCTTTTCCAACGCCAACAGAGCCGCCATCCATTTGTCGGCCATCTTCTTCGCACCCGCCGCATTGGGGTGAACCCTGTCGCTGACAGTATCGCTTTCCCAATCAAATCCACCGGCCTGATCCACCAGGACGATATCGTAGCTGCGTTTGGAAAGGCGGGCAGCGAGGGCGGCCAGTTCCTCGTTCAATTCGGGGATATAGGAATACTTCGGCAGCTTTCCGGCAGGGATCACCTGCGCCAGGAGAATTGTCACGCCGGGGTTGGCTGCCCTCGCATTCTCGATGATCGCTTCAGTGTCGCGAACAATCCCGGGAACCGGCTTGTCTTTACTGAAACTGTTGTGCCCCGAATGAAGCATCAGAATATCAGCAGGATAGGCACTGAAGAGCTCCTTCGAAATACTGAGGAGGAAAGCCGTGTTCCTTCCGCTATAGCCTGCATGAGGAGACACTTCGTCTGTTTTCGGCCCCACAAACTGGAATTTTGCACCTCTCTTTTTTAATTCGGAGACCAGAACCTCACGGTAAGACACGAAGCTCCCGCCGCCTTCGGTGATCGAATCACCAAGAGTCAGTATTGTGGCGGAAACATCCCCTGCGTGTGAAGAGCATACCATAAATAGAATCACCACCCCGGTGGGCCAAAATTTGATCATAACATCATCCCTTTTCTGCGAGCCACCTTATCAGGAGCCGGTTCGGCGATCAATTAGATGCTGAGAAACTGCGACGCCGCCTCCCCTTCCGGCATTCATCTATGTGCACAGTTATAGCTCCCGCGGAACAATGGCATCAGATCAGGATTGCCATCTCATTCAATTATTGTGATACTCGGGTCGATGTGGAGGTCGGTTAGTCGTGTGTTCCCTGTGATTTGCATCCCTCTGATGGGTGTCGCTCAAGAGAACCCGGAAGTAACCCCGGCAGTGGTCTATCAGAGCGTCGCCGTTCTGGAGAGCGAAGTGGATCTGATTCGATTGGAAATGGGAAAGCCCGTTGTGGAGCCTCCCATCATTCAGGTGAAAAATGCGGCACCCCGCGAAGTCTATTTTGCATCGGTATCGCTTTTCCGAAAAGCCAATCGTCTGGGGCTGGAGATCACAGGAGAACAAGTTGAGGAACCACCCGTGCTTCAGGGGGAACTCAAACCGGGAGATGTCCTCACCGTGGTGGAAAGATCACTGACGAGACTGGCAGCCGTAAAGAAGGCGTTGAAGATCCCGGAGAAATCAAAGCGGCCTCCTTTGGAGGAAAATATTGATCCCTCCCGCGTTTTCAATGCCATCATGTCAGCGAACCGCGCGCTCAACCAGTTGCTCGATAAGCGCTTTGCACCCGGCGACGTTTTCCTCGAAGTCTCGGTAGCAATCGCCTACGCGGCACGATTACTGGATGAACCGGGAGGTGTTCTCAGCACGCCCCCTCCTCCACCCGCTTTCGTTCGGCAGAAGCGTCCCGCCGACGTCTATCGTGGATTGGTCGCCAGCTTTGAAAGCATCCGGGCCATCGGGGAACTCTCCGGTGTTGCCATGCTGAGTTTCGAAGTGGATGAGGAACAGCTCGAGAACGCGGAACCGAACGACGTCTACGAAATGGCGACCTTGATGGTCGCTGAACTTGCCTACTTGCATTCCCTGCGCAAAGACGCGAAGCCCCCGAGGAAAGCCTATCATCCCGGGCGCAAGCTTCCCGCCGAAGTCTTCCAGCGGATCGGCATCCTTGGTTCACAAATGGAAATGCTCCGGTCCCGTGTCGATAAGAATCCTCACTGGCTGAAAAATGAGTGAGGCCGAACAGGCTCAGGAGCGCGGCGTTGGATTGCGGATCCGCCTCCTTCAGTCCCACATGGCAGTCGCCGCGATTGGCCTGCTTTTACTCCTCGTGGTTCTGATTTTTTCCTTCTACATGCGAAGCCGCACCGCGCAACTCGCAGAAGTGGACGCTCCGATGGCACAGGCGTCGAGGGTGGTCGTGGAGGGCGTGCACAGCACACTGGCAAACCTCCGTGGCTGGGTTCTCATTGACGACGAAGCATTCCGTTCGGAGCGCCGCGACATCTGGGAGAGCAAAATCGACCCCGCCATCGAACAGCTGGTCGAGTTAAGCTCGAAAACCTCGACCACTGCCGAACAGGATACGATCAGGCAATCACGACAACTCCTCAGCGAGTTGAAGGAAGTTCAGTGGTGGGTCGAGGAAGTAGCGCAAACACCGGGCAACGAACCGGCCCGCCACCTTTTTGAGACCAGATTACAACCCATCATGGGAATGATCTACGACGAAATCACAGCGATAATTGAGCTGGAATCGGCCACCGGGTCCGAAAGTAGCTCCCGTGAAAATCTGGCGATCATGGCGGACTTCCGGGGCGCATTTTCCAGAAGCGTCGCAGCACTCAGCAGTTACGTGACTTCGGGCTCCGGAGTCGATCAGAGGAGCTTTGAATTGAGATTTGAGTTGGCATCAAAGCAAATAGCAGCATTGGGGGAAATTGCGGGAAGCTTATCACCTCAACAGCGGGAATTTCAAAAGCGAATTACAAGGCAGTTTCCCCACTGCCGGAATCTTTCGCGCGAGGTGATCAAGCTTCGAAATGCAGACGACTGGAATATTGCACGCCATTTCCTGAGGACCGAAGCAGTGCCAACCTCACGTAAATCGACCGCGCTGTTGTCGGAGCTATCGAGGGACTGCAGTCTGAGAGTGACCCGGAAAGCGAACCGGCTCGAGTGGCTCAGCAACATCGCAATCGGAGCCTCGGCCCTGTTCTTTCTGGGAATGGCAGGAGCGGCCTGGATCATTTCCCAGCGTGGAGCCGACCGGATCCTCGCGCCAATCAAATCGCTCTCCCTCGCGACACAGCAGATCGCAGAAGGCAGCTTGAACGAAGACATTCCCGTTACCAGTAACGGCGAGCTGGGAGACTTAACCGTCGCCTTTAACAAGATGCGGGCGGCCATCTCCGGCGCGGAAGGTTCGCTTGCCCGGCAAGTCGCCGATGCCCGTCTCCTCCACCGGACCCTCGCCTTCGCTTCTGAAACAAAACACTTTGAAGAGGCCCTTCAGCTGTCGATCGACGAGATCTGCGAGAGTACAGGATGGCCGGTGGGACATGTCTACCTGCCTGCTGATAAAGAGAACACCCTGGCTCCAACGCGGATCTGGCATCTTGATCGAGCCGTCGAGCACAACAAATTCCGACTGATCTCGGAGAAAACGGAGCTCAAAAAAGGATCCGGCCTCCCCGGTCGGATCTGGGAGAGCGGAAAGCCTCAATGGATTGTCGATGTGCGAAACGACCCGAATTTCCCGAGAGCCAAACTCTGCTCCGAAATCGGACTGAAAAGTGCCTTCGGCTTTCCCGTGAAGATGAACAACCAGATCATCGCTGTCCTGGAGTTTTTCACCTCCGAAACCCTTCAACCGGATAAAAGACTGCTCCAACTTGTCGGAAGCGTCGGCAATCAGCTCGGCCACGTCCGCGCGAGGCAGCGCTCTGCGGAGGAATTGAAAACCGCCAAGGAAAAGGCCGAATCCGTAAGTGTCGCAAAAAGCGAATTTCTCGCCAACATGAGCCATGAGATCCGGACACCGATGAATGGCATTATCGGAATGACAGAGCTGACTTTGGGAACCGATCTAACCAAGCAACAGCGGGAGAATCTGAATCTCGTAAGTCAATCCGCCGAATCCCTCCTCGTCGTGATCAACGACATACTCGACTTCTCCAAGATTGAGGCCGGGAAACTCGATCTCGATCCCCACGAGTTCCACCTCCGCGATTCCATCGGAGATACCCTCCAAACCCTGGCATTACGAGCCACCGAAAAGGGCCTTGAACTGGCCTATCAAGTGCAGTCAAACGTTCCCGATTGCCTCATCGGTGACCTCGGGAGACTGCGCCAGATTTTCGTCAATTTGATCGGCAACGCCCTCAAATTCACCTCCGAGGGGGAAGTCGTCGTCGATATTCAGCTCGAATCTCAAACTCGTGACCAGGTCTCACTCCATTTTCTGGTCAAAGACACCGGGATAGGGATCCCTCTGGAAAAACAGGACGCGATCTTTGAATCTTTCTCCCAGGCGGAAGGCTCCACGACCCGGACCTTCGGAGGAACCGGGCTGGGACTCACGATTGCCCGACAGTTGATCAAACTGATGAATGGATCTATCTGGGTGGAGAGCAGACCCGGGAAAGGGAGCACCTTCCATTTCACCGCGCTTTTCGACCTCGGCTCAGAGGATCCACACGACGCCTATGTCGCCCCGGAAACACTGAACTCCCTCCCCGTTCTCATCATCGATGACAACGAAACGAACTGTCTCATTCTCTCCGAGATGCTCGCAAACTGGGAAATGTGCCCAACCCACGTTCGAAGTGGAATCGAAGGCCTCCAGACCCTCGAGGATACCATCGAGACCGACAAACGATTCGAACTCATCCTCCTCGATGTCATGATGCCCGAAATGGACGGCTACGAAGTGGCCCGCCGGATTCAGGCGCAGTTCGGCGAAAAATCGCCGGCGATTCTGATTCTGACCTCAGCCGGGTGTCAGATTTCCTCTCAGAAACTGGCCTCCCTCGGTATCAGCCGCGTTCTCACCAAACCGGTCAAGCAATCCGATCTCCTCGATGCCATCACCCGCTTATTCGGTTCCGCGACTCGCGACAACGCAACAAGTCAGGATTATCCCGTCACCTCCCGGAAAAAACCCGATCACATCCCCTCGATGAGCGTTCTTCTCGCTGAAGACGGACGCGTCAATCAAATGGTCGCGATCAAACTGCTAGAAGAGCGTGGCCATGAAGTCAGGCTCGCAAACAATGGACGCGAAGCAATCGAGCTTTGGAAGAACGAAAAGTTCGATGCCATTTTAATGGATATCCAAATGCCGGAAATGGATGGATTTGAAGCCACCTCCGCGATCCGCCAATTCGAATCAGTCAGCGGAACCCCGCGCATTCCCATCATCGCGATGACAGCAAATGCGATGAAAGGAGATCGCGAACAATGCATCGAGGCGGGAATGGACAACTACGTTTCAAAACCGGTCCGCTCCGAACAGCTTTTCGAAGTCCTCGAACATTTCGCCGCGAAGGCCGGGAACGCGAATGACACCCCGGTCGAACCCAACAGCGCCGAAGTTGAGCCCGAAGATGAGGCAAAGGAAGTGGAAGAAGCCCCTTTCGATGCCGGGGAATTTCACTCCATGATTGGCGATCCCGGAGTGATGAAACAGCTCATCGCCGTCTTCTCTACCGAATCATCCGGACTCTTGACCGCAGCACGTGAAGCTCTCAAGGCAG
Organism: Verrucomicrobiales bacterium; assembly: GCA_029213065.1. GTDB lineage: Bacteria > Verrucomicrobiota > Verrucomicrobiia > Verrucomicrobiales > DEV007 > Arctic95D-9. Next base: position 162,926 of record JARGPH010000002.1, on the reverse strand, counting down.
ACAACGCTGAAGAACTCCACCGCGCCGCCCATTCGCTCAAAGGACTCGTCGGGAATTTCGCGGCAGAGCCCGCCCTGAAACTGGCCACCAACCTCGATCAGGCGGCCCGAAATGGCGACCTTGAGGAAGCAGCCCCGCTCCTTGCTACCTGCGAAATCGAGATCGCCCGCCTCAACGAAGCACTGAAGAAATTCGCGGATTCGCTGTAGAATTGAGCTCTCCCCGGCGTGTTGCTCCGGGCCTCATTGGGATTTTTCCCTACGAAAATGCAACACAAGCCCAACGAGGAGAGAGAGGAAGCCCACCGTCCCGAGAACATAGACCGCAGTTGGGAAAGACCCCAACTCTTGCAGTCCCGGACCGAGGACGTCGGAAAGCTCCTTCGAATCGCCAACTTCGTTAAAACCCGTCTGAATCGATGACATCGAGCGATCAACGTGAACAATCGCCCAAATACACGCTGCTGCGCCCGCTATGATACCTCCCACGATCAATTTAAAAGGAAGGCGTCGATTCTTTCTCCCTGTCATTTTTGGATGTTCTCCTTCTATTTTCTCCATCTTCGATCTGAAAGGAAAATACCGGAAATCTCCAATTCAAAAACAGCCGCTCAACACCAGTATCACTCCGATACTGGAATCCAGCGCACCGCATCAATGACGACGAAGCCGTCGGTGCCCCGGTTCGAGATCGTTACTTTGCCATCGGTCTCAAATTGAAAAGTTCCCACGGAGGTGAAGGCGCCTTTCACTTTCGGTGCCTCGCGCTGATTGAGCTTCACTTCGTCTTCCCCTCCTGCATGATGGATCATCACGGGAACATTGGTGGCGCGATTGCTGTTCGGGACATAGGCGACCTGGACCTCGTATTTGCCGGGACCGTCCAACGCCACGTTGAATTCGACAACCGCTTTGCCATCCTGTGCGTTCCCATCGTGGTGGTACCCCTGATGAACGCCGTTTCTCATCGACGACCTCGTCCATGAGGGACGGATCACGGTATCGGAATCATCGACGACGATTCCCTCAAGTGTCTTGATCGCAACGAAATTGGAAGGTGGGCTGTGTTCGAGAATTTGATTTCCCGTTTCCAGCTCAGCCTTGAGTTTGCTGTAGTCCACATTCTGAACCGGGATCCCCTCGTCGATCGCAATGCTCGCGGCAGTGGCGGCAGATTGACCGAGCACCATGAAAACCGGCTCCATCCGAATCGAACCGAAGGCCATGTGAGAAGCGGAGAGACAAACCGGCACGAGCAGGTTCCCGCACTCCGCTTTCTTCGGCACAATCGACCGGTAGCTGATCGGATACGGAGGAAACCCACCGACCTGAACATCGCCCTCATTCTTCGCAAATCCGTCAGCGGTGACATACCGCTGCGTGTTGTGGGAGTCCATCGTGTAGGCCCCCATTCCGATACTGTCATTGACCTCTTCTTTCTGTTGGCAGTGATTCTGTGTCATCACGAAATCGCCCACCATGCGGCGCGCTTCACGCACATAGAGTTGCTCCTGCCAGCCATTGCCTTCGGTGAACTCGTCTTTGCACATCCCCCACTTCGCGACCGCGTTGCGAATGTGATCGGGGATACGGGGGTGGTTTGCGAGGGTCCACATGAGCCCCTGCTGGTAAAGTCGATGACGCTTCGCGATCGCGTCGCGCTCGGCGTAGCTCGCTTCAGGCCAGTCATAGTTCTGCCCGATAAAGTCAGTCGAGAACCCGGTCCGGTTGTTCGTGTCCGTTTTCCGGTTCGGCATCGCTGAATTGATCCAGGGCATTCCATTTTCACCCGCTTCAAAATTGCGAAGGAGAAGTTCGAACCACTCTTCATCGTAGCCATCCGGCTTGTGGAAGGGAATCCGGTTTGCAGGATGGTTCGTGAGACACATCCGGTAACAGTATGCCTGAATCCTCTTGTCCCCGCTGTCCTCTTCACCGGGCCCCTCGGGATCGAGGAAAGGAAGAAGGCCGCTCCCGGGGTCGCCTTTGACACGGTAGGGATCAACTCCGTCCACGAAATTGTGATGTTTCGCCATCTTCGTCTGCACGCCGTTGAGCGATTCATCGTATTGAGCAACCGCCTCACGCCCGAAGGTGTAGTCAACGCCGGCGGCAGCCATCAGGTCCCCTTCGTAAGTCGCATCGATGAACATCTTTCCCGCGAAGCGGCGGCCGGATTCCATTGTGATCTCCACGATTTTGGTGCCGTCCATTTTCACGCCCGTCTCGCGATTGAGGCGTTCATTGAAAACGACCTCCAAACCGGTTTCAGCAATCCACTCACGGTAAACCTTGAGAGCGGCGCTGGGTTCGAAGGTCCACATCGTCGCTTCCCCCTTTGCGGTCCGCGTCTGGCCGGTGTCCTTGTAATCCTCACGCTTCTGCCAGTTCCACGCCTCCGGATCTGCATAATGCGCTGCGATTCGCTCGTAAAACTCACGGGACAAACCACCGATGACCTGCTTGTTCCCGATATCAGTCTGGCCGAGTCCCCCCGTCGTGAGGCCTCCCTCCCGATCGGTGGGTTCTATCACAACAACGGATTTACCCATCGCTTTGGCCTGAATACCCGCGACGATTCCGGCGCTGCTGCCGCCGTAGACAACGAGGTCAAAGGATTCAGATTCAGCCGAAAAGAGACTGGTATTCGTAGCGGTTACGGCGATCAAAAGCACCGCAAGTTTGCGTAATAATGGGGTTTTCACGCCTGAAGGCTAGATTGCACGGCTTGATTTTCAACCACGTAAATATGGTTCACAAAACGCGTCCAATATGTCCGAGCACGCTCATCCCGATCACTTTTTCAGGGTGACAACACGCTGACGATACCCTGTCAGGTCGGTGACCTGACCCTCTTGGGTCGAGCCGCCCCATCGAAGCCCGGCGAACGCGGGGCTGAGCTCAGTCTCCGGCGCCCAGATTGTCGTATGAGGCCACAAGGTTGATGCCCATGAGCACGTAGTCGTGAGACTCGGCTTTCATGTCGCGAATGTAGTTGGGGAGACGAACCAGTTCCTTGAACCCCGCGGCAGACATCGAATCGATCGCATTGAGCCTTTCCCCGTTGAGCTCGGATTCCAGCTTGGTGAGACCGAACTGGGTCGAAACGCGGACAATGGATTCCAGAAGAATATCGATGAGCCCGAGTCCTTTGTAATCGGGATGTGTCAGGAAATAGACTTTCCCGATATGACGTTTCCAACCGCCCATGCGCTGATGGAGCGAGCCCATCGCGGCAACGCCGCCGTCGACGATCGCGAAGAGGGCGAGATGCTCGGGATCGTCCGGCTTCGCCATCCAATCCCGAAAAAGACTTCCATCTTTGATCTGGGACTTAATGAATAATTGCTCTTCGTCGGGGATGAACTGATGAAATTCACGGAAGTCCGTCTCATCACCCTGATCCATCCGGCGAATCACACAGGGAGTTCCGTCATTGAGCTTCGCTTCGTAGGGGAATTGAGTCGCAATCAGTTCAATCATAGCACGAACTGCCATTCAGCAATTCACATGCCATCCGCCTCCGACAGTTTTCCACGAAGTCCATCAATCGCAGAGTGGCAACGAGTTTCGCGCTACCCCTGAGAATGAATAATGAAGTCATCAAAGAGAACCCCGTCGCCTTTGATGATGAGTCGATAACCGGTTTTCTTCTTCTTCAGCAATTCATGCGTCCCTGTCACTTTCAGGCCATTGTCGAATTCGGCTGTCGCGGTGCCGTCAGCGACCTTGAAGCGCATTGTGTAGGTCTTTCCCTGCTCAAAGGCTCCCTTGACTGTCTCCAGATTAATCGCCTTGGAAGCGGGATCCTTTTTATCTTTGTCAGTTCGAAGTGAAACACCATCCTCTTTAACAATGACACGATAGAGATGCCCTTTGGGATGGTTGAAGCTCAAGTGGAATTCCTTGCTGCCATTGAGTTGAAACTTAATCTCACCGTCGTTGCTGTTGTGAGGCGCGCTGTAGTTCAGGACCGCAGCGTGCTTGTCAGATTCCAGTTCCGCACCACTGAGCATCCCATCCTCAATTTTCCAATCGCCTTTTACCGCGGCCCAGCTCCCGGAAAGGGATTCCCCCGAAAAGTCGTCCTTGATAACATCATCACCGAAAGCGGAACAGGTAAAGCCGGCGGCGAGAAGCGATAGAGTGAGGCAAAGTGATTTCATTAAGACTGAAAGTATCGGGTTCACCCCTTCCCGAAAAGCAGTGAATCCGACGGAATCAAGCCTCCCCACCCACCCTCTTTTTCTTTTTCTTAATCTCCTCACTGCCAAAGTCTGAAACAACGTCGACCCGCGCTCAGCCCCCGTTCGCCACCCACAACTCATCGCGCCAAAGAAAAAGATTCACGCGACGCCCCTGACACGTTGGAATAAGCAACATGTCCCCGAGGCTCCCCATTTTCCTGATCGCGCTCTCAGCCGTGACAATCGCTTTCAACACCAACGCATCACCGCAGCACCCGAACATCATCTACATCCTCGCCGACGATCTCGGGTACGGCGACGTCTCCGCTTACAACCCGGAGTCGCGAATCCAGACTCCGCACGTGGATCGTCTCGCCGCAGAAGGCATGCGATTCACCGATGCGCATACCCCGTCAGCGGTCTGCACACCGACACGTTACGGAATCCTGACAGGACGCTACAGCTGGCGAACCCGGCTCAAATACCGCGTCCTCGATGGCTTTGACCCGCCACTCATCGAACCGGATCAGGTCACCGTTCCCGGCTTCCTCCGCGAGGCCGGCTACGACACTGCCTGCGTCGGGAAGTGGCATCTCGGAATGGAATGGACCGACACAAGGGGTGAACCACTTCCCGCAGTTCCCCTTGAACGACGCTTCCCACCACGCCCCGGATTCGATGTCGACTTTTCCGTTCCTGTGAGAGGTGGCCCCACCGCAGTGGGCTTTGATCGCTTTTTCGGGATCTCGGCCTCACTCAACATGTCGCCCTTCTGCTACCTCGTCGACGACCGGCCCTACCAGGTCCCCGACCTGAAACAAGCGGCGATCCGTACCGACTTCATCGTCGTCGACGAAGGGGTGCGCTCACCCGATTTCACGATTGCCGGAGTGATGCCACGGCTCACCGGCGAAGCGGTTCGCATCATCGAAGAGCAAGAGGCAGAACGCCCTGACACGCCCTTTTTCCTCTACGCTCCGCTGACTTCGCCGCACCTCCCCGTGATCCCGAATGCAGAATTCAACGGAACCAGCGAAGCCGGAGACTACGGTGACTTCGTCGTCGAAACGGACGCCTTTGTCGGAGCGATTCTCGACGCCCTCGACCGCACCGAACTGGCCGACAACACCCTCGTCATTTTCACCTCAGACAACGGAGGGCTCTATCACTGGTGGGACGCGAAAGAAGGAGACGACCTGAAACACTACAAAATCAGAGGACGAGGAGCGGCGATGAAAGAATTCGGGCATCAGGGCAACGCTCACCTCCGCGGCACCAAGGCCGACATCTGGGAAGGTGGACATCGCGTCCCCTTCGTGGTGCGCTGGCCCGGATTCACTCCCGCAGGGACCGTGAATGACGAACTCGTCGAGCTGACCGACCTCCTCGCGACCTGCGCTGCGATTACCGGAGGCACCTTGCCGGAAGGAGCCAGTCCTGACAGCGTCAACATCCTCCCTGCTTTGCGAAATGCGAAGCCGGAGAAACCCGTCCGCGACTTTGCGATTCATCATTCGCTCTGGGGAACTTTCGCGGTTCGTCAGGGGCCCTGGAAAATGATCCCCCACCGCGGATCGGGTGGATTCACAAACCCACGCGATCTCAATCCGGCGAAAGAAGGCGGGCCCGCCGGTCAGCTCTATCATTTGGGCAACGATCCCTCGGAAACGGAGAACCTCTGGGAAGAGAATCCCGAGATCGTCGAGAGGCTTCAGGCACTGCTGAAATCCGTTCAGGAGGCACCGCACTGATCTTGAAAGGCGCTACTTCCCCGAAAAATCATCCACAACCCGAAAGGACGCAGGAATCAAAAGGAGGATCACAAAGGTCGAGACGAGGGTTCCAATTCCGAGTGAAATCGCCATGGGCACGAGAAAGAGAGCCTGTGTCGAGGTTTCAAAAATCATCGGGCCGAGTCCGAGGAAGGTCGTGATCGCGGTGAGAAGAATCGGGCGGAAGCGGCGCAGCGCCGCCAACTGAGTGACCGAATCCGGATCGCCGCCCTCCTCAAGATAGCGGTTCCGCGTCACCGCGAGAACAAACGCGCCATTCACGACCATGCCGCAGAGGGCGATCATTCCGAAGACACTGAAAACGCTTAATTCGAAGCCGAGCAACTCATGGCCCAAGACAGCACCGGACAGGCTCCAGGGAATTGTCAGGAGCACGATGAAAGCCTGAGAGTAGCTTCGCAGAATAGCCGCCATGATCGCATAAATCGCGAAGAGCGCGACCACAAGGCCCCACAACAATTCGCTCATGGCATCGCGTTCCTCCCGCTGCTCGCCCTCGAAGCTGTATCGCAACCCGGGGTAGCGGGCGAGGATTTCGGGCAGTTCCTTTTTCTGAAACGCACCGAGAACGCGGTTTCCCGTGGTGACATCTTGAATCACGTTCGCGGTGACATTAACGACGCGCCCTCCGTCGACCCGCTCAATCTTCACGGGAGCGGTTGCCTCGGTGATGGTGGCGGCCTGAGCGATCGGAATTTCCCCGCCACCGGGAGCACGAATGAGAAGTTCCTCAAGCCCGCTCATGGAGCGCCGGTCGGCTTCGGGGAGCCGGACCATGACACGAACTTCCTGGCGATCACGCGGCTGTCGCAGCGCCTCAGCTCCGTAAAACGAATGCCGGATCTGCTCACCGAGCATTCTGGCATCAATCCCGAGACTGCGCCCTGCCGGTTTGATTTCAAAACCGAGCTGGGGCATTTCCCTTCCGAATCCTTTCCGGATGTCCTCCACCCCCGGGTATCGCCCGATCGCCTCGGCGACTTCAGCGGCAGCGTGGCGCAGGGTTTCAAGATCAGGATGGGCAAGCTGCACGTCGATCTCCGCCTCGCCGCCGGGACCAATCAACCAGTCAAAAAAGAGCGATTCCAGATCGGGTATCTCACCGATCTCCTCCCGCCAAAGAGTCACGAACTCTTCAGCGGTGATCTCACGCTGACTCTGAGGAACGAGCATGACACTCACCTCCCCTTCGTTGCTGTTTCCATCCGCGACTGAGGTGAGAAATCCCACAAGGATATCTTTCTCACCGACCTTGTCGAGAGCGCGCTGAGCCGCAGCCTCGACATCGAAGGTGACAACACGAGTTCGATCCACCGGAGTGCCGGATGGCAGTTCAATCTCAGCCTGAATAAAATCAGTCTCAATCGAAGGGCGGAAAATAAAATCAATTCTCCCGCTCATGATCCAGGCACCCATCACTAACAAAGCGGCAACAAACGCGGTGATCGTGAGATAGCGAAAGCGCACCGCAGTATCAAGAAGAGGGCGATAAGCTCGTTCCATTCCCGCATCGAGTCGCTCGCGCAGTTTCGTCTGGGCGCGGTCGAACCGCGCAAATAGCGTCATACTCCCCTCTTTCCCGTGGGAAAAAGCAAGGTGGGCCGGGAGGATGAGCAGACACTCAACCAGCGAAACAATGAACACCGAAATCACGACGGCGGGGAGGATCATGAAGAACTGTCCGATTTCCCCCGGCACAAAGAGCAGCGGCAGAAAGGCGATAATGTTAGTCGAAACCGCGAAGAGCACCGGAACCGTCATTTGCTTTGCTCCGGCTACGGCGGCGGCACGACGCGACATGCCCTGTGAGATTTTATGAAAGATGTCCTCACCGACGACGACGGCATCATCCACAACAATCCCGAGCGTGATGATGAAGCCGAAAAGCGAGATCATGTTGATGCTCGCATCCATCACCGGCATGAGAATGAGCGACCCCAAAATCGAAACCGGAATCCCGATTGCGGTCCAGAACGCGACTCGCAACTCAAGAAAGAATCCAAGAGCGATCAAGACGAGAAGCAGGCCTGAAACGCCATTTTGAAGCAACAGAGTAACCCTCTCCTGATAATCAATCGAACGGTCCCGGGAGAGTGCTATCTGAATCGACGGCGGCAGGCTTGGTTTCCGTTTTTCCACAAATCGACGCACCGCCTTTGCGACCTCGAGTGGCGGCTGCGAGTCGGAACTGAAGACCGCCAATGAGACAGCCCGCTGCCCGTTGAAGTAGTTTTCCCGCTCCTGCTCTTCAAAGCCATCAACAATCGTCGCGATGTCGGAAAGGCGCACACGGGTTCCCTCGGTCGTGCTGAGAATCGGCAGCTCTCCGAACTCACTTGCAAAATCGCGGCGCTCCGTCGTTTTCAAAAGGATATCGCCCGCAGGCGTGCGCATCGTCCCCGCCGGAACATCGAGGGCGGCCGACTCAATCGTTTCCGCGACATCACCGAGCGTGAGATCGAGAGCCCGGAGTCGCTCCTGAGGCACCTCGACGGTGATTTCAGGCCTGCGGATTCCCCGCAACTGAACCAGGGCAATCCCCGGCTCGGCGAGAAGCCCGTCCTCCATTTGGCGTGCGTAGCTGACGAGTGATTGCTCGTCGAGATCGCCATAAAGGGCGATTCGCATGACTTCACGCCGGCGCCCCGCGCCCAGAGTGATCACGGGCGGTTCGACTTCATCGGGAAAAAGACTGACGCGCTGAACCGCAGCAGTCACCTCCTGCAGGGCTCGATTTCTATCAAAGTCAGGCATCACCTCGACCTCGACGCTGGCATTTCCCTCGCGTGCCACCGAAATGATCCGCCTCACCAGCTCCATCCCCCGCAGCTCGGACTCAATCGGCAGGACGACAGAACGCTCAACCTCCTCCGGACTCGCCCCGCGGTAGTCCATATCAATTTCGACAGTATTCAGCTCGTAAACCGGATACACTTCCTGACGAATGTTCATCGCCACGAGAATCCCCGAGACGACAATCGCAATCATGAGGAGGTTCGCCGCAACATCATTGCAGGCAAACCAGGCCACGACGCCCTTTTCTTTTTCAGCAAGGGACCCGGATTTCATGGCTTGTCAGTCGCTTTCTGATCCGCCTCGAGCGGTTGAGGATTTACCAACATTCCGGGAAGAGCGCTTTTGAGCTCACTGACGACAAGGCGTTCGCTGGACTGCAGTTGATTCTCCACCAACACCGTTTCAGGCAGGGTCCAGAGAATCTCGGGTTCAACAATCCGAATCCGGTTGTCCTGACCGACCACCCAAAGCCGGTTGCCTTCACGAAGCGCACTGCGCGGAACCGTGAGAACATCGCTGAGATGTCCCGCCTCAATATCGACGCGAACATAGCTCCCCAATAACAATGGATCATTCGAATCGGCTCCGGTGCCGATATTCAAAGGGTCGGAAACCTCAATAAGAACGCGGGCCATGCGTCCTGTGCTTTCGAGATCGCTGAGCAGTCTCACCACGGTCCCTTCGCGAACCGAGTCCTCCTTGCCACCCGTATCGATGACAATCCCGGCGGAGGCGCCCTTATCTCCCTTCGAGGGAAGTCGAATCCGCTTCAAATCGGAAATCGGAAGAGTCGCCCGCACCCAGAAGGAATCAGTTCCCACCATTCGGCCGATCGTGTCCCCCCTTT
>JARGPH010000002.1:12550-153294 GCA_029213065.1 Verrucomicrobiales bacterium | reverse complement strand
GCTGCCCGATCTCAACGGACTCCTCAACGACCATGCAGTTGAACGGGGCTGTCACCACGGTTCGCTTCAGATCCAGCTCTGCCTGATCGATCGCGTTCTGCGCTTTCGTCATCATCGCTTCGGTGCGACGGAGTTGAGGCTCACGCAGAGCAAGAGATGGATTCATATCAGCACCGGAAAGCTCATTCCGCAGCTGCTCCCACTCCCGCTTCGCGATGATCTGCCGGCCTTTCTCCACTTCCAGTTCGAGCTGGGCATCTTCCAACTCCGCTTTTCGCTCCGTTACGACCAACTCATAATCCTTTGGATCGATTCGCACGAGTTCGTCGTCCGTTTTTAGAATACCGCCCGGAACGAGGGATTCGTGCTGACTGATTATACGCCCGCCGACCTGAGGCCGGATCGTCACTTCCCGGGCCGGAATCACCGTTCCCCAGGCCGTCACGAGAATCCGTTCATTCCCGGGTTTAAGAGTCACCACCTGAACTATTTTGACACTCTCCTTCTTATCCTCCGGCACTGTTTCAGGAGCGGTCTGCATCAAAATCCACGCGACAAACCCGGCGCCGCCGATGAAAATCAGGCCGAGGACAATCTGGAGGGTTGCGCGAATCTTTTTCATGTGTGGGAAATCTGGCGGGCTATCTGGGTTCGGGAACGGGGCCGCCGAGGGCAAGGTGCAAAGCGATCCGGGCGCTGTGTTGTTCGCGCTGACTGCTGAGAATCTGGCGCTCCAGTTCCTGCACTTTTGCCAGTGCATCGAGGACAGGTAAATAGTCGGTTACCCCCTGACTGTATCGTGAGCGCGATTCGGTGAGCAGCCGGCGGGCCGTGCTGAGCTGAGATCGTTGAAGCTGAAGGCGTTCACTCAGCTTTTTCTCCTGAACCAATGCCGTCTCGACCTCCTGCACTGCGGTCAGGTAATCCGCGGCATAGAGGTCGAGTTCCTCCTGCACGCGTGCCCTCCGTCGAGCGACCTCCGCTTTCCGGTTTCCGGCATCGAAAATCGGCCCCGTCACTCCCGCAATCGCCTCGCCCACGAGCCGATCCAAACTTGGTGTCCCCGCCAAAGCGGAGGAACCGCTGATCGTTAAGCTTGGAAGACAATCCGCTATCGCCTCACCGATTTCATGATCCAGCGCCACGATCGAAGCCCTCCGCGCACGGAGATCCGGACGGTTGAGAAGCAGCTCGGACGGAAACCCGGTCTGGGGGCTCGCGGGCAGACTGGCAAAACGACTGCGAGCGACACGACTGCGACTTCCGGGGACGCTTCCCGTCAGGGTATCGAGAACGAGTTCGAGCTCCGCGATGCGAAATTCAATATCCGGAACGAGCGACTCGGTCGACTGCATCTGCTCCTGTTGCTGACGCACATCGACCACAGAACTCTGCCCCTGACCAAACCTCAACCGGGTAAGATTGAGCAAGGTATTACTGAGGTCGATCTGCTCGCGAACCAGCTTGAGCTGTCCCCGTTGCTCCACGATCGAATACCAGGTTTCAGCGACCGAGCCGGTGAGGAGTAGCCTCGCCGCAAGCCAATCCTCCCGCGCGACGACGACTTCCTCCGCCCGCGCATTCCGCCCTGAGCGGATCCGCCCCCAAAAATCGAGTTCCCAGCTGAGATCAAGCCCCAGGGATGCCTCATCGCTGCGCCTCCCCGTTCGCCCCCAACTGCTGTCAAAGGAACCGTCCCCGTCGATCTGAGGAAACAAGGTCGAACCGGCCTGAATCAACCTTGAATTGGCCTGATCGATCCGCCGCCCTAACGAACGGACGTCGGGGTTGTCGGCGAGCGATTCACTAACGAGGGCATTGAGCGAATCATCCTGAAATCCCGTCCACCACCCGGCGACCTCTTTCGCACCCGAATCTGCAGATTCCAGCGAACCGGAAACCGTTGCCTCTCCCGACCTCTTCACCTGAGGAAGCGGCTCGGTGTCAACCTCGTGGACGACGCACCCCGACACTAGGACAGAGATCACCACGGCCGCAACGAAGGTTGCTGAGCTGGCGAAATGCTCTCTCGGGAAAATATCCAAAATGTTGTCCGGTTAGATCGGGAAAAGACCGAAAACCGGCGCCCGATTGAACCTTGTTCTCGCCCATACAGACCGTCGATGCAACCGATGAAGGACACCATATTAGCGTCTCCTTGCCGCAACAGACAAACCGACCTGAGATTTTTCTCGACTCATTGCCGTTCTCTCTGAACATTTCACACTTGGAGCTCACAAATGATGGGGAGCCCTGAGCCCTTTTCGACCTGCCGCCCCCGATAGTATGATACGACGAATCCTGAAGTTTCTTGGCTGGTCAGCCCTCGCCCTGCTCGTGCTCGTCGCCGCGGTCTGCCTGTATTTTTTCCCCTTTATAGAAAGGCAGGACGACATCGGCTACACGAGCCGCAACGGAGTTCAACTCAGTTATGATGTCCTGACACCGCGCAAACAAAACGGGGCGGCGATTCTCATCATGGTGAGCGGCAGCTGGAAATCACAGGAAGGGCCGTTTCACCGATGGATAGTCGCCCCGCTCCTCCGTCGCGGCTACACTGTTTTTGCGGTGCGACATCTCTCTCAGCCGAAGGCCACCGTCACCGAAATCGTGGAGGACTTGAATCGTGCGGTGCGTCATATTCGTTTCCATTCCGCCAACTACGGCATCGCAAAAGACCGCTTCGGAGTGAGCGGTGGCAGCTCCGGCGGCCATCTCTCCCTCATGCTCGCGACACGCGGCGGCGAACCGGAAAAAACCGACGCCCCGGGGGCAATTGATCTCGAATCCAGCGCCGTGCAGGCGGCAGCGGTATTTTTCCCGGTTACCGATCTCGTCGACCTCGGCCCCTCTACGCAGAACCCCGGAGACGGTGGTCCTCCCACGAGCTATGTAAAAGGCTTCGGCTTCACACCGAAGCCGGACGATCGTAAGCACATCCCGAAAGCAGAGATGCCCCGGTGGAAGGAAGTGGCGCATGAGCTCTCCCCGATCCACCAACTCAGCCCGGGGCTTCCCCCTATACGTATCATCCACGGCGACGCGGACACTCTCGTGCCGCTCGATCAATCGCTGCGTTTTCTCGAGAAAGCAAAGGAACTGGGCATAGATGACCGCATCGACTTGCAAATTCGGAACGGCAAAGGCCACGGCTGGCTCACGATGATTTTTGACCTTCCGAAATTCGCCGACTGGTATGACCAGCATCTCGCCCCTGCTTCCTGAAAATAGCTATCAACCGGATGTCCGACCAAAAAGCCATCATCACTTGCGCCGCAGATCTTGAGGAAGGTATGAAACACCTCGCAAAGGTCGAACCGCGATTCGCCAAAGCATACGAGGAAACGGGTCCTCTTCCATTGCGCCTCCACCCTGAGGGATTCGCGACCGTCCTCGATGCGATCATCAGCCAGCAACTCTCCGTCGCCTCGGCGAGCTCGATCAAAGAGAAAATGAAAGCAATCGGGGCCTACGATGCGAAGCAGCTGCTCGCTCTGAGCGACGACGATCTTCGTGCTGCCGGCATGTCACGACCGAAAGTCCGCTACGCGCGGGCGCTCGCCGAAGCCGACCTTCCCTACGAGCAGTTCAGAGACATGAGCGACGTCGAAGTGACGAGGACGCTCACAGGGGTGCTTGGCATCGGGCAGTGGAGCGCCGACATCTACCTTAAATTTGCCCTTGGGCGCGCCGACGCCTTTGCGACCGGAGATCTTGCCCTGCAGGAGTCGGCCCGAATCATTCTCGATCTCGAAACCCGCCCCAACGCGAAAGAACTCGGAGCCCTCGCCGAAAACTGGCGGCCCTGGCGATCCGTCGCCGCGAGATTGCTCTGGAGTTACTATCACATCGCCAAAAAACGGGAGGGAATTTAGTCTATCCGTCCAGATCGATAATCACGCAGTGCTGATTTGCTTCTCTCTACAACCATCGAGGAGAGTATATTTAGTTTTCAGGATTGATCTCCAGTCCCTGACACCCTAAAGATATATTCCATGGAGTATATCATGTGCAGCCCTCTTCGCAGATCGTTGCTCCGGGTTGCTATCTTACTGTTCACTCTCTGGACAGTCTGCCTCCAGGCTCAAACAACCGTTCCCTCCGGTGATTCCGATAAAGAGTCTGCACCCGAAAACGAGGTAGACCCTGACCTCATCAGTCCTCAGGCGACATTTACGACTTTCCTCAAAGCAGTCGAGGCGGCCGAAGGATCCGATGATGAACAGCAATGGGAGAAGGTATTCAAAACTCTGGAAATACCCAAAAGTGCGGGAGATGCACGACGCGACGCGGCCCTCCGTTTGAAGCAGGTGTTAAATCGACTCGGGGAAATGGATCCGGCGATTATTACCCCCGATTCTGAAGAAACTGCGGAGGAGAGGCTCGAACGCTTTGAACTCTTCCCCGACAACCCGAAAGAGGGAGCGAAGCTGCAATTTGACATCAAAGTCAGGAATCCGAAATCCCCGCCACCGGGAGCGCTCATCCTCGCAAATGATCCCGAACTTGGCTGGCGCTTCAATGCGGAATCGATCGAAGCGATCAACCCACTCTTCGGCTGGCTTGAGGAAATCGGCGTATTCTCGTTCGATGATGAGAAAGAAACGCCTCTCGCGGATATCATCCGGAGCAGAGTACCTCACTGGGCAAAACGCGGATTCTTTCTCGGGATGGAGGTGTGGCAATGGGTCCTCATCACTCTCATTGTGATACTCTCCGTAGCGATCTACTGGCTCGGAACCGTAATATTCGCAGCGCTGATCAAGTTGGGCTCAAAGCGGTTTAGAAAAGTTCATGCCCTTGAGGAACGACGCAGGGCAGCGCGACCATTTTCCCTTATCCTCGGTGCGGTCTCCTTTATTCTCATGCTCAAGTGGATGGGAATCATCGGTTCCGCACTCGCAGTGCTCCTGCTCGCGGGGCGCCTCGTTCTCACCGTCGGGATTACCTGGACAGCGTGGGCTACGGTGAACTTTCTAACCGGAGTCTGGGACCGGTATACAACGACCACCGCGACCACATTTGACGACATGCTCGTCCCCCTTGTCCGGAAGACGCTGAAATTGATCATTATCATCTGGGCGATTATTTATGTGGCGGCATCGATCGATATCCTCAACTTCGTCACGCCTATCCTCGCGGGCTTTGGGCTGGCCGGACTCGCCATCTCCTTCGCGGCTCAAGACCTCATTAAAAATCTATTCGGTGGCGTCACCATCTTTCTCGACGGCCCCTTTCAGGTAGGTGAACGCATCATCTTTGAAGGCTACGATGGAGTCGTCGAAGGAATCGGATTTCGTTCCACGAGACTGAGAACGAAGGACGGGCATCTCGTTTCCGTTCCAAACGGGGCGATCACGAATCACTGTGTCGAAAACATCGGCCGGCGCCCTTCGATTCGCAGGGACATTCAACTGGGTATCACCTACGACACCGGACCGGAGCAGATTCGTGAAGCGATTCGCTCGATCCGCTCCATTCTCGAGGATCCCGAGATCGCGAAAGAGATTCACCCGCAATTTGAAGGAGACAGCAACCTTCCCCGTGTTTTCTTTGAGGAGTTCGCCGACAGCGCCCTCGTCATCAGGGTTCTCTACTGGTATGCCTCCGCCGATTTCTGGGCCTACACCGAGCACAGCGAGGAGATCAATCTGCGAATCATGGAGAAATTCGCCGAGCTCAATATCGACTTTGCCTTTCCCACTCAGACGATTCACTTTCCGGCAGCGGGAAACCGATTTCCGGGAAGTGATCGCTCAGATTGAACTGATCCGCCGGTGACCGCGTTCTACATCTGACGCAGCTGAAACGTGTCGATGGTTCACTGATTCACCGGGGTCTGTTAATTTTGTATCTGTCTCGACGCGTTTGTCAGCCCAGTTTGAAGGGCGCATACCGGGATTCCGGGGTGGGCAACTTTCAATCCTGCTCACCTGGTGCGCTACTACTCAAACGTAAATCTCCCGCCCGACCGGTTCACAATCGTCAGTTTCTTCCGGTCCTCCGAAAACTCAATGCGATTTGGATCACCTTTATTGCCATAGAAATATAAGACGAGCCTTGCTTCGTCATTCCCGGTGATAATCTCCCATGAACATTTTATGGTGCCCCAAAAAACCGTCCCATCTCTTTTGAAAACCAACTCGGCTTTTTTTGAAACGCCCGTCCAGGTCCAACTTCTGCTCAAAATTAGCTGCTTGATCTCTTTTTCAGGTGAGAGCTGATCTTGCGGTTGGCTTTTCGATTCCAGTTTCCCGCTTTCAACCGTGAGTGCGGTCGCTATCGCCTTCGCTTTCACCGCATCGTCCAATTGGCCGGCCTTGGTCAATTCCGGTATCAACGCCTCAAGGGCCGACTGATAAGCCACTGCTAATTTCTGCTCTGCCGCTCCTTGTCGAGCGACAATCGATTGATTTGACCTGGAAAAAATCTTACGGAGTTTCACCAGTTCAAAGCTCTCAACTTCCCCGGTTCCAGAGTGACCACTCTTCTGAAAAGCCTCCATTTCGCGGCGCACTTCGAGGGCTGCCTCCAGATCACCTTCGGCCTGGAATTCGCCCTGCAAACGCCCCAGAGCTGCTTCATAGCTCTCCTTCAACTTCTTTAACTCTGCGGAGAACGGCACTGTCGCATCGAGCCTGGCTTTCTCGTAAGACTTTCGCAATTCAGACAAAGAAGGCGATTGCGCACCGTCACGACTTTGCGCCTGCAACGACACCGGCCCCATCAGGGCGAAAACAAGAAACGTCCCTGACAAAAATACCTCCCCGGGAAAATTATTTCGAACCAATTTCCTCAGAACTGAATATACTTTCATAACTTAAGGTTCAGAAATTTGTATTTTCTAATACCTCCCCATATCACTGCGTATCACTCCGGGATGCAAGTAGAAAAGGGGCCGGAGAGTGCCACCACCTCGTCCTTCCCGCGAATGCCCGGAATAGGTAAACGGTTGGAATGCCAGGGCAGGAAAACCAGTCAAATCTTACCGGGAAGATCTATATGACCCATCCCTACTTTGGAAGAAATTGGAATTCAAAATACCTATACCTGCACCCGACAACGAGATCAGCATTGCTCTCGCTTCCGCTCGCCACTTCGGGCTTCATTTCAGTCCGGCTATCCCACTCCGCTCGATTCCGTATCCTGATGGCCCGAATGTTCCGGGCTCTTTATTCCGGGCTCTGGCAACATTTCTCAACTTCGACCAAGTTCAGCAATCTCTCAAATCCCCCTCTTGCCCCTCTTAGAAAATTTCCCTCCCGTGTTTCGCAGGGCGCGTTGATGGATAGAAATGAAGCGTGAATCAACAGGGTAGGATGCGGGACCTGACAGGGTTGAAAATCAACATAAGATGAAAAGGAGCAGACAGGCTGTGGAACTATCAATCACAGCTTTGAAACTCATCCGGAGAATGCGGCTTGTTTTGCGCTTTTGGCGCCTAACCCTCCAACACCAGACAGCTACCGCATCCGGCCCTTTGAAATCTGAGACTCAGACCTACACCTGACGCAGCTGAAGGGTGTCGATGATTTTGTCACTCGCGAGAGCGTTCGTAATCACCGCGAGCCACTGGCCCTCTTTGGTCCAGCCTTTCTCCCTGAGAACCCTCATTGAGGTTTGAATCGTAACCTCCGGATCATCCGCAAATTCGATCAGGAAAGGCTCGACTCCCCACGGCAGCAGCAGCTGACGAAAAATATGTTCCACGTCGGTGAAGGCATAGATAGGCACGCCGGAAGGACGAAGCGCCCCGAGGACGTAGGGAAGAAATCCACTCCTCGTGAAAACGACAATCCCGGAATCACCGAGATCCCGCGCGAGAAAAGCAGCGGATCGAAGCATTTTCGCCTTGGGTGTTTTCAGTGTGATCGTCTGATTCAAAGGGCGGTTCACCGAAGGCTCGATGCTTTCGATAATGTTCTTAAAAACCTCAACCGACTCCAGAGGATAGGCACCTGTCGTCGTCTCCCCCGAAAGCATCACCGCATCAGCCTGCTCGCGAATGGCATGGGAAACATCCGAAACCTCCGCTCGCGTTGGCATCGGTGATGTGATCATCGACTCAAGCATGTGAGTGGCAACGATGACCGGCTTGCCCTCCTCCTGACAGGCCTGAATGAGCTCGGACTGAACGAGCGGAAGCTTGTGGTAGTCAATTTCCACGCCGAGATCACCACGGGCGACCATAATCCCGTCGGCCTCGCGCGTGATCGCCTTCATGTTTCGGACTCCTGCCTGATCTTCAATCTTGGCAATGATGCGGGCGCTTGATCCAAGACCGTCAAGAAACTTGCGAAGCGTTTTCACATCCTCCGCTTCCCTTACAAACGAGAGCGCTACAAAATCGATCCCGGCGGCAACCCCGGCACGTAAATCGTTCTCATCCTTTTCCGTGAGCGCAGGAAGATCCACCTGGATTCCGGGAAGATTGATATGACGTCGGGAACCGAGGCTCCCCGAGGTCAGCACTTCAAAACGAATCTTCGCCTCTTCACTGCTAAGGACCTTCAATTGAATCAAACCGCTGTCGACGAGAACCACGTCGCCGGCCTTCAACTCGCCCGGAAGCCCGGCGTAATTGACAGTGACGGCAGGAACATCGCCGGTTGGCTCCCCTTTTTTCGTGTAAAATTCGATGACGTCACCAACCCCGAGTTTGATAGGCGCATCGACCTCACCGGTACGAATTTCCGGTCCTTTCACGTCCATCATCACTGCGACGTGCCGCCCGACCTCCGTTGAAGCCTCGCGAATATACCACATCGCATCCTCGACCCATTTGTGCGAAGCATGAGCCATATTCAGGCGGAGGATATCCACCCCGCCCAGAATCAACTTCGCAAGCATTTCCTTGGACTCCGTTGCGGGCCCAAGCGTTGCGATTATTTTCGTATGTCGGTATTGGTCTGCCATTGGCAGAGACTAGAGCAGAATCGAGGCCAGATCCAAACGGAGTTTTCCTAATCAGACAATTCATCAGCTGATTCCGATAACTCCTTGAAAAGAAACGATGAACTGGATTCGCCCACAGAGCTAAAGCCCTTCCCAGACTTTGACGTAATCGATATCACAGGTGCCGAAATTGATCCCCTTAAAGTCGATCTGGCTATGACCTGTCATGTCGATCAAGTCACTTTCAAACACGTGTTGCTCTCCGTTCACCGTAAAATGCATCACGCCCTTCTTCAGCGCGATCGTGACATCGGCCCATTCGTTGAGAGGCATGAGCGGCTTTTCGACCTTGAGTTTCTCTTTGTCCTTCAGGATCGTCAGACTCGTGAGCGTTTTCCCGAGGTGGATCGTGTGAATGTGGTGGCCGACATCGAAAATCGGAAACCTCGAGTTATGCTGTTCGGCTCCCCAACGGACCCGCATTTCGCACACGAAATTCTCGGGAACCTGCTTCAACCAAATCACCGGCTTGAACCCTGCATGCCCTTTGTCATCAGCTGCGATCTTCTTCGCCTGAAACGCCTTCGAGGACTCACTTCCTTTTAAAATCCCGTCTTCAACCTTCCAGGTCGTCGCCTGACGGACCTCCCAAAAATCCAGATTCAACTCACCGTCGAAATCATCCTCATAAACCAGCCTCGTCTTCTCGAACAAATCGGACCTCGGTTTTGCCTCCTCACCGTGAGCGATTGCGAAACAGAAAAGGACAGCGAGGAAGCTGCCGGCGGAGCGTTTACAGAGCGGAAATTGCATACTGGGAAATTAGGAGAATCGCCACTCTTTTACTACCGGGAAATCGCTTATTCAAAGACGCGTTCAAGTTCACTCAAGATCACGCCGTTGCCAACAACGCACGTAGTCGATCACAAAATCGCAGGGTAGCCTCGCATTGTCGAGCGGCTCATTGTCCCAACCGCCACTCACATGAGTAAACATCAAAATCGACGGAACAGATGAAATTCGGTCCGACTCCCAGCGCCCCACCTCGACACCATTGCAATAGTAAACCGCCTTCCCCGGGAGCCAGAGCAGGCCTGCGGTGAGGAACCCCTCTTCGTCCGTTTGGAAATAGATTCCGGAAGTCCCGGCATGAAGATGCCCCTTTCCATAACCGTCCCAGTGAAAAGCGACGTTGTAGCGATAGGGTCCCCAACCTGAGAGGTATTCCATAATATCGAACTCCATCCCGCCGTTCGTGGTTTGCTCCCGTTTCCACCTCGGAGCGGTTGCAGGTCCGCGATCCGGCATCATCCAGAAAGCTGGCCAAAGACCCGGCGCATCAGGCAGTTTCATCCGGGCCTCGAAATACCCGTAGCGCTGCGTCCATTTTCCGAAGGTATCGAGAAATCCGGTGGTGTAATTCTTCTCTTCGCCATCCGGCTCGTCATTGTGCCGTGAAGTGCGATGCTCAAAGCGAAGGCGGGCCACTCCGTCAGCGACGATGACATTGTCGCGACTGAATCCGGTTCCTTTGTCCCAGTGATTCACAGCCGCCGGATTCCAGATCGATTCATCGAGAACCGTAGCATCGAATTCCTCACTCAAGGTCTGAACCCAGTCGCCCTCTACCGGAGGTCGATTCCCGATCCAGTTCGGAAAAACCGCCGGAGGCGCGATGGCCTCCATTTTGATGACCTCGAAGGCCTGAATTCCCTCCTTCCGACCCGATAGAAAAGTGATCGCAGTTGCCTCTTTACTGACCCAATTCGTCCCCGACTCATCGGGCTGCTTCTCTGTTCCGGATGTCCCGGACAAATCAACCAGCCAGGGAGCTGCCGCCGTAAACGGAACGATGATGACCGTCTTTTCACCGGCAGGCAAAGGGGCTTTTGAACTGGCAATAGCAGTCGCGCCCCCCGGACTCTCAATCCGTATTCCCGGCCATGCTGTTCCCGTTCCGGTATTGATGACCTCAACCGCGAGACGATTAGCAGCCCGGAGATCCCACTTTCCCGGAAGCGGGCGGAAACTGACGTGCTGTGATTCACCGGTGAATTGAATCTGGAGGCGGTCACCCGATTCTGTAGCAGTGACTCCCGCCCCGTTGAAACTGGAAAGCTGTCGGGAGGATTCCACCGGTGCACCTGGCCCCAGCAAAATGCCCCCTTCCGGCACCAGGCTGGATTGGTTTTTCCATTCTTCAGGCGTCTCTCCAGGCTCACCTTCCGCGGAGATGGATTTCACGAGAAAGCGACGGCTCTGCTCCCCGCCCGGAGCAAAAATGAGAAGCTGAGTCACTTTCGAGCGATCGAGAGCGAAGGAAGGCTTCATCCCGTGGGAGTAGCCGAAAAAAACAACCACCGTCCCCGTCTGCCCCGGATCGAGTCGAATCGATTCATTGCTCCACGGAGCCTCCTTCCAGTGACCTTTGTTGTCGACCCGCAGGGAAACGGGAACCGAATGGTCTCCCGTGTTCTGGATCACCGCTTCGATGCGACTGTATTCGGAAAAATCCCAACTCTCAGCGGTTCCCGGCTGAATTATCGCACCGGGCGAACCTTTCGCGCCCGCCGCCAGTTCCACTTCGAGAGTCCCCTCGGGCAGAATCGTTGTTTCGACTTCTCCTGAACTGCTTTTGAAAACCTCGTGGGAAATCGGCTCACCCGCTTGAGTCGGGGCAACCAACAACACCCCTGACGCGACAAGAATTCCCAGCCAGGGTGGCGAGAGCGAGAACAGGGCACTTTGCAGGAAAGAGGAAGAAGAGGTGCAACGCATAACACCTCAACCTTTGCTCAGATGGGGCTGAAAAGGAAAGACCAATCTTCAGAGAGCCGAAAACTCCTCAATTCTGCGTTGCATTACCTCCGCCATGTCTGCCGCGACCCGCTTGAGATGATCGGCATTCTCACCTGCGAAATGACTGTCGACCGTCTCGAAAAACAGCGCAACCCACCGCTGAAAACGCTCGCGGCTCATCTCTGTCATCTTACTCAGGGCGAGATGAGGATGAAGCGGACTGCCCTTGTAACTCCCCGTCCGGAAAAGAACTGTTTCCCAGAAATCGACAATTTTGGGAATGTGAGAACTCCAGTCCACCTTCGCGGTCTCATCAAAGACCGGACCGATCAGATCATCAGCCCGCACCTTCGAGTAAAAATCAGCGACCAGCACCTCCAACTCGGCGCGACCTTCTATGTCGGTTTTCTCCATCCGTCCTCGCTTCACATTTCAGACGTCACCATCGAACAGATAAACATGCATTTCAAATCTATCTTTCAATCATATCCTCACCTTGGAGACGGACGGAAGAACCGACGCTAATTCGCGACAGCCGCAACTTTCTGAGCCGCGACCGCCTCGTGAGCCGTCTCCTGCAAAAAGGCGGCGTAATCGGGGGCGATATCGTGAGGAACGAACGAGTTTCCGACGACTGACTCGCCGAAGAGTTTCTCAAACCAGACGCAGCCGATCAGATACTCGCCGGCGCGTCCGGCGTGATGCCCATCGATACGGAGGAAGCTCTTTTCATCTTTCGTCATCCATGTCCATCCGCGGTGCAGCGAATGATCCTGGTTTGGCAGTTCCGGCTTCTTCGCATTCTTAAAATCGAATTCTGTGTCAGGCTTGTATCCCCAGACCGGGTCGGTGTCGGCCGCGAACATCGCATCACCACTCGGGAGAATATCCAGATCCCATTTGTCGGCAAAGGCATGATAAGCGGTCCGAACCTGCTCATACATCTCTTTATGGGTATGCGGCTCCTTTCCTTCATTCGCCGGCACAAACCGGGGATCGTCGACCCGGTAAGCCCAGATCTGATGCACGAGAATTTCCGCGTCCGGGGCCCGCTCTTTGATGTAACGATAGAGATTGTCCGCGTAGGGCTGGTAGGTCGCGAGATCGTGACTCTTAAAACTCACCTGCTGGATCGTGACATAGTTCCACTTCCGGCTTTTCAAAAGTTCGTCCAACGATTTGGTTCCATTCGCATAGGGAGAGCCCGCCTTGCTCGTCGGGTCGGCTTCAAAGGCTGCGACATGCTTCCAATGCCTCTCAAAGGTGCAGCCGCCCAGATTGGCACGCACCGCAATCAACTTGCGATCCGCCGCCTCCGCGAGCGCAGGGAGAAAATTCAGGGCGTTGTCAGCGAAGCTGTTTCCCACAGTGAGGACACTCACCTCCTCAGACTCGCCACGAGCAAGGGGCGGGAAAATGAGAGCAATACCAAGGAGAAGAAAAGCAAAACGATTCATACCGCTACAATGGAACCTGAAGTAGGCGGACTCAAGCATTTTGTGTCCGTAAGCACGCCCGCCAACAGGGTGACTCGGGCTTTGCGATCGCGAGGGAACCGGATACGCTGAGAAACGTGAAAACCTGCCTCATCCGCCTCATCGCACTGCTCGTTGTCGGGACCGCTTCGCATGCCGGAGAGAAGCCCGATCCCCTTGAAAAAGGAGGCGTCGTATTGACCTTCGACGACCGGAACTTCGACGACTGGCTCGACGCGATTCCGCTGTTCGAAAAGTATCAGGCCAAAGCCACCTTCTTCATCAGCGGTGTGATTGATGCAAAGGCCATCGCGACCGCCCTCGAATTGCAAAGTCACGGCCACGCGATCGGTTCGCACAGCGTGCATCATCTCAGCGCGATCGACTATCTCAAGAACCACACCGCTGCCGAATTCGTGAAGGAGGAAATTGAGCCGCAGCTCACCGCCTTCAAAGCCGCCGGGATCACCCCTACCGCCTTTGCCTATCCCATGAGCAAAAATCATCCTGACACAGATCGTGAGCTCTTGAAACTTTTCCGCCACCTCCGCACCGGCATGGGCATCGCATCCGACCGGGGAATAGTCGACTACGACGCGTTTTTCGTTCCCGTTAGCAAAATCAAAACGGCGGGTCTTCTCTTCGGGAAAGGGATCGATTTCGCCCCTTTCCGCGACGACCGAACCTTCGGGAAAATCGAGGCTGCCCTGGTCAGGGCCGCTGAAAACCGCGAGATAATCACCCTCTACGCCCACCAAATCAAGCCGATCGGCAAGGGTAATTTCATTTCGCCGGGCGCGCTCGAACACATTCTCAAAAAGACAGCAGAATTAAATCTCTCGTTCCTAACCGTCGATCAATTACCCTGAAGGCGCGAATGAGGTAGATCTGCTGAATTGAGGAACCGGGTAAAAACTGCCATTAAAACGCTACCCACAAACACACCCCTCTGACATGACCATCAGGCTCTCTCAATCTATTCTCCTGTGCGCCCTGAGCCTGGGATCGCTCATTTGCCGCGGCACCGCAACCGGGGCCGAAGAAGCGAAGACACCCAACGTGTTGTTCATCGCCGTCGATGACCTCCGCGTCGAACTCAATTGCTACGGCAACGAACACGTCATCTCACCTAACATTGACCGACTCGCGGCAGAGGGAACTCTTTTCGAGCGTGCCTACTGCCAGCAGACTGTCTGCAACCCGTCGCGCGCCTCGATTCTTACAGGACGTCGTCCCGATACCCTGCGCGTTTGGGATCTACCGACACATTTCCGAAAACACACTCCTGACGTAATTACCCTCCCCCAGTGGTTCAAAGAGAATGGATACCACTCACAATGCGTCGGAAAAATCTTCCATAACTGGCGCCAGGATGACTACAAGGGCGATCCCGTCTCATGGAGCGCTCCCTCGGTTCTGCACTACAACAGTCACGCCAATGACAAGGCTCTTATCAAAGGTCCCGTGCCACCCGACGTTTCCACATTGAAACTAACGGAAAGTCGCGACGTCCCTGATGAAGCCTATTTCGACGGCCGGGTTGCCGCGACGGCGAACCGGACCCTGCGCGAACTGAAGGCGCAAAAGAAACCCTTCTTCCTCGCAGTCGGTTTCTGGAAACCACACACCCCTTTCAACCCGCCGAAGAAATACTGGGATCTCTACGATCCGGACAATATTCCACTTCCCGAAAATCTCACGCCCCCGCAGAATGTCACTGAGATCGCCCTGACTTCGGATCGCTTCAGAGGAAACGAAGCGGAGCTGCGCGAATTGCATCACGGACACCTCGCCGCGATCAGCTATCTCGATGCGCAGGTAGGCAAAGTCCTCGACGAGCTCAAATCCCTCAAGCTCCTCAACAACACTATCATCGTGTTCTTGTCCGATCACGGGCTTCACATCGGCGAGCACGGACTCATGAGGAAGACGACCGCCTTCGACCTCGACGCGCGGGTACCGATGATTATCAGCACTCCGGAGCACCGGAAGGCACAGCGCACTCAGGCCCTCGTCGAGTTGATCGACATTTATCCCACTCTCACCGATCTCTGTGGCCTCGCATCATCGGAAGACCTCGAGGGGGTCTCCCTCCGCCCCGTCCTCGACGCCCCCGCAACCAGCGTGAAGCCCGTCGCGATGACACAAACCCCGCGCCCCAATTACCTGCGCGGGAAAATGCCGCAGGTAATGGGCTATACGATCCGGGCAGAAAATCACCGCTACACCGAGTGGCGCGATTTCAAAAGCGGCAAGGTGCTCGACCGCGAACTCTACGATCATCGCACCGATACCGGGGAGAACGTCAACCTCGCCAACGATCCCGCGCAATCCGATGAGATCAAAATTCTCGCCGTACAATTGCAATCCGTCCTCGATGCAACCGACACCGCCGAATGAAATTACACCTCGCAACCTCACTGGCAGCGCTTGCGCTCACAGCCAGCGTCTTCGCCGCAGCAGCTGAGGAAAAGCGCCCTAACATCGTCCTCATCATGGCCGACGATCTCGGCTATGGCGACGTGGGCTGCTACGGCTCGACCGTGAACCGCACCCCGCACATCGACCAGCTCGCTGCTGGCGGATTGCGTCTCACTGATTTCCACACCAATGGTCCGATGTGTTCGCCAACCCGTGCCGCGATGCTGACAGGACAGTATCAAAGCCGCTTCGGTCGCCGCTTCGAAGCGGCCCTCAGTGGCGCCAATCACGACCCGGGCCTCCCACCCGCAGCCGTCACCATCGCCGAAGTCCTCCGGGCAAAAGGATACGCCACGGGGATGTTCGGAAAATGGCATCTCGGCTACGAATCCCCCTATCTCCCCACCGACCAGGGCTTTGATGAATTTCGCGGCCTCGTTTCCGGCGACGGCGATTTTCACACCCGCGTCGATCGCTCCGGCAATCCCGACTGGTGGAGAAACAAAACCCTTTCAGAGGAACCCGGGGGCTACACCACCGATCTGATTACGAAAGACAGCGTAACCTTTATCGAAAACCACCGCGACGAGCCGTTCTTTCTCTACGTCCCCCATCTTGCGATTCACTTCCCCTGGCAGGGGCCGGAAGATCCCCCGCACCGCGAAGTCGGAAAAGACTACCAAAAAGACAAATGGGGCATCATTCCCGACCGCAGCAATGTCAGTCCGCACGTGACCGCGATGGTGGAAAGTCTCGACAGGAGCGTCGGTGAGATCATCGCGGCGCTGGAGAAGAATGACCTCACCAGGAACACCCTCGTCATTTTCACCTCCGACAACGGCGGCTATCGCGACTACGCGGGCGGCTTTGAAAACATTTCGGAGATGGGCCCGTTGCGCGGCCAAAAAGCCACCCTCTACGAAGGCGGTCACCGCGTCCCCGCGATCTTTTCCTGGCCGGGGACAATCGCACCGGCAGTCAGTGACGAGCTCGTCATGACTTTCGATCTTTTCCCCACTTTCATCGAACTCGCGGGGATTCCGGTGGATTCCGAAAAGCCTTTCGACGGGACCAATCTGACTGGATTGATCTTTGAGGAAGAGCCCCTCGCTCCCCGCAGATTTTTCTGGCGAATGCGAGCCGACAAGGCGGTAAGGGAAGGCCAGTGGAAGCTCGTCCAGCGAGGCAAACGCCCCGTCGAACTCTATCACCTAGGCAACGATATTGGAGAAACCACCAACCTCGCCGCCAGCGAACCCGAACTTGTCGGAAGGCTCCTCGGTGAATTGGCAAAATGGGAAGCCGACGTTGATCGCACCGCCCGCACCTTCGAAAACTGATTTTCTATGAAACACCTCGCACTTTTCCTGACTCTCAACCTCGCGCTTCTCAGCGCGGCCCACTCTGAAGAGCGTCCGCCGAACATCCTCTTCATCATGGCCGACGACATGGGCTACGGCGATCTCGGCTCCTACGGCCAGAAACTGATCAAAACCCCGAACATCGACCGCCTCGCCGCCGAGGGGATTCGCTTCACCCAGGCTTACGCCGGAGGCTCGGTCTGCACCCCTTCGCGCAGCGTTCTCATGACAGGATTGCACGCCGGTCACACCGTTGCCCGCGACAACGTGCCGCATTATCCCACCTACCTCGAAGATTCCGATGTCACCGTCGCCGAAGTATTAAGCGAGGCCGGCTATCGCTGCGGCGGCCTCGGGAAATGGTCACTCGGGGATGCCAACACCGCCGGACGTGCCACCAACCAGGGGTTCGAGAGCTGGTTCGGCTACCTCAATCAGGATCACGCTCACTACTACTGGCCCGAGTACCTCGATGACGACGAAGACCGTCTTGAGTTTCCTGACAACACCGCGCTCCGCTCCCACTACAGCCACGACATCATGACGGAAAAAGCTCTCGATTTCATTCGAGAATCGAAGGACAAACCCTTCTTCTTTTACGCGGCCTACACCCTCCCTCATTTTTCGTCAAAAGAGGAAGACAAAGACGGACTCGCAATCCCTTCAACGGCCCCCTACACGGATCAAGACTGGGAAGAGAAAGCAAAGAAATACGCCGCGATGGTTCACCGCCTCGATCGCGACGTGGGGCGAATCACCGCTCAGATTGACGAACTCGGACTGAAAGAAAACACCCTCATCATTTTCACAAGCGACAACGGCGGCCATTCAACCGTCGCGGAACGCTTCAACACAAGCGGTCCGCTTCGCGGCTTCAAACGCGACCTCACCGAAGGCGGAATCCGCGTCCCTTTCATCGCCCGCTGGCCGGAAACGATCCCCGCAGGCAAAACCTCGGACGAGGTCATCGCCTTTCAGGACATGATGCCCACCTTCGCCGCCCTCGCCGGTGGAACCGCCCCCGAAGAAACCGACGGACTCTCCATCCTCAGCGCGCTCAAAGGGGAAAAGATCGAAGTGGAACGCGACTACCTCTATTGGGACTACGGCCACTGCCGCCGCTTCTATGATCAGGCAGTGCGCTGGAAGAAATGGAAAGCGATTCGTTCAGGCAAAAACGAAGGGCGCATCGAACTCTACAACCTCGATACCGACATCCACGAAGACGAAGACCTCGCCGCGAGCCATCCTGACATCGTCGCAAAACTCGCCACGATGATGAATTCCGCGACCACCCCGAGCAAACTCTACCCTGTTGGAGAGATCTATAAAGGGGGTCCCATCTGGACACGGAAGAAAGACGGCATGGTTCCCCTTCCTCCTCTCGCGAAAGCAGACGATCCCGCCATTCTTGAATCCGAATTCATCTACCCTCCCGGCGAAGGCCCCACCGCCTCATGCCACTCTTCGACTCTCGTCGAAACCGAAAACGGCCTCGTCGCCGCCTGGTTCGGAGGCACCAACGAACCCCACATCGACAACTCGATCTGGGTATCACGTCAGGTCGACGGCGCATGGACGAAGCCACAGGAAGTCGTCGACGGGAGCGAAGGCGAAAGCGCGGATCACCGCACCGGAAACCCTGTTCTATTTCAACCCGAAGGCGGCCCTCTCATGCTTTTCTACAAAGTCGTCGATCCCGAGGTCGGCCGCGCCAGCCATTGGTGGGGCATGCTCACCACTTCAGCGAACGGAGGACAAACCTGGGCGGAACCATGGCGTCTCGGTCAGGACCAAAAGCTCGGCGACGAAAATCCCAACTTGCTCGGCCCGGTAAAGAACAAACCGATCCAACTCGCCGATGGTTCTATCCTCTGCCCAGGCAGCACCGAACACGACGGCTGGCGGGTTCACTTCGAGCTGACTCGTGATTTTGGCAAAACTTGGGAAGTGATCGGCCCGATCAACGACGCGTCGCACTACAACGCTATTCAGCCCAGCCTTCTCATTCACCCCGACAACCGCATGCAAATCCTCTGCCGCAGCAGGGAGGGCGTTATCGTTCAAGCCTGGTCCGAAGACGGAGGCGCAAGCTGGGGTGAAATGAGCGCCACGAACCTGCCGAACCCGAACTCAGGCACCGACGCCGTGACCCTGAAGGACGGGCGCCATCTCGTGATCTACAACCACACCGTGAAGAAATCGGGCTTCAAAGAAAGCCGCGCAAAACTCCATCTTGCGATCTCGGAACACGGAGAAAGCTGGAAACCCATCATGACCCTCGAAGACGGAGAAGGCGAGTTTTCCTACCCTGCCATCATTCAAACCAGCGACGGCAAAATCCACATCACCTACACCTGGAAACGCGAAACAATTCGCCATGTGGTGCTGGATGTCGCGGAGCTTCGGTGAAGCACGGTGTGGCGACGAGCGCCTAGCGAGTGGAGTGCGTAACCACGTGTTGCACATGACGGACCGGACGACTGGTGGCTACATATTCCACTCGTTGGCACCCTAAGTTGAGAGATCGTAGCTTTCAGGCTGAAAGCCTGACCGAACACAGCCCCGGGCTTCAGCCCGGGGTGTGGAATCTTCCATCGATGCGGCCTGAAAGGGCGCTCGCAAATACAGGGAGCAGGGAGAATTTTCGGGTGGCCCTTCAGGTCGCACCTGTTTACGATTCTGGACCTGGGACTGAAGTCCCAGGCTTTGTTCGACAGGGCTTTCAGCCCATTCAGAGAGCCCCTTACCTCAACGTACATGAGCGCCCACCGCCAAGCTCCCCGCACCAGAGGCAAAGTCCACGAGCACTGCGGAAGGTGGGGCGAAGCGTCCCGCTGAGCCGCGTGGTCCGCTGTAATGATGACCCAACCAAATCACCTCGATACGGAAGCGGGCGATAAATCTCAACATGCCATAGGACAACGCGGCTCGGCAGGGACGCCTCGCCCCACCCGGAAACGCGAACGTCGCCCCCTCCATAGAACGAGGTCACGGCCCTCATCTACAGGCTACGCGCAAGCGCTGTAGCTGCGCCCCGTGGGCGCGGTTCATACGAAATGAGGCCTCCGGACCGTCCCCTTTTCACTCACGCAATGATCTCCTTAATGACACTTCCAAAATCCATGTCCAGCCGCTTGTGGCCCGGGACCTCGAGATGATGCGAATGAAGCCCTAACTGATGTAAAATCGTGGCATGGACATCGGTCACGTAATGCGGATTCTCGACCGCGTGAAAACCGAGCTCATCGGTCGCGCCGTGAACGACGCCACCTTTGATTCCCCCGCCGGCCATCCAGACGCTGAAGCCGAAGGGATGATGGTCCCGGCCATCGCTCCCCTGAGTCCCGGGCGTCCGGCCGAACTCCGTCGCGAAGACAACGATGGTATCGTCGAGCTGACCGCGCTGCTTTAAATCCTTCAACAATCCCGCGACCGGTTTATCAACCTGACCCGCCAACTTGGAGTGCATTTTTTTCAGCCCCGAATGCTGATCCCACGCACCGGCCGCGCCATCGCCATGCATGATCTGCACAAACCGAACCCCGCGCTCGGTGAGACGACGTGCTGCGAGCAACTGCTCTCCGAACGGCTTCGTCTCCTTGTGATCGAGCCCGTAGAGTTTTTTGGTCTCTTCGGATTCGTTGTCGAAATTAATCACCTCGGGCACCGCCGTCTGCATCCGGTAACCCAGCTCGTAGGCCTTGATCCGGGCATCAAGGGCGGGGTCGTTCGGATACTGATTCATCGCGAGATGGTTGAGACGATTCACGAGACCAAATCCGAGCTTTTGCTCCTCGCGGGTGAGATCGCCCTCCGGCTTCGCAAACTCGAGCGGGTTCTTGAGATCAATCTTCATCTCCACCGCATCATAGGCCGGCCCGAGATAGTGCCCGTCCTTCTTGTCGAAGAAGCGAGGCCCCATCGTCACGAACTGAGGCAAATTATCATTCATCGATCCCAGTCCGTAATTGACCCATGCTCCGATCGTGGGCGCAGGCGGATCGAGGCGGTGCTTCCCGGAATGAAACTGAACCTGAGCGCCGTGGTTGTCATCCGTTGTCCACATCGAGCGAATGAAAGAGATATCATCGACACAGGATCCGATATGCGGAAACCAATCACTCACCTCAATCCCGCTCTGCCCGTATTTTTTGAAACCGGTCTGCAGCGGATAAATCACATTCCGCTGCTGCCCGTTCGCATCGTTCACGACGACGACACGCACATTTTTTAATTTTGAAGGATCCTGCACAGAAGCATACGGCGTTTCAGCAATCGTTTTCCCCCCGTACTTCGTCAGCATCGGCTTGGGATCAAAACTCTCCATGTGACTGACCCCGCCACGCATGAAAAGCCAGATCACATTTTTCGCCTTTGGTGCAAACTGGGGCTTTCCATCGAATCGTGAACCGACCGCATTTCCGCCCTCAGCTCCGAAGCCGTCACGCTGAAGCATCGACTGCAACGCAATCCCGCCGAAACCGAGTCCGGCCTGATGAAGAAAATGCCGACGACGCATCGCCGCATTCGAAAAGGAAGGAAAGGAAGCACTCATATATCTCTACCGGATCGTGACAAAATCATTGTGGTTAATCAGGGCGTGAACCAACTGACCGCGATAACGGAGTTCATCCCCCTTCTCCGACTGTCCTGACAAAGCTCTCAGTTCGCTGAAAAACTGACGACATTCCGACACCTCAATCTCCTCCGGATCCCTTGCCAGCACCGCGCGAAAGGCCTGTTCGATGAAAACCTCCTCTTTTGATTCAATCCCGATAGAGGCAGCGATGGCACGGGAATTATCGAGGGCGAGTTTGCTGTTCGAAAGCGCAAGCGCCTGCTGCGGAACAACACTTTCACTGCGACGATAACATTGCTGCAAATCCGCATCATCGAAGGTCTTTAAGAACGGATCGATTGCGTCCGGTGAATGAGTAAAATAAAGACTCCGCCGCGTCCCGGCCTTTTCATATTTCAGTGAGGGACCGCCCATGGTCAGGTCAAGCGTCCCCGAAAGCTGAAGCAAACTGTCATGCACCAGCTGCGACTCCATTCTTTTCGGATTCATCCGCCAGTAGAGCAGGTTGTTCGGATCTTTCTCCAGTGAAACCCCGGCCGCGCCCGCATTGGAGGATGAGCGACGGTAGGTCTCCGACGTCACGAGAAGTCGATGAAGATGACGAAAACTCCAACCGGACTCAATGAACTCCATCGCAAGAAAATCCAACAACGCCACATGCAGCGGTTCCGGCGCCTGACGGCCGAAATCCGACACTGTCGGGACGAGAGGTTCCCCGAAGTGCCTCAACCAGACATGATTCACCGCGACTCGTGCCGTGAGCGGATTCTGCGGAGAAACGATCCAGTTCGCCAACATGGTGCGTCGCCCCGTTGACTCATTCGGATAGACCGCGGGGTAGTCCTTTTCCTTGTGGGCCGGTGTTTCCAACGACTTTTTACTCGCTTTGAGTGAAGCGTATTCACCTTTCCCTTTCTTAAATTCAGCTTCCTTTTTCCCGGCTGCCTTATCGAGTGCTTCCGCCGCCTTGAGCTTCTTCGCATCGCCCCCTTCGTAAAGCGCGAGATCGTGAGCCGCTTGAGCTTTCAAAACCGCAATCTGCTGTGCGAGCGCCGCCTCCTCCAGTTTTTCATCGGGCTTCTTCTCGAGATAGCGAGCCTTGTCCGCCGCAATCGTCGCCTTCACCGAAGCCTCCTCGGCAATCGCCGTCGCAAGAGCCAGTTCCGCGAGCAGAAGGCCCCTCTCCGTCGAATCCTCTCCAACCGCTTCCTCCGGAGACTTGTTTTTTGCCTCGGTTAGTTTCAGGTCCGCCGGCAGACCTTTAATCCGAATCGAGTGAAAACGGGCCGTCGCATCAAAAGCAGAGAGCTCAAAGTGTCCGTTTTCGACACGATTGGGAAACTGATAGGCGAGGACAAACCTGCCATCGAGCCAGACGTTGACAAGGCGATCCCGCACCGCAATGCGCAACTCCTGCTCGCGGCCCACCGCCTCCTTTTTTTGGTAGCGACCGTCGCCCGGATACGAATTCTTCCCCCTCCGCGTGAAGGCAGCCTGTACTTTCGGTCCGGGCCCGTACTCGCTCGTGTAGACGAAATTGGCATGGTCTCCACCGTCTTTGGAATCGAAGCGGAAAGTGACAGATTTAAAAGTCGCTCCCCCCGTGGTGGTGTAGCGACAAGTCATCTCGAAGTCCCGGGGCAAAGGGGACTTGGAAACGAGCCGTCCCGGTTCCCTGCTCGGCTCCGCCTGCTCCAATCCGCCATCACGATAGGCCAACCCGCTTCCTTCCAGTTTCCACAATTCCGGCTTCAGAGCGGAGAAATCGTCTTCGATGAGAAAGTCGGCACCCGCCGTCACCGGCTTTTCTTTACCGGCCTTCGGCGCCGATTCTGCATCCATCAAAGCCTTGCGCGCTTTCGCCTCAGCTTCCCGTGCCTTGCGAACCTTTTCGCCAGCCTCAGCAAGCCGGTCAGCCTGAGCAAACTCACGCGTCCCCGGAGCGAAGGCAGCTACAGGAAGCGCCACCGGTTTTGGCTCACTGGCAAACTCAGAAAGAAACGCCGGAACCGCGGCAGCTATCTCAGTTTCCTTGTCTTCATTCGCGGGATTTCCTTTGAGATGCAGGTAAGTCGGTGCCTCGAGATGTTCGTCAAAAACGCGAGGCAGCCCGTTCTTTTCAAAATCCGTCTCTCCCGGAATCGGATCGAGTCTCACCTGATGAGGCTCGAAGATGGCGCGGAATCGATAGTAGTCTTCAAAATCGATCGGATCATACTTATGGTCGTGGCATTTCGCGCAGTTGAAGGTAAGACCGAGAAAGGCCTTCCCGGTATGCTCCACCGTACTGTCGAGCCAGGTCGTGCGGTTAAATAGAAAGTAATTCCGCGCAAGAAATCCCGTCGCCCTCAGGGTATCGGGATCTTCCGGCGCTATCTCATCCCCCGCGAGCATCTCGCGAATCATCTCGTCGTATCCCTTGTCCTCGTTAAGCGATTCGACGATCCAATCCCGCCAGTGCCACAAGTGCTTTTGCGAATACCGAAGCTGTGTCCCGAGCCCATACCAGTCCGAATACCGCCAGACATCCATCCAATGGCGCCCCCAGCGCTCGCCGTGCTGCGGACTGACTAACAACTCATCCACGATCACCTCCCATGGTCTCGCATCTTCGAGCTGCTCCCCCACCGGCGGCAGCCCCGTAAGATCGAGATACAAACGACGAAGTAAGAGGGATCGATCCGCCGCAGGTTGAAGAGCGACCCCGGCCTCCTTCTGCTTCGAAGCTAAAAACGCATCCACCGGATGGCTCACACCCTCTATCACGGGGACCGCCGGCTTCTCAATGGTCTGAAAAGACCAGTGGGAACGCGGATCGTCCTCAGCGCTCTCATGTTCGGGTTGCGGAGCCCCCGATTCAATCCACTGACGAATCGCTAAAATCTGTTCCTCTTTCAAGGCATGCCCCTCCGGCGGCATCCGCTCATCATCATCCTCACTCGAAATGCGTAAAAACAACTCACTCTTCTTGAGGTCTCCCGGAATCACTGCCTTCGCCGCAAGCATCCCTGCGGCCGTATCGACCCGGAGGTCCCCCTTCTGCTTAAGCGCCCCGTGACACGAGTAGCAGCGTTCCTTCAAGACCGGTTTGATATCCTTCAGATAATCCCCGGAGCGGGCAAACGGCGCGAACGCAAAAAAACTGACAGCGATCAGGCCGCAATTCGCCCGTTGTAGAATCAATTTTCGCGGAATCATCGTCTCGGGAGAATATCTCCTTTTATACTGATAATAAGCAACATCTACCCCTTCGCGATCACGCCAGCAGAGAGCCTCCTTGAATCGGTATTTGAAGCGAACTCAACATTCCCCCTTCCCGATAGAGATAGCGCAATTCACCGTCAAAACCATATACCTATCATTCCGCTTAAGCTTGCACCCTCGCGAAAAAGTAACCACAATCCCCTCCATGGAAACACCCGCCCAACCTCTTGAAAAGACCACCCATCCGATTCCGAAAGAAGCCTTCGACTGGTACGACGAATACGCTCATGGTCTCATCGACCGCCGAACCTTCGTAACACGGCTTTCCACCCTCAGCGCAGCAGGGTTCACCACCGCCGGACTTCTCGCCGCGCTCCTCCCTGAGTATGCGAACGCCGAGCAGGTCCTCTTCACCGATCCTGACATCAAAGCGACCTACGCGACCTTTGATTCCCCGCAGGGACACGGCGAATGCAGCGGCTACCTTGTCAGACCGACCACCGTGGAAGGCAAAGCGCCCACCGTTCTCGTCGTTCACGAAAACCGCGGACTCAATCCCTACGTCAAAGACGTCGCCCGCCGCGTCGCCAAAGCGGGCTTCATCGCCTTCGCACCCGACGCCCTTCACCCCCTCGGAGGCTATCCCGGGAACGACGACGACGGACGCGCCATGCAGGGCTCGATGGACAAAGCCAAACTCGAGCAGGACTTCATCGCCGCCGCCAAATTCATCAAAGGAGACGAGGCCGGTAACGGAAAACTCGGCGCGGTCGGCTTTTGCTTCGGCGGCTACGTCGTCAACATGCTCGCCGCCGCGATTCCTGACACCCTCGACGCCGGGGTTCCTTTCTACGGGACCCCTGCAGCCGAAGAGATCCGGAAAAACATCAAAGCACCGCTCCTCATTCAGCTGGGCGAGCTCGACGAACGGGTCAACGCGAGCTGGCCGGAATACGAGGAGAGCCTCAAAGCCAACGAGGTCGACTACACGATGCACATGTATCCGGAAGCGAATCACGGCTTCCACAACGACTCCACTCCCCGCTACGATCCCAAACAGGCCGAACTCGCCTGGGACCGCACCATCGCTTTCTTCAAAAAGCACCTCGCCTAAGCGAATCAGCAGGAAATCCCTCGCCGGGAAATCGGCAGGATAAGCAAAGGTCGCATGAGCGCTTCCCCCCCACGAGGCGCCGGCGACACAGCGCGTCCCTCTCCCTGTCTTTTTCCCTGCTCTCTATCTCTTTCCAATCCTCCGGAAATCGACGGCAACCACCAACCACTGTCCCGCTCCAACCAAAAATTAATAAATGTATTAAATTTTTAAATTATTTTTATATTGTTATTAAAATTTATTAATAACTTTTTGAAGCTGGAAATCTTCCCGTCCCAAGGAGTGGCTGCATCCTGCTGCCAGCAGAGCATCCCGCCGGAAGCCACGCCGTCTCGCGGACAAAGTGTCGCTACCAGCTACTAAGAACTGGTCACGAGAGCCCCCTTGTGGCGGCGAGCGCCCAGCGAGTGGACTGCACTGCCCACCAGCCGATCACACCAGCCCCCTCAGATCGGCGATAAGCCCGCTAGTCATACCGCTCCCCACCCACTCGTTGGCACTCGCCGCCAATTTCATGTCGTAGCGAGGTCGCCCTGCGCGGAGCAAGGGTGCTTTTCTCCGCGATAAAGATTCAGAAAATACTTAACACTTTTCCTCTCGGCATCATTTACTCAGTGAATGCCCGAAGATTCCCCGACAACCCCTGCGCCCGGAGCGCCCATCGATTTCGATCGAGGGGACCGCTTTGCGCGTTTGTTACTCGAGGTTCAGCCGCGCTTGTTCGGGTTTGTCCTCTCACTGACCCATGACCGGCAGGCGGCGATGGATGTATCGCAGGAGGTCGGGGTCCTCCTCTGGCGGAAATTTGATGACTTCGTTCCGGGGACGAATTTCGGAGCCTGGGCCCTGAAGATCGCGCGATTCAAAGTCATGGAATGGCGGCGCGCTCAGTCGAAGCTCCCCATCAATCTCGACGAGGAAGCCCTCGAACTTCTCACCGACGAAGCAGAAAAACTGAGCGGCCATCAGGATAATCGACTCGCCGCTCTCGAGTCCTGTTTGGAGCGACTTCCTGCCAAACAGCGTCAGGTCATCGACGAACGCTATGTGGAGAAGAACACCGTGGTCGGGATCGCGGAACGCTGGAACCGATCGCGGGTGGCAATGCATCAGCTTCTCAAGAAGGCACATGAGTCGCTGCGCCTCTGTATTCAGGAACAAATTCGAAAGGAAAGGCAATCGTCTTGATGAAGGAAGAAACCGAACACGAAGCAATCGATTTTGATTTAGGCGGGGACGACTCGGAAATCAGCAAGCGTATCAAAACCGATCCTGATTTCCGGCGCGAGTTCACGGAGCACTGGTTGCTCGTGGCAGCGCTCGACGAAACGCTGGGCAACGCAGAGAATGTCTCACGACGCCCGGCTCGTTCCAACACCGGCGTATCGGGATGGTTGCTGCGTTATGGTGGCTGGGCGGTTGCAGCACTATTAATGTTCGCGGTTCTCGGGGGCTGGCAATCCGATGACGGTTCCCTTCCGCGAAGCCGGGCGCAGTTCACCGGATTGGCGCAGGTCAATTTCTTCGGGGAGCTGGCCCCGCCGGTGAATTCGAATCCTGACCTGAATCGAAACTACTCGCTCGTTTCCGGCTCGGTCGAGTTGGCCTTTCCCGACGGAGCAACTGCCATCATCGAAGGTCCTGCCGTGTTCCGCGTCGTTTCGGATGACAGACTCGCGCTCGACACAGGGCACTGTTCGGTCCACGCGCCGGAAGGAGCCGAAGGCTTTCGCGTCGATACTCCCACGAGCCGGGTCATTGACCGTGGAACTCGCTTTTTCGTAAACGTCTCCGAACTCAATGAAACCGAGGTGCAAGTCGTCGAGGGAGCCGCCGATGTTTATCCCGATGATTCCGATGAGGGAAAAGTTCACCTTACCGACGGCTCGGCTCAGCGCATTGGGAATAAGGGGATGGTCCCTGTCGCGTTCTCAGCTGACTCCTACCGCCATCAAGTGCCCGACCGCGTCGTTTCCTATGAAGCAGACTTCGACACTGAGGGGCGGGCAAAAACGCTCACGAATCTTTCGGTGCAACGCGGAGGAATCCTTCGACGCTACAAGGCGGCCGACATGATTTCGATTGAACTGGTCTCGTTCACCCCGGGCAACAACCTCAACGCCCTCCATGTTTTCGGTGATCCAACACTTCCGGAACGGCGGGCGGCTCTAA
Organism: Verrucomicrobiales bacterium; assembly: GCA_029213065.1. GTDB lineage: Bacteria > Verrucomicrobiota > Verrucomicrobiia > Verrucomicrobiales > DEV007 > Arctic95D-9. The sequence goes on along the minus strand of JARGPH010000002.1, from coordinate 125,271 downwards.
TCGAGGACCTCGCACTGAACGGTGGAATCATCAACCCGGGAGGAAGCACCCTGCCTCTCGCGTCGGCTTTCGATTATGAAAAAACACCCGGCTTCGGTGTTCGTTTCCGTCGTCCCGTGCTGAATGGCCCCGGACCTGATGTGGTTTTCTTTGAAGTGCAAAATCCGATGCATCCGCCCGGGGGCGACCCGTTTCATGTCAGTCCGCTCGTCTGGAGTGAAGGCCTGCGCTCCCACACGATCCGGCGGTATGACCTTATGATGCCCTCTTCTGAGGCGCTCCTCGTTTCGACCTATTCGATCTTTTACGCAGATGAAACAATCACCTCAGGAGCGGACCTCGAATCAACCACCTTCACTTCCAAGAAGTCGCCTCTCAACTCCAAGGCACTGGCCGTGGGAATCGATCTTTCCGACCTCGGTTACCGGGAAGGTGCCGAAGTGAGCGGACTCTTTTTTCAAGACGCCAACGATGATGGCAACCACATCGATCCCATCATTATTCGCGGGCTGCCCAAGGAATGAAACCGTTTTTCTATTTACTGACACTGTTACTGTTCTCCGCATCTGCTCACGGAGCGGAGACGCCGGACGCGTTTTTTGAAACGAGAGTGCGACCGCTCCTCGCGGAAAAATGCTTCAGCTGCCACGGCGAGGAAAAAGCCAAAGGGGGCCTCCGCCTCGATCACATCGACGCGATCTTGAAAGGCGGAGAGTCCGGCCCTGCGCTCGTAAAAGGTGATCCGGAAAACTCGCTCCTCATTGAAGCGATTCTCCGGTCCGATCCCGATTTTTCAATGCCGCCGAAAGATTCTGATGCTTTGACGGAAGCCCGGATTACCGACCTGAAAAAGTGGATCACGATGGGAGCACCCTGGCCTGAGTCCAAAAACTTCACTGAGGTCGAGCGTGACGAGAATGGATTCTCCGCCGAAGACCGCAACTGGTGGGCCGTTCAGCCCGTGACTGATCCGGAGGTCCCTGCCGACTCCGGTAGCGAATGGGCTCGCAATCCCATTGATCACTTTGTCGCCCGCAAACTCACCGAAAACCGTCTTCAGCCGGCACCGGAAGCAACACCGCTGGAGCTGGTGCGTCGCATCTATTTCGATCTCCATGGGCTGCCGCCTTTACCGGCGCAGGTCGATGCCTTTGTTGAAGCCTGCCAACTGAATCCCGATGAGGCGCTGAAAAACCTGATCGATGAGCTACTCGCCAGTCCGCGTTACGGCGAACGTTGGGGACAGTCCTGGCTCGACGTGGTCCGCTACGCCGAAAGCGACGGATACAATCAGGACGCCTATCGCCCCGGCGCAAAGAACTACCGCAACTACGTCATTCAATCGTTCAACGAAGACAAACCCTACACGCAATTTGTCCGCGAGCAGCTCGCCGGTGATATCATCGATCCTGACAATCCCGATGTCCTCATCGGCACCTCGTTTCTGCGCCAGGGAATTTACGAATACAATTTGAACAATGCGAGGATGCAATGGGATATCATCATGACCGATATGACCAACGTGACCGGCGAAGCTTTTCTCGGGCTCAGCGTCGGTTGCGCTCAGTGTCACGATCACAAGTTCGACCCCATCCTTCAGAAAGACTACTTCGCACTCCAGGCATTTCTCTCGACAACCTCATGGCCCACTGACATGCCTCTGGCGACGGCAGCGCAGAAGGCCGAGTTTGCGAAACAAGAAAAGATCTGGGAGGAAGCGACCGGTGAAATCCGGGAGGAATTGGAAGCACTGAAATTCGACCGACTCGAATCGCAACGGAAGAAGGAGGTCGCGATGTTCCCGGAGGATATCCAGGCGATGGTTCATAAAAGCCCGGACGCGAGAGAGCCGTTCGAAGAACAAATGGTGCAGCTGGTTCAGCGCCAAATCGACGAAAACAGCAGCCGGATTGATTTTGCCAAATCGTTTAAAGACAAGCCGGAGAAACTGAAGCAATGGGAGGCGCTCAATAAGAAGCTCGAGACCTTCGCTCACCTCAAACCGAAACCGCTCCCGATAGGATTCGTGGCAACCGACGTTAGCTCCAGGCCGGTCACTCCCGTGATCAAAAAGCGGGATAAGGAAATCCCGGTGGAACCTGCTTTTTTGACTCTTCTCGGACAACCGGCTCCGGAGTTCAAGCCGACAAAGACCACCACCGGCCGCCGTCTCGCCCTCGCTGACTGGATCGCATCGCCGGAGAATCCCCTTTCAACCCGCGTCATCACCAACCGGATCTGGCAGGGCCATTTCGGCACCGGCCTCGTAGCGACTCCCAATGACTTTGGCAATCTCGGCGAAGCTCCGAGCCACCCGGAACTGCTCGACTGGTTGACGATACAATTCGTCGAAGGCGGCTGGAAAATGAAGGACCTTCATCGCCTCATTCTCACGAGCGCCACTTACCGGATGACAGCACGGAAAGAACCAACCTCCACGGAGAGCCAAACCGATCCGTCGAACCGTTTGCTCTGGCGTTTCCCGCCGCGGAGACTTTCATCTGAGGAAGTAAGGGACGCCATGCTCGTCACCTCCGGAGAGATTCGGTATTCTAAGAGTGCCCATCCTGAGTCCGTCTCAGGCAGCGCGCCGGACCGGAGCATCTACGTAAAGAAGCTGCGCAACAAGCCCGATGCACTGCTCAACAGCTTTGACTCTCCGCTCGGGTTTCAATCCACTGCGAGTCGCCCTGAGACGACCACACCGACGCAGTCTCTCATGCTCATCAACAACACCTGGCCAATGGACCGCGCCAAAGCCTTTGCCAAATCGCTGCGTTTTAATGAGGACGGCGATCGTGAGGAGAAAATCATCTCGGCCTACCAACGTGCCCTTTCCCGTCCGCCCAATGAGAAGGAAATCAACAATGCCATCGCTTTGATCGATTCGCTGAGGACAACCCGGGACGACGTGAAGAAGAGCCCTGAGATCGATCAAAAAACCTTAGCCCCCAACTCAGAAAAATTCGCTGCGGTTAAGGAAATTGACCTCGGCGAAGAGGCGCTCCGGCTCAAGCGGGGTTCATCCAATCAACAGCTCGAGATCGATCTTCCATTGGACCGTGGAACTGACGAGTTTACGATTGAAGCGGTCACCGAGCTCGACAGCATCTATCCTGACGGCACCGTGAACACCCTCGTGTCGAGGTGGGACGAAAACCGAAGCAATCCCGGTTGGTTTCTCTGCGTCACGAGCACCAAATCTCGCTACCAGCCACGAAACCTTCTCTTTGTCATGAATGGCGTCGATCAAAAAGGGGCTCCCAGGTATGAAGTCGCTGTCTCCGACCTTCGTGTCCCCGTCGGCAAACCCGTTTACATTGCGGCGGCAGTCACGGCCAGTCCTGTTTCCAAAGGCAGTGGGTTCGGCGAAGTCACTTTCTTCCTCAAAGATCTCTCCGATCCAAAATCGAAACTGGAATCAGTGACGATTATACATTCCGTGGTCGGGAAACTCAACGACTCCCCGTTTCCGGTCGTCCTTGGAGGGCGTAGGCAAGTGGGTCACTTCTGGGACGGGCAAGTCTCGCGCCTTACCCTCTCTCATTCGGCACTAACAAGAAAACAATTGCTTCTCAATCCGGAAGCGGCAGGACCTGAGCGAATCGCTGACTGGAAATTCTCCGGAACACTGCCTCCGAATGCAAACTGGTATGGGCAGAACCACGCGAACCCTCTTCTCGATTCCGCGGCCGACTTCTGTCACCTCCTCTTTAACTCCAATGAGTTTCTCTACCTTTACTGACTTGAAAAGATGCCATCACGAAGAAAGTTTCTATCCAATGCAGGCGGTGGTTTCGGGGCCGTGGCCTTGTCCGCGCTCACCGGAAAAAACCTCATCGCAGGTTCCCCTGCCGACACCGCCGCTGCAGGAAAAATCCCTCATCATTTTGGAAAAGCGAAGAGCGTCATCTTCCTTTTCATGGAAGGTGGTCCGAGCCATCTCGATTTGTTCGATCCCAAACCACTCCTCCGGAAACTGGCAGGACAGAAGCTTCCCGACAGCTTCGAAACACCGGTCACCGCAGCGGGTGAAGTGAGTTCCCCGCTTCTACCGGACCAGCGAAAATGGGCTCAGCACGGCGAGAGCGGACTGTGGATTTCCGACTGGCTCCCGAACCATTCCCGCATCGCTGACGACCTCTGTGTGATCCGCTCCTGCGTCACCGACGGAATCAACCACGCCGGCGGCGTCTGCCAGATGAACACCGGCACCGTTTTCGGCGGACGGCCTTCACTCGGGTCCTGGGTCTCCTACGGGCTCGGCTCGGAAAACCGCGACCTCCCTGATTTTGTTGTTTTGAAAGACAGCAATTCCATGGTCGTCAACGGCGTTCGCGCCTGGGGTTCGGGGTTCATCCCCTCGACGCATCAGGGGGTCCTCCTCGAATCGAAAGATGCGCCGATCTCAAATCTCAACAATCCCAAAGGCGTTTCCACATCCGTGCAGCAACAAAAGCTCGACTTTCTCGGGGAAATGAATCGCAAGCATCTCGAGAGCCGATCTTCACACAGCGACCTCGAGGCGCGCATCAAGAGCTACGAGCTCGCCTTCCGAATGCAGGCGACGGCGCCGGAGGCAGTCGATCTCGATCAGGAATCCGAGTCCACCAAATCCCTCTACGGACTCGACCGCGACGAAACCAAAGCCTACGGGCGTCAGTGCCTTCTTGCGAGACGCCTCGTCGAGCGCGGGGTGCGTTTCATCCAGCTCTACAGCGGAGCGGGAAGCAAGTGGGACAGTCACAGCGGGATTGAGGCAAAGCATTCCAAAATGTGCGACAGCGTCGACCAACCCATTGTCGGCCTCCTAACCGATCTCAAACAACGCGGCCTTCTCGACGAAACGCTGGTGATCTGGGGCGGCGAATTCGGGCGCACTCCCATGAGCGAAAAAGGCAACGGTCGCGACCACAATTCCACCGGCTTCACGATGTGGATGGCGGGCGGCGGTGTCAAAGGTGGACAAACCATCGGAGCCACCGACGAGCTCGGTCTTTACGCCACCGAGGATAAACTGCACGTCCACGATCTCCACGCCACCATCATGGCCCTGATGGGGCTCGACCACACCAAGGTCGTTTACCCTCACAAAGGCCGCCCCGAACGGGTTGACCTCAACGAAGGGCACGTCCACGAGGGAATCGTCAGCGGCATTGCGAGCTGAAAACTCTCTATTCTGGATCCAGATTTCATCCCGGATGAAACTTTTCTCGAGCCAACTCACCATTGCTATTCTGGCTTTGGTAGTTTCAACCCTTCCCGGCAGTGCAGACGAACCGGAAGACGCCCCCAAAGCAACAGACTACCCTTCGATACAGGCCGCTCTCGATGCCAATCCAAATCGCGAAATTTTCGTACCGGCAGGAGATTACACCGTTACCGAAAAGATCCGTCTTCGCAGCGATCGCAGCGGCTTGTTTGGTCCCGGGCGCATCATTCAGGAAAATCCAGAGCAACCTGTCATTGAAATCGAGAACGGCGCCGGCATCGAGATCCGCGGCCTCACCTTGTTACGGCCCGAAGGTAAGCAGGTCACAGACAAAGAAGGCGTTCTTGCTCTCAACTGCAGGGATCTTGTGATTGAGAGCGTAAAGGTAATCAACAACCGGACTCAGTCGGGGGCGATCACTCTCCGCGATACCGAAAACAGCCGCATCAGCCGGTGTCTCGTGCGGAACTACATGCGCATCTCTATTGATGATCGCACCGGAAGCGACGGTTACGGTTTTGCTTTCAACTGCACCGATGGCACAGGCATCAGTGTTCGCACGAGCCGGGGCACCCTCATCGAGAATAATACGGTCATCGAAGAAAACTTCCTCCCTACCCTCGAAATCAAAAGGCAACACAAGCTGGGAGACTTTGTGAAGAAAAACGATGTGAAGGGAAACATCGTGAATCAGCAAATGTGGGACGCTGAGTATATGGACGCCTGGCAACAGGGCTCCGGAATCATTGTGACCTCACCAAAGGAAAGCGATCTGACACGCATTCTCGGAAATCATATTGAGAACGCCGGTCAGGGAATTGACCTGCATTGTGACCATGTCATTGTAGCGAACAATGTCGTTGTGAACTCCTTCATTGGAATGAAGGCAATGCACGGTTCCAGCAACGTCCTCATCAATGGGAATCAATTTGTGAGGAACAGTCTCTGGGCAATCGGCTTGATGCCGGGGGCCGCTGCCGACGACGAAAATCGGGACGGGGGTTCTATTGTTGCCAACAATATCATTTCGGAGTTTGGCTACGGAGACGCCAACTGGATCTGGGGAGACGAACGATCCCCCATCAAGTTCGATACCGGGCAACAACCCGATGATCCACCTCTAAGCGACGTCCTCATTCAGGGAAACCTGATTCATCAAGCCGGGGAAGCTCGCTACCGCTATGCTGTGATCATTCCGGGCGGACCAAAGTCGCCGACCGAATTGCATTTCTCCGGCAATCTTTTTCCTCCGGGCAAAGACGGCGTCTCCAATGTCGAGCTGCCGAGGTAGAATTCATCCCCCTTCTGCTCTCCTCCACGGACCATGAGCAGCTCGGTGATAATTCTGAAGATCTCGTTTAAAGAGGATCGAAATCACTTCACGGGAACCAGCTGCAGTCCATCAACCGAGACGATGCCGTCAGCGCCCTCATTGAACAGGGTCAGGTGGAGGACCTTACCCTGTTGGATTTCAAAATCACCGAGAGACCGCGGTTTTCCGTCTACCAAACTCGGGAGACGTTGGTTTTGTGTCACGTCGTGTCTCTCATTCCCGAACCTCAGAACCACCTTCGCATTGCTTGCCCGGTTTTCGTGAGAGGAATAGAGAAGTCGGATCTCGTAACGCCCCGCTGATGGAATCGGATAAGCGAAAGTTGCCGACTTTTCACCACGCTCCTTGCCACTGTCATGATGATAACTGTTTCCGGACATCGATCCGGCTGCGTTGCTCGTTACCCACTCTCCAGTATACGCCGCTTCGGTATCATCGATTACGATTCCGCCGAGTTTGACGCGTCGTTCTGATTTCTCGACGGATTCCAGAATTTGCCCGTCCTTGAGGAGCTGTTTCTTCAGCAAATCATAGTCAACCGCCTGAACCGAACTTTCAGCATCGATCGCAATGCTGGCGGCGGTGGCGGCACTCTGGCTTGTGACCATGAAAGGCGGCTCCATTCGGATACTCGCAAAGGCGGAATGACTCGCGGAAAGCGCGAAGGTCACGAGCAGGTTCCCGCACTCATCCGGCTTCGGAACAATCGCGTCGTAACCGATTTGATAGGGTCCGAATCCGCCGCGCCCGCCTGCGATTTTCCCTTCGCGGGCGACGACGCCGTCTTTGACAATACGTCGAATCTCATGCGCATCGGTTCCATAGCTGCCGAGACTGACCGATTTCGGAGCGATCTCACGGCCGAAGGTATGGTTCTCGGTCAGGACGAGATCACTGACCATGCGACGCCCCTCACGAACATAAACCTGATGCGGCCAACCGCCGGTGTCGAGGAACTCGTCCTTCGGCAGACCGAAACGGGCAACGTCCGCCTTCACCTTTTCAGGGACGCGCGGATCGGTGCGGAGAAAGTGGAACAAGCCGCGATGGTAGTTCTCCAGTTCCTTCGCAAGTTCATCGCGCTCGGCATAGGAAGCCTCAGGCCACGCCCAGCTCAGGCCGGGGAGATTTCCTCCGAAGGTCGCGGTGTTGAAATCCCACTTATGATTCGGCAGTTCATCGTGCTTCGAAAACCAGCGCAGATCCATTTCATCACCATTCGCGATACAGGCTTCGACAAATCGCCCGACGAGCTCGTAGCGCTTCGGATCGTAGTCCGCCGGAGCGGCAATAGGAATCATGTTAGACTTCTCTGTCGTCAGGCAGAGCCGGTAGCAATACGCCTGAATACCCGGAGCCGGTTCCCCGGGAGTTCCCGGATCGCCCTCGCTGATAAGCGGCAGGAGGCCACTCGACGGATCGCCTTTGACCACATAGGGATCGAGCGGAAAATCCCGGTCCCAGACGCCCTGACCGCCTTTGACTCGACCATTCGTCCCGGGTTGGAGGTGCCCGGTCCGTGGCTTGTATTGCGGCGTGTAAAAAATCCCGTTATAGCTTTCCCCGTATTTGGCATTTCCCTCCCGCGTCACGGTATAGCTCACCCCGGCGGCGGCCATGAGATCGCCTTCGTAGGTCGTGTCGATGAACATCTTTCCCCGAACGACTCGCCCATCCTCCATTCTCAATTCGGTGATTCGGGCACCGTTCTTGACCGCCGATTTCAGCCGCGCCTCGCGCAAGACGACAACACCGGCCTCCGCCGCCATCTCATCAAAAACCTTCTCAGCAACATGAGGTTCGATCGAGTAGGCGCCACCCGTCGCCGGTCCTCCTTTACCTCCATGGGAAAACGCTTCGCCCCAGTTCAGTTCCTTCCCGTAGTTTGCGACGAGTCGCGTAAAATACTCACGGGCGATGCCACCGACGCTTCTGGGATCACCGATATCAACGGCGCTGAGCCCTCCCGAAGTCATTCCCCCGAGATGCTTCCCCGGTTCTACCAAAACGACACGCTTCCCCATTCGCGCGGCCTGCACCGCAGCAGCAACGCCGCCCGAGGTTCCGCCGTAGACGACGATGTCCGCCTCGATAACGGAATCCTCAGCCTTCGCTGACTGAAACAAGGTAGCGAGGGATAGAATGCAAAGTATGGGAAATTTCAGGGTAAGACGACGTCGAAACGAGGAGACAGAATGACCGAATCCCCAGAAAGCGAAACCGGCATGATTGTGGCTCGCAAATAAGTGTTTCGTCCATTCGGCGGAATTTTTTGCAAATTCCGCTACCTGCTCGCCCTGTAGCGGAAGATGCGAAATCTTCCGGACACGATCTACTTAGCGGAAAGGACCACGTATTCTTCGCGGGTCACCTTGCCGTCGCCGTTCTTGTCGAACCTATTGAAGCGCTGCTCAAGATTCTCTCCCGACTGACCGGTGAGATATTCTTCGAGTGTGAGGATGTCATCTTTGTTCGTGTCCCAGCGATCGAAGGGAACGTTTCGGTCTCCTTTTGCCACCTTCTTCGCTGCCTCCGGCGCTTTTCCGCCATCCACACTCAAGGCGGATCCAATAAACGATTTCCCTTTTTTCACCACTTCCGGATAACTGCGGAGAAAGCGATTTTCATCGATCAAATTCAGATAGTAATGCGTCGTGCCTTCCGGAAGCTGGACCGTGACACGCCCCGGCTCGCTCAGCGTTGCCGGCATCCGAAACCACTCTTCGTAACGATCACCGCCATTGAGGGTGTAGATCAAATCGGCGTGATCGGCTTTGGCCCCGTTCTCCTCATAAGTGAACTCGACGGCAGCCCCGTCCGCTTTGCTGGCAACAACGTCGGGCGCCTTCTCCTTGTTCGGAAGATCGGCACTCGTGTTTGGATTGTAGTAAGGATAGCTCGCTTCCATCCCTTCAAGAATCTCCGTAAGCTCCCGGTTCATCGCCTCCGTTTTCTCCGGCATCTCCGCAGCGAGATTGTTCGCCTCTTCGATGTCGACGCGGACTTGCTCTTTCCCTTTTGTCTCGTAGAGACGGAAGAGTTCCAACTCGGGGTTCGCCGGATTGTTAAGGTGATCGTAATTGCGAATCAATTTGTAGTCCCCCGTGCGGATCGTGCTTTCGAGCGCACTGCCATGAGGAAAATGCCAGACCATCGTTTCGCGAGGAGAGCCGTCTTCATGTTTAACGAGCGTCGGATCTGTGACATCACCGTGCAAAAGCGGCAGCAAATCGCAACCGTCGAGATTCTTTCCTTCCGGTCTTTCGGCCCCGACCATCGACAGAATCGTCGGATAAAAATCGAGCCCGTTCGCGATCACATCTGTCTGAACACCTGCGGGAATCTGCGGACCGGTGATGATGAGCGGAACACGGGTGCCTCCCTCTTTTGCCGAAATCTTCCCTCTATCGAGCGGGTTGTTGTCAGTGTAGCGCTCCTTGGGACTGCCTTCCATCCCCCCGTTGTCCGAGGTGAAAATCAGATAGGTATTCTCGCTCAATGTATGCCCCGGCCAGCGCGGGTCCTCAGTCTTATCAAGGTAGTCAAAAACGATTCCCATGTAGTAATCGAGTTCCTCAACCATCGCAGCGTAGAACGGATTCTGTTGCCCGGGCTCATCTTTTGTCGGCGTATCAGCCGGATCAATCCCGAGCCGTTCTGCGTATTTCTTCAAATGCGCTTCCGATCGAGTGTGAATCGGAGCGTGGACGAGCCAGGTCGCGTAGTAGAGAAAAAACGGCTTCTCCTTGTTCTCCTTCATGAAAGTGAGCGCATCCTCATTGGTCTGATGAAAAGGAAACCCGTTTTCATCGAGACGAAACGGATCATCCCCGGCATCCGTCGCAAATCCAGTAAGTCTATCTTTCATTGAATTCCGGGAGCCACGATCTGCACGGGTCCAGTCGAATCCCACGTCCATGGGCTGCGGATAGGCGTTGTGGTCAATCGCCATGTGCCACTTCCCGGAATGCCCCGTCGTGTAACCGTTTTGCTTCAGTGCTTTCGCGAGGGTGAACTCATCCGCCGGGATCCGTCCGCTATACCATGGATCCATCATGCGGGAATGCTTGCCGAGCGGTGCAGGCGGAGCCCCGCCCACGACGTGCGTCTTCTGGGCCCGCGCAGGATGATTCCCGCTCATGATCGCACACCGTGACGGCGCACAAGTCGGAGCCGGAGAATAAGCCTGCCAGAACAACACCCCCTTTTTCGCGAGGGCATCGATATTCGGCGTCTCGTAGGGAGACGGTTCATCGAGGTCGTAACATTTCACATCCTGCCAACCGAGATCATCCGTCAGAATGAGAACGACATTCGGCTTTTCGGGACGGCCGTCATCGGCACCAAGTATCGAAAAACAAGTTAGGAGAATTGCGAGATTAAGAATAGTTCCCTTCATTTGTGACTCTGTTGAATCTTCATCTTGAAGGCTGTTCCACCAATCCCAAAGATATTAATTGTGATTTAAAATCGCCCCAAGATTCAAGATCGGTTCCTCTTGGATAAGAGAAAAAGATCCGCCCATATTCGCGCCCATCGTTAAGAACGTCCAGCCTTTCTACAGTCAAAAACAAACACAAGGACTTAGAATAAAAGCAAGTAGACCCACCTTGGAGAAACGATCCCTCCATTTTTCTATTCAAATATGCGGCGATTTTCAAAGAGACTGAATTCGGATAATATGCTTCGAACCCGGAACAAACAGCACTTATAAAGAACACTTTTTGAGAATTCATAAATACTGGCGATGAAATATAAGTCAATACAGAGGCAATTGAATCACCGATCAGAGTGAGAGAATAATCATGTTCATTTTCAAGATACCATTTTTGATCGATCCAAATCAAATGGTCTCCTCCATTTGTCTTTCCCAGGCAACGGCCAGCCTCTAGCTTCGTAGAGTGCGATTTAAAATCACCCAATATGAGACATTGGTTGAATGTTCCCTCTCCCAATTGCCCACAAAGCTGATAGAGATCCTCAATTTCGCGAATAGATGACAAAAACGCAAAGGGGAACGGAGTTTTAAGATCTGTAATTGTGATCATGTCCATTGTTTTGCTGTGCCGGGCGACCGACACTTTTCCACATTTTTATTTTTCCAACAGCTTAGACAAAGAGAGCTAAGAACGAGAAATACGGGGTTCCCCCTAAGCGCTCAGCACGCCGACAAAACTACAGACTGAAACTCCAAAGTTGAAAATGATTACCCCCTTTTTCATTGAATCATTCCTTAAAAAAGTTACTCAACTAAGGCCGATCGCCCCCCCCCTTGTCTGCTCGTAATAGTCTAGGAGCAACAACATGCACCTCAGTCAAATGAGAGGCTCAACGCTTCGATGATGGGCTTGGATTTGTTCTCAGTGGCATCTTCGATTTTCAATTCGATCTGAAATCCAAAGCCCTCGGGCAGACCGGAAAGATCCAATTCAGCAGGGATCTTTTTGATCTGTTTGGAAAAACCCGGGATGTAATCGTAGGACTCTTTGACCTCAGTCCAGTCGGTCCACTGGTCGATCGTTTTGTCATTGTCCGTATCAACGCCGACACGTGCGGATACCGTCTCGACCCACGGGCCGGGGCTGGTGTAATCCGTCTTCATCTGAGTCGCGAGGTAGAACTGCCCTTCTGCAAATGCAATATCAGGGTCGGGGTGACCGCGTCCAATGTGATCGCACCACGCAAACGGCTCATCAATCGATGACGAGGTGAACCAGCCTACACTCATCTCATGTCCGCCCGCCGGATCGTAATCCCCGAAAAGATAATACTGTCCGCCAATCGCAATCGCGGCCCAATCTCCGTAGGCTTCCTGCTCCGGCTCGTGAATCTCATACTCAGCGATATCGGTAGGATAGTTCTTCGGATCCTCCTTCGCCCAGTGCGGGTGCTTGTATGTCGCGATTTTCCCGGTGGGTTCGGTTCGGTTGTCGACTGCGGGATCTTTAAAAACAAACCCGTCAATTCCATTCGGACTGACCGCGTGCCCCGCGAGCGGGGAATCCCACGACCGCTTGTTCGCTGAAATCGGGCTCCAGTCTTCGATGATGACATGCACATTGCCATCGAGGTCACGGATGAACCCGGCATCGGAACCGTGTGAAGGATCTTTCACTGCCATTCCCATATTCTCTCCGGGCTCCCCGTCGGTGAGATCTTCGTCGACATAGACATGCGGATCCTGATCGTTCGGGAAGTCATAATAGATCAACGTTTTTCCATCGACGTATTCGGCGCTGGTGACCCATTTGGAAAAGCGCTCCGTGACAGGGCCATGATGGACCCAGTTTTTCATGTCGCGACTCTGCCAGGCGTTGTAACCACCCTGGTTCGGCTTGAGCCCGCCGGGAGCGTCATAGACATTGGGAAAGCGGGTTGTTTTAAGGGGGATATCGAAGCCCTCAAGAGTCGCCTCTTCGGCAACGAATTTTGCCTGCGGCGTTGCTTTCTCACCCTTCTTGGGACGTGGCTGCCCGCTTCCATAGCGCCCGAAGATCCAGTAATCGTCCGGCCCTTTCGTCAACAGAACCGGCGCGTCTTGAAGATTCGCAGGCCCGAGGTTTTCAATCGGGTTCCAGTTCTGCCAGATCGCGGATTGTGTCACCGTCAGTGATTTGGCGGATCGCTTTGCGTCGAACGATTGGAGCTTGGTGAGGACGGTCGCGTTCCTGCCTTCAGGAGAAACAGCACCGCTTTCAACGACGGTGCCTTCAGAAGATTCGATCGTCGCTTTCCAGTCATCCTGACTGTCGATGGTCCACGCCGTCTCCCCGGCATGGATAACGGATGCTCCCAGAAACGCGGAAAGCGTGAAGGTAGTGAGGTGTTTTATTTTCATGAGATGATTAAAGGATTTCAAAGAGTTTTGGTTGGATTAGCAAGCGGCGAGTTCCGCCCCCTGGTTCACAGGGCTTCGACCTCGGTGAAGTAAGCGCCGCCCGCGTTGCCATTCTTGTCGTAGAGCCAGGTATGCAGCTCGGAGAGACCGGCAGGAAGATCCAATTCGAAAACGACGCCTTTGCTCCCCGCTTCAACCGGAGCTTCCGCCGTCTGGCCGGCGATTTCGATCTTCGCCCGTTCCGCGACGACGGGTTTATCCGCCTCGACCGGAAACTGACGCAGCGTGATTTGATAGCGCCCTGACGTCTTCACATCGACATGCCACGGCCCTGTCACTTTCGGAAGCTTTTTGATCGATCCGAAGTTCCACGGAGGATTGCCGGTTTCCATATACCAGTCCTGAGAACAGAGGACCGTGGGATTATCAGAAGGGTTTCCAAGATCAATCGCGACCGGGGTCATGCGTGGCGAAACCGATTCCCAGAAAGGCGGGTAAAGCGCCCGCAATTCCGCAACCACCGCAGGATGGTCTGCTGCCACGTCGTCCTTCTGGCCCGGATCATTCCCGAGATCATACAGTTCTTTCCCGTCGATGAGACGCCAGTCCCCCTTTAAAACGCAGCTGTATTCCCACATCGCCGGAGCACCTTTAAAGTGAGGTCCACCCTGGTATTGAATGATGTGATGATCCCGATGCGGCGCGGCTTTCGGGTCCTTCAAGAGTGAGGCAAACGAAACGCCATCGGGATGATGCGATTTCGGCACCGGAATCCCGCACAGCTCGGCAAGTGTCGGCAGGACGTCGATATGAGCGGCAGTGGATTCAACATCCCGACCACCCGTGAGCTTTCCTTTGGGCCAGTGAATGAAAAAAGGAACGCGGTGTCCACCCTCATAAATCGACGACTTCTTCCCGCGCATCCCCGCGTTGTATCCCTGTTTTGCTTCGCTGGTGAGACCTTCAAACTTGGCGCCGTTCGCGGTTCCGTTATCGGTCATGTAGATAAAAATCGTGTTTTCAGTGAGCCCGAGTTCTTCGAGCTTCGCACGCAGCAGTCCGACATTGTGGTCGATGTTCTCGACCATCCCGTAAAACTCGGGACCGCCTCCCCACGGGACGTCCTTCCGGTAGGGATCACTCCATTTCCGATCAACCCGATAAGGCCCATGCGGTGCGTTCGGGGCAAGGTAGAGAAAAAACGGCCTCTCCTTGTTCTCTTCCACAAAACGCATCGACTCAGCGAACCAGACGTCAGTGCAGTAGCCATCGAACTTTTCAAAGGACCCGTTGCGTTCGTAGGTGTCGTCAAAGTAGTCGTTGCCCCAGAAATCGGACGCCTGCCCCACCCCGCCGCAGCGGTGCCACACGACATCCTGAAACCCGCGATCCTGCGGTCGATGAGGCGCGTTGTCACCGAGATGCCATTTGCCGACCATGCCGGTGCCATAGCCGCCTTGGGAAAAGACGTCAGCAATGGTCTTCTCATCCGTGTGCAACATCGTCCGCCCCGAACTCGTGCGGTAGGCTCCGGTCCGTCCGGGATGACGACCCGTCATGAGCGCGGCTCGACTCGGTGTGCAAAACGAGCTCACGTGAAAGTCGGTGAAACGAATCGACTCGGCGTAAAGTTGATCAATGTTAGGCGTTTTCACGATCGGATTCCCATGGCAGGCGAGATCGCCGTAGCCCTGGTCATCGGTCATGATGAGGACAACGTTGGGTGGGGCCGCCTTGGGCTTACCGCCCGCCCGCGCTGATGCCTCCTTCTTCGCCGGCGCAGGCTTTTCAGCCGGGGGAGCGACCGTTTCCACCGAGAGTTCCTGAAACGCCGTATTCTCGTCGATTGAGGTCACAGGTGCTGTCTGCCACACGATCCAGCGAAAGTCCCCGAGCAACTTTGCCTTTTTCGCACGAAGAGATAGCGCGGTGAAGGCATCCACTTTCTGCCCTTCGGTGCTGATCTTTCCCAGCGACGTGAAACGCTTCGCGTCGGTAAGATTCCAACCGGGATCCGCTGGATCATTACTTCCGTAAATCGAGACGGATTGAGATCCGCGTTTCCCATTCTGGTTGTAGGACCAACTTGTGATCGCGCTCACGGACTGGGAACTTCCGAGATCCATTTTGTAGGCGCCGTCTTTGATCCCGTTTCCAAAAATGGGGCCGAATCCTTTCGCGAGCTTCCCATCGGTCAGACTGACGAGTGGATCATTGTTTGTCTTCTTGTTAGCCGTCACTTTCCCAGCCGGCTTCTCAGGCGGAACGAGCTTTTTGAAACTCGCGGCATGAGAGGCGGTTTCAAAAACAACACCCTCACCGATCTTCTTCGTAATCACTATACCGGATTTGGGTTCAGCCGCAGGCGCCACCTTGGACCTCTTGCGCTCGGCGACAGTGAGGACCCCCTGCATGATCCGCCAATGCCCCGGGAAGGTGCAAATGTAGGGATACTCGCCCAGCTCAGCCGGCGCATCAAAAACGAGTTCCTCACGCGCTTTCGGTCCCAGCAATTTCGTGGCATGCAGAATCTTATCCGACTCGGGAAGATAACCTCTCTCCATCGCATCCTCCTGAGCCGCCATCTCATCGGCGAGGGCACCGACTTCATTAACACTGCCCGGCTTCAGTAAAACCCAGTTATGCATCATGATGTCAGGATTCTCAAAAACGAGCCTGACCTTGCTGCCCGGAGTCACGCTCAATTGAGTCGGCGCAAATTGAAGACCGGCAGCGGCCTGGACATGAATGACATTGCCTCTCTCAGCGATGAACTGGTCATACTCCGCTGTCGCAGCCTGCAAACTTTTGGAATCGCTCAGGTACCTCGCACCATCGAGCGCCTGCCCGACGGGATCGTAAAGAAACACCGGCGGCATCGTCTTCGCGGGACGTCTTGCCTTTTTCAGGAAGATCTCAACGACATTGAGTCCCGCAGCGAGCTCAACGTTCACTTGCTGATCGCCGCTCCAGTAGGAATCCTGACTGAACACCATGGTATCGTTGAGTCGAACCTCGAGATTCTTGTGATTAATCGCGAGGATGGCCGGTTGCGGGTCATCCGAATAGACAAAGCTTCGAAACAAACCCGAACTTGGGATGTTTCCCTTCCCGACCTGATACTCAGCCGGGGCATTCTCGCCCTCTTCACCGAGCCAGAGCCATTGCGTCAATTGAGATTCCGGAGCGACTTCGAGAACCGGAACGCTTCGTCCTTTGACAGGCTCGACACCGTAGTCAAGGTAAGCGAGCGATTTGTTGACCGTGGCATCTTCACTCGTCAGCGTCGCGAGAACCGACTCTATTTCAGGAAACGTCGGCCGCAAATGAGCGACCGCATCAACGACCTCAACCTGAACCCGGGGGTGAGGGTCGTTCACCACCGAAGTGAGAAGCTCAGCCACATCGGGAAATCGATCCGCTTGAATCCGAATCACGTGAACGGCAGCGCCGCGGAACATTGCTGAATCCGATTGTAAAAGATGATCAATCAAGGCGGGACGGGTTTCGCCCAGCCCTTCGCAAACGAAGATCGCCTCGAGGGCAGCTTGATCAAACGCAGCGTCGTCGCGGTCGAACGCAGCGATCCACTGATCCACCGCCTTCAAACCTTCAGCGCCGTGCTTGCGAAGTTCGATCCGCGTATGATGACGAACCAGATCATGTGAATGTGTCAGGAGTTCGCAAAGTGCTTTCGGTGCCGTCCCTTCAATCTTCGGCCGTTCCTCACTGAGCGGCTTCTCTGTATGAACGATTCGCCAGATGCGACCGTAATCATGATCCCAGTGAGGATCACGCATCGGATGCTGCGCGTGCCCGATGATGGGGCTGCAAAAATCGGAAACATAAAGGGAACCATCCATCGCGAACTCCACGTCCGCTGGACGAAAGGCTGCATTTGGAGATTCCAGAATCGTGAGTGAATCCGCGAGCTTCACCATGCCTGCGTCCCGATTCAGTTTGGAAAGCGTTACCGCATATCGACCCAAAAGCGAAGCGGATGCAAAACCGTTTTCAAACTCGTCAGGGAAGTTATCCCCCGTGATCATCGCATTGCCCGATCCTTTTCCGTAACTCGTAATCCGACCATAGGCATAGGGTTGATACGCGCCAAGGGGCGTCCAGGTGAGAGCGCTTCCGTCGTAGACATCGCCATCGCCGTACATCTGAAAAATGTTCCCCCATCGGTCGAAAGTCACGTTCCAGGGATTCGGCGTCGTGTGCTGCCACTCAGTGACAATACTCCCGGTGCGCATGTCGAGCCGGTAAGTCGTCGCATCCATTCCCCGATGGACACCAAAGGGCGTTTCCAACTGGGAGCGATGAAAGACGCCGTCGCTGAAAATGACCGCGCCAAGAGGATCGCTCGCAATCATCCCCCCGTGATGGGAATCGGTCACGTCGATCCCGCGAAGCAACTCACGCTGAGTGTCGGCGCGGTCGTCGCCATCGGTGTCATTCATCATCCAGAGACGCGGTTGCTCCGAAATGATGACGCCGTCGTGATGAAATGCGACACCGTCGAGGGCATCGAGCCCTTCCGCAAAAGTCGTCACTTTGTCGGCCTTCCCATCGCGATCCGTGTCTTCAAAGATCAGAATTTTATCCGGCGGGGTCAGGCCGGGAACGGTATGAGGAAAGGACGGCATCGTCACGACCCACAGCCTGCCGCGGGCATCGAAAGCGATCTGGACGGGATTGCGGAGTTCAGGAAACTCCTCCTCTGAGGCGAAGAGGCTCACTTCATATCCGGGCGCGGTGGTGAACTCGGCCATCGACTCGGCGACCGTCTTAATGATCCCGGTGCGATCTCCATCGTCGCGACCTCTTCCCTCAGGCATCGGAGGAAGCCCCGGCTCGGGCACCTCAGCAAAAGTGAGCTTTGGATCACGCGCCAGCTCATGAACGACCGCTTCGGTGAGCCGGATCATTTCGTGGTAGCGCGGCATCTCGTCGGCGTATTCAGCGGGTCGCGCCCGCACTCCGAAATAGACCACCGCATTCTTCGGACGAACCACTTCGGCGACGCGGCGATGTTTCGCCGCAGCCGCGAGCGCGACTTCATGAAGCCGATCCGATTCCGGCTCTGTCAGTGTTGCCGCGCTGAGACCACGAACCAATCCGATTTCCTCCGCGAGCGTCTTCGCGACGAAGCGGTTGCCCTCCGCGTTCAGGTGAATCCCGTTGTTCGTCAGCGGAGCTTCAGTATCGGTGTAGGCCTGACGCGTGAGTTCATACAAATCGACAAAACCCGCGCCCTCCGCCGCCGCGAGTTGGGCGATGGCGTCGCGATACATTTTCACGTCGCGGTCCCGCTCTTCGGAAGCGCCTTCGATCGCGATGGGTGAAAGGAGAACAAAGGCCGCTCCCGGGTGAAGTCGCGTCAGTTGCGTTAAATGATCCCTGTAGTGTTGTCGAAAATCAGCGAGCCCCGCTTCGCCCGCGAAGGATTCATTCAAGCCGTAGCCGAGAACGATCGTCTTCGCGGGCCACTCGCTGAGCAGGTTCTTCATGTGCTTGGCGTAGCCCTCGAGACGAAGACGATTTCCCACCTCATCCCCCGTCCAGGCGAGACTGCGAATCTTCAAGCCCGCATCCGGCTGAGCGAGCTGCAAACGCGCCTCGAGCTCCCCGTCTTCGAGGAGTCTCTCCACCATCGAGTTGCCGTAAAACAGTATCGTGTCTTTGCCCTCGGCGAGTTTCGCGAGCCCTTCTTTGAGAGCCTCCTCCGGTTTCACGCCCCGCTTGAAGGGATTCGGTTCCAGCACCGGAGTAACGTCCGCCTTCTCCGGAATCTGATCCTCCATCCCGAGCACCCAGTAGCAGGCGTTCACGAACATCCGCCGCATCCCTTCGTTGGCCCAGTCATCCCTGCCTTTCATCGCGCCTCCAATCGTGCTCGTGAAGACGCGTCCCTTCGCTCCGACATCACGCAGATAAGTCCAGGCAATCGGCATCATGGGATCGTTCTTGTTGATTGCGGCGCGACCCTTCGCGTTCGCCGGTGGAGCCGGTGTCGGCCCCGAATCGGATTCCATCGATTCACAGACTTCTCCGAGAAGAATCGCCTCGCATCCATCGGGTTGAGGCAATGTCGCCTCGTAAACATCGGTCGGTCCCCAGATCTCGCCGTCTTCGATTCCGGTAAGAATGGGGTGTTTCTCCATGCCGGGAGCAAAGCGACCGCGACTGCTCTCGGTCCCGTGTCGTCCCCAGTGTCTGATCCAGTTTTGTCCGAGAACTTTTCGACCGAACCCACCGCTTTCGTGACTGTAGGAATAATGGGAAAAAGCACTCTCCGGAGCTTTGCTGAAATCAAAGGCATGCGTCGACGTCCGAATCCCGATGACCGGCTTTCCCGTCGCCAGATAATCTTCGATCATCTGCATTTGCGCCTCTTCGAGCGCACGAAAGCGCGTGAAGATCACCATCAAGTCGGCATCCTCGAGGGCCTCCAAACCGGGAATGTGATCGCGCTGATTCGTGTCGATCACGCCGGTCTTGCGGTTGATCGCGAAAAGCACCTTGCAGTCAAATCCATGACGTTCAGCGAGAATGTGAGCCATCATCGGCATCGATTCCTCCGACTTGTATTCGTCGTCGCCGGTCACAAAGACAATCGTCCTGCCGTTCGCCGATCCTTCGGGCGGTGAGAGATGGATCCAGTCTTTCGCATGAAGTGAACTCGCGAGAAAAGTCACCGCGATCAAAAATAGAGTTCTGGTGGGGTTAGTCATAAAAAAGGTAAATTGGGTGGGGAAATCGCCTACTTCGAAAGTTCGTCTGCCAGTTCGCGGCATCGCTCACGATGAGCGTTCAGAATCATTTGAAACCCGGGGTTTTCGGCGAGATTGATCTGCTCCGTCGGATCGCTTCTCAGATCGAAAAGCTCCTCGTAAATCGGTTTCTCCCCTGCGATTCCATCGGGCAGGTATTGCCCCCGGTCATTCTCACGGCTGAAGTAGCGGATGTATTTGTATTGTCCGCTCCGCACTGCGTCCTGTCGCGGGTAGCCCTGATCAGTGAAGAGATTTTCGAGAAAAACGTCCTCGCGCCAGTCCGTCTCGCGCCCCTCCATGAGCGGCAGGAGGCTCGCTCCCTGATACGTTTCGGGAACCGGAAGGCCGCACATATCGAGAATCGTCGCGGGAATATCCTGCCCCACCGCGAGCGCCTCGATCTCAGCACCGCGCTTCTTCTCCGGCAAAAACGGCGAGTGAATGATCAACGGGACATGCGCCGACTCTTCGTAGAGCATCGTCTTTCCTCCGATGCCGTGTTCGCCGTAAAGGAGCCCATTGTCTGAGGCGAAAATGATGATGGTGTTTTCGTCTTCATCGAGGCGCTCCAACAAAAGTCGAAGGTTCCCCATGAACTGATCTATTGCAAAAACAGCACGGGCCGTTTTCAGCTTGGTGTCGAGCAGCGCCTTCTCGGGAAGTCGATAGTATGGCTCCATCTCCGAGACCTTGAGAACCTTTTCGGGAAGCGTCGCTTCGACGGGATACCCTGCGGGCAGAGGCAAGCGATCGACTTGATCCTTGTAGCGCTTTGAGTAAAAGTCAGGATCATCAGGACGGGAACCCATCCCTCCCAAACTGGCCTGATGCGGAAGATTAAAATTGATCCACGCACAAAAGGGTTTCTCAGGATCGCGTCGGTCGAGACGACCCTCGAGGGATTTGTCTGCGTTCTCGTAGAAATAGTCGAAGTCATCCCCCGGCGACAGATAGGCCTCAGTTGCCTCGAACAAACCTTCCACCTGCGTCTTGTGTTTCAGGTTCGTAAACGCTTTGTGCTTTTTCGCAGGATAAAATCCGAGATGGCCTTCGCCGTAGTAACAAAAATCGACTGTCTCCTTCAGCGGGGTGTTCCCGCGATCGACGATCTTGGTGTGGTGTTTACCGAGAAAGGCCGTCGAATAGCCCGCCTTTTTCAACCGCGCGGGAAAACTGTTTTCGAAGGCCTCCGCGCTTACCATGTTTTTTGAAAGGTGAGAGAACCCGATGCGATTTTTCCGTTCCCACTGCGCCGTAAAAATGTTCGCCCGGCTCGGGCCGCAGATAGGGCTCGTGATGTAGGCGTTCCTGAAAAAGACACCGTCGCGAGCGAGCTCATCGAGATGAGGTGTTTCCGTGACGGGATCACCCGTCATCCCCAGCGAATCGAATCGATGATCGTCGGAAAAGACAAAGATAAGATTCGGCCTCTGCTCATCCGCGATTGCCCGGAAGGAGGATTCCGTTGCCACGAAAGCCAGGAACACGAATGCCGCCGCTAATTGAGTATTCGCCAGTCTCATCGTAAATATGTCTCTCACCAGATTGAAGCTCACCTCAGTTCCTCTCCTTCAACTGATCGACAAAAAACTGAGCGCTCGCGGCGACGATCTCATTCCGCGTCGGTTCGATATCGGCTTCCACCTTCCGCCAGTTGTGGCCGGCATTTTTAACAATCAAAATCTCTACATCCGCCCCCAGCGCCTTCGCCTTTTCCTCCATGTGATAAGCGTGCTTCACCGGAATGGTCGTGTCGCTGTCCCCCTGAATCATGAAGAGAGGAGGGCTGTCCTTTTTGAGATATGTGACAGGACTCATCTCGCGATAGAGCCGGAGCCTCTCCTCTTCCGAAGTCCCGCTGTCAACAATGCGGCCGCCGAAACGATCTCTGAATCCGGCGCGGTCGTCGTGATTGAAAAGGCTCACCTTTTCGAAATCGCACGGCCCATACCAGGAAAGTCCCGCCACGACTTCATAATCAACCTCCGCGAGCTCCGGATCGCCGGGCAGAGATTCCGGCGGAGAGAGTAGAAGCATCTGCGCAATCTGCCCCCCTGCCGAATCCCCGAAAACGAAGACCTTGTCAGGATCGATTCCGAGCTCTTTGCTGTGCTTCACGACGTAGCGAAGCGCGTCTTTGGAGTCGATTACACAATCCCGCATCCGAACCGTTCCGCCCTTGCTGTAGAGCCGGTAGTCGACCGAGACGATACAGAATCCCTTGTCTATCAAATCCTTAATGAGCGGAGCGAATCCGCCACTGGCGGCACCGTAACGACTCCCCGCCGCCCAACCACCGCCGTGCGTGTAGATGATCACCGGACAGGGCTTTGCCGCATCCGCCGGAGGATAATACAGATCAAACTCCAGCTTCCGTTTTCCAACAGTCTTGTAGACGACGTCGAGTTTTCTTTCGTAGCCGGTTTCGAGTGGCACGCGTGGCTTTTTTCGTTGTTCTGCCAGTGCCGGAGCAAGGCAGCTAACGAAGACGAGAATCGTAATGAGTGATGTTTTCATGGAAAATTTGAGGAGCGAATGCCTTAAGAAAACTAGAGTTCCGGTGCGACCCAATTCGGAATTCCTCCGGCCGCTTTCTGCTTCAGGTAGTTCGCTTCGAAGGGTTTCTCGACATCGAGCGAAGCATCCTCATTCACCATGAGAGGTCGTGCCTTTTCCCAGAAACCGTCGTAGGCAGTCAACATCTCTTTCACGACCTCAGGATGTTCGTCGAACACATTCGTGGTCTCACCCGGATCGTTCTCAATGTCGTAGAGTGAATCCGGCCCCACGAGCCGCCACCTTTCGCTGCGCACCGCGAACTTCTTATATTTGTAACTGTCAGGATTGGGATCACCCTTTCCGAACTTCCCTTCCAGTCCGGCCTTCGGCCAACGACCTCCGTGAAAAAAGAGATTCCGGTCCGGCCAGGCCGATTCGGGATCTTTGATCAGAGGCATGAGACTGCGCCCTTCGAGTGCGAGCTTGGAAATGTCCGCTCCCGCGAGATCGGCGAATGTCGGGAAGATGTCGATATGACGTGCAAGCTGATCGAGATCTTCCCCCGCTTTCGTTGTTCCCGGAAGTCGGAAAAACAGAGGGACACGTGATCCGCCTTGATTCAACGAAGCTTTACCGCCCTTCATTCCCGCATTGTAAACCCGCGAGCCCTTCGAGCTGCCATTGTCGGTCGTAAATATCAGGAGAGTGTCGTTCGTGAGGTCCCACTCATCGAGCTTATCCATGATCAATCCGATGTTTTCGTCAATGTTGGCAATCATCCCGAAGAAGGACGCGGTATCCTCGTCGTCGACCTTGTCCCGGAAGGGCGCCTTGTATTTTTCAGCGACAATGAAAGGTCCGTGCGGCGCATTGGTGGGAATGTAAGCGAAGAATGGCTTCTCCTTCTGCTCATGGATCCAGCCAAGTGCCTCCTGAACAAAGACGTCGGTGCAGTAACCGCTCGTTTTTACAAACTTTCCGTTGTGCCGAATCGTCGGGTCAAAATAGTCATTCCCCGGAACATCGCCCTGACTTCCCGCAAAATTCTGACCGATGCCACCGGCACCGTGAATGAAGACCTCATCGAAACCACGATTTCCCGGCTGATATTCATCCTCTTCCCCGAGATGCCATTTCCCGAAAATGCCGGTCGCGTAGCCTGACATTTGCAGCACTTCCGCGACTGTCGGCAAGCCGAGCGCCATCCGCTCACGCTCCAGAATCGTATGCGTCACTCCAGCCTCGAACGGGTTGCGCCCCGACATCAATGCCGAGCGCGTCGGTGCACAGGTCGGGCTGACGTGGTAGTCCGTGAAACGCGTGCTCTGAGCATAGAGCTTATCTATATTCGGCGTTTTCAGAAAAGGATGTCCGTGACAGGACAGGTCGCCGTATCCCTGATCATCGGTCATAAAAAAGATAATGTTAGGCTGTTTCTGCGCGTGCCCGAAGGTGTGCACGAGCATCAGCGTGAGGATAGTCAGTAAGGTATTCGCTTTCATATTTCTAAAAGGGGTTTGGGGTCTCGAATCAGTAACTCAGTTTGGCGCCTTTCTTCGGCTTGGTTCGCTCACCGAGCCACCATTCGGAGGGGCCTTCGGCGACAATTCCATCCCAGACCTTGAAGAGAGCCTTTCGCATCTCTTCAGTCTTCTCAGGCATATCCGCCGCGAGATCATGCTCTTCCTTCCAGTCCTTCTCGATATCAAAAAGCATGAACTGATTCATCTCGTCGTTGCTCACAATTTTCCAGTCACCGATGCGGAGTGCGGATCGATCATCGGCCTGTGAAACGTGTGTCCTCCAATAGAGCGGAATGGTCCGGGTCACGGCTTCCCCTGCAAAGGCGGGCCGCATGCTCGTTCCGTCAATGGTGCGATCATCCGGAAGCGGGATCCCGACGATGTCGAGAATCGTCGCGAAGATGTCGGAACCGATCACGGGCACATTACTGACGCTTCCCGCCTCGATGTGACCGGGCCAGCGCGCCACTCCGGGGACACGAATCCCTCCCTCGTGACTGCTTCGCTTAACACCTCGCAATCCACCGGCGGTCCCGCCATACGCAGGGACAGGTCCATTGTCGGAGGTGAAAAACAGAAGCGTGTCGTCGCTCACACCCGCTTCATCGAGCGCATCCATGACCTGACCGAGCGCGTGATCCAACTGAGTGATGTTGCCCATGTATTTGCGGTTCTCGTGTCCCTTGTAGAGATCGGAAAACTGAGGATCCGTCGCAATCGGCGAGTGCGGTTCGTGAACCCAGACCGACAGCGCAAAGGGCTTCTCCGGATCGCGAATATCCTCGAGCCAGTGAGCCGCTTCGGCGGCGACCAACTGAGCCGAGTAGCCTTTCATTTCTCCGACAGGCTCGCCGTTGCGAACGAAATTAACCGGATTTTTGTGGCTTGGTTCGGCATTATTGTGTGAATACATCCAGTAGTCGAATCCATGATCACCCGGTTGCGGGAACTCGGGGGTGTTGAACTGCTGCTTCGAATTGAGATGCCATTTCCCGACATGACAGGTTTCGTAGCCGATTCCCTTGAGCAATTCCGGATAAGTGATTTCACTAGCTCGCAGGTGCGCTTCGTGAACGCCCGATAGGTGACGCCAGACGCCATTGCGATACGGCGTGCGTCCTGTCAGAATCGCGGCGCGGGACGGCGAACACACCCCGCAAGCTGAATAGCATTGCGTGAACTTGACGCCCTCAGAAGCCAGCTTATCGAGGTTCGGCGTCTTAATGAGAGGATGCCCGTAGGTTCCGGAATCCCCCCACCCCATGTCATCCGCAACAAAGATCACGAAGTTGGGCGTTTCTTTTTCAGCCCCACGAATCGAACCGATCGCGGTAAACAACAGGAGAAGTGCGGTGTAAGTAATAAGCTTCATTGATAGTGTCAGTCGTGATTTTGATTCACCGCTTTAATGCGCGGCCCGGGCTCCCCGCTTCAGTGGTTCCCCTTTGTCGCCGCCGGCGGCGATCATTTCCGGATAAGTGGAGTCCCACCATTTTTCGTAGGCGTCCGATAGCGTTTTGACGAGTTCCGGCCTTTCGGATGCGAGATCATTTTCGCAGGCGGGATCTTTCTTGCTGTCAAAGAGGACCCATCGATCCGGCGGACTGACGCCCCAGTGAAACTGCGCATTCCCGTCGGTATAGGTGATCGTATCCAGCCCCTTCGCGACGAGGTTCAAAGTCGTGCACTGACTCGCGTAGGGTTCGCACGCGGCGTTCCCGCAGGAGTGACTTTGCAGGAGCAGGTAATTTCCCTGGCGAACTCCCGCCATCGCATACTTGTGCATCGCCGCGAGCCCACTTGGCCATCGGGCGACGTGTTGAAAAAGGAGACGATCTTCGTGCCACGAAACCGGTTCAGTCGTTTCCAGGAGGGGACGTAAACTGAAGCCCTCAAGTTTCTCCTGTAACTCCGCCGGAATTTCGACGCCGGCGTAGTCGCACAGGGTCGGGAGGACATCAAGATGAGCCGTGAGATGCTCGACCTGATGAGGCGCCCACTGCTTTGGCCATTTCCAGAAAGACATCGCTCGAGTCCCGCCTTCCCAGGTCGTGCATTTACAGCCACGCATTCCCGCGTTGTAGAGATCTAGGCCTTCGGTGACGCCGTTGTCGTTCATGAAAACAATGATCGTGTCGTCCTCCAACTCGCGCTCTTTCAGGAAACTCAGGATGCGCCCGACGTTGTAGTCGATGTTCTCTATCATCCCCAGATAAGCGGCATGTTTTTCGGAAACGGCATCCTTGTAGGGTGCGAGAAATTCTTCGGGCGCGGCGAGTGGAGTATGAGGTGAGTAGGTCGCAAGGTAGCAGAAGAACGGCTCCTCCCGCGCCGTCGTTTCGTCGATAAAGGTCATCGCTTCGTCGAAAAAGATGTCCTCACGAAAGCCTTTGCGCTGCTCGCGTTTGCCATTCCGGATCATGACCGGATCAAAATGCTGGCGACCTCCCTGTGCGTTCGTCGAAACCCAATCAAATCCGCGATGAGCCGGACTGTATCCCTTTCCGTTGCCAAGATGCCATTTCCCGATAAAACCGCTCCGGTAGCCCGCCGCATTCAGTAACTGAGGCAAAATCGTCGCGGATTCCTGAAGGTGCTCGCGAGGCTGTATCGTGTGGGTAACGCCGTTCCTGAACTCGTGCATTCCCGTCATGAGAGCCGCGCGGGTCGGCGAGCAGGAGGCGCTCACGTAAAAGTTATCGAAACGCACACTTTCATCCGCGAGCTTGTCGAGATTGGGCGTTCGCAGGAGAGGATGCCCATGTCGCCCCAGGTCCCCGTATCCCTGATCATCCGTCAAAATAAAGAGAATATTTGGCTGATCACCAGCGCTGACGCCCCCGCACGAGGCCAGCGACAGGATCCATGAAGCCAAAAGGCTCCCTATGATTTTCGGGTTTCTCATCTAAATTTCGAATTAGAACACCCCGTGAGGAGACCATAAAACACCTGGAAAAGGGAGTTCTATCGAAACGAAGTTTACGGGGTTATAAGCTTACTTTGTCGCGACGATCGAAAGCGTTTCCGAAAAAATGATTTTTGTGAAACGATTTCCCCGCTGCCGACAAGGTATCTGTAGAAGCCCCCTCGAAAATGACATCCAACCGGAAACGAAAAGCCTTTGCCCGATTCGTCCGCGACCATCAGGGATCGTTGCGGAGCTTTGTCCGCATGCTCGGTGTCCATCCGGACTCGGTTGATGATATCGCCCAGGAAACCTTTCTCGTGGCGTTTAAGGAGCTGGATCGTTTCGATGACGAGAGGGATTTTGGAAAATGGCTTCGCGGAATCGCACGCAACCTGACCCGCAACGAACTCCGCAAGCATGCCCGCCGCGGACGCATCCTCGACGAAGCACTCACCGACCATCTTCTCGCCGAAGCGGAAGCCGACGAGAACGCCTCCGGTTACGAGGAGTTCGATTTCTGCGCGCTCCGGGATTGTCTCGAACAACTCCCCGAAAAAAGCAGGACCCTGATCTCCCGTCGCTATGCCGATGAATGGAAAGCCCCCTTCCTCGCTGATCAGTTTGAAATGTCCGCCACCGCGGTTCGTCTCGCCCTCATGCGCATCCGCGGCCAGTTGAAAACCTGTATCGAAAAACGCCTCGCCCATGAAATCTGATAAAGCCACCTACGAAAGATTTCAGAACCTTCTCAGCCAGCTCATCGACGATGAGATAAATGAAGACGGAATGCGGGAACTGACCGGGATCGTCAAGGAGCACCCTGCCTGTTCACGGGAGCTTCGGAATCACCTCCTCATGGATGATCGTCTCGCCTGCTACGAAAACGAGTTTCGCGAAGCGGCCCATTTTTCCGAAAAGGTCGAAGCGGCTCTCGATGCGCAGTCGGATGAAAACCAATTCGTCGACAAGGTCATCGATATTGCCGGATCCGGGCAAAGTCCCGTTCCGGGCAGGGCGCCGTGGCTCGTCGCAGGATTATCCCTCGCTGCCTCACTGATTCTCGGGCTGGTGATTTTGTCAGGGCAACGGAACTCGATCGAGAGGAAGATCGAGCCGTCGCTCGCGATCATTGAAACGCTCGTCGGGGAAGTGACGATCGACGGGATCCCGAGAAATGAAGGGGATTCCCTCCCCCGCGGCATTCTCGAGGTCGATGGTTACGTCGCCCTCGAATTTTACAAAGGCGCCCGCATCAATGTGGCCGGTCCCGCCCGGCTTGAGTTAATTGATCCGCAACGGGTCATCTGCCAATCCGGAAAAATCAGGGCAACCGTTCCTCCACTCGCGAGAGGATTCACCGTCGCAACCTCCGAATCGGAAATCGTCGATCTGGGAACCGAGTTTGCGATGAATGTCGGACCGGGCGGCCTCACCGAAGTGCACGTTTTCGACGGCGAAGTCGAAGCCTACAACGCGAAGCGGGATCCCGAATCGATGCAGCGCCTCACCGCCGGCAACGCCATCAAAATGAGCGGCGATGAGGAGCCCGAATCAATCGCGGCAAACCCTGAACGTTTCAGCGATCTCGTCAGCATCGAGAATCTCTCCGTCGCTGCCGATGCGGAAAAAATGGAGGCATGGAGAAAGGTTCACACCGCAGCTCTGAACGACAGCCGCTTGATCGCCTATTACGATTTTGAAGTGGACCCTCAGAACCGCCGAACCCTCGTGAACCGCGCCCCGACCGGTGAAGCCCACGACGGAGCTGTCATCGGTGCGAGCTGGAGGCCCGGGCCCTGGCCGGGAAAACGATCACTCGATTTCAAACACCCCGGCTCCCGCGTGAGAGTCAATCTCGACACCGACTGCACGAACATCACTCTCGCGACCTGGATTCGCGTGGACGGACTTGATCGAAGCTTCAGTTCGATCCTTCTCACCGATGGCTACGAGCCCGGCGAAATTCACTGGCAGTTCCGACAGGACGGCACTCTCAGGGCGGGACTGAACTTCAGCGAATCCGGCAAAACCCACGTTGCCAAAGCCGGCTTCATGGATTTGAGCCGGCTCGGACGGTGGTTTCATCTCGCCACCGTGATCGATCAGAGAACACAAACGGTTAACCACTACCTCGACGGGGAACTTTTCACGAGCCAAACCGTCAAGGGCCGGGGCATCTGGAATCTCGGAAACGCATCGATCGGAAACTGGAGCAACCCGATCGAGACCCCCGAAACGGTTCGGAGCCTCAACGGCGCCATCGCCGAGCTCATGATTTTCAAAGTTGCCCTGCAGCCGGACGAGATCCGCCGCCTCGCTTTGAAATAGAAGACGGCCACCGCGAAACCACGGGACACCCGCAGTGAACGACCTCTCGCTGAGCTCGACACCTCGATCTCACTTTCTTACTTTTCCGCTCCCGGGGCCGGTTCCGTTCCGGTGCTAATTTTCCGTTCCCGCGCAGCTTTCCTGACCGTCTCACGCCCCTGCGAGGGAACGGCGCCGTCGCGAAAATCTGCTCCCGCACCCGCGTCGGAAGCGCCCTGCCTCATCAGGTCAAAAGGCGATTCGCGCCTGCACACTCGCCTCCCCGAAGAGCGATTTCGAAAATATCCTTTCCCCGTATTACGTTCCATCGCGCATCGTGACACCAGGCACAACCAGCTGCCTCTAAACGAGTAGAACGATGGACAACAGGGTCGTCGGGCCCGTTTCACCGCTACCGCAAACCTTTGCCAAAAGGCTTTGGCACAGGGGCTGCTACTTCCGATTGCCAAGTGTTGCACCTCAATTTGAGCACCCTGCAATCCATCAAACAGAAAACGACCTCTATGAAAACTCAGCTATCTAAAATTCGCCGTCCTTTTGCCGCCGCTCTTATCGGTGCACTCGCCGTCCTCGCCACGGGAGCCCGGGCTGAACCCCTCAAAATCGCCTACAGTGACTGGCCCGGTTGGGTCGCCTGGGAAATCGGAATCAAGAAAAACTGGTTCAAAGAAGAAGGCGTCGAAGTGGAGTTTGCTTGGTATGACTACGTCGCCTCGATGGATGCCTACGCCGCCGGCCAAATCGACGGAGTGAGCATGACAAACGGGGATGCCCTCGTCACCGGAGCCACAGGGAAGCCGTCTGTCGGCATCCTCATCAATGACTTTTCGAATGGAAATGACATGGTTGTCGCCAAAGACGGCATCAAATCGCTGAAGGACCTCGAAGGCAAGAAGATCGGCCTTGAAGAGGGCTTCGTGACCCACTTGCTCTTTCTCAAAGGAGTCGAAATGAACGACGTCGACGGCGACACCATCACGATCATCAACACCCCTACGAACGAGACCCCTCAGGTGCTCGCTTCGGGTGCGGTCGATGCTATCGCCGCCTGGCAACCCAATTCCGGCGAAGCGCTCAAGCTGGTGTCCGGGTCCACCCCCGTCTTTACCTCGGCGGACGCACCGGGTCTCATCTACGACATGCTCTTCGTAGACCCTGAGTCGCTCGAAGCGAAGCGGGATGACTGGAAGAAGGTGATCAAGGTCTGGTACAAGATCGTCGAGTTTCTCAAAGACGAAAACAACATCGACGAAGCACTCGAAATCCTCGCCTCACGGGTCTCGATCAGCCCCGAAGAATACGAACCCTTTCTCGAAGGGACTTACATCCTGAGCGCTGAAGAAGTGAAGCCCGTCTGGGAAAAGGCCGAAGGACTCAGTTCCATCTACGGCTCATCCGTGATCTCTGATGAGTTCAACGTGAACTACAAAGTTTACGAGAAATCTCTCGATACCGACAAGTATCTCGATCCCAGCCTGACGCTCGAAGTGCTTGCCGAACTGGGCGAGTGAGCCCGGGTTCCCCCCCCCTTTTTGTTTTAGCCTCCGGCGTGTTCCCCACCCCGGAGGCCCTGCAACGCCCCGTTCCGCAGCCTCTCCCCCGTTCCGCCACTCCTTCCTCCCCACATGAGCATCCTCCGTCATCAAAAAGCCACCAACAAGGAACCCTGGTTTGCGGTTAGAAGAGACCTCTCCGCTAAGCGGGCCTCAATTCTCAGTGTGATCTCGTTCGCGCTTCCTCTCGCGATCTGGGCAGGAGTCAGCTACCTGCCCTTCCTCTGGCACCCTGACGTCCGGCTCCAACTTTCCGCTGACCGGGGTGATGTCACGACAGTTTACATCGCCGGCGACCGGGTCAGTAAAGGTTACTTCCCCACCTTCACCGATGCGGTGCGAAAGCAGAACGCCGCGATCGAAGCCCAACTGAAATCAGCTGATCCTCTCGCAGGGGTCTCCGAAAGGTCGGTGCGACGAAGCAACAAAAATATTCTCCGTCACCTCGCGCCGGTTCTCGTATCAAACGGCCGTATTAAAGACGACCAAAAGAAGGAGGACGCACTCATTTACGAAGTCTGGCGTGACATTGCCGAGGGCACGTGGCTCCCTGAATCACCGGCATTGAGTGACGAAAACCTCGCCATCGTTCAGCGAAACTGGGCCGCGATGTCTGCGGTTTCAAAAACCTATGATTCAGACAATTTTATTTCCGTGCCCCTGATCAGTTTGATTCCCCAGGGGCGGTCGGCGAACCCGGATTACCTTCCCTCGCCTGATCAGGTCGCCACAGCGGGAATCAAAATCCTCACCGAACCCGCCGAGGGAGACCGCCCCTCGATGCTTCAGCGAACCGGCCACTCGATACGCATCGTCTTCGGGGGCTTTCTCCTCGCCGCCGCGGTCGGAATCCCGATCGGCGTTCTCTGCGGGACTTATTCCGTCTTCTCGAAACTGGTCGAACCCTTCACCGATTTCTTCCGCTACATGCCGGCACCGACATTCAGCACCCTCCTTGTCGCGATCTTTCTCGCCAATGACGCCCCCAAGATCGCACTCGTGTTCGTGGGGACATTCTTCCAACTTGTCCTCGTCGTCTCGAACACGACGAGGCGCCTCGACCTTCCCCTTCTCGAAGCCGCCCAGACCCTCGGTGCGAACCAGTGGCAACTCGTCACCAAAGTGGTCATCCCGGGCATCCTTCCGAACCTCTACAACGACCTCCGTATTCTCCTCGGCTGGGCCTGGACCTGGCTCGTCATCGCCGAACTCATCGGTGTCAAAAGCGGCCTCACCGAATTCATCGAAACACAGGGCCGCTTCCGGAATTTTGACATGGTCTACCCCGTGATCATCCTCATCGGGTTGATCGGCTTCTTCACCGATCAGATTCTCGCTCTTCTTCGCGGGGTCATCTTTCCCTACTCTGAGGAGGCAGCGGCCGCTTCCGCCAATCCACTCATCAAGGCACTGCTCTTCATTCCCCGCTGGTTCAAGGATGCGGTCGAACAACGTCTTCCGCCTGAACCGGCGACTACAAATTCCACCTCCCACTAGATATGACCCCTCCCCTTATAGATACCATCGACTACCGTGAACAATCCCCCGCCGTCAAAGATCGCTTTGACCGGATGAAAGAACGCCCCGTGGTGCTTTCGGTTGAAAATCTCGGCAAAACCTTCCCCACTCCCACCGGCGAAGTGGCAGCCCTCAAGGGCGTTGATTTCGAAGTCTACCGCCGCGAATTCATGTGCGTGATCGGGCCCTCCGGTTGCGGTAAGTCGACCTTGATTCGCATCCTCGCCGGCCTCGAAACTGAATCGAGCGGGCAGGTCCTCCTCGATGGAAATCCCGTCGCGGGGCCGGGGCCGGACCGTGGCATGGTCTTCCAGTCCTACACCCTCTTCCCCTGGTTGACCGTGAAAGAGAACGTCATGTTCGGACCCAAAATGGAGGGAAAATCCGGGAGCGCCGTTGAAGGCGAAGCCCGTCAGTGGATCGATATGGTGGGGCTCTCCCGTTTTGAAAACAGCTACCCCCACCAGCTTTCGGGCGGGATGAAACAGCGCGTCGCAATCGCAAGAGCTCTCGCGAACCGCCCCCGCATTCTCCTCATGGATGAACCCTTCGGCGCCCTCGATGCCCAGACCCGCGCCCAGATGCAGAGCTACCTCCTCCAGATCTGGCGGAACCTCGATATCACGATTCTCTTCATCACCCACGATCTCGACGAAGCTGTCTTTCTCGCCGACCGCATCCTCGTCCTCAAGGCGAACCCGGGCGAAGTCGATGAGATCATCGAAGTGTCCGTGCCCCGTCCCCGCCGTCTTGATCAGGCGATCACCCCCGAGTTCGTTGCCACCAAGCACCGCATTAATCAGCTGATCCATCCCGAGAGCGAGACGGAAGAGGACACCCTCCCCTTCGGCCGCATGACGGTCGAGGGCGACGACGTCGAATAAGCCGCTCTCCATTTCTCCCATGAAAACTTCCCCTCCTTCTCCACTCCGTCTCGACGACCTCTCATGGACGCAGATCGAATCGCTCCAGGAGAGCGGCATGCGCATGCTGATGCTCCCCACCGGGGCGACCGAACAGCACGGCCCTCACCTTCCCATCAACACCGATTCAGTCATCGCAACACAGCTCACTGAAGCGGCCTCCGCTGCCACCGGAATTCCCTGCCTCCCCGTGATGCCCTACACCGTCTCGGCGGGGCACACCGCGAAGTGGCCCGGGACCCTCTCACTCCGACACGAAACCTTTATCCAGTCCGTCCTCGACCTCGTCGACTGGATGATCGCGACCGGCTGGGAACGACTCCTCATCGTGAATTCCCACTTCGGCAATGACGCAGTCCTCCGCGTCGCGATCGATAAGCTCAGACTGAGACATCTCAATTCGCTCCAAATCGGGATGGTGAACACCTTCATGATGACGCCTTCGATCAAGGACTACTTCTTCGAAGACGCTGAAGATCTCCACGCGAACCGGGCCGAGACCGATCTGATGCTCCATCTCGCCCCCGAAACCGTTGACATGTCCGTCGTCGAAGATGACCCCGACCGAACCGGGGAAACGGTCCTTTCCTACCCCGTCTCCCAGACGAGCCTGAACGGACTCACCGGCCGGCCCTCCGAGGGAACCGCCCTTCAGGGCGAACGGCTCTTCCGGGAAATGGCCGACGCCCTCGCCGAAACGGCGTCGAAGGCTCTCGTCGAAAAACCTCCTCTACCTCCCGAAGAATGGGCTGAAAAATCGCGCTCCCCCTCCTGGTAGAGCCCCAGACAACGAACCCTTTCCCTGCCGGTGCTGCCACCGGTAACGGCACCGCCATACCATTCGATCAGAAAATCGCCCAATCACCCCGCCCCACACCACACTTTGCAAACCGATCCCCAACCTGTCCTAACACACTTCCAACACCATGATCACCGCGCCCTCAAATTCCAGTAAACCAACCTTCGCTATCCCCGAAGACTTTGAAGTCGACCAGACTCAGCTCGCCGCAGTGAAAGCGAAGATTGAGAAAGAAGGGATCGACTACCTCCTCTCCACCTACGTCGATATCCACGGCGCGCCCAAGGCAAAGGTCACTCCGTCCGATGCCCTCGCCCAGATGGCGCGAGGCTCGGAACTTTACACCGTCGGTGCAATGGAGGGCATGGGGCTGATCGGACCGCATGAAGATGAATGCGCCGCCGTACCCGATCTCGATACCATGATCATTTGTCCCTGGGACAGACGTTTCGCCTACTTTTTCGGCGATCTCTACCATCACGGAGACGTCTATCCCAACGACAGCCGTCAGGTTTTGAAACGCCAGATGAACCGCGCCGCCTCACTCGGCTACACCTTCAATCTCGGGGTCGAACCCGAATTCTACGTCTTCCGCGAAGACCCCGAAACGGGAGAACGCACCGGCTTGTCCCCTCATCGCTACCGCGGCCTCTGCCCGGCTTACGACGTTGCCCAGACCTTCAGTTCGATGGATTTCCTCGAACCCTTCAGCCGCCACATCCGGGACCTCGGCTGGGGTCTCTACTCCTTCGACCAGGAAGGTGG
Source organism: Verrucomicrobiales bacterium (assembly GCA_029213065.1). GTDB lineage: Bacteria > Verrucomicrobiota > Verrucomicrobiia > Verrucomicrobiales > DEV007 > Arctic95D-9. The sequence goes on along the minus strand of JARGPH010000002.1, from coordinate 90,293 downwards.
CCACAGCCAGTATGAATTCGACTTCGACTATTCCGATGCCCTGACAATGTCAGACCGGCTCGTCTTTCTCAGGCTCATGGCAAAAAAAGTCGCCGAATCGGCTGGCTGCATTGCCACCTTCATGCCGAAACCGTTCGCGGATGACTTCCGCTCGGGATGCCACTTCAACATGTCGCTTCAGGACAACACCACGGAGTCCAATGCCTTCGCTCCGGAGCCGGAGGGGAATGCCTTCATCGAGAAATACGGTATTCCGATGTCGAAGAATGCCTACCACTTCGCCGCCGGAGTCCTCAAGCACGCCGCCGCCATCACCGCGGTGACATCCCCGACCTACAACAGCTACCAGGGATTTATTTCCCAGGGCGAAATGCTCGATGTGAGCTGGGCCCCGGTCCTCGCTGCCTACGGTCGCAACAATCGTTCCGCGATGATGCGGATGCCACTGAACCGATACTGCCTCGAAAACCGGGCTCCCGACATGAGCGTCAATCCCTACCTCGCGGCCGCCTTCCATCTTGCCGCCGGACTCGAAGGGATCGAACAGGAACTCGATCCCGGAGAACCGATCAACACCGACCTCTACCAGAAAACGAAACGGGAGATCCGCCAGTCGGGCATCGATTTCCTTCCCTCAACCCTCTGCCACGCCATCGAATACTTCGAAGAGGACGAGCTCGCCGGTGAAGTCTTCGGGGAGATGAAAGACATCTTCATCTCTCAGAAAACGACGGAATGGGAACGCGACTTCTACACCATCCACAAAGACCAGCACGACCGGATGATGACCTTTCTCTGAAACCGCTGACAAGCACCGCACCACCCTGACTTAACAATACCTCAAAATTCATACTCTCTTATTCCACACCACCTCCCCACTATGAAAACAGAAGAAGAACTCATCCAGATCCGCGAAAAGCTCAAAGCTGAAGGCGTCAAATACTGTGTCGGCGCCTATGTCGACATCCACGGTGTCCCCAAGGGAAAATTCGTGCCCGTTGATCATTTCGTGCACTTTGCCGAAGGCTCCGAACTATACACCGGCTACGCCCTCGACGGGCTCGGGCAGCGTCCCAACGACGATGAAATCGCCTCGGTCCCCGACCTCGACCGCGGCTGTATCCTCCCGTGGAACAAGGAGGTCGCGTTCTATCCGGCCGACAACACTTTCAAAGGCGATCCCTATCCGGTGAACACCCGCGTCGCGCTCAAGAAAGTCCTCGCGGATGCCGCCTCGATGGGATTCGGGGTCAACCTCGGGATCGAATGCGAAGTCTACGTGGTCAAACAGACCGAGGAAGGCAAACTGGAAATCCCCAATCCCGACGACAACCTGGTCAAGGCCTGCTACGACGTAAAACGCTTCATGGACCGCTACGAGTGGATCGACAAAGTGGCCACGACGATCAATGACCTCGGCTGGGATCTCTACTCACTCGATCACGAGGACGCCAATTCCCAGTTCGAGTTCGACTTCCAGTATTCCGATGCTCTCACCATGTGTGACCGCTTCGTTTTCTTCCGGATGATGGCAAAACAGTATGCCTCCGAAGAAGGACTCATCGCGACCTTCATGCCGAAACCTTTTGCCGACAAAACCGGATCGGGCGCCCACTTCAACCTCTCGCTCTTCGATCCCGAAACAGGAGCGAACCTTTTCAAGTGCGATCCGTCGGAGGATCCCCGTGGCCTCGGTCTCACCGAACTCGGTTACCAGTTCGTGGGCGGGGTTCTCAAGCACGGCCCCGCGCTTTGCGCAGCCTTTGCCCCGACCGTGAACAGCTACAAGCGACTCGTCCGAAAAGGGCTCATGGCCTATTACAGCTGGGCACCGGTCTTCAACAGCTTCGGAAAAAACAACCGCACCAACGCACTCCGCGTTCCCATGGGCGGTGGCCGAATCGAATCCCGCAACGCCGATGCGGCGTGCAACCCCTACCTCGCCGCCACTCTCATGGTCGCTGCCGGTCTCGAAGGGATCCGCGAAAAAATCGATCCGGGCCCCGCTCAGGAGGCCAACCTCTACGAGTATTCTCCGGAACAGCTTGAGGCGGCCGGGATCCGGGAACTGCCTCAAACCCTCCAGGAGGCGGTGGAAGTCTTTTCCGCCGATCCCTTTGTCACGAAGGTTCTCGGTCAGGAGCTCCGCGATGAATTCATCACCTACAAGTCAGAGGAATGGCGCCAGTATCACCAGACCGTTTCCCAGTGGGAAGTCGATCACTACGCCCGCCTCTTCTGATCAGCACATCGGTTCGTCGGTGCGATCCTCCTCGATCCAGCGTTCGAGGAGGCCCGTATCGACCTCCCGGAGAACAGTGCGGAACATCGCCGTCATCGCCTGAGCTTTCTCTTTCGAAAGCGAACGAACGAACACATTGTCAATCACCTTGCGGTAAACAGGCCACGCATCACGGAGGGCCTTTCGTCCTGCAGGAGTGAGGGTCGCATAGAAAACACGACCGTCGTCTCCGCAACGAACCCGCTTCATCAATCCCTCCTCCTCGAGACGGGCGGCACGGCGGGAAATGCCGCTGTTACTGAAAAAAGTCGCGTTGGCGAGATCGCCCATTTTCATGAGCCCACCCGGCGCTTCGGAAAGGGTCACGAGCACATCGTAAGTATCAAAAGAAATACACCCCGCCTCATCGAGAGCAGCGGTCACCGCTTTCGTCAGAACCGAATGGCTCATTAGAAAAAGGCGCCAGGCGACGTGCTGGTGGAAGGAATTTTCGTCGGACATACAACCCGCTAATATGGCAGCCCTGAAGGGGAAAAGCTACTGCCGCCTTACCGTAAATCACCATGATTCCCCGCACCTCCGACAAGCTTAACGACTTAACACAAAAAGTATTTGCACACGCAAATACTTTTCCGGATGGCACGACTTCTGCACCTCTCAGACCTCAATTCGAACCAGCCACGACGCAACGCTATGCCTACTGACGCTCTATCCCCTCTCTCCCCTGAGATATCGAAAGCGAGTACCCGGTCTCCAGCGAAACGTTCCCTTTTTGAATTCCGCAAACCGGTCAATCGAGGAATGAAGTTCGCTCTCGGCATCTCCGCCTGGGCCCTCTTCATCCTCAGCTGGCACCTCCTCGCGAAATCCTCACTGACGCCCGACGCTCTCCTCCCGACTCCGGGCACCGTCGTCACCGCACTCTACGACCTCATCGCAGAGCGCGGTTTCGGAGTGGATATCTGGCAAAGCGTGAAACGCATCCTCATCAGCTTTGCGATCGCTCTCGCGATCGCCCTGCCCCTCGGCATTCTCATGGGATCGTTTCCGGTAGTCGAAAGCTTTCTCAACCCTCTCATTTCGCCCTTCCGCTACCTTCCCGCGCCCTCTTTCGTCCCGCTGCTCCTCATGTGGCTGGGAACCGGGGACGGCCAGAAAATAGCCCTTCTCATTCTAGGGGTCGTCTGGTTTCTCGTCACCCTTCTCATGGACAACACCAAAGCGGTCCGCGAGGAGGTCGTAGAATGTTCCCGAACCCTCGGGGCCACTAAAAAGAACGTCCTCTGGCACGTCATCCTCCCCGCGTCCCTTCCCAGTTACGTCGATACCGCGCGGCAGATGATGGCGGTGAGTTGGACCTACCTCGTCATCGCCGAGATCGTTGCCGCGACCGACGGAATCGGCGCCATGATGATGCGGGCAAAGCGCTTTGTCAGGGTGGAGGACATCCTCGCCGGTATCCTCGTGATCGGCCTCCTCGGTCTCCTTTTCGACCTCATTTTCCGACTCCTTCACCGCCTCTGGTTTCGCTACCTCTACTGAAAACCACCCGCGCGTTCCTCTCTCAAACTCTCTCTCCCCTCAAACATCATGAAATCCAATAACGATACCACCCTCCCTAGCAAGCCTCTTGCCGGCCTTCTCGCCGGTCTCGCGCTCACCCTCTTCCTCGGCAGTTGCTCCCAACCCCCGGAACCGGAAGCCGCGACCGATCCTCCCGCAGAGCCACCCACCGAAACCGTGGCCACCCCCGACGCACCCGCGAAACCGGCACCGGCACCGGCACCGGCACCGGCACCGGCACCGGAGGCCGAACCCGTCGCTGCAGCACCGGCACCGGCCGCACCGGCGGAAGTTCCCACAGTGAACGTGTCGCTCTTCTCCTGGCCCGGCTACGGCTTCTGGTTTATCGCCAGGGAGAAAAACCTCGTCCCCGAGATCAATCTCAACATTCAAATCATCGAGGATCCCTACGAGAGCTTCGGCCTCATGGCAGCGGGCCAGCTCGACGTCACCTCCTCGACCGTTGAATACGGCCCCATCGCCGCCGAGGAGAAAGTCCCCGTGAAAATGGTAGCCTACACCAACCCGTCCTACGGAACCGATAAAATCATTCTCGCCCCCGGGATCACCGAGGCCAAAGAACTCATCGGCAAAGAAGTCGCCGTGCTTGAAGGCGGTCTCACCCAGATCTTCATGGGGATCTGGCTCGAGGAAAACGGCGTCGGCTTCGACGAAGTGAAATACACCAACCTGATCATGGACGACGCAGTCGCGGCAATGGCGAGCGGCAAAGTTGCGGCCGGTGAATTCTGGGAACCCTTCGGCAGTAACGTCCTCAAGGTCCTCCCCGAAGCCACCGTCGCTGCGACCTCCAAAGACCCCTACTTCAAGAAGACCGCTCTTCTCGCGGACGGCATGTATATGAGCGGTTCCTTTCTCGAGAAAGGCGAAGTCTCCGCCCTCGCAATCAAGGCCTACTTTGAAGCGGTCAAATACTGGAAAGCGAACCCCGAAGAAGGCAACAAGATCATCGCGGAAGGACTCAAGTTCCCCGTCGCCGACGTCGAGCTGGTGATCGGCTCCAGCGGCGAATCCAATGACGGCGGGATCTACCCTTTCAACTGGACCGAGTCCTCCCAGTTCATGGGTCTCACCGATGGCGACCCTCCTTTCGGCAAAATGGGTGAGATCTCAAACCATTGGAAACTCACCAACGAGTGGTGGGTCAAGTTCGGCGTCGTCAAAGAGACCTACCCGATGGAGGCCGGGATTGACCTCACACCGATGAAGACACTCAAAAAATCCGGCTACGGCGAGTGATTCACCGAACGATCTTTACGAACTAACATTGACACAACCGGCCTTCCTCCCCATCCCCCCCATTTTCGTAATCGCCATGTTGATGAAATCTCCTGAACCTGTGAGCGGCCCCCTCCCGTTTGCGAACTCGTTCATCGAGGTTCCTCCGGGCGGTTTCAAAATGGGGGGGTCATCCTCGGACAAATATGTCAGCGGGGTCGAACTGCCGCGACAGGACGTCACCTTTCCGAAAGGCTTTGCGATCTCGGCCGCCCCCGTCACCGAACACGAGTGGTCCCTCTTTAGATCCGGCAGCGGCGCCGTCGGGACCGACTCACTGAAACCGGTCGTGAACGTGAGCCTCAAAGAGATTGAAAACTACACCCTCTGGCTCTCGGAATCCCATCCCGACACCCGCTACCGCCTTCCCACCGAAAGCGAATGGGAATACGCCTGCCGCGGCGGAGCAGACTCTCTCTTCCCCTGGGGAAGCGGGATCAGCGTGAACGATGCCAACTACCTATACGATGAACGGGGAACACCGGTCGGCCCGGGACGTCGCACCCCGGCGGGAACCTACCCCGCAAACGGGTTCGGACTCTTCGACATGCTCGGAAATGTCTGCGAGTGGACCGCGAGCGCCTGGACCGCAAGCCACGCATCGAACTGTTTCGATCCGACACGCCGCGTCATTCGCGGTGGCGCCTGGGACCATCTCCCACGCATCCTCCGCGTCTCCTGGCGAGACTGGGCTCCACTCGAAGCCCGCTACGACAACCTCGGCTTCCGCCTCATCAAGGAAACCATGCAATCATGAAACTGGAACTCTTTAAAACACTCTGGGGCCACGAAGGCACCCTCACAGAAGCCATCACCCTCTGCCACGAGGCCGGCTTTTCCGGAATCGAATCCCCCGTCCCCCCGGATCCCGGGGAACGAAAAGGGTTCGCCGCAGCGCTCGAGGCGGACAATCTCGGTCTCATCGCCGAAATCAGCACACTCACCCCGGCGGGTCTCTACGTGCCCCTCCCTCACCACTCACCTCAGGAGCATCTCGACTCCCTCAAGGAGGAGATCGAAAACGCACTCCCCGCTTGCCCGCGATTCATCAACACCATGGCCGGATACGACGGCTGGTCCTTCACTGAAGCAATGGAGTTTTACGCCGCGGTGCCCGCACTCGAGTCGGAGTTCGACATCCCCGTCTCCGTGGAAACACACCGGGGCCGATACTTTAACAGCCCCTGGCGGGTTCGTGATGTCCTCAAGGAAATCCCTGATCTCAAGATCACCTGCGACTTCAGTCACTTCTGCGTCGTCACAGAACGCCTCGTCCTCGAAGAGGAACCGGAAATCCTTTCGCTTTGCGCCAGCCACGCCTACCACATGCACACTCGCGTCGGCTACAGCCAGGGCCCCCAGGTGACCGATCCGAGGGCACCCGAATCTCTCGAAGCGCTCCTCGCACACGAGCGCTGGTGGGACACGATTTGGAACTCTCAGACCGAACGCGGTTTTGAAGTCTCGACAATGACTCCGGAGTTCGGCCCCGACGGCTACCTCCACACTCTTCCCTTCACCGAAGAACCACTCGGTGACCTCTGGGAGATCAACGCATGGATCGCCCACCGTCAACGCGACCGCTTTTCAGAAACCTACTCAACCAAAACACTATCATGAGCTCCACCGACACCCTGCCCTCTCCACCCGAATCCTGCACAACCGAAGCGGCGAAGTACAACTTCCCCTCCTCGAAGAACATCCCTCCCACTGAAAGTATTTTCGAAAGCATCATCGAATCATCAGAGTTGCCGCGTGAGAAATCACAATCGTTGCCTCCCGGCGCCTACGTCAATCCCGCCTTCCTCGATTTTGAGACCTCGGAGATCTTCCACAAGGAATGGATCTCTCTGGCTCACATCTCACAACTCCCGAATCCCGGCGACTTCGTCAAAGTCGATGTCTGCGGAGAACCCATGCTCGTGACCCGAGGCAAAGACAATCAGATCAAGGTGCTCTCGCGAGTCTGCAGGCACCGGGGAATGGACCTGATGCCCAACGGATACAACTACCCTGACAAAGGCAACGAACGAGTCATCCTCTGCCCCTACCACCTCTGGAGCTACGAAATGGGCGGCAAGCTCGTCGGCGTACCCGAGATGCAGGAAGCCGATGGCTTTGACCGCACTGAAGTTTGCCTTCACGAATATCGCAGTGAAATCTGGGAAGGCTTCATCTTTGCAACCCTCTCCAAAGAGATCGCCCCGCTCTCGGAAAAGTACAGCGGACTTCGCGATCAGTTCATCGGAAAATGGAATCTCGCCGAAGCGGAACTGGTCTGGGACCAGCACTGGGACTGCGAGTTCAACTGGAAGATCCTCCTCGAAAACTTCATGGAGGCCTACCACCACCTCGGCGCGCACCGGAAAACGCTCGAGCCCTTCCTCCCCGCGAAAGGCTGCTGGACCGAGCCCTACAACGAAAACTACTCGGTCATGCACCTGCCTCTCAAAGAGAATATGAAAGAGGAGATTCTCGCGTCCGGTGACGCCGGAACAACCATGAAGCCCTTCCCCGGTCTCGCGGTTGAGGACTACACCGAATGGTGGGTCTACCTCGGCTTTCCGAATTTTCTGATCTTCAACGCACCGGACCGCACCTACTGGTACCGGCTTCTTCCGACAGGACCGGAGACCTGCAGCCTCACCACCACAATGCTGATCAATCCCGCAACAAAAGAGGAAGAGGGATACGACGAAACCTACGAAAGCGAAGTCGCCGCGGCAATCGCCTTTCACCTCGAAGACATGGAGGTCTGCGACGCGACCCAGCAGGGAGTGCGCTCCACCGCCTCCAAACCGGGACGACTCAGCCACCTCGAGGAACCGATCTGGCACTTCCAGAAATACCTCGCGGATCGCATCAAACAATACAAAGCAACCTGAGCGCCCTGAGACCCCGGAAGCCCCGGAAGCCTGACAGTGCAACCACCGCTGTCAGGCCCGACGCCTCACAATACGACGAGATGAACCCTCCACAGGAAAGTGCCTGAAGATGAGTTTCGGACGATTCATTTCAGGAACTCCTTTCACACCGGAGCCCCGCTTCCAGTGGCCTGTCGGGAAACGCTGCGCCGTGATGCTCTGCTTCGATGTCGACGGCGAAACCACAGTCCTTTCCGAAGAGGCCGCTCTCGCGGGACGTCTCACTACGATGTCGCAATGTGCCTACGGGCCCCGTGTCGGTGTTCCGCGGATTCTCGGGCTGCTCGATCACCTTGAAGTCCCGTCGACCTTTTTCATCCCCACCTGGATCGTGGAGCAGCACCCCAAAATGACCGGGGCGATCATGGACGCCGGTCACGAAATCGGCGCCCATGGCCACCTCCATGAAAAACTCGCAACCCTCTCGCCGGAGGAGGAGGAAGCGGTCCTCGAGCGCAGCCTCAAAATCTTTCGCGAAGAGGTCGGGATACGCCCGACCGGTTACCGGGCCCCCTGGTTCGAAATCAATCCCGGTACCGTCGACCTCCTCCACCACCACGGCTTCGAATACAACGCCAGCCTCATGGGCGACGACGTGCCCTTTCAACACGAAAACGGCCTCGTCGAAATCCCCGGGAACTGGATGCTGGAGGACTGGGAGCAATTCGCTTTCAATGCCGACCCGGCCTGGGGCTTTGTCCCCGAAGACTGCGACAAAGTCTTCCGCCTCTGGTGGGACGAATTCGAAGCGATGCGCGACTATGGCTGCTGTTTCGTTCTCACCCTGCACCCCTGGCTCAGCGGCCGGCCCTCGCGGGTCAAACTGCTGGAACGACTCATCACCGGCATCCTCGAAAGCAACGACGCCTGGGTCGCGACCGGATCGGAAATTGCCGATTGGGTCAGTCGCCACCCCAACGCCCGGAACGAAATCGATTTCGATCATCCCGGCAGCTGAAAGCCCCGGGTATCACGATCGATAGAGAGAAGTAATACGAACCATTCATAAAGTATTACGCAGCGGCACGGGAGATGCTCTAGTGGAAGTAACCCCACTGAAATGAAAGAATCCGGAACAGGCGTCAAACGCATCAGCATCTCACTTCCGCAGAATGTTTACAATGAACTGTCCAACCTCGTAGCCGCTCGCGGGTTCGAAAACCGGTCCCAGGCGATTTCCGAGATGATCAATTCCAGTGTCATCGAACACTACAAACTCCGCGGCACCGAGCTCATGGCGGGAACGATCACCCTCTTCTACGAGGAGCGCCCCGGGCTCCTTTCCCAGCTCGCCGAGATCGAGAGAGAATACATCGACGAAGTGATCAGCTCTCAACACATTCTCCTCGAGGACAATCACACCATGGAACTCATCCTCGTCCAGGGACCGGCGCGACGGCTCAAAATGATCTCCGACAAACTCATCACCTGTAAGGGCGTCAAATCCGGCCGCCTCGTCATCATGTCCATGATCATGCCGCCGCTTCATCCGCGACCTGAAACAGAAGACTGACATTTAGCCAAATTTCCACTCCATGAATTCCAAAAAACCTCTTTACGAAAAAACAGTGATCGGCGGCGGGATGTGGTCCCAGGTGATCGGCCGCGGCAAACGCCTCCGCCTCACCGATCTCGAAGGCGGGACCAACGTCTCCATGCTCCTCTACAATGCGGACCAGCTCACGGAACGCTACAACATGCCCGACACCCTCAAGGGGCAGCATGTCTTCTATCTCACCTCGGAGCTCTGCCTCCATTCGGACATGGGGCGCATTCTCTGCTCGGTAACGAAAGACACCCGCGGCTGGCATGAGACCGTCTCCGGCTGCAGCAATGCCGACCTGATCCGCGAAACCTACGGCGACGAAGGAAACTACCAGACCTGCCGGAATGCTTTTCACCGCAACGGGAAAGAGAACTTCCTCATCGAGCTGGCGAAGTGGGGGCTCGGGCCGAAAGACCTCGTCCCCAACCTGAACTGGTTCAGCCGCGTCGTTTCCGACGAAGAGGGAAACCTCGAACTAGTAACCGAAGACGCCAATCCCGGAGACATCGTCGAACTGCGCTTCGAAATGAATACCCTTGTCGTCCTCAACACCTGCCCTCACCCCTTTGCCGAAGGCCCCGACTACGCACCGAAGCCGGTCAAGCTGGAGGTCTTTGCCGGAGCCCCCGCGGGCCCGGACGATCCCTGCCGCCTCTCCCGCCCCGAGAACGAACGCGCTTTCATCAACACCGAAGATTACTACCGCCTCCGCGACTGAACCCGACCACGAGGCGAAACGACTCATCCCCCTGACCGATCCCTCTTCGACACTGCCACTTCCCCTAACCGAACACTTTTTATTATGCTCACTGAAAGCGACAAGAACCCCGCCGACGCCGTCTACGACCACACCATTCTCGCCGGAGACCACTGGATCCACGAAATCTCCGCGGGGCAGACCTTTCGAATCCTCGACCTCGAAGGCAATCAGGCCGCCGACACGCTCTTCTACGATGCAAAAGATCCCGCGAACCGCTACAGCGCGTCCGATACGATCCAAACGCAGCGGAACCTCTACCTCACCACGGGGACGCGCTTGATCTCGACGAACGGCGACGCCCTCCTCACCATCGTCGCCGACACCTGCGGGCGACACGACACCGTCGGCGGTGCCTGTTCCCGCGAGAGCAACACGATGCGCTACGCCCTCGACAAGGAGCCGATGCACGCCTGCCGTGACAGCTTCATTAACGGCGTCACCGAATGGGGCCACGGACTCGGAAAAAGGGATGTCACCTGCAACATCAATTTCTTCATGAATGTTCCCGTCACCCCCGACGGCAAACTCACTTTTGAAGACGGCATTTCGGCCCCGGGCCGCTACGTCGAAATGCGCGCGGAAAGAGATGTCATCGCACTCATCAGCAACTGCCCGCAGTTGAACAATCCCTGCAACGCCTACAATCCGACACCCGTTCAGGTGTTGATCTGGAACTGAATTTCAAAGGACATGTTTACCAAAGTATTAGTCGCCAACCGCGGCGAAATCGCCTGCCGCATTCTCCGGACCCTCCACGAAATCGGAGTGGCCTCGGTCGCGGTCTATTCTGAAGCCGACCGGGACGCCCCCCACGTCGCGATGGCGGGCGAAGCCTTCTCTCTCGGACCGGCCCCCGTCAAAGACAGCTACCTCAATCAGGAACGCCTTCTCGAGATCCTCAAAGAGACCGGGGCCGAAGCAGTTCATCCCGGATACGGCCTCCTCAGTGAAAGCGCCTCATTCGCGGAGCGCTGTGAAAACGCCGGAATCACCTTCATCGGCCCGACCCCGGAGCAGCTCCGCGTCTTCGGTCTCAAACACGAAGCCCGCGATCTCGCCGTGAAAAGCGACGTCCCCCTTCTCTCCGGAACCGGTCTTCTCGCATCACTGGACGAGGCGGTCGAAAAAGGTCGCGAAGTCGGCTACCCAATCATGCTGAAAAGCTCCGCCGGCGGTGGCGGCATCGGCATCCAGATCTGCCCCGAACCCGGCGACCTCACCGACGCCTTTGAATCGGTGCAACGACTCAGTTCCGCCAACTTCGGCGAGTCCGGTGTCTTTATAGAGAAATACATCGCACGGGCCCGTCACATCGAAGTCCAGGTATTCGGCGACGGTCAGGGTCAGGTCGTCGCACTCGGGGAACGTGACTGCTCGACGCAGCGACGCAACCAGAAGGTCGTCGAGGAAACCCCCGCACCGGGGATCTCGGAGGAAGTCCGCGCGGCGCTCCACAAGGCCGCGGTCGATCTCACCGCGAGCGTCAACTACCGCTCCGCGGGAACCGTCGAGTTTCTCTACGACGTCGACACCGAAGCCTTCTACTTTCTTGAAGTGAACACACGGCTGCAGGTCGAACACGGCGTCACCGAAATGATCTTCGGGGTCGATCTCGTCGAATGGATGGTGCAGTGCGCCGCCGGTGAATGGGAACTGCCCGTTGCGGGAACCCTCCGCCCCGAAGGTCACGCCATCGAAGTGCGTCTCTACGCGGAAGACCCAAACAAAGACTTTCAGCCCTCTCCCGGGACCCTGACCTATGTCGAATGGGCCGAAGCCGACCGGATTGACAGCTGGATCGAATCCGGCACCGAAGTGACCGGCTACTACGACCCCCTTCTCGCCAAGATCATGGCAAAAGCGGCAACGCGCGAAGAGATGATCCTCCGTCTCATCGACTCGCTGCGGGAAAGTCAGGTCGCCGGAATCGAAACCAACCTCGCCTATCTTCTTCAAGTCCTCGCTGCGCCCGCATTCCAGAAGGCAGAGCTCACGACGCGGTGGCTCGACCAATTCGCCTACCAGCCCCACAGCATCGACGTCATCGCCGGGGGCACCCAGACCACGGTCCAGGATTACCCCTCGCGGATCGGCTACTGGGATGTCGGCGTACCGCCCTCCGGGCCGATGGATCCGCTCGCCTTTCGTCTCGCGAATCAACTCGTCGGCAATCCCGAAGAGGCTGCCGGGCTTGAAATGACCCTGACCGGTCCCACTCTGCAATTCAATCACGACACCACCATCGCCCTGACAGGCGCACCAATGGGGACCACTCTCGATGGCGAGGCGGTTCCTTTCTGGGAGGCGGTTGCGGTAAAACGCGGTCAGACCCTGACAATCGGACAAGCCACCTCCGGGGGGATGCGCGCCTACCTCGCCGTCGCGGGCGGCTTTGACGTCCCCGAATACCTCGGGAGCCGATCCACCTTCATTCTCGGAAAATTCGGCGGCCACGCCGGTCGCGCCCTTCGAACCGGTGACGTCGTCCACTTCGGCTCAACCACCGACACGGTGACAGCCTCCAACTCGGGACCTGTCACCGACTCGCGCCTCGAGTCACCGCCTCTCTATTCAAAGTCCTGGACCGTTCGCGTCATGTATGGCCCGCACGGCGCTCCGGACTTTTTCACTCCGACGGATATCGAGACCTTCTTCGAAACCGATTGGGAAATTCACTACAACTCCGACCGGACCGGAATTCGCCTGACAGGGCCGAAGCCGGAATGGGCGCGCTCCGACGGCGGAGAGGCAGGGCTCCACCCCTCCAACATTCACGACAACGCCTACGGAATCGGAACCGTCGACTTCACCGGCGACATGCCCGTGATTCTCGGCCCCGACGGCCCCAGCCTCGGCGGCTTTGTCTGCCCGGCCACGATCGTTCACGCTGACCTCTGGAAGATGGGACAGCTCCGTGCCGGTGACTCGCTGCGTTTCGAGATGATCACCCTCGCCGATGCCCGCCGACTCGACGACGAACAGGAGGAACGCATCACGAACTGGAACGCGACGGTTGACAGGGAAACTCCCCCTTTCGAGACCATCCCCGTTCCCGACTCCGCAACCCTCCTCGAGCGCGGCGAAGGCGATGAACGCATCGTCTACCGTCAGTCCGGCGACCGCTACCTCCTCATTGAGTTCGGTCCCCTCCTCCTCGATCTCAACCTCCGCCTCCGGGCCCATGTCCTCCACCGGGCTCTCGAGGCCGAAGCGCTCCCCGCGATCATCGACCTCACTCCCGGAATCCGCTCACTGCAGGTGCACTACAACAGCCGCCTTCTTTCTCAAGCGGATCTCATCGATCACATCGAGACAATTCTGCAGGGTCTGCCACCGCTCGAGGAGATGGAGGTCCCCTCCCGCATCGTCCATCTCCCCCTTTCCTGGGATGATCCTTCGACCCGAAAAGCGATTGAAAAGTATACCCAGTCGGTGCGCCCCGATGCGCCCTGGTGTCCCAGCAACATCGAGTTCATTCGCCGGATCAACGGACTCGATTCGATCGAGGACGTGAAAAAAATCGTCTACGAAACGAACTACCTCGTTCTCGGGCTCGGCGACGTCTATCTCGGTGCCCCCGTCGCGACGCCACTCGATCCCCGTCACCGTCTCGTGACCACGAAATACAACCCCGCCCGGACCTGGACCCCCGAAAATGCCGTCGGGATCGGCGGCGCCTACCTCTGTGTCTACGGCATGGAGGGCCCCGGTGGTTACCAGTTCGTGGGCCGCACCATTCAGCAATGGAATCGCTACCGCATCACCGAATCCTTCAAGGAAGGCAAACCGTGGCTGCTCAATTTCTTTGATCAGATCCGCTGGTATCCGGTCACCACAGAAGAACTCACTGAACTCCGCCACGATTTCATTAAGGGACGTTTCAATCCGGAAATCGAAACCACCCGGCTCTCGATCGGCGAATACAACCGCTTCCTCGAAGCGAATGCCGCGTCGATCGATTCGTTCAAGGCGCGACAGCAAACCGCCTTCGAAGAGGAGCGCGAACGCTGGGCCGCGGCCGGGCTCATGGAAACGACGGAGGAACCGGAAGAGAGCAGCCCCGGCGGCGACGCAGAAGCCATCCCCGAGGGAATGAAGGCGATCGAAAGCTTTGTCGCCGCCAACGTCTGGAAACTTCTCAAAGAGGACGGCGACACCGTTGAAGAGGGAGAGACCGTGGCGATCCTCGAAGCCATGAAAACCGAATTCCAGGTCAACGCGCCCCGGGCCGGCACCGTCTGGAAAGTGGCAGTCACCGAAGGTTCCGCGGTGGCGCCGGGCGAACCGCTTCTCTACCTCGAACCCGCCTGACCCCTCCTTCCCTTTTCTACCTTTCCCTTTTCTACATGATACCTGCCTCCAACCTCCTCCCCATTGCGACCCTCCGGGAAGCCTACCTCAACGGCTCGAAAACACCTCGTGAAGTGCTTTCGGGAATCCTCAAAGCCTGCGACGAAACCGATCCGAAGATCTGGATCGAACGCCTTTCCTCCGGAGCGGTCATGGCCCGGGTCGACGGGCTCGAAGGCAAAGACCCCGCAACACTCCCTCTCTACGGCATCCCCTTTGCGATCAAAGATAACATTGACCTCGCGGGAATCCCGACGACCGCAGCCTGTCCCGAATACGCCTACACCCCTGCCGAATCCGCCCCCGCGGTGGCCCGGCTCATCGAAGCCGGCGCCATCCCCGTCGGGAAGACCAATCTCGATCAGTTCGCGACCGGACTCGTCGGGGTGCGCTCCCCTCTAGGCATCCCCGAAAACCCTTTTCAGAAAGACTACATCCCCGGTGGTTCCAGTTCCGGCTCCGCCGTCGCCGTCGCGAGAGGGCTCGTTTCCTTCGCCCTCGGCACCGACACCGCGGGCTCCGGCCGCGTCCCCGCGTCGCTGAACAACCTCGTCGGTGTCAAACCGAGCTGCGGCCTTGTCAGCTGCACCGGGGTCGTCCCCGCCTGCCGCTCACTCGACTGCGTCACCGTTTTCGCCGGCACTGTCGCCGAAGGCGCCCTCGTCCTCGATGTCATGGCCGCCTTCGATCCCGAAGATCCCTACAGCCGCCCCATGGTGACTCCGCCCGAACCGGCGGCCGATCCCCGCAGCGCCCGCATCGGCGTGCCCCGTCCGGAACAGCTCAAATTTTTCGGCAACGACGAAGCCGCCGCGCTCTTCGAAACATCGATTGCCCGCTCCCGCGAGTTGGGCTGGGAAGTCATTGAAATCGATTTCGAACCCTTTCTCGAAGCGGCCCGCCTCCTCTACGAAGGCCCCTGGGTCGCGGAGCGCCTCGCCGCGATCGAACCCTTCCTCGAAGCCAGTCCCGACGCGGTGTTCCCCGTGACCCGGAAGATCATTGAGGGCGCCTACGGACTCACCGCCGTGGAAACCTTTCGCGCCGAATACCGCCTCCGCGCCCTGAAGCGCAAAGCCGATGCGGTGTGGGAATCCGTCGACGCGATCCTCACACCCACACTCGGGACACCCTACACCACAGCCGAGGTCGACGCCGAACCGGTTCAGTTGAATTCGAATCTCGGCTACTACACAAACTTCATGAATCTGCTCGATTACGCCGCCGTCGCGGTGCCGGCCGGATTCCTCACCAAACAGGGTATGCCCTGGGGCGTAACCCTGTTTGGTCCCGCCTTTCGCGACCCCTTCCTCCTCTCGCTTGCGGCCCGCTTTCACGCCGCGACAGGCCTTCTCCCCGAAGGACACGAACCCGCCTCCGCTTTCACCGCCCCGTCCCTCGGGTCGAGCGAAGCCACCATCGCCGTCGCGGTCTGCGGCGCCCACCTCTCCGGTCTTCCCCTGAACCATCAGCTCACCTCCCGGGGAGCCAGCCTCGTCGAGGCAACCACGACTGCGCCGGTCTATCAGATGTTTGCCCTCCCGCCCTCGGACCCTTTTCCGGCAAGGCCAGGATTGGTCCGCAACGACGCCCTCGGAGCCGCCATCGAAATCGAGATCTGGAACGTGCCCGCAACGGGCTTTGGCTCCTTCGTCGATGGCATCGGAGCCCCCCTCGGAATCGGAAAACTCGCTCTCAGTGACGGTCGCGAAGTGAGCGGTTTTCTCTGTGAATTCCACGTCATCGAAGACGCCGAAGAGATCACCGCGCTAGGGAGCTGGCGGCGCTATCTCGAGTGATTCCGCCGAAGAGAGGGCAATGGCCTGACAAACCTTTTTCCTTCCCCGTTTTCCCTTGCCGCGTCGAAGGGATTCTGTGCTCTATAGAGAGGAAAAGATATCCGACTCGCTCCGGCCGTCGTATCTATTTCCTTTATGCAGCGACGCGTCACTCCCGAACTTCTCGACTCACTGCCGGCGAACGATCCGGCAGCGGTGAGATCCCGTCAGGATTTGCGCAGGATCAACTTCATGATGGGCAATTTTCGCTGGCTCAACCACGCCCTCCGCCATGCCGGTCTGCGAGCGGGGGCACGCGTCGTCGAAGTCGGATCGGGCGATGGGAAGTTTGCCGGCGCGCTCTCACACCTCGGCTATTCTGTGACCGCTGTCGATCTCGCGCCCCGCCCCGCGGATCTCCCTGAAAAGGTTCACTGGATCCAGGGAGATATGTTTGAAGAACTGCCCCGGCTCTCCGCTGACGCACTGATCGCGAATCTATTCTGGCACCACTTCGACGACAGGCAGCTCGACGCGCTGGCACCGACGATGGGAGGCTTTCCCTTGTTGATCGTAAACGAACCGCTTCGTGCGCATTTCCCGCAGGTGCTCGGTGCCGCCCTGGTTCCCTTCGTGAACAGGGTCACCCGGCACGATCTTTTTGTCAGCATTCGCGCCGGATTTCGCCCCGGTGAACTTCCCCGTCACTGGCAGCTCGAAACCGATCAATGGGAGATCAAGGAATCCATTGGTCTCCTCGGAGCCTCCCGACTCATCGCCCGCCGGCAGTCCTCCCGAAAATGAGATCGATCACGATAGCAGGAGGCGGCCTCGCCGGTCTCTCAGTCGGCATCGCGCTTCGCGAGCGCGGCATCCCCGTGGAAATTCATGAGGCGGGATCCTACCCGCGTCACCGTGTCTGTGGAGAGTTCATCAGCGGCCTTTCCGGGGAAACCATTGACACCCTCGACCTCAAAGAGCCTCTGAGCGACTGCCTCCGGCACAGCTCGACCGCGTGGTTCCTGAACGGCCGGAAGATTCTCAGCGGCACTCTGCCGGAACCGGCATTGGCGGTCTCCCGTTACACCCTTGACCTCCGGCTCGCGGAAAGATTTACCAGCTCCGGAGGCGTCCTGCACGAGCGATCACGCGTCCGCGAGGGAAACGACGAAGGGATCGTCTGGGCTGCGGGGCGGAATTCAGAAAGAGAGAGCCGCTGGGTTGGACTGAAAGCCCATTTTCGTAATATGCCATTGTCCCATGGACTTGAGATGCATCTCGGGGACGGCTCCTACGTCGGTGTGACACCGGTGGAGGATGGTCGCGTCAACGTCTGCGGCCTCTTTAAGAATTTGCCCGGCCTGAAAGTGCGCGGCGCAGAGCGGTTGGTCGAAACGATTCGCCGTTCCGGAATGAGCCGCCTCGTGGACCGACTCGACGAGGCGACCGCGGACGAGGATTCCTTCAGCGGCGTCAGCGCGATTCGCTTCGGTGAACAAAGCTCGGCGAGTGATCGCTGTTCGCTCGGCGATGCTCACAGCATGATCCCCCCTTTCACCGGCAACGGGATGACGATGGCTTTTCAAGCAGCCGAGTCCGCCCTTCCTTTTCTGACCGAATACGCGAGTGGCGACCGTTCATGGGAAAGCACCTGCGACGCTGTCAACAAGTCGCAGCGGGAGCGTTTTCGCCGACGCCTCCATTGGTCCCGCCTCCTCCATCCGGCCTTGTCTTCGCGCGCCGGACAACAAGCGATCGCGATGATTTCCCGCGCCCGGCTTTTGCCCTTTCAACAACTCTACCGTGCCGTTCGCTGAACGCACTACCACTATTTCAGTCGCCCCTGGCTTCACCACATGTATCTCCATTCCATCGCCTCGGCCCTGCCCGAAGATTCCTTCACTCAGCAGGACTGCTGGGAGATTTTAAACAGCCAGATCGGAAACACAGAGCTGAAAGGAAGTTCGATATCGCTTCTGCGAAAAATCCTCAGTCAGGACTCCGGGATCGACAAAAGACATTTCGCCATTTCCGATCCTGAGCGCCTCTTTGGTTCCGATGCGGAGGCTCAGAATCGCGCCTTCGAAGAACACGCCCCCGCCCTCGCCGCGACCGCTTTGAGCAAGGCTCTCGATCAGGCCGGGCTGCAGGCCACAGATCTCGACGCCCTCCTCATCAGCACCTGCACCGGCTATCTCTGTCCCGGGGTTTCCAGTTACGTCGCCGAGTCGATGGGGCTGAAACCGAACGCATTTCTCCTCGATTCCGTCGGCCAGGGCTGCGGCGCCGCGATTCCCCTGCTCCGCTCTGCCGATGGATTCCTCGCCGCGAATCCCGATACCACGGTTGCCACGATCTCAGTTGAAGTTTGTTCGGCTGCCTTTTTCATCGCCGACGATCCGGGCGTGCTGATCAGCCTCTGCCTCTTCGGCGACGGCGCCAGCGCGTCGATCTGGTCCGGTAAACCGGGAAACGCCGGAGACTGGAAAACCGGTCGATTCGACACCCTGCACCTGCCCGCCGAGCGGGAGAAAATTCGCTTTGTCAACGACTCGGGTCGACTGCGAAACAAGCTGCACCGAACTGTTCCGAAACTCGCCGCCGACGCCGTCGCACAACTCTTTGAAAAGCGTAAGACCGAACCCGATCAAATTATCAGTCACACCGGTGGCCGTGATGTCCTCAACGCGATCGAGGAAGTCCTGCCTCAACACGAATTGACCGAGTCAAGAGCGGTGCTTCGCGAGTATGGAAACTGCAGCAGCCCCTCGGTACTGCTCGCACTCGAGAACCGGCTTAACTCCGCCTCAAAGCACAGCGATTCACATCTCTGGCTCACCTCATTCGGAGCCGGCTTCGCCGCCCACTCCCTCGAACTCTCACGAGAATAAGAAGAACAGCATCCTCCCGCAAAGGATGCAGTCTGTGACCTGCCCCGTTCAGAAGCCAAACTCCCCCCCCAAGCAACCAATGTGTTACCTATAGCCTGACACTGAAGTGTTACCTATGTCTTGATCTCACCATCCACCATCCACCATCCACCATCCACCATCCACCATCCACCATCCACCATCCAACATCCAACATCCAACATCCAACATCCAACATCCAACATCCAACATCCAACACCCAAGAACCAACACCCAAGAACCAAGAACAAAAAACTTCCCCCCTTCCTCAGCGCAGATTCCCCAAATGGAGCTAGAATGTGCTCCTCATGGAATTGTGGCATTACCTTCTCCTCGCCGTCCTCGGAGTCATCGCGGGCACCCTCAACGTTCTCGCCGGTGGCGGATCGCTTCTCACTCTCCCCGCGATGGTCTTCCTCGGACTCGACGGAGCGGTCGCGAACGGCACCAACCGCGTTGCGATCCTCGCCCAGAATGTGACCGCAGTCGGAGGCTTCCGCTCACTCGGTTTCTCGGACATGAAACTGAGTTTCACCCTCGCCCTCGCCGCTCTTCCCGGCGGGATCTGCGGAGCCCTTCTCGGGACCATGGTCCGGGGCGAGCTCTTCAACCGCGTTCTCGGTGCCGTTCTCATTGCTGTGCTCATTTACATGACCTGGCAGCAATGGCGAAAGGCCGGAAAAACCGCTTCAGAAACAGGCAAATCCGGGGAACCTGAAAAAGTAAAAAGCACCGGTCCGTCCCGACAACAGCTCATTCTCGGGCATCTCGCGATGATCGGAGTCGGCTTCTACGGCGGGTTCATTCAGGCCGGGGTCGGCTTCCTCCTCATGGCAGCGTTGCACAACGTTCTCGGACTCGACCTCGTCCGTGTCAACATGCACAAAGTCTTCATCGTCGGCTTCTTCACCCTCGCCGCCCTCATCATCTTCGCGGCCCGCGGTCAGGTCCTCTGGCTCCCCGGCCTCGCCCTCGCGGTGGGCAATTCCCTCGGAGGCTGGATCGGCTCGCAACTCAGCGTCCTCAAGGGCGAACGCTGGATCCGCAACGCTCTCTACATCGCTCTCTTCTTCATGGCAATCAAACTCCTCTGGCCGGAGTGATCGTGTCGAACAGAAATCGTCTGCCGATTGCGCTCAGGAGAGTCAAGGCAACGCCGTCTCAACAGGCTTGAGCCCATTCTACTTATGCAATGGCTTCACCGCGAGGCCATACATCGAGACGTGCTCGTCGGCATCGCGTGTAAGGGGCGATCCAAGTTCGAGCAGACCGGGGGCCACTTCACGGCTCCAGACGTTGACGTTAAGCCAGGGACCATCTGCCTCGACCTCCACCCCGGGTTCGCCCGCCATGTTGGGATGCCAGGGACCGACACGGAGTTGGGTGCCGGTATCGGTAAAACCCTGCCTCAGCCAAACGGGTGGCTCGACGCGGGAATCTTGAAAGACGTAAACAACCGCGGGTTCGACAAGTTCCAGATTAAGACGGTAGTAACGTCGGTAGCGGAACTGGTGGTAGGTCCGGATCTGGTCAGCGCCCTCGAGCCATTCGGGAAAACGTTCGCCTTCGGCGGCATGCCAGCGTGGATTCGGTTTATCCGTATAAGCGAGGGCACCTTCTTTCATTCCACCCCTAACGATCCCATAAAATGGATAAAGTTCGCTGTCGCCGAGATTGTCTCGAACTTCTCTCACGACCCCGTCATAACGATCGGAGGAAATGCCGGCCGCCTTTGCAGCGAGGGCGACCTTATCCCAACGACGCAATCCGGCGAGCACTGAAAAGCGGGCCGCCTGTCCTTCATTCAGGGTGATTCTGCCTTTTCCGTTACTCTGGCGTTTGCCTTTCTCCCGGGGATGCACCTCGACTTTTCCGGAGAAGACGGCGACGCGACTTTCGCCATCTTCGTCCACTTCAATGCCGAATTCGGTTCCCAGATCGATCACGTCCCCGGCTTCGGTGTAAACCGTGAATCCCTTCCCACGCTCTCCCACATTGGCGTTAAGCCGACCCGACTTAAGCCGCAAATGCATGTCGTCGATCAACTCAGCTTCAAGCGGTGCCATCATTTTAAGATGCACTCCGGAATCGAGCATCAATTCAAGCCGACCGGATTTCAGGGAAACCGGTCCCATCGCGAATTTCATGCCTGCGCTGAATGTCTCTTTTCGGTTCCCCAGGAGAACCTCCTCGGCGGCAATCACTTCGGCTAAGCCGCTGGAACGTGTCGAACCGGTCGAAAGCCAGAAGGTAGCAACGAGACTGAAGACGAGGGCGGCAGCGGCAGCGAGGAGCGGGAGATACCGGCGCCGTTTCTGCGAGAACCCGGCCGAAGAACGACTTTCAAAAATCTGAACCGCCTCGCGCAGTTGCTGATCGCGAATCGACGCTTCCACCAATTGGTCAAGGTTCTCAGGATGCTCGCGAAGCCAGGATTCGAACTGTGACTGTTCGGCGCCATCAAGACTGTCGTCGAGCCATCCGGCGATGAGTGATTCCGCCTCCTTCATGCGAGTCCCCTTTCCCTGCCGAGTTCGCGTTCGACACATTCACGCAGCTGCTCGCGAGTTCGTTGCAGAGTGACGCGGACATTACCCGCCTTCATCTCAAGTGATTTTGCGATTTCACCCGAGTTGCGATCTTCAAAATAGCGCAAGCGGACCACTTTTCGGAGACGCTCCGGCAATTTTGCGAGACACGTCTGGAGAGCATCCGCTTCGTCCGAGTGACGAGGTGCCAGCTCCACCCAGCGTTCTGTGTAGCGATCAAGTAAATCGGAGTCAAACATGACGCGACTGCGGGCGGCATCACGATGATGGCCGAGCAACTCGAACTTTGCCACTCCCATCGCCCACGGGAGAAAGGGCTTCTCGCGGTCGTAGTCGGAAAACTTACGAAGCAGGACCAGGGCCGTGTTTTGAAGCAGATCTTTCACCGTCGAAGAATCCCGCACCAGCGACATCAAGTAGTGCGAAACCGTCGGCTGAGCCTCGGTCCACAAACGGGTGAAAGTTTCCTGATCTTCTTCTGACAACATAACTGGTTACCTCTTCTCTCCACTGGCAGGAGGAAGTGTAACAAGTTTCCCGGGAAGAAGCTCAATTTTACTGTCAAAAGAACGATTTATTTCGCCCGCGCTTCCCGGTTTCCATCGGCACTAAGGAGTAACCGGAAAACAGCTATCCTCGGAGAGTCATATTCCGGCGGCAATCAGTTGGATCCTCTGCCTTTTCCCTTCCCTTTGCCACCTCCGCCTTTGCCCATGCCTTTTCCACCTTTTCCGCCGCCTCGTGGCGCGGTTGCCTCGGGATCGTAGTCCGGGTTGGGTGTTGGCATTTGCGCACCGACCTGCTCGAGACGTTTCTCCAGGACGGCAGCCATATCTGCCGCGATCTCCGGCTTTTTCTGAGCGAGATCAGTTGATTCGGAAATATCAGATTCGAGGTCAAACAACTGATCCGTTCCAGTCTCGAGATCCCGGAGCAGTTTGTAGTTTCTCACGAGGATCGCGGTCTGTGGTTTCTGAATCGGGCCCGCTCCGTAGTGAGGATTGTGAAAAAGCAGTCCCTCCTGTGGGCGCTTGAATGCCGAAGGATTACCCGACAGCAAAGGCACGAGGCTGGAGCCCTCGATTTCGCCCGGAGCAGTCCCAACCCATTCACAAAAAGTGGGCAAAAGGTCGCATCCTGTCACCTTTTCATCGCAGTAGGTATCCCCCTTGATCCCGGGTCCGCGAATCATCAGCGGCACGCGGATGCCTCCTTCGTAGAGTGTCCCCTTCCCGAACGCGAGCGGTGCATTCACGGGGCGGCGTTGATTGCCGACCGCTCCGTTGTCAGACATGAAGACGATGTAAGTGCTCTCTTCCAACTTCAACTCGCGAACTTTCTCAAGAACCTGCCCGACACTCGTGTCGAAGTCGAAGGTCATTGCCGCAAAGTCCACTTTGTCATGTCTCTGACCGATACTCATTTCGCCAAACTTTTCGACCGACGAAGCCAACGCTGCGACCGGTTCATGAACTGCGTAATGAGACAATTGCAGATAGAACGGTTTGCGCGCTTTGGCCTGCTTCTCCATGAACTCCAATCCGCGGGAAGTGATTCCGAAAATATCTTTCGGATTGTCCTCGCCGGTGTTGTCACCGCCTTCATTTCCGGTGCTGCCATCGTGGACATCAAATCCATGGTCTCCCGGATTGCTCCTCCCGAGGTGCCACTTACCGAAGTGGGCGGTGGCGTATCCCTGCTTTTTCAAACGATCGCCAATCGTGACTTCCGCCTCTGGAAGAACCCTGACAAAATCCGCTGAGATCACTTTATGCCAGGGCTGCGTTGCTCCTGCGCCCGGTGTCGTCATATGCAACTCCGCCGGGGTCTTCCCCGTCAAAATACCGGCCCGACTCGGACTGCATGACGGTCCCGGAGAATAGGCACGCGAAAAAACCACGCTCTCGCCGGCGAGTTGATCAATGTTAGGTGTCTTGTAAAAATCGCTGAGCGACTCTTTCACCTCGGGATCCATCGCTGTGGAAAGCCCATTCCATCCCATATCGTCGACGAGGATAAAAACAATATTCGGCGCCTTATCGGCTGCCGCCAGATGCAGTTGGCAGCCCATCAAAGCCAATCCAATACAAAGTGCTATTCTATTCATGATGCTTTCGGGTCGATTTTAATATTGGCTTGTCAGGGTTTCCGCGCCGGCTGAGCTCGCCGGCGCGGTGCTTCTCCGGTTTCAAGAGAAGAATGGAACACCGCAGCCTTCAGCGGGTTTCAAATTTTTCTGCCACTGTTATGACATCAGTGGAAGCAGAGAGCTGACAGAAACCTCCAAAACTTTCGAAACCAATAGGCCCGGGAGCTGTTTATACGGCCACTATGAATCGGACTTCATCCACTTTCCTCACGCTCTCCTGCCTCACGAGCGTTTCCCTGGCGATCTCGCTTCTCGCTCAAGGTCCACCACCGATGCGCCAGCATACCGCGAACAAAGCGCAGCCTTTGAAGCTCTTGCCGGCCAGCGAAAATCCGCCTGCAGAACATCATGAGTCGATTCAAAAGCAGGGCGAGTCACGAGTCGTCGTATCGAACGCCATCCCCGGGCACCTCGTTGGAGTTTTCCCCAACCGGGCGAATCCTCACACCATCGAGGAGCAGAAATATCATTTCGTGCTTCCGGCGGATCCAAAGCCCGCGGCAGAAACAACACCGACTCACAACAGTTCACCGACAGGCCCTCCCAACCGACCGTTTGGCATCGCCCTGAATGGCGTGCTCTTTGATCCCGGCACCGCCGAATTCTGGAACGCTGACCGCGAAGCTGATTGGAACTACGAAGCTCTTGGCGGTGCTCTCCGGCTCGGACTCGATGAAAACCACGCTCACGTTCAGCCCAGTGGCGCTTACCACTACCACGGCATCTCGAAGCTCTACCTGAGAGCGATTGGCGCCGGAAGAGATAAGCACTCGCCCCTCGTTGGCTGGGCAGCAGACGGTTTTCCGATTTACGCCCTCTACGGAAGTAAAGATCCTCAGGACCCGCGATCTCCGATTGTCGAGATGACCTCGAGCTATCAGCTGAAAAAGGGTCAACGCCCGTCGGGCGAGGATGGCCCCGGTGGCGAGTATGACGGCGCGTTCTCTCGTGACTACGAATACGTGGAAAACAGCGGGACCCTTGACGAGTGCAACGGGCGCTTCTGTATTACCCCTGACTTTCCGGAAGGCACCTACGCCTACTTCCTGACCGGCGAATGGCCGGTAGTTCCCCGCCACTTCCGCGGAACGCCCGTGGAACTGCGCCCCGCCGGAGGTGGCGGAGAGAGAGGTGGAAAAGGAGGTAAAGGCAAGGGCGGCAAAGGTGGAAAAGGTAAGGGTGAAAAAGGCATAGGTGCTCCCCCGCGCTGATAGGGGGTCGTTCAACGCCGGCCGCACCGCCCTTTGATCTCACACTTCGCCAATTAGGTGAATCGAAACAATGGTCCCGTGCAGGACTTGTTCTGTCCGCCCGGATGTTTTGCCCGCAGAAGACGAAAGTCCCACGGTGAATTCCGGCGATTCCGTGTATACTCATGGCCATGGGGACTACCATCATCACAATCCTCGCCGTCATTTTCGGCATCGGACTGATCGGAATTATCCTGATCTTCAACCGGATCATCAAACACCGTAACGGGGTCTCGGAAGCGTGGAGCGGTATCGACGTGCAACTGAAGCGCCGCCACAACCTCGTTCCGAACTTGGTCGAAGTCGTCAAGAGCTACCAGAATCACGAACGCGACACCCTCGAGAAAGTGACCGCGGCACGCAGCCTCGCATCCGCCGCTACCGGTCCGGAAAACGCGGGTTCAGCGGAACGCGATGTAACGATGGGACTCAGAAATTTGTTCGCCGTTGCCGAAGAGTATCCCGAGTTAAAATCAGACCGGAATTTCCAGCAGTTGTCAGCTCAACTCGTGGAGATCGAAGATCAGATCCAATTCGCCCGACGCTACTACAACGGCAGCGTGCGCGACTACAACACCATGATCCAGTCGTTCCCTGCCAATCTCCTCGCTGCGCAATTTCAGTTCGCTCCTGAAGACTTCTTTGAACTTGAAACATCTACCGAAAAGCAAAACCCGCAGGTATCGCTGTAGCATGAAAAGGATCGGCAGAATTTTCGCAACGATCGCCCTCGTGGTCACAGCGCTGAGCGGGTTAACCGCTAACGCAGCAGAGAGCATCCTCTCCTTTGACAGCGAGATTCAAGTTCAGGAAAATGGCATCCTGCGAGTGACTGAAACGATTCGGGTTCGTGCTGAGGGCAGGAACATCAAACGGGGCATCTACCGCGACTTCCCGACGCTCTATCGGGGCACGCTCGGGTTGAAACAAACCGTCGACTTCTCAGTCAAATCGGTGACACGCGACGGCGAAACTGAGCAATACATCCTCCAGCCACTCGCCAACGGCATCCGCGTTCGGATGGGTAAATCCAGCGTCCTGCTAAAACCGGGCGAATACACCTACACCATCATTTACGAGACGGATCGCCAGGTGGGTTTCTTCAAAAAGCACGACGAGCTGTATTGGAACGTCACGGGGAATGACTGGGCTTTCCCGATCGAGAAAACGTCGGCCACCGTTAAACTGCCGTCCGGTGCAGAGGTGGACGAGCGCTCCGGATACGCGGGGGCTTTTGGCAGCAAAGAGCAGGCGGTATCCGTCACCGCACTGGAAGGCGGAGCGCGATTCGATTCGACGCGGACCTTCGTGCCCGGCGAAGGCTTGACCATCGTTGTCACCTGGCAAAAAGGTCTCGTGCAGCCCTCCGGCAAACCCGTCAACCTCTTCGCCGACAACGTCGGAATTTTCGTCGGCCTCTTCGGCCTTGTCGCCGGAACGGGATATTTTGTGTTCGTCTGGCTCATCGTCGGACGCGACCCTGCCAAAGGAACCATCATCCCTCTCTTTGCTCCGCCCGAAGAACTCAGTCCCGCCGCCACGAGATATCTGAGCCGAATGAAAATGGACGATGAAGTTTACTCGGTTGCCATTCTCGGGCTTGCCGCGAAAAGATGGATCGATATCGAGGAGAAGAAAAAGAGGCACTTCACCCTCAAGAAGCAGAACAAAGGCAAACCACTGACAGACCGCGAAAGAGCCGTTCTCGACTGCCTCTTCACCGGACGCAGCAAAACACTGGAGCTGAAAAACTCCAACTACGTCCGAATCCGCAATGCGAAAAAGACACTTGAATCGAGCCTGAAAAAGGAAATCGAAAAGGTTTATTTTCACACCAACTTCCGGTGGTGGCTCGTCGGTTGTCTCGGCCTTGTCCCCTGGTTGGGATTATGCCTCTTCGAAGCACACGACTTCGGCAAGGCATTCACGACCGGAATCATCCTCGGGATTGCCTTCGTAATGTTCTACCCGTGGACTTCTTCGGTGTTTGCCTATTTAAGAGCGAACGGATTGCGGAGTGCCGGCTCGATCGAAACCATCCTCGCGACTGCCATTTGGATTGGATTTGCGACCATGTTCTGGTTCATGACGATCTACCTGAACCCCTGGGTCATGGGAATACTGCTTGCCAGCCTTGGACTGGTCGCGCTCTTCCATCATCTTCTCAAAGCGCCCACCAAAATCGGTCGTCGCCTCATGGACCGCATCGATGGATTTCGCCTCTATCTCTCCGTCGCCGAACGCGACGAATTAAGAGACTACAATCCGCCCGAGGACACCGTGGAAACCTACGAAGCTTTTCTGCCCTATGCGTTGGCACTTGGCGTCGAGCAGAAGTGGTCAGAGCGCTTTTCCTCCGTCCTCGAGCTGGCAGCCGCCGCCTCCGGTGAATCCACCTACCGGCCTCACTGGTATCACGGTGTCTCGCAGAACGCCAACTTAGCCCCCTCGATGTTCGCTACTGCGGTAGGCGCCACCCTTGCCTCAGCGGTGTCATCCTCGTCTACCGCTCCCGGTTCCAGCTCCGGCTCAAGATCCAGCGGAGGCGGGTACTCCGGCGGTGGAGGTGGTGGCGGAGGAGGAGGAGGTTGGTGATCGTTTGCGTGCCGGGACGAAGCTCCTTCATCCCTGAGGGATAAAGCAGAAAATACCGAGACGAAAAACTTACTTATCCCCGCGGCTTCCTTCCGTCTTTTCTCCGCGGGCAGGGTAGCCCTCCTCCAAAGCGAAGTCGACGAACTCCAGCACCTCTTTGACATCGGGGCGACCCATCGGCATAGAATTATAAGCGGCGTAATACACCGTGCGATCCGGTCGAATTAAAAACAGAGCAGGCTCGGAAAACGTTGAAGGTTCCTCCTCCTTGATTGCATTGGAGATGTAGAGGCCCCATTCCTGCATTTGTGCCAATGTCAGACCGTAACCCAACTTGAGATCACCGATATCCCAATCGCTCGCGCTCTCATGGGCTCGTTCCCGGTTGTCGCCTGACAGTGCGAATACCTCGACGCCTTTTTTCCGGGCGGTATCGAGCAGAGGTTCAAGGTCTTCGAGATAATTTTTACAGATCGGGCAGTGGAGTCCCCGATAGAAAATTATCATGAGAAAGTTCTCCGGCTTTTGGTCAGACAGCCTCCATTGGCCGCCTCCTGTTTGATTAACTTCCAATTGCGGTGCGATGGAATCAGGTATGATTTTCATGTCGATTATTCTTCTAATTTGATGCTGCTTTGAGTCATTCGGTCAGCAAGTTCCGTTATGTTTTTCACGGTGTAGTCCGGTGCGTCAGCGAGTGGATAAGTCACTTTTCCCGGTCTCGCCACGAACACGGTTCGCAACCCCGCTGCCTTTGCTCCTGCGATGTCCCAGGCATGAGCTGCAACCAGCATCGCTTCACCGGGCTCGACTCCGGCTTCCTTTAGAGCCCACTCGTAAACTTCCTGATGAGGTTTGAACTTTTCAACTCCGTCAACGGTGAGTCGTTCTTCGACGATCTCTATGAGGCCGGCATTCTCGAACTGTTCTTTAACGCCTTCGTTTGAAGAATTAGTGAGGCTCACCAGCCTGAGCCCCTTCCTCTTTAGCCGTTTCAATCCCTCTACTACATCGGGATGAGGCGGAAGACTTCGAAGAACGGGAATAATCGCCTCTTCGGCTTCGGCTTTCTCGAGCTCGATGTCATTTGATTCAGCGACCATCATCAAAGCGGCCACGCCAACCTCTGAAAAATGGTTGTATTCCCCCGTGAGAGTATCCACCAGCGAATAGTGCAGCATCGTGGAGAACCAGAGTGAAAGAAGATTATCGTTGCCATCGAGAGCTTTCGAGACAGAGCTCTTCAAGGGCTTTAAATCGAGCAAAGTTTCATTCACGTCGAGAAAAATAACCCTCGGTGTTTCAATACTGCCATTGTTCTTATCGTGGGTTTCAGCGTTCATGTTAGTCAGCGGGAGCAAGCTGCAAAAAATCACCGCAATGGGAAAGAGTCCTCGCCTCGCAGATCGAAAGCTCACTCGTGGTTCCACGAAATTGGAGCAAAGAAAATAATGGTGGATCGCTTCGGATATTTTTGTGATCATCGATTCCCACTGAATATCATTTTACGTGCCACTTCCTCCAAACCGCTCTGTAGCTGGCAGCGAAGCAGTTTCAGAAAATCCACGGGGCACGCGTCGCGCATTTTGCAGAGCCCTTTCGGGTATTATGCAATTCAAATCCGAGCGTCTGATGTGGAAAGGCTACGGAGTAGAGGCAATCCATCGATCTCCGGGGTTAGCAAGCCGGTAAGCTCTTGCGCCCTAAAGTTTCCGCGGGATCAGGTAGTCTGTTCAGAGGTCGAACTATTGAAAGCAAGCTCCTTCATCCCTGATGGGTTAAACCAGTAACCGGGGAATCGAATGCTTCAGCTCGCCCGGGGCTTTCGATCAGAAGCAGCACCACTACGAATCGCCCTCTTCCTCTGCAGCCAGTTTCTTTCTGAAAAAATCGATCGCTTCCTGAACCGAATCTCTCAAGTCAGCTTTTTCTTCCTCAGTTAACTCATCGGTTCCGGCTTGCGGTCGTGACTCATCTTTCTGATCATCCATCAATGACCGTTGCAGAACTCGCGGGAGTTTGCAACGAATCGAAGAGTGCTCTCAACCATTTCTCCAGCATAAGCCTCATGAAAATCAGGCACGCCCTCACCGGACTTCTCGCATTGATCACCTTATCTGCCTGCACCACCCCGACGCGGCAGCCTATGCGACAACGCGTCAACCACGTGCCAGTTGTCACGTAGCTGTCGGACGGCCTTCCATCGTCATCTCAGGTATGTGATTCAACAGGGTTGAATCGTCCACCTAACCCTCTTCAATCCGTCCCCCCGGAGCGCTCCGCCTCGACGAACTGACGCATGAAGCGTTGGTCAATCCGGTCCTTCCACCACCACGCAATACGGGAGTGCAAGGTTGGGAGCCAGGGGCGGGAGACGACAGCGCGCCCGTCCGCCGTGCCGATGAGACTGAGAATGTGGCGCTGCGGTTCATAAGAGCCGAGCGGATCCCCGGCCCACGCCGCCCGCAGATTGGCTTCGAGAGGCGTCGCCATCCGCACCGCGTAGACTCCCGACTTGGGCAGCGGAGTGTCTTCGATCGACGCGACATCACCGGCCGCAAAAACTCCCCGCTGTCCTACGCACTCCAGAGTTGGCGTGACACGGAGAAAGCCCTTTTCATTGAGCTCGAGTCCCGTCTGCTGCAGCCATTTCGGTGGAGCCGGTTGAGTCACCCAAAAGACAAAATCGCTTTTCAGAAATGAGCCATCATCGAGGCGGGCTTGCTTCTCCAGGACTTCGACGACACGCGTCCCGAGCCGCGTCGTGATCCCGCGTGCGGCAAGCAGATTCGTGAACCGCCACCGGACGCGATCGTTGTGTCCGGGAAGAAGGTGATCGCCACCGTGGACGAGATCGAAACAGGTCGATTCGGGGAGTTGCGATTGCATTGCGAGGGTCAGCTCGACACCACCGGCCCCTCCCCCGACGACGACGATACGAAGCGGATCCCCATCCGGAGAAATCTGCGTAGCCGCTTCACGGACACGAGCCCAGCCCTCGAGCAACGTGGGCACCGGCTTCGACGGAATCGCCCATTGCTGCGCCCCGGCAACCGCATCGAGTTTCGGCGCACTACCGACATTAAAGGAAATAAAATCGGGACGCAGATCGAGCGCCTCACCGCCCTCCTCTTGTAGTATACCGCTCTCCGGATCGTATCCACTGACATGCGCCGAAACGAAATCGGCTCCCGCGAAGCGACAGAGTCGCGGAAGATCGATGTGCATTTCATCATCGTCGTAGATTCCGGCGACACGTCCCGGCAGCATTCCGGAATAGGGAGCCAGCTCCACGTCACTGATGAGCGTGATGCGACAGTTTGGCAGAGGCGCCTTTCCCAAAGCGAGGAGAACGAGCGCGTGGGTATGGCCACCTCCGACGAAAACGAGGTGACGTTTCGATGAATGTGAGAGTGTCTTCATTCAATTACATGTATCCGGTTACGAGTCATCACGCTTTAGACGGCCTAACTTACATGACAAGATCCATACAATCCAGAATACTCGCGGCAACTGCGATTCAGCTGCTTTCGGACACCGGACAGGCGCGCGCCTTCAGAAACCGCAGCGCTCAGGATCGTGGTATTGATCATCGGAGCGCTCCTCGTGCACGTTGGAGACAGGGAACGCTCTCGCCCCGTGCTTGCTGTGCTTGCGATGTCGATGGTTGTTGCGGTTCTTTCGGGGTGACTCCAACTCCGTATTCAATACGTAAACCCTGAGATGAAAGAAGCTTACGCAACCAATACAAAGGTCGAATGGGACTGGGGAAACGGCACCGCGACGGGAAAGGTCCGGGAAGTTTTCCGGGAGAAGGTTACCCGGAACCTCAAGGGTTCCGAAGTGACACGGGACGCCAGCGACGAGGCCCCGGCCTACCTGATCGAACAGGAAGATGGTGACGAGGTTCTCAAGTCTCATTCCGAAGTGCGGAAAGCGGGCTGAAGAACTATCTCGCTCAGGATTCGATCAGCATTCGCGCAATGGTCGCGAGCAGGGAGCCTATCAATATCACACTTGATTTAAATCGAGGCGTTGCCCGCCCTATCTCGAATTTCTATGCTGGAATTGGAAATCGTGTTTCTTGCCGATTCCGAGAAAAATGCCGAAGATCTCGAACAGCTTCTTCACCATCTCGACCGTGCCCTTTTCCTCTGACTGGAGGAGTTTTTGCAATGCCGGATTTGGATCGGGAGCGGAGTCGGGATGCTTTTGAAAAGCCATTGACCAGTCGGGGAAAAACCGGCGATCAACGGGAACGTCTACCATTTTCGAAACGTTTCTGTGCCTGCTGTCGATTTCGATAGAAGCGTATACTCTCCGGACCTCCGTCGGCGGTCCCTCGAGAACCTGAACAATGTGTTCCCCGAAGACAAGGAGGAGACCGGTGACACCCAGCTCCTCGTTCCTGATTCGGGATTTCGAGAGAATGCTTTCCAGTGTTTCCTCTGTGAGTTCTGAAGTCAAAGTACTGACGTAAAGCAGGCAAATTAAACTGTCGGACTCAGACTCCATGGATTGGGGAAGATATTACCAAATTGACCAATTGACCTAAACCTTGCCACGTTGGGAAATGACAGCAAGACGAATCTGCCACCGTGTTTATCGTCCGGCCCCTGTCTCTGCGCCTCGCAAATGGCTCACTTGCGAAAATTTCAACTCCCCCGGGGTGTCGGGTAACTTCCCCGGGGCTGAGCCGGAACGTGAGTTCCCGGGAACCATGAAAGAATCGATATTTGGCGATTGATCTATTCAAGCGTTTGCAAAACTGCGCCTCATCGACTTTTCAGAAATTTTCCTTATAGTTTTGCCAATCTTCATTAGATTGGACGTCGAGTTGAAACCAATTTACCGTCGAGACACCATGGGTTCAAAGCCTTCGTTTATCGCTTCATTCCGCACTGCTCTTGAATCGATTCTCACGGAAGAATCTGCATTACTGTCGTCCTCTCAACGCCTTGCCGACGAAATTGCCACTTTGGTAGAGGGATCAATCGTTGCGATTTTCATTCAGTCTGACCACTCCGGTCACTTTGAAAGATTGGCAGTCGCCGGAACCGACGATCCGGAATTTCTGACCGGAGAGAACGCGGACCGCGATCAGGTATTCAAGGAGATTAGTAGCGGGGACGGTTCGTTCCGCGGTTGTGAATTCGAGACGACAGGTTTCGATTGGTTGGAAGCGCAGGAAAGTGTAAGGACTCTCTCCACTTTCCCCCTGAAAACCACCGATGACAGTGCCGGCGTCGTCGCGGTATTCACCGCAGATCCTCTCGATGAATGGATCATGTTTGGAATCGAAATGGGCGTGGCTTTGTTCTCCGAGTGGTGCCAGCGCAAAGAGACGAAATCAACAACTTCGGAGATCAGAGATTGTTTAAACGATGCCCCCGAATCCGATGCGAAGTTCCGGACGTTTTTTGATCAGGGAACCCATTTCGCCGGCATCCTCGATCTGGACGGTCGTGTCATCGAAGCCAACCGGCTGGCAGTGGAAGGTTGCGGATTTACGAGGGAGGAAATCGTCGGGAAATATTTCTGGGATTGTGGTTGGTGGGATCCCTCCCCCGACTTGAAGAAAATGGTGCGTGAAGGTTTTAAATCCACTTGCGAGGGAAATGTCTTCAGAGCTGAATCCGCCTTTTTCCTGGCGGATGGAAAACAACGTCACGTCGATTTCGTGATGACCTGCGTGAAAGACGAGGCGGGGAATACTATATACATCGCTCCGACGGGAACTGACATCACTGATAGAGTCGAGGCCGGAGAAGCGCTGCGGGAGAGCCGGACAGCGCTCAAGTTTATGCTCGATACCGCTCAGCTTGGAGATTGGGACCTCAATTTGCTGACCGGCAAAGCGAGGACATCGCTCCGACACGACCAATGCTTTGGTTTCGATGAACCCATTCCCGAAGACGAGTGGGGATTCGAGCGTTTCCTTAGTTACGTTCATCCGGATGACCGGGGCCAGGTCGAGAAAGCCTTTCGAAAAGCGGTCGAGGATCATCGCGACTGGGAAGTCCAATGCCAAGTGGTGTGGGAAGATGGAAGCCTCCATTGGCTTGAAATCCACGGGAGTGTCTATCACACCTCCGAAGGTCTCGCCGTCAGAATGCTGGGTGTGGTTGAGGACATCACCGCGAGAAAACAGGCCGAACAGGAACTGCAGGAGATGCAGGAGCGCGACGCAAATATTCTCAACAGCATCACAGACGGCTTCATCGCTCTAGACGATGACTGGCGCTACACGTTTGTAAATAAACAGGCTCTGGAAATTCTCGGGCCGGTGAACGGATACGAGGAAGGCTATGTTGGCGAAATCCTGTGGGAGGTGTTTCCCGACCTTGTCGGCACGGCAGTCGAGCGAAATTTCCGAAGGTCGAAGTCCGAAAGGACCACGTCGGAGTTTGAATTTTATTTTCCACCACTGGACATCTGGTTCTCGATAAAATCCTATCCCTCGAGGGACGGTCTTTCCGTCTATTTTCAGGATATCTCACAGCGGAGAACGGCGGAGGCAGAACTCAGATCGCTCAAGGAATTAAGCGAGCAGCAGACCCGTCTCTACGAAACGATCCTGTCCGCCACTCCGGACCTCATTTACGTCTTCGATCGGAATCACCGCTTCACCTACGCCAACAGAGCTCTTCTCTCGATGTGGGGAAAAGATTGGAACGATGCAATCGGCAGAAACTGCCTCGAGCTTGGATACGAAGACTGGCACGCCGCCTTGCATGACCGCGAGATCGAACAGGTGATAGCGACGAAGAAGCCCATTCGCGGTGAGGTTCCCTTCACCGGGACCGGCGGCCGGCGGATCTACGATTACATCTTCGTCCCTGTTCTCGGGTCTGACGGCGAGGTCGAAGCCGTTGCGGGTACGACGCGGGATGTCACGGAGCGCAAACAGTCCGAAGAGGAATTGGCGGACAGCCGTGAGCGTCTTCAGGCTGCACTCGACGGTTCCGGTGCAGGAACCTACCGTTGGAATATCCAAACCGATGATGTTGACTGGGACGAAACTCTCGATGCTTTTTTCGGGCTTCCCCCCGGCGAAACGGTCAAATCGCTGGATCAGTTCCTCGCCGGAATTCACCCGGACGATCGCGGGGAGGTCGTGGAACGCTGTCAGCGATCCGCTGAATATGGGACCGATTTTTCTATGGAGTTCCGTGTCGTGCGACCGGACGGGAGTACTTGCTGGCTCGACGACAAAGGAAAAACCTTTCTCGATGATTCCGGAAAGCCCCACTACATCGCCGGAACCTGCATCGACGTGACCGAGCGCAAACTGGCCCAACAGTGGGAAACCAGCCAGAGACAGGTCCTTGAGCTCATCGCTGAAGATGCCCCTCTCGAAGAAGTCTTCGACGCCGTGATCGGATTCATCGAAGGCCAGGCGACCGAAGAAATGTTCGCCTCAATCCTGTTGCTTGACGAAAACGGCAGGAACCTTCGCCACGGCTCGGCCCCCAGCCTTCCCGGGGACTACTGCAAAGCTGTCGACGGATTGGAAATCGGAAATGGTGCCGGGTCCTGTGGAACCGCAGCTTTCCTGAAAAGGCCCGTCTACGTCATCGACATCGAGTCCGATCCCCTTTGGAAAGATTTCGCCCCGCTCGCACTTCCCCACAACTTGCGCGCCTGCTGGTCAATTCCCATCTTTTCCAGTGTCGAGCGCGAGGTATTGGGAACCTTCGCGATGTATTACACCACACCGCGGGAACCGCGTCCCGACGAAATGCGTCTCGTTGAGATCGCTCCCCGTCTCATCGCCATTGCAATCGAACGAAAGCGAAGCCGCGAAAAGATCAAAGCCAGCGCGGAACGTCTCCAGTTCATGGCGGAATCAATGCCTCAGAAAATTTTCTCCGCAGATGCCTCCGGCAAAATCGACTACTTCAACCGGCAATGGATGAAGTACACCGGGATGAGCTTCGAAGAAATATCCGGCTGGAACTGGGCCGATCTCATCCATCCCGACGACCGGGCAGACAATATCCGCGTCTGGAAAAACTGCGTCGAAACCGGAGCCCCCTTTCAGTTTGAGCACCGCATTCGCAATAAGGACGGCGAATACCGCTGGCATCTGAGCCGCGCTCATCCCATGCGAAATGATGAAGGCAAGGTGATCCTCTGGTTCGGATCCAACACCGACATCAATACCGCCCGGCTGAATCTCGAGGAAATTTCACGCATTTCACGGGCAAAGGACGAGTTTCTCGCAGCCCTTTCTCATGAGCTGCGCACCCCGCTTACCCCCGTTCTGATGATGGCTGCGACTCTGGAAAACGATACAACTCTCTCCTCAAACACGCGCGACGCCTTCTCCATGATCCGCCGCAACGTCGAACTCGAAGCGCGCCTCATCGACGACCTCCTCGACCTCACCCGAATCACCAATGGCAAACTCCATCTCGACCGGAAGACTGCCGGGGTGCACGAGCTGATCGACCAGGCTGCCGAAATTGCCACCGGAGACTCCGACAGTAAGAGAATCGAGATTCAAAAGCGCTACAAGGCAAAGAATCAATTTGTCCCCGCGGACCCTACCCGCCTCCAGCAGGTCTTTTGGAACTTGATCAAGAATTCTCTGAAATTCACTCCCGACGGCGGGAAAATCATCATCACCACCGAAAACGGCCCCGACGACGATATCATCATCTCCGTTACAGACACCGGAATCGGCATCGACAGAGATACCTTGAAAGACATCTTCAACGCCTTCGAACAGGGCGCACAGAGAAACCATCATCAGTATGGTGGTCTCGGTCTTGGGCTCGCCATTTCAAATGCCATCGTAGAAGCCCACCATGGCGAAATCCGTGCAGAGAGTGACGGCGAAAATAAAGGTGCCTCCTTTACCGTTACCCTGAAAACCGTCAACCCTCCCGCCGGGGATGAAACGAACAGCGATCCCGCCCCCGTTTGCGGAGAAGCGTCCCCGATGAGACTCCTCATCGTAGAGGATCACGAAAACACCCGCAACACTCTCAAAAAACTCCTCACCCATCTCGGCTACCGCGTCAAAACAGCCTCAAGTGTCAAAGAGGCCCTCGAAATCTTCGAACCCGGCAAGTTCGACAGCATCGTCAGCGATCTGGGTCTGCCCGATGGAAACGGACTCGATCTCATGCGCGAAATCCAGACACGCCAGGAGATACCCGCAATCGCGATGAGCGGATACGGTATGAAAAAGGACCGCGAACAATCCAGGGAAGCCGGTTTCAACCATCACCTTGTCAAACCGGTGAAGATCGATGAACTCCAATCACTTCTTGAACAAATAGAAGGCTCGTGACCGGATCGTATTTGCGTACCAAAAAGCGGTAGGAGACAGGGGCTCAGTTTCCGATATGAAAGGCCGGCTCCGATGAAGATAACGACCGATTCCAATCATCCTTTTTAAAACGGTAGCGGCAAGTGAAACAAGCCAATGGATCAGGAAGAGCCCGGCAGAGGCGATGAAATACGGCCTCGGAAAACGTCCGTCGGCTGACGATGAATTTGACCCACCTCACCCGCGAGGTGAGTGCCGTTTCAGTCAGGAAGCAGCTTCGAGACAACGACTCCCACCCGACAATTCAGGAAAAGCGGCAGTCATCATTCTCCACGATGAGATTTGACAGGGTTCCCCTTTGACTCAATCCCGGTTTTCAGATGAGGCGTCGAGTTCCGCTAATGGATTAGCCGAAAAATTTCATCCCCCCTCCACACTCGCCAGCAAAAAATCGATGAAGCGCTGCGCATAAGGGTGGGATTGATCGGGGCGCTCGTAACTCATCACCGCGGTGTTCGGCAGATCAGGCAGCGTATCTCCTGACAAAAACGCCAAATCCTCAGCCACGGCCGAACGCGGCAGCACACTGATACCAAGACCCGCCCGAATCGCGGATTGCACCGCCTGCACCGAGTTGGCTTCGATCGACATTTTCCAGGGCTTGCCTGCCCTCGTCAGTGAATCGAATGCGATCTTGCGATAGCTGCACGGTGGATGCATCAAGACGAGATCGAGCGGTTGATCACCGTTTCCATCAGCACCGGCGGGATCGGAAAAGCCAGCCGCAGCGCTCTCTTTTCCCGGTCCGGTCCAGGCAAGTTCCTCTTCCCAGAGCAGCGTCCCGTTGTCCGCCTCGGGGCCGGCGAAAACGAGATCGAGTTTCCCATCATCCATCGACGGAAACAAATCGACGCCCATACCGAGAACGAGACTGAGTTCACAGTTCGGATGAGCTCGACGGAATCTCGCCAGCAAATTCGGCAGGTGTCGCGGCGCAAGGTATTCCGCAAACCCCACCCGGAGCAATGTTTTCTCCTCCGGGGCCGACACCGCGAGAAATGCCTCGTCGGACAATTCGAGAATCCGCCGCGCATAGCTGAGAAAGATTTCCCCGGCAGGAGTCACCGACACTGAGCGACTGGTGCGCTCCAGCAGTTTCGCCCCCAATCGGTCTTCCAGCTTCGCGACCTGCAAACTGATCGCCGACTGCGTACGCCCGACCCGTTTCGCGGCAGCGGAGAATCCCCCTTCTTCGACGACGGCAATGAGGGAGCGCAAACTGAGAAGATCGGTATCCAGCTTAAAATTCGATCTATTGGATTTGCTCATCAATTCAATTTCTACAATCAATTTCTCTTATTTTCAACCGGGAGCATATTGATGGCATGAGAAGAAACGCCCTCACCCGAAAGTTCATCACCGCAGGATTGCCCCTCCTCGTTCTCGCTGTTTTGCTCACCGGTCGGAGTCATTGGCTCGATGCTGCCGATCCTCCTGAATCAAAAACATCAGAAAAAATGCTACTCACTTCGGACGTTGAATGGACGCCGCTTAACCCGGCCCGTGGCGATCAAGGGCCCAAAGCGGGAACTCTCTGGGGTGACCGCGCCGGCGCCCCGCAGACCGGCTTCCTCGTGAAATTCGCCGACGGCTTTTCCTCGCCACCTCACATTCACAACGTGACCTACCGCGGCGTGGTCATCTCCGGCCTTGTTCACAACGACGATCCCGAGGCGGAGGCCATGTGGATGCCGTCCGGTTCCTACTGGACGCAGCCTGCCGGCGAAGTTCACATCACGGCGGCGAAAGGTGCGGAAAATATAGCCTACATCGAAATCCAGCGCGGCCCCTATCTCGTCTGGCCTGCGGAAAAAGCCTCCGACAACGGCGAGCGACCGATCAATGTTCACGAGTCGAATATCGTCTGGTTGGATACCGCGAATTCGACATGGCTCACCGCCAAAGGACCCGAACTCGCCTTTCTCTGGGGGCAGCCGGGAACCGGGGAAAGCATTGGAACGCTTCTCAAGTTGCCCGCCGGGTTCTCCGGTGAAATTCGCAGCGACGGATCATCGTTGAAAGCCGTAGTCGTCGAGGGAGCACCACAGGTAAAGCGGACCGGAGAATCGGAAGCCACAACTCTGACACCCGGTAGCTATTTCAGTTCGGAAGAAGGTTCCTCCCAACTCGTTTCCTCCGACCCGGAAGCGGAAAGCATTCTCTATATTCGCACCGAAGGACGGTTCGAGGTTGCTTCCGCCCCGGCGGCAAACTGACCTGATCTATCCAACCCTTTACCCGAGCAGGGTGAGTGTGGCCTGATCCCGCGAGGGACAGGTAATCTATTCATCTGCGCCCCCTCTTGCTTCTACCGCTGTCTACCGCGCTCGGCTCCAGCTCGAATTCACCTGTCCGCAGCCGTTTCACTTTGCCACCCCACCCTTTCACCGCAAGAGAACCACCACTATCAGGAGGATCGCGGCCATCAGGCAAATCACAGTCCGAAAGAGGTTCAGGCGATTCCAGGGCATTTCAAAGGCTCGCCGTGCTTGCGCGAGATCGGACTCGTTCAGGGTCGTGAGATCGAGCGTTTGCAATTGATTGTTGAGAGGAACGTTCCCCCGGACAGTCGGCAGTTGAACGCCGAGCAGATAGAGCGCCGTCGCCGCGATGAGAAGGCCCTGCGGGAATCCGTCGAGCTGCCCGAATCCCATGAAGGTAACTGCGAGAAGACTGAGAATCGATCCTAACCACGCCACTACGAAGACGGGATGGCTCTGCTGAATAATCCGGTCGATCTCCTGAAAGCCCCGGAGGAATCCGCGATCATCGAGTTGCCCGAGTCCGGGCATCACGAGAATGGCAAAGGTAAGGAGAAGCCCGGCGACGAGCAGGGTTGTCAGGGTGGCGAAAACGAGAAGTCCGTTGAAGAGGAATGGTGAGTTCATGAAATAAAGAAGATTCAGAAGGAGATGAAACAGGAAGATGGAGGGCGACCGTGTCAGGCCGCCCTCCCCGAGTTGAATTAATCGAACGCACCGGAAAGATGGGCTTTTTGCAGAAAACTGCGAAAGTCACGAGGGGGGCGACCGAGGGCTCGCTGCACCCCGTTACCGAGGCTGGCGTTTCGCCCGTCGAGGACTTCGTTGAAGAGATAGTCCACTAACTGAACCATACCCTCCGGCAGTTGGGCCGCTTCGAGCCCTTCGACGAAGTCTTCACGCGAGACGTCGACCACGTTCAACTCGCGCCCCGTGACCTCGTGAAAGATCACGGCGATGTCGCGAAACGTGAGCAGTTCCGGTCCGGTCAGCTCATAGATCTGGCCTTCGTGCCCTTCCCCGGTGAGAGCAGCGGTGGCGACATCGGCGATGTCATCCGCATCGATGTAGCCTTCACCGACGGAAGCGTTGGGCACAGCGAGAGTTCCGCTCATGAGAAGATCACGGAAGAAGGATTCAGAGAAGTTCTGGTTAAACCAACCACACCGAACCACCGTCGCCGGAATGCCGGAATCGAGCACGAGACGCTCGCAGCGTTGCGCCTCCTCCTCCCCTCTGCCCGAAAGAAGGACGATTCGCTCGACCCCCTGCGATTCGGCAACCGCCAACAGTGCACGAATATGGTCCGACGCACCCGGTACCGAAAGGTCGGGGTGGTAGGTGACGTAGAGCGCCTTCACGCCGGTGAGCACTTCGTCCCAGTTGGCGTCATCGTTCCAATCGAAGCTCAGGTTGCTGGAGCGCGAGGCACTGCGGACTTCATGCCCGAGCGTTTTGAGACGATCGACGACACGCCGGCCGGTTTTACCGCTGCCGCCAATGACGAGAAAGGGAGCGGTAGCGGAGTGAACATTTCGGGTGGGATGGGATAGTTGGATTGTTTTCATCGCCCCCACTTTGATCGATTCCGTTTCAATCCGCTATGGCAGCGGCTCCATGAGAGTTGACGATTCGTCCAAAATGGGCGTCTTTCCCCCGATGCCCGACCACCCCACGGTAAACTCTCCCGAGGAAGCATTCCGGTCCGTCGACCCGCTCGGGGAGGCTTTGCATGCGTTGCGGTTGAGCGGAACATTCTTCTGCCGGTCGGAACTGAACGCTCCGTGGGGAGTCGAACTCCCGGCGATGCCTGAGAGCCTCATGTTTCACATCGTGACCGAAGGATCGGCCTGGATCACTTTCCCCGGCGGCGAACGGCACGAACTGAAAACCCATGATTTCGCGCTCATTCCGCAGGGCCTTGGCCATGCCATTACCGACGCACCGGAAACGCACGCGACCAATCTTTTCGACTACGAACGCCCCCTCCTCAGTCCGCGTTATGAGCTGCTCGAAATCGACGGTGGCGGTGACCCGGCCGGACTGATCTGCGGTTTCGTCTCGGTCAGGGACCCGGCCGCCCGGCGCATGGTGAGCCTCCTTCCCGGGATCATCCCGATGCAGGCGGCGACTCCCGGCAATGAATGGCTCCGCGGGTCGGTCCAGCTCATGATGGAAGAGGCGCGCAGTCTCGGCCCCGGCGGGGACGCTGTCATCACGCGGGTCTCAGACATCCTCGTGGTGCAGGCGATTCGTCATTGGCTGCAATCAGATCCGAAGGCTCAAACCGGCTGGCTCGGAGCGCTTCAGGACCCGCAAGTCGGCAGGGCACTTTCTCTCATCCACCGAGACCCGACCCGCCCCTGGACGGTGGAATCTCTCGCGGAAGCGGTCGGAGTCTCCCGCTCCGGCCTCGCGGCCCGCTTTGCTGACCTTGTTGGCGAGACGCCGATGACTTACCTGAGGCAATGGCGTTTCGAGGTCGCCCGCAACTGGCTGCGCGACACCGATCAGACGCTTGCGGAAATCGCCGAGCAGGTTGGGTATGAGAGCGAAGCGAGTTTTTCCCGCGCCTTCAAAAAGGCAACGGGGCAAACGCCCGGGAGCGTGCGGCGTGAAGCGTCTCAGGCAGAGAGCTGATCTCTCAAAAATACGGATTCCGACACGCTGAAAATCAGTTGGTTCCCGTCTTAGCCATAAGCCGTGTCTCCATCGTATCCTCCTCAGATCGGGCGCTCCTATGGAGAGCGACCGTCGCCAACTATATGGAAACCTCATCAATGCGATTAGAACAACCAATTTTTCTAATCCATTCAGCAGCGTAACCTCACAGGAACAGAGACGAACCTGATTTCTCGTACCGGGAAATTTTGGTCCCGTCTCCCTCAACCCAACGAAATCGAAAATACCAGAATATGATGAATGCAATGCTACTGAAAACCTACGGCGAAGACGCAAAGTTCGAAGCCACCGAAATCGAAAAACCCGAAACGGAAGCCGGTCACGTCCTCGTGAAAATCGCGGCGACCAGCGTGAACACGGTCGACACGATGATCCGCAACATGGGTGAAGAGTTGCCGCTTTCCCCCGCGCTTCCGGCGCTGCTCGGAATGGACTTTGCCGGAACGGTCGAAGCGGTCGGAGAAGGCGTCGAAAACTATTCCGTCGGTGACGAAGTCTACGGATGCGCCGGTGGTCTCGCCGACCTCCCCGGCACCCTCGCTGAATACATTGCCGCCGACAGCGACCTCATCGCGCACAAACCGAAGAACCTCTCGATGCGCGAAGCGGCCGCCCTGCCTCTCGTCGCAATCACCGCCTACGAAGGGCTGAAACGTGCCGGGATCGGCGCCGGACAGAAAGTGCTCGTTCACGGCGGTTCCGGTGGCGTCGGGCACGTCGCGCTGCAGCTCGCGAAACACTGGGGTGCTGAAGTCTATTCCACCGGCGGCGGCGATGCCCAGCTGGCTCTGATCGAAAAATTGGGAGCAACGGGGATCAACTACAAAACCGAAAGCGTCGAGGACTATGTGGAAAAACACACCGGAGGTGCCGGCTTTGAACTGATTTTCGATACCGTCGGCGGGAAAAATCTGCCCAAGTCGTTCGAAGCTGCCGCGCTCAACGGCCAGATCGCGACGACCGTTTCCATGTGCGAGCTCGATCTGAATCCGGTGCATTTCAAAGGGCTCTCACTGCACGTCGTCTTCATGCTCATTCCGATGCTGCACCACTTCAAACGTTACGAACACGGAGCCATCCTTGCCGACCTCGCCAGCATCATCGAGTCGAGCGATTTCGAGGTCGTCCTCGATGAAACGAACTTCTCACTCGAAGA
This sequence comes from Verrucomicrobiales bacterium, assembly GCA_029213065.1. Classification (GTDB taxonomy): domain Bacteria; phylum Verrucomicrobiota; class Verrucomicrobiia; order Verrucomicrobiales; family DEV007; genus Arctic95D-9. Next base: position 46,940 of record JARGPH010000002.1, on the reverse strand, counting down.
AGCCGGAGAAGCCCACGCCCGTCTCGAAAGCGGCAAGGCGATGGGCAAGGTCGTCATTGATTTTTGATATGACCACGAAAACGCTACCGACTGAGGCGTCCCGGTTCGAGCCAATCAACCGGGGATACGATACCATTTTCCGTTCCGGAAAGATGAGCATCGGACTGGTTGTCCCGCTCGAGACTTACGACCGGAATCCGGTGCCGACGATGAAGCGTCACCTCGAGCGGGTCCAACTCGCCGAGCGTCTGGGATTCTCCGCCGTCTGGCTCCGCGACGTGCCCTTCAACGTGCCGACCTTCGGCGATGCGGGGCAGCTGTTCGATCCCTTCGTCTATCTCGGCTACCTCGCCGCGCAGACCGAAACGATCGCGCTCGGTGTCGCCAGTATCGTGCTCCCGCTGCGTCATCCCGCTCATGTCGCCAAGGCGGCGGCGAGCGCCGATGTTCTCTCAGACGGGCGGCTCGTTCTCGGTGTCGCCTCGGGTGACCGTCCACAGGAATACCCCGCGTTGAATCTCCCCTTCGACGATCGCGGTGCGAGATTTCGCGACAGCTTCGAATACATCCGCCGAATGGCGGATCAGGCTCCCGCATTCGACAACGAATCCTTCGGAAGGCCCGGTGGCGGTATGGACCTGCTGCCAAAACCGGTCGGAGGGAAACTCCCCCTCCTCATCACCGGCGGGAGCCAGCAGGATCCCGAATGGATCGCGCGCAATGGCGACGGTTGGATGAACTACCCTCGCGATTTGCCCGCGCAGAACCGGGCGATCCGCCAGTTTCGCGAGCGAATCGGGAACGCCGGATTGCCCGACAAACCGGTGATGCAGCCGCTTCATATCGATCTCGACGACGATCCCGACGCGAAGCCCTACCCCATCCACCTCGGGTTCCATCTCGGCATGAATCGTCTTGTTTCCTACTTGAAGTCGCTCAAGGAAATCGGCGTCAATCACCTTGCGCTGAATCTTCGTTTCAATCAGACCGATACCGAAACCACGATGAAACGGCTCGCCGACGAGCTGCTTCCCGAATTTCACTAACAACACCACAATATCCTCATGAAAAAAACCATCCTCATCACCGGATCGACCGACGGCATTGGTCTCGAAACCGCCAGGCGGCTGGCCGCTGAAGGTCACCACCTGCTCCTCCACGGACGCAATCCCGCGAAGCTGGAAGAAACGCAAGAGACCCTCAGTGCCATCTCCGGTTCAGAAGAAATCGAGACCTTCCGCGCCGATTTTTCCCGTCTCGCTGAAGTCGGGGAATTGGCTGAGGCCATTACTGAAAAACACGAACGCATCGACGTGCTCATCAACAACGCCGGTGTTCTCAAAACACCGAACCCGATCGCCGAAAACGGCCTCGATATGCGCTTCGTCGTCAACACGATCGCACCCTGGCTGCTGACCCGGCGTCTTCTCCCCATCATCCCCGATAGCGGACGAATCGTGAACCTGTCCTCCGCCGCCCAGGACCGCGTCGACCTCGCCGCCATGCGGGGTGAGCGAAAACTCGACGACATGTCCGCCTATTCCCAGAGCAAACTCGCAATCACGATGTGGACACGGGTTCTCGCGAAGGAACTGGGAATGAATGGCCCGGTCGTTGTCGCCGTCAATCCCGGCTCTCTCCTCGCCAGCAAGATGGTCAAGGAAGGCTTCGGTATGGCTGGAAAGGATCTTGGCATCGGCGCCGACATTCTCCGCCGCGCCGCCCTGAGCGATGAATTTATGAATGCGTCAGGACAATATTTCGACAACGACGCACAGCGATTCGCCGATCCTCACCCGGATGCGCTGGATGACGAACGATGCGCGGAAGTCGTCCGCGAAATCGAATCGCTCGTCGCTCTACTTTGATTGGCTCATCGCCGCTCCTGCGGCGCGCTGAACAACACTCAAACCTCCGCATTCATCGGCGGCATTTTCTGTCGGATCAACTCCGTGATCTGCTGCAGGGCCGCTTCATGGGGGCTCTTCTTCTGCCGCGCGAAGTGGAGACGGTTCACGAGAGGACGGTAGCCTTCCCAGAGAACGGTGACGCCGGGAACCTCCCGACACAGAAAATCAGGAACGATCGCGAGGCCGGGAGCGCGTGAGAGACTTCTCAGGATGGAGTGAAAATTCGGGACGATGTAGTTGGGCCGAAATTCAGGGGAAGACTGGAAGTTCTGTTTCCAGAATCGCAGCAAGTGATCGTTGTCTCCCGCGATGCCATACCAGGGGTGCTGCTGCAGCCACACTCTCAACGCAGCCGGATCCGACGGATCAAAATCGCTCACATCGAGGTTCTTCCCGGCAACCAAGACAATCGTTTCCTGCGAAAACCGCTCATAGTGGATCCCGCGCAGCTCGGGATTGTGCGGCGTGACAACGAGATCGATGACCTGATCCTCGAGCTTTTTCAAGAGCTGCCGGTAGTCACCGAACTCGAGGATGAGGTTAAACGGCAAGTCCGGCACGGCTTCTTCCAGGCTCAGCTGAAAGGTCTCGAAACACATCCCGAGAGTGATCGTAGGCCGATCCCCCGAAGCGCCCCGCTGGCTCTTGATTTCGATTTCCTCAAGCCGCGCGATCGGATCGACGATCGCATTGTAGAGCTGCTTGCCCCGCTCGGTCGGGACGAGCAAACGCGGGCGTCTCTCAAAGAGTTTGTAGCCGACGTGATTCTCGAGAGAGCTCAGATGCAGACTGACTCCGGGTTGCGAGACGAGAAGATGCTCCGCCGCAGCCGTCACGCTGCCGCGTTCATAAATCGTTTTGAAGGTGCGGAGCCACTCGAGATTAATCATTATTATAATCTATATGCATGATTTGCATTATTTGAATGATCACTCGGAATTCGTGAAGGTCAAGCCATGAACCGTTGCCCCCTCCCGGTGGAGGGAGAGCGGCGATCACCAACCACAAACTATTATGAATCTTGAATTGAACGAAAAAACCGCCCTTGTCACCGCATCCTCTGCCGGAATCGGACTCGAAATCGCCCGCTCTCTCGCGGCCGAGGGGGCCCGAGTCATCATCAACGGACGCAGCCGGGAACGGGTCGACGAAGCCTGCGCCGACATCCGCGCGCAGTTGCCCGACGCAAAACTCGAAGGCCTCGTTGCGGACAACGCCACCGCCGAAGGCACTGAAGAGACGCTGGCCGCCTTCCCCAAAGTCGACATCCTCGTCAACAATCTCGGCATCTACGAAGCGGTCGGCTTTTTCGACGAGACCGACGCAGACTGGCAACGCCTCTTCGAAACCAACATCATGAGCGGAGTGCGTCTCGCCCGATACTACCTGAAGGGCATGCTCGAACGCAAGGAGGGACGGGTCATTTTCATCTCCAGTGAATCCGGCATCAAGGCCGCACCCGAAATGGCTCACTACAGCGCGACGAAAACGATGCAGTTGGGGATTTCACGTGCCCTCGCCGAATTGACCAAAGGCACCCGGGTGACCGTGAACAGCGTCCTCCCCGGACCGACCCTCACCGAAGGCGTCCAGAAATTCATCGCCGACGTCTTTCCCGACCTTCCCGCTGCAGAAGCGGAGGCCCGCTTCATCGCCGAGAACCGCCCCACTTCCCTGATCCAGCGACTCATCAAGCCCCGGGAAATCGGCGACATCGTCACCTTCGTGAGCAGCTCCCGCGCCGCGGTCATCAACGGCAGCAACATCCGCGCCGAAGGAGGAATGGTCCAGAGTGCGTTTTGAGGGGTTTGGGGAATTTCACACGGCCTGTTGATACCCTCACATGCTGCTTCCAGTAGGTGGGGACGCAATAATTCACCTGCCCCCGGTGGACTCATTCAATCATACTACCCGCCCGTATGCCATCCGTATCGAATTATGATTCCGCTACATGTCGACGGATTAATCGTTCCGGTTGCGACTTCGACAACTCATGTGGCGTATTCGTCGATTCGGATGGAACCAACCTGGATGGCGCCGGGGCAGGTCGCCGGTGCGGTCGCCGCTCTTTCCATAGAGTATGGCGGTGCACTTCGCTACGTTCCGATCCCCGTTTTGCAGAAAAACATGAAAGAGGCCGGGCAGATTCTTGAACCCGCGCTCGAAGCCTGTTACTAAGTCCCGCCTGAAGATGGTTGATATGGAAGATTCAAAATTTCGAAATTTCACTGAATGCATTTGCATTGGTAGAAGCCGGTTGATTGCCGCGATACTCATAGTGCTTCTATCTACAGGGGGCATTATTTGGGGGGAGAACCCGTCTGTTCAGGAGGGCACCACTGCCTATGGGGAAATCGATGTTAAAGATCCCCGGATTCAGATTCCTCCTTCTGTTTATCCCTTGCTGGATATCTATATGAGAGATACGCAGGTTACCCGGGGTCGGGATGGCTGGTTTTTCATGACGGGATCGGTCGCTGCGGATGGCCAGCCCGATGCATCGCTTTGGAAGTGGAATGATGGACTCCGGGTCTGGAAATCCCGCGATTTAAAAAAGTGGGAGCCGCTGGGGCTGGTGTGGCCGCTGGATGACTGGGACGGGTGGCAGAAAGACTTCTACGTGTATCCACCGGGAGAGGCCGGTTATACCTTGGCTCCGGATGAGTTCCACCAGGCGGAATTGCCCACTGGAACCGAGGTGCGGCGGTCGGTCTGGGCGCCTGAGATTCATTACCTCCCGCTCCAGGATAATTATTTCCTGGTCGCATGCATGAACCACAACATGCTCCTTCGAGGACACGAGCTTGTTGGGCACGGACTCAAGGGCGCGACCTTTGTGCTCCGGAGCACGACCGGCGAGCCGGAGGGGCCCTATGAAGACATTTCCCCCGGAGCGCCATTGACGGCGCAGATCGATGCGAATCTTTTTGAGGATGATGACGGTAAAATCTATCTGGTCTACCAGAATGGTAAAATTGCCAAGCTCAAGGATGATCTGACCGGGCTGGCCGAAGAGCCGCGGCTGTTGACTCAACAGCCCTATTCGCAGGAGCCGTATATCGAAGGGACTTTTTTATTCAAGCACGATGGGAAATATATCCTGTCGAACACCATCTGGTCGACTCCCGACCCCGACCAGCCCGGGATGTTCCATTACGCGCATAAAAAGAAGGACGCCTACAGTTATGATGTCGTGATTGCTTCGTCCGATTCAATCTATGGCCCATACGGGAGGCGGACAACCTCGTTGATCGGCGGTGGGCACGGAAACTTTTTTGAGGATTTTGAGGGACAGTGGTGGGCCTGTATTTTTTGGAACCCTCGCGGTCAGTTCGCTCATACATGGGGCCATACCTGTCGTCCGGCTGTCGTTCCGATGACGTGGAAGGGAGAGCAGATGTTCCCGGATTTTAATGCGGCGGCAGAGTTCTACGATGACAGAAAAGGCCCGGACCATTCGGTGTCGGTTATCGGACATCCGGCAGATCAAGAGATTGGAGAAGATGGCAGTCTGAGGAATTCGCAGTATTTCGGAGTTGGCGACTTCAAGACTATCGACCTCTGCGGGGCTCTCTTATTTGAATTGCCTGTTCTTCCTGAAGGCGAGGTCGTTACCAATGCCCATCTTTCATTCTATACTCGAGTCGTGGGGAACCCGGATTTTGACGTCGATTTGTATGGCATCGGTTTTGCTCCCGAAGCGGTCGTCGACAGCTCCAACTATTATGCGGGTGACTTTTTGGACGACGAAAAAGGGCATGCCGGCTTGCAGGATGGTGTTTTGACCTCGTCGGATGGCGAAGGCGTTCATACCTCCGGTGACGTTTCGGCATGGTTGCAGAGTTATTACACTGCAAACCCGGGTTATTCCGGAGGAACCTATGCGGTTTTCCGGTTCAATGCCGATGTTGAGGCGGTTCCGACAAACAGTCGCTATGAAATTGGTCAGGCCAATAATGCAGAGCCAGGACGTCGGCCGAGTTTGGTTCTTAAGAAGGGTCTTCCCGGGGCCGGAAGACCCGCGCGATGAGCGAGTGGTCTATCGCAAGTTGACCCGTTCCCGATCCGCAAAGGCGGGTCGAATCTACAGGGGAAGGTTATTAGTCGCGTTAGTCAAGAATTGTTGCGTGACCCCTGGGAACGCTGGGAACGGGGACGAATGTTAGGCCAGCCCATGTTGTTCCGGCGGTAGCCTGCCAGGGAACAAAGGCATGAGTGATAGATGCCGCAGGGACTTGATGGATTTAGCTAAGAATTGTTGCCTGACGTCAGGGAATATGAAGGGTGGAAATTGAATTCCAAAAATATACCTACCATGAGCAGAATTTAAAATAAACTATAATTGATACTTCTGTTACACAGCTGTTTAGTAAAAAATAATGTCAACTGACGATCCCCCTGCCCCATCGGGCGAACCTCCAGCGCCTCCTGTAGTTCCTCTGGATCCACCGGAAGAATCATCGGATCCCGGTGTAGTTCCACTCGATCCATCTGAAGATTCGAAATCATCGCCGCCTGATCCTCCGAAGCCTGAATTACTGAAAACACGCGACGATCGGATGCCAGTTCCTTTTGACAGGACTGCAAATGACTTTCAGGTCCGAGGTGATGATTATCCGGCGTGGGCTCCAGAAGGAAAATTCGAAATCTCCGATTTGCGGCAAAGAATTGAGCCTTGGCTGACAGCGCTCTTTCAATCGGAGCATTTGTCTCTGCTCGTCGGATCGGGATTGACGCACGCGATGCACTGGATGGCTGCGGACGGGCCTGCAGCTGGCATGGATACAGCAAAATTCGAAGAGTATGATAAAGAAATTCGTGACGCAGCCAATTCCAGCGCAAAGGAGGCCAAGCGATCCGGCGCTAATCTCGAAGATGATCTTCGAGTTGCAAATGAGCTGATTCGCGGCTTGGAGATTCAAGGAGATGAAAAGGCTGAAAAGCTGAGAACGCAGGTAGCGGCGATCCTCGAAGATTTCGCCGAATCAATTCTTAAGAGTGAAACCGGTATCGTGGAAGGCCCAAGTGAAAAGCGCGAGCAAGCTTGGAATACTTTGGTGAACTTCTTGATGAGTTTTGCCTCCCGATCAGGAACTCGGGAACGTCTTAATATTTTCACAACAAACTATGATAGGATTCTCGAGGCGGGCGCAGAACTAGCTGGAGTGCATCTGTTGGACCGCTTTGTTGGGACGCTGACACCAATCTTTCGATCCTCCCGATTAGACGTAGATATGCATTACAATCCACCCGGCATCAGGGGCGAGCCTCGCTATCTTGAAGGAGTGGTTCGGTATGCTAAACTACACGGATCGATCGACTGGGTAAATTCGGGACACGAAATCCGGCGAATGGGGGTCCCTCTTGGGGCAGAAAAAATTGCCCCGTTTTTGAAGGCTCCAGGGTTGATGGGCGCTACTCCAAATCAATTGATGATTTTTCCCAACTCCGCAAAGGACAGAGAGACGGCGCATTTTCCCTACGTGGATCTCTTTCGTGACTTTGCATCGGCAGTGTGTCGCCCCAATAGCACCCTCGTCACCTATGGGTTCAGTTTTGGGGATGAACATATTAATCGGATCATCGAGGATATGCTCACTATCCCTTCCACCCATCTCGTAGTGATTGCGAGAAGCGACTCAATGGGGCGGATTAGTGAAATGTATGACAGGCTTGGGCGTAGATCGCAGATCACGCTTCTAGTGGGCGAAACCCTAGGGGATTTGGCGACATTGACTGAAAATTTTCTTCCGAAATCGGCCATCGACAGGGCAACTTCGAGGATGAGTGAATTGCTGAAAATGCGCTATCCCACGGAGGCCGGGAAGAAGAAGGAGACTGAGGACGATCAAGACAGCGTGTCGGACCTTTTTTAAGTATGAGCACAAGCCCATTAGCACTCCTAGATTCTCTCCGCATCGGGAGTGTTGACTTCGTGTCACCCAGCGAGATCAAGGTCTTACTGGATGTAGAAGCCCCTGCCGCGATTTCACTCAACACAGGGACTCCACGTCCGTTTCCCCGGGTCAATGGATACGTCCTCGTGCCTTCCGATGAAGGGTTCCTGGTCGGGCAAGTGGAGTGGATCACGGTGGAGCGTTCTCCCTACCCCAAGAGAAAAGGAACCCAGCAGGACTTCGGCTTGATTGATTTGCCCTTCCCCTTGCGAAAGCTAAGTCTTACTCCATTGGGGACCTTGTCTTTCGGGAATGACGACGGAAAGGGGCATGTCAGTTTCAATTTCCGGCGAGGTGTTGGGAGCTTTCCTTCGGTTGGTGACGTGGTTTTTCTGCCAACACCGGAACAGCTTCGTTCCATCGTCGAGTCGGGCGAAAATCGCCGAGTCTGGATCGGCAACAGTCCGTTGGCGGAGAACGCAGAGGTCAAGGTGGATCCCAACCGACTTTTCGGAAGGCATCTTGCTGTTCTCGGAAATACAGGGAGCGGAAAATCTTGTTCGGTCGCAGGGCTGATCCGGTGGTCTCTCGATGCTGCCAAGGCAGAGCGAGGCACTGGGGCGGATCCCAATGCTCGTTTTCTGATTCTCGATCCGAATGGTGAATACAGCCGTGCCTTTTCTTCGGACAAAAAGGCCAGAATCTTTTCCGTGGATGCCGAGGAAGAGAATGTCGCTCCCCTAAAAGTCCCTCTCTGGTTCTGGAACAGCGACGAATGGTGTGCGTTCACGCAGGCGAGCCCAGGAGTTCAGAGGCCCCTGCTACGAAAGTGTCTGCGAGAAATCAAGAGTATCGAAGGGGCAAACCAGGAATCCCAATTGCGCTTGCGTCAGGGGTGTAGCGCGATGTTGACGACCATCGAGGCAGCGATTTCAACTGGTCGGGGTTACGAAGGATGGAAGTTTGGACCCACCCTGCAGCTGATTAAGGAGGATCTTGAAGAGTTTGGTTCCCAATTTGGTGACTTTTCAGATCGACTTCACAGCTGCGTTCAGACGATTGATTCGGTCTTGGGTGCGGATGGGCAAACCTATCAGAGAAACAATGGAACGACTGGCTACAATAACTTTTCTATCAAGTCTCTAAATGAAATAAGGGGGGAAATCGACGAATTGGTTTCAGAACTTGGAAACGGAATTCAAATTTCCCAGAACAAGGAGGATTTGCCCATTCAGTTCGGAAGTTTTGAATTTGGGGCTTACTTAGAGAGGTCCGCTAGAACTGAAGGCAACCCTCAATTTTTTGACTCGCTCATTATGAGAGTCAGAGGATTGCTGGCGGAGGCTCGAATGAGTTCAACCTACGGAACTGATGGCGAGGAAACCGGTTTGGATGAGTGGCTTACTGAGATTTTGGGAAACAGCGATGCCTCAAATGGGACGGTAACGATTGTCGACCTCTCTCTAGTCCCAGCTGAGGTCATCCATATTATTACGGCCGTCATCGCGAGGATGACTTTTGAAGCTTTACAGCGATACCGGAAACTGCACCCACAACACAAAACGCTCCCGACCGTGCTTGTGATGGAGGAAGCGCACACTTTCATTAAACGATACAACGAGGTGTCTGAAAATGAGAGCGCCTCCAGTGCCTGCTGTCGCCTATTCGAGCGAATTGCTCGGGAGGGCCGGAAGTTCGGCCTTGGACTCGTTCTTTCCTCCCAACGTCCTTCCGAACTTTCACCCACTGTTCTCTCTCAGTGCAATACCTTCCTCCTTCACCGCATCAGCAACGATCGGGATCAGGAACTCGTGCAGAAGCTAGTCCCGGACAATCTCAGGGGGCTGTTGCGTGACCTTCCTTCGCTTCCCTCCCAAAAAGCGATTCTGATGGGATGGGCGTCGGAGCTGCCGATCCTCGTCAAAATTAGAAACCTCCCGGATGAACAGCGTCCACAATCAGACGATCCCGATTTTTGGGAAGTGTGGACTGGAAAGGTCGACGATGAGGAGGGTGAAAGTGAGAGAACAGTCGACTGGTCGGAGATTTCCCGAGAATGGCAAGGTAGGGTAAATTCCGAGAACTCCACTGAACAAGCTGCCGAGCCAACTATTGAAGACATCGCAGAGAAAGACACCGGAGAAGATCGCCCGGATGAGGACGCGATTCCTTTTTGATCGAAATCGATGGTCACTGAACAGCCTTCTCACGCCCCCCCGAATTTCCTGGGGACACAATTTCCTGGGGACAGGTTATCTATTCAGACTAATAGTCTCTAAAATCATATTTATCACACCTCAAAGAGAATTCTAAAACAATCAGATCGAACTAGAAATTTCGGAATTTCGAGGTCAGGCGACATTTCCTGACTCTCACACAGTCACCAATCACCCCTAAACCCGCCGATCACCCAGCTGCCGCATCGAGCGGAGCAGCCCCGGTTAAAGAGGAAGGGACACGCGCCCTGATTCGGTGGGCGGTCGCGTCACCATCGGTTGCTTCAAGGGACAGACAAACAATACAGAAAAACGGACCTCGAAGAAGATGGGATGCCCCGCATGGATTGAAGCGATGGTCCGCCGTTATAGTGATCGTCGCCTGCTTCGATTTGTGAGTGACGCTCCGGCTCCCATGAGGCCTGCCTACTCGATCACTTCGACATCGCTGTAAATCAGGTAGTTATTTTCGTCAATCAACAGGAAGCACCATGCTTCGATTCCTTTCGGTATCGTGGCCCGGATGATTTTTCCCGATGCGGTGATCTTGGCAGGTATTTTCACGCCGATACGAACATCGAAATCGGTCTTACTTTTCTTCTTATCAACACCCGGCTTGTCGCGATAAATAACGTAGGCGGTTTTGATGGCAGGACTTTCGCTTGTCAGTCTCAATCTGGATTCCGTTTTTTCGCTATCGTATTTCACTGCCTGGATCTCCGCGGCAGGTTTTGTTCTGTCAGTGTAGATCGGGTTGAGATACGGGCCCTCCACCTGATTTTCCACGAGATGATTGTCGAGTTTTTCTGAAAGCGTCTTGAGCAGTGGCGCATATTCAGGGTCGGCCGCCAGATCGTTAGCTTCTTCCAGATCGTGTCGTTGTCCGTCTTTGTAGAGGCGATACAAACTGTAGTCGTGTGTGTGGTAGTTTTTGTGTAATTTGAAATCGCCTTCACGAAGGCTCGATCGCATTGATTCGCCACCGTGCGGGTAGTGCCAGAACAGGTTTTCGCGTTCCTCGCCTTGCGCGTCTACAATTTGCTCAGCCCCGTCCAGAAGAACCGGGGTGATGTCCAGACCGCCCAGGTTCTTCCGGGCCTCCGGAGCAATCATTGTTTGCGTCAAATTCAGGATCGTCGGGAAATAGTCCAGCTGATTGACCGGGCGATCAAACTTTGTGCCCTTTGGGATTCCGGGTCCGGAAATGACCATGGGTACTCGAATGCCACCTTCCTCGGCATGTGTTTTGCCATATTTCAGCGGGGAGTTATCGGAGAGGACTTCTTTGCCGTGGAGCGTTGCTCCTCCATTGTCAGAGGTGAAGATCACATAGGTCGTTTCGATTAACTTCTTTTCCTTATTACGCGGATCATCGGTTTTTTCGAGATAGTCAAGCACCCGGCCGAGGCTCCAGTCGACGGTGCTCACCATCGATGCGAAATAGGGGTTGTTCTGTCCCGGAATGGACATCGATCCCGGCTTTGGCGGGAACGGTTGGCCGAGCTTGTCACAATAGTATTCCAGCAACTCACCATTGCGCGTCATCGCCGGCCAGTGCACCATCCAGTGGGCCAGATAGAGAAAAAACGGCTTATCATCGCTCTCTTCGATAAACTTCAGCGCCGTTTCGGTGACATCGTCGTAGGGATAAGAGATTCCGTCTGGCTTTTTGTCGCTGAACGGCGGGTATTTCTCTTTGCTGAGTGGGTAGGTGGGATCATCGAAAGTTGCAAAATCCTTGGTTCGATCAGCTGTCTTACGATGCACTCCACGTTCTTCATGACTGAAATCAAAGCCGAAAAGCGACGAGCTCAATCCCAGGTGCCATTTGCCGACATGCCCGGTGTGGTAGCCGTTGGCCCCTAATGCTGTCGCCAAAGTAAGCGCATCCAGCTGAAGATGGGATCCAAGGTAGGGATCAACAAATTCTTCCGACGCTTTGCCTGTCGTGATCCGGTCAAACAACACGTGGGTGTATCGGAGTTTCCCCGGGTGCTGCCCCGTAATGATCCCGGCCCGTGACGGGGCGCAGGTCGGCGCTGCGGAATACCCCTGGGTAAAGTTCATCCCCTGCTCCGCCAACTTGAGAACATTGGGTGTTTCGTAGTTACAAGGCTTATCGACGTCATTCAACTGAGATCCCTGCCATCCGAGATCATCGACGTAGAAGATGAGGATATTGGGCTTCAACTCCGCCGGATCTGCTTGCGCACCCGAGGACAAAAACAGGGACCCGAGGGCGAAAAGGATTAATTTCAGTTGGTTCATGTGTTTAAGGAGAATCAATGAAATCAGAATCATTGCCAATTTAATTCCACTTTGATATTTTGTAGAAAAGGATCTCCGTATCCGCCGCAGAGACTCCGTTCCAGAGGCTTCGCAGCGGGTGCAGAGACCCTTTTTTACGTCATCTCGACGACGTTAACAAAGTAGAATTAATATTGAAGACACACGACTCGCCCCTAAGGAGTCATCGACTCAACCCTAAGGAGTATGGGGTCAGGTGCCGATTTATCGTCTCGCCAGTCACTACCTTAAGGGCATGCTCGACCGCAAGGAGGGACGGGTCATTTTCATCTCCAGTGAATCCGGCATCAAAGCCGCACCGGAAATGGCTCACTACAGCGCGACGAAGACGATGCCGTTGGGGATTTCACGTGCCCTCGCCGGGTTGACCGTGAACAGCGCCCTCCCCGGACCGACACTCACCGAAGGCGTCCAGAAATTCATCGCCGAGAACCGCCCCGCCTCGCTGATCCAGCGACTCATCAAGCCACAGGAAATCGGCGACATCGTCACCTTCGTGAGCAGCTCCCGCGCCGCTGTCATCAACGGCAGCAACATCCGCGCCGAAGGAGGAATGGTGCAGAGCGCGTTTTGAGGGGTTCGGGAATTTTGTTCTGCGTGTTGAGATCATCCCTTCGCGAAACTTTTTCGAATTCGTGGCGTTACTAGAAGGGTCAGTAATCACCGATGAGATTTCCCTGCTCCCTATCCGAACGCACTATCAAAGCCACAGTTCTGGCTGTTTTCGCGGCGATTCCCACAGGTGCAGGTCTCGCGCAAACCGACTCGGCCGGCCTGGATTTTTTCGAGTCAAAAATCCGCCCTGCCCTGGTCGAGCATTGCTACAAATGCCACTCGCAGGATTCGGAAAAGGTGAAGGGCGGACTGCTGCTCGATACCCGTGAAGCGAGTCTGCAGGGTGGAGACAGCGGTGCCGCAGTGGTTCCGGGAAAAGCCGACGACAGTCTGCTGATGACCGCGATCAGCTACGATGACTCTTCACTGGAAATGCCGCCGAAGTACAAACTCGACGCCGAAGTGATCGCTGATTTTCGCAAGTGGATCGAGATGGGTGCTCCCGACCCGCGAGAGTCGGACAGCGCCGGCATGATTACCTCCATCATCGACATGGATGCCGGGCGCGAGTTCTGGGCCTACCGGAAACCGCAACAGGGAAAAGTTCCCGAGTTTTCCGCCAATGCCTGGCCGGTCACCGACATCGATCACTACATCTACGCCGGTCTCACGGAAGCCAAACTGGAGCCAGTCGCCGATGCCGATTCCTATACTTTGCTGCGCCGTCTCTATTTCGATCTCATTGGCCTGCCGCCGAAGCCTGAGCAGATCGAAGCGTTCATCAAAGCCTGCGAGAAAGATCGGTCCGCAGCCGTGGCCGCAGTCGTCGACGAACTTCTCGCCTCACCTCAGTTCGGGGAACGCTGGGGACGCCATTGGCTCGATGTCGCCCGCTACGCGGAATCGAACGGCAGAGATGTGAATGTCGTTTTCTATCCGGAAGCCTGGCGCTACCGCGACTATGTCATTAAGAGCTTCAACGACGACAAACCCTACGACATCTTCCTAACCGAACAGCTCGCCGGCGATCTCATGACATCACCGGACAAGCAGGAGCGCGCCCAACAGGGCATTGCCACCGGCTTCCTTGCTCTCGGGCCGAAGAACCTCAACTCACAGGTCGAGGAGCAGTTTCGCTACGACCTGGTCGACGAGCAGATTGAAACACTCGGCAAGGCGATGCTCGGCACCACCATCTCCTGCGCCCGCTGCCACGATCACAAATTCGACCCCATCCCGCAGTCGGATTACTACGCGATGGCGGGCATTTTCCTGAGCAGCGATACCTGGTTCGGCACTTACTCGTCGGTTCAGAATCGCCACGCTTCTGAGTTGATCGAATTGCCCATCAAGGAAAACGAGTTCGCCTTCGAACCACTTTCCCCGGATGAAATCGAGGCCAAGAAAAACCAACTCAACCGCGCACGCGACCGCATGAGAGAACTCGTCAGAGCCCGAAGCGAGGATCCAGCACAAGTGGATCGTCGGCAACTTCTGCAGTTGAACCATGTCATCACCATGCTCGACACCGAGCTCAATACCTACGACGAAAATGGCAAGCCGATTGCCCTCGCCATGGGCGTCACCGACAGCGAGGATATTTCCGACGCTCAGTTTCTGGTGCGTGGCGAAGTCGACCTTCCCAAAGACACTGTGCCACGGGGATTTCTCCAGGTGATGTCCGATGAGGAAGACCTCCAGCCGCTCGCGGACGATTCCTCCGGTCGCCTCGAACTGGCGCGGTGGATCGCGTCCCCCGAGCATCCGCTCACCGCCCGTGTCATGGTCAACCGCGTCTGGATGCACCTGATGGGCAACGGCATCGTCACCAGCGTCGACAATTTTGGTGCCACCGGCAGCAAACCAAGTCACCCCGAGCTGCTCGACCATCTTGCCCTGCAGTTCATGGCCGACGATTGGTCGGTGAAAAATCTGATCCGCGAGATCGTCCTGTCCCGCACCTACCAGTTGAGTTCGACATTCGACAGCACCGCCTTCACCACCGATCCGGAAAATGCCCTGCGATGGCGGGCCGACCAGCGCCGACTCGATGCGGAATCACTGCGCGACTCCCTTCTCGCCATCAGTGGTTCCCTGGAAATCGAGCCACCCTACGGTTCAGTGATCACCCAACAAAGCCGCAATCTTCGCAGCGGTGGCGTTGCCGACATCGAGGGGTTTGAATTCACCAGCCCGCATCGTTCCGTGTATCTGCCGATCGTGCGCAAACAGGTTCCCGACTCGCTCGATATCTTTGACTTCGCCGATCCGAGCACGGGCGTCGGCCGGCGCGAAACCACGACCGTTCCCTCGCAAGCCCTCTTTCTCATGAATAGCGACTTCGTGCGGACTCAGGCCGAAGCTACGGCCCGCAGACTGATCGAAAACGAAGGAATCAAGCCGGGACAACAAGGCGCTGCGGCCTTTCAAATGGTCTTCGGTCGCCCCCCTTCCGCGGACGAAATGCGCAAGGCCAGTTCGTTTTTTCAGCAATCCCTTGAGATAACCAGTCAGGAAAACAGGACCGACCGGGATGCTGCGTATCTCGAAGCCATGACCGACTTTTGTCATGCGCTGTTTACTTCGGCTGATTTTCTCTACGTCAATTGAATCCCCCCATTTCACCGCATGAATCCTCATCCTTTCCCCCCCACTCGTCGCCAGGCTTTGAAGAATTTGTCGACCGGATTTGCCTACACCGCCTTTGCCGGACTCAGCGCAATGCAGTCGCGAAGCAGCCTCGCCGCCACTGCTGCCACGGCCTCCTCCAACAATCCTCTCGCTCCAAAAGCCCCGCATTTTGCAGCCACCGCCAAACGCGTGATCTTTTTGTGCATGGAGGGCGGCCCCTCTCACATCGATACCTTTGATTACAAACCGAGATTGAACAAAGACTCCGGCAATGTCGCCGGCTTGCGTGGCGACGCGAAGTGGCTTGGGTCACCTTTCGAGTTCAAACAACACGGCGAGAGCGGCCTGCCGATTTCCGAACTTTATCCGCATCTCGCCCAACACGCGGACGATCTTTGCCTCGTCAACGGGATGCACACCGACGTGCCCAGTCACCCGCAGGCTTTTGCCCAACTCCACACCGGCAACTTTCAGTTCGTCCGGCCATCGCTGGGTGCGTGGTCGCTGTATGGACTCGGCACGGAAAATCAGAATCTTCCCGGCTTCATCACCCTGAGCCCTCCGACCGGTGCCAACAACTACGGCTCCGCCTTTCTTCCGGCAATCTATCAGGGAACTCCCATCGGCAGCAGTCTGCGGACGCAAAATTATGACACCTCAGCGGCCGGGATGCCGAACCTGAGCAATCCAAAACTGAGCAGCGAACGGCAGCGCCTGCAGCTCGATTTTGCCAAATCTCTCAACCGGGGAAAACTCGATCAAGAGGTCCACAATCCCCGGGTCGAAGGCCTCATCGAATCGTTTGAACTCGCCTTCCGCATGCAGTCTGAGATTCCCGGTTTGCTCGACATCGATGCAGAATCGCAGGCCACGAAATCCCTCTACGGCATCGACAATCAAGCCAGCGCCAAGTTCGGTCGCCAGTGTTTGCTCGCCCGCCGATTTGCCGAAGCCGGGGTGCGTTTTATCGAAATCACTCACGGCAGCTGGGATCAACACCGCAACCTCGAACAGGCACTGCGCGACAACACCGCCGCCACCGATCAGCCCATCGCCGGATTGCTCACCGACCTCAAGCAGCGCGACCTTCTCAAGGACACCCTCATCGTCTGGAGCGGTGAGTTCGGCCGCACTCCCTACGCGCAAGGCAACGACGGACGCGATCACAACAACAAGGGCTTCTCCGCGTGGATGGCCGGCGGCGGCGTGCGCGGCGGCCTCCGCTACGGTGCCACCGACGAACACGGCTACCAGGCCGTCGAAAACAAAACCCACATCCACGATCTCCACGCCACCATCCTGCATCTCATGGGACTGGACCATACCAAACTGACCTACAACTACGCCGGTCGCGACTTCCGCCTGACCGATGTCTATGGCGAAGTGATGAAAGACGTGCTGGGATAGTTGCGAGCCGTTTTTGAGACGACGCATCTGTCTCTGCGAACTACGGACGCTTTGGATGACGAAAACTGCGCAGAAGTCGTTTCGGCCATTCAGAAGATGCTTTCCATTCGATCGTGACGGCCTCCGTTCCACTTCTTAGACGGGATCCGGTCCCGCCACACATTTTTCACGAACCAACAGGGTCTGTTCGATGAACCAACAGGGTTTGTTCGAAAATTCCCTGCCGAATGACTTCGCTATCAATGCTTCGGTGCGGTATTTGGTCAGATCGCCCAATCAAAACTCGTCGCCTGTTCTGAGACGTCCCACAGTTTTGTCATGACGGTCTTGTCGTAAGCGTAGGGCTCCAACGTGCCTTTGCCGACCGGTCCAACCGTTTCCACGCGGCGCGTAGGGCCATAAAGGGCACGCTGTTCCAGGCCGTTTTCGGTAGCGCACATGACCTCCGGATAGGCGCCCTTTTCCGCGGTTTGAACTAACGGCGTCTTGGTCATGAGCCACCAGATGGCCCGCGTCAAACGACCACCGCTGGTGCTGATCAGCGAGGTCGCGGAGGAACCGGGGTGGCAGACATACACTTCGACGTTCCGGTTCGCTGCCTTGACCCGGTCCTGCAGTTCATAGGCAAACATCATCTGCGCCAACTTGCTCTGGCTGTAGGCGGGGTTGGCGCTGTAATCCTGGTCCCAGTTCATGTCGTCGAACTTAATCGTCCTGAGCCCCATCTTGTAGCCGAGGCTGGCGACGACGACAATCCGGCCCTGCGACTCATCGATCCGGTCGAAGAGCATCCCGCAGAGGACAAAATGGCCGTAGTGGTTGGTGCCGAGCTGGCTTTCGAAGCCGTCGACCGTGAGCTTCTGCGTCGGCACCTGCGCGATGGCCGCGTTGCAAATAAGCGCGTCGATGCGGGGGAACTTCTCGATAACCTCCGCCGCCGCTTGGCGCACCGAATCCAGAACCGCCAGGTCCATGTGGATGAAAGACACGTCCGCCTCATCGCCGAATTCCTCCTTCAGGGCGGCGATGGCATCGACCGACCTTTCGGCGCTGCGGTTCAGCATCACCACCTTTGCGCCTTTGGAGAGAAGAATCCGCGTTGCCTCAAATCCGGCACCGGCGTTCGCTCCGGTGATGAGACAGGTTTTGCCGGCGAGGGAGTTGAGTTGCTCCGGCGTCCAGCCTTCGGGGCCGAAATGGTTTTTGTCAGTCATGATTCAATTCTTTTGATTCCGTGTAATTCCTGCATCCCCCCGTTCTGACATTTTTACATAAATTGTCATAAATCAAAATTGACATTTAGACATATTTTGTCAATTTGTTTTCGTGGATACTGAAAAACAAACCAAAGTTCTCGATGCCGCCCTCGAAGTGTTCCTTCGCTTCGGTTTTAAGAAGACGACCATGGGCGACATCGCCAGGAAGGCAGATATGTCGCGTCCTTCGCTGTATTTGGTTTATCCCAACAAGGAGGAAATACTCCGCGCCGTATTCATTCGGAAAATAGAGGAGTTCTCATCCGTGGCGGAGAAGAAACTGGAGAAATGCTCCGGACTGGAAGCGGGAATCTCCGCTGTTCTCGACAGTTGGATTATGGAACCCTACAAGCTGATCCGCACCAGCCCCGAGTCTGAAGAGATTCTCGAATTCGGCCCCAAGTTTGCCCCCGACCTGAGAGACCAGATGATGGAGCAGATCGAAGCGCAGCTCATCGGCGTGATTCAGACATACTCGGATGCAAAATCTTCCACCCTGGCCACATCCGGGGTTACGATCGAAACCGTGGCCCGCCTCATCGCCGTCTCCACGGCAGAAATGAAACAGCTCGTCAGAAACGAGAAGGAGCTGAAGCAACTTCTCTCGGCTACCGTGAAGATTCACGCTTCGTTTCTTGGTGGGCGCAAATAACTAGGCGACGACGAAGCTACTCATCGAATTCATCAGTCGTCTCGTCCTGAAACCGAACCTCACTTCTTCCCCGCAGTCTCCGCAGGCGGAGTCCCCGGTGCATCGTGTTCTTCGGCCCAGAGATCGTATTCCGGGAGAACCTTGCGGAAGAGATTGCGCTCGTTGCGGTGTTCCTGGGAAACGCTCTGCCAGTCTTCGATCTGTGGAAAGCTGATGAGGTCGTCCGGCACTTCACTAACATTCCACCACTTGTCGAAACCATCCTTCATGACGCGGCGACCACGAATCAGTTGCTGCGGACCGCGATAGCCGTAAATCCATTTCCGGTGATTCTTCTTTCCGCTCATGACAAAGGGCCAAAAGCTTTCGCCGTCGATGGCGTAGTCGGCGGGAAGGTCGACGCCCATGATGTCGGCAAAGGTCGGGAGGAAATCGGACAGGTTCAAGAGCACGTCCTGTTCGCCGTGCTTTTTCATGCCGGGCGCGTGAATGATGAGCGGCACGTGAGTCCCCTTCTGCCGGTCGGGGCTGTGTTTGCCGTAGCCACTGGTGCCGTTGTCGGCGCAGAATATCAGCACGGTGTTTTCAGCGATGCCCATCTCTTCCAGTTTTTCGCGGTAACGCCACACGTGGTAATCGAGATAATTGATGTGATGATGAATGCCCGACTCGGTCACGGTACCGTGAGTGTCGTAGTCGCCTTTGTCACCGGTGATTTTCGGCTCGGTGCGCTGGTATTTTTCACCGTCCCACTTCACGACGGGAGTGCCGGGCCATTTGCTTGGGTCGGCGGGATCGAGCCAGTTGAAGGCGTCGTGTCCGAGATGGGAGCAATGGTAGACGAAGAAGGGTTTCCCCTCGGCATGTTGGCGTTCCATGAACTCGAAAGCGAAGTCCAGCTCGACGTCGGGCCCGTAGGTATGAGGTCCGAAGGATTTCTTCGTCTCCGGCGTGTTCGGCCACCAGCCAAAGGTTTTGCCGTTCAGTGAGAGGTGATTCATCAGTCGCACATGCGGATACCAGTACCAGCCGTGTTGCAGGTAGGTGTCGACCGGATCTCCGGTGTCGGTATTGATCATAATTTTTCCGCCGTCGCGCTTCACCATTTCGTGTTTGAAATCGGTGTAGGGATTGTCACGGTCGGAAAGATTGCCCGGAGTGAAGACGCCTTCGTCGAATCCAAATTCGGTCAGATCGCCCGCCATCTGGGTCTTGCCGGTCCAGAAGGTGCCGTAGCCGGCCTGCTGTGCGAGATGTCCGAGTTGCAACGGTGAGCTTTCATACAGCGGCCATTTTTCCCGCTTGCCGTTTTCGCGCTGCACCTCGCCGATGTCATTGTTGGTCCACCATTTGTGGCGATGAGCGTAGCGACCGGTCATGATCATGGCGCGGCTGGGCGAGCAAACTGTCGCGGCCCAGCAATGTTTGATCCAGCAACCTTCGGCGGCCAATTCATCGAGCACCGGAGTTTGGGCGCGAAAGGCGGGATCGGAGCTGTTGCCGCCAAGCGGTGGACTCCACACGGTCGCCCCGTAGACGGGCAGCTCGCGGGCACTAATGTCATCGGCGAAGACCAGGACGATATTCGGCTGTTTTCCGGAGGCTGCTTTAGCTGATTTCTTTTTCGGTTTCGCCTTTGCCGTTGCTGCCTTCGGCGCGGACTTCAGAGGTTCCGGAACCGTGATTTTTCCATCGTCGGCACCGGGGGCGAAGTTGCCGGTAAAAACCTCGTCGCCGCCCTCGCGGGTCCAGGCGACTTCGACGCGTCCGTCACCGAGGAGAATATTCTGCAACTTCTCGCGCAGAGCATCGACGACCGGACGATGACGTGAATCAAAGGCGAGGTTCTTCAATTCAAGAGGGTCAGATCGGAGATCAAACAGGGTTGGTTCGACCTCTTCGAGACTCGCACCGATTGCCCAGTCCATGTCCTTGCCGGGGTTGTAGCGCGGTTTCAGCTTCATCGCGAACTTCCACTCGCGGGTACGGATGACGCCGCGCGGTCCGATCACCCAGGTCGGTTCGGCGATGGTGTATTCGCGTTGCGGCCCGTCGCCTGCAGCCACTTTCGCGAGATCGAATCCGTCGAGATGATCGTAGGCGGCATCCGTGGTGTCGAGTCCGGCTGCTTCGTAGAATGTCGGAGCGATGTCGACGAAGGTGGTCAGTTCGGTGACGACTTCTCCATCGGGAAATGCGGCTTTGTCAGAGCTGGCGACGATGATGGGATTGTGCAGATCGGTGTCGTAGTGGGAAAACTTCGCGACCATGCCATGATCGTTCAGTCGCCAGCCGTGATCGCCGCAGACGTAGAGAATCATCCAGGGCCGGTTCTGTTTTTCGGAAAGCGAAACGAAACCATCCACCGCCTGTCCCACCAGCGAATCGCCGTAGGCACAGAAGGCGTAGTAGTCAGCGATCATCTGGTGCTTCTCCTCATCGGTGAAATGATCGGTCCCTGCGTTTTTGAAGAGCTTCATGAGCTGCGGCGGGAAGGCAGCCAGTTCCTCCTCGGTGAACTCGGGGATCTTGTATTTGAAGGAACGAAATTTTTCCCGGAACTCTTTCGGCGGCAGCACCGGGGTGTGCGGAAAGTCAAAACCGCAGTAGGCGAAGATTGGTTTGTCAGGATTCGGTCCATCCTGTTCGCGACCGAGGCGGTCGGTATAGGTTTTGCCAATCTCATCGAAGTGCTCAAGCAGCGTTCCGATAAAGTTTCCGTCGCGGGTCATCTCGCCCCCTTGCGAATTAACACCGCCGAGAATTTCGTTGTCGGAATTTTCCTCACCGGGGTGGTAAAGGCGGAGCAAGTCGAGTTTCTCGCGGATTTCCTCGCGGTCATCATCGCTCGCCCCTTCGTTCCAGTTCAGTCGATTGCCGTCGGGAAAAAAGAACGTCTCTTCGCTCGACCCAGGTTTGCCGTCAGCCCACGGCTTTTCCTTGTTCCAGTCGGTGAGTCCCTCAGCGGCAAAATCTCTGCGGTAACCGAGGAAAGTGTCATAGAGCGGAATATTGAGCACCTTTTTCCCGACGGTGTGATCGAGCGCGCGAATCCCGAGCTTGCCGACCGCGACGGTCTGATAGCCCGCCTCATCCCGAAGCACGTGCGGCACGAAAGGTCGCCAGTGTGCTTGGCCGACGGGAGTGTAGTATTCGAATCCGTAAACGCCAGTGTGATGCGAATAGCGCCCCGTGTGCATCAGGGTGCGGATTGGAGCGCAGCCGGGATTCTGGTTGTAGGTTTGAAGAAAAGTCGTTCCCATCGCCGCAAGTCTGTCGACATTCGGAGAAAGCACTTTGCCGAGACGACTGTCACCATTCTCGCTCGTGCCGAGCATCTTGTTGAAGGCGGCGATCGAGTCCGCCCGCTGGTCATCGGTGACGATCCAAAGGATATTGGGTTTGGGTTTTTCTCCTGCCGAGGGGTTCGCCGCAGCAGATTGCGTGGAATCAAGCGTCACGACCTGCACCGAGGTGACCGTCGTTCCTTCCTGCGCTTTGATGAGCACCTGATTCTCTGCCTGGAGAAGATCCGCGGGTATGTCCGCATCGAGCGGAGCGAAGAACTCGCTGAATTCATTCGCGTCGCCGGTTCCAATGGCGATCTCAGTTCCGTTGATCGTTGCTGTAAGGGGTTCGGTGATGCCTCCGGACCGATGCACTCCGACGAGGAGACGGGCGCTTTTAACGGGATTCGGATTCGGGATCTTGACCAAAAACTCTGTCGCCTCCCCGGTGCTTTTAACCCCGGTTTCGAGAGCAAACCACCGCTTCAACTGGTAGGGCTCAGCGGGTGTGAGCGGTTCTGAGAGCGGCAACTGAATCACGGTCGTTTCATTCACATCGACCGGAACAGCGGCGGCATCGACCTCGTGCCACGGCTGAAAAACGACTTTACCCCGGTGATAGTTCAGCCGCTTCTGACGTGCTCCTGTCGCCCCGGCCTTTTTCACCAACCCTGACAAGTCCACCGCAAGCTGACGGCCACCCATGTTGGTTACGGCCAGTGAAATCTGCCCGTCGTCATGAACGGCGGTCACGTCTAGCCAGTCGTGATCGAACGACACCGGCAGTCGGCGTCCGTCGAAATCCCGCCAGAACTCGAAAAAGTGAGCGATCGTCGAGGGTTCGAAATCCTCGATCTTCCACGCCTTATCGAGTCCGTCCTTCGGGGAAAATGCGGCGTCGCCACTGTAGGGATTCCACGACATGTTGAGAAAGATGAACGGGATGAACAGGTCGATCTGGTCGGGACGCTGCATCGACTTGTTCAGGTAGGCGTTCCAGGCCATCAGTCGAAACCAGTTGTCCGCCGGTCTGCGCCCGTTCTGCAGTGAGCCGGTTTCGGTAATGAGGATCGGCAGTACGTTGTCGGCCTGGTGCATGTGCGCGCGCAGCATGTCGAGCACCGCCTCGTAGCGACCGAGCAGGTAGCTGGAGTATCCGGAGTCCCGGCGTTCGTGAGCTCCCAGCATTCCCAGATTCTCGTAAAAGTGGTGCGAGAAGAAATCGATATGCCCCCGCGTCTCTTCGATGAACCGGGCCTGGCTCCGATACAATTCGAAATCCTTGACCTGCAACTGCATATAGGCCGACGAAGGGCCGCCCACTTTCACCCCGGGAGCCTTCGCATGGATCGCGTCAGCGGTGCGGTTGTGAAAATCGGCGAGCAATCCCCAACCATCGAGCCCCTTGGCGAAATGGTGATCCCACTCCGACTTCACGCTGCTTTCATTTTTCACCTCCCACCAGGTCGCAGTGTAACCCGCATCCGCGATCTGGTCGGCGACATAGGCAGCCGCGAGTTCGGCGGCTTCGTCGAAGCGTTCCACGAGTGGCGTGCCGCGTCCCTTCAGGGGAACCGACATGAACTCCGGCCAGTCGTTGAAGCACATCGTGAAGCTCTTGCCCTGCAGTTCCGGAATGGCGCTGCGAAGCCTCTCGCCGGAATCAGACCACTCGAAAAAACTCAGGTCGGCCGCTCCCGGCTTGTCTTCGCGTTCCTTCAGAGTCTCCGGATCTTTTCCCCACCCCTTCGTCAGCGCGGGATTGAATTTGAGAAAACCCCGCGCCGGAAGAAAACCGCGTTCGTAGGCCCATCTTTGGAAGGACGCGTCGGTCGATCCCGGGGTTTCATGATACCGGAACCAGCGTTCCCGTTGCAGGTCGGAGGTTCCGTCGATGACCAGTTCGTGCTCGATATCGGCATCCACTACGACCGGCACACGAGGCTGATCCGATCCCAGGTCCACGTATGGAATGGAATCGAATTCCGGTGAAACTGGATTCTGCGCGTAGAAAACGAGATTGTCGATCCGACAGGTCGCGGATTCATCTTTCAGGAAAAACCGGATCTTCATCGGAGCCGGATCCTCGTCCGACTCGGGGATCGTCGGCATTTGCACCCGGTAGAATTCGGTCACCTGCATGCTGCGGGGAGGAGACTTGTCGGGAGAAAACGGGACCACGTGAACCTCCTTGATCTGATCGAGGTTCTCCCCGTGAAATCCGAAATGACGAAAGAACGTCGCGATGCGCTCCGCTCCGGCCGGCAGGGCAATCTCGTCGCCGTGATGGATTTCCTGCGTTTCTTTCAGGATCGTCAGTTCCTTCAGCCCTCGCGCTTCTCCCTCGCCGATGAACTTTGCCTCGCGCGATTCGACAAACTTCTCGAAGAGAAAATCATGAAGCGCTTTCTTCTGTTCGCCCTCCCCGCTCAATTCCAGGGCGGACGAGATCAGCGTGCCTGCGAAGAGAACGGCAAAAACGGCGATGGATAGGGAGTGCTCTCTCGAAAGAAATTTCATGACAGGGTTCGGACTACACTGGAAATGCCCAAAAACGGGGAAAGGTTAACAAATTTCTCGACCAAATGATACATTGAGAAACGAGAAGGAAAGGAATCGTAATTCTGCTACTCTTCCTCCATCGAAACTGAAATCCAGAACCTCGGCTTTTCCCACTCGAAAGGACGCGGCACCCCAATCGAGGTGATCCGTCTCTCCGAGTTACGACGTCGGAGGTTGGAAGGAATCGATATCGCAGCACCGATACGGCACAACTTCTACCTGCTAAAATTCGTGACTGATGGAACAGGAGCGCACTGGGTTGATTTCACAAAGCATTCCGTTTCGAAGGGCGACATTCTCCTGGTGCGTCCCGGTCAGGTTCATGCCTTCGATGCAAATTCGAATCACGAGTCCCTCTTACTCGTCTTCCGGCCTGAAACAGTTTCGCCCGAGCATATCCGCCACCTTGCGATCCACCTCACAGAACCCTTTTCAATCGAACACCGGGATCACGAGGCGATCGTGCAATTGTTAGAGTTCATCCAGAACATGGAAGACGTCCCCGAGGAACTTCGCCTGACCTCAATGGCTCCGGGATTGCTTCATGCGGTTTTGTCCGGGGTGAATGATCTCTATTTGCGCCATCATGAAGAGACGCGAACGCCCGCCCACAATCGCGCATCGGATTTGGTATTTCGACTCGAATGCCTCCTCATGAACGAGCCGACACGCCAACCGCTCTCAGATTACGCAAGCCAGCTCCACGTCACCCCGCGCACGTTGGCTCGCGCCTGTCATGCGATCAGGGAGATCAGTCCGAAACAACTGGTCGACCGGCATTTTGTTCTCGAAGCAAAACGCAAACTGGTTCTCGGCGATGAGACGGTTGAGGAAATTGCCTTCGACCTCGGGTTCAGTGAAGCGACCAACTTCGTGAAGTTCTTCAAACGACTCACAGGAACGACGCCCGAGGCATTTCGCCGTGAGCAGGAACGATCGTAAAAAGGAAATCCCCGCCCCTCGTTTTATATCGTATTCCTTCACTGTAAACGATATGATCCAGCCGGGACGATGCACTCCTTGAATCCAGCTGACACTTCTCAAAATGCGGTAGACAGCACCGGGGAATCTTCGCGTCTCGCCCCGGAACACCGCAAACGGCTTGAAGAACTCTATCAACATCTTGCCGAACTTCGCGATCGTTCGATCGGATATCCCTGCAATCAAAAATTCGATTATTCGGAACTGTATCCGTTTCTGGATCTGACAATCAACAATGTGGGTGACCCGTTTTCCGGAAGCAATTTCCGGATGAATACGCATGAGATCGAACGCGAAGTGCTCACCGAATTTGCGCGGTGGACGGAGATTCCCGATGACGACTACTGGGGCTACGTCACCAACGGCGGAACCGAGGGTAACATGTATGGACTCTACCTCGCCCGGGAAATTCATCCGGATGGAATCGTCTATTTTTCTGAAGACACCCACTACAGCGTCGCAAAAATCCTCCGGCTCCAGCACACCCGAAGCATCATGATTCGTAGTCGTGAAGGAGGAGAAATTGATTACGAGGATTTGGAGGAAAGCATCAAAATCCATCGCGAAGTCCCGCCGATTATCTTTGTGAATGTCGGAACCACGATGACGGGAGCGATTGATGACCTGTACAAGATCCGCGAGATTCTCGATCGGCTTTGCATCTCCAGGTATTATCTCCATGTCGATGCTGCTTTGTCAGGATTGATTCTGCCCTTTATCAATAATCCTCCTCCGTGGAACTTCGCATCAGGGGCTGACAGTATTTCTATTTCCGGCCATAAAATGTTGGGCTCTCCCCTTCCCTGCGGTGTGGCTCTGGCGAGGAAAACTCATGTCGAACGGATCGCCCGTCTCGTCGAATATGTCGGGGCCCTCGACACCACCATCAGCGGCTCGCGAAATGCGTTCACTCCCTTGATTCTATGGCACGCGCTGAAACAGAAAGGTGAAATCGGCTTCCGCGAGATCATCTTGAATTCTCTGAAAGTTGCCGACTACGCAGTCGAACGACTCAATGAAATCGGAGTGGAGGCATGGAGACATGTGAATTCAATCACGGTGGTTTTTCCGCGTCCGTCTGCTGCACTTTTGGAAAAATGGATTTTGGCACCCTACGGTGAAATTGCTCATTTGATCGCGATGCCGAATGTCACCCGGGATACGATCGACCACTTTGTAGATGATTTTGAAAAGGACTTAATCACTGGATCCAAAGCCCCGAAAACCGATGAAACGAAATGAGAGAAATCATCATTCCAGTTAAAAACCGGCCCGGAGCCCTCGCGGAAGTCACTCAAGCTCTCGCAGACGCCGAGGTAAACATCGAGGAAATCGACGCCGAGAGCATCGAGAAGAAGGGTGTCATCATCATCACCGTTGATCGATATGACACCGCGCTGCAGGTCTTGAATCGCGCCGGTTTCCAGGCCATCACCGAGGATGCTATTGTCCTGAAACTGGCGAACGAACCGGGAGCTCTCGCACAGATTGCACGCCGCCTCCAGGAAGCACAAATCAATATCCACAGCTTGAGAATCGCCCAGCGGGTCGGCCCGCGAAGCCTTGTCACCCTCGTGACCGATAACCAGGCGAGAGCAGGAGAGCTGCTCGCTGAATTCAGAATATCGCTCTGAATCAATTTGGAATTTGTCCATTTTTGACCATCGCTTGTCGCTTGCTCACCTTGTTGCGGATGCGGTGTCCGGTAGGTTGCTTTCAACAATTAGAAACAATGATCCATCGAATCATGAAAGCCAGTATCCCCCCACTATTTCTTCTCGCTGCCGTCTCCGCGATCGCATTCAGCGTTTTCGCAGGCGACACCAAAGTCACTCCGGAACGTGCCCGGGAACTTCTCCAGAATCAGAACGAGCAGTTCGAGCGAAAAGTCGTCCAGGTCAGCGAAAACGTCTACACCGCGGTCGGGTTTCACGGTGCCAACACTTCGATGATCGTCGGCGACGACGGCATCATCATCGTCGACACCCTGCGTGGACCGCTCAGTGCGCGGATGGCCTTGAATGCTTTCCGGGAATACACCGACAAACCGGTCAAAGCGATTCTCTATACCCACAGTCACGGCGATCACATCGGTGGCGCGAGTGCCTTTGTCGGCAAGGGAAAGCCTGACATTTACGCAACAGAAGGCTTTGGCTCAGCCGAGGGCGTCAATAAGGCCGTCGATCCAGTGAAGCGCCTGCGCAATATTCGTCAGTTCGGTCGTGACCTCCCCGCTGATCAAATCATCAATCGCGGAGTCGCCCCGGGGAATACCAATGACACTGACGGCGGCAAAGGCTTTGTTGCTCCGACAATCCGCATTTCAGAAGACGGACACAAGGAAACCATCGCCGGAGTCGATCTCGAGTTCTACCTCGCACCGGGCGAGACCGACGACGCCATGTTCATCTGGCTGCCGGAGGAAAAGGTTCTCTTTTCGGGCGATAACTTTTACCACGCCTTTCCCAATCTCTACGCGATCCGCGGCACCGCCTACCGCGATGTCTTGAAGTGGTCGGAGAGCGTCGGCCGGATGGCGGAGTTCGCCCCCGAGCATCTCGTGCCCGGTCATACCCTGCCGATCAGCGGACAGGAAGCGGCGACGACTCCGTTGAAGAATTACAGCGAAGCGATCCGCAGTGTTTATGACCAGACCGTCGAAGGGATCAATGCCGGCAAGAGCCCCGACCAGCTCGCGCATGAAGTTGAGCTGCCGGAACATCTGCGCGAGAAGCCTTACCTGCTTCAGTTCTACGGCACGGTTCCTCACGCGGTTCGCGCGATCTACGCCGGTTTGTTAGGGTGGTTCGACGGCAATCCTGCGACCTTGAATCCGATGGAGCCAAAGGCAAAAGCGCAGAAAGTGGCTGAGCTTGCCGGTGGCACAGAGAAGCTCACCGCACAGATGAATGCGGCCCTGGAGAAAGAAGACTTTCAATGGGCCCTCGAGCTCTCCGATCATCTCAAATGGCTCGACAATGCCGACCGGAAACTGGCCCGCGAGGTAAAGATCGCCGCGCTGCGCGGTCTTGCGGAAAAGGAATACAACGCTCCGAACCGCAACTACTACCTCAGCTACGCCAATGAGCTGGAATCAGGACAGTTGAGTGAAGTGTGGTTCTAAATCAAAGCGGCTCAATCGAACAAGCTTCCCGAAACCCAAGAATCAGAAATGAAGAAGAAAGCGACACTCACCTTGAGACTGCTCTACGCTGTTTTTCTCATCGGAACCGGAATCATGACGATGGGGTTTCACTTCAATCCACCCGAGTGGCCCCAGTCGCCCGCCGGAGAATTTCTCCGGGCAGCGGGAGAGACCGGCTACCTCGTCGGCTGGGTCGGTCTGTTCAAAGCCGTCACCGGTTTGCTGATCCTCATCCCCCGCACCGAAAAGGTCGCCTATCTCATGGCACTGCCCTACGCTTTCAACATCCTCCTGTGGGTCACCTTCGTCGCCCATGAATGGCTGCTGATCGGAATTCCGAATTTCCTGGCGATCGCCATTCTCATTGCCTTGAACTTCGACAGCTACCGAAGCCTTCTGCGCAAGCCTCTGAAGGCGTCTTAAAGCGGCCCGTCGCTGAACCCAAACGAACACTGTAGAAACTCATTCAAACCCGACAAAATATGAACCGGAAATTTCACCGACACAGATTCCCCCCCCTCAACGCCCTCCTCCTCCTGGCGCTCGCCTTTTCCGTGCTCCGCCTCGAAGCCCAAACCCGGCAGCGTGAGGTCATTACCAAAATCCCCGAGCTTGGGGAAATGGTCATGGAGGAAATCGACGTGGCGAAACCGGAGCAGTTGCAGGATGGCTACCTCTTCTGGCACCAGGCCGATGAATTGGCGACCGACGTGCAGAATGTTGCCCTGCTCATCGATGCCGAAGGCACGGTCGTTCATCGCTGGGACACCGATCTGACCGGTGGCGGGCACACCTCGTATCTCCTCGAATCAGGAGGACTCCTCCGAACCGGGATCAAGGACCGGTCGTATGTCAAAGGCGAGCCGGTTGCGGCAACGGATATCATCCAGATCACGGACGAAACGGGGCGAGCGATCTGGGAACTGAGCGCCGCCGACATCGCGTTCAAGGGAAACAAGATCACCTTTCACCACGACATGTGTCCCCTCCCAAACGGCAATTTTCTGGTCCTGACCTATGAACAAATCGCTCCCGAAGAAGCGATGGCCGCCGGTTGGTTTGTCGGCGAAGGCAAGCCGGTTTGGTCGGACGGGATTCTCGAAATTCGCCCCGACCTGGAGAACGGCGGTCATGAGGTTGTCTGGGCCTGGCGTTTTATCGATCACCTCATCCAGGACCGGGATTCAGACGCTCCGAACTTCGGTGCGATTGCTGATCATCCGGAGAAAATCGATGGTCACTTTCCCAAAAGTTATGCGCCGATGAAGGCGGTGCGGCAGCACCTCAACGCGATCGATTACAACGCGGAACTCGATCAGATTGTGATCAGTTCCTTTATCTACAACGAAATCTGGGTGATCGATCACAGCACGACCCTTTCAGAGGCCGCGGGATCTTCGGGTGGTCAGCATGGAAAAGGAGGCGATCTGCTTTTCCGTTACGGCAATCCAGCGGCCTACGGAAAAGGCACCGAAGCGGACCAGATCTTTCGGAACCAGCATGACGCCAACTGGATCGACGATGGTCTTCCCGGAGCCGGCAATATCCTGGTTTTCAATAACAATACAGGCACGAGCAGCGTAGCCAGGGTAGGCACTGGTGGAGCGGCAGCCGCCGTTGCCCAGGAACAGTTAAAGGGAATCAGCAACGTCCATGAAATCAGTCCCACCGTTGAGAATGGACGTTACCTCAAGGGGAAAACGGGAACCTTTGAAGCGGAACAGTTCTGGTTTTGGGAACACGACGATTTCTTTGCACCCTTCCAGGGCGGAGCCCGCCGACAGCCAAATGGCAATACCCTGCTCACTGACACCGTGGGCAAACGAGTCTGGGAAGTGAACCCGTCCGGCGATATTGTGATTCGCTACCAAGGCCCCACGCCTTCGTTCAAAAGTTTCAAGTTCCCCGCCGCTCAGGTATCGAACCTCCTCGATCGGTAGTCAGATATGAAGCAATCGTGATACTTTCTGCGATTCAACTGAGTTCAGTCGATGCCCCCCCCTGTTGAATCGATTGATCTGCAGAGTCAGTTAGGAATTCTTGAATCACTCAAAAAAACAAGGGGCATGTGGCTATACCAAGCTCGTCCCGGGATCAATTTGAGGATGCGACCTATCAGGTCATGGCACGGAGAAACAGACGCGAACCAGCTGGAGATTTATTGAACGGTCCCCGTATCACACACCCTCGAATTTATCTGATACTTCTGCCCCCGTTTTCACGTGCGACCCCACCCTGGTTGGAACTTGCCGATGAGATCGCACCGGACAGGATTTCGCTCAACGGTCGAGGTCGGGCCATCTCGCCTTTTGTCACAAGATCAGCGAGGATCTCCCGGGCCGGGCGCGCCTCTTTCAGGACGCGTTGGAGGATGCCGTGTTGATCGCGCATTTCAGATTGAAGCGGATCGCCGCTGTGGAAATCCGGGTTGGCATCTTTGCCGCGATTGAGCTGCCAACCTATGAGCCGCTCGCCATCCGGCGAGGAGCGGAAGTGGCCGGTATCCGGCGCCCAGAGAACCCAGTCGCGGGAATCTTGATTTTCGATTTTCGATTCCTGATCGCGAGGATTGTGCGGGAATAACGCCAGGAGCGGCTCTCCGTCGCGCATCCGAAACCAGCGGATCGACCCATCACCGAACGCCGCCACCGCGAGACGGCCGTCTCCGCTCACGTTCACCGCCCAGGCTTCAGCCGGAACCGACTGCCGCCATATTTCAACACCGGAGCCATCAAAACAGAGCACGTTCCAAGCGGTGCCGAGGAGAAACCGCCCTTTACCCGATGCCTCCGCTGTGTCGGGAGCGATTGCGAGACTGTGCGTCATCTCGTGATGATCGAGATGAATGGGCCTGCCGTTGAGGGCGGGATCGTCGCGGTCGGCCCAGTTGTCCACCCTAAATCGCGGATGGCGCAGGGTCGCAGGCCGGGTCGCGGCGGCCTCGGGCGAACCGGAGGCGAAAAAGCGGAGGTCGCTTGCCGAAAATGCACCCCATTCCGTGCCGGAATAGTCGAAGGGAAAGCGGACCAACGCGCCATCGTAGGAGACAAAGAGCGGCCGCTGATCGCCCCGGTGTCCGCGGAAATCCACTACCTCCCCAAGCCGTTCGCCGCCGGGAATGCGTTCGCCGTGTGCGTCCAGCATCGCCAGGGAAGGGCCGCCTGTGCCGATGAGAGTGCGTCCCCCACTCATGGAAACCAGACCCATGACGGTGTCCGGCGAGCCGCGCCAGATTTTGCGTTCCCCCCGGCCGGCGTCTTCCCAGACGATGAGATCATCACTCCGTCCCCCTGCGAGAAGCCGCGTCCCGTCCCGGCTCCATTCCACAAGGCTGAGATCGCCGTAATCGATTCCACTGGTGTCCGGGGAAAAGGCGTAACTAACGGACCATGTAGGCGAGGTCGAGGACGGGGAGAAGTTTATCACATCGACCCGTGTGCTTTTCTCATACCCCACGGCGACTTGGCGACCATCCGGACTTACCGCACAAGAAACCGGACGCCGGTCTTTGGAGCGTGCGATTTTGGCAACTACGGCGCGACGAAAGCGAGTCGTTTCCGCGGAATCGCTTTTGCCGTCCACTGTATAGAAGCGCAGCTTTCCGTCGTAACAGGTGGTGACAAAGCTCGGCGATGCATCGGGATTATCGGAGGTTACCGGGGACCAATCCGCCCCATAGGAGGGGTCGCCGCCATAGTCGGTATCAGCGAAGATCTTCGTGCCGTCCGAAACCGCGTGAACCTGGATTCCCCGGTTGGCACATGCCACGAGGAATCGTCCATCCGGCGAAAAAGCGAGGTGGAGGACAGCACCGGACAACCCTCCGATGCGTTGCCGCATCGCTCCAGTCTCCGTGTCGTAGAGATAGATAGCTTCATCGCCGCTGTCAGTAAACCATCCTCCTGCAGCGAGGAGCGTGCCATCCGGACTGAGAGCCACGGAGTAGGCTTTACCCAGACTGCTACCGGCGTCGCCGGGCAGGCGAATGGTGCATTTCAGTGAGCCGAAGGTGTCGGACTCCGCCTTCAGCTCCCACAACTTCACCGTCTTGTCATCCGAGGCGGTGGCGAGAGTTGTTTCCGCAGCGTCCACTGCCATGCGTCTAATCGCGGCGGTGTGCATCTCGCTGTTAACACGTAGAATGGGTGTGGCGCCAAAACCTTCGTTACTTCGGTCGGAGGCGGTCGGCGATACGATCGCAGCAACGTCCTCCTCCGTCAGATCGGTTGCTTCCTGCGGAAAACCTTCCCAACGCACGACTCCCTCGGGATCGATGAGGACAAGGTGCGGAATTCCTTCGATTTCATACTGTTTGTACATCTTCCGCGAGCGATCAACAGCGCTGTAGTATCGAATGTGACGCTGCGTATAGTCCTTCACCTTACCGACCTGTTCGTCCGATACCCCAATCACCACCAACTTGTCCCGGAACTTCTCCTGAAATGCGTTTAGCTGAGGGGTTTCCGCCCGGCAGGGCGGGCACCAGGTCGCCCAAAAATCGATCAGCACGAACTTGCCCTCCAGATTGGGCTTGTCGGTTATCCAGCCTTCGACCTCAAACTCGGGAGCCTTTCGACCGATGTAGGATTTGGCCCAAATGCTTTTCGGCTGGGCCGGGGATGTCTCACTCAAGGTGAGCGCCTGTAGGCTGGTTGGTTCCGGGGGTGCCACCGCTTTTGCCTCCACTGTGGTCGAAGGAACTGAAACGGACGCTTTGGGAGCGGGCGCCGGCTTGGTGACTCGATCAATAGGAGCTTCCGTTCCTTGAACGACCTGGCCGAAAGGTTTTGCTGAGATTCCCATCTCTTCCGGCGAATCGAAGGGCTTTCTTTGAATGATGTAAAACGCTCCGATTCCGAAAAAAGCCAGAAAGGTGATCGTGGTTACCAAGCCGAAAACGGAAGCGGACCGGGCCGGCTTCGAGTTTTCCTCTTTTGCCTTCTTCGCCAAATAGCGGTCGAGAGAGTTCTCTGCTTTCAAATCTATACTCCTTTTTCGGGTTTTTCGCTGAAGTGGGAGGCCCACATAAAGATCTAAGCGGCGCCGTCCACCTGAGAGATCCTCACATTGTCAGCAACTGGAAGAGGCGGCGTTCCGGACATTCGAGGCAACATTTTCTGATTCTTTTCATCCCCCCCTACTATGTAAAGTCTTTTTGTGTAATAACAGTGTCTCGTTTCGATATTCTCTTTCGGGGTCTCTTTCGTCTTTAGGTAGTTTTCAGTCGTCAGGGGTACGCCGGCATTATGGCTCGCAGATTACGAAATCAAAACAGCTCGAGGCAATTGCCGACGACTTGAAAGCTATTCGCTTCTTTTTCGTCTCTCTTCGTTCAGAAAAGATACCCTCGTCTGGAAAGTAAAAGTCATGAAAAAAATCACTGCCGTAATCTTCGATATGGATGGTCTCCTTATCGATACTGAAGGTCCATCACAGCTTGCCTGGAAGAGTGCTGTCGCGCAGCTTGGAAAGTCGATCGATGATGAGGTCTTACTGGGACTGATCGGGTGTCACATCGATGATTGGATTGCCACCCTCGGAGAACATTTCGAAATGGATCTGAAGGAAGTCAATTTTTTGAAAA
>JARGPH010000002.1:0-12540 GCA_029213065.1 Verrucomicrobiales bacterium | reverse complement strand
ATGTATGATGACATTTATCTGTCCAATTTCATGAGGAACGGAATCGATGTGAAGCGGGGCGTCATTCCGATCCTGAATTCATTGGCGGAGAAAAAGGTGCCCCGCGCGGTGGCTACCTCATCGGAAAAACATCTTGCTCCGAGAAAGCTGAGACTTGCCGGATTGGAGCATTACTTTGATCTGATCGTGACCGGCTGTGAAGTTGCGAAATCCAAGCCCGAGCCGGATATCTATTTACTGGCAGCGGAAAAATTGGGAGTGGCTCCCGCGGAATGCCTCGTTTTTGAAGATTCCCACAATGGCATTCGCGCCGCTCATCGAGCAGGAATGAATCCGGTTATGATTCCCGATCTACTGAAGCCGACCGCCGAGGTTGAAGAATTGACCACAGGCATATTTTCCTCTTTGGAAGAAGCGGAACCCTTCCTCTTTGACCTGCTGAACATTTAATTTCGCATTACGGGGGCAGCCGGCGTCCGCGCTTCCGCATCCTCCTGAAGATTAGGGTTTCGTTAGTCTTTTCTCAAAACGAATCTCAGTTTCCCGGCTTTTGTTCGCAACCTTTCGTGAGGTCGCCGGTTCCATGTGCGTATGCAAAAGCCCCACCCATCCCTGTTCTTTCTCTTTCTCCAATTGGTCGTTCTGTTTTTCCTCTCTGGAGAGAGCCGGGGACAAGGTGATGTCGTTCTCAGCTCCGGAACGATTCCCGATCTCAATGGTTTCACCAGCGAAGGCAAGCCGGTCAACCTCAAGGAGTATGCGAAGGGTCATTATACGGTGATCGCAGCGGGGTGCCTGACATGTCCCGAATTTCGCAGAGGCTACGCCGAAGTCGAGGCCGCATTGGCCGACTACTCCCCTCTCGATGTTCAGTTTCTCTACGTTTACAAGAGCCTCCGCCACCCCGAACTCGAAGGGATGGTCGAGCCGCAAAATCTTCAGGAGCGGCTTCTTCACGTGGCGAAAGCCAAAGAAACGCTCGGAACGAAGGCACCCTGGTTTGCAGACTCGATGGACGATTCGATTCGTGACGCGCTGGGAGCGGGAGCCAATTCGATTTACCTGATCTCCCCGAAGAGCAAGGTTCTTCTCGGCTTGTCCCGGCTCAACGGGGATACCTTGAGAGACGCTCTCGAAACTCATGTGGGGCCGGTAGAAAACCCGACGTCAGTCTCAGATCTGGACCTGCCCAGAGTGGGACGACCGGAACAGATGACGAATATCGATAGTGATGTTCGCGTAGAGCGTCCCGAGGGAATGGTGATTATCCGCTCGACTCCTTCCGCAAGCGAAGAGACCTACTATGTCAAACTGCGGGTCGAGGCTGAGCCGGCACTGCTCGAAACCGGAAAAGGTCGATTGTTCCTCGGGTTTTATCCGGACCCCATCCTCGGAGCCCATTGGAATAATCTCACTAAGCCAATGAAGTATTCCCTGACTCTTCCCACGGGTGTCACCGCAACGCCACAGGAAGCAAGTGCGGTCCGCGGCGAAGGCGACTACGACAGCGAGCCCCGGCAATTCTGGGTCGAGATCGATTCGGCGAAGCCTTCGGATAAATTCAAACTCGCCTTCCACTACTACGGTTGCACCGAAGAAGTTTGCCTGGCCCTCACCCATGGGTATGACATCGAACTCGTCGCAGCGGACGACGGTTCACGAACCTACGGATTCAACCGCGGCCAAAAAGGCGGCAAAGGTAAAGGCGGTAAGGGTGGCAAAGGTAAGGGTAAGGGTAAAGGGAATCGGTAGCGCGAGGGAGGGATCCCGTACCGAGGTGACCACCGTCCGGCTAAATGTTCACCGGGGGCAGGGTCGGGAATTTTCCGGTTAAATGCCCCCTCCCAAAAAAAATCAATTTTCATGGGAATAAACCGGCGGTCTGCGGCCTCTCCCTGTCCGAAGAGGGAACCTTCAGGTTCTCATCGCATAAAAGACATATCACTATGAAAAACGACTCATTGCAAAATTCCTCACGCCGGAAATTCCTCAACAAACTCGCGGTCGGCTCGCTCACCGGTCTGGTCGCCGGGTCAGTTGCCCACGCGGCTGATGACAAAAAGAAAGATCTGCCGATCATTCTCCAGGACCCGAACGTCTGCCGCGGCCTCAATACCTGTAAAGGCAAGGGCAAAGGAGAGCATGACTGTGCCGGCCAATCGATGTGTGCCACAGCGGAAGCCCATGCCTGCGGCGGCGCCAATGCGTGCAAAGGCCAGGGAGGTTGCGGAACCGCTGCCGGTCAGAACGAGTGCAAAGGCAAAGGCGATTGCGCGGTGCCCCTGAAGGAAAAAGCCTGGAAGAAAGCCCGCGCGGCCTTCGAATCAGCCGCAAAGGAAAACGGCATCAAGGTAGGCCCGGCTCCGGCCAGGGGTTAATGAAATCCTTCCCCCACGGGAAGCGGGTCGAGGAGGATTGAAAATTCTCTTCGACCTTTTCCAAACTCTCTCGCCCCGGTTCCTGCTGCCACTGCGGTGATCCGGATCCGGGCGGGACCTTTCTTTCCCTCTGTCCATCCCCTTTCCTCAAACATGACTTCACCTCGACTTGGCTACCCCGATCTCGGATTCGGACTGGGGCTCCGGACCGTTCATTTCGATTACATTCTGGAGAACGAGCCCCGGGTGGATTGGTTCGAAATCATTTCGGAGAACTTCATGGATTCGCGGGGACGTCCCCGGCATATCCTTGACCAGATCGCGGCGAAGTATCCGGTGGTCATGCACGGTGTCTCTCTCTCCATCGGGAGCACGGATCCACTCGATCCGGACTATTTAAAAAAACTGAAAACGCTCTCCGATGAAGTCGGAGCACAGTGGGTGTCGGATCACCTCTGCTGGACCGGGGTGGCGAGCCTCAATTCACATGACCTCCTGCCCATGCCCCTGACGGAACAATCGCTCCGTCACGTCGCCGAGCGGGTCGACCAGGTGCAGGATGTGATGGAGCGCCCCTTTGTTTTCGAAAATCCGAGCACCTATGCCGGATTTACCAGTTCGACCATGAGCGAGTGGGAATTCCTCGATCGGCTCACGGAGAAGACCGGCTGCGGACTGCTCCTCGATGTGAACAATGTCTATGTCTCGAGTTTTAATCACGACTACGAGCCGGAAGACTATCTCGATGCGATCCCCGGTGACCGCGTCGTGCAGATTCACCTCGCCGGTCACACCGACTGCGGCACTCACATCATTGACACGCACGACCAACCGGTAATCGACCGGGTCTGGGAACTCTATCGCCGGACCATCGAAAGAATTGGGCCGGTTTCGACTCTGTTGGAATGGGACGCGTCGATCCCGGCTTTTCCGGAACTGCACGCTGAAGTCCTCAAAGCCAAAGCGATCCTCGCTCAGGGAGATGACGCCGATGAGGCAAGGCAGGAGCTGGAGCACCTGACTTCCTCCCAACGTCCCGTCGGGGCTGACACGGAAAGGGCTTCGACAAGTAATCCTCATCCCCTGCATCACGCTGCCGCCCTTGTTGAGTAATTACTCGACCCGTCCCCTCTCCGCCTGAACCTCTCCCATGAATCTCTCTGCACCGGAAGCTTCCGGAATTTCCGATCTCGAACGAGTCCAGCGATGGATGCTTTCGGTCATCGCTCACCCTGACGGGATCAATGAAGGAGCCGATGCCACGGAGGCCCGGCGCTGGATCGATGCCGGTGCCGGACAGCTGGAAAGTGTCGTGACTCGCTCCCGTCAGCTTTCCGCCAGCGAACGGCTCGCCGTGTATGGCAATGCCTACTACGCCCGTCTCCTCGACTGCCTCGGGGAAGTCTACCCGGTGCTCATGCGGACCCTCGGGGAGGAAACGTTTCAGGGATTCGCTTTCAGCTTTTTACAAAGCCACCCGTCGAAGTCCTATACGCTCAACGAACTGGGTCGCGAGTTTCCCGGCTTTCTCCGCGCGACTCGTCCGGAAGATGAAGGTGGTGCCGAGTGGGCAGATTTTGTGATCGATCTCGCCGATCTGGAATGGGCCATCTACGACGTCTTCGACGGACCGGGTTTGGAAGGAGCTCCCCCGATGACTCTGCCGGACTTCTCCGCTATTCCCCAGGACGAGTGGCTCTCCCTGAAATTCCGGGTCGCGCCCTGTGTTCGTTTGCTGAAATTTTCCTGGCCCGTCAACGCCCACTACACCGCGGTGCGCGCCAGCGACGGGGAGTTGAACCTGGCATTCCCTGAGCGTGCCCCTTCCTCGCTGGCGCTGTCTCGACGTGACTACATCGTGCGGCGCTACCCCCTGAGCGAAGCCCAATACGGATTGTTGCACCAGTTTTCCGAAGGACAGTCACTGGGCGATGCGCTCGAGTTTCTATTGGAAGAGGGAACCATTTCCCCCGAGTCACTCGGAAGCGAACTGCCGCGCTGGTTTCACGACTGGGCCTCGGAACGCTGCCTTTTTCGATCGGTTGAATCGTAGTTTTCCCCTGCCCCGGAGAACGATTTAATTAAAGCAGGGAATAAACCTCCCTCCCCGGCCCTCCACTCTTTGAACCGGATGAACCGAAACCAACAATCCACCCAAACGCCGATCATGAAATCCAATCCTCTCATCACGATCTCTTACCGCATTCTGCTCCTCGCCGCCGTACTCACGCTCCCTTTCACCTTGCGGGCGGCCGAAGCCGGCCCGGACTTTCAAAATGATTTTGCCGAAGCGACCGCTGCAGCAAAAAAAGCGGAGAAACCTCTCCTCGTGGTATTTTCAGCGTCATGGTGTCCGCCGTGCCAGCAGATGAAAAAGCAGGTCTATCCGAGCGAGACAGTGCAGCCCTACCACAAGCAATTCGTCTGGGTCTATCTCGATGCCGACGAAGAGAAAAACCAACCTCTCGCCGCGAAGTTCGGTGTCTCCGGGATTCCCCACATTGCCTTTCTCCGACAGGATGGCTCCATGATGGGCCACTTCGCCGGGGCAGTCTCGCCGGATCAGTTCACTGAGGTTCTCGACAAAGTGCTCGCCGACAGCAAGAAGCCCGAAGCCGGCAAAACGAACACCTCCCAAAAGGGGTAAGGAAAGAGACCGACCGGAGTCAAACAAGGGTTCCACGATCTCGTCTCCGCCCGCACCTTTCCAGGTGTCCTGCAGGGGCTCCCATCTATTATTCCATGACTCGTCTGAAGCCGGCCCTCGTCAAAAAATTTGTCGACGAGCACTACGCGAACCTCTACCGGTTCGCGCTCTGCCTTGCTCGCGACGAAGCAGAGGCGGCTGATCTGACACAACAAACCTATTTTCTGTTGTCGACTCGAGGTGGACAAATTCGCGAGATGCAGAAAGCGAAATCCTGGCTTTTCACCACCCTGCGACGGGAATTTTACCGGCAGCGCCAACTCTCGGGACGGTTCCTTTCGATCGATGACGACGATGCCCCTGACTGGGAGACTCACGATGCGCCGGACGACGAAGTTTTTCGAGCAGCGGATGCTGCGATCGTGATGGAAGCCCTTTCAACGGTGCGAGAGGTGTTTCGCGAGCCGCTCGTCCTTTTTTATCTCGACGAGCTGAGCTACCGGGAAATTGCGGAGATCCTCGAAGTTCCCATCGGCACCGTGATGTCGCGACTCTCCCGCGGAAAAGCGGAACTGCGGCACTGCCTGACCGTCACCCTGTCAGAAGAGCACCGTCCCGAAAATGTAGTTTCCCTGCCTCGCTCCTCGAAAGCGAATTAGAACCATGATACAATTTTCACCTGCCTTTCGCCCTAGCTTTACACCAAGCCGAATCTCATGAACTCAGACGAAGCCCGCTTCATTTTATCCTCTGTTCGCCCGGAGGAGACAGATCACAGCGCTCCCCAAGTGGAGGAAGCCATGCGTGTCCTCGCCGGTGATCCGGAACTGCAGGAGTGGTTTGAAAAATCAAAACGCTTCGACCGCACCATCTCGGATCGCCTCGCGGAGGTAAGTCCCCCCGCCGACTTGCGCGATTCCATTCTCACCGGGATGGAGGCGTCGCGGACCTCGAGTGGGAGCAGACGCAAGGCGCTTGCCTGGTCGCTCGCAGCTGTGTTGGCTCTGGGCGGATTCCTCTCACTCTTTTTGGCTCCCCGCGACATCGAATCGCAGGGAGAATCCAAGCCCACCGTGGCGGAATTTGAACGGGCGATGCAGGAGGTCATTACCGGGATGCCCGGGCTGGATCTCCTTTCCTCTGATCCCAATGTATTGCTTCGCCAACTGCGTGACCGGGCCGATGTTGCGGTGCCTTCCCTCGCCACAGCAAACGAGCTATCCGGGCTTCGTTACCTCGGGTGCAAAGTCGTAAACTGGCAGGGGCACGAGGTTTCCCTCATCTGCATGCAGCGGTCGAACAGCGGCACCGACATGCCGAACCTGCATCTTTTCACGATACCGGCCGAAGCGATCGAGGGACTCGACCACGATGAAATCATCGCTCACCTTCCGGAGAGCGAGCACTCCTCCCGAAAATGGTCGACCGCCGTGTGGCAGTCGGAAGGTCGTGTCTACCTCGTCCTCGCCGAGGGTCGGCACAGCAATCCCCGCCAACTGGTTCCCCTCGGTTAGGTCCGTCGTTTGTGACGATCGATGAACGACATCTCATCCGGTATTCCTGACCCACGTCAGGGCACCATGCCAGTCCTGCACTCTCGAGGCGGCACGCAATTCATCAAACCGACACCCGCACTGGCGATCGGCCTGATTCCGCAGATCCTCGACGCCCCCGGCTGGAACTATCCCCTCGCAGTCTTAGCAGGCAGTATCTGGCTGGTCGGATGCTTCCGGGTATATCAGTGGCTCATGAGGAGAAACCTGTATCCCATCAGCTCAGCCTGATCACTCTTTCACCAGTCCCTGAGCCCCCCGGGAAGCTTAAGTAAAACTCGCTCTCTTCTCCTTCATTCGATCCGTGTGTCCCTGCACCTGCCGGACTTTCGCGAACTCCTCGCTCTTCAGCCAGTTCGCCGTCGATTTATCCCCTTGAAGTCGGCACAGAGCGCAACTTCCAAAATCGGTCTGCCACCAGCTTCGAAATCGTGGAATACTTGCCCTCCCTTCGGCGTGGAATTCCGTTGGTGTAAAAGTCTGGAATGTCATTTCGACACAGCCAATCAATCCAGTGGCTGGATGTACATG
This sequence comes from Verrucomicrobiales bacterium, assembly GCA_029213065.1. Lineage (GTDB taxonomy): Bacteria > Verrucomicrobiota > Verrucomicrobiia > Verrucomicrobiales > DEV007 > Arctic95D-9. Next base: position 5,431 of record JARGPH010000002.1, on the reverse strand, counting down.
CTTTTGTAATAGACGCCTGAGGCATGACCTCCCAGCACGAGCCTGCCACGGGTGCGGAGCATGCCGGGGTGGGATTGTCTCACCTTCGGATCGTCGATTTCAGAAACGTCGCCATCCAGAATTGTGGTTCCATTGAGCACCACGGTGATACGATGCCCGCGAACGGTGACCTCCTGAAAATTCCACTCCCCCACCGGATTCAGCGCTCCGCGTTTCGCAGCGATCAAACCGTAGGCGCTGCCGTGATACTGAGCGGGTTTCAGGTCGGCATACTTCTCTGCGCTGTTGTCGAGAATCTGCAGCTCGCACATACTGTCTTTGCCCTTCCCCTTCTCCGGAGCGCGGAGAAAAATCCCGCTGTTCGCTTCCGGGTCGAGCCTGAACTCAAAGGCCAGTTTGAAATCACCGAACTCCTCCTTCGTGCGTGGCTCGCCTTTCGGAACGTGAACCTCGCCGTCCTCGACCTTCGACTTGAAAGTCGTCCACTGCGAGCTGTCGAGTTCACCGTCCTGAATCGCGATGAGGGCGGTCGCCTCTGGATGCTGCTTCAGAAACTGTGCCATCGCCCCGGCTGTCTCATCCTCGGCATTCGCTCCCTTCGGCGATCCTTTCGACCGCAGCGCCTCATATTTCCCTTCGACCTTCAAGACATCGCCATCCAATACATGAGTATACTTCCCCTCAACCGTTGCTGAGGTGGGCGTGACTTCGGTGACCGGCTTTTCCCAGATCACTTCGTCGCCGTTGCGCAGGATGCAGCGGCCGTCTTCGGTGAACTCGCGGGTGTAGGTCTTGCGATAGGCCCAGGTTCCCAAGAGGGAGTGTCCTTTCTCAAGACGAACCGACTTCATTTTCCGGTTGTCCTTTGGCTTGGTGGCAGGTTTCGGTTTTTGTTTTGTTCCCGCCGTCGGCAACTCATTCAGGGCGACTTCCATCTTCGTCTCGAACGGCGGCAAAACCCGCAGGCGTAAATTTTTGAATTCCACCGGAGCGCCTTCGGATTCGAGACAGAGATAGCCCTTCGCAGGACTGATCTCTTCTCCGCCGGAAACTTCCTCGCCGTTGACCCAGAGACGAACGACCCCGTCGATCGCACGAATGTAGTAGTGATTCCATTCGTTGATTCCTTTGCTCAATTCCTTCGAGGGAAAGCTGCGGCTACCACGGGGGCCGACGGGAGGAAACGGTTTCATTTTAACATCTCTGCCCACCGCAAAGACATCCCCGTGACTCGTGAACCAATCCCCTTTTTTCTCGAACTGTTTTTCATAAACCTCGCGATAGCCAAGATCGAGCACCTGCACTTCGATGCCTTTGGGCAAGCCGCGACCGCGCTCCATGACCGCATTCAGCGACTCGGGCGAGGCCCAGACGAATACGCCCGAATTACCGCCGTGTTTTTTGTGCATCCATTCGCAGGAAAACTCAAAGTTGGTGAGTGGATTGGTGTAACGAATCACGCCGGTGGGTTTGCCGGTGCACCGGGCGTGGCTACCTTCCCAGCGCCACGTATCGGGAAAACAACTGACGTTGTGGAAATCTTCCCCGGTCAACTCAACCCAGCCGGGTCCTTCTCCGCGACTGAATTCGGGTTTAAGTTCTGCCTTTAATCCACTGTCAATTTCACCGGCGATATCCCCCATGAGATAGGCGGAAATGTCGCGCACATCCTGACTGCTCAGGCCCATATCGGCAGCGGACGGCATCCACGAATGTCCCTCGGGATACTCGATCTTCGCTTTGGGACGGCGAAACGGAACCTTCAGTGTAACACCGCCCATCGTTTTCACGCGGATCGCTCCTGAGTGATAACTGTAGCCCCGGGAAACCCCTTCAAGCCGGTGACCATTCTGAGTGACGACGACCGGTTTGTCGTAACCGTGCGCCAGTTCCGCCGACGGGTCGACGAGAGCCTTGATCACCGAATTCAGATCGCGCACCTGTCCCCAGTTGGTCAGGTTCGGCCCGAACGCGACACCGGCGGAACCGATCTGGTGACACATCATGCACAGCGTCGCCTTGGCGCGACCGCTGTCGAGATCCGGCTCCAAGGCGGCGATTTCCTCAATCGTTCCGAGTTCAGTGGTGACTCCGAATTTGGTGGGAAAGAGGTAGCTCTGGCTAAGCGGTTCCGGCTCGGGATCTCTGATGTCTTTCTCGAGGAACTCAGTGATGGTTTCCTGGTAGCCCTCTCCCGCAAAGGCTTCATGCAACTGAAAGCGTTTCATCGTTTCCAGATTCAGCTGACGCTCTTCGTCAGTGTAACTGAGGCCGTAGGTGTAGGCCAGTTTGCGGAAGGTGGCCGGATCCACTTCCCGGGCGATGATGCTGTCAGCGAGATCACTCAAGGCTGCCGGGGAGCGCAGACGCCACGCCAGATTCCGCTGGCGCTCGTTCCAGCTCGCAGGATCGGGCTGCGCGGACTTCAGGATCTCTTCATAGATTTCCTCGCGGTGTTCATCGAAGACCGCGCCGAGTGCTTCGAGATACCAGCGGTTCTGTCCATCGTATCCAGCGATCAGTTTTTCGAGAGGCTTTCGGATGTCCTGAAAGTCCATGTCGCGCATCACCGCGAGAATTTCCCGGCGAACTGCGGGAGAAGGATCGTCGGCCAGTTCTTTCACGAGGGACAAAAGGGATTTACGCTCGCCGAATCGCAGGGCGCGAAAGGCAAGGATGCGCCACTGGGGATCGTCGGACTGGAGCAGCTTTTTGACATCGGCAGTTCCGCGCTCGTCGTCGAGCCGGGCGAGGAGAAATGCGGCGCGAGCCTGGTAGTAGGGATTTGCCGCGTTGGCCTGAAAAAAAGCGGCAATGTCAGGATAGACATCATCCCTCTTCTTGAGCGTATCCTGAGCGACCCAGCGGACCCCGGGAACGGGACTTTTCAGGGCATCGAGCAATCCGGCTGTCGTGCTGAAATCGATCTTCGGTGCGCTGACAGCCTGCCCCTCCTTCGCGATCCGGAAAATCGCTCCCTCGCCGTTTCCGGCCTTTCTGGCATTCGTCGCGGAATTCCAGTCACTGACAAAGAGTGCCCCATCGGTTCCCGCAGTGACATCTGTAGGCAGAAACTCCGCCGCCGATTCATTCTCGGAAGCGCGATCGGTCGCGAAGAAATCTTTTTCGAGGTCGACCATTTCGATCTGTGCCTCGCGGAACTCAGGACGAAAACTAAAGACTGCACGGTGCACCGTTTCGCAAACTAGGTAAGTGCCTCGCAACGCCTCTCCCAGCTCGTCCCCTTCGATCATGTAATCGCCGGTCGGCGCTCCCGGTCCCCAGATATTTCCGGGTGGAGTGACTCCGGGAAAATGCTCGCGCCAGTGCCCCTCGTCGCGGCGGAGCACAGACTTCGAGTGCCGCTCATAGGCGTTCTCCTTGACCTCTTCGGTGACCGTTTTCTGCTCCCAACTTTTCGCGGAATCCTCCCACGATCGATTGCCGTCCTCAAGAGCGGCATAGCCGAAGTTCGAGTGTTCCATCACCCAGGCGGCACGGGAGTGAGCCGGGTCGTCGTTGTCGGCCTGGAGGACGTCTCCGAAAGAAGTCACCAGCATCGCATGGGCATTGCGCGTGTTCTGGAAAATGACTTCGGCTCCGCTGCCGTCGGGATTCATCCGCAGACCGAAGCCGCCGACGTAGAGGCGACCGTCGAAACTCTTTTTCCCGATACTCTCCGGATTCTGGCTGTAGTAGGAACTCGCGCGGATCTCCCGACCATCCCTCATCGTAATATCCGCACCGATATTACCGTGGTTCACATACCACTTGCCGCTGGGTCCGGGAACCACCGCGTGGAGAGCATGGTCGTGTGCGCTCCCGTGAAATCCATCGGCGAGGATCACTTCAGTGTCGATCTCAGGATCAAAAACATCATCGCGGTTCACATCGGTGAAGAGATGAATCTTCGGCGCCATCGAGACGACAATGACGTTGTCAAACACCGTGATCCCGAGCGGCTTCGAATCGAAGGTCGGGCCAAAGATTTTGACCGAATCCGCTCTTCCATCCTGATCGGTGTCCTCGAGAATCTTGATACGGGCGTGTCCTTCGGCTTCTGCATCGACTCCCGAGTGCTGGAGATCCTCAGTCGCCCAGACCCGCCCCTTCGCGTCCACTGCCATCGCGACCGGGCTGTGAATGAGGTCCGTTCCCGCCCAGAGTTTTGCTTCGAGACCGGGAGCAACGGTGAAGCTCTCCAGCATCGTCTCCTGTTCATCCGCCGAAGCGACCGGGAGTAGAAGTGTGAGCGTCAGAATCAGTAAAAGCGACTTCATATCGTGTTTTTTGAAAATTCGGCGCTAAGGAAGCACCTGGGGGCTACCTTCTCTCTCCATCGACGGGTCGAGGTGTAACAACTATTTAGAGAAAATTCCGGCGAGGACAGCAACCCTTTTCAGACAGAGGGTTCGCACCCGAAAACCAAGAGCGGGCCGAACAAGCTTACTAATTGCCCCTGAATGGCACGATGAGGCACGGCTTCAAGAACGTCAGTCGCTCGGTGGTGACAGCTTCAATCAAGTCGGAAAGAATCCCGGACCACGCGGGAAACAGGAGTCATCCACTCGCGGCACAAGTGAGCCGGGTTCGAGACGGAAGTAGGGCCGGTGGGGCTCGAACCCACGACCAAGGGATTATGAGGATCGGCAAGATTTCGAATCCCCGTAACTCACTAATCTTTAATAGTTGGCAATTAATTAAAAATCCCTTGGCCGACTAGAGAGCAAACATCATTCAGACAGCCGAACTGCGTCGACAACTCCTGCAGCTCTTCTTCGAATACTATTTCGAGTATTTGCGGCACCACCGAAAGGATAGTGATAAAATCGAACTCACCCCGTGATCTCCCCCTAGATGCCATAAGTCGTCGGGTCCACCCTCACATGCGCTTTGCCGTAGTTCGCGGTGGCGTATCCATGGCTCTTGAGTGTTTCGGCGAGAGTGACCTCCTCGTCCGGTAAGGCGGTCAGCTTTTCAGCGTGATGCAGCGGCTCGTAATCCCGCTCGGGACGTCCACCGAGCCACTCCGTCAAGTTGGTCCGGGCGGGATACTTGCCCGTCAGAATACTGGCACGGCTCGGCGAGCAGACATGACAGGTGGCATAGGCATTGGTGAAACGCAGGCCCTCCTTCGCCAACTGATCGATGGACGGTGTTTCATGAAACTGGCTGCCGTAGCAGCCGATGTCTCGTTGTCCCAGGTCATCGACGAGAAAGAAGACGATGTTGGGTTTTGATGCCGGATTTTCTGCGAGCAACGCTTCAGAAGCGAATACCTGAATCAGGACGGCACTCAGGATAAGGTTCAATGGTACTTTCATGTATAAGCTGAAATTGGATGTGCAACAGAAACTTACTATCATTGCTTCAGTTGATACACCTCACTGGCTGCTAGAAGGAAGATCCCGGTACCAAATTTCGAGGTGTC
>JARGPH010000051.1 GCA_029213065.1 Verrucomicrobiales bacterium | reverse complement strand
TGCCGCAAACCGGTCCTCCGGCAGCCCCGTCTCGACATACCAGAGCGCCACCGAATCGATCGGCGGAGGCGCAATGTTGAGGCTGGGGATTTCGTTCAAGACGTTACCACTACCCTGAAACATCGAAGACAGGAAGTCTCATTTTAGATTCGAAAGCGCCTCACGCACCGCTTCAGCCACTTTGTCAATATTGGCGGGATGCAGCATGGAGATGTGGTTGCCGGGCAAATCGATCACACTGACGTTCCCATCGACCACGTCGCCCCACCCCAGCATATCGTCGACTTCGAATTTATCGTTACCTTCGGTAGCGCGGAACAGCACGAGATCGCCGGCCAACCCGGACGGGTGGTAGGCCTCCATGGCCGCCTCATAGGCCTGCCTAACCTGGACCTGACGCAACCACCCCGTCGTCTTCGATGAAGGCAGTGCTCTTGCGACCGCACCTTCCGTCGAAAATTTGACGCGATAGGCAAGCCCCGTACTGATTCGCATTCCGAGTTTACCTGCCTTTTCGAGCGCTCCCGAATTCTTCGCCTGCGGTGCATTCCAATTCGAAGCGATCCGCTCGGCAAGACTCAGCGCCCTCAGTTCAACCTGTGGATTCCAGGTATCCAGCACTCCCAGAAAAGCAATCTCATCGCCCGCATCAACCAGCTGGCACGCCATCTCATACGCGACGACACCTCCGAACGAGTAGCCGCAAAGATAATAGGGCCCCGTTTTCTGAACCTTCTTCAGTTCACTGACATAGCGGGCCGCGGTCACTTCAACCGGCTCGACTTTGATTTCTCCACCATCGGTGAGAATCGCAGCCTCGAACGCGCAGAAAGGCCTGCCGGGGTCGAGCCGATCGGCAATCCCCTGATAGAAGAAGATGCCCCCATCGCCCCCGTGCACGCCAAAGAGTGGCGGTAGATCGCCCTCGGGCTGAAGGAATACAGTCGTGTCAGCGATCGCGTCGTCCCCGTCATTCTCAGGGGTATCGTCGAGAATTTGATAGGCGCCGTCAGCGGCAGCTTCAACGCCACCGTTCTGACGACTCTCGAACTCAACCGCAAGATCAGAGAGGACCGGAGACTTAATCAAAACCGACAGCGGCAGCTGCAAACCAAGGTCCTTTTGCACGCGGGAAAAGAACCTCATGCCAAGGAGGGAGTGCCCACCGAGAGCAAAGAAATTATGATCGCGTTTCACGTCGGGAACCTTCAGGATATCAGACCAGATCGCGGCAATGGAGCGCTCCATTTCAGTCGCCGGCTCAACTGAAACCGCCTCACTGACCTCTCCCTCAGAACTCAACTGGCCGGGACGCGGAAGCGCTTTTGTATCGATCTTCCCGTTCACGTTCAAGGGCAGTTCGTCCATGACGACAAAGGCCGAGGGAACCATGTAGTTGGGCAGCTGCGATTCCAGGTAAGCCTTCATCTCACCGGCAACGGGCTCGCGACCGTTCATGGGAGATACATAGGCCACGAGTGATTTCCCCGCAGCCCCCTCTCCGAGAGCGACAACTTTGCACTGACCGACAAACGGATCGCCGGCGAGGGTTGCTTCAATCTCCGCAGGCTCGACACGGAACCCGCGAATCTTCACCTGATTGTCAATCCGCCCGAGAAACTCGATCGCTCCGTCGGGACGATAGCGGCAGAGGTCACCACTACGGTAGAATCGCCTCTCCCCGCGCCCATCAGGATTCGCGAGAATGAATTTTTCGGCGGTGAGCTCAGGGCGGTTTAAATACTTCAGCGCGAGACCGTCACCGCCACAACAAAGCTCACCGGCCACCCCGGGCGGGAGAGGATAGCCCTCCGGATCAAGAATCCATACCGAAGTATTCGCAATCGGGCGCCCCACAGGCAAAGCGTTGAGCTTGAGATCATCGGCAACGACTTCATGAGCGAGCGTAAACGTGGAATTTTCCGTCGGGCCATACCCGTTGATTAAGACAATGTCAGGGTGTGCATTCCTGAGCAGCTCCGCGTGACGAACCGGGACGACGTCGCCACCGGCGAGGACCTGGTGAACGCCGCTGAAAGCTTCGACGTGTTCCTCCACCATGAGCTGAAACAGGCCGCTTGTGAGCCACAGCGTGGTGACCTGATGCTTCTGAATCGCGTCGGCAATCGATGCCAGGGAGAGGTCGCCTGAAGGAGGCAGGACGAGCTTTCCACCATTCAGAAGCGCCCCGAAAATTTCAAAACAGGAGGCATCAAAGGAGATACTCGCCGCCTGAAGAATGGACTCATCAGGCCCGAATCTGCAATAGTTCGTATTTCGAACAAGACGGACGATTCCCCGGTGAAGGATCACGGTCCCTTTCGGTTCACCGGTCGAGCCCGAGGTGTAGATCACCTGTGCCGCGGACTCAGCACGGCAGTCGGCGGGATGCACCGGAGCCTTCTCGGCAACGCCCTTCTCAACCGCTTCAACAACATCGAGAACGACGGGAACAAGCTCTTCAATCCGTGCGAAAAGGGCTTCCTCCGAGATCACGATCGATACCCCGGAATCAGCCACCATCAGAGAGATTCGCTCGGCGGGATAGGCTGAATCAAGAGGCACATAGGAAGCGCCCAGTTTCAGAATCGCCAACAGTGACGCAATCCGATTCGGCGACTGATCCAGAAACATACCGACCCGGTCGCCACTCTTGACACCTGCTACATGGAGAGAATGCGCGATACGGTCAGTGCGCTCTTTCAAGGCACCGTAACTGAGAACGCCTTCATCCGATTGGATAGCAACGGACTCGGAAAACGAGTCGACAGTCTCCTCGAAGAGCGAGGTGATCGTCGAGTCTGAGGGATAATCCGATTTCGATTCACTCCAGTCAGAGAGCATCTCCAAGTCGTCCCGATGAAGCGCTCTGCGAACCTGCCCGATAGTGGCCTCCGGCGAGCGCACGATCTCCTCGAGAATCGCCAGGTAGGACCGGTTCCATCCTTCAACCGACTCGCGCGAGAACCGCTCGCACTGAAAATTAAACTGAAGCTCAATCTCATCCTCTCTCTCAAGAGCGTTCAGAAAAAGGGGCGTCATCGAATAGCGACGACGAACTTCCGAGATCTGTTCGTTGAGTCCCGAAAATGACGTGTGCCCTTCCATTTTCTCGAGGTTGAAAATAGCGTCAACACTTGGCCGCTTCGAGAATGGCAATGCCTTGAGAAGACTGCCGTAGGTGCAGTCGTGGTTCTCCATGCAATCGAGCATCGTCAGCTGAAACTCGCGGAGAAAGTCTGCGATCGACTTCTCAGGGTTCAGATTTGAAGAGACCGGCAGCGTGTTCACGCAATGCCCGACCATCGACTCCATTCCCTCGCTGACACTTTGACCCGCGATAGGAAAGAAAGTCGCGACCCGATCCTGTCGACCAAGTCGTCCTAACAGAATCTGAAACGCACCCATCATCAGCGAAAAAGTCGTCGCCCCGGATTTACGGGCCGCTGCCTTGAGGCCCTTCATGAGATCGCCGTCGACCATCCCTGTGACCCGATCCCCTTTGAGGCCCGGTTCATTCTGATCGAATGACTTCTTCACCGGAAGATCGAGCGGACGAACCGGCTCGTCGAACATCGAGATCCAAAAACGCTCCGCCTCGCCTCCTACCCGTGCTTTCTCATGCTGAGAAGCCTCGAGCGAAAACAGGCTCAAGCTTGTCGCGGGATCCAGCACGAGCACTTCCCCGCTCTTCCTCGCAGAATAAAATCTTCCGAGATCGCCGGTTACGACGTTGTAACTCCAGCCGTCACAGACGAGGTGATGTGCGTTTAAAATCAGCGAATACGCTTCGCTTCCGGTTTGGACGATTCGAGCACGGACCAGCGGTCCATTCTCCAGATCAAAAACCCACTCACGTTCGATATCCAACTGCGACTCGTAGAGTGCTGCCCGCGCATCGTCCGCGAGGTCCGAGAGGTCAACGGAGGGAATATCAATCGTCAACTCCGGGCCGATCGAGAAACCATCCCCCTCTTCAGAGAAAGTCGCGCGAAGCCCGTCATGCCGGTCGATCACGTCCTGCAATGCCCCCGCGAGCGCCTCGGAATCGAGCTCTCCCTGAAACTTCAGTTCGACGACCTCGTTGTAACAACGCGAGGCATCATCACTCTGTTTCGACGCCAGCCATATCTCGGCCAGTGAATCGGTTAGGGGGTAGCGAGCACTGCTCGCTGAGACTTTTTTGCGGTCCCGGGAGCTTCGACAATTTCTCCGCTGCTCTCCTCTTTCCAGGGCAGAAGTCGCGCTGGACCGGAGAGCCTTTTCCCGTTGAGTTGCACTGCCGATCCTGTCGCCGGTTTCTCAAAGAACCCGGCATCCTGAAGCTCCGCGATCGACTCGCGAAAAGCGGCGATAACATAGTCGACATCCTCATCGGTATGAGCCGTCGTCATGTATGAGGGGAATCCCTCGAGCAGAAAAACCCCTTTCTGGCGCAGATGGAAGAAGAGCAGATTTGCATACTTGTTGTCATCAATATGACGGACAAACATCTGGCTGCCAAAGTTCGGCATCCGGAAAGGCACCCCGTTCTCAACGAACATTTTGTCCACCGTGGAGGAAAGCCGGTTCGCCTTTGCTTTCAGCTCAACCCACAGCTCCGGGCCGCACTCTTTGAGATAGATAAGCATCTCTTTCACCGCAGCCATCGCAAGCGGATGTCTCACAAAAGTCCCCGCGAAGAAAGTCACGCCCTGCTCGGGAAATGAATCATCTCCATACTGCCAGTGACCGCCATCGAAGGTGTCCATGTATTCCGCCTTACCGGCTACAACACCGACAGGCATTCCCGCACCGACCACTTTCCCATAGGTAGCAACATCAGCTTCAACACCGAAATATTCCTGAGCACCTTTCGGTCCCGTCCGGAACCCGGTGATGACCTCATCAAAAACAAAGGCGCTCCCGCACTCGGTAGTGATGGCACGCAGTTCCTGAATGAACTCTTTCGGCTGAAACTCTGGACGGCGGCTCTGAATCGGCTCAACAATCACCGCCGCGATTTCTTTACCCCGCTTCCTGATGATCTCGAGAGACTCATCGGTTCCGTAATCAAGAACAATCACATCATCGACGGCACGGTTCGGAATCCCGGGAGCGACCGGCATCGATCTCAGCTTATCCCCGGACCCGACGCCTCGGACTAACACTTCATCAAAGTTTCCGTGATAGTCCTTCGTAAAGACGACGATTTTATCCCGCCCCGTCACCGTGCGAGTCATCCGCATCGCGGCCTGGACCGCTTCTGATCCGGTGTTCACAAAGCTACAGCGTTCGTTGCCGGTGAGTTCACAGAACAGTTTCGCCGCCTCCATCGCATCCTGACACTGAGGCCCCACCTCGACACCGCGGTCGAGTTGATCGTGAAGCACCGCGGTGATGCGATCGGGTGAATGCCCGAGAAAACCGGGACCGAAACCATTCAGCATATCGATGTATTCGTTCCCGTCGATATCGAGCAAACGCGAGCCTTTCGACTTCTTCACTACGATCTGATAAATCATTTCCTTCCAGAGTCGATTGAATCCGGAAACCGTTCTCGGGTCAGCGTACCACTGGCGGTATTGTTCAGTCAGCGCTTTGGAGGAAGCTGTCTTCGTCGTGTATTTAGCGATGAGTTCATCGAGATGCTTCTGCTGAGTTGGCGTGAGCGTTTCATCGACTTCACGGTCAATCGATGTGGTCGGTGCCGAAACATTCCTGTCAGCCGCCTTCTCTTTCGAAACCGGCTTACTTTCCGCCGGCCCGGGACTCTGCACAGGGGTCAGGGCGGGAAGCTCAACTCCGGCGCCGGGCGCAACCGCGCCGGGAACGGGAACTCCCTGCAGCAATCCGAGCTGCTGCTGCATCAGGTTCATCTGCTGCGCTATGATACTTTGCAACGAGCCGTCATTCGGGACCGGCGTGATCGAAGGGGAACTTGCAGCAGGAGCAACCATAGAGACCACCGGAGCCTGTTCAGGAACAGCGGCAACGCCTGCCGCCGGCTCGATGGCTGGAGCTGGAGCCGCTGTCGGCGCAGGAGCGACCGCTTCACGATATCGTTCCTGCGGAAGTATTTCATCAAGATGAGCCACCATGGAATCAATCGTCGATAGATCGGTCATGAGTTCTCTCATTTTCACATTCGTTCCAAACTCATCATTGAACGCTTTACTGACCTGCGTGAGAAGCAATGAATCAAACCCAAGCTCGAGATAGGTCGAGCTTCCTATCAATTCCTCCTCGGGAACGCCGGAAAGGTTCGTCAGTATCTCCCCAATCGCAGAGGCGATAGCGGAGTTTCGGGAAGCAGTGGTCGTGCTCATGTCAGTATCGGTTCGTGCGGTAGTTACGTTGGAAAATTGTGATATCAGTGCGGTCGGATCCGGGCCGGGAGTTGGCTCGGATTCCGGACCGGTTTTAATGCCGACGGGATCAACCCAATGGCGTTTTCTTTCAAAAGGATAAGTGGGGAGCGGAATTCTCTTCCGGACTTCATCTCCGTAGAAAGCCTCCCAGTCGACTTCGACGCCATCCATCCAGAGGCGGCCCAGTGAGGTCAACATCTGAGCGTGATCGGAGCCGGACTCCTGAATGTGCCGGCAGGTCGAAACGATTCGATGGCTGGAACCGCGATCGAGAGACTGTCTCGCGAGCCCGCAAAGCGTCTGCCCCGGTCCCACTTCAACAAAAATCTGACGATTCTCCTCCGAAGCAAGCCGCGAGACGGCTTCACTGAACCGGACGGTTTCACGGAGGTGTTTGGCCCAGTAGGCGGGATCGGTCGCTTCCTCCGGGGCCAGCCAATCACCTGTCACCGTTGAAAAAATCGAAATCGCCGGTGCTTGCAACTTCACTTCACTGAAACAGGCTTCGAATTTCGGGATAACGGAATCCATCATCCGCGAATGAAAAGCGTGGGAGGTGTGGAGCGGCTTCGCGACGATGCCCTCCTTCTCAAGAATCCCCGCAAATTTTTCGAGGTCGCGATGCTCACCGGCAACGACACACAGGCCCGGGCTGTTCACCGCAGCCAGATCCAGTTCAGCCGGCAGCCTCTCTATCAAAGCAGCCTCATCGAGTCGCACCGATAACATGCCACCTCCTCGAAGATCGCCCATGAGCCGGCCACGATGAGCGAGCAGTTTCAGCCCCTCCTCCAGTGAAAAGACACCGGCGTGACAGGCCGCAACAAACTCACCAACGCTGTGACCGACCATCGCCTTTGGAGTGATGCCCCAATGCATCCACAGGTCGGCCAGCGCATACTCAATCACAAAAATGGCCGGTTGTGCCAGAGTCGTGTTCTTGAGAACTTCTGCGGCGATCTCAAGATTGGTGCCTTTCTCAGGAAACAGGACCTCTCTCAAACTCACATTCAAGTGCGGCTCGAGGAGAGCAGAACAGCGGTCAATCAGCTCACGAAAGCGCGGCTCGGACCGGTAGAACGCAAGCGCCATGTTGACGTGCTGGGCCCCCTGACCGGGAAACATGAAATTCACCGGGGGATCGCTGCGGTCCACCGTCTCCGTCACTCCCGGCTTGGCGAGAGATTTCTGCAGCTCAGCAAAGTTTTCGGCGACGAAAACCCGCCGGGCCCGAAACGGTTTCCGCCCGATCGCGAATGTCCAGGCGGCATCGGCGAGTTGCTCTTTTTCCGCATTCACTTTGCAATAGGCCGCAAGATTTTTCACAGCCTTGTTCAGGGCCGCTTCCGATCTGGCCGAGAGAATGACGAGCTGAGCGTCGCGTGCGGATTTCACCGAATTCACTTCAGGCGCTTCCTCCATCACGGTATGCACATTCGTTCCTCCGACGCCGAATGAGCTGACACCCGCGCGACGTGGAATCTCTTCAGAAATTCGCTCCCACTCCTTCAGTTCCGCGTTAGGGAAAAACGGACTGTTCACAAAGTCGATTTTCGGGTTCGCTTTCTGATAGTGCAGCAGCGGCGGCAGCGCTTTTTTCTCCAGTGAAATGGCCGTCTTGATCACTCCGCAAACGCCCGAGGCAACATCAAGGTGCCCCACGTTTGTCTTGAGGGATCCTATCGCGCAATACTGATTTCCTTTCACTCCCGCTTCACGGAACGCCTTAGTCAGCGCGGTGACTTCAATGGGATCACCCATTGGCGTTCCCGTGCCGTGGGCCTCAATCGCTGTGATCGTGTCAGGACTCACTCCGGCATCCTCATGCGCCATCCTGATGACACTCACCTGACCATCAACACTCGGCGCTGTGTAGCTGTGTTTGACACCGCCATCGTTGTTCATTCCGGTGCCGCGAATCACTGCGTGGATATGGTCACGATCGCGGATCGCATCACTGAGACGTTTCAACATGACGACACCGGCTCCGTTCGCGAAAACAGTCCCCGATGCTTTTTCATCAAAGGCACGGCAATGCCCGTCACCGGAAAGCATTCCCTGCTCGGTGTAGAAATACCCGCGTTTGTAGGGCAGCGTTACGGTGACACCGCCAGCCAGCGCCATGTCACAGAGTCCCTCCCGGATTGAGCGACAGGCTTCGGCAATCGCGACCATGGAAGTGGAACAAGCGGTCTGCAGAGTCATCGCAGGACCACGCAGGTTCAGTTTGAAAGCAACCCGTGTCGCAAGGTAATCCTTATCGTTGCCCAGTTCGGTCTGCAGCGAGCCGACCTGAATCTGCGGGATGAGCTCATTCAGAAATTTGGGATCACTGCACAAATTGGCAAGCAGGTAGGTATCAAAGTAAGCCCCCGCATAAACGCCGATCCGTTCGCGATGATTGTCAGGCTGGTAGCCGGCCTTCTCCATCGCCTCCCACGCCAGCTCGAGGAAAATTCTCTGCTGAGGGTCCATGATCTTCGCGTCCTTGGGCAGGATTCCGAAGAACGAAGCGTCGAACATATCGATGTCCTCAATGATCCCTTTCACAGGCACAAAATCAGATCTCTCAAACTCATCCGGATAAGCCAACTCGTCTTTCTCAAAACGGGAAATCGACTCAGTCCCCGCAGCGAGATTGCTCCAGAGTTCCTCCGTATCGTTGGCACCGGGAATGCGCAGAGACATCCCGACAATGGCAACCTGATCAGCGAGGTCATCCTTCTCCGCACTTCGCTTTTCATTTACCGCGATCGTTTGGGAAGCCGTCTTCCCGGGAGCGGATTCTTTCGCGATCGCCGACTCAATATCTTTGACTGTCGGGAGAGCGAACAGCTCCGAGAGTTCCATTTTGATATCGAACTCGCCCCGCAACATCGAGTGCACCCGGACCATGTCGAGGGAGCCTCCTCCCAGTTTTGAAAAGGCATCTGAGATTCCGATACCGTCCATTTCGAGGACTTCCTCCCAGATCGCAACGATTTGCTTCTGCACCGGAGTTCCCGGCTTAAGGTAGTCATCAGAGATCTCAGGACGAACCTTCCGCGCCTTGACCAAATCGGCTGCGAGCGCTTTCGGCTCACTCCAGAGTGAGGCCGCCTTGATCAGAAAATCATTCCAGCCCGACTGCGACATCGCTTGCGATGACTTGGCCCGCTTTGCACTCGGCGCGATCTTCGTGGCGCTCTTCGGGAACGGTGACAACTCAGCTGCCTCTGCCATTGCGATACGAAAGACACCGTCCGTTTTATCAAACTCCGCTCCGATTTCACTGAGGAAGGCACGACAGGGCTCGTTCTTTTCACTTTCCTCAAAGCCAACTTCAATTGTCTCGAGTCCCAGCTCATTTGCGAGGCGGGCCAACTCGATCATCATGACCCGCTCGACCCCTTTTCCGAGGGCACGACAACTCAGAATGAACAAATCGGTTCGCAACGAAGAACCCGTTTCGCGATAAAGCATCGCGCCGACGAGACCGTATTGACCAAACCTGTCTGAGACACTGACAATCGAACATTCGCCCGAGTCCGCGCATCGTGTTGCAAGATCTGACTCACTTAGCCTAAGCGTATTGGCATTGAACTGATTGGTTCTTTGTGAGAGTTGAGCGATCCGTGAATGGTCGTGAGCCGCCGCCTCAGTGATCTTCACCTCAAGATTCAAATCCTTGAGAAAGGTTGCGAAGTCGCTGCTCGATTCGAGAAGTTCCTTACGATCACCTTCACTCTGATAGAAACGCGTCCGGAGCCCGTCCTCGGAAGTGGCTCCGTTGGAATCGAGGCACCAGAGATTGCGGATGAATGGTGGGATTTTCGCAGGATCGGATGGAAGGCAAAGTGCGGTCACTCCCGGACAATTGGCTGCAACCTCGGCAACTTCCGCAGGGTTGTCATCGATGAAAACAAAGCTGTCTATCCCGAGATTGAGCTCTTCCGCCAGTTCCGTGAGATTGAGCGACTTCGGCTTCCAGTTCACTTTCCACCCGACAAAGTGGTCACGTCTCAGCGACAAGTCCTCAGCCCTTTCAGCAAAGACGAGATCGAGATCTTTCTCATTGTTCTTGGAAGCGAGAGCAAGGAGGAATCCTTCATCGTGCTTCGCGACCATGAAATCAGCCATTTCACGCCATGGTCCGTTCATATCGAGCCCGGAAGGTCCGTCTTCCCCTGCCACTCCGCCCCACAGGGTGTTGTCAGCATCGAGAACAATGACTTTCGCAGGACGCCGCGACACGCGTGAAACATTCCGTGCGATGACCAGTCCCAGCGCCGCATACATCTCCGCGCTGTAGGGAACACTCGCCGCCGATTCCGCTTCCGAATCAAACCCATCCTCCACAGGATAGCCCGATAAAATTTCTGAGGATAGAACCGTGGTAACCGTTCCGGTGGCCTTCAGGGAATCGCGCACGAGTCGCTCCCACTGATCGGATTTCGCATCGCGATTCTGATGGGGGCAAAACACTAACAGAATCCTCGCAGAGGATTTCGCCGAGAGCCCGTCAATGGCATCCGCCAGCTCGGAAGCGAGCTTTTCATCCGCCTCATTCTCCGAAAGGTCCGGGGGTCGGACCAGAAATATATTAACCCCGTCGGAATTGAGAGCACTCCCGCTCGCGGGATTGAGCGCCTCCTGAAAGACTTGATTGAACTCGGAGAATACCACCTCCGCAGGCATTCCCGCCTCCTTGAGAAGGAATTCGAGAGAAGCCCCGAGTGGTTCGGCTACAAAGCTCGCCGTGATCCTGAGTGTTTGTGATTCGCTGCTCATCTCGTTGGATCGGTAATCAGCTTCATCCCTCCGAGCGCCGGAAACGCCGCCCGCCATTCGTCAAAAGAACCACGCTCCAGAGAAACACTGAGGCAGGCTTCCTCCGCCCCGGCCTTCGCGATTTCCTCCCCCATCGGCCCGACAATGAGACTGTTCCCCGAGTAGTTCAGATTGGGATCGGACCCACAGCGATTCACGCCGAGAACGTAGGCCTGATTTTCAATAGCGCGCGCTTTCAACAGTGTCAGCCAGTGCTCGACCCGCGGCGCGGGCCAGTTTGCAATCACCGGAAAAACCTCTGCGCCCCTCGCTGCCGCGATACGGAACAGTTCGGGGAATCGAAGGTCGTAGCAGATGAACGGTGCAATTTTCCAGCCATTGATCTCAAAAATAACAACGTCATCCCCCGCAAGGTAGTGGTCCCCTTCCGCCGCGAGAGGAAACGGATGCACTTTGCGATAGCGCGAAAGTTCACTTCCGTCCGGTTGAAAACAAACCGCCTCGTTCGCTCCCCGGGACGAGCCCTCAACCTTCGAGGCGATCCCCGCAATGACAAAACAGCGGTGTCTCCGCGCCAGGTCTGAAAAGAACGTGCAGGAAGGACCATCAGCCTCTTCGCACACTTCGTCCGTGTTCATGCTGAATCCGCAGGAACAGAGTTCCGGAAAAAAAAGCAGCGACCCTTCTATGCTTCCCGTGCCGGCCCTGGCGTCAACCATCTCCGAAAGCGCACCAAAATTAGCCACTGGCGCTTCCCAGGCGGTGTTTGTTTGAAAACAATGTAGATCCATAATTGTCAGCTCCCCAAAGCTGCTCAAATTTGCGATAACTCTTAAAAGTTAGATTAAAATACGATTTTTATAAAAAATGTCAAAACTATTATACTGAACTATCGATTCGAATAGTTGATAGAAAATAACACTTTAGACAACCTTTTATTATGATAAATATGAAAATTACATTATAATCTATAATAATGAAAGCAGTAATCAGACAAAAACGAGTAATTCGGGTTCTCCTCCTACTCTTCGCATTTCTTCTGCTTGGGCAATTTCTCGCGCTTTACTGCAGGTTTGGGTTGGATAAACCCAACGCTTTCGGAATCGTCCCCCTCTTTCTTTTTGATCGTGAAAACAACCTTCCAACCCTGTTTTCAGGCGTCCAGCTCGCCATCGCCGCGCTCCTCGCATTGGGTATTGCCTACTTTGTCCGCTCACAGCAAACCGGAAAAGCGCGTCCCTGGTTTATCATAGCCGCAGTTCTGAGCTATCTCGGCATCGATGACATGGCGAGCATTCACGACCACATTGATCTCGCGATCATGGCGCGGGTCGAAACAACCGGGTTGATCCACTGGCCGTGGGTAATTCCCTACGCGATCCTCGCCCTGGGGATCATGATCTACTTTGTCCCCTTCTTCTTCAAGCTGCCGGTAAAGACCAGACTATTTTTCGCGACCTCTGCGGCGATGTATATCTTTGGAGGAATCGGAATGGAAATGATCGGGGCGAGCCACGCCGAGCACGCCGGCGAAGACGGCCTTCAGTATGCGATCTATACGACGATCGAAGAAAGCCTCGAAATGCTCGCGGTGACACTGCTCATCGCGGGACTGATCCACTACATCAACCACTTTGCGAAATCGCTTTCGATCACGTTCATCCCGGAAACCAGCGAGCAGAGCAACCTCGCCGGAGATTCCTGAATCCCCGGCGAAGCACTCCCGAGCCTGTTTCCCCTCTTTAGAATAACGCGATGACGGTCTGGCACCTCAAAGATCTAAATATAGACTCAAGTCTGAATTTAGATGAAAAGCCTGAATACCGAGCCATCGCCCAGTCCCAGCCTGTCACCGGGAACCGATAGGACCTTATCCATTCTCGAAACGCTGGGGGAAAGTGCTCAGGGGCTCTCTGTCGCCGAATTGGTCAGGGCTCTCGGAATTCCTCAAAACTCGGTTTTCCGCATCACCACCACTCTGCACGACCGGGGCTACCTCCACCGCCGCGAGGACGACAAACGCTTCCTCCTCAGTAACAAATTTCTCGATCTGGTCCGCCCGAAAGCGAACGGAAAGAGCCTTGCGGTCTGCGCCTACGAACCGATGAAAAGCCTTTCCGCCGGGACCGGCGAGACGGTGCAACTTCTGGTGCGCAGTGATCGCAAAGGCATGGTTCTCGAACAGGTGGTGGGAAGGCATCCCGTAAAAGTCATGGGCGAAATAGGGCTTCGCGTGCCGCTTTATTCCTGCGCGCCGGGAAAGGCTCTCCTCGCGTCTCTCCCCAAAGACGATCGTCGTGATTGGCTCGCCGGTGTGAAACTCAAGAAGTTCACCCCTGCGACCATTTCAACGAAAAAGGGTCTCGAAGAAGAGATGCAGAAAATCGCAGAAGCTGGATACGCCGTCGATCTCGCCGAAGGGCTCGAAGGGATTCACTGCGTCGCCGCCCCTATTTTAAACGAATATCAGTATCCCATCGGCGCCGTCACCGTCATGGCACCGGCCTTCCGCCTCCACCCCGATCAATTTCACGCCCTCGGTCTTCAATGCATTGCCACGGCAAAGACAATACGCGAGCGCCTTCTCTCATGAATTTTTCATTCTCCAATAAAGCAACCCAACAGGGTGGTTCCCAACAAGGTTGGGTCGCACACCTAACCCTGTTGAGTGTGGCCCTCTCAGGTCTCACGGGACTGCGGGCTGCCGATCATACCGCGGAGGGGATCGAGTTTTTCGAAACGAAGATCCGGCCCGTTCTCGCGCAGGAATGCTACGAATGTCACAACTCACGGGACAAGGCCAAAGGAGGACTCGTTCTCGATTTTCGCGACGGACTTCTCGAAGGCGGCGACCTCGGTCCAACCATCATTCCCGGAAAGCCGGATGAATCGATTCTCATGGAAGCGCTGCGCCACGAGTACGATCTTGAGATGCCTAAAGCGGGCGTGAAGCTCGATCCCCCCATCGTGGCCAACTTTGAACAATGGATCGCGATGGGCGCTCCCGACCCGAGAGACAATCCCCCCTCAGATGAAGAACTCGCCTCCGACACCGGATGGGATGCTATTCTCGAAACTCGGAAAAACTGGTGGAGCTTTCAACCCGTCGCGCCACCAGCCGGGGCAGCCTCCGTCGACAGCTTCATCGATGAAAAATTGACTGAGGCAGGTCTCGCGAAGTCACCGGCCGCGAGCCCTGACATTATCGCCCGCCGACTCTATTTCACGATCACCGGCCTTCCCCCATCACCTCAACAGCTCGATGAATTCCGGGCTGCGGCGGCGACCGATTCCGAAGCGGCGATCAAGGGACTCACGACGGAACTACTCACCAGCCCCGCCTTCGGCGAGACATGGGCTCGTCACTGGATGGACTGGATTCGCTACGCCGAGTCGCACGGTTCCGAGGGGGATCCGATGATTAACAATGCCCACCTCTACCGCGACTACCTGATTCGCGCTCTCAATTCCAACATCCCCTACGATCAACTTCTCGAAGAGCACATCGCCGGTGATCTCCTCGAGAATCCCCGACTCAACGACGAGCTCGGCATTAATGAGTCGATCATCGCAACGGCCCACTGGAGAATGGTCTTCCACGGTTTTGCCCCCACCGATGCGCTCGACGAAAAGGTCCGGTTCACCGATGACCAGATCAATGTTTTCACGAAAGCCTTCCAGGGACTCACGGTCTCCTGCGCACGCTGCCACAACCACAAATTCGACGCCATTTCCCAGGCCGACTACTACGCTCTCTTCGGTATCTTCGGATCAACCCGACCGGGCAGAAAGCTGATCGACCGGAGCGACGTGCTTGAGAAAAACAAAACGGAGCTCGCGAAACTGAAATCTGAAATCCGGGCCAGCCTCATCAACGACTGGAGCAACGTAAAAGTGCCGGCTGAACTCCCCAAATGGGAAAAGGACTTTCAAGCAGCGCAGAAGAATCGCGCAGGAAACCTCAAGCGCCGGGGTTCTCTCAAAACATCAGACGTGGCGACCCGTTGGGATCTCCGCGACGAAGACGAATACAGCGCCTGGTTCAAGTATGGGAACGGCCTTCCTTCGAAAACCTCAAACGCAGGAGAGTTCACTGTCGCTCCTACCGGCGATTCAGCTGTTTCTGAAATTCTTCCCTCGGGTGTTTACAGCCACCTGCTCTCTAACAAACACGCGGCTCGACTCACCTCGAAAGAATTCACCCTCGACGATGAATACGAATTGCTCGTAAGAACCCGCGGAGGCGGCAAAGCGATGGTTCGTTACGTCGTTCAAAACTACCCCCGGAGTGGCACCGTTTTCAAAGTCGATGAAATGGGGCAGAAGAACGACACCTCATGGAAATGGCACAAGTTTGATCTCACCTACTGGAAAGGTGATCAAATCCACATCGAACTCGCGACCGCGAAAGACGCACCCCTCCTGACCAAAGATGAGGACCGCTCCTGGTTCGGTGTCAACGAAGCCATTCTCGTTAAGAAAGGCTCCGCTGACGAGTTCATCAAACCGACACTTCCCCATTGGGATCCACTCTTCGAAATCAAGGAAGGGACCTTCCGCGAACGCTTTTCCACTGTCCTCACAAAGGCACTCAAAAACTGGAGCGAAGACAAACTGACCGATTCCGAAGCCCTCTTTCTCGACTGGGCTGTCGCGAACCAATTTTTACCCAACAAAATCGAGGCATTGCCTGAATCCAAACCGCTCATTCTTCGATACCGCGAACTGGAGTCGGCGATCAAAGTTCCCACCCGCGTCCACGGGCTCGAGGAATCGGTCGCCTCGAACCAGCCTCTCTTTGACCGCGGCGACCACAAGAAACCACTCGAAGCGGTTCCCCGTCGCTATCTCGACGCGATCGATCCCACCCCTTTTCAATCGAAAGAAAGCGGGAGACTGGAGCTTGCGGAACATCTCCTGGACAGGGAAAACCCGTTCACCCGTCGTGTCATCGTCAACCGCGTCTGGCACCACCTTTTCGGACAGGGCCTCGTCCCCACGACCGACAACTTCGGACGCATGGGCGACAAGCCAAGCCACCCGGAGCTGCTCGACTCACTCGCAGTGAAATTCTCGGATGAATTCGACTGGTCACTCAAAAAGCTCATTGCCTATCTCGTCGACACCGAAGCGTTTCAGCGCTCCAGCACCCCGAGCCCGGAGGCGAAAGATGAAGACCCTGACAATAAGCTACTTTCCCATTTCACTGTGAAGCGTCTCGAAGCCGAGGCGGTGCGCGATGCCCTCCTCAAAGTATCCGGAATTCTCGACACTTCGTCTTTCGGGGCTCCGGTCGGTGGAACGATACCACGTCGCTCTGTCTATGTGAATGTGATCCGAAACCGGATGGATCCTTTTCTCAGTGTCTACGATGCACCGGTGCCTTTTTCCACAACCGGAACGCGCTCTGAAACCAATGTTCCCGCACAATCATTGACGATGCTGAACAGCCCTTTTGTGGTGAACACCGCAGGCGCATTTGCCAGCGCGACCTCCTCAGGGGAAAGAGACGATCGCATCAGCCGTATGTGGAAAAGCGCCCTTGCACGGGAGATCACCACGCCGGAACTCACCGCAGCACGCGGTTTCCTTTCCCATCTCGAAAAAGAGGGCGCGCTTTTGACACAGGCTAGAGCGAAACTCCAATCCCAACTGATCGCCATTCAGAAAGAAAAGCGCTCCATTCTCGACCCGGCAAGAAAAGCGATCGAAGCGAAGCGGGCAGCAGAAAACGGAGGGAAAACGACGGAATCCAAATCATTCGGCGAAACGGGAGCATGGGATTTTGCACAGGGCCTCAAAGACCTCATCGGTAAAAATGATCTTGAGCTGGTCGGTTCCGCGCGCCTCGAAGACGGCTCACTCGTCCTCGATGGGAAAGGCTTCGCCAAAACAAAACCCCTTTCGCAGTCAGTGGAGGCGAAGACGCTGCACGTGAAATTGACTCTCGATTCACTCAGTCAAAAAGCGGGCGGCGCAATGACGATTCAGGACAACAACGGAGGAAACTTTGACGCGATCGTCTACGCCGAGAAAAAGAACGGGCACTGGCTATCCGGGAGTAGCAATCACAAACGGACGAAGCCCTTCAATGGGACAGTCGAGAAAGACGCCGACAAAACC
>JARGPH010000074.1 GCA_029213065.1 Verrucomicrobiales bacterium | reverse complement strand
TGCCCGATGCGCTCACCGTCTACCGGGAAACGCTGTCCCGACAGCCTGACAACTCAGTCGTGATCTGCAGCGTCGGGGCATTGAGCAATCTCGAGGATCTCATTCGCGAGGAGCCGGAATTGGTCAAGGCAAAGGTCAGGGAACTTTTCATCATGGGGGGCGGTTTCCCTCGCACACACAGTCCCGAAACCAATATCAAGCTCGATCCCGCCGCTGCCGTTACGGTCACCAATGAATGGCCCACCTCCATCGTTTGGCAGGGATTTGAAATCGGAAACGCGATGTACAACGGCGGGGAGCTCATCGATGCTCCGAAAGAAAACCCCGTTCGCCGGGCCTATGAACTCCGGCCGTTCCGGAACGGAAACGCCCTCGACCACGGAAAGCCGAACCACGATCTCGCCACCGTTCTCCTCGCGGTGCGTGGAATCGAGCCGGAATACTGGACGGTCGTTGAAAAAGGGCGTGTTGTCATCGACTCCGATGGTCACACCGAATGGCTTCGCGACTACCCGAAACGTCACCGCTACGTGAAGATCAAGGATCATCCCCGCATTTTGACAAAGGTCATTGGAGATCTACTCGCCGCACCTCCCGCCGGAAAATGAAGCCACTCCATCTACTTTTCACTCTTCTCTTTTTCGCCTCCCACGCCATCTTGGCAGAGGATAAACCTAACGTCATTGTCATCATCACGGACGACCAGGGGTATCCCGATCTGTCGGCTCACGGCAATCCGGTTCTCCAGACCCCCCACCTTGATGCGATCCATGCAGCGGGCGTACGCCTCAGCGACTTTCACGTTGCCCCCATGTGCACCCCCACGAGGGGACAACTTCTGACAGGGCTTGACGCCGCAAAGAATGGCGCGATCAACGTCAGCAGCGGTCGGACTCTTCTGCGACCGGAGTTGCCCACGATGGCAAATTTCTTCGAAGACGCAGGTTACGCGACGGGCATTTTCGGAAAGTGGCATCTCGGGGACAACTATCCCTTTCGCCCCCAGGATCGGGGCTTTCAGGAAAGCTTATGGTTTCCCTCCTCCCACATCAACTCGACCCCCGACATCTGGGACAATGACTACTTTGATGACACCTACCAGCGCAACGGGATCCCAAGTGAATACAAAGGCTACTGCACCGACGTCTTTTTCTCCGAAGCAATTGACTGGATGAGAAATCAGGCCGGGGCAAAGAAACCGTTCTTTACCTATCTCCCGACCAATGCACCACATTGGCCCTACTGGGTGCCTCAGGAATATACCGAGGCAATGAGAAAGGAAGTCGAAGCAGCAGAGAAATCGGGAGTCCTGAAACATCGCCCTCCCAACAAGCGGGAAGACCTCATCAAGTTTCTCGCGATGATCAAGAACATCGATGACAATGTGGGGCGTCTCGATACCGCATTGAAAGAGTCGGGGCTCTTCGACAACACAATTGTCATCTACCTCACAGACAACGGAAGCACTCTCGCCGAGACCTACTACCCCGCAGGGATGCGGGGGAAAAAGACGCAACTGTGGGAAGGCGGCCATCGCGTTCCCTGCTTTGTGCGCTGGCCCGCTGGTGAACTTGCCTCCGGAAAAGACATCGGCGGACTGACTCAGGTTCAGGACCTGCTGCCCACCCTTTTAGAACTTTGCCAAATCGCACCGGAGAGGAGGCCCAATTTCGACGGGATCGATCTCTCTCCCATTCTACAATCCGGAGAGGACGCGGATCCTGACCGAATGCTTGTGATCAATTACAGCCGTATGCCTCAGGGATTTGAATACCCGGCGCCCGACTCTCCCTCGATCATGCGGAAGAAAGGAGCCGGAGTGCTCTGGAAGCGTTGGCGACTGCTCAACGAAACCCAACTTTACGACCTGGCCTCCGATCCTCTTCAACAGAAGAACGCGATGGACCAACATCCGGATATCGCCGGAAGAATGAAGGCTCACCTCGACCAGTGGTGGGATGAGGTAAAAGATATCGCGAACGAACCCCAGCGTGTCGTCATTGGCCATGAAGCCGAGAATCCCATGATGTTGACTGCCTGCGAGTGGCTCGACGTTTTCATCGATCAGCAGCGCCAGGTTCGAAGAGCTGATTTGAAAAACGGCTACTGGGAACTCGATATTGCGGAGGCTGGAGAATACGAATTCGAGCTGAGGCGTTGGCCACGTGAAACCGGGCTTTCGCTTCGCGACAAGTTGCCCCCGACTACCGTCAGCGATGGGGAACTGGTGGAAGGGGTCGCTCTGGATATCGTCCGGGCACGCATTCAAATCGGAGACTTCAAAGCGATGAAAAAACTCGGGGAAGACGCCCGGCACGCTACTTTCAGAGCGACGCTCACCAAGGGCCCGACGCGCCTCTACACCTGGTTTAGCGACTCCGACAATCAGCCGATCGTGGGCGCCTACTATGTCTATGTACAGAGGAAGCAGGAGTCCCGCTGACCGCGGTGTTTTCAGGAAGATTGAATCCAAATCCCGTTCAGATTCGCACTATTCTTGTGATGAATGAACAAAGCAACCACGGTGAGCGCCGCAGTCGATGCAGTCTCCCGCCTCGTCGAAAAGTCCGGCGAAGCGATTAGGACCATTGCGACGAAGATTCCGATTTTGTCTCAAAGCAGGTAATCGGAGAAAAAACATACATTTCCGGAATAGACGAAATTCTCCCTCGTCTATACAGTGCGGCTTGGTACCCTCCTCCACCAAGTCGCATTTTTTTTGTCCAACCGGAAAACTGTCGTGATTCAACCTGACCCCGCCCTATCGGAGCAGTCCGCTTCCATCGAGAAGACTCTCGCTCGTGCCGCCCGCGAAATTACCACCGATGAGTTTTCGACTCTCATTGGCGACCCGGGCAATTCCGTGC
>JARGPH010000073.1 GCA_029213065.1 Verrucomicrobiales bacterium | reverse complement strand
GAACCCCCGACCGCCTCGGTGTAAACGAGATGCTCTACCGCTGAGCTATTCGCGCGCTTTTCTGATCACCAAAGAGTTACAACGAATTTTACCGGGATTCAAAATCCTTTGGACATCGATTTTGGATACTGATAGATTGGTCATATGGGCCAAGGTGAGGTCAGGTCGGACAATTTCATACGGGTAGCGGATTGCCTCTACAGGTATGTGCCCAACGATCGGTATTATGCCTTCATCCGTCATAATGGCAAGTTAACAAAAAAGAGCCTCAAGACGGATAACCTGGCGGAGGCGAAACGACTTCTTCGCGACGAGAGGGACAAACTGGAACGGGTCGATCCGGGAGCCGGACGGATCACCTTAGCCGCCCTTTGCGACAGCTATCTGGAGGGACTGAAGCAGGCCCCGAAGACGATGGAACAGAAGAAGCAGATTTCCGATCGGATCAAGGATGACTGGCCTCATCCCTCCCGGGCGGAATGCCGCATTCGAGACATCAAGCCGAGCACGATCAGTAAATGGCTCGCTTCCTATGATTTTGGTCCATGCACTTACAATGCCCATCTTTGGTTCATCCGGGCTGTTCTTGATCACGCCGTTAAGGACCGACTCCTTGCCGAAAATCCGGCAGCCTCCATCAAGGCGAAGAAACGCGAAGACCCCATCCGCCTCACGCCTACCTTTGAGCAATTCCAGAACATTGTCCGCTCCATCCGCGAACAGCCCCGAAATGCCCGGGCAGAGGAAAGCGCCGACTTCGTCGAGTTCATGGGTCTCGCCGGAGTGGGAAACGCCGAAACAATACATCTGAATTGGGAGCACATCGATTTCAAACAGGAGAAGATCACCCTATTCCGCCAGAAGACGAAAACAGGATATCAGATCCCCATCTTCCCCCAGTTGCGGAGCCTTCTTGAACGTCTGAATGATCGAGAACCGAAGGTCTCGCAGGGGCCGGTTTTCAAGATCCGAAGTGCCAAAAAATCCATGAGCGCCGCCTGTGAACGTCTCGGGCTCCCTCATTTTGATCACCGATCCCTGAGACGAATGTTCGTGACCCGGGCTCTGCAACGAGGGGTGGATGTGAAAACGGTTTCCCAATGGCAGGGCCACAAGGATGGCGGTCGACTCATTCTCAGCACGTACTCCCACGTCATCGATTCGCACTCCGCGAAAATGGCGAAATTGTTGTCGATCGACGAGGAGGAATAGGAATGGCGAAACCGAAAGTCAGCCCTGCGTTTGAGCGCCGCTATCTCCTGCCAGCCGAACTACGGCGACGTATGACAATGGCGGAATACGGTTCCGACGACGTTTTCTGGATCCGTCTCGCCGAGCGCGAGTGGCGTCTCCTCATACAGAGAGACCTTGGAGAAACACCCGAGGAGAATTTCGACGCGTTTTACAACGTTGTCGGGCAGGCGATTGTAGAGGGAGGAATAGGAAGCGCGAGCCGTTTCGAGAAGGCCCGCGAAGCTGTCGCAAATGCGAGAGAGGACACCGGCCCCGATCAAATTAGTGATTCTATCATACATGACTTGCGAGAAGCCGGGGCTGGTGCGGATGAGATCGGACATGCGGTTCAGAACAAAGGCTACCTTCGGGAGGAGGAACTTCACACGACCATCGAGACTAACGGGTGGCAGACCAACCGGAAGCTGAAGCTCTTCTGCGCATGGGCCAAGTTCTGCCAGGAGCACGGTCGCGAGCCCATACAGACAGAGTTCAAGCGTTTTTGCGTTCATGGCATCTACTCCGAAGCCCTCCTTCGACGATTCCGCCAGCAGTACCGCCACAAGCACCGCCGGGATCCTTCTGAAGAGGAAAAGCAAGACCTGCTGAATAAACCTCCCGAGGTGTTGGTCGAATACGGCTTCGACGACACAAGTGACTTCGCGGCGACCTGCCGGTCGTTGGGGCTGGTGTTTCAGGATGGCAACGACCGAAGAAAAATTCGGGCCAAGCTCAGAAAGCTTGCCGCAACCGGGAGTGAAGAGACCGTCGACCCCCTGCAACTTTTTGAGAACGACCCAAAGCTCCATAAATATTTCGTGGAGAACTGGTCTCTGGGTAAATTTTTCGAATGGCTATACGACCACCACGAGATCGGCACCGACATTGACGCGATCGAGGAGCTTTGTGGAATGTCGCTCGTGTTCGACCACTGGAAGGCGCACTTTATGGGTTGGCTGGAGGGGATGACATCAGACGGTTCAGTTTCGAATCCTTCCGACCGGCCGCTTCGTGATGCATTTTGGACCTTTTGCGATCGTGAGAGTTTCGCCCCGTCACCGATCGAAACAGTGGTCGAGAGCACACCTGAAGAATTAATACGGATGACGGCGAATCATGCCCAACCTCGGGTTGCCAAAGAAGCACTGGGGGGACTCCGGACGGGGATACTCGATGGCTTAGCTGACGGGGAAACCGTCTACAACATACCCGTTTGCAAGGTGTCCGCCGTTCATGATGCCGCAAAGCGAATAAGAATCGAAGCCGCCCACTTTTCGCTGGACTGCTTCGGACTCGATTTTCCTTCCGGGGCCTGAACCGGAAACCGTGCCGAGAACGGACACCTCGGGGAGGTCGCTCCCTTTGGACACCTTGGGGAGGTCGCCCCCCTCCGTTCCCCTCTATTAAATCGAGGGTTTGTTTCCAAGGTTTCCGATGATGAAAAATCATCCCCGAAACAAGACAGCTCCCGCGATTCCGCGAGAGGCCATGAAAATCGCCGAGGCGGCTGAAGCCCTCGGCGTTTCACAAACGACCGTGAGACGGCTCGTCAAGCGCGGCGCGCTCCGTCCGTGTCGCGCCTTGCGGCACGTACTCATACGCGTCAAGTTAAGAGGCCGAGGATGCGTTCGTCCAACGAGACTCGGGA
>JARGPH010000072.1 GCA_029213065.1 Verrucomicrobiales bacterium | reverse complement strand
AAGCAATCTCCTAGCAGTAACTATGCACCCACTTCGTATTTTGCTCTTGCCAATCTTCCCGACAACAAACGGAAGTTCGACTACGTTGCTACCGTTTCATTTCGACCAAAAGCCCAACCCGCGGCTCCGTCAGAAAACGTGACGCCGACTGAGTAACTGATAGAAATTGCTTTTCAAGATCTGGCATCAAAGGCTGCCGCTTGACGCGGGGATCACTTCTCATCCCGCCCGGATCGAAAGGCCGGTTGCGTTTAAGGGTGGGTAAATGCTCCGGCAACAGGAACGTTGTCGGAGCGGCCGGGGTGGGGGAGTTGACTTCATTGCCGCCGAAGGCATCAACGTGGAAAGCGTTGATTGAGCCGAAAGTGCTTGCGGATGCGAAGCTCGCTCTTATTCGTAACGCGAGATGAATTTGTGGATTGAACCATCAACGGAGGGAGACGCTTATGTGACCTGCCATGCGACCCTGGAAGATCCACAAGGCCGACGTTTCCCGTATTTCATAAAAATACCTCAGCAATGGGAACATGCAGTCAAAGACCCGGGAGATGCGTTTCTTGTGCTCGCGCTGTTTCAAGCCATGCGGTATGGGGGCAAACTGCATGTCAAAGGATGTGTGTCGCCTTCGTTGATTGAAAATCTCGAAGAATTTCAAACGGCCTGGAGTCTTTGGCGACCGGGGCTTTATAAGGCGCTTGAGATTGAAGCCGATGAAATGAAGGAATCGACAGCTCCTGTGAAGGAGGCCGTGCTGATGCCTTTTTCCGGCGGGCTCGATTCATGCTTCTCGGTTCTTATTCACCGGGAAAGAGACCGGCAGCATTCGAACCCGCCTTGTCGAGTTGCGATGATGGTTCATGGTTTCGATATATCGATTGATGATTCTGAGGGATTTGCGAGAGCGCTGGTGCATAGTAGGGCGATACTCGACGATGTGGGCATGAAGTGCATTGATGTGGCCACCAATGTCCGGGAGCATCACGGTGATTGGGAAGACACCCACGGTGCGGCACTCGCGGCATGTATTCACCTTTTGGGAAAAACGTTTGGCAGTGGCGTGATTGCCAGTTCGCATACCTACGATACGCTGCGTTTTCCCTGGGGCTCCAACCCTCTGACTGATCCCATGCTCTCAAGTCAGGCTTCGAGGATTTTAAGCGATGGATATAAGAATAAGCGATCGACTAAGGCGGAAAAAGTGGCGCAATGGCCCGCTGCGATCGAACATTTGAGGGTGTGCTGGATAAATAAAGATACCTCCGAAAACTGCGGCCATTGTCTCACCTGTGTGGGGACCGCCCTGTGTTTCGCGGCCTCGGGGGCACCTGTCCCGCACCGGCTGGGCATCGAATCCCCCGAATTGGCGGTAAGTCGTTTGGGCCGTATAAGTCTATCGGAGGCCGGTTGTTTGCGATTGGCTGATACGATACTTGCGACGGCCGGTGAATGCGGCGTGCATGAGCCATGGGTAGCGGCCATTGACCGACTTTTGAAGAAAAAGAAAAGGGCCGCTGATTTCAGACAAGCCCTGAAAACCCCGGCTTTCGGGTTTTGAAAGCCGCGTGTGACCTTGAGAAATGTTCAATCAGTCAATCTATGCAAAACAGTGTTTTGGAAATCCAACCCGTCAGGATTGATGGCGGCGAAGTTGTCTATGAAGGAATATTTTCCGCTCCCGACCACAAAGATGCCGCCGTCACTTTCCGGGTGCCGGTCAATGAATCGGAACCGGTCAATGAACTGGGAATGGTAGAGGCCTTCACCCTGATTTTCCTGTTGCCGGCGATGCGGGTCGGGCTGCCGTTTCAGGTGAACGGGGCGATCGATGCGAATTTTCGAAGGAATCTTGAACAAATGAAGGGATTTTGGGCGAATCTCATTCCGGACAAGTTTTCACTGATCGAGACGAGGTTTACCGCCTGCACGGAACCAATTCCGAAGGTTCCCGAAGCTGCCGTCAGTTGTTTTTCCGGCGGAGTGGACAGTTGCTATACCGCGATTCAGCTCAGGGAATCTGACGCCGGGACGATCATACCATGCCCTCTTAATGCCATGGTGATGGTTGCACCCCCTCCTACCCGGGGCGATGCGCGGTGACCGGGCGTTGAGGTTGAAAAAGCAATCTCCTAGCAGTAATGAGTTGGGGGAAAACAGATTATGAGTCAGCGGCGCAAGAAATCCTCAAAAAACGCGGAATCGACAACGCTGTTTAAAATGAATTCCCACGAGATGACGGAGGAGCAATTTCATCAGGAAGCAAATCAAGCGAGACACAATATGGATGTGTTCAGTAAATTGCTCGAAAGGGAAAAGCATCGTTCTCAGTCATCGGAAACGCCGAAGGACAAATAGCAGAGGATGGGAAAGGAAGACGCCGGAGATTTTAATGACGGGCAAAGGCGTGAGCTCGAAGTCCGCACCAGTCGTGCTCTGACAAACCCCGTAGGAAACGACTTTCCGGCTCTGTCGGAGATGGTTTCCCGCTCCCTCGCGAATATCGAGGCCAGCAATCAGCTAAGCACCCTTCACCGAGTCGGCGAACATGAGCTCCACGATCCAGACTACCGTCTGGTCTGCGCATGGGCAGAGGAAACAGGTTGGTCTAATGAAAAGGTCTTGGACTTTCTGCTAGAAATAAAAGCTGAGGTCTCGGGGGGGCGATTCGTAAAGCTAGTCCTGAGTGCCCCAATTAAATCGATACCGCTAATAGAGGGGTTGGAAGTTGCGATTCTCGATTGCAGTGACAATAAGCTAACCGAACTGGACCTGACCCCGGTGCCGAATTTGAAGAAGCTCCGCCTCTACTATGACAACCTAACCGAACTGGACCTGACCCCGGTGCCGAATTTGAAGGAGCTCGATTGCAGGTACAATCAGCTAACCGAACTGGACCTGACCCCGGTGCCGAATTTAACGGGGCTCTATTGCGAGGGAAACAAGCTCACCGAACTGGACCTGACCCCGGTGCCGAATTTGAAGAAGCTCCGGTGCTACGAAA
Organism: Verrucomicrobiales bacterium; assembly: GCA_029213065.1. GTDB lineage: Bacteria > Verrucomicrobiota > Verrucomicrobiia > Verrucomicrobiales > DEV007 > Arctic95D-9. The sequence continues at coordinate 22 of JARGPH010000072.1, read as the reverse complement.
ACATAACCGAACTGGACCTGAC
>JARGPH010000019.1 GCA_029213065.1 Verrucomicrobiales bacterium | reverse complement strand
TGGGAGAAACCGCGACCGAAACCTTCACCTACACCGCGAGTGACGGGAACGGAGGAAGTGCAACAGCGACCCTGAGCATTACGATCACCGGAACCAACGACGGTCCGACTGCAGTTGCTGATACCGGAAGCACGGATCAGGATTCAATCACGGTGATCGATGTAATCGCCAATGACACCGATCCGGATGCCAATGATAATTTGACTCTCCTTTCAGTGGTGCAGCCTGTGGTTGGAGGAAGTGTTGCGATCTCGGGGAACAGTGTGAGTTTCGATCCCGGTTCCGATTTTGACTATCTTGATGATGGTGAAACAACCGATGTAACTTTCGATTACACGGTGAGTGATGGCAACGGTGGCACGGATACGGCAACGGTGACAATCACGGTGACGGGTGCGGATGACCCGCTGGTTGCTGTGGCTGATTACGGGACTACGAGTGAGAATTCCTCTTTGGTTGTCAGTGTTCTCGCTAATGACCTGGAGCCGGATACCACAGATAAGCCTTTGACGGTGACCTCTGTGTCTGCGCCTTCACTTGGTTCGGTCAGTCATGACGGAACCGATATCACCTTTGATCCCGGCTCGGATTTTGATTATCTCACGAGCGGTGAAAGTCAGGACGTGACATTCAATTACACAGTTACGAATCAGGATGGAGCGACTGATATTGAAACGGTCACGATCACGGTTAACGGGGTAAATGATGCTCCTGATACACACGCTGATACGCTTCATACCATTGAAGGTGTTGGACGAGCCGTTGATGTGATCGCCAATGATGGTGATGCAGAATCGACTCAGCTTCAGGTCAGTCATATCAACGGATCTGCGGTTTCGGCTAATGCTCCGGTGACCTTGTCAAGTGGTGCCACGGTTTCCCTGATGGAAGACGGGCGGGTATACTTCAATCCCAACGGTCGTTATGCGGATCTCGACTTTGGGGAGACGGCAACTGAGTCCTTCACCTACACAGTGGTGGACACCGATGGCGGAACCGCGACGGAGACAGTCAATGTCGTCATCGACGGAACCAACGAGGAAGAAGTTATCTCAGGGGCTTATCAGGTTCTGACCGATCAGCTTTACGAGATCCAGTTAGACCCAACGGATGAGTCGATCGTCTATGTTCCGATCGGTGATCCGTTGCCATTTGCATACAATTCCATGGGATTTAACGCGAATGACAACCTCATTTATGCGAACGCGCGTGGGTCTGATGCAGGTCTCGGTGTCGCTGATCGCGATCTCATTCTAATCAGCCCTCTCACTGGACAAGTTGTTGGAAATCTGGGGCAGATGCTCAACGACCAGGGGGAAGTCATCATCAATAATTCCGGTGTGATCAATTCTGATATCAGTGTCTATTATGTGAACGGACCTGAAGATTCCGCCGGGAACAGAATCTATGCAATCGATATCGATCCTGAGTCAGCGACCTATCTTCAGGTCACCGGCATCGGTGCGAGCCTCCCGGGAGCCGACTTCGGTGTTGATCCAACAACCGGGCTTCTCTGGTCAGTCGACGGGACTAAATCCTATTCTCTGGACCCAACAAGTGGTGTTCTGACGACTTACAATAACAATGGTGGTCTCCAGAGTGATGGTGTCACCTCTGTTACCGGGGCATTCGGATCGGTTTTCTCAGATGGTCAGGGTAATATCCAGGTGACTTCGAATGATGGTCACGGATTTTATCGCGTTGATACTTCTACTGGAGATTTAATTCGCATCGGCAACGCACCTGATTCCAGTCAGAATGATGCTACGGGAACACTGGATACGGCTTTGCCTTCGGCTCAACCTTTCCTCTTTCTCGATAGCGATGGCAGCACTGGTGCTCCGACGTCAAGAGATGTTGTCCGTGTCTACGATCCGGCAGGGAGCTCGGTCTCTATCTCGGACAGTGATGCGAGCATCGCCGACCTCGATGGGAATGTGATTTCATCAGCAGAAATTATCCTTGAGAATCCGCAGTCGGGGGATGAATTTGTGATCGGGGGACTTCCCGCCGGAATTACTGCCACTACAACAACGCGTGGTGGATATCTTGTCGTGACCTTGAGCGGCGATGCGAGTCAGACGGATTACGCCGATGCTATTGAAGCAGTAGCGTTTCAAAACTCGGGATCCGGGGCGGTTCTCACTGATCCAAGGCAGATTACGGTGACGATTACCGATGAGAACGGTGTTTCCAGTAACCCGGCTTCTTCAACGATCTTTATCGGCAGCAGTGGTGGAGCAGCGGCCTTTCGTGACACTCAAACGGAAGACAGTGCTTTCGCCGACAGCCTTCATGTTCATGAAGACGATAATGATCCTTCGACCGGCGGCGCCACGTTGAACCTCCTCACGAACGACAGTGACAATCCCGTGTCTATCACCGGCATCACTCAGCCTCCTGCAGGTGAGGGAACGGTTACGAACAATGGCGACGGCACGGTCACCTTCAATCCGGGGAGCGATTTTCAGTATCTCACCGACGGGGAAACGGCAACCACGACTTTCACCTATACAACGAGCACGGGGGAAACCGAGACCGTAACCATGACGATCCACGGCGCCAACGACCCAATTGTTGCGGTTGCTGACAGTGCTATGGCACCGGCCGACGAGGTGACTGCGATCGATGTGCTCGCTAATGACAGTGATCCGGACAGCGTTGATCAACCTCTTTCAATCACCGCGACAACACAGCCGTCGAAAGGGTCGGTGACGACTGACGGCAGTCATGTGTTTTTTAATCCCGGCACAGATTTCGCCGGTTTAGCTCCCGGTGATACCGAAGTCGTCACGTTCATCTACACCGTTTCCAATGCGAGCGGTGAGGTGGAAAACGAAGTGGTAACCGTGACGGTTACAGGGCCGAATGATCCGCCGGTCGCGGTCAACGACAGTGGCGCCGTGAACGAAGATGCCACCTCGACGGTGAGCGCTCTTGCGGGAGTCCTTTCCAACGATACCGACCCCGATGTGGGATCCGTATTAACGGTTGCCGCGATCAGGACCGGTGCTGAAGCCGCTTCCGGAACAGCGGGGACGGTTGGAGGAAGTCTCATTGGAAATTACGGAACGCTGACTCTCGCCGCTGACGGCAGTTACACCTATGTCGCTGATCAATCGGCTGCTGATGCCCTTGCGAATGGAGCGACGGCAAATGATGTCTTCACCTATACTGTTTCCGACGGAGCGGGTGGAAGTGACACCGCCGAGTTGAGTATCACTGTGACAGGCACGAATGACGCACCTGTCGCCAGTGCCGAGTCCGGCACGGTGAAAGAAGATGTGACTCCAACAGCGAGTGGACAACTCGATGCAACCGATGAGGAAGGCGACGCCCTCACCTTTTCCCGGAATTCTACCGGAACAGCCGGGACGGAAGCAGGGGACAATGGCTTCGGTGACTTCACAATCAATGGTGATGGAACGTGGAGTTATATCCTCGATAATGGGAATGAAGAGGTCGATGAGTTGGCCGTCGGTGAAACTATCACCGATACGATTACTTACCGTGCTTCCGCCGGTGGTGGAACCGATACTGAGACGATAACGGTCACGATCGAGGGAACTAACGACGGTCCTGTCGCGGTGGACGATTCCTACACCACCTCCATAGGCAGTGTACTTACGATCGATCCGCGAAGCAATGATACGGACGTCGATGGTGATTCGTTGAGTGTGACAGGCATCGAGGATGCCAGTGGTACCATGGTGACTCCGGTCGTGGGAACTCCAATTACCCTGGCGAGTGGCGCCCGTGTGACCCTTAACGAAGATGGTAGACTGATTTACGATGTCGCTATGAACGACGGCAGTAGCGACGATACATTCGATTATCGAATCGACGATGGAAACGGTGGAACTGCTATTGCGACGATAACCGTCGAGGTGGATGCTTCCAACCAGGCTCCAGATGCTGTTGACGATCAGTACAGCATCAATGAGGACGAAGCATTTACGGCAACGCTGGCGAACGGGTTGTTGTCGAATGACACCGACTTTGAAAACGATAGCTTGACGGTCAATACCACTCCGGTGAATGGACCGACAAATGGAGTGTTGGTGCTTGCTGCGGACGGAACTTTCACCTACACGCCGAACGATGGTTTCATGGGACGCGATTCGTTCACCTACGAAGTCAATGACGGAAACGGTGGTGCTTCTACTGCCGTTGCCACCATCCTGATCGACAATGACAGGGACGGATACACCAACGACATTGACTGGGATGATGATAACGATGGAATCCTCGACGTCGACGAGTGCCTCGCTGAGGATAATGCCGGCAGCGATCCCGCTGACCACGCAGACCATCATCACGGTCTTCCGATTATCGACACGCTTTACGGCGGTGTTGTCGACCCGATTGTTGACGCTGTGTTGTTTGATCACGATGACTACGGGCTGTTTGTTTCCGGTTCCGGTTTGATCGCCGGTGGAAACACCGATGGTCGCGGCTTCATCGATTCAGGTTGGTATAAGGCGACGGGAGGCAGATATGAAGAAGATCAGGATTTCTCCGACGGGACCTTTTCGAATGGAACGGTTACCGTTTCCTCGACGGTTTTCGGAGTGTTCGGAACGAGCGACGGCAATGCGACACTTGGTGCTACTGACACGGTAACCGGATCCGGAGATGCTGATGCCGATCTCGTTTCCGGTGATTCAGGGACTGCTCTGGAAGTCCAGACGGCTTCCAGCCTCAGGCCAACAGAGACCACTATTTCGATTGATTTCACTGAGGGGGTTTACTCATTCGGTTTTGATCTCAATGATCTTTTTGATGGAGGTGTCCTACAGGGGCTTCTTCCTACCATGAGCATTAGAATCGATGGCGACACGGTCCTGCGCTTTGTCGGTGCGGATGTTCTCCCCGGTGGAGGAGCCTTGGCCGCATCGGTTCGGGACAGTGATGATTCACTCATTCTCGGTGATGACAGCCTCGCACAGGTTGTGCTCGTCGGGGATAACCTCGAAACTTTCATCGGCTTCACTTCGCCAACTCCAGTGAGTCAGGTGGAAATCATTTACGGGAAGACTGCATTGTCTCTGACAACGGATGAAATCGGTCTCGATAACTTCCGATACTCAACCCATCCCGCTTGCGACGTCGACAATGACGGGATCGGTAACCGTCTCGATCTCGATTCAGATGACGACGGCGTTTTCGAAGTCGACGAAGCGAGTGGTGTGGACCTCGATACCAACGACGACGGCATGGTTGATGGTGCGGTCGATGCAAATGGTGTTCCGATCGCAGCCGCTGGCGGTCTCGATCCTGATGGCGGACCGAGCAATCCTTACGACGATAGTTCAGTGCCACCGATCGTCATTGATATGGATGGCGACGGCGCGGAATTCAATTCGATCGACGATGGCATCCTTCTCGACGTCGATGGAGACGGCGAACTCGAGCAGACTGCCTGGGCAAACGAAGACGATGCCGTGCTCATCTTTGACGGGAACGACAACGGTCAGATTGACAGTCCCGATGAGTTTGCATTCGCACGCTACAGTGATGATCCCAATGCAACTGATCTCGATGGACTTCGTGCCGGATTTGATTCCGATGGCGATCTCATGCTCACTGCCGAAGACGAGGATTGGGGCAGTTTCAAGCTCTGGCAGGATGCTGATGGTGATGGCGAGGTTGGAGAGGGTGAGTTGTTCACCCTCGATGAAGCCGGTATCGAAAGCATCGGTCTGACAAGTGATGGCGAGAGCTACAGCGCTGCAGACGGGGACGTTTTTGTCCACGGTGAGGCAGTCGTAAATTACGCAGATGGATCCACCGGAACCGCTGCTGATTCGGCCTTCGATTTCCGCGAAATGCTTGATGATTCCGACGACGGTGCTCTGGAAGTGATGACTGAATCCGGTGAGGTGGTAAATCTCGACGAGTCTGATTCTTCCGAGGCGCTCGGCAGCCCGGTTGCTGACCAGGGCGATATCATCGTTCCCGAGGGATCGCCAACCGCTTCCGTTGATGAGTTGGCAGCAAATGAGGCGGCGATGCATTAAGCTTTAAACCGTCAGAGTCAGGGATTTGGCTCCACGAAGCACGACGCGGGTGCTTCCGGAGCTCAATTCCTCCCCTGAAAGAGCACCCGCTGTTTGCCACGAGGTCGCGGAGCTGGTGCCTCACGAAAGAAGCGGCCGAAAGAAAATCCGACAGATTCCGCGTTGAACGGAACCGCGAAGTAAAAATATCCTTCTCATTTTGATTACATATTAATTGCAATAATTATAATAAATATTATAATTAAGGAGATCTAACCTTATGGATTCCCTTGAAACCCGCTCATCCAAAGCTCTGTCCGACTACCGGGCGGGCAGATTTGCGGATGCGATTCAGGCTCAGATAGGGATTCTGAATGAGGTTTTAGGTGACAATGAGCGCTGGATAGCGGCGGCGAAGCATCTGTGCCTCTTCTTTTTCGGAGCGGGGGACTATCATTCCTGCGTTCCGGTTTTCCGGCGGCTTCTCGAACTGGAGCCGGATAATGTCGAGGGGTTGGAGAATCTGGGGGTGATTTACAAGCGGATTGGCGAGCATCGGGCTGCGATCCATTTTCTCAGGAAGGCATTGGAGCATGCTCCGGACCGTCCCAATATCCATGATGCCCTTGCTCATGCCCATTCCGTGATCGGAGAATCAGAGAGAGCCGTTTTCCATGGCGGGGAGGCACTCCGTCTGAAGGACACCGAAGCTCTCAAAGCGGCGCGAATCTATCCTCTCAATGAGGCTCCGAAGCCGTTCAAGGGTGAGGATGCGAGTCGGAATATTATTTCATTCAGCCTGTGGGGGAATCATCCCAAATACCTTCACGGTGCGATGCGGAATGCTCAGCTCGCTCCTGATCTTTATCCGGGATGGACCTGCCGATTTTACTGTGATGATAGTGTTCCCGGTAAATTTCTGAACAAGTTGAGGGCGCTCGGAGCTGAGGTGGTTTTGCGTCCCTCGCCGGAAGCCTTTTACGGAGGGTTGCTCTGGCGTTTTGAAGTCATCTCGGATTCGAGTGTGGACCGGTTTCTGGTCCGCGATGCCGATTCCGTTATCAATATCAGGGAGCGGGTTGCCGTGGATGAGTGGCTTCAGTCGGGAAGACATTTTCATCTTATGCGGGATTATTTCTCCCACACCGAGCTGATTCTTGCCGGCATGTGGGGCGGTGTCACCGGCGTCCTGCCTCCCGTCGAGGAGTTGTTGAGGCACTTTAAAACGACGAGCGGACCGACTTCAAATTTTGATCAGGTTTTCCTGAGGGCCATGGTTTGGCCGACGGTGAAGCAGAGTGTTCTCATCCACGATCGACACTTCCGTTGCTTCGATTCGAAACCCTTTCCGGCGCTGGGGACTCTGCCGGACTATCGCCACGTGGGTCAAAATGAGTCCGCGCTGTGGGGGCGGGAAGACTTCCACAGCCCCACCGGGGAAGAGCTCGTAGCCCTTACCTCCTGATTAATCCCAATTTTTTATCCTATTACCAGTCCATCTATGAACCAGCAGACACCGGATTATTATCTAAACGGGCTCAGATACTTCGGCCGCCACTATGGCACGAATGTGAACCCCGGCAGCGTTCTTCACGGATTGCCACTGGTCGACAACAAGCTCTCAGCGGAGATTTTTCAGCGGGCTGCCGCGAAGTGCGGTATCGAAGCAAAGCTCGTAAAGCGCAGTCTCAGCCAGTTGGGGGAAAGCCTCTATCCCATTATCGTTCTTACGAAGAAGGGCACGCCTTACATGCTGCTTTCCCGCAACGAGGAAGGGGCTGATATTCACATGCTTGACGGAACTCAGCGGGAAGTGACCTTGAGCTGGGACGATGTGAAAAAGAGTTTTTCAGGCTACGTGATTCTTGCGAAGCGGGCCTTTGAATTCGAGAAGCGGTCTGACTTTTCCCCGGAGAAGCCGAAGAAGAGTTGGTTCTGGGGAACCCTGTGGAAGTTCCGTGGGCTCTATGCCCGTGTCGGTGTTGCGACCATCTTCATCAATGTGTTCGCGGTGACTTCATCGGTTTTTGTGATGAACGTTTACGACCGGGTTGTTCCCAACCAGGCTCAGGATACGCTCTTTGTCCTCGCGACTGGCGCGCTTATCGCATTTGGTTTTGAGTTTATCATGAAGAGTTTGCGAACCTTCTTTGTGGATCGGGCAGGGCACCGGGCCGATCTCATTATGGGGGGGATGCTCTATGAGCAAATGCTCGGAATGAAGTTCTCGAAACGCCCTGCATCAGCGGGTGCTCTTGCCAGTCAGGCACGCGCCTACGAGGGGCTCAGAGAGTTCTTTGCAAGTGCTACGATCACGGCGCTGATCGATTTGCCCTTCGTTTTTGTTTTCGCTTTCATCGTCTATCTCCTCGGTGGGATAGTCGCTGCTCCGATGGTGGTGGGGCTTCTTCTTGCTCTCGCTGTCGGAGCGATCATGCAGTGGCCTATCAGTCATGCGGTCCGCAGCAGCTATCAGGCAACGAACCAGCGTCAGGCTCAAACCGTGGAAACACTGAATGCGCTGGAAACGATTAAGACCGTGGGAGCCGAATCTGTGCTCGCTTCCAAGATGCAATCCTGTGTCCACCAGTCAGCCAAGTCGGATGCGAAATCCCGGCTTTATTCACAGACCGCAGTGAATCTAACCGCGCTGATTCAGCACGTCGTCTCAGTCGCCATCATTGTCCTCGCGTTCTTTCAGGTCACGGATGACAAAATGACAATGGGCGCGATGATCGCCTGCGTGCTCCTTGCGGGACGCGGAATGGCCCCGGTAGGGATGCTTGCATCGCTCCTGACAAGGCTACAACAGTCGCGCCGGTCATTGCAGGGGCTCAATGATATTATGCAGCTTCCGGTGGATCGCCCCGATGATGGACTCGGCATTGACCTCACTGTCTTTACCCCGTCGATCAAGGCGAACAAGGTCGCTTTCAGTCACGAGGTGGGACAGGATCAGAAAATCGATATTCTCCAGGATGTCTCGTTTAAAATTGAAAGTGGCGATCGCGTTGCTTTGTTAGGTAAAATCGGTTCCGGGAAGAGCACTCTGATTCGGCTCATTATGGGGCTTTACGAACCCGATGACGGTGCGATCGAGATCAGCGGAGTCGACCTCCGTCAGTTGAATCCCTCTCAGTATCGACGCCGCATCGGCTATATTTCGCAGGACTCCGGTTTGCTGTATGGCACCCTGCGTTCGAATCTAACGGCGGGCGCCCCGTGGCTGACTGAGGAAACGGTCTGGCAGGCGGTTGAGCGGGCGGGGCTTGCTGAACTGGTTCACGCGCATCCTTCCGGCATTGATCTCCCCATTGCGGAAGGGGGAACTTCTCTCTCAGGTGGGCAACGGCAGCTGGTGTGTCTCGCCCGTGCTATTGTTGAAGAGCCGGATATTCTTATTCTCGACGAGCCGACCAGTGCGATGGACCCGGCGACGGAGAAAAAATTCATGAGGCAGGTCACCGCCTATCTCAATGAGGATCGCAATCGCATCCTGGTCATGGCAACCCACAAGCGCTCGATGCTATCTATGGTCGAACGCATCATTGCCCTCGATGGCGGGAAGAAAATTGGAGACGGTCCCAAGGAGTCAATTCTCACCCATTCGCGTTCCAAAGATGATTTGTCTGTGGTCAAGCCGAACTCGGTTCGCGCTGCGATGGACCGAACCAATGCCCGTGTGCCTGTCGATCACACGGACGTAGTCCTTCCCAACTAACCTTTTAGTCATTCTGTTATGAATCCATTTAATCCACAGACAATCCATTCGGCGGACCTCGACTTCATCAAAGACGCCAAAACAGCGGTGAGAAGTGAAAAGATTCGCGGGGCAAATTTTCTCCTCGTTGCAGTCGCCGCCTCCATCATCAGTCTTGTTGTGTGGGCGAATTACGCGCAGCTCGATGAGGTCACCAAGGGACAGGGGAAAGTGATTCCCTCCAGTTCGATTCAGACGGTTCAAAACCTTGAAGGTGGAATCGTCTCCGAGATTCTCATCAGTGAAGGTGATCGCGTTTCCAAGGGGGATATTCTGGTGCGTCTTGACGACACCCTGAGAAACTCCAGTTACCGTGAGAATTTGTCGAAGGCTCAGGCTTTCGAAGCCGAGCTGGCACGACTGGTCGCGGAAGGGAAGGGATACGACGAGATTTTGTTTCCGGAAAACATTTCTGAAAAGCGCCCTGATCTTGTCGCCCGGGAAATCAGTCTGTTCAATAAGCGCCGTGCCGAACGCGTCGAGCAGCAGGAGATCTTCCTGCGCAGTTTGAAGCTGGCGTCGGAGGAGCTCACTATGACGATTCCCCTCGTTCAAAAGAGAATCGTTTCCAAAGTGGAGCAACTGCGACTCGAGCGGGAAGTGAATGAGATCGAAGGTAAGCTTCAGGAGCTCCTCGGCGGATTCCAACAGGAATCGATGGAACGCTACAATGCAATAAAGGCAGAGTTGGAAGGGCTCAATGAAGCGATCCATGGTCGTCAGGATACGGTTGATCGCGCGCTCGTCCGTTCGCCGGTAGAGGGTGTCGTCAACAAGCTTTACGTTGCCACGATTGGCGGTGTCATTCAGGGCGGTGAGCCGATTGCGGACATTGTGCCGGATGATGATTCGCTTCTCATTGAGGCGAAAATCCGTCCTCAGGACATCGCTTTCCTTCGTCCCGATCAGGAAGCGACCCTCAAATTCACGGCTTATGATTTCTCGCTCTACGGCGGTCTAAAGGGAAAGCTCGAGCACATCAGTGCCGACACAATCGAAGATGAAATCGATAAGGAGCATTACTACATGATCAAAGTCCGCAACGAAAAGGGCAAGCTCATGAAAGACGGGGAAGAGCTCGCCGTGATTCCGGGTATGGTCGTTGAGGTGGACATTCTCACTGGTCAACGCACCGTTCTCCAGTATCTCACGAAGCCTTTTCACCGCATGCGTTTCAACGCATTGCGTGAACGTTAGAAGAGGATCTACCGAATCTGATAGGCGGCCTCGATGATGCCGTATTCCTTTTTTATCAGTGCAGGCGAACCGGTGACTTTTTCGAGGAGCCGGAACATTGCGGTGTTTTCGGCGAGTAGAACGGCGATCCACCGGTCGATACCTGCCGAGAGCGAGGCTGCCTTGAGGGATTGCAGCAGCTCGAAACCAACTCCATTCCCCTGCCAGAGGTCAGCCGTAACGATCGCCACTTCAGCGATTTCAGGGGAATCAGGATTTCGAAAACAATGTCCGACCGCGATAGGCGTCTCTGTGCCGTCGTCATCGAGTGCTGCGACTCCATAGGCGATGTGCTTGTCGCCATCAGGGTTTGCCAGTCGATCCAGATCCGCCTCAGTGAGAACCTTCTTGTTGAAAAAGAAACGACTGAAGCGGCTTTCGTCGGAAAGAGATTCAAAGGCTTCGACGAAGGCTGCTCGATCGGAGGAAGTGATCGGGCGGACGATTCCCGGTGAACCGTCGCGAAAGACCACTGTCCTATTTTCCTCCATTGGTGACTATTTCTTCCTGGAGAGTAATTCGAGATAGTCGAGGAGACTTGCCATTTCGTGAACGGTGAAACTGTTCATCAGAGCCGGTGGCATGATCGACATCGGGAGTGTTTCGCGGGTTTTGATTTCGCTCTTTTTGAAAACGTGTTCAGCCGAAGCGATATCTCGCAGAGTGACCTGATCGCCCTGCTCGTCGGTGACGAATCCCATCACGGGACTTCCTTCTTTGGGAGTGATGATGTTGGTTGCGAATCCCTGAGCAATAGTTTTGTTAGGGTCGATAATTGCCTCAGCCAGTTCGGGGCGTTTGTAGGTTTCAAAGATGTTGCCAAGGTAGGGGCCTTTCTGTGGTTCGTCCTGGCTCACGGTGTGACAAGCTGAGCAGGTCGCGCGAGCGAAGACGGCCTCGCCGAGGGAGGCGTTGCCTTTATGTTTGATCACCGATGCGAGTGCTTCCTTCGGATCGAGTGTTCCGATTTTAGGTGTTTTGTCAGCGCCTGCTGCCTGAATTTTGAGAGCTTTCGCCGCGGACTTCGCGGCCTGGGCGACATTGGAATCAGCGTCGCTCAAGGCGACACGGATTCGGTCATCAAGAAAACGGTTCTTTAACTCGGCTGCGGCCTTGATGAGGAGGACCCGTTGCTGCGGGTTTTGCCAACCGAGGTCGAGAGTCTTCCGTGTCATCTCGATTGACTCGGGGCTTCCGGACTTGCGGGAGGCGAGTGAAAGGAGCGCGGCATTGGCCCAGTAGGTGGATGCCTCCGTGAGGTCTTTTGAAGAAAGCTCCTCCACGAGAAGGTGATGGTTCTCCAGCGCCGGAGCATCGAGGAACACGGTGCGGGCTTCCTCGAGTTGCTTGTTCGCGTCGGTGAGTGCCTGTCTCGCGTATTTGCCTTCGCTTTTCGCTTTGTTAGGATCTTCAATTTCTTTGGCGGCATTGATTTTTTCCTGAAATTTGGAAAGTCCGGATTTCAGATCGGCGAGTGCTGCCAGTGAGAGGGGGACTGTTTCGGGGGCGTCTGTCTTTGATAGAGCGATGACAGCATGGGCGCGGCTTGCGTGAGAAAGTGTCGGATCAGAAATCGATTTTTTGATCAGATCGAGACCGGCCGCCGGGATCTCTTCAGCGACGGCAAGCTGTTTCAAGGCCTCGGGAATCATCTCCGGATTTGTTCCGGAGAGTTTCAGGAGGCGTTCCATCGCATCGTTCGACTGGATCCGGTTGCGGCTCATCTCCTTGATGATGTGCGTCGCTTCGTCAGGGGATGCCTCGTTGAGAGCCAGTTTAAGCGAGGCGAGAATTTTCTCAGTTTCAGACCATGGCGCGAGCTGGTAGTAGGGGCCACGTGTGTCAGGACGGGTCCCCCAACTGTCGCCGGTCCACTCCGTTTCGCGTTGCGCGAGTCGGGCAAGGATGGAAATGATCCGTTCGCGGGTCGCGGGTTCTTTTTCGGACTTCAAGCCTGCGATGAGTGTTTCGATCACTTCCGGATCGTGCATACGCATGAGAGCATAGGCGGCTCCTTTTCCATGGGTCTCTGAAGCGAGCAGCTCGAGGGCGGCTTCGCTCGCATTGAGTTGAGCAAGGGAGCGAAAGGCGAGGTGGGCGATCATAGGATCTTCGCTCGCGAGGTGCGTTGCGATCATTTCGGCGTTGCCGATCATGTCCTGACGCGTGGCGGAGACGATGGCCTCGGCGATGCGACGGGGACTCTTCGATTCCAGTCCGGTGGCGAGGAATTCGTGAGCGAGGCGCGGTTTCTCGTCAGCGGGAAATTTCAAATCTCCCAGGGCGCGGGTCGTGAACGGGGCGATCGCGTCATCGCTTTCCGTGATCGTCATGAGATCCTGGAGCGTTTCGATTCCTTCACCCTGCAAAGTCACTGCGTAGGTCGCTGCGACACGCGCTTCGAGTGGTTTGTCAGTGTCGGACGCGAGAGCGATGAGAGCATTGGTGGTCGCCTCCGATTTTTCGCGGCGAAGCAAGGCGCGCTGCGCTGCCATGGTGCGGATGCGGCTCGGCGATTCCAGCGCTGCGACGAGCTCTGCGTCGCTCATTTTCTCAAAGTCAGGGAGTGGCTCGGGGGTGTAATCTTTTGGAGTGACCCGGACGATGTAACCGGTTTCGGGGCCCGCCCACTTGAAAGTCGCGGGGCCGCGCCAGCTCGCCTGGTAGACCGCGCTCATGCCATCGACGTCGCCATCGGTGGGGCGTGTCATTTTGATGAAAGGCTGAGGTTCGGTGACTTCTTCGAAAGTCGCTCCGACACGCTGCACGGAGTGACGGTAAAGCGCCCCCGTTCCCCAGTCGGCAGTGAAGGGGGCCTTGTTCCATTCGTCGGGGAAACCGGGCTCGTGAATGTAAACCGCTCCGCAGCCGGAGCCGCCACCGTAGTCGGCAAGCGGGTGAACGTGCTCTTCGGGGAAGTTTTTGTAGAGGCGGGGGTAGCCGTGATCTTCGAGTCCGGTGAAGTGGTGCAGTCTCACATCCCAGCCGCCACCGTCGTTGGTGTTGTCCCTCGCGAACATATCGAGAAGCGGGCTGATCGGGGTTCCGAGAATATTCCGGGTGCCGGTCGCGAAGAGCTCGAGGCCGGAGCCGTCGGGGCGGAAACGAATCACGCCGCCGCCGCGATGTTGCAGCTCGCGTCCGTCGGTTCCGGTGGCTTTCATGAAGCCGAAGTCGCCGCCCGCGATGTAAATCCAGCCGTCGATTCCCATCGTAATATCGTTGGTGGTGTGGTCAGCGGGGCGTCCTTCGAATCCAAAGGCGATGCCGTCGATGAGCTTCTTCGATTCCTCGGCGACGCCGTCTCCGTCCTTGTCGGTGTAAACCGAGATGTGCGGGGGGTGGAGGAGGTAAAGGCGATCGTGATCCCAGAGAAGGCCGCGCGGTGAGTCGACATCTTTAACAAACTCAGTGACCTCGTCGGCACGTCCGTCCTTGTCGGTGTCGCGGAGCCGGAGGACACGTCCGCGATGGGGTTCGCGTCCGAGAGAGCCGTTCCCGTCACTGGAAACATAGAGATCGCCGTTCGGCGCTGCGGCGACGTAGACGGGGTAGTTCGCTCCGCGCCAGTCGGAAAAAACGGTGACGTCGAAGCCCTCGGGCACTTTGACGTTTCCGAGAATGTCAGCTTCCTCTTTTTCAGTGAGCTTTACGATCTTCGGCGTGATGTTGCCTTCCTTCGCGTAGGGATCGGCATCGACCGCTTCCTGCTTTTTCTTCTGCTCCGCCTGTTTGTTGTCCAGCTTTGGAAAGAGTGATTTGAAGCCGGCGCCTTTCAATCCGATTTCACGAATGCTCGCCCAGTTCCCGGTGTTGGCACCGAGGACGGTCACTCTGACAAATTTGGCATCGGTGGCTGCGAAATCAGCGGAAGCGTCGCCGCGTTTTTGATTCTCTTTTCCATCGATCCAGGTTCCCCAGGATCCGGGTTTTCCATCCATCGAGTATTCCAGGAGGTAACTGTAAATCGCACCCGAACTTTCCCATTTGATGGAGGCACCGTGGATTTTTTGTGGCTTGTCAAACTCCAGTGAAATGGAATGGGGGTAGTTGCTGCTGTTGGCGCACCAACGGGTCTCGGCGTTCCCGTCGATCGCTTTCCACGCGAAGTTGTTCTTGCCGGATTCCTCGCTGCTCGCAGTGACCTTTGCGAGAAGGGCGTCCTTCGGTGCTTTGCCGGGAGAGGCCTGCGGCTTTTCTTTCGGTGCATCGACTTTAGGCAAAAAGGTGACCTTGTTTTTCCCGTTGTAGGCTTTTCCGAGGTAGTCGCCATTGAGTTTGTCGCAGGCCCAGAGAAGTCCCCGAACCACGAGATTGAGGTAGCGGTCATCGGCGACCGTTTCGGTGTTGTGTCCGAGTGTGGTCGAGAAACTGCGTGCGCCCTGTGACTCGTTCGTCCAGGCGACAATCGCGACATCGGTCTTTTCTTCGCCGTCGCGGGTGTATTTCTGCGTTCCCATCGCGAGCGGATTCGCATCGAGGACGTCGACATTGTTGTAGAGCTCTTCTTTGATCGTGGTCCAGTCTTCGAGACCTTCGACGATGGGATGTTCAGGGGCGACGTATTTCACATCGATCGGCTCCTGAGGACCGTGGCTGGAGGATTGGATTCCGATGTGTTTGAACCACTGGTCGGTCTTGCCGCGGAAGCTGTGCATCGCGCAGTGGAGTTGCACCGATGGAATCGTTTTGTGGGCATCGAGAATGCGTTTGAGGACTGCGAGGTCTCTATTTCCCGCAGCGCACTCGTCATGGATAATGATGTCGTAGCCCTTCGCCCAATTCGGATCGCCGTAGATCGGGAGCGGTGGATTCACTGATTTGTCATCGGTCCACCAGACGTCGACCTGGACGTTGGCGCGTTCCTGAATGCCTTTGAAAAGTGCTTCGTGTTGACCTTCGTAATCGTGGCAGCAACCACCGGCAACGAGAAGCGCCTTGAGCGGTTTCGCGTTCGACTTAACAGGGGCAGGTCCCTGACCCAACAGGGTTGAACCGACGAAAATAACGCCGAAGAGGAGCGAACAGGAGAGCCCGTATAGAGTTGGAGTTTTCATAAAAAAGGAAAAAGTAGTCTTCTGGTAGAAAAGGTCGTTCAGGGAAGGAGAACGGGGCCTGCTTCGTTGATAAGAGTGGCTTTGTTAGATGCGCCCGGAAACTCACGGTGCTTGTGATTCTTGTCTTTCTTTCCGTCGATCAACTGACGGTCGAGGGTGGGTTCGGTCGGGACTGAGTCTCCGGTCGCTTCGCTCCAGTCGCGTTGGAGCTGCCTCATCTCCTCGAGAACGTTTTTCATGTCCTCTTTTTCAGCGAGGTTGTTCATTTGGTAGGGATCGTCGCTCACCTGATAAAGCTCTTCAACCGGTCTCGGGCTTTGCATGATGTCGGACTGTTGTTCGTTCAGCTCGTCTTCGTCCCACTTTTTCCAGAGCTCTTCCCCGGCGGGAAAGGTCCGGTCACTTTCCACGCTGAGGGCTTTGAGATCGGGGTAGGCGTTTTTGATGTAGATGAAATCTCCGGTTCGGACCATTCGCTGATGGGCCTGATAAACGTGCCAGTTCTGCTCGGCGAAGGCGACGTCTCTCACGACGGCTTTCGGATCTTTCAAAATAGAGGTGAAGCTGACTCCCTGAGCGCGTTCGTCGAGCGGCACTCCCGCGAGCTCGAGAATGGTGGGGCCGACGTCGATGCTGCTGATCAGGGAATCGGTTACAGCGGGTTTAATTTTTCCGGGGCAGGCAACGAGGAAGGGCGTTTTGATACCGCTGTCGTAGAGACGGGTTTTGCAGCGGGGAAAAGGGCGCCCGTTGTCGGTCATGAAAATCACGTAGGTGTTTTCCTCAATTTTCTGGCGCTTCAGCTCGGCGATGAGCTGTCCCATTGCGGTGTCGGCACGGCTCACTTCGTGATAGTAATCGGCGAGGTCGGCGCGGGTTTGGGCTCCGTCGTAGAGAAAGGGTGGGACTTCGACCTCAGCGGGATCGTAGGTTGGATTCACGTCATCGATTTGCCAGTCGCGGTGAGCATCCACGGAGGCGAACCAGGCGAAGAAGGGCTTGTCCTTCGGACGTTTCTTGAGGAGGTCGACCCAGTCGTCGGATTTCCCGGGGCCTGTCCCCCGTGAAATGACATCAAAGGTTTCCGTCAGCTTGGCGATGTGGTTTTTTCCGGAGAGAACCGTGTGATAGCCCGCTTCGCGAAGTGCCTGTGGAAAGCGGAACTGATCGTCGGGGAGGGTGGTGTGGAGCTCGGGGGCACCGGTGTTGTGCGGGTAGCGGCTCGAAATGATGGAACACCGCGACGGGCTGCAGCTGCTGATCGTGAGGTAGGCCTTGTCGAAGCGGATTCCGCGCTCTGCGAGTGCGTCGAGGTGCGGGGTCTTTACGAAATCGTTGCCGTAACAACCGATGTCATTCCAGCCGATGTCATCGGTGATGAAAAAGATGAAGTTAGGGCGGTCACCGGCGTGCAGGTTGATGCCGAAAGCGAGAAGGCAGAAGGTGAAAAAGAGATTTCTCATGAATCGATTTGAAAGCAGGAATTTGTCAGCGCCCGCCTCTCGCTGCAACCGTTCTTCCGGACGGGGATGCGTCGGGAGTCGCCGTTTGGAGGGAGGATTACTCCTTCTTTTTCCCTCTCATTTCATCACGCTTTTTCGCCCTCCGCTTATAGCGATCCGAAGATTTCATCATTCGAGCCATCTCGACGGGGAGTTCGGAGACAAATTTCATCATTTTTCCGGACGTGGGGTGGGGAAAGCTCAATTCGGAAGAGTGAAGAGCCATGCGCTTGGGGCGGGTTTCGACGGGGCGATCGGCCTTGGGGAGATCTGAATCGGGATGGTATTTTTCATCACCGATAATGGGGCATCCGATATTGGCGAGCTGGACGCGGATCTGGTGTTTGCGACCGGTGTCGAGAGTCAGCTCGAGGACAGAGCGCGTTTCCGTTTTCCGCAGGATCCGGTAGTGAGTGATCGCCTCGCGGGTATTGTCACCCTCGGGGGCGATGCGAACGCGGAGTTTATTCGATTCGTCGAGGTGATCGCACAGCGTTCCGCTTTTTTGCGGGGGGACGCCATCGACGACGGCGAGGTATTTTTTCTCCGCCATTTTCCAGTTTTCCTGAAGTTCCGTTTTGGCGTCTTCAGTCCGGGCAAATACCATTAAACCCGAGGTGTCGCGGTCGAGACGGTGAACGATCCAGACGCGGTCGCGACCGCCGTGATGATTGTCTTTGGCGTACTGTGTGAGCTCCGAGTAGGCGGTGGCCTGGTCCGGCTTATTCGCAGCGATCGAGAGCAGTTTGGCCGGTTTTACGATGACGATGACGTCGGCATCTTCGTAGATGAGCTCCATTCCCGCCGGAAGATCGGGCTTGGGCGCGGCCTTCGGAGTCGGGGCGAGAGTAACGGTGTCGCCTGCTTTGAGTGGATGGGTCGAAAGCTTCGCGACGCGGCCGTTGACCTGAATGCCATCGAATTTGAGCCACTGGCGCACCTTGGTTCGCTTCACTTCGGGCAGCTTCTCAAAGAGAAAGGGGAGAAGGGGGCCGTCTTCTTCGGCGGTAAACGTTTCACGCATAGTGGCAATGAGGCAGGAGGAGCAAAATCAATTTCGGTGGTATTCTCGTAGTTTCGACGGGTAGCGGGAGAACTCAAGTCCTGCTCTTGTGCCCGGAAAATCAGGAATTTATCGACTAAAGCGCTAAAGGGCCGAAGATATTATACGAAATTATGTCCAGCCAGCAGTCTCATCCCAATGATCCGCTTCACGGTCTTACCCTGAAGGTAATTCTCGAAACGCTCGTCGCCCGGCACGGGTGGGAGAAACTCGCTGAACGCATTCAGATACGTTGTTTCATGTTTGATCCGACGATCAATTCGAGTCTCAAATTTCTCCGCCAAACGCCGTGGGCCCGCCAAAAGGTCGAGAACTGGTATGTGAGGGATCTGGAAAAGTATCAGGCCTGAGCGACTTTATCGAGAGGGGCCGCGAGCAATCGAGCTGTTTACCTTTTTGCTCCCTGCGCCATCTTGGTGGCACGATCCATTTTTATAACTCATGACGAATAACGACATCTTGCGGCGCTTGCGGCACGCTTTGGAAATCAGCGATTCCGTGGTAGCGGAGATTATTGGAAAAACCGGAGAAGAGACGAGCCGGTCTCAGGTGGATCGCTGGTTGAAGCGTGATGATGAGGAAGGATATCAAGCCCTTTCAGATCCGATGCTTTGCCGGTTTCTAGATGGTCTCATTATTGAAAAGCGCGGTGCCCGGCCCGATGGTTCGGTTCCTGAACCTCTCGATCTCCTGACGAATAATGAGATTCTCAAGAAGCTGCGGATCGCTCTCGAAATGCGGGACGAGGACGTGAATGCCGTTTTTGAAAAAGCAGACTTCGTCGTGACCAAGGCCGAGCTGGGTTCGTTCTTTCGCAAGGAAGGGCATCGCAATTACCGGCTTTGTCCCGAGCAGGTCCTGAGAAAATTTCTTCAGGGACTCGGCAAGAAACAGGATTGATATCCTCTTCACTCTCCTGGAGAAGCGCTGGAAATGCCGCTCCCATTTGCGCTGGGATGCCAAAAGCGTTGAAAAGAATTGCTTGCACTCGCGGGCGATTCCACGTCCTTTTCCACTATGCGCTTTTCCAGAATTCCGATCTTCTTTCTCGCCGCAACTTTTCTCCTCGGCACTCCTTTGGCCCACAGTCAGGATCGCCCTCTTCTCCAGGCGCTCTTTGGGGGGAAATCAGATTCCAGTTCCTCTGCGGGTAAAAAATCCGGGAAACGGGTCGAAATCAATCTCACGGATCAGATGCTGCGAGCTTATCAGGGAAATCGTCTCGTCATGAAAACGAACATCAGTTCGGGGCGCACCGGCAACACGCCTACGGGAAACTTCAAGGCGGGGCCCTACAAGAAGGAGCGTCATTACTCCAGCCTCTATCACAATGCGCCGATGCCGTGGAGCGTTCAGATCACGGGGAATTTTTTCATCCACGGCTTCAGTGTCGTTCCTGATTACCCTGCGTCGAAAGGCTGTGTCAGGGTTCCTATTTCGGGAAGAAACCCCGCGAAGAAGCTGTATGCCTGGCTCGACGTGGGCACGCCGATTCGGATTTTCTACTAAGGCTTTTGAGGCGCACGCGAAGAGCGTGCGCCATTTTTTTTGCCTAGAGATTGCCCTTCTTCATTTCGCTGACGGCAAAGTCAGCGGCCCGCGCTGTCAGGGCCATAAAGGTTAGCGACGGGTTCACGCAGGAGGCCGAAGTCATGCAGGCGCCATCAGTCATGAAGACATTCTTCGCTGCGTGGACCTGATTATTCCCGTTCAGCACGGATGTTTTCGGATCGCGGCCCATTCTCGCGGTGCCCATCTCGTGAATCGCGGTTCCGGGGAAAGAATCGTTGTCGAAGGTGCTGACCTTGGTGAGCCCGGAGGATTCGAGCATCTCGGCGGCGTCGTTTTTCATGTCTTCGCGCATTTGCCTTTCGTTCTCGCGGAAGTCGGCATCAAAGACGACAACGGGAAGCCCCCACTTGTCAGGGCTGTCTTTGTCGAGGGTCATTTGGTTGTCGTGATAGGGCAGGGTTTCGCCGAAGCCACCCAGTCCCATGGTCCACTCGCCCGGTTCGGTCAGTGCGTCTTTGAGATCCTTTCCAAAAGAAAGTTCGGCGACATTTCGCTCCCATCCCTGACGGCCGGCACCGCCCTGATAACCGAAGCCGCGGAGGTAGTCGCGTTTGTCATCGCCGATGTTCCGGTAGCGGGGAACGTAGATGCCGTTGGCACGACGACCGTAGTAGTAGCGATCGAGGTCGCCCTCCCAGGTGCCCCTGGCTCCGGCGCGGAAGTGGTGGTCCATGAGGTTGTGCCCGAGTTCACCGGAGTCGTTTCCGAGTCCGTCGGGGAAGCGTTCGGAAACGGAATTCATCATGATCGCAGTTGAACCGATCGTGCTCGCGCAGACAAAAACGATCTTGGCGTGAAACTCTCTGTCCTCTTTCGTGACCGAGTCGATCACGTGAACCCCGGTTGCTTTCTGCGTTTCGGGATCGTAGACGATTTCCCGGACGATGGAGTCGGGGCGGAGCGTCAGGTTGCCGGTCGCGGCTGCCGGCGGGAGCGTTGCCGACTGGGTGCTGAAGTAGGCGCCGAAAGGGCAACCGTAGGAACAGCGGTTCCGGAACATGCACGATCCGCGACCGACGCCGGTCTGGGCTTGTGCTGCTTTGGAGAGGTTCGCGACACGGCCGATTGTGAGATTTCTCCCCGGGTAGTTTTTCTCAAGGCGTTTCCTCACTTCTTTCTCGACGAAGAACATGTCCATCGGCGGAAGAAATTCGCTGTCGGGCAACTGAGGTAAGCCGAGTGCCTCCCCGGAAATGCCGGCGAACTTTTCTACGTAGGAATACCATGGCTCGATGTCTTTGTAGCGGATCGGCCAGTCCACTGCGATGCCTTCCCTGGCGTTGGCTTCGAAGTCAATGTCGCTGAAGCGATAACACTGACGTCCCCACATGATGGATTTTCCGCCGACGATGTCGGGACGGTACCAGTCGAAGCGTTTCTTCTCTTTGTAGAGAGAGTCGACGTCCTTCATCCAGTATTTTTCCGTCATCTCATTGTACGGATAATCACGGGCGAGTTTGGGGTGGGTCTTCTTCTGTTCAACGGTGATCCTGCCGTTGTACTTCGTTTCCCACGGTGCCTTCATCGCATACTCGTAGTCGGCGACGTGATTGAGTTGCTTGCCCCGCTCGAGCATGAGCACTTTGAGACCTTTCTCTGCAAGCTCTTTTGCGGCCCAGCCTCCGGACACCCCTGACCCGATCACAATCGCGTCGTAGGTGTTGGCTTTTTTGGCTTCGATATTGAGATTCGGCATAGTTCGGAAAATGTTGATTCAACCCTCTTGAATGGATCGCTTAACCCTCTTCGATCGGTGTTGAAATAGTAAGGAGGAGGTGGTGTTTATCGTGAGATGGCCCAGGCTTTTTGTCCGGGTTTCATGGCGACGTCGCCTTCAAACCGTCCCGAGATGGGGAGGTATTCGAGCGCCTGAGTGGCTCCGATTTCAGAGATGAAGTAACCGGTTACGGTGAATCGTTTCATTTGTTTGAAGAAGCCTTTGTTCGTTTTCGTCGACGCTTCGATGATGCCGTTGCGTTGTTCGGCCGTGAGATCGACGAACTTTTTGCCGTGGGCGGCTTCGCTCGCGGCATCGATTTTTTCGAGTCCTGAGTAAAAGGCTTGTTGATCCTTCAGTTCATAACAATCCCGCATCAGACGAATGATGAAGGCTTCGACTCCGGCAGCTTTGGCACCGGGGGTGTCGGTCGTCGGGATGATGGTGTCGGCCACTTCGATGAGGAGTGCTTTTTGAGCGGCACTGACTTCGACACTGGCGCCTTTATTCAAAACCTCGCCCATGACTCCGGCGGTAATTTGAGTGGAAAGGGCTCCCCCGAGGATCAGGGAAATTCGTTCTATTGCTTGTCGCCGGTCTATCATGAGGAGAAAACGGTAGAGTGTTCTTGTGGGGCGGGTCAAACTATTCCTCTTTCGCTGCGCCCTCGTTCTCAAGCGTCATACCAAGGTCTTCGGCCCTTCCGTCGGGCAGTTCCATGATCTGTATTTTGCGGAAGTGGACCTCGGCTCCTTCTGATTCGAGGCAGAGGTAGCCTTTACGAAGGTCGGCGTCGCGGATACTGTTTACGAATTTTCCATTGATGGAAAGTTTCACGGTGCCGTCGACGGCGACGACGACGTAGCGGTTCCATTCGCCTTTTCCTTTACAGCGCATTTCGTGGGACATGCTCCGGGTGCCGCGGGGATTCTGCGGGATCGCTTTCAACCCTCCGGCGCCGAAGAGTTCGCCACTGACGTAGCCAAGGTGGCGTGGCGTGCCGTCTTTGTTAGGGTGAACGTAGGGGAACTCGAGTTCCAGCATCTGAACTTCCATGCCTTTGGGGAGACGTTGTTTCTGGGGGATCGCATCGCTCCAGAGAAAAACGCCGGAGTTGCCGCCGGCCTCCATATGGCGCCATTCGATTACGAGGATGAAATTCTCGTACTGTTTTTCCGATCGCATCACTCCGATGGGGTGCCCCGTGCAGTGGATCAGGCCGTCTTTGACCGACCAGGTTTCGGGAGAGGTGTTGACGTCGACCCAGCCGTCGAGGTTTTTGCCGTTGAACAAGTCGACAAATTCGAGAGTGGGGGCTTCGGGCTCAGCGGCGGTGATCGCGAGAGGGGCGCTGATAAAGAACACGACAGCGAGGAGGCGAAGGGGAATTTTCATGCCTCATTTTAACGGTGAAGAGGTTTCTTGATAGGTCCGCAGGTGAGGCTGTAAGGTTTTTCCACTCACTCTTCGACGGCGAGTACGCAGCGGAAACCGTGGGAACCGAACCGAATCGAGGGTGAATTGGCAATGCGGGATGAGATGAGCAGGTTGTGCTCAAGAGCGACACCCCAGGAGGCGCCGCGCAGAGCTTTCCTTTCCTTTTTGTGTGAGAACCAGTCCCGACACCATTCAAAAACATTGCCTTCCATGTCGAAGAGACCGTAGTCATTGGGGGTGAAGCTTCCCACGGGCGAGGTCCTGTCGAAAGCATCTTCGAAATCGTGAAGGGTTCCCCGCGGGGTGCCCCGTGGCGTCATGTAGGGATTCTTTTCGGTTTCGTGTCCGTAGAAATTTCCAAATCCATCGGGAGGCGGGGATTCCCGGCCCCAAAAATAGAGTCCGGGGATTCGGCATTCTTTTGACTCAGGAGAGGTAAGCGGATTCTCGAGGTGGCCGATGCCTGCCGCGCAACTCCATTCGTGGTCGCTTGGAAGTCGGTAGATTTCATTCGCCTGAAGCCTCCCGCTATTTCTTTCCTTTTCGGTCAACCAGTCGCAAAAGGCCACGGCGTCGGTGTAGGGCATGCGGACAGCGGGGTGATCCGCCGTTTGAGGAAAGTCGGTTTCGAGCCATTCCCGGTTTGGATCCGTCCCGTGAAAGGTTCGGTAGTCCGAGACGCGGGTTTCCCACTTGCTGAAAAGAATCTTTTGTCCATCGCTAGGGCCGCCTCTGATCGGGACCGGTAGAAATTGCATCCCGAGGGAGTTTTCATAGGGATTTGTTTTTGTTGCCGACTGGATCAGCGGTGAGCTTGAGGAGCCGGTTTCAGCTGATGGAAACACCGCCGTCGGCAGGTTTTCGTTCTCCGCAGTCCTGCCCTCTTCCAACCAGATGAGAATCGCTGATTCCTGATCTCCCCTCGCACTGACAAAAAGATCAATGACTCGTCTTTTCGGCGTTGCTTGAAAGGCCGCTATCAACTCTTCGGATGAGGTGGAGTGTGCTCCCGGTTTTTCGTAGAGCCGCCAGTCACCGGACTCGAATTTCAGAGCGAGAAGATCGTGTCCGTCATTTAGATCGACTGCTTTTTCACTCAGGTTGAGATCCGTAAAAACTTCGGAGTGCATCTTTCCATTTTTATCGATCGATACATTCGAGCTGGTCGCAACGATGTCTGATGCCCGCGTGAGCGCATTTGATATGAGTCCATCCCGTGAGTGCCACTGGATGACTTTCCCGCTCTGCGATAGGACTGTGGCAATCTGTGCGTCGGTGGAAATGGCTCTTACGTTTCGGAGCGCTTCAACCGGTGGCTGAAAAAGTTGTCCATTGTGATTGTTGCTTTTCCAAACGACGGCATGGCCATTGGCTGCCAAAGCGATCGCGAAATCGGTGCCCCATTGTGCGTCGACAAAATTGGCTCCGGTGGGGGGAGGGAAGAAGTCAGGATTGGCAATCAGGGTTCCATCAATCGATACACCGACTTTGTCCCGAAAGCTCAGAACCCCGTTGGGTTGCCTCGCTGTTCCCGGCATCTGGCGCTTGTTGTAGGTCGAGAAAAGGGTCTTTTCGGCGGTGATCGCCCACCAACTGAAGGCTGTCGTGTAAGTGTTGCCGTTGGAGGGGGTTGCTCCCACCGAAGTGAAGAGCCTCTGTTTAAAGCCTGCGGGTATCCAAGTCGGGACGACTTTTTTGTTTATCTTGTCATACACTAACCCATGCAGATAACCGGGTTTGGAATTCACAGGGGAAGTGATCCTCCCCGGGCTTGAGACGTGGCTCTCAGTTCCGGTTGATTCGGTTGGAGCGCCGGTTTTCTTGAGGGCGTAGATGATTCCACCGAGGAGGAGGGCGGGAATCACAAGCATCGCGAGGAGGGAGAGTGGTGTGAGACGTCTTTCTTTTGATGGGGCAGCTGTTCTACTGGATTCGCCCTTCTTCTTTTTTCGGCGGTTTTTGAATCGGGCTGGATTGTTGCGAATCGCGTCCACGTCCGCCCTGAAATCGGTCGCGCTCTGATAGCGCTCAACGGGATTGGGCTCCATCGCTTTAAAAACGATTCCATCAATCCGAACATCGAGATGCTTGCTCTTCTCGCTGGGGAACTTCACGGCTCCACGTGGAATTTCCCCCGTGAGCATTTCGTAGAACATGATCCCGAGGCTGAATAAATCTGCTCGCTGGTCGACGATGCCGCTTTCCTCCAGTTGTTCCGGGGCGATGTAGTTCGGGGTGCCCATCGCCACTCCTGTGAGTGTCAGTCCCGATTGATCAAAAACCGATTTGGCTGATCCATCTGCCATCAGTTTTGCGAGTCCGAAATCACCGACTTTAAGGATGCCCTTGCTGTTGATGAACATGTTAGCCGGTTTGATGTCACGATGGACGAAGCCTTCCGAATGGGCATACTCAAGGGCATCGCAGATTTGGCTGATCACGTTCAGCGTTTCCTCGTGGGGCAGTCCTTCGCCTTGGATGATCTGCTGCAAATCCGCTCCGTCGACATACTCCAAGGAGATGTAGTGATGACCGGCAGTGGTTTCTCCGAAATCGTAGATCTGAACGATGTTGGTATGATTGAGCCGGGCCATCGACTTGGCCTCTCCTTTAAACCGTGCCTCAAACTCCGGATTCTCACTCAGCTCAGGAGGCAGCAGTTTGATCGCCACTTCACGGTCAAGATTGCTTTGAATGGCATGATAGACCGCCCCCATTCCCCCGCGGCCGATGATGCGGTCAACGGCATATCCCGGCATGAGACGATTCAGCTCCTCCGGTGGGGGTGAAACCCAGGCGCCGGAATCGGATGGGTCGTCCGGTGAATCAGACGCGAGGAGGGCGTCCCGCATCAATTTCGCCGCATTCTTCGGGCTCAGAATGGGTTCGTTAGAGGAGGATGCAGAATCTTCGGGCATTGGTTTTCGAGTTAGTTTGTCGGTAGCTTGAATTCACGGTTCCTCAACCGCCCGTGAAAGAATATCAGCCAGCTCTAACATTTCATCATGAACCGTTTCGCCGGGAAGCAGTGTTTTGGCCACCTCTTCCCTGACAATCTCCTGAAAACGCTTTTTGAACCGGTGAAAAGCAATACGAACGGCACCTTCGTTGCTCTTCAGCGCCTCTGCTGTCTTCGCATAACTGCTCCCGGGATCGAGCTCGGTTAGTAAGGGTGTCAGGATTCGGCACAGCTCCTCTTTTCCTTTTTTGATGTGTTCCTCTTCCAGTCGCGCCAGTGAGATTCTGAGGAGCGTTCGCGCCCAGCGATACTCATAGATCTCCGAGGGCGTGGCGTCACGGGATCTCAGGTCGCGTTCGAGTGCCATTTCGCCGATATTGGAGTCGACAAAATCCAGAGAGACCTCGTTTTTTCTGTCTGCGCGCTTTCCTGCGGAATTTTTATCGTGTTGATCGGCAAGGTAGTGTTTGAGGCAGGTAAGGAGAAAGGTTCTCAGTTTTCCTTTAGTCGATTCAGCCTTTTGAAACAGATTCGTCCGGATCGCGTGAGCAAAGAAGCCCTGAGTCAGGTCCTCCGCTTCCGTGGGAGAGTTTCCGCAGCGGCGAAGCCACGAATAAAGCGGTTGCCAATAGCTCTGGCAGAGCGTTTCCAGTGCCACTTCCGCCTCCTCATGGTTCTCTGATTTGACCTTCAGGAGCAGGCTCCAACGGGTCGTGTTAAAGTGAGCGGACATTCAGGATTGGTATAGATGCTGTGAACGGTTCCAGAGAAAGATAATACTCACCTCTCATAGAGTCACTAGCATAAATGTGTAGTCGAAGAACCGAAAGGATAGTTATTTCCCTGTTAGTAAGGTGAGGCCGCCGGAAACAGTCCGCTGTTCATGAGAAGAAGGAAGGGGAGCCGGATTCATGAAATTACTCACTTTATAATTTCCATAACGAGGTTAAAGTGCCCTTTTTGAACATGGTGAAAAACTTTCAGGGACTTCGAATTGGCCTTTTGCTCCTCGCGATGGTGGCGCCTTTGCGAGCTGAGGAGTCGCGATCCAATGAGCTGAGCTATACGATTCAAAGCGGTGAGAACAGGGATCTGATCTGGGGTCTGAAGTTTCCTGAAGGGGAGGAAAAAGAGCTTAGTGAGACTGAGACGAAGCAACTGCTGGAGGAAACCGTTCTTCCAAGGGTCATTGCCGATGCCGAAGCCAGAAAAGAGCCTGAAGTCTGGCAGATTGGATTCTTCTACATCGACGGGCTCGGGGTGGAGCGGGACCTCGAAAAAGCGGAAGCAGCTTTTCGAGTAGGCATGGAGCTGGGACAGCTCGACGGGATGTTATATCTGGGGGAGTATTTTCAGGAACTGGGAATTCGTGAAAAGGACGATCTCGCGGCGAAGGAGGCTCATTTTACGCGAGCCGAAACTCTTTTGCGTGAAATGCTGGATGCCGGATTTCAGGGGGCGGCACGATCCGCGATTCCGCTCGCTTCCGCCTATTTGTATGGCTGGTATGGGCTTGAGCCGGACCCTGAGCGTGCTGACTCACTTCTCGTCGCTGTTGAGAATTGTGTGCCTGAGAGTCCTTCCTCTCAATTTTGGCGGGCGAAAGTGTTCATCAAGCAAAAGCGCTATCCTGAAGCCTTCGATTACGCTGAAAAATCGCAGAAGGGATTTTTGAAAGGCGCTCATGAGAGCGAGAAGCTTTTAGCAAAAATGAAAGAAGCCCGGGCCGTGAAAGTGGCGGCGGCAGTGCTCGGCGGGGAGATTTCAAAGATCGATCCGGATGAATTTCTGGAGATCAGCAAGGAATCGATCGGGTTGACAGGAAGGACCGCCTGGGTCGTTCCGTTAATTCTGCTGGTGATTCTCGGAGTGCTTTACTGGCGGACGCGGCGATCATGGGAAGGGGAAGGCAATGGCCCCAATCTTCGCCTCAGCATTCTCTGGGTTTCGGCGGCGGTTCTCGCCGCGGGCATCGGATTCAGTATCCGCCTTCCGGGTCTCAACAACGGTTTCGGTCACTGGATTGGAGCCATTCTCGTGACCCTGACCTGTCTTCTCACTCTGACGATGGTTGGCTGGGGGCGCTACTTTGGCAATGGGCCTCTCTTCACCGGAATCAGACCGATCTTCAAGGCGCTCGCGATAGTGGTTGGTGGTATCGCTGGGATGCAGTTGATCGCGATGGGCTATGGCGAGATTTACAAACTGGTTCTGGGTAAGCCGCTCGATCAGCAGTTGGTGAGTCTTTTTCTCAAGAGCGAAACGATTCTTCAGCTGCTTGGAACCGTTTTGATCGTGGGGATCGCGATTCCGTTTTACGAAGAGGTTTTCTTTCGCGGATTTCTCTACGACGCTCTCGAAAATCGCTGGAGCACCAAAGTCGCGCTCATCGTCAGTTCGATCTTTTTTGCGCTGGTTCACGGACTCACATTCTTTGTCCCCTTGCTCTTTCTCTCTTTCATTCTCGGGTGGCTGAAAATGAAGCAGGGCAATCTGAGAATGTGTTTTCTCCTCCATGCCGCAAACAATTCGTTCTCGGTGTTGGTGGGATATTTCTCGTCGGGCGGATCGTAGTACCGGATCGGCGAAAGGAGGTCTTGCTATGGGGGCCGGGTTTTCGGTAGGCTGCGTCTGCGATGAAAGAACTTTTCCGGGAATTCGATTTCACCAAAGTGGGCTACTACCAGTCGGTTCTCGAATCGCAGGGAATTAAGACCTTTATCAAAAACCGCGATCTTGCCGGTTTGGCAGGAGAGGCGGCGATCATGCCCGACGTCTGGCCGGCTCTCTGTGTCGTCGAGGATGCAGACTATGAGCGGGCGATGCAGGAGATTCGCGAGAATATCAGCTACAATGAAGCGCGCGTCGATATCGAGGTGAGCTGCCCTGCCTGCAGTGAATTAAACCCCGGAAATTTCGATCTCTGCTGGTCATGTGGGGCAACGATTGCGGAGCCGGTCGCGACCGAATAAACGGGGGTGTCCGCGGAGGGCGTAGCCTTTATCGGCTCAGACCGACGACGATCGCGCCGGTAATGGCGAGGGTGACCCCGATCAGTTTGCGGGGAGTCATGCGCTCTTTCAGGATCAGCCACGCTAACAGAATGATAAACACGGTTGAAAGCTGGTTGTAGATTGCGGCACGTCCGACCGTTTCATGTTTGAATCCGGCGATCCAGAACAGGGTCGCGAGGAAGGGGCCGAGGATTGCCATCGGGATGGTGTGCTTCCAGGAGTCGAGGCGCCGGAAGCCCATCACCAGGCTTTTGCCCTGTCCCTTGAGAATCGCAAAAACGCCGAGAGCGGCGGTGGCCACGGCGAAGCGGAACCCGGCGATCCAGACCAGTGATCCTTCCTGAATGACATCCCGCACCATGAGGATTCCGAAAGCCATCGTGACGTGTGCCCCGGCAGCGAGTGCGGTTCCAACGAGGAGATCGCGGGAGTTCTCGATCTCTTTAGTCCTGACCAATCCGACGAAGACACCGGAGACAACGAGGGCACCTCCGATGAGTTCGACAGCGGTGAGCGATTCACCGAACATGAGGAATCCGACGACCGTCATCGCCGGAGCATAGATGCAGTCGGCGAGTGCCTGGAGACTCGCGCCGAGACGGTTCAGGGCCGCCGCAAACATGGTGTCGGCAATCGAGATTCCGAGGATCGCGCTGATGACGAGTCTGGTCCAAACGGCACTGTCGTATTCCGGAAGAAGGGGATCACCAACAAAAAAGAGAACGGTTCCGAACCCGAGAATGGCGATGAAGCTTTTGAAGAAAGTGAGTGGAATCGGCGGAATCGTGAAGCCGCTGATCCGCATGAGGATCACCGAAAATGACCAGAAGAAGCCGGAGATAATGGCGTAAATGTCTCCCTGAGAAAGCATTGCGGGATTGGTAGTCGCTGAGTGAGTCGTTTGCACGGGATTTTCGCGGCGCTCGCTCCCGCCAAAGAGGAGATTGGTGAGGTGAGATCGATACTTTGAGCCACTGGCGGTGATTGAGGCGATTTGACTTTCCGCTCGAATAGAGGTTCATTGTCTTAATGACCGGTCTTGCTAAAGCCTTATGTGTGCTCGCCTTCGTCGCTGTTGCGATGATGCAGCCTGCTGGTCATTGGTATTGCACGGTGATGAAGACTCTGTGTCCGATGGAGGCTGCTGAGTGCTGTTCTCATTCCGCTGTTGCAAGCTGTGAAAGTCATTCTGAGGAATCTCAGGAAGATCCCTGTTGCGTCGAGATGGCGGGGGAATGGCAGCTTGTTCCTGCGTCTGCTTTCGTCAGCCTGCCCGATCCGATTTTGTTTGAGCTTTTTGCCTGGGCCTCATTTGAGGAGGTTCAGTTGCCGCTCCAAGCCACCGCTTCAGGGTGGAATTACGGGGGGAATGATCCTCCACCGCAGCAAGCGGCTGCCCATGCTTTATTCTGCGTGCGGTTGATTTGATTTTTTGAAGAAGAGGCATCGTCACTTTCGACGTGCCTTTGTCTGAACTGTAGATCGGAGTTTTCCGATCGGTTCAGATACCCGTACGGCGCGCTCTCATCGCGTCATGTCTCGCGGATCGAGACGCGGATAATCGCTCCGTTGATAAAAAATCCAACCCGGGCTGAATGATCGCCACAGATCTCTAACAGGCTCAAAAAATTAACTTCAAAAATGAATACACAACTTTCCTCCCTCTTGAAAACTTCAGGCTCTGCTGAGCTGGAGGCTGATGAGGGGTATGGTGAACGCTCAGGCAAAGGCTCGAGAGTTTCCTCGCGTGACTGGAGGTCGCGGTGGGCTTCTGCGCTGCCCTGGCTTCTCTTGATTGGTTTTTTTCTCGTGCTCGCGGCTGTGTTCGGGAAGAGGCTTTTACCGGCAAAGGAACTGACCGTTGTCACTGTGGTGACGGATCGTCTCAGTATTGAAGAGAAAGAATCGCCGATCGGAATCGTGGAAGGCGAGACGGTGTTACCGGTGAAAGAAGGCCCGGAGCTCTCTTTCGACGGACCCATGCTTTTCCAGGCCTCCGGATGGGTTGAGCCGGATCCACTTCCAACGAAAGCGACCGCTCTCGTCGATGGCGTGGTTGAAACAGTGCACGTCCTCGAGGGTGATCTGGTTTCAAAGGGAGATCCGCTTGCTGAGCTGATCGATGAGGATGTGAGGCTTGATCTCAAAACGTCTCAGAGTCGCTTGGCCTCACTGGAGGCTCAGGTCGGTGCGCACAAACGTCAGATCGAAATGGCTGAGGCGGGAATAGTCACTCTTTCCAAGCAGGTCGAATCGGCGACGGCGCGCCGGGATGAAGCGGCCGATGTTTTACGACGATTAATGAAGGTCTCCAGTGGCGGGGTCGCCGAGCGTGAGATTTCAGAGTCACGGCTCAGGGTTGCAACGCTGGACTCGGAGGTTGAAGCTCTCGCCGTTACCGAAGTGGAGTTGAAAGCGAAGGTCGGGGAATTGAACGAGATATTGTCTGATTTTGGAGCTCGAATCGAGGAGGCGAAAACGGACGTGGCGCGGAAGCAACTTGCGTTGGATCGAACCCGCATTCTCTCGCCCATCGATGGGCGTATTCTCAGGCTCATGGTTGTTCCGGGGCAAAAGCGAATGCTGCACATGGACAACATGGAGTCGGCAACGATCGCGATACTCTACAATCCGCAAGAGCTTCAGGCGCGTATCGATGTGCCGCTCGCGGAAGCTGCCCAATTGGAGGTCGGTCAGGCCGTACGGCTTCGCTCGGAGGTTTTGCCGGGAACTGATTTCAAAGGACGTGTCACCCGCATCGTCGGGGAGGCTGACTTGCAGCGGAACACCCTTCAGGTAAAGGTCGCGATCGAGAATCCGGATGAGAGGCTCAGGCCGGAAATGCTTTGTCGCGCGGAATTTCTAGGACCTGCGCCCGAAACTCGCTCCGGTTCAGAAGGGGGGCAATCAGCGGCTTCAGCTTCGGTTGACCGGGTTGCTGTTTATGTGCCGATGAATGCGTTTACCGATGGTACTGCATCCGAAGCGGCAGAGCAGGCTGAGGCCACAGTCTGGAAGGTCGACGCTTCCGGTGATCACGTTACCCCGCAGCTCATTACTCTGGGGCGTGAGCTCCGCGGAGGATTTCGGCAGGTCCGCGAAGGATTGAAGCCGGGCGACCGAGTCGTCGTCAATCCTCCTGCCGATCTCAAGTCAGGCGATCGCTTTCGACCTCTCACTGCCTCTGCTGATTCCCAACCCTCTACTGACCGATGAACGATTCTAACAAAAACACTTCCTACATTCGCTGTCGTGATCTCACTAAGGTGTATCAGAAAGGCAAAATTACGGTGACCCCGCTAGAGGATCTGGATCTCGACGT
This sequence comes from Verrucomicrobiales bacterium, assembly GCA_029213065.1. Classification (GTDB taxonomy): domain Bacteria; phylum Verrucomicrobiota; class Verrucomicrobiia; order Verrucomicrobiales; family DEV007; genus Arctic95D-9. The sequence continues at coordinate 83,287 of JARGPH010000019.1, read as the reverse complement.
GCGTCGGGGGGAATTTCTAGCGCTGATGGGGCCATCGGGTTCCGGGAAAACAACGCTTCTGAATCTCATTGCGGGTATCGACCGGCCCACTTCGGGAACGCTTCACATTGGCGGTGAAGAGATCGGCTCGTTTTCGCGCGGACAGTTAACGAACTGGCGCGCAAAACATTGCGGCTACGTCTTCCAGCTCTATCATCTTGTTCCGATTTTGTCGGCGTATGAAAATGTGGAACTTCCGCTATTGCTGGACGGGACACTTTCCCGTCGTGACCGGAAGGAGAAGGTGCTTGCTGCGCTCGATCTCGTCAGTCTCAGCGACCGGGCTGATCACCGGCCCACTGAGTTGTCCGGTGGTCAGGAGCAGCGGGTCGCGATTGCCCGCGCCATCGTCGCGGATCCGGGATTGATTGTCGCAGATGAGCCGACCGGTGACCTCGATCGTGAGTCGGGAGACCAGATTCTCGAATTGCTTCGCGAGCTGTCCGGCATCCATCAGAAAACGATCGTGATGGTGACTCACGATGCCCGCGCCGCCGAAGCCGCCGAGCGAACCCTTCACCTCGACAAGGGGCGGCTCGTCGAAAAAGGCCTCGCCTCAACTTCAACTGAATCGGTGGCAACTTCATGAAAAAGATTCTTCATCTCGTAACTCTCGCTTTCAAGCAGGTCACGCGTCACCGGCTCCGCACGCTCCTGACGCTGGCCGGCGTCGCTACCGGAATGTTTCTCTTCACTGCGGTGGAGACGATGCAATCAAGTTTGCGCATCGCAACGGAAGTGAGCGCGGGCGACACTACCCTCGTCGTCTATCGGGAGAACCGGTTTTGTCCGCTCACCTCCCGGCTTCCCGAGCACTACCTCGCGGAGATTCGACGAATCGAGGGCGTCCGCGAAGCGATTCCGATTCAGATCGTGGTGAACAACTGCGGTGCCAGTCTCGACGTGATTGCTTTCCGCGGGGTTCCGCCGGGCGATCTTGAAAAATACAATCCGGATCTCGAGATCCTCTCAGGATCCTTTGATGACTGGATAGCGCGTGGCGATGCCGCTTTAATCGGTGAGAATTTCGCGGCACGACGGGGATTGAAAGCCGGTGATCAGTTTGAGGCGGTGGGCGTTCGAGTTTCCGTTGCAGGTATCGTCCGCTCTTCACAGGCTCAGGACAACAATGTGGCATACGTGCATTTACCCTTTCTTCAACAGGCCTCGCGGTTTGGGCTGGGAACGGTGACACAGTTCAATGTCAGGGTCGATTCAGCGGATCAGCTTGAAAGCGTCGCTGAGAAAATTGATACGATTTTTGCTTCGGATACAGATCCCACCGACACGAGGCCGGAGAAGGCGTTTTTTGCTCAGACGGCACAGGATCTGATCGACATCATTCGGTTTACGCGATGGATCGGATTCGGTGCGGTTCTTGCCGTGCTCGGGCTCGTCGCCAATGCTCTCCTCCTTGTTGCAAGGGGTCGGGTCAAAGAGAATGCGATTCTCCAGACGCTCGGATTTCCCCGACTCTCCGTGGGGGTTCTCATGGTCTGGGAGGGGATTCTTCTCGGGTTTCTCGGGGGGATTCTAGGCAGTGGCATCGCTGCGCTCTTCTTCCATTTTAACCGGTTCACTTTCGGCAACGAAGGCCTCACCCTCGCTCTCATTCCCAGTGTCGAGGTTACCTTGAACGGTCTTCTCCTCGCGGTGGCACTCGGATTGCTCGCCTCGATCTGGCCGGCGTGGGTGGCCTGCCGCAATCCCATTGTCAGTTCCCTGAGACAGGGCTGATGCCCGACGAAACCTATTCCTGATTCCTGTCATGTTACCTTTTTCATACGCGACCCGAAACCTCCTCCGGGATCCGGTGCGCCTTATTCAGAAAGTGCTCGGCGCGGCCCTCGTTGTCTTCCTCGTCTATGCCGCCGGTTCCTTCAATGAGGGGATGAAGAGCGTCCTGATGGCTTCGGGGTCACCGAGGAATGTCATTCTGTTAGGCGCGGGATCGGAGGAAAGCGTCGAACGCAGTGAAGTTTCGATTCAAAGTGAAACGCTGGCCACGGCCGGGATCTCAGGCATCGAGAAAAGGATCGGTGTCCCCGCTGTTTCAGGCGAGGTTCATTATATGGCACCGATTGCAGTGTCGGGACATGGCTCGGGGCAGGCGCTCCTCCGGGGGATCACGCCCGGTGCCTTTGAAGTGCATCGTGAAGTTCGTATTCTTGATGGAAACTACCCGAGCCCCGGGCAGATTCTTGTGGGGCGGCTTGCACATCACAGTCTCGGTGTTCCGGAAAGCGCACTCGTCGAGGGCGGGGAAGTGGAATTTGAGGGGCAGACCTTTACTGTTTCCGGAGTTTTCGAAGCGCCCGGAACGGTCATGGAATCTGAAGTCTGGTTTGACCGGACTGACTTGATGACTGCGATTCAGAGGGATGCGCTTTCCTGTGTGATTGTCAGGATGGATTCGGATGAGGGTTATAAGGATGCTGATTTGTTTGCGCGTCAGCGTCTCGATCTCGAACTCGTGGCGATGCGGGAGTCCGACTACTACGCGCAGTTGGCAGGATTTTATGATCCGCTTCGTGCCATGACATGGCTCACGGCCGGGCTGATCGGGGCCGGCGCGGTTTTCGGTGGTCTCAACATGCTTTACGCCGCGTTCGCCTCACGGATCCGCGAACTGGCAACCCTGCAGGCGGTGGGTTTCCGAAGACGTGCGATTCTCTTTTCGCTCGTTCAGGAGAGTCTTCTTGCAACTTTGTTGGGAACCCTCCTTGCCTCAATTCTCGCGATTGTTTTCCTGGAGGGCGTCACGGTGCCCTTTTCAATCGGCACTTTCAAGCTCATGATGCCCTTGCCTGTTCTCGGATTGGGAGTGCTTGTCGGGCTTGCTCTCGGAACTCTCGGAGCACTTCCACCTGCTTTGAGATGTCTCGGTGCGGCGCTTCCAGTCGCTTTGAGATCGTCCTGACCGATCACTACTGCTTTCTCCCCGACCAAATCTAACCAAACCAAACCATATACTATGAAAAACATTACTAAATACTCTCTTTTCGCCGCATGCGGAATGATCGCCCTCTCCCAGTTTTCCTGTAAAAAAGCGGGAACGGAAACCTCCACTGAAAATGCAGCCGCACCGGCGGCCGATCCTCAGATCGAAGCAGTCTTTCTCGATGCGGCACCTGAAGGCGCTGTCAGTGTGATCGAGTCCCGCAAGAAGGCTGAGCCCGGTACCACGATCACGGTGAAGGGGCGCATTGCCGGAGCAATGGAGCCGTTCTCCGCTGACTATGCCACTTTGGTTCTCTCCGATGACAGCCTCGAAACTTGTGAGAAGAATCCAAGCGACAGCTGCAAGACACCGTGGGACGCCTGCTGTGTTGAACCGAAGACGATCTCAGCTTCCCGACTCACCGTTCAGGTTCTCGGCGAAGATGGCCGTCCTGTTGGGCAGACTCTCAAACAGGTCCGCGGATTGAAGGAACTCGACAGTCTCGTCGTGACCGGAACCGTTGCGGAGGGATCAAGCGATGAAAACCTGATTCTGAATGCGACCGGAATCTTTCCGAAGAAATCGTAAAGGGAATCGGGGTGCTCAATGCGCCTCGAGCCAGTTATCTCCGGTGCCGGATTCCACGAGGATCGGCACGGAGAGCGGCAGGGCTATTTTCATGGCCTCCTCGATCTTCGGAATCAATTCGTCTTTTTCGTCGAGATGAAGATCGAAGACGAGTTCATCGTGAACCTGGAGCAACATCTTCGTCTCATAGTTGCCGTCCCGTAGTAGTTCGGCGACTTTTACCATCGCGATTTTGATCATGTCGGCGGCGGTTCCCTGAATCGGCGTGTTGATCGCGGTTCGCTCGGCGGCGGACCGGATCATGCCGTTTCTGGAATTGATATCGCGCAGGTAGCGGCGACGACCGGAGAGGGTTTCGACGTAGCCGTCCTCCTGAGCCTGGGCGATTGTCTTCTCCTGGAATTCTTTCACCCGGGGGTACTGGCGAAAGTACTCTTTGATGATCTCACCGGCTTCGCCCCGTGAGATATCACCGTTGAGCCGCTGGGATAATCCGAAGGCGGAGATGCCGTAGATGATTCCGAAGTTCACCATTTTCGCGGTGCGTCGCATCTCACTGATGACTTCGTCCTCCGGAACCTGAAAGACGCGCGCTGCGGTTGCTGTGTGAATGTCCTTTCCTTCGCGGAAGGCATCCATCATTGCTTCGTCTTCGCAAAGAGATGCCATGACCCGCAGTTCGATTTGCGAGTAATCGGCGGCGAGGAGAGTGAACGCTTCGCTTCGGGGGACGAAGGCTCTTCGAATCTCGCGACCCTGCTCGGAGCGAATCGGGATGTTCTGGAGATTGGGATTGTTCGAGGCGAGGCGCCCCGTTGCGGTCATGAGCTGGTGAAAAGTCGTGTGGACCCGGCCGGTTCCCTCAAAGATCGAATTGGGAAGGGCATCGACGTAGGTGTTCTTCAGTTTCGCCGCTTCACGGTAGGTGAGGAGGGTGCGGACGATCTCGTGTTCCGCAGCGAGTGAGGTGAGGGTTTGCTCGTCCGTTTTGTACTGACCTGTTTTCGTTTTCTTCGGTTTCTCGACGAGCTGGAGTTTGTCGAAAAGAATTTCCCCGACCTGTTTGGGTGAGTTGAGATTAAACTCCGCGTCGGCTGCCTTGTAGATTGAGGTTTCGTATTCGGCGATGTGTTGAGCGAGGAGCACGCCGGTTTGAGCGAGGGTTTCGGGGTCGAGGCGGATGCCTTCTTTTTCCATCTCGACGAGAACGGGAACGAGGGGGCATTCGATTTGGGAGAGAATCTTCTCCTGACCGGATTCGTTGAGTTTCTCCTTCAGAATCGCGGCGAGTTGCCAGGTGACGTCGGCGTCTTCGCAGGCGTATTCGGCGATCTGTTCGAACCCGGGGCCTGTCTGGGTCTCTTCGTCACCGGTCATTTCGGCTTCGTCGAAAAGGCTCAGCTGTCCGCTCTTCTCGGCGGGTGCAGTGAAAACATCGTCGTAGGCGATGGGCGTGTATCCGAGGAGTGACTCCGCGAGGTAGTCCATTTTGTGGCGCTGGTCAGGCTCGATCAACGAGTGGGCCAGCATCGTGTCGAAGACGGGAGACGCCACGGGATAACCCTGCCAGGTGAGGACTCCGATATCGAATTTCAGGTTGTGCCCGATCTTCACGATGGAATCGCTTTGCCAAAGTTCGCGGAATTCTTCGAGCACTGCGGCGGCGGATTCGTCACGGGGGATTTCGACGTAAGTGGCAGTGTCCTTGTTCCAGGAAAAAGCGATCCCGATGATGGAAGTGGTTTTTTCGTCGAGCGAAGTGGTTTCGAGATCGAAGCAAAAAGTATCGAGGGAGTTGAGGTGTTTGATCAGTTCCGCGCGTGCCGGTTGCTCAGCGGCACGAATAAAGGTGTAGTCCTTTTTGAAGTCTTTGATCGTCTTCAGGGTCGCGCTGAGTCCTTCGTCGGTTTCCTCGGTGCTGTGTCCGCGTCCCGCCTGAAAAGCGTCGCCATAGAGGCGTTTGCCGAGACCGTTGAACTCGAATTCGACGAAGAGCGACTGGATCGCGTCGTCGTTGCGTTCCTTAATGATGAGATCGTCGATGGCGATTCCGACGGGGGCATCGGTCATGATCGTGACGAGCTGTTTCGAAAGGAGCGCCTGCTCCCGGTTGTTCTCCACGTTTTCCTTTTGCTTGCCCTTCAGCTTGTCTGTGTTGGCGAGCAGATTCTCAATGCTTCCGTATTCGGCGATCAGCTTCTTGGCGGTCTTTTCACCGATGCCGGGAACGCCGGGGATATTGTCGGAGGCGTCTCCCCAGAGGCCGAGAATGTCGATTGTTTGCAGCGGGCTTTCGACCTGCCAGTTCTCATTGATCGCCGCTTCGTCGAGAATCTCGGGAGCACTGCCCTGGCGGCCGGGTTTGTAGATCAGAGTCGAGCTGTTGACGAGCTGCGCGAAGTCTTTATCCGGCGTTACCATGTAGGTCTCGGAATCGCCCTGTTCGGTGGCGTGGACAGAAAGGGTTCCAATGACGTCGTCGGCTTCCCATCCGGGGCATTCGATCACGGGGATGTTGAAGGCTTCGACGAGGCGTTTCACATGCGGCAATTGCAGGGCGAGATCCTCGGGCATCGCATCCCGGTTCGCTTTGTATTCGGGATAGATCTCGTGACGCGGGGTCGGATCGGAGGTGTCGAAAGCGACCGCGAGGTGAGTCGGCTTCTGCTTTTCGAGGAGATCCAGCAGCGTGTTGGTGAAGCCAAAGAGCGCGGAAGTATTCACCCGCGCCGAGGTGTAGATAGGGCTTCGGATCAGCGCGAAATGAGCCCGATAGATGAGCGCCATTCCATCGAGTAGAAAGATTCGGTTTTTTGCTTCCGCCATCCCACAAGAGAGCGGAAGCCGTGCCACGAAGCAAGACCGAACTTGCTTCGCGCCGGCTCGGAAAAGCCGTTTTTCAAAAAGTTTACTCCCTGGGCTTCGGCGCAGCCTTGGCTGCTGCTTTTGCCTTTCCTTTCTCTTTGGCCGCCGGTTTGGGTGGGTTGACCGGTTTTGCATCCGCAGGAATCGGCGTTGCCTCAGGAGCAGTCAGTTCCGCTTTGGGAAGACGCTTCAGGGTGACATTGCGAATCTCGACTTTCATTGCAGGGCCTTTGTGGATCTGAAAAGCGATGACGCCGTTCAGTTCGCGGTCCTTTTCGTCGTGATCGTAGACATCGACGGTTTTGACGCCGTTCACTTCGTGGACGAGGTGGTTGCCCTTCGCAGTGATTTTGTAATGGCTCCATTCACCGGTGTTAAACTCCGGATCCTGTCCGAGATCGCCGGTGATCATCGCCTTGCCTTCGCCGGTGATGACGACTTCCATGCCCCGCTTCGCAACGATCCCGCGGCCCTTCTCGTCGTAGAGCATTCCGTTGGCCCAGATGAAGGGGTGCATGTCGCACTGGTAACCACTGACGACGTTTTCCCCGAGGTCGGGGCGCAGCTGGGCTCGGTATTGAATCCCCGAGTTGTTGCCGTCGCTCGTCAGTTTCAGCTCCGCGTTGAGCTCAAAATCCTCCACTTCACCCTCCCAGATCAAAAACTGGTTGTAGGGAAGGGGGCTTTCGTCAGTTGTTGTTCCGACGATGGTTCCGTCGACGACTTTCCAGTTTTGAGGATTTCCCGTCCAGCCGGTAAGGTCTTTGCCGTTGAAAAGCACTTCAACGCCGTCGTTGGCCGCCTCAGGCGCCGGTTCCGACTTGGAGCAGGCGCTCATTGAAAATGCTGCGCAAACGGCAGAAAGAAGTAGGACTTGAAAGAAGGAATGTTTCATAAAAGATGGAATCTGGATTGGCCGGGATGGTAGCGCAATATGGCCGAAATCAGAGCAAAAAAATACCCGGACAGCTTTCGCTGACCGGGTATGAATTTAATTAACTATCGAGGCGATTAGTCAGGAAGGAGAACGTTCTCCTTGTCGGTGTCGAGCCAACCTCCGTCGCCTTCTGTTCCGCGTTTCTCAAAAATATCCTCGGTGAGACCGTCTTTACTTCTGATTGTAGCGCCGGGCTCAGAACTGGTGAGACGCTCTTCGGTGACGTGACCGCCGCAGAAGCCGACAACTGCTTTCTTGGAGTTCAACCAGGGATGATACTCACCGTAAGTGCCGGGTGAGTCCATGAGACCGTCGGCAACGAGAGGTGAACGCGAGAAGCTCGTGTCAGTCTGGTTAGTGACGTAGCAATAGACATTCTCTTCCGACTCCAACTCACCATCTTCACGTGGTGGACGGAGTTTGTCGGGATTCTTTGTCTGCATCCAGAAAATGATTTCTGTATCGATGTAGTCAGGAATCAGTACGTTGAAAGCATCGGTTGATGTCGAGAATGAATCGTCACCACCGCCGCTACCTGAATCAGCATCGGGATCAAATGATGGATAGAGACCTTCCCAGTCGGCTGCAAAGGCACGTGAACCGAGGAGGATCTGTTTGATGTTGTTCACATCTTTTGTTCGTTTTGCGCGTTCCTGAATACCGTTGTAGGCCGGCATTGCTGAGCTCGCGAGAATGCCGATAATGGCGATCACAACGAGTAGCTCAATCAGGGTAAACGCCCTGTTTATTCTTGTGGGTGTTTTCATTTTTTCTTTTATTTTAGTTATTATTGCCCGAAGGCGTTATTTAGTGCTGGAAATGACATAGTAAATACCTCACCTCCATTGTTAGAATCGCATTTTTCAGTTTTGAGGACAAGAAAAATCGGATTTCCGGATGACTTTTTTAAAAAAAGAGATGATGGCAGGTGCATGAGCGAATTGATTCCCATTGAGGACTTATTCGAGGACATCATTGCCAAATCGATGCGGGGGCGGCATATCTCCGAATCTGAACTGGCAGAGCGGACCGGCGTTCACAGTGATGTATTGAAACGCCTCTGTCGCGGTGAGTTCTGCGATGAGCCGGCTTTACTGAAAGTGGCAGAGGTTCTGCAATTGGATCCCGTTGCCTTGACGATGTCCGCTTCACTGGTCTGGCGCCCCCAGCGTGTCTCTCTCGACGGGGTCGCTCAGTTCAACACCCCGTATCGCGATATGAAGGTGAATGCCTTTCTCGTCTGGGATCCGGAAAGCAAGGTTGGAGCGGCTTTCGACACGGGAATCGACAGTAGCCTGATTACTGACAGGGCGACGGAACTGGGTGTAACCATTACGCAGATTTTTCTGACTCATACACACAACGATCACGTCGCTGATCTGGAGCGTCTCAAATCGGCTTGTCCGGAGGCAGAGGTTTTTTGCAATCGCAAGGAGCCCTGGCCCGGAACGACAAAGTTTTCTGAGGGAGCGACTTTCACGATCGGATCTCTGAAAGTGACTGCTTACACCACTAGCGGTCACTCTCCCGGCGGAACGACATATTTTGTCGAAGGGCTCGAACGTCCACTCGGCGTAGTCGGGGATGCTCTTTTCGCCGGTTCGATGGGCGGGGGGCTCGTCTCCTTCGCCGATGCCTGGAAGAATAACCGCGAGAAAATTCTCACTCTTCCCGACAACACGGTGCTTTGTCCGGGGCATGGACCGATCACTTCGGTCGCGGAGGAAAAGCGCAACAATCCGTTTTTTGCGGCTGAATTCCGATGATGCATCCGGCACCCCGATTGATTCTCGGTTCCGGATCTCCACGGAGAAAAGATCTCATGGAGGAGGCCGGCTACGCCTTTGAGGTGATCAAGCCGGAGGTTGAGGAGATCGAAGATGAGGCGATTCCGATTCGGGAACTCACGGCGACGAATGCCCGGCTCAAGGCGGATGCTGTCGCCGATATTCACCCCGGAGCCGTCGTCATCGCGGCGGATACGCTGGTATTGTTGGGCGAGACGGTTTTCGGAAAACCCCGCGACCGCGCTGACGCGAAACGCATGCTCGCGGAGTTGAACGGGTGCACTCACCAGGTCTTCACCGCCGTCTCACTGATGCGGAAGTCCGATGGGATGACTTCAGGATTCGCCGTCGCAACAGACGTCACTTTCAAAAATCTCAGTGAAGAGGAGATGGCGGCGTATCACGCCAAAATTGAACCGATGGACAAGGCGGGAGCCTACGCGGCTCAGGATTTCGGCGAACTGATTATCGAGTCGTTCTCCGGTTCGATGACCAATGTGATTGGTCTTCCCATGGATGAACTCGCCGTCGAACTTTCAAGCGGGTTTGGAATCACGCCTTCGCCGGTGGCTCGATAAAGAGAACCCCTTCTTTCCGCCTCGCGTGGAATGTTCCGGGGAGATTCGCCTTTGCCGGTTTGGCCTGCGACAGTGCCACCTCCGCGACCAGCAGAACTTCGCGCTGCCCGCAGTTGGGAACCCCGCTTTGCCGGAGCCAGCGAAGGAGTTGCCGGTTGCGCAGCGCTTCGGGAGTTTTCCGCAGGGCTGCTACATCGAGTCCGTGATTGAGTTTCAGCGGGTCGGGGATGAGTTCGGTAATGAGCGCTTCGTCGAGCCTCGCCAGTTCCGCTGCGCGGAGAACGGCCCCGGATACATCGCGTTCAAAGCATTCTGAAATGCGGGGAAGGAGGTCATTGCGGAGGCGGTTTCGAAGAGCAAACCCTTCCGCATTGCTTTGATCTTCCCGGAAAAGAACGCCGTGTTCGGCGACGTAGCGATCAATCTCCGCCCGGGTAACTGTGAGAAAAGGACGGATCAACTCCATTTCCGTTCCGCCGATGGTTCGTTTCGACACTTCATCCATCCCCGAAATCCCCCGTGCACCGGAGCCCCTGAAAAGATTGATCAGAACCGTTTCGACCTGATCGTCGGCGTGATGGGCGAGGAAGAGCCGGTTGCATTTGAGCCGCGCCGCGACCTCCGCCATCCAGTCGTAGCGCATTCTTCTCGCCGCCGTCTCAATCGAGAGTTTATTTGCAGAGGCGAATGCGGTGACATTGCCCTCGCCGGTTTCGAAAGCGAGCTTCAGCTCTTTGCAACGGCCTCTCACCAGTTCGACATCCTTATCCGATTCGGGTCCGCGAAGCTGATGGTTGAAATGGAGGACGGTCAGGTTTTTAAACCCCGTCCTCACGAGCCAGTCGAGCAGGACCATGGAGTCGCGTCCCCCTGAAACGGCAACGAGGTAGGCGCCCGTGACCGGGTGGCGTTCGGTCAACCGCTCCTGAAGCGCTGAATCGAGTGAAGTGGGCATTGTTTCCCAGACCTAACAGGGTTGGGTCAATGACTCAACCCTCTTGAACCGGCTCTTTTTCTTTTTCTTACTCTCTGCAGCGTCTGAGCGGGGAGGGCGTCGTCGATGTTCGGCGGTTAGATAAAGAGTAGGATTAAGAAAAAGAAAAAGAGGTATCGCGGAAAGTGGCTTCGCGGTTTTTCTGGAGATATACTTTCTATCGGTTAAGAGTTTTCCCGATGGATACGATTCCCTTCATTGAAACCTTTCCCGCCTTGAGTCAGTTCGAGGGTCTTGTGCATGGCTTTATTCTGAGAGATCCGGCGATTGATGTGAAGACTGACCGCGAGACGGCTCTGGCGCGGTTGGAGGGGCATCATGTCGCTTCGCTGAAGGCCATGGGGATTGCCCGTGAGCATCTCGCGACGGCGGAGCAGGTTCATGGTGATGTTGTCGCTGCCTGCGATCCCGACGAGCCGATTGACTTTCATTTTCCGGAAACGGATGGGCTCATGACGCGGACCGCGGGGCAGTATCTGGGAATTTACGTTGCTGATTGCGGGGCTGCGTTTGTCGTCGATCCCGAGCTGCGTGCCTGTTCGGTGGTGCATTCGGGAAAAAATGGAACTGCTGCCGGTATTGTGCCCAACGCGATTCAGCGGATGGTCGAGCGATACGGTTCCGACCCGGCGGATTTGGTCGTGCAGCTCGCACCCTGCATCCGGCCCCCGGCGTATGAGATTGATTTTGCGGCTCAGATTTTGGCAGACTGTGAAAAAGCGGGAGTGCCGGCGGATCAGATTCACGATTGCGGCACCTGCACGAGCACGGACCTGGATCGCTACTACAGTTACCGGGTTGAGAAAGGGGAAACCGGTCGCCTTTTTGCGGTGATGGGATGGAAGGTTGAAGCATGAGTGAAAAATTTGAAATTGAGGCTCCGGCGAAGACCAACCTCTGGCTCGAGGTCCTGGGGAAACGCGAAGACGGTTTTCATGAAATCCGGACGCTGATGGTCTGCCTGTCACTTGCTGATCAATTGAAGCTTGAGTGGCGGGATGACGATGAGGTGGTTTTGAACTGTTCGGATCCGGCTCTCCCGACGGGCGAAGAAAATCTCGTCATAAAAGCGGTCAGGGCGATGGAAAAGCATACCGGCAAGGTGTTTGCTCTCACGATTGAGTTGGAGAAGAGGATTCCCTCGGGCGCCGGGTTGGGTGGGGGAAGCAGTGACGCCGCAGCGGTGATTCGAGCGATTAACGAGATGGCGGATCTCAACCTCTCTGAAGCCGAAATGTCGGGGGTCGCGGCGACGATCGGATCTGATATTCCTTTTTTTATCTACAACCGTCCCTGTTTTTGCTTTGGGCGGGGTGAGGTGGTGGAGCCGCTCGATGAGCCGGTTGAGAACCTGCCGATTTTTTTGATCAAGCCGGCGTTTGAGATCTCAGCGGGCTGGGCCTACCGGCGTTACACTGATTCAGGGCAGTATGAGGGGTTTGAATACTGGCCGCAGATTTGTCCATGGGGGCCGATGGCGAATTCGTTGGAGCGCCCTGTTTTTGAAAAGTATCCGCTGCTCGGGGAGATGAAGTCCTGGCTCTTGAGGCAGCCGGAGGTTCACGCTGCAATTATGTCGGGGTCGGGATCAACCATGCTCGCGGTGCTGCGGAAGGATGCCTTTGCCGATGAGCTGACCGCCCGCGCGATCGAGCGCTACGGCGAGAGCAGTTGGACTTTTTGTGGTAAAACCCTTTAGAATACGATTGAGGTGGATCAGGAAAAACAGGAGAGTGTCAGGGTGGACGTCTGGATTTGGGCAGTTCGTCTTTTTAAGACCCGGACGATGGCGGCAGCGGCCTGCAAGAATCAGCAGGTCCTCATCAACGGCGGGCGGTGCAAGCCGGCGCGTCAGGTTCGCATCGGGGACAAAATCGTGATCAAGCGCGGCATCATGACCCGGACGGTTGAGGTGAAGGCGATTCTCGAAAAGCGGGTCGGGGCAAAGCTCGTCGATGATTTTCTGATCGATCACACCCCGCCGGAGGAGTATCAGCAGGCCACGGAAGCGGCCCGCTACGGGCGGAGCGCAGTGCCGCAGCGTGAACCCGGTTCGGGACGCCCCACGAAACGCGAGCGCCGTGAGTTGGACGACGTCATGTCTGAAATGAGCGAGGTCGATGTCTCCTTTGAGGATTTCCTGAAGTCTTTTCTCGAAAACAGGTGAACCCTCCGGGGTTTCCCTGAAACTTCCTGCTTTTGTTTTCCCTCTCCATCCCTTTACTTTATCGCTATGGCAAGACCAGCATGGGCGGAGGAAATTCGCCGCCTTTATCTCTCCAGCGCAACGAATCAGTTCGTCCTCCATGGCAATGTGAATGATCGGCTTCTCATTGAGGATGCGGATGGATCTCAGGCATCGGTGGGAAATCTGATCGACTACCTCAAAGAAGTTCAGCTGAGCCGGTTTGATATCGTCTTGAGCTACGAGCTGGGTGGAGGGCTCCGGCTTGAGCGCGGCGAAGAGCTATTCCGCAGACTTCGTTTTACCGAGGAGCTTCCCACTGATCCGGCCAATGCGATCGGGTGTATCGATCAATTTTTACGCTTCCTTGTGAATCTCAGTCGCATCACGCCCGATGAGAGCTCGGACTCCTTTGCGGGTCGTAACTATCACGTGGGGATCGTCATCAAGTCGGCTGAACTCATTTTTCCAGTGTCCAAGCAGACTCGCGACTACCAGCTCAACTCGATGGCTTCGGTCGTTCGGGCCTGGTCGCAGGAGACGCATTTTCTGGATCAGAATCTCGCCGTCATCCTCGTGACGGAGAATTTGAATGACCTCAACCATCTTCTCGCGCACAACCAGCGCTGCTCGCGGGTTGAGATTCCGATGCCGGGGCACGATGAACTGGATGCGGTCTTCCGTCATTTTGAAGAGACCTATCCGAAAGCACTGGAGAATTTCAAAGGACGTCCCGAGTTTCCGGCTTCGCGTCTCGCGGGGGCGACAATCAGTTCGATTGAGTCGCTCCTGAAACGCCGCGAGTACGAGGAGCAACCGCTCGAAGAGGACGATCTTTCCGATTTGAAAAAATCACTGGTCGAGCGCGATGCCCAGGGGCTCATTGAGTTTCTCGAGCCGACCCGGAGCCTCGACGATGTCTATGGTCATGAGGCGGTGAAAAAGTGGATGCGTCAGGATATTTCGCTGTGGCGTCAGGGGGATCTCGAAGCGATGCCGATGGGGTATTTGTTATGCGGTCCGGTCGGAACCGGTAAAACCTACCTCGTCGAATGTCTCGCCGGCGAGGCAGGGGTGCCTGTGGTGAAGCTGAAGAATTTCCGCGATCGATGGGTGGGGAGTACCGAGGGGAACCTCGAAAAGATCTTCGGGCTTCTGCACGCGTTAGGGCGTTGCATCGTCTTCATTGACGAAGCCGATCAAGCTCTGGGAAGTCGTGATTCCGGCTCCGGTGACTCGGGCGTCTCCGGTCGCGTCTATTCGATGATGGCGAAGGAAATGTCGAACACAGAGAATCGCGGCCGCATTCTCTGGATCCTCGCTTCGAGCCGGCCCGACCTGATCGAGGTTGATTTGAAGCGTCCCGGCCGTGTTGATGTGAAGATCCCGCTCTTTCCCGCGCATTCTCCGGAAGACGGGTATCGATTCATTCGCGCTCTCGGGAAAAAGCATCAATTGAACCTCCCGAAAGAGTGTCCCGAGGATGTTCTGCCTCTCGTTCCCTCGCTCGTCACTCCCGGTGCTGCTGAATCCATCGCCATGAAAATTTACCGTCAGGTGAAAACCGAAGGCGTCGAAGCGGTGGTGGGTTTGAGAGACTGCCTCGATGAATATCAGAATCCGATACCCGCGGAGATCATGGATTTCCAGATTGAGATTGCGGTTCGCGAGGCGAGTGATCTGGATTTTGTTCCCGATCAATTTCGGGTGAAGAAATGAGGACGGGGAACCGCTGACGGGCGCTGATAAGTGCTGATCCGGAAAAAGGAGGTCCGAAAACAGTAGCTAAAGCAATCGCAGCCTATCCGTTTTATCAGCGCAAATTAGCGTTCATGAGCGGTTTGGAGTTCCTCGATTTCGATCTCTCTTTGAAACTTTTAAGCGGCACCGGAGTTCTATCCCCCGAATGAAAGGCATCCTCATTATCACTCTAACTTTTGCCGGTTTGCTTCAGGCTCAGGAGGAGGTGGATTCCTTCCTGCCTCAGATCGTGGAGGCGTCGGATTTTACGGAGGTGCAAGCGCAGTCGCCTTTCTTTCGCAGTCTCAATCTCAGTGATTCCCTTATTCTCACCGGCGTGGCTGAGGTGAATAACGAGCAGGTCGCGACGCTGTTGAACAAAGAGACCAACGAAACCTTTGTCGTTTCCAGTCAGCTCAATTCACAGGGTTGGAAGATGGTTGAGTTGAAGAGTGACCCCGATCTTGAAAAAGTGGCTGCCAAAGTGTCCGTCGAAGGCGGTGAGGTGGTCACGATTCGCTATTCAGAATTGCAGCTCAAGCCCGGCCAGACGCGTCCCGGCGGCGGTCCTCCGGTTGAGGAATCTGAGTCCCGCGGGAGAAAGGGTCGCGGTGATGGCGACGGTCGACGCGGTCCTCCTTCTGAGATAAGGGAGAAAATGGGGCAACTCAGTGAAGAACAACGAGGAAAATTGTTTGATAAGATGCGCGAATTTCGTGAGAAGAACCCCGATATTCCTCGAGAGGAAATGGGTAAAATCATGATAAAGGAGATGGCGAAGATGGGGGCAAAATAGCGGATTGCTCTCGATTGAATTTGTCGAAACGGTTTTCAATCGGCCTTTTACCGCTTCGCAGTGGGTGCAGGCGGGCCACCATTTTAATTTTTGATTTTCCGGCTCGGTGGGCGATTGGGAAGGAGGTATGTTTCGTATCCTGATTAGTTTCTCTCCCCCGATGATCCGTCCCTTCCTTCTTGTTCTTGCTCTAACTGTTTCAGGTGGATTTGGCGGGACTCTGTTATCCCAGGAAGCTGCGGCTCCCGCTCCTCCGGAGAAACCGGCTGCGGAGGACACTGCGAAACCGTCCGTCAAAGAGGCGATCGAGGCCGAGAAGAAGATTGAAGCCGGTTTCAAGGAGAAGACGAAGGCTGTTGCCTCCGCTACCGAGAAGCTCGCGGGTGCTTCCACACTGCTTGAAGGCGAGGGGATGCCGGATACTTCGACCGCTATCGAAAAATCGACCTTGAGGGAGCGTGCCGCGTTGGTAAAGGCGAGCCTCGATAAGGTGCGAGTCGATTTGCAGGCCCATCGTGATGAGGAACAGCGCCGTCTCGATCGAATGAACGAGATTCCTCAGCTGATCGAGGCTCTGAATTCGAACAGGGCGAAAGATTCAGTCGAAAACGGGCCGGCAGCGGAATCGGATGAATTGGTGGACCAAAAGATCGCGACCCTGCAGGCTGAAAGGGCGTATTACCGCGCTGCGGCAGGGCTTTTCGCTGCAAATGGTGTCTATCTGGGAAAGCGTTCTGCGGCCCTGGAATTGTCAAATACCGCCTGGCAGGCGCTGGTCGACAATGAG
Source organism: Verrucomicrobiales bacterium (assembly GCA_029213065.1). Classification (GTDB taxonomy): domain Bacteria; phylum Verrucomicrobiota; class Verrucomicrobiia; order Verrucomicrobiales; family DEV007; genus Arctic95D-9. Next base: position 67,050 of record JARGPH010000019.1, on the reverse strand, counting down.
CGGATCGCTGATGCCAAAGAGGCGGAAGAATCTGCAAAGGAGAATGTAAAAACGGTCAAAAATGATCCGAAGGCCGAAGCAATCGCGAAAGAGACCGCCAGGCTCGCTGAAGAGAGTCGCGTGCTCACTCAGGATCTGATTGAGACGAAGGACAGGCTCGCTGCGCTCACGATTCTGCGTCAGGCGGTTAGCGAGCAGTATGCGAATGCACAGCGTCGTGTGAATCTGCTTCGTGACGCAAAGTTACCGATCGATTCCACAACGGGGAGGTTGCTGCGAAGCCAGCGGAAAGATCTGCCGTCGCCGACTGCGCTGCGAAATCAATTGCGCGAGTCCCTGAGGAACGCAGCTCAGGTCCAGCTGGATCTCTTCGAGCGTGAATCTGATTTAACCCGGATCGCGATTGAAGAGGATGAGAGTGGTGGAGCCGCTGAAGCCGCGAGGACCCGCCTCATTGACCAGTTGCGAACGATCAACAAGGACAGTCGCGACTACTTGAATACGCTTTCCGAGATCGCAGCGGAATTGCGTGGTCTTTCTCTCGAGACGGAGCAGTTCGCCGAATACATCGACGAGCGTCTACTCTGGATTCAGAGCAGCGCTCCGATTGCCCTGAGTGATATTAATGAAGAGCGGCAGGCGATTGCTACGATGCTGAAAACGAGACCTCTTGAGGGGCTGTGGAATCGAATGATTGGGGCTCCGGTAATGCCCATCGTGGCGATTACGATATTCGGATTGCTGTGTTACCGCCTGCCGGTTCATCACCGTATTCTTGCTGAGCAGGGGAGGATAGCGGAGCGGCGGAGCTGCCACTTTATTCGGCCGACACTGATAGCGCTGCTGATGACGTTGCTCATCGCCATGCCGATACCGTTTTTGAGCTGGTTTATCTTCAGTCGTGCCGGAGAAACCTCGGCCGGGGTGGTTGAGGGACTTCGCACCTTGAGCGCCTTTTTGACTCTGTCGTTGTACTTTCTGGCCCTGACCCTGCCCGATGGAATTCTCGTCAAGCATATCGGGGTTTCGGAGGATCGGGTATCGCTGCTGCGCCGCAATTTAAAATGGATAGTGTTTGTGATTCCTCCACTGATCTTCCTCGCCAACGCGCTGCCGGTGGATTCTCCGTCACTGGATTCGGCCGGGCGGATATTCTTCATTTTGCTCGTTGCCTGTCCGATGATATTTTTCATCCGGATTTTGAATCCTGCCCGGGGATTGATTCGTCTGCATGGTGAGCCAAGTGAAAGGCTGGCCTGGATTTGTTTTTTGTTAGGGCTTTTCCTGCCTGCTCTGCTCATCATCGGGGCCGCGAGTGGATTCTATGCCTCGGTGCAACAGCTGCGGGTTCAGATTCTGCTTTCGGTGTTAATCATCGTCACGGTCCTCTTCCTCACCGCACTCCTGCACCGCTGGATATTGGTGTCCCGCAGGCGGATGGTAGCTTCACGAAGGGAGATTCCATCGGTTTCATCTCTCCAGGAAGAGGGGGAGGAAAGTCACGAGAAGGAAGAGGTTGTCAAGATCGAGGAGCAGACTCTTCGGCTGGTTCGAGCTGCGGGGATTACTTTTGCAGTCTTCGGGTTATGGGGCGTCTGGCTCTCCTCGCTTCCTGCGCTGGCGGTGCTTGATAGCGTGACGCTCTGGAAGGATAGCTCTCCGCCTCAAGTGCAGACGGCGGTTAATCCTCTTGAATCGGTTACCTCACTTTCCGGGGGAGCGGATTCGAAAACACTGGAGTCCGTGGAAATCAGTAAAATCGACAATGGTATCGTCTCCCTTCAGGACTTGCTCTTCGCGATGCTGACGCTCGTTTTGACCTTTGTGGCGGCGAATAATATTCCGGGATTGATAGCGCTCGTCTTTTCGAGGCACTTGAGAATTGATGCGGGGAACAGCTTTGCGATTACGACGACGATCCGGTATCTGATAATGTTTGTCGGCATCCTCATTGCCTTTGCCTGGATTGATATTACCTGGGGAAAGGTTCAGTGGCTGGCTGCTGCGGTCACCGTGGGGATCGGCTTCGGATTGCAGGAGATTTTTGCCAATTTTGTCGCGGGTCTGATCCTCCTTTTCGAAAAGCCGATCCGGATAGGTGATACCGTCACGGTGGGGGATGTGTCAGGGAAAGTGACGCAGATTCGCATTCGGGCGACTACGATTCGTCAGTTCAATCACCGTGAGTTGGTTGTCCCGAACAAGGAGTTCATTACAGGGCAGCTCGTCAACTGGACCCTGAGCGATTCGGTTCTGCGTGTTGAGGTGCTCGTGGGCATTGCTTACGGGTCCGATACGGAGCGAGCTCAGCAGATATTGTATGACGTTGCTGCTGAAGATGAGGCGGTTCTCGATAATCCCGAGCCGCGGGTTCTCTTTACCGCTTTTGGGGACAGCACCTTGAATTTTGAATTAAGAGCCCAGGTGGGGGCGGTCGAGGATCTGGTTACAACCGAGAGCCGGCTTCATTTCGAGGTCGACAGGCGTTTTCGCGAGGCCGGAATCGAGATTGCCTTTCCTCAGCAGGATATTCACATTCGCTCGGGCCTCCCGCAGCTCGTGGCTGAGCCGTCCGCCGGGGGGGAGGGAAAGACATTGGGGGACTAAAAAAAGAGCGTGCCGGGGCACGCTCTTTCGGATGAGTTTAAAGGGAGGTGAAACCACCTACTTTTTCGCCGCTTTTTTCTTAGCCGTCTTCTTCTTAGCCGTCGACTTGCGCTTCGCGGTCTTCTTTTTCGTGCCTGCACGACCGGGGAAAGTCAGTTCGGCGATGCCCGACTTGTCGAGCTCTCCGAGATCAAGGGCGATCATGCGCTTGTACTGTTCGGTCGTTGCTTCATTGAGCGGAAGATTGAGTTTCTTCGATTTGGCAAGGCTTCCTGCGATACCGGAATCTTTGGCCGCATGCGAAGCGGAGAACCAGCATTCGTGATCGCGATCGATCATGTCGTCGGCGTCGGTTTCGAGGACACGGGAATTGGCTCCGGTTTGAGAGAACACTTCACAAATCATTTTGAGATCGTGTCCAAGTGATTTGGCGAGGCCGAGTCCTTCGGCGAGGCCGGCGGTATTGATGTTCATTACCATGTTCACGAGAGCTTTGACTTCGGCTGCTTTGCCGACTTTTCCGATGTGGCGAAGGTTCAGGCTGAGGTTCTCGAGGAGCTTCCTGTTCTTTTTGAAGACATCGTCATCGGCTCCGATCATGAGGTATAGTTCACCGTTTCGGGCGTGGCTGATGCTGCTCGCCATGCAGGCCTCAATGCAATCGGCTTTGCGACGCTTCGAACCGGTTGCGATGGTTTTTTGCATTTCAGGACTGAGAGTGGCGCAGTTGATGAAGGTTTTTCCGGCGGCGGCGGTGAAGAGCGAATCTTTCTTCCCAAGGAAAATCTTCTTCATCGCCGCGTCATCGGTCACCACAGTGAAAATAATGTCGGCATTGGCTGTGACATCGGCGAGTTTTGTGTAAGCGGTAGCGCCAAGTTCCTCGGCGAGCTCATTTGCGGCGGGGCGATAAACATCAAAAACAGCCGTCACATTGTAATTGAGGTCATTGAGATGACGGGCCATGTTGGCTCCCATTCTGCCGACTCCAACGAATCCGATTTTCTTGGGGCTGGGACGACGGGCGGTTTTCTTCTTTGGGGTTGTTTTACTCATGATGAAATCACAGATTGTTCAGGGAAAAACAGAAGTGTAGCTGAATTTACTTCTTCGCCAAACATTTATGAAAGAGAGAGACGGGCGGCATCGGGGACTGCAGACATTCAGAGATGCCTGGAGAGGGATTGTTTCAGTGGCAAAATCCGAATTTAATTTTCGTGTTCATCTGGCTTGTTTGGTGCCAGTGATAGTGTTCGGGTGCTTCTTTGAAGTGAGTGCGGTGGAATGGATTGCTCTGACACTGTGCGTGGGGTTCGTCCTTTTCGCTGAGATTTTGAATTCGGCTCTTGAATACCTTGCAGACACCGTTCATCCGGAAGTGGATCCGGGAATCGGCAAAGCAAAAGACGCGAGTGCCGGAGCTGTTCTCGTTGCATCTCTTGCGGCGGCCACGGTTGCCGCTATCATTTTTATCCCCAAAATATGGAGTCTCTTAACGAAGTAAATTCACCTGTCTGGCTGGCCGGATTGATTCAAGCTCTGCCCGAATGCCGCGTATCCTCCGCCGAGGCGGTGCGGGCGGAATTCGGTGTTGATCGTTGGCACGCTTCAGCGATGCCGGAGGCGGTGGTGCAGGCGGAATCGCGGGACGAGGTTGCCGCGACGCTGCGCTACGCCAATGAGCATAAGATTCCCGTGACGACGCGTGGAGCAGGCGTTGGTTATGTTGGCGGCTGCGTTCCGGTTAAGGGCGGCATTTTGCTGTCGGTCAGGAAGATGGATCGCATTCTGGAAATCAATCCCGCTGATGGTGTTGCCGTGATCGAACCCGGGGTTATTTTAAATGATCTCCAGGAAGCGGTTCGTGAGCAGGGCTGGTATTATCCACCGGATCCGGCGAGTTTGAAAGAGTGCTCCGTGGGAGGAACAATCGCGACGAATGCAGGCGGTCCCCGATGTGTGAAATACGGCGTGACGAGGCACTACATTCTCGGGCTCGAAGTGGTCTTGCCGAATGGCGAGATTCTGGAAACGGGCGGGCGTTGCCACAAAAACAAGACAGGGCTCGATCTCATTGGAATGTTTGTCGGCTCTGAAGGTTTGTTAGGGGTCGTGACGAAAGCGACCTTGCGATTGATTCCTCATCCGGAGGCGAGAGCGATGCTGACGGCAACATTTGGCGAGTTCGAAGAGGCGGCGGAGGCGGTGCAGACGATTCTGAATTCGGGCTGGCAGCCGTCCGGTCTTGAAATCACTGACGGATTCACCTTGCGTGCCGCGCGGAATTATCTCGGGCCGGAGACGCTTCCGGATGGCAATGCTCATCTCATTGTTGAGCTCGATGGTCGGAAGGAGACCGTGCTTAAGGATTTGAGCGCCTTGAAAGATCTGGTTACTTCTCTCGGTGCGATTTCGGTCGAAGAGGCGAAGGACAAAGCTGCTTGCGAGGCAATTTGGACCCTGCGTCGTGAATTTTCCTATTCCCTCCGGGCAACGGGTTTGACCAAGTTGAACGAGGATATTGTCGTGCCCCGCTCCAAGCTTGTCGAGCTGGTGCAGTTTGCGAGGAAGCTGGAAGCGGATACCGGCATCCCGGTTGCCTGCTTCGGTCATGCCGGGGATGGAAATATCCACACCAACCTCATGGTTGAGGATTACGACACCGACGAGGCTGCTCGCGAAAAAGCAGACGAGGCGCTCGATGTGCTTTTTAAATGGATCATAGAGAATGACGGGAAAATAACGGGCGAACATGGGGTTGGTCTTGCGAAGAAACGCTGGTTTAAAGATGCGGTGACTCCGGTCGCGAACGACGTTCATCGCATGTTGAAAGCGACTCTGGATCCTAACGGAATTCTAAATCCCGGCAAATTTATTGAATAATCATGTCTGAAGAAACTGACACTATTGAAGAGGGAAACGAAGCGGTTGGCAAAGAGCCGATGCTTACGTTTGAGGAAGCTCGCGTTCTCGGTTGTCTCATCGAGAAGGAAACGACGACTCCTGATCACTATCCACTGACGCTGAACAGTCTCCACTCCGCCTGCAACCAGTCCAGCAACCGGGATCCGGTCGTGGATTTCGGGACGGACGTCGTCGAGGAAACACTCGAAGGATTGCGATTGAAGAAGCTGGCGGTATTGCTCCGTCAGGCCGGTGCCCGGGTTCCCAAATACAAGCACACGATTGAGAACAAGTTTCCCTACCTGACCGATGGTCAGCGGGCGATTATCTGTGTCCTCCTTTTGCGTGGCCAGCAGACCGTCGGTGAGATCCGCACCCGAACGGAGCGTCTTCATCCCTTCGCCGATATTGAGCGCACTCAGGCTGTACTCGACCAGCTTGCTGAGTTTCAGCCCGCTCCATTGGTGCGACACATTCCCGCCGGAGGGGGACGCCGGGTTGCGACCTACGTTCACTTGCTGTGCGGAGAAGTGGAGCTTTCCGCTCCTGCCTCTTCCGCGGTTCAGCCGCAGGCGGTTGCCTCACCCTCTTGGCGCGAAGACGTGGAAGAAGAGATCGCCAGCTTGAAAGCGGAGGTGTTATCACTTCGATCTGAACTGGAAGAACTGAAAAACAATCTTGGCGTATGAAATTTATCCCACTCGCGATTCTCTTAATTTTTACCTGTGTTAGTTCGCTCACGGCGGAGCCGGTTCCGCTTTGGCCGGAAGAGAAAACGCCTTACAGCAAGCCGATCGACAAGGAAACGGGTTCGCCGTCGATCGAAGTGTATTCAACCAAAGGGGCTGACAATCATACCGGCGCTGCGGTCGTGATTTGTCCCGGAGGTGGCTACGGAGGGCTTGCCAAAGATCACGAGGGCCACCAGCCGGCGCAGTGGTTCAACGAGCAGGGCGTTTCCGCATTCGTGCTTAAATATCGTCTCGGAAGCCAGGGACATCATTACCCGACGGAGCTCGCTGATGTGCAGCGGGCGATTCGCTGGGTGCGATCACAGGCCGGCGATTTCGATTTGGCGACAGATCGGATCGCGGTGATGGGCTTCTCGGCGGGCGGTCATCTCGCGAGCATGGCGGCGACTTTGTTTGATGAGAAAGCTTACGAGGCGTCCGATGCCATCGACGAAGTCAGTGCGCGGCCTGATTTTGCGATCCTGTGTTATCCGGTCATCAGCATGGATTCCGAAATCACCCACAAAGGTTCGAGAAACAATCTCCTCGGCCCTGACAAAGCCGCCGACGATGCCTTTGCGGCGACGTTATCCTCGGAGAAAAATGTCACTGCAGAGACCCCGCCGACGTTCCTTTTTCAGACGAACGCTGATACCGCGGTTCCGGCAGAAAATGCGACCCGCTTCTTTCTCGCCTGCCGCGAGCATGGCGTGCCTGTGGAGTTTCATTGCTATCAGAACGGACCTCACGGAGTCGGACTCTACCGGGGGGACCCCATTCTCGGGGGCTGGTCGGATTTGTTGAAAAACTGGCTTCTCGTGAATTCGTTTTATGCTGAACCGAAACCTCAGGCGGCGGTGAGCGGAAAAGTCAATCTCGACGGAGAGCCGGTGAGTTGGGGGGTGGTCACTTTTCATCCTGAGGATGCGAATCTGCCGGTGACTTCAGTTCGCGTTCGTCGCGGCAACTTCTCCGCCAAGCCGGAGGACGGACCTGTTTTGGGAAGCTCGACGCTCACCTTTGAAGGCAGTATCTGGGAGGCGACGGGGAAAGCTGAAGACAAGGCAGTTGCTCTCACCTCACTCTCACCGGGCAGCGATGCTCCGATTAGGGTCGCGGTTTCCGAGGCAATGAAGCCGCTGCAGTTCGATTTCTCCTCACGCTGAGGCGTCGGGTTCGTATCCCCGCAGAAAAGTGAGCACTTTTTCGGCGGGCATCTCACAGGGCTTTAAGGATTCGCCGTGGCTCGTTTCGTAGAAATTGAGGCTCACGAAGTCGTCTCCACCCGCTTCCTCAGCGAAGAGTTTGATGGAGCGGCCCGCGTTGTGGATTGATTTCGAAACAAGGTAGGTTTTTCCATCAAACTGACCGCGGGAGGTTCCTGCGGGAATGGCGTTGAGGAGATTCCGAATCATTGGCTGCGACCTGTCGTATCATTGACGCGGCCCCGAATCAAGACGAGGTCGTATTTTGATCATGAGCGAGATTCCCTTCGATAACTCTTACACAACCCTTCCGGAACATTTCTATCGCAGGGTTGAGCCGGCGAAGGTGACAGGACCTAAGCTGATTCGGTTTAATGAGGAATTGGCTGAAGTGTTGGGGTTGAATCTGGATTCCGCATCGGAGTCCGAACTCGCTGTGTGGTTTTCCGGCAATGAACTGCCGGAAGGCTCCGATCCGATTGCGCAGGCCTACGCCGGTCACCAGTTCGGAGGCTGGGTGCCTCAGCTCGGTGACGGCAGGGCGATTCTTCTCGGTGAGGTGATCGGTTCGGACGGCGTTCGAAAGGACATTCAACTGAAGGGCGCGGGCCGGACTCCGTTTTCGCGCGGTGGTGACGGAAAATCACCTCTCGGACCGGCGGTGCGTGAGTATCTCATGAGTGAGGCGATGGCGGGACTGGGTGTGCCCACGACCCGTGCCCTCGCGCTTGTCTCGACGGGAGATTTGGTTTTTCGCGAGGAGGCGCTTCAAGGAGGCGTTTTCACCCGTGTCGCTTCGAGCCATCTCCGGGTGGGGACATTTCAATATTTTCTCGGGCAGCAGGATACCGACGGGCTGCGGGCCCTCGCTGACTATGCGATTGCCCGGCACTATCCGGAGTGTGCAGACAGCGACACGCCCTATCAGTGTTTTCTCGGAAAAGTGGTCGAGGCGCAGGCTTCGCTGATTGCTCACTGGATGACTTCGGGCTTCATCCACGGCGTCATGAATACCGACAACATGACGATTTCCGGCGAGACGATCGACTACGGGCCATGTGCGTTTATGGACACCTTTGATCCGGCGAAAACGTTCAGCTCAATCGATCGCGGGGGACGCTATGCGTGGGGGAATCAGGCGGCGATCGGGCATTGGAATCTGACCCGTCTCGCCGAGACTTTGCTCGCTCTCTTTGATGAGGAGAGGGATAGGGCGATCCCGATTGCGGAGGAGATTCTGGGAAGGTATGAGGAGGCTTTCAAAGAGGCCTACTTCGGTCGTTTTCGAAACAAGCTCGGTTTGACGGCGGCCCAGCCGGGGGAAGTTGAATTCATCGAGGACACCCTCAGTTTTATGGCTGATCAGGAGGCCGATTTCACGCTTTTCTTCCGCCATCTCACAAAGGTGGCGAAAGGAAAGGCGGAGGAAAAGTGGCTCGCGCTGCTCAGGGAACCGTCGGCCGGCGCGGCATGGCTGGAGAAATGGAGAGCGTTTGGAGAACCGGATTCTGAGCTGATGGCATCGGCGAATCCGGTTCTTATTCCGAGGAATCACCGTGTTGAAGAGGCGATTGCGGCCGCTTACAAGGGCGATTTTACGGTGTTCAACCGGCTCACCGAGGCGTGGCGAAATCCCTTTGCAGAGTCCTCTCAGAACGAAGATTTGGAATCGCCACCCGGACCCGGGGAAGTCGTTGAGGCGACGTTTTGCGGCACTTGATCGGGAAATATTCCGGGCGACGGTTTTTTTCGATGATTGGATGATGATCGGGACGGGGTGTGTTAGTTTCTGCCGCCGAAATTTAGTTTAACCTGATATCTCGTGAGTAAAGAAATCGACCAACCCAGAATCGAGAAAGCTGTCCGCGAGATTCTCATCGCTATTGGTGAGGATCCTGATCGTGACGGGGTCGTTCAGACACCCGCCCGTGTCGCGCGCTTTTACGCCGAGATATGCAGCGGGATGCTGGAGGATCCGAGTGATCATCTCGATAAGACTTTCGAAGTTGATCACGATGAAATCATCATTGTTCGCGACATCCCTTTCTTTTCGATTTGTGAGCACCATCTCGTGCCTTTTTTCGGAAAGGCGCACGTTGCCTACCTTCCGGAAGCGGATGGACGAATCGCGGGGCTTTCCAAGCTGGCGCGGCTCGTCGACGGCTATGCGAAACGACCTCAGGTTCAGGAGCGCTTAACCGGTCAGATCGCGAATGCGATCGAGGAAAAGCTTCGTCCCCGCGGTGCCGCCGTCGTTGTCGAGGCTGAGCACCTTTGTATGTCGATGCGCGGGGTGAAAAAGCCGGGGACGAGCACGGTGACTTCCTCGATGCGCGGGATTTTCAGAAACAACCCGTCCTCGCGCGAAGAGGTTCTGCAACTGATCCTCGCAACGACCCGTTAGTCGCCTTTTCAGTCTTCTTCCTCGACGATGGCGTATTCTTCGAGAATGCTGCGGCTCACGTATTGGAGGGCGGCTTCGGAGGTGGCTTCGAGGACGACGGGGCAGGCATACCCGGCATCGAGCGCTTCGCGCCACCGGTCGGCGCAGACGCACCAGCGATCTCCGGGCTTCAGGCCGGGAAAGCCATACATGAGCATCGGCGTGCTCAGATCGTTGCCGGTTTCTTTGCTGAAGGCGAGAAACTCGGCGGTCACTTCGCAGCAAATCGCATGACAGCCATGATCTTCGGGGCCCACCTGACACTGTCCGTCACGGTAAAAACCGGTTAGCGGTTCCATGCTGCAGGGGATTAATTCTCCGCCAAGGACACTCTTGTTTTTTTCCGGATTCATCTTATCCGTAGCTTGCAGCGGAGTATCGTGATTTTCCAGAGGGAAAACGAGCTTCTTACAGTCTGTAAGTTAATTTAACGGCAACAGACTAAGCATCGCTTCTCATGAAGCGAAACACAGAGAGACATGGAAGATTCTGATCAGGAAAATCAAGGCAATGCTGCGTCCACGGGCGGAGGCCTTCGTTGGGTGATTCTAGCTCTGGTTCTGGTTGGTGGTCTCTGGCTCGGGATTCAGGCACTGCGCAATGCCGAACCGGCGGGGGCCGGCGGGTCTCAGGGTGGTGGAGCGTCACAGGGACCACCTCCGGCGACGGTTATCGTGGCCCCGGTGACGCAAACTCCGGTTCAGGAGACTCGCAGCGTTACAGGAACGCTGCGCGCGATGGAGCGGGCGAATGTGGCGGCGCAGGAATCCGGTGCGGTTCTCGAAGTGAAAGTCGACGTCGGGGATTCTGTTAAGAAGGGCGACGTGATTGCTTTGCTGGATGAAAGAAGGCTCAAAGCCTCTCTTTTGGAGGCGAAGGCGAATTTAACCGCGAGCGAGGCGGCGATCTCGGAGCGAAGTGCCGAGTCGGAGCGGGCGAAACGTGATCTCGAAATGAAGGAGAAGCTTTTCTCCCAGCGCGCCGTCGCGGAACGTGAGGTGCTCGATGCCCGGGAATCGACCGAGGTAAAGGAGGCGCGGCTCAAAGCGTCGAAAGATCAGGTCGATGCGATGCAGAGTGCGCTCGAACTTTTGGAGGTCCGCCTCTCTGATGCCACGATTAAAGCCCCCTTTGATGGCCGTATCGTGAGTCGACACGTTGACCCGGGCGAGTGGATCGCGCCGGGAAATCCGGTCGTGACCCTGATCTCCACCGGGAAAGTGGAAGCGTGGATGAGCGTCCCTGAACGGTTTATCGGTCAGATCACTTCGTCGGGAAACCGCCTCTCGATCATCGCAGACGGCTCCGGAGAATCGGCTGAGGTGATTTCACTGCGCCAGGTCGCTGACATTGATCCAGTGACGCGTTTATTTCCCGTCGTGGTGACCTTGAATGATAAAAACGGTTCGCTCGCACCGGGGCTTTCGGTGCATGCCGATTTACCTGTAGGTGAGGAAAGTGCCCGTCTCGGAGTTCCGGTCAACGCGGTGATTGAATCCTATCAAGGCGCTTCGGTGATGAAAGTGGTTCAAACCGGCGACGGTCTCCCCGTCGCTGAACGCGTCCCGGTAACGACCTTGTTCCGACGCAACGAAATCGTCTATGTCGAATCACCCGATTTGAAACCGGGTGATCAGGTCGTGGTCGAGGGCAACGAGCGACTTTTCCCGGGAACGCCGCTGATGGTGGCGACTCCTGAGAAGAAATCGGAGAATGCTGAAGAAGTTAAAACGGAGGTGAAGCCCTAGCGGCGTGAGATGATTGATAGAGCGATCAATCAGCCGATCACGGTTGCTGTAGCGGTGCTTTTGAGCGTCTTCGCAGGTCTCCTCGCGGTGACGCGCGTTCCGATTCGAATGACCCCGGAAGTGGCCTCAGTGGTCGTTTCGGTCGTGACGGCCTGGGAAAGTGCTTCCTCCGAGGAGATTGAAAGTGACGTCGTCGAAGAGCAGGAAAAAGTGCTCGGAGAAGTCACCGGATTGAGCGCGATGACTTCCACAAGTGCGGCCGGCCAGGGAACGGTTCGGCTTGAGTTCGAGACCGGCACTGACATCGACGGCGCTCTTGCTGAAGTCCTTCAAAAACTCGATGAGGTGCCCGGGTATCCCGAAGGGGTTCTCCAGCCGGTTGTCGAAGGCGTTGATCCCGAATCCGTTGATTACATTTCCTGGATCGGGCTCGCTTCGACCGATCCGGAATTTGATTCCGCGACACTTTACGATTTCATGGAGCGACGGCTTCGTCCGCGTTTCGACCGGGTTCCGGGGGTTTCTCAGGTGGGGATCCGCGGGGCGGTCCAATCCGAGCTGCACATTGTCGTCGATCCGATTGCGATGGCGAACCGCGGGATTACCTACGCCGGATTGCGCGCTGCAATTGAGCAAGCCAACGTCGATGTTTCCGCAGGGCGAATCGTCGAGGGAAAGCGCGACATTCGGGTGCGCAGCATGGGGCGTTTTCAAAGCTCTGAAGACGTTGCCCGGATGATCCTGACACAGGACGAATCGGGCCCTGTTTACCTCGGCGATATCGCGACAGTGGAGGAGGCGTTTAAGGAACCCTCGAGCTGGGCCCGGGCGAGGGGATACAAAATGCCGTTTTTCAATTTTCAGCTCGAGCGCGGCGCGAACCTGCTCGAGACGATGGGCGCTCTCACGGCCGAGGTGGAGGCGATGAATGCTGATGGGGGCGTTTTAGAGGAGAAATCGAAGGAGCTGGGATTGGACGGGCGTTTGGAATTGATCAAAACCTACGATTCCACCACTTATGTGCGCGACGCGGTGACCCTGGTCCGTTCGAATCTGATGCTCGGGGGCGTTCTTGCGACGATCACTTTGCTCTTTTTCCTCCGCTCGTTTCGCAGCGTTGGAATCATTGCAATTGCAATCCCCGTTTCCGTGATTGCCTCTTTTGTGGTTCTTGTTGCGTTAGGGCGATCGATTAACATCATTTCCCTCGCGGGGCTCGCCTTTGCGGTTGGGATGGTGGTCGATAATGCCATCGTTGTGATCGAGAATATTTATCGTCATCTTGAAATGGATAAGCCGGCGCGGCAGGCGGCTCGCGACGGAGCGAAAGAAGTCGCCGGCGCGGTTGTCGCTTCGACCCTGACGACCCTCGCGGTGTTTTTCCCTATCCTTCTCATTCAGGAGACTGCCGGTCAGCTTTTCCGTGACATCGCCCTCGCGATTATGGCTTCGGTAGGGTTGAGTATGATCGTTTCGATCACCGTGATTCCGGCGGCGTCGGCGCGGTTTCTGCACCGGAGTGATGTGAATAACACCAAGGAACGCAGTTGGCTTGGGCGTTTTTTCGAAGTCCTCCTCAGTCCTGTTACCAAATTTATTGAGTCGCTTCCTACCGGCGTTTCGCGCCTCGTCTCGCTGGGGACGGGAAACTGGGCGAGTCGTGGAATCGTCATCATCGGATTCAGCATGGTGACGATTTTCGGGACGCAGCTTCTTTTACCGCCGCTTGATTATCTCCCCACCGGAAACCGCAATATCATTTTCGGACTGCTCTTCCCGCCTCCGGGTTACAATCTCGATCAGCTCTCTGAGATGGGGGAGCGAATCGAATCACGGGTGCAGTCATCGTGGGAAACGACCCCGAACAAATTCGGTGTCGAAGATGTCATGGAAAAAGCAGCCGGCCTTTCCAACGATCCGGTCGACGAGCGAGAGCCGGTCGCGATCGGGATGGGGGCACCGGAGGGCGCAACCGTGATGCCACCTCCGCTGGATCACTACTTTCTGGTCAGTTTTGAAGGACGTATGTTCCATGGGGCGATTCCAAGTGATAAAAAACGTGCTGTCGATGCGGTTCCTCTCCTGAACTACGCGACCTCCGGTGTCGCTGCACCCGATACTCTGGCCTTTGCTTTCCAAATGCCTCTTTTCCGAGTCGGCGGAGCGACAGGATCGGCCATCAAAATCGATCTCACAGGAAACAATCTCGACGAGGTCAGCGGAGCGGCGGGAGCTGTTTTCGGAACCTTGATGGGGCAGTTCGGGCCGACAACCTTGAAGCCGGAGCCGCCAAATTTTGCCCAGCCGCTTTCTGAATTGCAGCTCGTGCCGCGGGATGAACGCCTGCGCGAACTCGGGATGAGTCGTGCCGATCTCGGCCTCGCGGTGCAGGCAAACGGTGACGGGATTCTCCTCTTCCGCGACTACGAGCAGAACGGCGAGCTTCGGGATATGAAGATTTTGAGCCGTTACTCACGCGGTGACGATGCCATGGAGCAATTGCTCGACGCGCCTGTGGCGACTCCGGCGGGTGCGGTCGTGGATTTCAGAAGTCTCGCAGAGTTGAAGCGGGTTCAGGGACCTGATGAAATCCGTCATGTGGATCGTCTCCGCGCGGTCACGATCGAGCTGACCCCCGACGCTTCGATTCCGTTGGAAGTGGCGATCAAGCAGGTCGAGGAGACGATAGCGGGGTTGCGTGAAGGCGGTGTGATTCCTGCGTCGGTCGGATCGCAGTTGTCCGGCTCGGCTGGCAAACTGAATGAAATTAAAACCGTTCTTCTCGGTGACGGCAGTTTCCTCGGAACTGTTTCGAGCACCCTCTTTCTCGCCTTTCTCGTGATCTACCTGCTTCTCGTGATTTTGTTCCAAAGCTGGACCTACCCTCTCGTGATCATGATCAGTGTTCCGCTCGCGACTCTCGGCGGGTTTGTCGGGTTGGCGATGGTTCACCAGGTCAGCGTGATGGATCGTTACGCACCGGTTCAGAACCTCGATATGCTCAGCATTCTCGGCTTCGTGATTCTTGCCGGAGTGGTGGTGAACAATGCGATTCTCATCGTGCATCAGACCTTGAACTTTCTCCGCGAAGATCCTTCGCTCGATCCGCAACTGGCGATTCGCCTTTCGGTTGAGAGCCGGGTGCGCCCGATTCTGATGTCAACGCTTACGAGCGTCGGTGGAATGCTTCCGCTCGTGATCCTTCCCGGTGCGGGATCGGAATTGTATCGCGGACTCGGAGCTGTCGTCGTCGGGGGGCTGGTTGTCTCCACGGTCTTTACTCTGTTTCTTGTTCCGACCGTTCTCAGTGCGATGTTTGCGATCCGGCGCAACGACTCCCCGGTAGTTCAAACTGACGGTTCCGTTCCGCAAACTGCTTCGTGATGAATTTTTCGACCTTTCCATTTAAGCTTTTCCTTCTCGCTGCCACGGGCGGTTTTGCTGTGGCGATGACAGGTTGCAACGTCGATCCTTCCGAGCTGAGCAGCTCGACGGTGAACGCCGGTGCGAAGTATAAAAATGGTGGCAGTGAGCGTCCTCTCCTGCCAGCCGGAGACTGGTGGGCCTGTTTCAACGATCCGGTTTTGACCCAGTTGATTCGCAAGCTCGAAGCCGACAACCCCTCGCTCGCGGTCGCATTGGCGCGCTATGATCGTGCGCGTAACGAACTCGGACTGGCGCAGGCGGATCGCTTTCCCTCGGTGAGCGGGGATGTCGTCTGGAAGCGGAAGCGGGATTCGGCGAGCGGTGTTTTTGTTCCGCCGGAAATCAATTATTCGGAATACCGGGCGGCGCTCAATCTCAAATACGAAATCGATCTGTGGGGTCGTGTTCGCCAGACCGTTGAAGCGGCACAAGCGGAGGAAAAAGCTGCGGCTGCGGATGTCGCCGCGGCGAGGCTTTCTCTGCAGGCGGAACTGGCGAAGCAGTATTTCCAGCTCCGCTACGCGGATGCTGAAATGGAAATTCTGAAACGCGGGGTTTCGCTTCGTGAGGAAAATTTACGGCTCGTCCGCGCGCGGGTGAACGGAGGAGAGGAGACCGGGCTTGGTCTTGCCCGCGCTCAGACAGAAGTGGATTCGACAAAGGCGCAGGAGCATGAGCTCTCCCGCTCCCGCGCGAGTCTTTTCAACGCGATCGCCGCGCTTTGCGGCGAGGTGCCGGGGCAGTTGAAAATCCCTGCGGGTGGAATCAAGGATCCTCCGCGTATTCCGAGTGGACTTCCTTCACAATTACTGACACGGCGACCTGATATCGTTGCTGCGGATCGACGCATGGCCGCGACTGTGGCACAGATCGGAGCGACGAAGGCGTCGTATTTACCCCGTGTGAACCTGGCGGCGTCGGGCGGTCTCTCGAGCCTTGACCTGGGAACCTTTTTCGATCCCTCAAGTCTCTTCGGGGAGATCGGTCCCGAGGTGCAGGTGCCGCTGTATCAGGCGGGGCGCTCCGGTCTCGACATCGGACGGGCCTACGCGAACTCGGATGAAGCCGTCGCTCTCTATCGCGAGACGGTCCTGAAGGCGTTCCGCGAAGTGGAGGACGCTCTTTCCGCGATGCGCTATCTCGACAAAGAAATCGTATCGAGACGTCGGGCCTCTGCTTCGTCCGGGGAGGCGACGCGGCTTTCAAGTCAGCGCTATAAAGGCGGCCTCGTGAGCTACCTCGAAGTGGTCGATGCCGAGAACTCCAGTCTCAATGCCAAGCGAAGCCGGATTCAGGCCGAGTCGGCGCGACTCGTCACGAGCGTGCAGTTGATCCAGGCGCTCGGTGGCGGTTGGGAAGTTCCAATCCCGGAGGCGGATTTGGAATCTCAGGAGTAGCGCAAGCCCGCTCGAAATCTCCGGCGACGGGGCGGTCCAACAGGGTTAGATTGAGGAGTGAACCCTCTTAGCTCCAGAACATTGATCAGTCTCCTCCTGACTGTCGCTTCGGTTGCTCATGCGCAGCCGAAAGGCAAAATGAGCGGGACGGAGTATTTCGAAAAGCATGTGCGTCCGATTCTCGTGAAGCATTGCTACGAATGCCATTCCGAGGCGGAGGAAGCGCAAAAGGGCGGGCTCCTCCTTGATCGCGAGTCGGCATGGCTGGAAGGCGGCGATTCGGGGAAGGCGGTCGTTCCCGGCAGTCTCGAGGCGTCACTTTTAATCACTGCGGTGGTTTACGAAGATCCGGATTTTGAAATGCCTCCGAAGTATAAGCTTGAGGAGAATGAGATCGAGCTGCTCAGGAAGTGGGTCGAGATGGGGGCTCCCGGACCTGCTGAGGACATGGGCGATACCGAGTTTTCCCAGCTGGGAAATCAGGAGGTGATTTTTGAAAAAGCTGCCGATCACTGGGCATTCCAACCGGTTGATGCGCCGTCTCCGCCCGAGGTGGAAAACAAAGCCTGGAACGCTCATCCCATTGACCGTTTTATTTTTGCGAAGCTGGCGGAAAAGGGAATCGCCCCGTCGCCTCAGGCTGACGCGAGAACCCTGACCCGCCGGGTGAGTTACGCGCTTACCGGGTTACCCCCGCGTGACGAGAGCGTTTTTGAAAAGTCACCGGATGAGCTTGTCGATGAGCTTCTCGCCTCGCCGCAATATGGGGAACACCTCGGTCGGGCCTGGCTCGATGTGGCGCGATACGCGGATACCGCTTCGACTTATCGGCCTGACACGAAGACGCCTCATTACTATCCGTATGCGTTCACGTTTCGGGATTATGTGATCGATGCTTTCAACTCGGATAAGCGGTTCGATCAATTCGTGAAAGAGCAACTCGCCGCTGATCTGATTGTTTCTGAAAAGCGGGCTCCGGAACTGGCAGCGCTCGGATTTCTCGGCGTTTCTCCGCATCGAAATAAGTCTCACGATTTCGTGGATGACGCGATTGACGCGACGACGCGTGGTTTCATGGGAATGACGGTTGCGTGTTCGCGATGTCATGACCACAAATTTGAGCCGATTCCCACGGCGGATTATTACTCGTTCTACGGAGTCTTTAATTCAATCAACAGACCTGAACCCTGGGATATCGACGAGTTCCCGGTAATCGACGGATACGATCCTGATGAGAAACTGATCGCTGATTACAAAACGCAAAATCAGGCGATTCAGAAAAAGATTAAGGACGCCGGTGCCTCGAAGAAGAAGGGAAATAATCGTTCTGTCGCGGAAGCGATCAAGCAGACCGAACTTGCTCAGCTGCTTGTGAGTCATGATGGCGCGCCCGCTAGAGCGATGAGCGTCTCCGAGCGGGGGAAGCCGGAAAACGCTTTCATCTTCGTTCGCGGAGAACCTTCCCAAAAAGGCGACCGGGTTCCACGACGGTTTCTAAAAATTCTCGATGCTGCTCAGCCCGAGTTTACGAGAGCGAACAGCGGGCGACTTGAACTCGCAGAAAAAATCATCGACTCGGAGAATCCGCTCACGGCGCGCGTCTACGTGAACCGGATCTGGGGAATGCTGATGGGGGATTACATCGTCGATACGCCCTCTGATTTCGGGCTGCAGGGCGAGGCTCCGAGCCATCCGGCGTTGCTCGATTACCTCGCCGCTGAGTTCGTGAAGAACGACTGGTCGACGAAGCAGCTTGTGAAGTTTGTTGTCACTTCGAAAACATTTCGTCAAAGCAGTCGCACCGTGGAAGCAAGTGCTGAGGTGGATCCTCAGAACCAACTTTATTGGAGGGCGAATCGGAAGCGCCTTCGCATCGAGGAGCTTCGCGATTCTCTCCTCGCTCTCTCGGGGCAGCTTGATTTGAGGATGCATGGCCGAAGTGGTCAGCTCTGGGGCGATGAATACTCAAAGCGCCGCAGCATCTACGGTTTCGTGAATCGATTCAATCAGGATACGACGCTCCGGAATTTCGATTTCCCGTCACCGATGCAGACGGAATCGAAGCGGACCGAAAATATCGTCGCTCCTCAGGCGCTCTTCCTGATGAATTCACCCTTTGTGATCGAACAAAGCGAGGCGCTCGTGGCTTCGCTCGAGTTTGATGAGAAACTCGACGGGCCCTCCCGGATTTCGGCAATCTACGAGGAGGTTTTTCACCGGGAACCGGTTGCGAATGAGGTTAAGCAGGTCGAGCGGTTCGTCGAAATTGAAGAAGGTCGGAATGTGCCTCCCTGGTCGCTCGTGGCTCAGTCACTTTTCATGTCGAACGAGTTTTTGTATGTCGACTAACCCCATTGCCGAATGAATTCTGATTTCACTGTTTCAAGAAGGGAAGCGCTCCAAAAAGTCGGTTTTGGTTTCGGTGCGCTTGCGGCGTCAGATCTCATGGCGGCGATGAAGGGCGATTCAAGCAGCGAATCGCCACTCGCGACCCGCGATTCTCATTTTCCGGGAAAGGCGAAACGGGTCATCCACCTCTTCATGAACGGGGGGCCGTCGCAAATTGATACGTTCGACCCCAAGCCTTCGCTCGCGAAACTCGACGGGCAGGAGCTCCCCGATTCGATCAAGAAAACCCTCCAGCGAACGCAGCGGAACCGTGCCGGAACGGTCTGGGCGTCTCCTTTCAAATTTTCCAAACACGGGGAAAGCGGCCTCGAGATCAGTGAGCTCTATCCTCAGGTCGCGAAGCACGCCGATAAGTTGTGCGTGATCCGCTCGATGCAGAGTGAGATTGCGAATCACTCGCCGGGGCTCCTCATGATGAACTGCGGTCATCCGACTCTGGCGCGTCCCAGTATCGGTTCGTGGGTGCTCTATGGACTGGGGACTGAGAGTGAAGACCTTCCCGGCTATGTCGTTTTGATGCCGAACGGAATGCCGACGGCTCAGTCACGTAACTGGACCAGTTCGTTTCTGCCGGGGGTGTATCAGGGAACTCACATTGAAACAAATGTGAAAAAGGGGGAGATGATTCCCCATCTGAAGCGGAGCGATATCAGGACGGGGACTCAGAGAAATCTGGTTCGACTCACCCAGGCGCTGAATCAGCGGCATCAGAATTTTCGTGAGGGCGATGAGCGATTGAACTCGCGCATCCATTCGATGGAGCTCGCTTTCCGGATGCAGACGGCAGCGACAGACGCATTTGATATTACGAAAGAACCCGAAGGGATTCGCGAGAGCTATGGCGATACTCCGACGGGACGGAACCTGCTCATGGCGCGGCGTCTTGTTGAGCGGGGTGTCAGATATGTGCAGTGTTACCACGGGGCCGGCCAACCGTGGGACAATCACGGGGCTTTGCTTCCGCGAATTAAAACGCTCACCAAAGAGTCTGATCAGCCGATTTCCGCCTTGCTCACCGATCTTGAAATGAGGGGGATGCTTGAGGACACCCTCGTGATTTGGGGCGGGGAAATGGGACGGACTTCGACGATTCAGAAAGGGCCAAAGGATGTTGAGAAATACGGGCGCGATCATCATGTCGACGGTTTCACCGTCTGGATGGCTGGAGGCGGTGTCAAAGGGGGCATGACCTATGGTTCCACCGATGATTTCGGACTCGGGATTGCCTCTGATCCGGTGCACGTCCACGATCTCCACGCGACGATTCTGCATCTCCTCGGATTCGATCACAAAAAGCTGACTTATCGCTTTTCGGGAAGGGATTTCCGCCTCACCGACGTTCACGGCAAGGTCGTCGAAGCGCTTTTGGCGTAGGCGGATCCGGCGCGGATTCGTGATTCGGCGGAATTGGTCACGAAAAATTTGGCGTGAACTGGTGGCTTGTCTGTAAGGATAATTCTCCCTACGATAGCTCATGAATTTTATACTCCGATCATTTCTCGCGCTGTGCCTCGTCGTGATGCCTCTTTCCGGTCAGGCCGAAGAGGAAACTCACGATATTGTCATCTACGGGGGCACCTGCGCGGCAGTGATTGCGGCAGTGCAGGCGAAGGAAATGGGCAAGTCTGTCATCATCGTCAGCCCTGATAAACGCCTCGGCGGACTTTCCAGCGGTGGCCTTGGCTGGACTGATACTGGCAACAAGGCGGTCATCGGCGGTCTCGCCCGTGACTTTTATCACCGTGTCTGGAAAGAATACCAGAAGCCCGAAAATTGGAAGTGGCAGGCGAAAGAGGAATACGGCGGCAAAGGTCAGGGAACCCCTGCGATTGACGGGGAGGAGAAGACGATGTGGATTTTCGAGCCGAGTATCGCTAAGACTGTTTTTGAGGATTACGTGAGCGAATACGACCTCCATGTCGTCCGTGACGAATGGCTCGACCGCGAGAACGGCGTTGAGCTCAAAGACGGTCGTATCGTTTCGATCACCACTTTGAGCGGAAAGAAATACCCCGGGAAAATGTTTCTCGATACGACCTATGAAGGTGATCTCATCGCCGCAGCCGGCGTCGACTATCATGTCGGCCGTGAAGCGAACTCCGAGTTCAATGAAAATTGGAACGGCGTTCAGACCGGCGTGCTTCATCACCGTCACCATTTTGGCGCTGTTGCCAAGCCGATCAGCCCCTACAAGGTGCCCGGTGACCCATCCAGTGGCGTGATTGCCCGTGTCAGTGCGGAAGATCCCGGCGTGAAAGGCGAGGCCGATCATCGCGTCCAGGCCTACTGCTTCCGGATGTGTCTCACCGATCATCCTGAAAACCGGATCCCGTTCGAAAAGCCTGAAGGATACGATCCCGAGCAGTATGAGTTGCTTTTGAGGATCTACGACGCCGGGTGGCGTGACACCTTCGGAAAATTCGATCCACTTCCAAATCACAAGACCGATACGAATAACCACGGGCCGATGAGCACGGACAATATCGGCTACAACTACGACTATCCCGACGGCAGCTATGAGCGTCGTCGTGAGATCATTGCGGAGCATGAGACCTATCAGAAGGGCTGGCTCTACTTCATTGCAAACGATCCCCGTGTTCCGGCAGAGGTGCGGGAGGCGATGCAGAAGTGGGGGCTTCCCAAAGACGAGTATGAGGAAACCGGAAACTGGTCTCCGCAGCTCTACATTCGTGAGGCCCGCCGCATGATGGGGGACTTCGTGATGACCGAGAACGAGCTTCGCAAGGTCGTGCCGACACCTGATTCAGTCGGTATGGGGTCATACACGATCGACTCTCACAATGTGCAGCGTTACATCACGCCTGAAGGTTATGTGCAGAATGAGGGAGATATCGGTGTGAGCACGAACGGCCCTTACGAGATCGCCTACGGAGCGCTTGTTCCGAAGAAAGAGCAGTGTCAGAACCTGTTTGCTCCTGTTTGTGTTTCCAGCACTCACATTGCCTTTGGATCGATTCGCATGGAGCCGGTTTTCATGATTCTCGGACAGAGCGCAGCGACGGCGGCGTCGATTGCGATCGATCAGGGCATTCCGGTGCAGGATGTGCCCTACGCAGAGTTGCGTGAGCGACTCGAGAAAGACGGTCAAATCCTCGAATATGACGGTCCTGTTTCCCTCGGAAAAGGCAAGGCGATTGAAGAAGTGGAAGGGATCGTGGTTGACGATGAGCAGGCTGAGATGAGCGGAAACTGGAAGCCGAGTGCCACGAACGGCCCGTTCGTCCGATTTGGGTATCGTCACGATAACAACCAGGACAAGGGAGAGGCAACTGCCACGTTCAGCACCAAGTTGGAAGAGGGTGGCAAATATTCCGTGCGTGCTTCCTATCCCCGGAACAATAATCGGGCCTCAAATATCAAGGTGGTTGTCAGTCATGCCGGCGGTGAGTCGAGTGTGACGCTGAACCAGAAGGAAAAGGGTTCGCATGATCCATTTCATGATCTGGGCACATTCACTTTCGAAGCGGGAGCGACAGCGTCAGTGACGATCAGCAATGCCGGCACTGATGGCTACGTCGTCATCGACGCGGTCCAGTGGTTGGCCGAGTAGGAATTAATTCTGCCCGTGGATTTGGTTGAGCGGGGATGATATCGAAACGGTGTTGTCCCGGGCAGGGGGAGGAAGGCGACGGCTTGCGCAGATGACGTGCTTTACGATCACGTCGAAACACTGCATCTCTTCTTTTGAAACGGGAGCTGTGTAATTTGCCTGAAAATGAAGGCAGCACTCAGGACCGGCATCGACGCTTCGCTGAAGCGAGTTGTTTCCTGATGCCGGATCAGCGGGTGCCGCGCGGAGGAGGTTGAGTTCGACGCAGTCGGTAGAGAGCACTGTCTTCAGTGCGTGGAGCGCTTCTTCACCAGCTTCGACGATGGAGCTGGATCGATGAATCCTCAGTGAGGCGTTAAGAATAGCGTTCCACTGTGATTCCGAAGGCATGACGTAAATCTTTGGAAATCAGGGGGAGTTGAGGGTTGCCAACGTCCCACTGCGTTAACAGTGGAACGCTGGACTTCCTCCCCTATTGTGCGGAACAGAGACTGTATCCAGACACAAATTAGTTACTGAGTCTTAGTGTTTATATGCTCAGAAAAAATCGCTACGTTAAAGAGACTAACTATGTTTGTCTCGTGTGTCATCCCCCTAGATTAGGGGGGTGATTGTTTTTGTTTGTGGTTCGTTAAGTGTTGGTTGGAGCATGTCGCAAATTTTACTGTGCGCCTCCACCTGTTTCTACGGATTTTTCTGAAGTTAGTTACACTTTGCGGCAAAATTTAATGAGAAAGTTGTGACTTTCCCGGGGATTAGTGTTTTGTCAGTGGCGGAACCGCCGCAGGGTTAACTCTTTGTCTTGTCGAGGCCCAGCAGCCTGATCGATTCCTCCAGCATCCAGTTGGGATAGATGAAGGGTTCGAAGCTGATATTCTGCCAGCGAATGTGCTGACTGGTATCGATGAGAAAGGTTCCGTGAAGCGGGGTTTTCTCAAAGTCATCGTAGGCCCGGTAATCCTTGAATGTATGCAGGCTTTCATCCGAGTAGAGGGGGAACGGAAACGGGTTTTTCCCTTCGTCGGCATTTTGAAAGGTCTTTTCCAGACCGGCAACGGAGTCAGTGCTGATCGCGACGATGTCGATTCCTGCGTCCTTGTACTTTTGATAGACAGGCGCGAAAGCATTGAGTTGCTCCATGCAATGAGTGCAGCCGCGCCCGAGGTAGAAGATGAGGAGGACCGGACGCGCGGTGAGGGATTCGAGTGAAGAATTGACGTGGTCTGCATTGGTGAGGCGAAAGGGAGTTGCTTTCGGGGGGCTCCAGCGGAAGGGCCCCAGCGTATCGAGAGGAGGGCGTTCCCCGAGATCGTCGGCGGCTGCAGGCTGCTTCTGCCAGGGCAGCGCGATTCCCAGATCCGTCGCGATGGGGTTGAGTGAAGTGATTAGAGGTATTTCGCTGTCGGCTCCATGAGCAACGGTGCGGAGTGTTTCGAAGGCGGCCGTGGCTTTTTCTTTCTCTCCGGCGTTATGTAAAATTTTCACCTGAGCAACGAGAGGGAGCACCTCGTTCTTCGCGCTGCTGACGGCCTCTCCGGCGAGTTTGATGGCCTTCTCATTGTCTCCGGCGCGCTGCCAGAGTGTGGCGTGTCGGTGCTTTGCGACGTTCTTCAGTTTCTCGAGGTTTTCTTTCGCCAATGCCGCGTCAGGTTTCTCTGCGGTCAGGGCTGAATAGACCGTGAGTTCGCGCTGAATGTCTTCGAGTGTCTCGATCTTGCTTTTGAAGGGTTTTTCTGCGGCCGTTTTCGCTCCGGTAATTCCTTTCTCGTCTTTCCTGTCCTCTTTCGCTTTCGTCTCCGCTTTTGCCACGGCTTCGTCGCGCTCTTTCTTTTTCAGAGCAAGCCGCTCATTGATTGCCTCGAGGTGTTTTGCTCCACCCGCGAGGTCGCCGGTCTCAAATTTAGCTATGCCAAGGAATCGATCGTGATCGTTGTCACTGATGGATTTGCCGTCAGGCTTGAGAGTGCCTTTTTCTGCTTCAAAAATATAATCATCCCACTGTTCAAATCGGATGAAGGTGTCGCGGAGACGCTGGCGGCCGTAGTTCCAACTGCTGCCATTCGGATCGTAGGTGGATTCATCCTCCTTCTTTTTGAACTTGGCGAGACGGGGGAGTGAAATCATGTTTGCCGCGAGCTCGACTGATCGATCGTATTTGCCGAGCGAGTTTAAGTTGCGGATCAGCCATTCATTGTTGTGGGCAAAGTTATGAATGCGATCGGGGATGATCTGGTAGCGAATCATGTGAGCATGATCGACACGGGCGGAGGCTTCCTGTTGCCATGCGGCATCGTCGTATCGCTTCAGCTTCGAATAGATATGCCCGGGCATGTGCCACATGTGGGCAATCCCGGGGGCGGCCGGTCCGCAGTTGGCGGCGGCGGTGAGGGCCTTTGCCGCGTCTTCCTTGTCCCACAGGTGAATCTGATAATGGTTCGCGGGATGGTTGGGCGCTTTCGAGAGGATTTTCTCCGCGAGCAGATTCACGGCGTAGTGGCTCGGAATGGTGAGACCTTTGCCGTTGTTGTAATAAATCTGCTTCAAGAGAAATGCCTGTGCCTCGATTTCGTCAGGATAGGCGGTGGCGATTTTCTCAAGTGAGCGAACGAATTCGCGAAGGCGCTTTTTGAGATCCAGTTTGGTGTCTTTGTAGTAAGCGGCGAGTCCGTCGATCCAGAGTTTCTCGAATTCGTTGCAGTGTTCTTTCCGGGCGACAGCTTCCTCGATGAATTCTTTCCCGCGGCTGTCATTTTTGAAATTGGCCATCGCCATTCCCCAGTAGGCCATTGCGCAATCGGGATCGATTGCGGCGACCTGACGAAAGGTCCGTTCGGCTTCGAAATCCCAGAATCCGTGTAGTTGCCCGAGCCCCTGATTGAAAAAAGTCTGCGCCTCCCCGGATTCGGTCGAAACCTTCAGGGTGACTTCTCCTGTGCCCGGAATGAGGACTGCTGACTGCCGAGGGCCTTCGTTGAAGACTTCACCATGGCTGGAGTGGCCCGGAGCGATCTCAGTGCTTTCGTTTTCAGCAGAGAGAGTAAGGGGCGTGAGAAAAACGAGAAGGAGTGTCGCGAAGTGTTTCATGGAGGGATGGAAGGCGGATCCGATCAAAGTTCCTTGATGAAGATGTTTCGAAATTGAACAAGGCTCGAAGCAGGAGAAAAGGTTCCGTCCGGTCTTTTGCCTCCGTGGTGTTGCAGGGCGAGCTTTCCTGTCTCCGGAATCCCGGGGATGAGGGCGTTCTCGATCACGGTATGGTCATTGAGGACTACGGTGAGCCGATCGCCTTTCATCGTGATGTGAAAGGTGTTCCATTCGCCAATGGGGTTGTCGGCTTTGAGTTTCGGGGTTACACCGGCACGGACTTCCGGATCGGTTGCGGGGTTGTTCCGAACTCCGTACATTTCGCCGGATCCGATCGGCCAGCACCAGATGTTGAGCTGGTATTTTGACTCACCTCGAAGATAAATTCCGGAATCGGCATTCGGCATCGGATGAGTGACCTTTTTCCCGTCGGCGTCGAGCACGTAGCTTCCGTCGGGAAGGACGTAGGGGACATCATAGAACCCGGTCGTCCGCTTGAGTCTCCAATCGATTTTGAGCTCAAAGTCTCCGTATTCTTTCGCGGTCCAGAGGTTTTTGTCACCCGTGGCTTCTGACTGGGAGTCGTAGTCGATCACTCCATCAAGCACTTTCCAGTGATCGTTGTCGCCTTCAGGTATGATCCAGTCGGTCAGGTCCGTTCCGTTGAAAAGAGATTGGAAGCCCTCAGGCGCCTCGTCGGGAGCTGCATGGCAAAGAGCAGGTTGGAGCAGGGCAAGAAGGGCGAAGGTAAGTAACGATCTCATTTACTGTATTCTGTATCAGAATCGACGCGGAAAGGCGCACAGTTTTTCAGGCATCTATTCGCCATGCGTGGAGACTCTCTTTCTCTAATACCGGGCGCGGCCCGCCGGAGGTGATGGGCGATACGGAGTGGCATTCATCGTATTTGCATGTGATTCAACAGGGTTGGGTGAGTGGGTTAACCCTCTTGGGTCATACGAATCGAAAGCTCTGAAATCGGGGCGTCTCGCAAAAAGGCGTAATTCCACTACAATTGCGCTTGCGGGAGCTGTGAAACAGATGGATTGCATTCTTTATGAGTGATGCCGATGCCCTGAAGATAGAGAGCACAGATCTGACAGACGTGGAGATCAAAGATGCTCAGGTGATTTTCAGTGCCGTCTGGAAAGACCTCGAAGCGGAGTTCGGTATCGAAATGCTTCGTTTTCCAAAGGAGATCATTCTCCTCGGAGGGGCTCCCGGAGCCGGAAAGGGGACGAACACGGAATTTATCATGAAGGCACGCGGATTTACCTGTCCGCCCATCGTGGTGAGTTCGCTGCTCGACAGTCCCGAGGCAAAGGCGTTGAAGGATAACGGCATGCTTGTCGGTGATCGCGAGGTCATGGGTATTTTGCTTCGGACCATGCTGGGCGAAGAATTTCACGACGGAGCGGTCCTCGATGGTTTCCCCCGCACGAAGGTTCAGGTGGAGTGCATGAAATTGCTCGTCGATGAAATCGGCAAGCTGCATCGCAAGTATGCTGAAACTGAACTCGCACGCTATTTCCGGCAGCCCACGATTCACGTCATGGTTCTCTTCGTGGATGAGAAGACGAGTGTGGAGCGTCAACTGTATCGCGGACGCCAGATCGCGAAGCACAACGCGGAGGTCGAAGCGACCGGCGTCGGTGAGCTGGAGGAATTGCGAGCCACTGACCTCGATATTGAGGCGGCAAAGCACCGCTACCGTATTTTTAAAGAGAGCACCTGGGATGCGCTTCAGTCACTTCGTGAGGTGTTTTTCTATCACCTCATCAATGCGCAGGGTTCTTTCGAGGAGGTGGAGCAGAATATCTTCAACGAGCTGCAGTATCAGAGTTCTCTCGAACTGGAGCAGGAAACCTTTGAGATTATTCGCGGGATTCCACTCGCTGATGAAATCGTTGTTCATGCCCGCCAGGATTTGGTGAAGCGTCTCGACACCTACACGAGAGAGCACCGTGCTCTATTTGTTAAGGTTGTTGAACTGATCAATGCCAAGTTTATTCCTATCATCGAGCGCCATGCTATTTCGGGGCGCGCTGTGATCAACAACGAGGATGAGATTCTCGCTGATCCGCTCGCTCTCGCGATGCTGATCGACATCTTTTCTGATCGGGGATATCACGCAGTGGTCGACAAGCAGCTCACCCGTATTCCCGAGCGGGTTAATGTGAAGACCGGTGAGATCGAATTTCGCCCGAACACGACTTATCGAATTCGGGTCTACTTTGAAGGCTCGGAGATTCGACTCACGAGCCGCTTCAAGATGGTTTAGGAAGTTTTCAGTTAGTCGTTTTCAGTTTCAAGTGCTGGATTTCTCCGGGCACTTGAAACTTCGAACTGAAAAATTCCGCACTGAAGGTGCGTATCACTTAATCTCGATCTCGATCGCTTCGGTCTTCGTGAATTTCTCACGAGTGTCCCTGGAGCGGGCAAGGCTGGCGTAAAATCCTTCCCATGGTTCGATATCGGCGCGGCCGGCACCACCATTGAGAAGAATCTTGTTACTCGTCGTCCGGGCCTTGTAGATACGCGGGCCGAATGAGGGTCCTTTTACCTCCATTTCACGGATGCCCGCAGGAAGTCGACGGATCAGTTCGTTGAAATGACGAGTGTTTTCACCCATTTCAAAGCCGGATTGAGACCAGTTCTTCGCAAACCGGTCCCGGAACTGGCGGGGCAGATTCATGATGACGACGTTCTCTTTGTTGGCTTCGCGAACGTGATCGAGTTTGAGGCCATCTTCAGGGAAATCGAAACCGTAATAGCGGTCTTCTCTCTCTCGTGCGAGAGCTGGGACTGAGAAGTAGATGTGCGCCGAGTCATTCGTGCCATCGGTAGGGTTGTCGGCAACGTAGGTCGCATTCATGCCCTTTCTTCCAAGGTAGAGATGGACGTCGAACTTGAGCTCGTCTTCGAGAATCATCTTCCAGACGATCTCTTTTCCGTCAAAGGATGGTTCTTCGGCGTTTCTCAGGAAAGCTCGTCGACGAGTCCGGTAGCGGGGGTCGGGGTGGTCGGGAATCGTTTTCCAACTGTGATAGAAGAACTTAATCGGATTCTGAATATACTGGCCGTTGTCATCTTTCAGATAGATGTAAACCCGTGCTTCGGGGCCGTAGAATACAGCGTCGTATTCCGGTTCAGAGAGACGGTGGATTTCGACCAGTTTCTCACTTGGCTTGTCGGCATACCATTCGAGGCCAACCGGTTCAGGGCGGGGCGTCGCGAGGTTGATATCAAGGTCGGCGAGGGTGGTGTCTTCCTCAGGCTTCTGCATCGTGAGAGACGTGGGCTGCTCGTCGAGCTTGCCGTTCAGGAGTGAAACGAGTGAAGGCATTCTGCGACCGAGGGTGCGGTTCGCAATTTTCTTCGTCATGATGTCGAGGAAATCACTGCCCGCCTCTGCAGGTTGCAGGTACGTGCGAATCTTGCGGCGTCCCAGCTTCTGCCCGATTTCGAGAGCAATATCCTCGTCGACGAAATCCTCGTAATCGGAGAAAATGTATAAAGAATCGATTCCCTGCTCCATGAGGAAATCAACGGCAGCATCGGTGCTGCTTTGCTCCCAGCGTCCCACCGAGAGAAACTGATTGGGACGTTCTTTGAAGGTATCGATGAGGCGGTCCACATAGCGCTGCGGTGCCTTTCTCGGAAGATCGTGCCAAAGAAACCAGTAGGGGGAGCGCACATTCCGGTTTGTTTCGTCTTTGTAGTAGGGGATAACATCCTCAGGGACAATGAGGCGAACTTCACCGCTCTCTTTGCGGTTGTCGTCACGAATGAGCATGTTCCGCACATAGACGATCGGGGCATCCTTGAAATTCTTGTCCACTTCGCGAACCACGGCGGGGAGGAACTCCGCCATCGAACCGGAAACGTCAAGAATCACACCGAGGACTTCACCTTCCATTTCCTGACCGAACATCATTTTTGACTCGGTTGAGGTCGGCATACCGAGGCTCATGGAAGGGTTGAAGGCGACTCCGGTCTCGACGGCCATGTTGGAGACCTGCACGTCGACATTGGAAACGGAAAAGGAAGAGGTCGCGCTCACCGAAATAATGTCAGCGACGGCTGAGTTCACCGAGGTGGGTTCCACCGTCGGTTTGTCCATCTTCACATTTTCGATCACTTCCTCCTGCGTCGGGGGAGCGGAGGAGGCGACGATTTGCGGTGGAACGCGAGGCGGCGTTTTCGTCGCCACGAAGGTCAGCAGCGCGATGATCGCGACGTGAACGACCACGGTGATCAAAATGGAGTTCATCTTGTCCCGGCCGATTGTTTTCTCGCGGATACGTCTTGCCTCCTCTTCCGCCGCATGGATTGCGTCCATTTCGGTGCTGGAAAAGCTCACCTGGGGAAGGGCGATGGGATCGTTCCCGTCAGCCGATCCAACGGCGATCACAGGAACGGCAGAGGCGCCGGAATCAGTCGATAAATTTTCGTCCGCATCAACATCGTCGGCGGTGAGAGCCACCGGCGTCGCCGCTACGGCAGCTTCAATGGTCTTTTGATACTCCAGCGCGGGGGCGTATTCCGGGTCGATTTCGAGAGAACCCGCGATGAGACCGCGTGCCTGTTCGAGAGCGCCGACGGCCGCGTAGGCTTTCGCCGCATCCACCCAGGGCTGAGGTTCTCTCGGGATCGCCTCTCCGGCATTCACCACTTCAACAGCGGCATCGTGCTGGCCTTCTGCAACAAGAGCTTCAACAAGTGCCTGGCGAAGCGACCAGCTTCCTGGGTCTGCTTCAAGTAGGGGCCTGAGTTCGGTGGATGACATAGTCGGTGGAAAGGTGAAATTCGAAGGTGAGACGGGATATCTATCAGTTTATTGATCAAAAGGGAACCCTTTGTGACATTGTTTTTCAAAAAAAAGACAAGCTGACCTAGTGAAGGTGTCCTTTTCTGAATTCGCTCAGAAACAGAGCCGAAGGGCGGAATTGAATTGTCCTCCACTGAGGCGGACGACCTGCGGAGGACCGCAGTGCCTTCGTCGGTTCAACCTTTTACAGTTTGCGTCTCCATAGGAATGGAGCCGAAGGGCGGAATTGAATTGTCCTCCACTGAGGCGGATGACCTGCGGAGGACCGCAGTGCCTTCGTCGGTTCAACCTTTTTCAGTTTGCGTCTCCATAGGAATGGAGCCGAAGGGCGGAATTGAATTGTCCTCCACTGAGGCGGATGACCTGCGGGGGACCGCAGTGCCTTCGTCGGTTCAACCTTTTGCAGTTTGCGTCTCCATAGGAATGGAGCCGAAGGGCGGAATTGAACCGCCGACCCACGCATTACGAATGCGTTGCTCTACCCCTGAGCTACTCCGGCAAACTGCTCCGGCGAGATGGCCGGCGCGGCGTGGAATCTAGTCGAGAGAATGTTTCTGTCAATTGCTTCGATGACGGGGGAAACGCGATTTTCCGGAAAACTTTTAAAAAGGGTGTCACGCGGGGCGTTTTCATGGCAATTTATTAAAGAAGATGGAGAAGGAAGACCGCGAGCTGTTTATTGAGCAGGTTCGCGAACATCACGCAACATTGCGTGGGTTCGTGCGATCGCTCGGCGTCGCGCCTATGTGGGTCGATGATGTCGCGCAAGAGGCCTTTATCGTGGCCTACAACCGACTCGACGAATTCGACAGGGAGCGTGATTTTGGTGCCTGGCTTCGGGGGATTGCGCGCAATCTGGTCATCAATGAGCGCCGCAAAGACGCGCGCCGTAAGCGGATCCTGTCTGACAATTTAACAGATGTCCTCCTTTCCAGTTCGTCGGCATCGGATCACGAAGAGGAGGAATTGGGCGACCGGGGTCTCGCCAAGCTGAATGCACTCAGAGAATGCATCAAGTCTCTCCCGGAAAAGAGCCTCGGCCTCCTCAAGTCCCGGTATGAGAACGAAAGTTCGGCTCAGGACATTGCAGAAGAATTTTCAATGAAGCCGCCGGCAGTGCGCAAAGCGCTGGAGCGGGCGAGAACGGCGCTGAAGAAGTGCATGGATGAGCGTCTCGGCGTCGATTCCGAATCGAACGGAGGGTATTGCGAAGCCTGAAATGAAACACGACCCGACAGAATTATGGCTCAGTCAGCTCGTTGACGGTTCGATCGACAGTGTGTCCCTCGATGCTCTTATTGAAGCGGCGGAGGGAAATGCCGAGCTGGCGGATCGAATCGGGGACGAGCTTTCTTTTTCCGAGCTGATTCGGCAGGCGCTCGATGATCGCAGTCCGGCTGCTCAGAGCAATTTTGAGAAAGCGCTGGAGTCGCAGGGGCGGGAGCCGTCGGCACTCCAATCGCTGGTCAGTGAGGGGAAAGCGACTTCCTTCGATTACGATCAGATTGTGAAGCGTCTCTGGGAGAATCCGGGGGAAATTGAGGATCTGCGCCGCGATTTGATTGAGGATGAATGGTTTTCTCAGGTTCTTTCTGAATCGAAAAGCGAAGGTGCTTTTATCGAGGCGCTGGAAACGAGAATGTGGGCCGAGACGAGACAGGATCATTTTGTTGAGGACTTCACTTTGCGCCTCGAACAGGAATTTGCGGAGAGTGACGAAGCCGATAATATCGTCGCTTTCGCCCCGTCTCTTTTCCGCACCGTGGCGAAGATGACGGCAGTCGCTGCTGCGATTGCGATTGGTGCTTTCTTTACCGTTCAGCAGTTTTCGGGGCGCGTTGATTTTTCCCCGGCAGTGGCCTCGGTTTCAAAAGCTTCGAGTGATGTCAGTTGGTCGGAGTTTTCCTCGCCCGATTCGGATGGCAATGTGAAGTCGGGCATGTATCAGCTGGACAGCGGCGTGGTATCGCTGACGATGGCCTCCGGCAGTGAAATAACGGTGGAAGGACCCGCCTTGTTCGAGGTTCGTGACGATGCCTCGGCTCATGTCCATGCCGGCGTTGCTCTGGCGCGAATTGCTCCGAATGACATGGGGATTTCGCTGAAGTCGAAGGGATTGAATATTTCAGAGCCGACGAAACTCGTGGGAATCGATGCGCGTTCCGAAAATTCATCTGCCGCCTTGTTTTTTGAAGGGGGCGGCGGGGTTTGTCTTGAAGGCGGAGGCGGCTGCCGGAATCTCTTTGAGAGGGAGGCGGTCAAATCGGGGGAAAGCGGAGACCGGTTTGTTGATATTCCTTTCAACCCGCATGCCTTCAGCAAGGCCTGGGCGCTTCTCTCCGGGGTGGAAAAGAATATCGGATCGGTTCGGATCGAGTTGCCGGGATCTGAGATCGGGCCTTCGAAGCAGGTTGAGAGCGAGGTGCAGGTTTTTGTCGAAAATGAATCATTCCGTCCTGAAGATGATCTTGAGGTGGACACCATCCGGGTGGGTGAATTTGCCTCGGCGGTCGCGAATCCCGGCCAGAATTTGCAGGCAAAGGGCGATTTGCGGAGTTACCTCCTTCAGCTCTGGCCATCCGACGGAAACGGCGCGGGCCCGGAGGGTGAGGTCGAGGCTTCACTTACTTTCGACCACCCGGTTGTGGGGGTGATTTATTCCTCGGATCGCCTCGCCGGCTCGGATGCGTCAGTGGGTTCCTCAATCACCAATGTTGGTGAAACATTCAACGCCCGGCGCGGTCTCGACTCGGGGAACAACCAGATTCTCCTGAGTGAGGATCGTCGCACTTTGAACCTTAAGCTCAAAGGTGGCGTCGCCGAGGTCGATCAGATTCGCGTGCTCGTGGCATTGAACTGATCACGCTTCCTTTTCCGGCGCTGCGAGGACGAGGCGAATGGCCTCTGATGCTGCCGTAAATCCGAAGGTTCCCGTAACCGGCGCGGCGCTTCCGAATCCAGTGTAGCAATTCAGTCGGAGATGACTTCCGGGCTCCGGCTCTGCTCTCACCGAGCCGTCCTCCCACGGGTATCTTGCATTCTCGGTGCTGTAAACGGCGCGAACACCGGTGGGCGCTTTCGCTTCCTCGCGGGGGAATCCGTAGTCCTTCCGAAGATTTTTCCGCACCAGCTTGAGAAGCCGGTCATTGGTTGCGAAGGCAAGATCCGCGGTGCTCACGGCGGCGGGATCCTGTTTTCCCCCCGCTCCTCCGACCACGACGAGAGGAATTTTCCGCTCGAGGCATTCCACGATCATAAACGATTTCTGTCGGGCGTCGTCGATTCCGTCAATGATGCAGTCGTAGGTGGGACAGAGGAGTTCTTCGGCGGTCGACTTGGTAAAAAATTTGATGCGTTCCTGAATCTCAATTTCCGGATTGATGAGTCGCATCCGCTCTGCCAGTGCGGTCACTTTGGGACGCCCGATCTGGCCTTCGATGGCGGGGAGTTGGCGATTCACATTGGTGACGCAGATGTCGTCTAAATCGATCAAGGTGATTTTCCCGATGCCGCTTCTCGTGAGCGCTTCCACTGTCCATGAGCCGACCCCTCCGAGTCCGATCACGGCGATGTGCGCATTGCGAAGGCGCGGAAGGGCGAATTTTCCGTAAAGGCGTGCCAGCCCGGAAAACCGATCGAGATATCCCTGTGATAAAATTTCGCTCAAAACGCGGCATCTTGCATGAAGGCGGGAAGGTTGCAAGTTACTGCCTCAATAAAATTTCATGAAGTGGCTAATCGCAGCAATCGGAAAACCTTCTCTCAGTTACGCCAAATCCGGGGTCGCTGAATACACGAAGCGTCTCAATCGCTATGCGAGCGTCGATTTGAAAACCGATTGGAAGGACGGAGGGCAGGAAAAAAACAGCGCTCAGCTTTTCGCTGCCAGCGAAGGCTCGATCCGAATCGTGTTGGACGAGCGTGGCGATCACTGGACCACGGAGGACTTCACCGGGTATGTCCGTTCCTGGCAGATGGACGGGGTGAAACGCGTTTCGCTGCTGATCGGGGGGGCTGACGGTCATTCCAAAGATCTGCGGAAGAAGGCGGATCACGTCGTCGCGATGAGCGGTTTTACGATGCAGCACGAACTCGCTCTCGTCGTTCTCCTCGAGCAGATTTATCGTGTTCACACGATCCTCCGCGGCGAGCCATACCATCGCTGAAATAGGGCACGCGATTAATGATTTACATTAAGCGAGATTTTAGAGTAGTTTTATAAATTCAATATTCAGAATAATTAATAAAAATTAATCAATTCATGCGAATGCCACTTTTGAAAACGCTGAGAAGCTTTCTCGTTCTTCTCATTCTCACCTTCCCGGTCTCACTGCACGCTGAGAAGCCGGAGAAGAAAGCAACGAAAGCAACGAAAGCAACGAAGGCGGAGAGAGCCGGCGACAAGGCCGGGGTCGAACAGAAAAAGGCGGAGGGCGGGGAGGACGCCGGGGAAGAGGAGCCGAAAACCCACGAGGTCGTAGCGGAAAAGTTTGTCCTCAAAACGAAAGTGTCGGGCGTCGTCGAATCGACCCGGGCAACCCCTGTTGCCCCGGACCTCGACCAGTGGAGCGATCTCACCGTCGTGACAGCGGTTGATCACGGCACGGTGGTTAAAAAAGGGGATGTCCTCATCGAACTCGCGACTGAAGATATCAAAGAGAAAATTCGGGATCTCGATCTCGGGATGCCGTTGAAGGAACTCGCGAGGCAGGAAGCTCACCTCGAGTTGGACAAGCTCGAAAAGACGACACCTCTTACACTCGATAGATCGCGTAAGTTGAAAAGTCAGGCCGAGGCCGATCTCGCCTATTACGAGGATATCACGAAAGAGATCCGCGAACGCGATGCGAAGGAGACGGTTGCTTCGGCGGAAAATTACCTGGCCTACGCGCAGGAGGAGTTGGATCAGCTTTTGAAAATGTATGAGGAGGACGATCTTACCGAAGAGACCGAGGAAATCATTCTCCAGCGGGCCCGGCATTCCGTTAAAAATTACGAGTGGCTCCTCGAGAAAGCGAAAGAGCGCGCTGATCGTTCTCTCACCACGACGATTCCACGCGAGCATGAGAAGCTGAAGCAGGACCTCGAATTGCATCAGATCAACTGGCGAGCGGGTGAAAGGAGCACTCGCGATGCTCTCACGAAGAAGCGTCAGGAAGTGGCGGCGATGGATCGGGACTTCGAAGAGTCCGTGAAATCCCTCAACGAATTGAGAAAGGACCTCGAAGCGATGTCCGTTGAGGCGCCTCACGATGGCATCGTATACTACGGGATGGCTCAACGGGGGAAGTGGACGACGGCTTCGACGGTGGAGCGGAAACTGCTTCCGGGAGCCAAGTTGACGATGCGTGAGGTGGTCATGACCGTGGTGGATCCGGCGAAGGTTCAGCTTCGTGCCGCCGCCAGTGAGACTTCGTTGAAAGATCTCAAGGTCGGCCAGTCGGCGGAGACGGAGATGAAATGGAATAGCGAGGTGAAACTCAAAGGAAAGATCACGAGCCTGTCTTTCGTCCCGTTTTCAACGAACACTTTTGATATGGTTGTCAGTCTTCCTCCCGCTCCGAAAGGCAAGCCTGTCATGCCGGGGATGGCGGCAACGGCTGAAGTGATAACTTACGAAAATGAGAAAGCACTGACTGTTCCCAAAGCGGCCATTAAAAAGGAGGGAGACAAAGAAAGTGTTACCCTGAAAGGCGGAAAAGTTCGCCGCGTGGAGACGGGAAAGACCGACGGGAAGAAAGTGGAAATTCTGAAGGGGCTGAAAGCCGGTGATGTCATTGAACTGCCGGCGGCTGAAAAGAAAGACGCGCCGGCGAAATCTGATTCCGAGGCAAAACCCGAAGCGGATTCCAAGCCCGGTGCCAAAGCGAAGTCGTGAAGATCTCTTCTCTGAAAACCTTTGTCCTGCCGGGGCTGCTGGCCTGCTTCCTCAGCGGGTCTGTCGAATCGGCCGATCTTGCGGCGATTGATTCTGCGATTGTCCGCGGGGTGGACTTTCTGATCGAAGATCAAAATCCGAACGGGAGTTGGGGCTCCGCCCGCCAGACCAAAGGCTTGAATATTTACGCTCCGGTTCCGGGCGCTCATGACGCCTTTCGCGCTGCGGTGACCGCGTTGTGTATCTCCGCGTTGTGTGATTCAGGACTCGCCGATGAGCCGGGTGAGGCCCTCGAGAGTCTCGAGAAAGCAGAGCGGTGGTTTCTGGAAGAGTTACCCGCTGTGCGCCGCGGCACGCCCACGGCGATTTACAACGTGTGGACGCATTCTTATGGGATCAAAGCTCTCGTCGATCTCCACGAACGCGAAGAATCGGAGGAGCGAAAGGCGGAGTTGGCTGAACTCATTCAGGGGCAGATCAAGCGGCTTGAGCGATTCTCTTCGATTGACGGCGGTTGGGGGTATTACGACATGCGGGCACAGACGGCGCGACCGAGTTCGAGCTCGATCAGTTTCACGACAGCGACCTGTCTCGTCGCTCTCAAAGAGGCGGAGGGGATCGAGGCGGTTGCCGTCCCTGAGAAGTTGGTGAGTCGTGCTCTTGCTGCATTGAACAGACAGCAGAAACCCGATCACAGTTACCTTTACGGGGAATATCTCAATGCCCGGCCTCTCTATAATGTGAACCGTCCCGCGGCGAGTCTCGGACGGACCCAGGCCTGTAATTTTGCGCTTCGTCTCTGGGGTGATGAAAGCATCACTGACGAGATCACCGAAGAGTGGTTGATTCGATTGCGCGACCGGAACGGCTGGCTCGATATCGGACGAAAACGACCCATTCCCCATGAGGCGTGGTTCCAGGTTGCCGGTTACTTTTTCTATTACGGGCACTACTACGCCGCGTTGAATATCGATCTGCTTCCGGAGAAAGATCAGCCTGCGTATCAGGAGTTGCTTGCCGATATCCTGCTGCCGTTGCAGGAAAAGGGCGGCGCCTGGTGGGATTTCCCCTTTTACACGTATCACAAGCCCTACGGGACGGCTTATGCGGTGATGTCACTGGCGCGGTGCCGGTGAGTCGGGCCGCGGGATCAGTTCGGTAGAATCAGATCCGAGGGATCCCCCGTGAGGCGTCGATTGAATTCGCTCTCGTCGGGGGCGTGGCATTTTCCGGTAGGGGCCTTTGAGGGATCGAGGGCCGGCAGTCGGAGGGAAAAGGTGGAACCCTCATTCAAAACGCTTTTGCAAAACACTTTCCCGCCCATCGAGCTGGCGATGCGGTCGACAATCCAGAGTCCGAGGCCGTTAGAGGATTCATCACCGGTGGGTTGCGGGGTGAGGCGGCTGAATTTTTTGAATAAATTGGCCTGATCCTCTTCGCTCAGCCCGGGGCCCTCGTCGATGATATCGATTCCGACCGCCTCTTTCAGTGCCATCGTCCGGATCGTCACGAGCGATCCCGGGGGAGAGTATTTGATTGCATTGGAAACGAGGTTGTCGAGGATTTGAGAGATCGCCCCGCAGTCGCCGATCGCGGTGGCCCCCGGATCCCGGTGAGATACCCGCAAGGTGATATTTTTCTTCGCCGCGATCACCTCGAAGTCACGGTGGACTCTGCTGACACAGTCGGCGAGCTCGCAGGGGGCTTTGCGGAGCGTGATTTTGCCGTCTTCGATCAAACGGATATCGAGCAGGTTCGTTACAATGTCGAGCATGCGGTTCGCCGATTTTGAGATCTCACCGGCATAGGATTTTGTTTCCTCTTGGCTGAGATCGTCTGTGGAAGCGATCAGGTCGGCGAACCCCGTAATGATTGAGAGCGGATTCTTGAGATCATGGGCGGCAATGTTCAGGAACTCGTTCTTTTCCGCATTTGATTTGATCAATCCCGTGTTTGCCGAGGTGAGCTTGTCCATTGCTGTTTCCAACTGGGAAAAAGCCCGTTTGCGAGCCGTTTCGAAGATGATGCCGATGAGAACCATGAACGGCACGAGGATGCTGTATCCGGCGACATCCACCACATGGGAAAAGCGTTCCGGGAGGGTATCGGGAAATTCCACGCCCATGAGATGCCAGAAGGCGAAAAATCCGACGAGGCCCATTGAGACAACTGACCAGATGATGGCGTCCTTTCGGCCGGTGAGGATGATCGCACACAGGGGAATGATGGAAAGCCAAACCACGGTTTTGCCGTTGATACCTCCTTCGATCATAGCGAGGCCGAAGAATCCGGCAGCGACACAGAGGATATAGAGGTTTGAGCATTTTCTGAGATTTCCGGAATGCTTCAACGCAAGCGGAACCAGCGAGAACACTCCGGTGAAAATACTGACGAGAACTCCTCCGTAGAGGTGCCCGATCGAAAAATAGAATCCGGCGAACAAGGCAGCGAGGAGGCTCCCTAGAATTCCGAAGCGAATCAGAAGCCTGGCACGACGTTCCTGTTCCGGGTTTCCGGTCAGCGATTCGGGGATCAGTCGGTCACTCGCGCTGATGAGCCTCGTGTAGAGGGCACCGACAGGACTCAACCGGGAATGACCCGGCTTCGAAGTTGGCCTGTGGGTTTCAGAAGTCATCAGTAGACTGAAGGGCTCCCGTGTCAGAACGGGTTGCTGGATTGGCTCCGGGGATTCCGGAAGAGAACGCCACGGGGCGAAACAGGTTGGATCGGTAGGGCGGGCAGGGCTGCAAACCCGAAAAAACAAGGGTGATTAATTTTGGTTATTATGTAATTTATCGCAATTATATAAAAGATAAAGAACTTTCGGGATTTGTGCCTATTACGAAATAGGCAGTAAAAAGTGTCTGCGATTGCCTTATCGAGCCCTGTGGCTATCTGAAGCTTTGACCAATCGGAGGATTGAAGCAAAGTCAGTGCAGCTATGCAAACGAGCGACTTTGATTACTATTTGCCTGATGAGCTCATCGCCCAGCGCCCGCCCGAGCGTCGGGGCGATTCCCGTATGATGGTGGTCGACCGGGCTGCGGGGACGATTGAACACCGTCAGTTTTCCGAATTTCCTTCGCTGGTGAAGGAGGATGATCTCCTTGTCTTTAATGACACGAAGGTGGTTCCTGCGAGGTATTTCTCCAATGACGGGTCGAAGGAGCTGCTCCGCGTCGACGTTCTCGGGCCGAATCGCTGGAAGTGTCTCGTTCGTCCCGGGAAGCGTTTGAAGCCGGGTCGGACCATCGAGATTGGCGATTGCACCGGAACCGTCGTCGACGTGTGTGAAGAGGGCGGGGAGCGGATTATCGAGTTTGACCGGGTTCCCGACGAGGGGAAATACGGGCACCTCGCATTGCCTCCCTATATAGAAAGGCCCGATGAAGAGGGGGATCGAGATCGTTATCAAACGGTGTTCGCCCGCGAGGCCGGAGCGATTGCCGCGCCCACCGCAGGACTGCACTTTTCCGCGGAAATGCTGGAAAGTATTCCTCACGAGTTTGTGACCCTGCACGTTGGCGTCGGGACGTTCCGTCCGGTTTCGGTGGATAAGCTGAGCGAGCACCACATGCACAGCGAAACTTATGAGCTCCGGCCGGAAGTTGCCGATCGTATCGAGTCGTCAGGACGCACTTTTGCGATCGGAACAACCGTGGTTCGTGTTCTCGAATCGTGCGCCAAAAAGAGCCGCGAGGCGGGATCAGAGCGCCTCATGCCGGGGCGGGGAGATACCGAAATTTTCATCTATCCCCCGTATCAATTTCAATCGGTGGATGCCTTGTTAACCAATTTTCACCTTCCCAAGTCGACGTTGCTGATGCTCGTGAGTGCCTTTGCCGGTAAAGACCTTGTCATGGAGGCCTACCGAAAGGCGGTCGAGGAGAAGTATCGCTTCTTCAGCTACGGGGATTGCATGGTGCTTGTTTGAACAGTTTTTGGCGTCATTATGTGTTGTCGTATTCTGGAAATGGTCTTAATATCGATTCACACACTTGTCGAAGCTGAACCATTTCGTTCGCTACACGGCTGAGACACACAGACCGCCCCATGTTCCATTCACTTTCGCAGAAGCGGCTGAAAAGTCGCGGCTTCTCCAGTGGCCAAAAGCGACTCAAGCCAAATGAAACCGCGATGTCCGCGATGCTCAGCTCCGGCTGGCAGATTTGTGGGCTTCTCTTCTTCGTGTTCGCTGCGTTGGTCTCCTGCTGGGTTATTTTCTCTTCAAGCGAGGAGGCCATCTTTGCGGGTAATGCTCTGCAGGCAGCGGTGGTGGTGACCGTGATCACGGCGACCCTGATGGTGCACTGGCACGTCAGTTTGCCACAGACTTTCGGAAGGAATTCCAGAATTTCACTGATTCTCACGGTGATTCTGTTTCAGCTCATGCTCGTGAAGCTGAGCGAATACATCGCGACGACTTTTGCTCCGGCCGGCGGTTTTCGATTTCTCGTCGAGCCGTATATTTTTGCTCCCATCGTCGTCGCGCTGCTGGTGGGACGACGTCATGCCACATTCGTCGTTGTCTATTCGAGCTTGCTCGGGGCGATGACGGTGGTGAAAGAGGAGGCCTTCCTTTTCGTGATTTTCTCGATGATCTGCGGCTTTGTGGCGATCTTCCTTACAAACCGGGTTCGGCGTCGCAGTCGGCTCGTCATGGCGGGTGCCTATTCCGGACTCGCCTGCGTGATTCTGGGGTCGATTCTCGGACAGGTTCAGTGGCCCGCCTTCGGGTCTGAGTTCCAGGAATGGGAAATGGTCTGGAAGCAGATTTTGTCGGCCATCCTCGTATCGACGATGACGGCGATCGTGGTCAGTGGGTTGCTGCCACTGCTGGAACTGATTTTCCACATCACGACCGATGTTTCGTGGATTGAGCTGGCTGATTTGAATCACCCGCTCTTGAAAAAAATGACGATTGAGGCACCGGGCACCTACCACCACAGCCTCGTTGTTGCGACCCTTGCTGAGACCGCTGCTGAAGAGATCGGGGCGGGAGCGGTGATGTGTCGCGTATGCTCTTATTTCCACGATATCGGGAAGATGAAAAAGCCAGCCTACTTCGTGGAAAATATCCACGACGGGCACAATCCGCACGACGACCTCACCCCGAATATGAGCGCACTCATTGTTATGGCGCACGTCAAAGACGGGGTCGACATGGCGATCAAGCACAAGCTGAATCCGCAGATCGTCGATGTCATTCGTGAGCATCACGGGACCTCGTTGATTCGATTTTTCTATCATCGAGCTCTGCAGCAACGGGATGAGATTCAAAAGCAGTTCGAAGAGGGGAATGCTCATGAAGAGGACATTCCCAAGGTTAAAAAAGAAAGCTTCCGCTACGCCGGCCCGAGGCCCCGCACCAGAGAGAGCGCGATCATCAGCCTCGCGGATTCGGTGGAGAGCGCCTCGCGCAGTCTTCAGAAACCGACTCCGAAGAAGATCGACGAGCTGATCGATGATATTTTCCGGGATCGACTCAACGACGGACAGTTGGATGACGCCGCGCTGACCCTGTCGGACCTCGCCAAAATCAAGCGGAGCTTCGCGAACACGCTTCGCAGCATGATGCATACGCGGATCGAGTATCCCAAGCTTGACGACGATTCCGCGAAACCGAAGACCAAGTCTCTCGGTAAGAAAAAATCGGTCGACGCTTCGGCTGACAAGGGAACCGTGAAGCAGGATGGCAAGCCGGCTTCAAATGACGCGGGAAATTCTCCGAAAACTACGAGATTGAAGTAAATGAGTTCGGCTCCTGTGCTGGAGATATATTCTCACACCGCGGAAGACATCTCTTCCTCGTGGTTGCTGGAAAAGGCGAACAGTGTTCTTGATCACTGTTTGGCAGCGAAGGGGACAGAGGTCCCGGTCCTCGGCGATCTGGAGGAGATAGAGATCAGCCTCGTAGATGACGAGGCGATTGCCGATGTGCACGGTCAGTTTCTCGACGATCCGACTCCGACGGATGTGATTACTTTCCCCCATGGCGAAATTCTCGTCAGTGTCGAGACCGCGAAAAACGGGGGACCGGAACATGGGCTGAGTATGCGGGAGGAAACCCTTCTTTACATCATTCACGGGCTTCTCCACCTCAATGGGCATACGGATCTTTCGGAGCCGGAGCGCTCTGCGATGCACGCGGAGCAGGAAAGAATATTGAGAATCGCGCTGGACTGATCAAAGGTCTCAACGTACAAAAAGAGTATGGAATGGTATTACGCTAGTAACGGGCAGCAGCAAGGCCCGGTTTCGCAGGAACAGTTGATGGAGCTGTTTCAAAAAGGAGAGGTAAAAACCTCTGACCTCGTTTGGAATGAGACAATGACAGACTGGGTTCCATTCGGAAACGTTCCCTCATTGTCTCAGGCTGCACCGGCAGGCGCCGCTCCTGCGCAAAGCCCGGCACCAGCAAGTGCTGCGCCCGCAAGTGCTGCGCCCCGGAGCGCACCCGCTGCTGCGGCGGCCTCCACTGCGCCATCCACAGGTGGTGAGAATATTCCAAACTATCTCTGGCAGTCGATCGTCTGCATGGTGCTCTGCTGTTTACCTCTCGCGATTCCCGCGTTGATTTTCGCCACGAAGGTTAAGCCTGCGATCGAGATGGGTAAGCTGGATGAGGCGCGTGATGCTTCGAAGAAAGCCAAAATGTGGTGCTGGATTGCCTTTGGGGTTGGTTTGGTTGTGCAGGTTCTCTACCTCGGTCTCGTCGTGGTCGGCGCAATGGCTGAGGCAGGGGCGATGTAACCGGGAAACCGGAATTCTTTTGCCGGCGGCTGCGAACCCGCTTCCGGACATTCTGAGATGACACTGCGGGGAAAATGGATCGCCAGCCTCGTCAGTGCTCTCGTGCTGATTTCGCTCGCGTTCTACCTGCGGGGTGCCGATTTGCGATCGGGGACCCGCTGGCTTCCCTCGTGTTCTCTAAATTCCCTGACCGGGCTTCATTGCCCCGGTTGCGGAAATACGCGTGCGGCTCATGCGATTTTACATGGTGATATTGCCGGCGCGGTTCAACAGAATGTTCTCTTCGTGATCGCAATCCCGTTTCTCGGTCTGGGGGCCTTTCGCCTCTGGATGGATTGGATTTATCCGGGAAAATGGAAGCCTTTGCCGTTTCGATGGAAGTGGGGCTATTCCCTCGTTCTCATTGGAATCGTCGTCGCTTTCGGGGTGGTGCGAAATGTTCGTCAAACTCCGTTCTCCTGGCTCGCCCCGGTACCGCTCAGTGACCTTCCGGAATAGAGCTTCAGTAAGTTCCCGGCGTCTGCAGTTCTTTCAGCGCGTGGCCGAGATGCTCCGCCACCAGCATTGCGTTCAACGCTTCAGCGGCGATGCCTTCCCGAATCATGGCGCATTCCGCGGCGCGCCCGATGAGCCAGCTCCCGAGGCAGGCGGCATCATGAGTGGAGTGCCCCTGTGCAATCAGCGAGGCGGTCACACCGGTGAGGACGTCGCCCATGCCTCCGCTCGCCATTCCCGGGGTGCCGGGGGTGTTCAGCTCGACGGGTTCCCCCGGAGTCGCGATGGCGGTGCGTGACCCTTTGTGAAGAAGCGTCACGCCCCATTCGTCAGCGAGCTTTCGCGTAAGCTGAATTCGGGCGCCACGCTCATCGGAAAGCCGCGCCATCTCTCCGGGGTGGGGCGTGAGAAGCCGGTTCGCGGGTAAATGCGTCAGTGCTTCCGGGGCTTGCGCAAGAAGCGTGAGCGCATCGGCATCGATCACCATGGGCGATGGATGATTCCTCATCAGGTCGTGGAGCGCCTCGCATTTTTTTCGACTGTGACCGGTGCCGATTCCCGGCCCGATCGCGATGACATCCGCCTTGCCGAACTGATTCTCTTTGAAACCGGAACGGCGCGTCACCATCACTTCAGGAGGACATTGTGTCGCCACTATTTCGTAAATTTCATCAGGGACGTAGAGAGTGGTGAGGCCGGCACCCGAACGCGAGGCGCCCAGTGCCGTAAGAATCGCAGCGCCGGAGAAACCTTTGGAACCTGCGATGATGGCGACTCTCCCTGCTTCTCCCTTGTGCATGTTGAAGTCCCGGCGTCGCAGTCTCGGGCGCAGATTGGAGGGAAAGAGAAAGCGGACTCCGGTGTCGGCGTCGTCGATGGGTATATCGAGTTGGAT
The DNA here is from genome assembly GCA_029213065.1 of Verrucomicrobiales bacterium. Lineage (GTDB taxonomy): Bacteria > Verrucomicrobiota > Verrucomicrobiia > Verrucomicrobiales > DEV007 > Arctic95D-9. The sequence goes on along the minus strand of JARGPH010000019.1, from coordinate 22,673 downwards.
CTCGACGAGACGACCCACGTGGTCGACCGCTTCATCGGCGGCGAATCCCTTCTTGGTAGCGGTGATAGAAAGAGTGACATCAGCGCGGACCGCTCCTTCGTAGGGAACTCCCGTGTCGCCGTTGAGTCCCGTCGGGATATCAATCGCGAAGCAGGTCGCAAAGTTCCCGTCTCTTAGACGGTTGATCTCATCGGTCGCCTCGCGCATCGGGCCGCGAATGTCACCGCTTGCACCGATGCCGAGAAGTCCGTCGACGATGATGTGCGGCACGCCGTCGGGGCCGGGAGGGAGATCTTCGAGCGCGTCGAACTCTGCGAGCTTCTTGCGGGAGAGGGGACTTCTTTCTTCGGGTGACTGGAGAAAGTGCAGCTCGATTTGCCAGCCCCACGTTTTGAGATGGCGTGCCACGACGAGTGCGTCACCGCCGTTGTTGCCTTTTCCGCAGAACACGGAGGCCCTGCCCGGCTCGGGGAAAAACTGGCGAATCGCTTCAGCGCACTGGCGCCCCGCTTCGTCCATGTAGGGTTCGGCGGAGACTCCGCCGGAGAAAAGCCGGGTTTCGGCTTCGGAAATTTGCTGACAGGTCACCAGCATCAGCAATCGAATCGATCAGAATGATTTGCGATCAAACTGGATGATACCGCGGGCGATGCTGTCGGCGACGACCTGTCGATATAGAGGATCCGCCATGGCGCTTCGCTCCGTTTTGTTGCTGATAAAGCCGCCCTCGACGAGGATTGAAGGATGCTTGGTGTGGCGGAGAACTGAAAAGTTGGCGGTCTTCACCCCGCGGTCAGTGGCGCCGACGTTTTTGATGAGTTCCTTCTGCACGAGGGAGGCGAATTTTTCCGCGTTGGAGCTCCGGTAGAACGTTTCGATGCCCATTGCTGAAAGACGATAGGCGGAGTTGAAGTGAATGCTGACGAAAACGGCGTTGCGGTAGCGATTCGCTTTTGAAGAACGCTCGGAGAGGGCGAGGAACTCGTCTCTGGTGCGGGTCATCACCGTTTTAAAACCGGCCTGCTGAAGAGCACGCTCAAGTCGGCGGGAAACATCGAGATTGATATGCTTCTCGTAGATGTAGGAGTCAGAGGCACCGAGGTCGCGACCGCCGTGGCCCGGATCAATGATCACCGTTTTGAATGCAAATGCCGGAGAGACTGCCGCAAAGAAAATGGCAGCAAACACAGCAAGGAAAAGTCGGGTGCGATTCGTATTCATGATTAGTTCAGCAACTCACTTTAACACGATTTATAGTAATTATCAAAATAATATTCAGTATATCTGTGATATTTATTGATATGAAAGGTTCAAAGGACTGAATTGCCGCTCAAAAGACGAGTTGGGTGGAGAACTATTCGTAAGTTTTAAAAGTTTTTGGCGGTTTACTGCAGGTGGAACGGATGCGCCTCCTCTTTTATTAGTAGCTGGTTCTGTTGGAATCAAGGGGTAAACCCCATCTGCTCAGCGAGAGCGCTATCGGGCTCACCATCGAAAACGAGGTATCGATACCGCGAAACGCAGGGTTTTCCGGCGGTGATTGAGAAGGCCTCTTCCACCATCGGGGCAAAAACGAGGTACGGTTTCGAGGGGTGAAGTCGCACCCATTGCGGCGAGCGGAAGTTATCCGGATCGCTGAAAACGGTGACGCCTGCATGTCCGCTATCAACGGGGCCGTGCATCGTAACCCTGTTGGGACGGCTGTGGTTTCCCTCTTCCCGGTTGAGCCCTTTCCCTGTTTCGATGTTTCCGCGCGGTGAGGATTCTTTATCCGCGGGCAGCCATTGCGAGGTCCCGCGGATCGCCATGCCCCCGTAGTGGTATTTCTCAATCGTGAGTGGGCTTTCCCCGATCAGAGTCTGGGTTGATTGGATGTCGAAAAGAAATACTTCATCGCCCCGGTCGTAGCCGGTCACTTCCCAGGTCTCTTTAAGAACAGGTTTAGCCCCTCCGGGCGCGGTGAGATCTTCGAAAAGATGCTCAACGGTGAAAGAGCAGCGTTCGGGGCCGTTCTCCTTCGAAAGGGTTTTCCGGTAGGAAATGCGACCTGATTCAAGTTTCTGATTCCAGAATTCGGGCTGGCGGCCTTCATACGAGGTCTTTGTCCAGGCGAAGAAAAGCCCGTGTTGGTGGGGATGATCTTCCGCGTAGTCGCCTGTGATGACCCGTCCCGAGGGAGAATAGAGCGGATGGATGTAGCCGGTTCGAGTGTAGTGATCGGCGTGGTTCGTCGATTCAGCGGTGGGCTGCTTATTATAATGGAAGATGACTTTCTCCCCGCGCTTCATCGTGATTCGCTCAGGCGTCTCCTCGATTTTCATGAAGGGCTCCTCCGCCATGACAGGGGAAAGGAGGAGGAGGAGGCACAAAACGGCGGGAAGTGTTTTCACCCTTCTATTAAATACAATCGCGGGATTTTCGTCAACTGGCGCCGTTCAGGGGCCGAGATCAGGCGTCAGGTTGCCATTTGACCGCTGGGTAATCGGGTTTAATCTCTCAAACTGCGGCAAAAACTCATGACGAGTTCGAATCGCCGCACCCCCAATTATCCGAAAGGCTCATGAAAAAATTCAACGGAACGCTGGTCGCATGTCTCATTTTTGCCCTGGCACCTTCATTTATGACAGCAGAAGAAACCAAAAAACCAGAGTCGTTGAAGGAGCGAGTCAGTTATTCCTACGGTCTCATGATCGCGCGCCAGCTCACTGAGCGCGGTATCGATCTCGACCTCGAGCAGTTCAGTGTCGCTTTCAAAGCGGTAACTGCGGGCGAAGAGCCTGTCCTCTCAGAGGAAGAAGTTGCCGCAGCATTCGAGGAAAGCTCGAAGATCGCAGCAGCAAAGCAGATGGAAGAAGCTGAGAAGGCCGTTGAAGGAGATGCGAAAAAGAATCTCGAAGCTGGAAAAGCATTCCTCGAGGAGAACGCGAAGAAGGAAGGCGTAAAGACGACTGACAGTGGTCTCCAGTATGAAGTGCTTGAAGCCGGTGACGGTCCCAAGCCAAAGGCAACTGACGAAGTTTCCGTTCACTATCACGGAACCCTCATCGATGGAACGGTTTTCGACAGCAGCGTGGATCGCGGCGAGCCAACTTCATTTCCTCTCAACCGTGTTATTCCCGGTTGGACTGAAGGCGTTCAGCTCATGCCTGTAGGCGCTAAGTATAAGTTCACGATTCCTTACTCTCTTGCCTATGGTGAGCGCGGAGCAGGGGCCGACATCGGGCCATTCAGCACCCTCATTTTCGAGGTTGAGCTTCTCGAGATCAAAGGGGAGTAATCTCCTCTTTTCCTCATTTAACCCTGTCTGGCGGGGGAGTGGACCCTGTTTGCTCCGCCACCTGACCCTGTTGAATCACTGACTTAACCCTGTTAAATCTGTGATTCCATCCATTACGATTGTTTCAGGAGGGCAAACCGGTGCGGATCGCGCCGGGCTCGACTGGGCAATCGGGAATGGAATTTCATGCGGTGGCTGGTGCCCCGCCGGCAGACTTGCCGAAGATGGAGTAATTGACACGCGTTACCCATTGAAGGAGACCCCTTCTACCGGATATTCTCAACGAACCGAGTGGAATGTGAGGGACAGCGAAGGGACTGTGATCTTTTCTCTCAGCCCGGAATTAACCGGCGGGAGCGCTCTAACGAAAAATTTCGCACGCACTTGGAACCGACCCTGCTTACACCTTTATCCTCAAGTGGATGAGCCGGCAAAACGGCTCATCTCTTTTATTGATGAATTTTTTATAAAAACGTTGAACATTGCGGGGCCGAGGGCTGCGAGCGAGAGCCACATTGAGAGTTTTGTAACCGAAACTCTGGATCGGGCATTTTGTGCGCCGGATTGATTTCAACGGGCCGTAACTCCCCTAAAACGAACCATATATGGACACCATGACAGAAACGACAATTACCTCTGATACTTCTTCAAAGGATTTGCTGAAAAAGGAAATTCTTGAGCAACTGATCCGGGTGCAGGCACACGGGCTCGAGACGGCAACTCCACGGGATTGGTGGTGTGCGATTTCCCTGGCTCTCCGCGGACGCATGCTGGAGCGGGCCTGCACGGTGAGACGGGCTCACCGTCAGCAGAATGTGAAGCGGGTTTACTACCTCTCGCTCGAATATTTGATGGGGCGTCTTCTCGAGAACAATCTCGTGAATCTGGATCTCCTGCACGACTGCCGTGATGCTCTCGGAGATCTTGGACAGGATTTCGACACCATTTTGGAGCAGGGACCGGATATGGGACTTGGAAACGGCGGTCTCGGCCGTCTTGCAGCCTGCTTCATGGATTCTCTCGCGACTCTGGATCTCCCCGCGGTCGGCTATGGTATCAATTACGAGTTTGGTCTCTTTCGACAGTCTTTCATCGACGGGGAGCAGAAAGAGGCTCCGGATGAGTGGCGTCGTTACGGCAGCCCCTGGGAGATTTGCCGTCCGGAATACACCGTGGAGGTGCCTGTCTACGGCCATGTTGAAAATCAGTTTGATGAGCTCGGTCAAGGCCGTCCTGTCTGGACGGGGACGCGCTCTTTTCTCGGAGTCCCATGGGATGTCCCGATTGTCGGTTATACCGGTTCGACCGTGAATTTTATGCGTCTCTGGGAGAGTAAGGCATCGAATGACTTCGATTTCGATGTCTTCAACCGCGGCGGTTACGTCGAAGCGGTTCGTGAGAAAGCGGAGAGTGAGTCAATTTCCAAAGTTCTTTATCCGAATGATTCCACTGAGGGTGGGAAAGAGCTTCGACTCGTGCAGCAGTATTTTTTCGTGACCTGTTCGCTGCGTGACATTATGCGCCGTCACCGCGCTTCGAATGACACGTGGGACAGTCTCCCCGAGAAGGCGGCGATCCAGTTGAACGACACTCACCCTGCGATTGCGGTTCCGGAGCTGATGCGTCTTCTCATTGATGAGGAAATGCTTCCGTGGGATCAGGCATGGGGGATCTGTCAGGCTACTTTTGCCTACACGAACCACACCCTTCTTCCCGAGGCGCTTGAGAAGTGGAGTGTGCCGCTTTTCCAGAAAGTGCTCCCACGCCATCTCCAGATTATTTTCGAGATCAACAAGCGATTCCTTGATGATGTCGTCAGCAAGAAGTGGCCTGGTGACGATGAGAAACTGGCTGAGCTTTCCATCATTGAGGAAGGTCATCCCAAGCAGATTCGCATGGCCTATCTCGCTGTGATCGGAAGTCATGCCACGAACGGGGTTGCCGCGTTGCACACCGAGCTTCTCATTAAGGACCTCTTCAAAACGTTCCACGAACTCTATCCGGAACGTTTCCAGAACAAGACCAACGGAATCACTCCGCGTCGCTGGCTGCGGGCCTGTAACCAGGAACTCTCCGCTCTCATCGATTACAAGATCGGAAGCGACTGGCCGCGTCACCTTGATCGCCTCCGCGATCTCGAGGAGTTCATTGATGAGCCTGCTTTCCAAACGGAGTTCATGGCGATCAAACATCGGAATAAAGAGCGCCTCGCCGCTCTCATTCAGGAGCGTTGTGGCATCACCGTCAATCCTTCCGCTCTCTTCGATGTGCAGATCAAGCGTCTCCACGAGTACAAGCGTCAGCACCTTAATCTTCTCAACATTCTGACACAGTATCGTCGCCTCATTCAGAATCCTGAGCTCGACGTCGTTCCGCGTGTCTTCATTTTCGGAGCTAAAGCCGCTCCCGGATATGAACTCGCCAAGGAGATCATTCACGCGATCAATGCGGTTGCGGAAAAGGTCAACAACGACGAGCGCATCGGTGACAAGCTGAAGGTCGCTTTTATTCCCAACTACGGTGTCAGCTCGGCTGAGGTCATCATCCCGGCGGCAGATTTGTCAGAGCAGATTTCAACAGCCGGTAAGGAAGCGTCCGGAACAGGCAATATGAAGCTGGCCCTCAATGGTGCCCTTACGATTGGAACACTCGACGGTGCCAACGTGGAAATCGGCGAAGAAGTCGGAGACGACAATATTTTCATCTTCGGCAAGACCGTTGAAGAAGTCGAAGATCTCTGGAATGCCGGTTATTGTGCCTACGACGAGTACTGGGCCGACGAAGAACTTCGCGCCGTGATCGACTGGATCAGCTCGGATTACTTCGCTCCTAAAGGATCTTTTGATAAGCTCCGGCACAGTTTGCTTGAAGGTGGCGATCCTTATCTCGTCCTCGCTGATTACCGAGCCTATGTCGAAGCACAGGGGCGGGTTGACGAGGCTTACAAGGACAAAACAGGCTGGGCCAAGATGGCGATCCTGAATACGGCTCGTGTTGGAAAATTCTCAAGCGACCGTACCATTTCCGAGTATGCTGAGCAGATCTGGAACCTTCCTCCGGTGAAGGTGTAAGGAGCGCTTTACCGGGGACAGTCCCGGATCAATCGCTCCGATGGACGAACTCGCAGCCAAACAAGTCCTTCTGGATTTTGAAATCATCATCCTCATCGCGACCGCGATGGGGGTGTTTTTCTATCATCTGAAGGCAAAGTGGTTTCCCGGAAATGAAATGCCCGGTGCATACGAATTTGATCATTTCGATCTCATTCTGATGTGGTTTCCGGCGCTGCTGTTTCTTATCAATCCTGTTGCCGAGGTTTTTCTCGCGGGGATGGAGGCGGAACAGGAGGTTGGGGAACCAACCGGCACCCTGACCACGGTTTTCGTGAACCTCAGTTACTTTATTTTTGTGGGTGTTATGACCTACGGAATTATGGAGTGGGTTCGAAACCGCCGCGTCGTTGACTGGTTCGGCTTGAAGCGGCTCTCGCTTCCTCACATTGTTATGGCGACGATTACAGGGAGCGTTATCGCCATGGTCGTTTGCGGTTGGGCACTCGGAGGAGTTTCGCAGTCTTTTCTTGAGGGGATTTTCGGAAAGCTGGATCAGCAGGAGGCCGTCAAAATGGTGCAGGCATCCGGTTCGACTTTCTATCTGGCTCTTTCCATCATCACTGCCTGTATTGCTGCTCCGCTGGTGGAGGAGTTTCTCTTTCGCGGATACATCTACGGGGTCCTGAAGCAAAAGACCGGCACGCTTTTCGCGATGGTTGTCGTGGGGGGGATCTTCGCAGTTGTTCACGGGAATCTGCCGGCATTGGCTCCGCTCTGGGCTTTTTCCATTTTGCTCTGTATCTCCTACGAGATTACGAAATCGCTCTGGGTGCCGATCGGGATTCATGCCCTTTTCAATGTGACGAATATTGTCTTGATGCTGACGCCCAAGGCCGTTGAATAAGCTCATGACCTCTCGATCGGAAAATGAACGCCTTCGCGACGTCGGCGAGGAAGCGCTTGTTGAGCGACTCATTGCACGGCTTCCGGGCAATTCCGATGTCATCGCCGGAGCGGGCGATGATTGTGCCATTGTCAGGTCCGGTGGAGACGGGGGATGGCAATTGCTGAAGACGGATTGTCTCATTGAGAGTGTGCATTTTGTGGCGGGGACGGATCCCGTCCTCGTGGGGCGAAAGGCCTTTAACCGCGTTCTCAGTGATATCGCGGCGATGGGTGGAACTCCCTCTCATGCTCTCGTCACGATCGCGACCGATTCTGATCGGCAGGTCAGTGAAATTGAAGGTTGGTATGAGGGAATGTCAGCTGTCGCGAGCGAGTGCGGCTGTTCCATAGTCGGTGGCGAAACAGCGAAGCTGGATGGGGATGGTGCGCTTCTCTCCATTGCCATGACTGGAGAGGTTTCACCTGATCGTTGCGTGCAGCGGAGCGGAGCGTCAGTCGGAGATGGAATCTGGGTGACGGGGAGACTTGGCGGATCGTTCGAGAGCGGGCGACATCTCATCTTTTCGCCACGGCTCCGGGAAGCCCGATGGCTCTGCGGTCGATTTAAGCCCAGTTCGATGATGGATTTGAGTGATGGTCTCGGGTCGGACCTGCCACGGCTGATTGCCTCCAGCGGGCTTGGGTATGCGGTCGATTTGGAGGCACTTCCGCTGCATCCGCATGTGACGATTGCGCAGGCGGTGACTGACGGTGAAGATTATGAACTGCTCATGACTATGAGTCCGGAAAAGTCGGAACAGGTATTGGAGCAATGGAATGCGGAGTGGCCTGATCTTCCGCTCACCCGCATCGGTGAAGTCGTCGCCGAGACCGAAGTTACCTTGCAGCGTGGCTGGGAACACTATTTGAATTCATGAGCGAACTCCTGTTTAAAACGGCCACCGAAGAGGAGATGATAGCGGCGGGGAGAGCGTTTTCCGAATCGCTCGAAGCCGGAGATGTTGTCGCTCTCGTCGGGGATCTCGGTGCCGGGAAAACCCATTTTTCGAAGGGGGTTGTTTCCGGTCTTGGCGCGAAAGGAGAGGTCACGAGCCCGACCTTCTCACTGGTCCACGAGTACCCCGGCGGGCGGCTTCCTGTCTTTCACTTCGACTTTTATCGCATCGATTCTCCGGAGGAATTGATCCGGATCGGCTGGGATGAATATCTCGATGAAGACGGCATTATTCTGGTTGAGTGGGCCGACAAATTCCCTGAACTTCTCCCCGGGGGGATGATCCCGCTTCACTTTTCGATCGAGGCAAACGGAGCCCATACTGTGACACGCAAATGATTCTCGCCATTGAAACATCGACCACTCATGCCTCGCTGGCGCTGGCGGAGAAGGACAGCGGCGTGATCATTGATCATCGTGATTTTGTGACGGATCGCGCTCACAATACCGCAATTTTTGCGTCACTGGATTCTCTCCTTGAAGGGCGAAGGGAGCAGATTTCAGAGATCGCCGTGGGAATTGGTCCAGGCAATTACAGCGGAATCCGTGTCGGCATCGCCGTCGCGAACGGTCTCAATCTGGTTCTCGGTTCCACCCTCGCGGGAGGGTCTTCGCTCGAGGCCTGGGAATGCGATTCGGATTCCTACGTCGTGATTGGTGATGCACGGAGAAAGAGCTTTTTTATCGCGGAGGTGGTGGATAGAGTCCTGGTCTCAGCGCCTCAGCTCGTTGGAAGTGATGAGATTGATTCGAGTCTGAAGGCGTTTCGTGATCGCGGGCTCGAGATTTTAACACCTGATGCTTCGGTTGTTTCCGCGATTGCTGATGCGCGTTTATCCTATCCTCATGCGCGGCAACTCGCAGGGGTCGCTGCAAAGTGGCCTCTGGAGCGCTGGTCTGATTCAGCGCCACTTGAGCCGCATTATTTGAGGGCTCCCTACATCACGACCCCGAAGAAAAAGGTGTCCCGATAGAAGAGCTTGCCGCGATGCTTGAAATGGCAATAATGCGATGACGTTTTGTCAGTGTAACGCCCCGTGGTTTTCAGTTCCCATATTTTCCTGTTTGGCTTTCTCGCTCTCGCGCTGGCGCTCTACTACGCCACGCCCGTCCGCTGGAAATCTCTGACCCTCACTCTCGTCAGTTACGTATTCTACGGCTGGTGGAATCCCTGGTTTCTCCCGCTGATGCTCGTCTCGACGGTGATCGATTACGCCTGCGGTGAGGTGATTTCAAAACCCGGTCAGTCGAAGCGAAAGCGAAAGCGAAAGCTCGCCCTGTGGACCTCGATTGTCTCCAATCTCAGCATTCTCGGTTTTTTCAAATACGCGATCTTCTTCGCGGAGACGACTTCGTGGTTTGCCGCTCAATGGGGATGGGGTGCGGTCGAGGCGCCTGAGTTTCTTTCGAAAATTATTCTTCCGGTAGGGATCTCGTTTTACACCTTTCAATCGATGAGCTATTCGATCGATCTCTATCGGGGGGATGCCCGGCCGGCCCGGAATTTTGTCGACTTCGCCTGTTACGTTTCGATGTTCCCGCAGCTCGTTGCGGGGCCAATCGTGCGTTATGGATCAGTTGCCGATCAGCTTCGCGAGCGGACGCATTCGCTCGATGGCTTCGTTATCGGGATGACCCGGTTTAACTACGGCTTCGCCAAGAAGATCCTTCTCGCGAATCCGGCGGGAGCGATCGCCGATCTTTGTTTCGAAGCCGGCGACGCGTCGCTCACCGGCGGAATCGCCTGGTTCGGTGTCGCCGCCTACGCCTTTCAGATCTACTTTGATTTCTCCGGATACTCCGACATGGCAATTGGTCTTGGGCGAATGTTAGGTTTTAAATTCCCCGAGAATTTTAACTCCCCGTATCGGTCGAAAAGCCTCACCGAGTTCTGGCGGCGTTGGCATATTTCGCTTTCTTCATTCCTCCGGGATTACCTTTACATCCCGCTCGGTGGGAATCAAAAAGGCGCGGGACGAACCTACCTCAATCTCATGCTGGTCATGCTGATTGGAGGTCTCTGGCACGGGGCGCAGTGGACTTTTGTGATCTGGGGTGCGATCCATGGCGTCGCCCTTGCGGTTGAACGGTTTCTCAGGGTTCGCAGGGGATTTACTTTTCCGCAGTGGTTTGCTCTTCCGCTTACCTTTACCGTTTTACTCATCACCTGGGTTTTCTTTCGAGCTGCCGATCTCGATTCCGCTCTGACTTATTTGTCGGCGATGTTCAGTTTTCAAGATAGCTCTGATTCGGCGGCGACACTCGCGGCGGTGGTCTTTCGTCCCTACCATCTTTTTGCGATGTTGATCGGAGCCGTCGTGATCTGGGCCGTTCCCGCGACTCAAGTATGGCTCAGGCAGGTTACGGGTTTTAAAGCTGTCCTCGGACTGATCCTGCTTGTCGTCAGTGTCAGGATGATGTCACTGCAGGGATTCAACCCGTTCCTCTATTTCCAATTTTAGGTATGTCGAATTCTCCACAGTCTAAAGGCAGTGACTCGGTCTCAGTGGGGCGGGCGGGGCAGTGGGGACTCGTTGCGATCTTTCTGCTGTTTCTCGTCTGGCCGTGGATCGTCGAATCGGTAGCGCCGGGGGAAGGTAATTCTCAAGGGGGAAGGGGAAGCATGCAGAGCCGCCTCAAGCAGCTCGAAGATCGCGTCAAACGTCTTTCCTTTTTCGAGAATGAGCGCCCCGCGGATCAGTCGTTTATGGAGGAAGTTTTTCGGGAGGGGAATGCAAAAGCATACATCGGTCAGGATGACTGGCTCTACTATCGTCCGGAGCTCGAGGCGGTCTTCGGGAAGGGACCGTTTTACGAGGAGCCTTCATCGGTCGCCCGCGAGAAAGTCGCGGAGACGTGGGAAGCGCCCTTGGACGTCATTGAAGGATTTGCAAAGCAGTTGGATGAACGGGGACTCGAGCTTGTCATTGTGCCGGTGCCGACAAAGCCGATGCTTGCTCGCAGTGGGTTGGGGTTGGGCGAGAGCGTTGATACGCCAACGCACTATAGAGAAGCTCTCGCCGAGCTTTCCCGACGGGAGATTCAGGTGGTTGATCTGTTGCCTGTTCTGGGAACGTTACCGGAATCATCCCGGTTTCTGAAACACGACACTCACTGGACGCCGGTTGCGATGGCGATGGCGGCAAAGCACGTGGCTGAAACGGTCATCGATAAGATGGGTGGCGCGAAGCGTGGCGATCGGAAGATTCAGTGGCATGCTGAGAAGCGAACTCATTCAGGCGATCTCGCAGGGATGCTGGATCGCCGTGATATGGTCAAAGAGGAGGTTGAGCTGAGTGTCCCACAGGGCGCTGTTACCGACGACAGTGGATCTCCGATCGTTTTGTTGGGAGACAGCTTCGTCAATATCTACGACGAGCCCGGACTCGGATTTGGTGACGAGGAAGATGAGAAAATAGGTGCGGGATTTGCCGCTCATCTTTCAGCTAATCTTGCTCAGCCTCTTCATACGATTGCGATTAACGGAGACGGAGCGACTGCGGTTCGACGTGAGTTTGCGAGCCTCCCTGACAAGGTGCTTCGCTCAAAAGAGGTTGTCGTGTGGGTGCTCTCGGCGCGGGACCTTCTACTCGCTGAACTGCCGGCCCGGCGCGCCGGGATCCGCTGGGTGCCGGTCGAATTTCGAAAAGCTGAGGTAGAGGTTGGCACCGCCGAGATCGCGCAACTTAGCGTCACTGCCACCGTCAGGGAGTTGTCTCAGTTCGCCGATCCACGTGAAACGGCCTATAAAGATGCGGTTTATTCCCTCCTTCTTTCCGATCTTACTGTCGAGAACGGTGACCACGGGAAAGAAGAAATCTACGCGTTTGCCTGGGCTTTCAGAGATCGGGTTCTTCAGGAAAGTTCTCACCTCGAGGGCGGCAAGCGCTATAAATTCACTCTCGTGCCGATGAAGAAAGCCGGAGAGGTTTCGAACGCGACGCAGGTCGATGACCTCTTCAGAACGGATTTGGATCCGTGGTTTATTAAGGATTTCGAACCGTTGCCCTAGAATCGCAGTCATCGAGTATCGTTTGACTTTCGGGCCATTTGCGTGTCTTTTCGCAGCGTCAGGCTTCATGAATATAATTGCGGCCGGGGCTGGTTGCTAATGCTTCAAAGTCTCAACCTGAATGGGGGAAGTGAACGACAGCTCTTCAAGTGTCACCCCGTGAAATGTGAATCGCATCATGCCATTCGCACCATTCTACCCCGATTCGAAAGCGGCCTTGTGTCGCCATCTCGCGATCGGGGCTCCTAATTGCTCAATTTTGAGCACCAAACCGATTATCTAATTCTATTCTTATGACTTTTAATGAACTTGGCCTTTGTGCTGAACTTGCAGATGCTGTTTCCTCTAAAGGATACAGCGAGCCGACTCCGATCCAGGCGAAGGCGATTCCCTCCATCCTCGAAGGGCGGGATCTCCTCGGGGGCTCTCAAACCGGAACCGGTAAAACGGCGGCTTTCACGCTGCCTATGCTCCAGCTTCTCGACTCACGAAAGCCCGCACAGGAAGGTCGCGATTTCGGACGCGGGAAACGACCCGGCAGACCGCGTGCTCTCGTCCTCACCCCGACTCGTGAGCTTGCGGCTCAGGTCGGTGCCAGTGTCGAAGAATATGGCAAAGGGCTGAGACTGCGCTCCACCGTGATTTTCGGTGGTGTCGGGATCAATCCTCAGATCGATCGACTCCGCCGCGGAGTGGAAGTCCTCGTGGCGACGCCGGGTCGTCTTCTCGACCACGCCTCACAGGGGACGCTCGACCTCGGTGGTGTTGAGATTTTGATTCTCGATGAAGCGGACCGCATGCTCGATATGGGTTTCATTCATGACATCAAGAAGGTTTTGAATCTGCTTCCCGGGAGGCGTCAGAATCTTCTTTTCTCTGCGACCTATTCCGATGAAATTAAACGGCTCGCAGACGGTCTCCTCGACAATCCCGTTCTCGTGGAAGTCGCTCGTAAAAATACCACCGCTGAAACAGTTGAGCAGTTCATGCACCCGGTCGCGAAGGCGGATAAGCGAATTCTCCTCTCACGTCTCATTCGTGAAGGTGACTGGCAGCAGGTTCTTGTCTTCACCCGCACCAAACATGGCGCAAATCGTCTCGCGAAACAACTCGCCGAAGACGGGGTGACTTCCGCTGCGATTCACGGCAACAAGAGTCAAAGTGCGCGGACGAAGGCGCTCGCCGATTTCAAGTCAGGCAAGATTCGTATGCTGGCTGCAACGGATGTGGCTTCCCGCGGTATCGATATCAGCCGGCTTCCTCATGTTGTGAATTTTGAGCTTCCCAATGTGCCTGAGGACTACGTTCACCGCATTGGTCGAACCGGTCGTGCCGGGGAAGAGGGCATCGCCTACTCTCTCGTCAGCGCTGATGAGCGAAGCCTCCTCCGTGACATCGAGAAACTTCTCAAGAAGCCGATTCCGGTGAAAAAGATCGAGGGTTTTGAGATGGATCCCGAGGACGGCAAAGAAGACGCCAAAAACGTGAGCCGCGGACGCGGAGGTCGTGGCGGAGGCGGAGGTCGCGGACGGGGACGTTCAGGTGGTGGCGGCGGAGATCGCCGTGGCGGTGGAGGACGTTCCGGCGGCGGCGGTGGAAATCGCTCCGGAGGTGGAGGCGGCGGAGGCAATCGACGCTCGAGTGGTGGCGGTAATCGCAATCGCTCACGCCAGCGCAGTTCATCGAGTTCCTAGATTGTTTCCCGTGTCGCGCAGAGGCTTGCCTGTCGCACGGGGATTGATTCGTTTTTTTGTCATAGTGGTGAGCTTCGGCTCTCCAAGTTGACAATCGAGCCTTCGGGCTTGTTGAGTCTCTCCGGGGTTACCCCGGGGGATTTTTCGACAGCCCCATATCAAGTCGTGGACGTAACTACAGCACGCCGTAGGACAGCCCACGAAAGACCGGATACGTTGGATCGCCGGGGCCGCCGCTGTCACTTTTGATGACTTCGACCCGCCGAATTGTCCGAATTCCAGCGCAGGCGTTCGTTGCCGGTGAAAGAATCGTGAAAATCATCCGGAATTCAAAAGCCATCTTCCCGGACGAATTGGATGGGTTGCTGCTTCTCATGGAGAGCGCGGGGAGAAGCTCAGGCCTTCATTCGCGAAGATTGGATGGTGAAACAGTTAGCCACAGGCGAGCCCTTAAAGGCCCTTCTGCTTCCGGTATTGGAACTCAATCGGGGAAAATTGAACACCTTCTGAATCAGTTGTTGTCACTTTGTAATCGATTGTCGAGTCACTGTTGAAGGTGTAGGTCGCCGTTGCGGTACGCCGCGTGGCGGTCTGAAGATCGGTTTGTTCCACTTTGAAGATCAGTTTGTTTTGTTTCTGGTCGAAGCTGCCTTTGTAGGTTGCGAGACCGGTATTCGAGTTGTCACACCAGACTCCTGTAAATTCATGAAGGAGGTTGTCGTAGCCGAGGATTCCAGTTCCGGAGTAGGGGAAATCGAGTTGGGGGCAGTCGAATTCCTGAACGAGGAAGCGGCGGCCGTGTATCCAGTTCAGCTTGGCGTTGCCGCTAATCATTTCAGGATTGCTCCCCGCGGTAATCCGAATGAGCCCGCGCACTTTCCATTTGCCTTCGAGTCGTGCCAGAATCTGATGCCCGGCTCCTGTTTGTCCTGCCTCTTTTATTTCCCTGATAAGTGATTTTCGGGAATCTTGAGCCGTAACTGTGGCAGTTGTCGCAAGAATGAAGATGGTGAGAAATGAGAGCGTTCCTTTCATTGTTTTTACAGTTTGGGCTTTTGCTTTAAGCACATCAAGGCGGGAAGTATGTAGAGGTCTGCGATCAAGGCGAAAATAATGACCATGATGATGATGATCGCAAAGACGCGCGCCATCGGGAGGCTGCAAAAGAGAAGGGCGCCGAGACCGGTGATTAGAACCAGTGAAGTGGTAGTCAGCGCTGAGCCAACTGAGTTTAGTGTTTTGTTAGCTGCTGCCACTGCATCCCCGCCGGATACTTTTAATTCGTGCCTGAATCGGAAGAGGAACTGGATTGAGTCGTCGATTGCTATTCCCAGTCCGATCGTCAGCGCCAGCACGGTGTTGTAATGCATCGATTGTCCTGCAATGACGAGAATGGCCGCAGTGCCCGCGAGTGGAAGGAGGTTGGGAAGAATGCTTTTGAATGCAAAGTCGAAAGATTTGAAAACGAGACCCACGATGAGAAAGATTCCGATGGCGGCGAAAGCGAGGCCCTGCCCCAGATTCCGAATCATTTTTTCGCTCATGACCGCGTGGACAAAGGTAGGTCCAGTCAGTTCGATTCGATAGCCCGGGTGACTTCTGCGAAGGTTGTTGAGTTCTTCATTGATCCTTGAAAACAGGGGAACGAGCTCCCGCGATCCACGGTCGCCTACTGGGAATGTGATCACCGTGCGCCGTGCTTCCGGGTTGAGGAATCTTTCCGTGACGGTGTGGGGAAGCTCCTGCCACCCGGGAATTGGACTTCCGGTGTCGGCACTCGCGAGGATCTGTCTCATGAGAGAGTTTAAACTGATGGGATCACTCTCCGGATGGATTTCCTTCAGCGTTGTCTCGACGTTGGTGATGAGATTTCTCACTTCGATCGAGTCGAAAGTTTTGTCATGAGGCCATTCTATCATGACGTTGAGATGACCGGAGAAACCGAACCAGTCGTCGATTGAGGCAAGCGTTTCCATCGCAGGATTGGTTGCGGAGAGATTTTCGCTGAATTTGTAATCAGGCTGAAATTGGGAAACAAAGAAGAGGCAGATTCCGAGCAGTGCTGCGGAAATCCAGACAAACAAAGCGGGGTGCTTCGTCGCCGGTGAGAAACTCGATGGGCTGGGTGGGGGCTTCTTTCTGCCGATCAATCTACCGGAGCGAGTGGTGGTGATGAATGGAACCCATAGCAGAGTTGATGTGAAAACGGCCAGAGTGACTCCGGCGCAGGTGACACCGAATCGGGACAGCATCGGGCTCGATGACAGCGTCAGGGAGAGAAAAGCAAACATCGTCGTCAGGGATGAAAGAAAGCAGGCCGGTCCGACGAGCCGAATCCCCAGGCGCGAGGCCTCTTTCGGTGAGTGGCCTTCTTCGACTTTCTCGCGGATTCCGCAAAGCAGATGAACCGCGTCGGTAATCGCGATTGCCATGGCGAGAGGCGGGATGACAATAGAGATGAGGTCAAAGGTCCGACCGGTCAGGCCCATTAAGCCGAGACTCCAGAAAGCGGCGATAAGCGGAACCGGGAAGGTGGCGATCCACGCGAACCAGCTGCGAAAAAGAGACAATGCGACAGCGGTGCCGAGAAGGGCTCCCACCAGTATGAGGAGGGGGAGTTCACGCTTTTCGATGTCAACGAGTTCACAGCGAAGCGCAGGCAGGCCACTGACGCCGGTCGAAACGAGTCCTGTATTTGATGCGTTTAGCGCGGCCGCCTGTAGTGCCTCGTAGACTTGATTGAGTTCTTCAATGTGTGCACCCGGATCTACGGGGTCAACAATCAGGAGTGTCGCATTTTTCCCTTCGTTGCTTCCAAATCCCGGAACGTCTCGCAGTAGAGTCCGCGCTTTGTCGAGTTGGCCCTCGTCTGCTCCGGGGCCGGGGATGATAGGGGCGAGGTTGCCGTCGCGTGCCTGGAGAATCGATTGGACTTTCGCAACTCCGTCGATGTCCTGCAGATCGAAATGGAGCTCTCTCAATGTTGCGATGACCTCGTTGGAGAAGAGATCTTCAGCTTCGAATAGAACTAGAAATCCGGTTTGCTCGAACTGGATCTGCCCGGAGAGTTTGTCGAGAAGCGCCTGCTCGCTGCTGTTTCCTCTGAAAATCGAATCGAGGTCGTCGTCAAATTTGAGCTGAGTCAGGCCATAAAGGGCCACCACCGACATTCCAATCAGCAGTGACGCGGATACTTTGCGATTGAGAAAAACGAGATTGGCGAGCCGCTCAAAATTCATTTGGCACACCTTCCCCATGGAATTCGATTCACCACCCATGGGAGATTGTGTGGAAATGCAGGGCCCGGAACATCGGCTGAATATTCCTCTTCACCACTGACTCTCCTGACCTCAGTCTGAAAGCTTGTCTCGCCTCGACGCATCACCCAGTTGTGATTCGAAGCAAAGACTGGTTTGAAGAGTCGTGGCGAATTTCTAATGATTGATTTGGTAGCGAGCAGTGTGGAGGTGAACTTCATCTCTGCGACACCATCTTGATACTGGATCTCGAGTAGGGAAGAGCCGTTGAGATCTCCACTGAACTGAAATCGATACCAATTTAAAGGGTCGGCATCTTCCACTTTGATAACGACGTTGAGGCAGTAAGGGAGCAGTCCCTTTGTTAGAGCTCTTACCTCACCGCCGACTCCGTTTTCGTCTCCAAGTGAGACTGTTTCGGTTCTCAGAAAGCAGGCAGGCCACCATCGAGCTGCCTCGGAAAAATTGAGAGAGCAGGCGGCAAGTTCCTCTCTGTCTGCATGGATTTTCCAGATATCGATAAACTCGAAGAACGCTTTGTCTTTATTGGCGGGATCCGGTGTCATATTTGAATGGTCGCAGCCTACCCGGTATCAATAGACGCGAATGCGTTGAGGAGACTCCCTGAACAGGTGATTTTATAATGGTTCCTTTTCCGAATGCCAATGGTATTCCATATTTAAAGAACACCTGATTGATTTGAATTTTATCGGGGGCGATCGCAGTCCATCGCTCCGCGACTTTCAGATTGATTATTCGTCCGTTAGGAAGCCTTTCCCAACTTTCGTATTTCCATCGTATTTTGTTTTGAGATGTCGTGCCTACTCCCTCGCCTACGATACAGGGTGCGGTAGCAAGCCATTCTCCATGTTCAGATCGCATAAGCCGGTAGGTTCGATTTTCAGTCGGCACGCCATTGATCGTTGTTTGTTCGTGGATATCAAACCGGGTATCGCTTTTGACCCGGCCTGTGAGTTTCAGGCTAAGTCGGGCAATTGGGACTCCCGGATAAGTTCGGATGGTGGTTTCGCATATGGAGTGGCCCTCCAGAATTTCAGGGAATCTCATCGTTGCTTTCGATTGCCCGGGGAGACTTCTACAGGAGCTTTGATTGAACGAGATAATCAGCAGCGCAATCGAGGCGGAGAATCTCCAAACCGGTTGAAAACGCTGTGAACTCATTATTTCCGGACGTCAAATTGCTTCAGAAAAAGGGCGTTGAATTGGATCGCGGTTCGATTGCTCCCGCATCTCAGACGCAACGATCAGATCCCGCGCCCGCCTTTTCCATCCAACGTACAGCAAAAGCCCCTTCCATGTCATCCGTGTAATCCCTCAATTGCCGGAACGTTTCGAAACTCTCAAAGCGAGTGGCTTTAAACCGATCATAAGACTCGCCAAAACCTTGGCAGACCGGGATGAGCCGATCGCCTGCAGGTGGCGCTTCAGCAAAAGCAACGGCATCACCGAAGGCTTCCACAGAAAAATGAAACTCATCCAACGCCGCGCTTACGGCTTCAAGAGTTTTGAAAACTACCGCTTGCGAGTCATCGCTGAATGCGGCTAAAAATAGAACAGTCCCCAAACTTTGGTGGAGACCCTCAATCCTTCTGCGTCGCAGAAGAGAGTCGGGATGACTGGATTCGAACCAGCGACCTCCTGGTCCCAAACCAGGCGCACTACCAAGCTGTGCTACATCCCGTTTCCTCGAATGTGAGGGCCGAAAGTATTCATTAGATTTTCAGAAGATCAACAGAAGATTTTCTCTTCTTTTTGCGGGCCTTTCTGGTTGGTAAATGCCCGAAAATAGGTAGTTTGAGCATCACTTTATAAACGACTATGGCGGACTCTCAGGAAAAGCAGCGAAAAACTCTCGAAGAACGTGATCAAATGTCTGATCTGGAACGCCTTAGGCATTCTACGGCACACGTTCTCGCGACGGCTATCGCAAAGCTGTGGCCCGATGCTCAGTTCGCTGCGGGACCGCCGGTTGAGAATGGTTTCTATTACGATGTCGACCTCGAGCATCGCATCACGCCCGATGATTTCGACGCGATTGAGGGGGAGATGAAAAAGATCGTGAAGGAGAATCAGGTTTTCGAAAAGGAAATCGTCTCCCGCGCTGAAGCGCTCAAGATGGCTCAAAGCGGTCGGCTTGCCGCTCTTGGTGATCGCGATACCCCGAGTGTTTTCAAAATCGACCTGCTTGAAGAGATTCCGGAGGACGAGGAAATTTCCCTTTATAAGAACGGCGATTTCTGGGATCTCTGCGCGGGACCTCACGTGGGACGGACCGGTAATTGCAAAGCTTTCAAGGTAATGAGTGTTGCCAGTGCTTTCTATAAAGGCGACGCCTCAAATCCTCAGTTGCAGCGGGTTTATGGAACCGCGTTTAAAAACAGGACACTTCTAACGGAGCATCTCGAGCGGCTCGAAGAGGCAAAATTGCGTGATCACCGCAAGCTCGGAAAGGATCTCGATCTGTTTCATATCGATGAAGCGGTCGGGCAGGGGCTCGTTCTCTGGAAGCCCAATGGCGCTGTGATACGTCAGGAGTTGCAGAATTTCATCGGCGAGCACCTTGTGCGACAGGGATACAGTCAGGTTTTCACGCCGCACATTGGAAAGCTCGATCTCTACAGGACTTCGGGGCACTTTCCTTATTACGCCGATTCTCAGTTCCCGCCCGTGATCGAGAAAGAGAGCATGAAAGCGCTCGCTGACGAAGGTTGTGGCTGTGGCGAGCTCTCGAACAAGCTCGAGTCGGGCGAAGTCGACGGGTTTCTTCTGAAGCCGATGAACTGCCCGCATCACATCAAAATTTTCCAAAGCAATCATCACAGCTACCGCGATCTTCCAGTGAGGCTCGCTGAATTCGGCACCGTCTATCGCTGGGAGCAGTCGGGTGAGCTCGGCGGAATGACCCGTGTTCGGGGTTTCACTCAGGATGATGCCCATATCTTCTGCACCGAAGATCAGGTGAAGGATGAAATTCTTGGTTGCCTTGAGTTGGTGAAGATCGTTCTCGGAACGCTGGGAATGGACGATTACCGCGTGCGGGTTGGCCTGCGCGATCCTGATTCTTCCAAATACGTCGGTGATCCCGCAAAATGGGACAAAGCGGAATCCGCTTTGCGCGAAGCGGCGACGACTCTGGGAACCGATTTTGCTGAAGAGCCCGGCGAGGCGGCCTTTTACGGACCGAAAATCGATTTCGTTGTCAAAGACGTCATCGGACGCGAGTGGCAGCTCGGAACCGTTCAGGTGGATTACAATTTGCCGGAGCGATTCGGTCTCGAATACATCGGTTCAGACAATTCACCGCATCGCCCTGTCATGATTCACCGGGCGCCGTTCGGTTCCATGGAGCGTTTCGTCGGCGTGTTGATTGAGCACTTTGCCGGTAAGTTTCCCACCTGGCTTGCTCCCGAGCAGGTCCGAATTTTGCCGATCTCGGAGAAGTTTGTTGATGATGCTCAGGCGGTCTACGATCAGCTCCGTGAAGACGGAATCCGGGTTAAAGTCGACAGCGCTGACGAAAAAGTCGGGGCGAAAATTCGACTTGCTCAGTTGGACAGGATTCCGTATATGTTAATTATAGGAGCTAAAGAACAGGAATTGAATCAGGTTTCCGTCCGTCATCGTGATCGCGGTGATGAAGGCGCACTCAGCGTCGTTGATTTCAGGGAGAAAGTGGTCGCAGAGATCGCCTCCCGCAGCTTATGATTAAGTTGGTTTCAGCTTCCACAATTCAGCATGAGTCGGAGACTTCTTTCGTCCGACTTCTTTCAACCATTTCGATGTTGCCCTCCAGGGGCTGTATCGCACCCGGGGGTTCTATTGCATAGTTCTCTCAATTTTTGACTAACCATATATCAATACAGGAGGTAAATCGCTATCGCTAAGAGACCCATCAGACGCCGGCCACGTGAACCAAGGACGAGAGTAAACGAGCGCATCCGTGCACCCGAGATTCGGGTGATTTACGGTGAGCACAATATCGTTCTTCAAACCCACAAGGCGCTTAAAAAGGCAAAAGAACTCGGACTGGACCTTGTGGAGATCGCTCCGCATGCCAAGCCGCCGGTTTGCCGCATCGTTGACTACGGGAAGTACAAATATGAACTCTCGAAGCAAAAGAAAACGGAGAAGCCTAAAAAGCGTGAGAAGGAAGTTAAGTTCCGTGTTGGCATTGAGCAGCACGACTACGTGAACAAATTGATTCACGCAGAGGACTTTCTTGCTGCCGGTTATAAGGTGCGTATCCAGCTCCAGTTCCGCGGTCGTCAGATGGCGCACAAGGAACTCGGATTTGTTGTTCTTGATCGGGTCAAAGAGGATCTTGCGGGAGTCGCCAACGTCGATTTGGAGCCCAAGCTCAACAACCGGAACATTCTCATGATGCTTTCGCCACTTCCGAAAGAGAAGCAGAAGCGGAAGTTTCGTCTCGATGACGAAGAAGTCGATCTCGATGAAGCCGAAGCGGAAATGTCTGCTTCTGATGAAGCGGATGGCTACGATTCCCATGATGACGATTCACATGATGATGAGGCGGCGACTGAGGATTCGGCTGTCGACGATTCCAAAGAGGAGAAGTGATAATTCTCCGGCTGCGACGCGGTTGAAATGGCTCGCAGACTGATATTATTCGATATAGACGGCACCCTCGTTGATACGATGGGTGCCGGTCTTGTTTCGTTGCAAAACGGTTTCTACACGGCTTTTCCCGAGTGTGAAGGACGTGAGTTTCCTCCTCTCGATCTCGGGGGTGCCACTGACAGTGGTGTTGCCGGTTTTCTGTTCGATCACTTTGCCATCGAGCATTCGCCTGAGGCAAGGGAGCGGTTTTTTCATTCCTATGCAGATGATCTCGCTTCCCGGTTTCTCAAAAGCGACGAGATACGGGGACGTGCCCTGCCGGGAGTGCTTCCGCTGTTGGATGCGCTTTCCAAAGATGACCGCTACGAAATCGCCCTGCTGACGGGGAATACGATGCGGGGCGCTTTTATTAAACTGGAGCGTTATGAGATGGATCATCATTTTCAAACGGGTGGTTTCGGTGATGATCATGCCGATCGAAATCGTCTCGGCCCCATTGCTCTGGCCCGGGCTGCTGAAGTGCATCGCGAGACTTTCGTGGCTGAGAATACGCTCGTGGTCGGTGACACGCTGAAGGACATCTATTGCGCAAGAGCGTTCGGTGCGAAGGTGCTTGCGGTAAGCACAGGAACGGTAAGTGCTGAGGTTTTAGAGGCCGCGGCGCCGGATGCCTTCCTTTCCAATCTGGCAGAATCCGAAGAAGCGCTCACGAGAATTGAAGCGCTTTTTTAGTTTGAGGGCTCGTTAGTGCTTTACACAGAGCTGAAAATCTGGTGTCCTTCCTCTCCGGCCTCGTTTAGGCTGCACTCCCTTTATGAAAAATACTGTTATTGCTCTTTTGGTCGCTATCCTTTTGATCGCTGTTGTGAACCTGCTCTCTT
>JARGPH010000050.1 GCA_029213065.1 Verrucomicrobiales bacterium | reverse complement strand
CCCCCCCCCCCCCCCCCCGCCACCCCCCCACCGCCCCAGCCCCGCCCACACCCCCCCCCCCCAACGCTCCACCACCCACACGCAGCACCGCGGGCATGAGGAGTGGAACAAGGTGTTCAACGTCCCTATTGAGCAACTCAACGTCGATGAAGAGGATCGCAAAATTTTGCGACGGTTGTTTTACTACGAGCCGGTGCCCAACATCAGTCGTGTCATCTTTTGTGCGACTCCGCATCGAGGCAGTAAGGTCGCGGCTTATCCGGGGACCGGACTGGTGGGGAGTTTGATTCAGGTGCCTTCTCAACTCGCCCGACTCACCTCTGACATTGTCGAGCAGAGTCGTTACGCGCTGACTCCTCTGGGACTGGAGATCGCCGAAGACAGAACGACTTCGCTGGAACAATTAAGTTCAAAATCAAGGATTACCGGGGATCTCTACCTGAAACCGTTGAATCCCGCTATTCACTATCATTCAGTGATTGCCAGCAAGCGCGGTGAACGGGTTTTACCGGCTGATAGCAGTGACGGTCTCGTTTCCTACCGGAGCTCGCATATCGAGGGGGTCGATTCTGAAGTGGTCGTCTGCCGCAGTCCTCACGGGGTTCACAGGGATGAAGACGGGATTGCTGAAATCGTTAGGCTCCTGAAATTGCCCTGAGTAAACAATCGGGCAGGTGTGGTCGGCGGGGCTACTCAAGAATCCGCAATTGTGGGGTTTTTATTTTGAAAACTCCTGTCTATGATCCGGGATGCACGTTTCCAAGTTTTCCGCATTTCTGGCAGTGGTTGCTGCCGTGTTTTTGATTTTTATAACCGGTTGCGGTGAGAAAAAGAAGCTTTCCGTTTTGATCCTTGATGGTCAAAACAATCACGCCTGGCAGGAAACCACTCCGGTTCTCACGCAAATCCTGGAAGAGGCGGGGGTGTTTGAGGTGACCGTTTCCACGTCCCCGCAGGCTGCTCCGAAAGCGCCCCGACCTCCTAAAGAGAAAACGGATGAAGCGAAAGCAGCCTACGCAGCGTCGATGAAAAAGTGGGAGGCTGATGTTTCTGAATTCAAAGCGGAATCAGCTTCTCTGTGGGAGGCGTGGCGACCGGATTTTGCGGCCTATGATGTCGTTGTCTCCAACTACAATGGCGAACTTTGGCCGGAAGCGGTTCAAAAGTCCTTTGAAAGCTATGTCGGTGGCGGAGGTGGATTTGTCGCTGTGCATGCCGCCAACAATTCGTTTCCCGAATGGCCGGCCTACAATGAAATGATCGGAGTGGGCGGCTGGGGAGGTCGAAGCGAACTCTCCGGCCCGTATTTGAGGTTGAGAGGGGGAAGCTGGGTGAATGATCCTGTCGCCGGCAAAGGGGGATCACATGGTTCCCGCCATGAGTTTGTGGTCGAAACCCAGGACGCGGATCATCCTGTTGTAAAAGGGCTTCCTCTGAAATGGCTTCATGCTGAGGACGAGCTTTACGACAGGCTTCGTGGACCTGCGAAAAATGTGTCTGTTCTCGCGGCGGCAAAGGCCAGCGAGGAAACGGGGGGATCCGGAGAGTTTGAGCCGCTCTTGATGGCGATCGATTATGGCGCCGGCAGAGTTTTTCATACCACCCTCGGGCATAATACCGTTGCAATGTCCTGTCTCGGGTTTCAGGAGACCTTGAAGCGCGGTACTGAGTGGGCCGCGACGGGGAAAGTCACTCTACCCGTAGATGAAGCAAAGGCGCTCAATGAGAACGAGCTTACCATCGTTGATGCAACTCCGGCGGAGGCGTCTCCTGCATCCGAATAGGCGCTGACAGATTCAGCTGAAAAATCAGGCGGGATACGTTTCGGGGGCGCCATCCGGAGTGCTCTCCTGATTGGCTTCCCGCTCTTTGCGTTGTTTCACGACTTCGCTGGCGGCACGTCGCCCCGCATCGCTGCCTTCGCTGAACCCTCTCGTGATATTCTCCGGAGTGAATTCCTTGAGAAGCTCTCCGCCAAAGGCAGTCGCGTAGGCGATCGCATAAGCGACATCGTGGACACCACGGGTGATGTCATCTTTGGCTTTGGGAACCGCTTTCTCGAAGGCCTTGCGGGCATCTTCGGAACCGGTCTTGAAAGCGTCTTTGACGGCTTTTGAAATGTCGTCAAATGACTCAGTTCTCGCTGAGCCGGTATCGTTTGATTCGTGCGCGGTGGCGCTTTCGTAATCGTTTTCGTTTTCAGGGGTATTGGGATCGTTGGTCATGGCTGGTGTTTTTATTTCGATGACATCATCCCTGAAAAGCTTCCGGAACTCGATTATAAATCCTGATTTCGTTTGTAATGAACGAAAGGGATCCGCCTTGCGGGAAAACTAAAGCGGGCGTCCTTCAGGAGGGGATTCCGGTGCCTCCGCTGCCTTACCCTTCGCTTCAGGGGCGGCTGGCGCAGATTCAGCAGGAGCAGTGGTTTTTTCAATCGGTGCTGGTGATGCGGCACCGGCTGCGGGGGCAGTTCGAGGGCTGAAAGACGCTCTTACCGTTTCTTTTACCTTATTCCAGCCCGGTTCCATTGACTTGAAAAGGCCGAACTGTGAAGCGATCCAAATGATCGCGGCAACGACGAGTAATTTCCAGATTCCCCACTTCTGTCTTCGTTGAACCGCTTCGAGGCGGGTGTTGATTTCGTCGAGTTTATGAGAGTGTTCGTCGAGTTTGTCATTCATGCGTGAAATGGTGATTTCAGGTTCGAAGGGGAGGGCTGCCTCCGGTTCCTCGATTACCTTCGGGCGCTTCGCTTCGAGTAATTCTTCGTAGGATTGAATCACAATGGGTTCGAGTCTCTCAAATTCGATGGGCTTGGTGATGAAATGATTGGTGAGAATCTGAGCCGTCCCCATCGATCGGAATTCGGCCTCCAGGTCTGCAGAACGGCTTCCAGTAATCATCATCACGCTGAGGGGGCGGGTCGCGATAGCGGTCAGTTCGTGCAGCACTTCTATGCCCGTCATTTCAGGCATATGCTGATCGAGTGTCACCATTTCGATGGATGGTTCAGCTTCGATAAAGTCGATTGCCTCTGCGCCGCTTCTGGCCGTGAAAACGTTCTCAAACCCGACGTATTCGCGAAGGAATGTTTTGAGCCCGAGTTGAAAGGCGGGATCTTCATCCACCACGAGGATTCCGGTCAGACCCGGAGTGGGCGGGGCATCGAGGGGATTGTTTTCTTCGGAAAGTTCAAGGCTCATGGAATCTTTTATAAGTTGAAGGGGTTCCTGATACTTGATTTAGAGGATCAAATTGTAAAGAATTCAATCGCGTAAATGCAGGGGCACTTCAGGAGGCTTTGCCTTGCGATCATTGCAGAGATGCGTTTCCTTCCCGCATGCGATTGAAGCATAATATTGATTTAGGTTACTGCACCAACATCCATCGCGGGGAAACCTGGGAGGAGACTTTCAGCGGTCTCCGGCGCTACACGGATGAAGTCAGGAAACAGGTCGCCGGTGATCAGCCCTACGGGATTGGCTTGCGGCTCGGAGCGGATGCTGCCTCAGAGTTGGCCGCATCGGGCGATGAGAGAGGACGTTTTCGGAAGTGGCTTGAGGATACGAATTCCTATGTTTTCACCGTGAACGGGTTCCCTTACGGCACCTTTCATGGCAGCCGGGTCAAAGAGCAGGTTTATGCGCCTGACTGGACCTCTGAAGCACGCCTGACGTATACGAATCAGCTTTTTGACCTGATCACCGAGTTTGCTCCTGCTGACAGTTCTGTGAGCGTGAGTACTCTGCCAGGTTCATTTAAGGAGTTCATCAAGCCCGAAACGGCGAAGGAACAAAAAAGTGCGATCATTAAGCATTTGAGATCATGCAGCGATCACATTGAACGACTGCGTGATAAAACCGGTCGGGATATCCATTTGGGGCTGGAGCCTGAGCCACTTGGTCTTTTTGAGACGAGTGGGGAGTCAGTGACCTTTTTTGAGGAGCTGCTCTCAGGTGCTGACTCAGCGGAGCAGGAGCGGATTTCAAGAAATCTTGGAATCAATTACGATACCTGCCACCTCGCGATTGAGTATGAAGAGCCGGGGGCTGCGATTGCAAACCTTCGCAACGCGGGGATTCGGGTCAGTAAAATTCACCTGAGCTCAGCGCTTAGACTGGTCCCGACGAGGGAAGCGGTAGAGGAGTTGGCTGCGTTTCAGGATGATGTCTACCTGCACCAGGTCGTTGTTGGTAAGGGAGGGAAAGTCGTTCATCGTATCAAGGATCTTCCGGAGGCGCTTCAATGGTTTGAAGAGAATGCTGCGGATGCGGGAGACGAATGGAGAGTCCATTTTCATATTCCGATTCACGCACAACCCGGTGGGCATTTTCAGGACACCCGATCACACATTGAAGGGATTCTGAAACTGCTGGGAGAAGATCCCGGTTGGTGTCACCATTTCGAAATGGAGACCTATACCTGGGAGGTCATGCCGCAGGAGCTGCGGTCCGACGATGTTGTCGCTCAGCTCGTCAACGAGTATGATTGGTGCCTTGGCGCGTTTCGGAAAAACGGGTTGGCCTAGTTACCAGGTCTTTTCCGGAGGGTCTGAATCGTCCTCCCTTGGCGGGAATCCGAATGCACTGGTTGAAGGGTTGACCGGCTGCGGAGTATCGCGGGAAAAATCAGTATTGGGCGAGGCTGGTGAGAATGAACTGCCATCGCGGTTTCCCGTCGTCGTGCTCGACTCGTCGGCCGGAGGTAACTGGGCCGGGCGGTCGGGGACAGCGGCAGCAAAATCTTCGCTGAAAGACAGGGGCGTTTCGCCGGAGAGGGACGGTTGGGACGGCTTCTGTCGCTGTTGATACGTCTGATTTGACTCAATCTCGCTTTTGATGAGATGAAGCAGTTCTTTCAGTTGAACCGGTTTTGCCACGACGGTGCTGGTAATACCTCCGGTTGAAGCAAGACCCTGTGCCTCCCGGGCAATTGCGGTAAGAAGAACCACGGGAATATAGCGCAAAGAAAGATCAGCCCGGAGGTCCGCGAGAACTCTTCCGCCGTCGCGTTCCGGCATCATGATATCGAGTAGAATCAAATCCGGCATGTGATGGCGAACGGAATTCAGAGCGAGCAGTGGATTATTCTCCACTACCGGCTGAAAACCGAACTTTGAAAGCGTTTTCGCCAGCAATGCTGTGAGCGCTTCATTGTCATCGATGATATGGATTTTACTTTGCATGAAAAGTAGATATCCTAATATGTCTTATTATTATGGAAAATACAAATAATAATATTCAGTAATTTTTCCAGCACAAAAAAAGCCAATTCACTTTCGTGAATCGGCTTTCTAAATTCGGGAGGGGAGGTCGAACTACTTCGCTACTTTCATGACTCCGTTCATGATCATCCAGTGACCGGGGAACGTGCAAATGTAGGGATAATCGCCTTCCTCTTCAGGAGCGGTGAACTCCAGGGTGTCCTCTTCACCGGCCTGCACGAGCTTTGTGTGAAAAAGAATATCTTCGGATTCCGGAACCGCCTGTTTCGTCGTCATGAACTCAGGGTCGGACATTGAACCGTTGGCGGCCATTCCTACGACGTCCTTTTTCCCCGGTTTTACGATGAGAAGATTGTGAGGCTGGCGGGTCACGCTGTCAGCCGGGTTTACGAGTGTGATTTTAACGGTTTGGCCCGGTTTGACCGTGAATTCCTTGATGTCATAGGCGAATTGGATTTTGTCCGCAGTGATTTTTACTTCAGCTGCGTCTTCGGCCTGGATTCCCGAGGTGGAAATGAGCGCGCTCACGGCGGCAATGGTAAGAAGGATATTTCTCATGATTTAGGAGTTTGATTTCTTCGCAAAGGTCAATTGTAGACGTTTGAATCGGTACCTTATTATACGAATCGTGCAATCTAGATGGGGGAAATAATTGATTCCTTTAAAAAATTTAAAAAATTCAGTTGGAAAAAGCTTAAAAAACAGTAAATTTATGGAAATTTGATTATTTCTTACAATTCTTAACTTCGACGTATTGATAATGAACAAGGTTCTTATAGTGGCAGGTGAGCGACAAACCGGCGAACGATTCCAGCAGGCAATGGGCCAGGAAGGGCTTCAGACAGCGGTTGTATGGAACCCTCTTCAGATGGTCGAATTTTGTCGCCAGCACTCTCCTGATTTCATGGTCGTCGATCTTGATCTTTCTGAAATGGGACTTTGGAGTTCGATTCAGGCGGTTCGAGGCATAGGGACATTGGCAAATGTGCCGATTTTCGGATTGGTATCAGCTTCCAGTCAGTCCGCGATTGAAAAAGCCAAATCGATTGAGATGGCGGGATTGTTCCCGACTCATGAAGGCACGAGAAAGGTGATCGAAGCAATTAATTCGAGAATTGAGCGCGAGAGTTTTCCAACTCAGTCGACGGAGTTGATCGTTGGACGGGACCCCTCCCTGAATCGCCTCCGTGAAATCGCCCGCGATGTGATTTCTGTAACCGTGTCGCTCAAGCAGCGAGTGGCCGAATACGGCGAAGATGGTCCAGAGCTTTTCGGTTACATTGAGAATTCAGGGATCGAGATTCAGAAGAAACTCAACGGTCTGGAGGACTTCTCTCTCCACGATAAAGAACTCCGTCATGATTTTCGGAACATGATCGGATCGGTTACCGGTTTTTCTGAGCTTATCCTCATGGAGGAAGGTCTTTCTTCCGAGTCCACTTCCGGTCTGACCCGGTTGCGTCAGTGGTCGACTGAGTTCGTCGAGATTCTCGACCTTCAGAAGGCAGAGGCCGGCGTTTGATGATTCGTCCGGATCCTACGGGGCGATGAAGGTGCTTCGGCGCTAAATTGCTTGCAGGACCTTGAGGCGAACTTAATCTCTCATAGCGTCGTGATGCACGTCAGCTGCGTGCATCTCGGCAGGGGCTGCGCAAGTCATTGAGCGAGCTATGAAAATCGGGATTACAGGTGCAAGAGGATTTTTGGGAACAGCCGTAGCCGCTGAAGCCGGAAATCGAGGGTGGGAAGTCGTCGCCTTTTCCAGAAATGCCGACAAGCCGATTGAGGGCGTTGCTGAAGTGAGATCGCTGGCTGATACGGAAGCGATCGATGTGAGTGAACTCGATGCGATTATCCACCTCGCGGGAGAACCCATTGTCGGGTTCTGGACTCGTGAAAAAAAACGACACATCCTCGAGAGCAGAACCGATTTGACCTCGGATTTGGTTGATTCGATCGCACGTGTCTCCCGCAGTCGACGTCCCGAAGGATTGATTTCAGTTTCCGCGATCGGTTACTACGGGGATCGCGGGGATGAATGGCTCGATGAGGAGGCTGATGTCGGCTTCGGTTTTTTACCTCTCGTCTGCCGCGAATGGGAGGCGGCGTCGCAATCGGCTGGCAAATTGGGAGTGCGTCTTGTGAATCCGCGCATGGGACTGGTTCTCGGGAAGAGCGGATTCCTGAAACGAGTCCGTCCTGTTTTTAAGCTGGGGCTGGGCGGGAAGCTGGGTAGCGGCAACCAATGGATGTCCTGGATTCACGTGACCGACGCCGCGAGAATTCTGCTGGAATGTGCAGAAAATCAGGGCATTCGCGGCCGGGTAAATTGTGTTTCCCCTAATCCGGTTCGAAATCGTGAGTTCACCTCGATCTATGCAGGTGTTCTAGGGCGGATCGCGCTGCTGCCGGTTCCCGCTTTTATTCTCAAAAGACTCCCCGGGGGAATGGGGCAGCTTTTTCTGGACAGCCAGCGAGTCGTTCCCGCTGTCATGAAGGCATTTGGCTTCGAATGGCGTTTTGCCGAGCTTCGAGAGGCGCTGGAGGAAGTCGAAGGCGGAAAGGTTTCAAAGGAGGATTCGGAAGGCGGAGGGAAGGCTTCTGAATCCGTGGTTTCGCCTGATGCGGAAGCCGGAAAATAGTGGTATTGTTTCTTTTTTGAATGGCTTCCCCGCAAACGACAATTGCGGTCGTATACGATTACGACCAAACGCTCAGTCCCACTTATATGCAGGACGATGTGCTGTTTCCCAGGTTCGGTATCAATCCGGCCGAATTCTGGAAGCGTTGTAAAAATCTCGTCGAAAACGAAGGCTACGAAAGCGAGTTGGCTTACCTGAAAGCGATTCTCGATTATCTGGAGATGGATGGCCCCAGTAACGCGGAACTCGAAGAGTTGGGCAAAGGCCTTACCTTTTTTCCCGGTCTGCCGGAAATGTTTACGGAGATCGACTCGATACTCACTGATGAGCATCGTGCCATCGGGGTAACCCTCGAGCACTATATTGTTTCGAGTGGGCTCAAGGCTCTCATCGACGGGAGTGATTTGAACCCGCATCTCAAGCAGGTTTTCGGGTGCGAGTTTGCGGAGGACAGCTCGGGCAGGATTGCTTTTCCGAGACGTGTCATTTCTCATACCGCCAAAACACAGTATCTGTTCCGGATAAACAAAGGGATGCTGGATCCCAATGACGATGTGAATGATCACGTTGAAGACGAATTGAGACCGATTCCCTTTCCGAACATGATCTATCTCGGGGACGGGCCTACAGATGTGCCCTGTTTCACTGTGATGAAACGTTTCGGAGGGCACAGTATTGCGGTTTACAATCCGGATGACACGACGCGGGGCAGTTTTCGCAAAGCCTTTCAGTTGTCAGGATCAGCAGGGCGGATCAAATACATCGCGCCGGCTGATTACCGGGCGGGGAGCCATTTGCGCCTCGTCCTCGAGGAAATGATTCTGGGTATTGCGACCCGCATTGTAGCGAATCGGAAGCAGGAGCTGCTCGATGGAACGACTTCCGCGCCAACGCATTAAGCGCCCCGGCATCTTTCAGAATTCGGAGAGCAATCCCCGGAGTTCGCGGGCGGACCATTGTCCCGGTGCGTTGGGCTGTTGAAGGTAGCCGTAGTTGAGGCATGACCCCGCTTTTGCGAGGACAAGGCGTGAAACTTTTCCCAGAGGTCCCATCCCCATCGCTGAAACAAGCCGCCCTTCATTGCGATGACTTTCCACGAGTTCGACGAGCCCGAAGAGATCTTTCATGCTGTCGAGGTAGACTGCCACCTTGGCAATGTCGGCACCGAGTTCGAATGCTTTGTTCATCTGCGCGGCTACGGCTGAGGCCCCGGGGAAGGCATCAAAATCGTGAAAGGATGCGACCAGCGGGATGTTTCTCTCAGCAACCTTTGCCGTGAAGTCGGAAAACTCGGGAAGAGAAAGTGAGCCTATTTCTGTGTCTACCAATTCGAGCAAAGGCAGGATTTCATGGTAGAGCGCAATACGATCAGAAGGTGAAATGGAATTGGCACCGCCCTCTTCCGGGCTCCTCACCGTTCCGAGGATAGGCGTTTGGAGCGTTTTGACGAGATCCGTGGCAGCTGCTTTGTCTGTGAAGAGATTGTCGAATCTGAATTCGAGGACATCGTAATCGACGACCATTTCGATGTCACTGAGCTGGGCCAGATCATCTTTCGTCGTCACCGTGGCAACGGTTTTGGGAGAATTTGAGAGTAATTCCTTCACGTTAACTAATAAAACGATGAATTGCCTTTGAAATCAACTCTTGAGTGTTCCTCTCTGTCCGGAATCAGGAAAAGAAAAGGAGGGGGGATCCTTGTGAAGCCCGGTTTCGGTTGAGGCGATATTGTCAGGGCAGGGCTTTCTCAAGGCGTGTAATATAGTTACTCGCGTTCTCCCGGTTGTAACCGCTGACTTGACCGGTTTTCCGTCCCGTTGAATCGAGGATCACCGCCACAGGAGTGCGTGTCCCGACTTTAAATTTTCGGGCCATTTCGCGACCTTCCGCCGAGCTGAGTCCGTTCAGCGTCGCGGTTCCTTTTTCCCGGTCCGGATTGTTGTAGTACATGCAAAGAACAACATTCATATTTGCCCACTCTCGAAATTGGGAACTCATAAACACGTTCGTATCGATCTCTGTGCTCTCTTCACCTGCGGATGATTTGAATAGCAGCAGGATAGGCAATTGAGTTTTCCCGGCTTCATGAATGGCGTTGTGAAGTTGCCTATGCCAGATTGCGTGACGTCCTGCGAGTCTCCGGTTTTTCAGGAATTGATCGATTTCTAAAGATTCCAGAGCGGGCAGATTGCCAAAAAACTCCTGATCAGCCTGCGATAAACCGGCAATATCAATTACATACCCGGACTTGTTCTCCTTGTGTTGAACGGAAATATAACCATTGGAATTGCCGGTCACGATTCCGTCGAAGCTCTTCCCCGCCTGATTGGTTATTGTGCGATGCAGGGGATAGGCGATGGAGGGGGCTTCTTGATCGGGCAGGAACCAGCTCAAAGGCCTCTCAAACAGTGATAACTCGCTCAATTCTATCTCTCTACGTTCCTTTGTTTCCCTGTTTCGAACCGTTAGATGTCTTTCCGTTTTGCCGAGAATGGTGACCTCTTCGGATTCCCCTGATGAGAATCTAATTTTCCTGTCGAGGGGGAGTTCCCGCGGGGCGTATTTCCAAAATAACAGTACCGAGCTCAGTGTCAGTATCAGGAATACAAAGAAGAATGATTTCATGGCCCAAAGGGTCAGAATATAGGTTCCATCTAGCTTTACAAGCAAACGGTCAAATATGGCGCCCGAACGACTTCGCTATGTACTTCCCGCACCTGTAGCTGCAGACTTGAAACAACGATACGTCAGTGAAACGTGCTTCTTGAAGCTGACCTGTGAATTCCACTCAGGATACCTTTTCACAAATCCGGCGCCAGAGCGGATCGAGGTAGCGGAGGCCACGCTGAACCGCTTCGGCGTGGGCAGGAGTTCCCGCTGTTTCACGAACGGTCATCTCCGCTGCATAGATCATCGCGAGCTCCCGGTCTTTCATTTCAATGATATCCATCCTCCCTTTGATGACGGCGGGGCTGAACCCGAAAGTCGAGAAGAGTCCTGAATCGAATCGGTCGGAAGGGTGGGAGAAAGCGACGATCTTCTGAGAGTCGTTCGACGAAGGCGATTGCTGTAGCAGATTGTTCCAGAAGTATACATTCCGCGGTGATTCAAAACCGAGAAGGATAGACTGATTGTGCACTGACCAGCGCAGACAGGTCGACCGGCTGCTGGGGAATCGCTCTTCGTGCTGCCCCAGCGCGGGATGGTGCATTCCCATTTCCTGCAGGAAGAGGCCGAGGCGTTCAAGGTCGAGTCGCAGTGCATCGCCGCGCAGGAGGTCTGTCTCGCGCCGTTTGATGGTCGCTTCGATAGAGTTGTCGAGAGGCGTTTGAGCAGCGGGGGAGTTGGAGTGTCCATTCGTCGGCGTCCGGCTTTCGGGAGCGGTGAACGGATTTTCTTTTGCCGGTTCTGCGAACGGTGAGCCGCTGCGCGCGGGAGCAGGGGCACTCTCCTGCGGTGGCGCGGTGAAGCCCGGCATTTTCGGCGGTTGGCCCTGTTCCGAAGGTGTCTTGTGGATTTCACTTACGACCGCTTTGCCGGACCCCCGGATATCGTTGATAATTGAATCAATACCGGCGAGATCGGACTCGTTGCCGGATCCATTTGAGGCAAAGAAAGGATTGGGAGTGTTGGGCTCACGGGGGATTGATTCGCCGTGAGTGGTTGGGGGCTGCTGAGGGGTCGGAGGCAGTGGGGCCGGCGTCGTCTGGACCTTGCGGTCGGCGAGGGTGTCTTCCTGCAGTGATTTGAAGAAATCCAGTTTATCAGTGAACTGGGAGAGGTCTTCCTCCTCTTCATCGGGAGAGGGGGCATCCCCGGCCGGTGCGGAGAAAAAAGATTCAGGCTGTGATTTCCAGAGGTCATTGGCCTGGCGAAGGACAGACCGGGGATAGAGCTTGGTTTCCGCATCGACCCAGAGATGTTCGGTTCGCAGCGATTCGATGAACTTTTCTGAATTGGCTCCGGTTACCGATGCGCGAGCAAGGCGCGCCTTAACCAGCTCAGCGGCAGCTTCGGGAGAGATGTTGCGCAGCCGTGTTGTTTCTCCGGTAATGCGATCGAGCCATGCCGTGGGGAGTTGCTCTTTGAAGGATGACTTCCAGACATCTTCATTAACGCATAGAAGGGTGAGTGACCGGCCCACATTTTCACGTATACCGGTGATGATTTCTGCGATATCCATTCCGGCACTGTCAGAGCCGAAGAATCCGTCGAGTGCGTCTGCGATGAGGAGGACAGGACGATAGGAAACGCAAATGCGAAGCAGTTGGAGGAGCCTTTCACGAGCCTCGCCATTTGAGAGCCCCCGGAGCGCATCAAAGGCGGAGGAGTCCCCTTTCGTGTAATCCACGATGACCCGGAGCCAGAAACTCAGTTCCCGTTCCTTAATGCCAAGTTGCTGAAGAAAAGCGGGGCTCGCGTTCTTTGCCAGATCGGAGGAACGCTTTTCGGTCCAGCTCAGAATTCGTGAATTTGAATCGTTACTGAAAAGATGGATGAAATCGGATCGCAGGGCATCTGCGCTTTCGGGACAGTCTTTGGGCTTGATCGCCCCGTTGCTCAGTTGGTCGATAATGAGCCGGGAGAGGAAAAAGCGGGAAATTTCCTCCAGGGTTCTGATGGGCCGATGAGTGTCTCTCGTCTGAGTAGAGAGCTGACGAACAATCGAAGAAAGAGCGATTGGCCATGAAACCGGTCGCGAGCGGTCAAACGGCAGCTTTATGAAATTGGCGATCGTGCCCGCGTTCTCTTTCAGCCTTGCGACGAGATGTGTCTTGCCGTAACCGGCTCGTGGAGAGGTGATTAGAAAGGTTCGACCACTTCCTTCAAGAATTTGATTTCCATTTTGTTGAATTACCATACTTTCGAGAGTCGAGAGTATTTGGGAAAAGGCGTGCTGGTGAACGCAGCCGACTCCGGGAAGGTTCGAGGGGTGATCGATAAAGACGTCATCGACGAACGGATTGGAGGAATTTCGATCCATAAAGCTTGGGCTCGTGTAGTCGCGCATGTGTTTCGGAGGAACGTGAGTTCGTTAAATTATCAGATCTAACTATCAAATAAGCAAGTTTTTTATAGTTTTGATAAATTAAGTAATTTAACCTGAAATTCAGCTTTGCTGTACCGCTCTAACGTGATTCTTCACCGACAGGGGATGCTTTTGGGATTGCAATCGACTCCTGTTTCCTGACAGATTGCGCCACTATGACTGACGCTGAAACTGAGAAATCCAATAAAAAGCTGTTCTGGGCCTGTTTCGTTGCCCTTGTCGCCACTTCTTTCGTATTTGGCCTCAGGGCGAATATCATTGGGGATTGGCAAAAAGACTTCGGCCTTACTGAAGCGGACAAGGGAACTATTTTGGGCGTTGGGCTGTGGCCTTTCGCGATCAGCATCGTCGTTTTCAGCCTCATTATCGATTACATCGGTTACAAGACCGCTGCGATCTGCGCGATGGTTTGTCATGTCGCTTCCCTTTGCTTCACTCTGATGGCGAGTGGGCCTACCGCCCTTTACTGGAGCGTCTTTTTGATCGCGATCGCGAACGGTATTGTCGAATCTTTCATCAATCCCGTGGTCGCAACCGCTTTTAAAAAGGAGAAATCGAAGTGGCTGAACATTCTTCACGCCGGTTGGCCGGCCGGTCTTGCGCTGGGGGCCTTGACGTCAATTGTTCTGGGGAATGCGGATTGGCATGTGAAGTATGCGATGTGTTTCATTCCTGTGGTGATCTATGCGGTGATGATTTTTCCCTGCAAATTTCCGGTTAACGAGCGGGTCGAGGCTAAGGTTTCCTACCGTGAAATGCTGGCTCAGGTGGGTTTGATCGGGTTCTTTATTTTATCCTTCCTTTTGATCTTCGGGATCGTCCAGATCATCACCAGTTTGCAGCCTGACTTCACTCTTTCGTTCGGTGTCATCGCGGGTATTGCGGGTGTCATTGCTGTTGCAGCAGGCATTGCAACACGCAGCCTGGGCCATTGGATGTTTATTTTGATCCTGCTGACAATGGGGCCGCTAGCGACGACTGAACTGGGAACGGATAGCTGGATGCCGGATCTTCTCGGGGCTGATTTCACGCCTCAGCAGGCTGGATGGATTTTTATCTACATCTCTGTGATCATGACCGTGCTTCGATTTTGCGCGGGTCCGATTGTCCATCGATTCTCGCCGATCGGGTTGCTGGTCATTTCGGCGATCATTGCGATTTGCGGACTTCTCTTCCTTTCGAAAGCCGCCGCAGTGATGGTGATCGTCGCCGCTACCGTCTACGCCATCGGAAAAACCTTTCTCTGGTCCACGACCTTGGGACTCGTCGCCGAGCAGTTTCCCAAGGGCGGGGCGCTCACCTTGAACGGAGTTTCCGCTGTCGGTGTCCTCGGAATGGGTATTTTGGGGGCTCCGATTATGGGGGGACTGCAGGACAAGGGGATCGATGCCGATCTCAAGGCGAAGCACCCTGCGATTCACGAGCAGATTGTAAGTGCGCCCCGCAAGCTCCCTTTCATTGGCGAGACTCCCGGGTTCGACGAGGACAAAGTGAAATCGCTTTCCGCTGAGGATCAAGCGGCAGTGACCGAAGTCCGATATCCGCATAAAAAAGCAGCCTTCCGGACGGTGGCCATTTTACCGACGATGATGCTGGTCGTTTATCTCATTCTTTTCTTCTACTTCAAAGCAAAAGGGGGATATCGAGCCGTCACTCTGGAGGACGGAAGCAGTGCCAGCGGGCATTAACGGCTCTTGGTGTAATGCCGCAGTTCCCCCGTTTCACGGTGGATTTCAGACTTGTGCATCAAAGAAGGTCTGTTATAAAACGCCTTGCCCGGTGATTCCGGATGCAATTATTGATAAGAAAAACCCATTGATAGACAAATTTTATGAACATTAAACAAGACGGAATTACGCCGAATGCAGGGCGTCTGCTCTGGGCCGGATTTATGGCCATTCTTGCAGCCGGAGTCGGTTTCGGAGTGCGCGGTGGTATTCTCGCTAACTGGGGCGCTGAATTCGGATTCACCGGCGCTCAACTCGGGGAAATCGGAGGAGCCGGATTCACCGGTTTCTGTTTCGGTATTATTATTGGCGGTGTCGTCGTTGATAAGCTGGGTTACGGAAAGCTGGTGATTGCAGCCTTTTTGTTCCATGTGCTTTCGGCTTTCGTGACTCTGGCCGCGACGGGAGGCCAGGAGCAGGCTTTGGCCTATAAATTCCTCTATTGGGGCACCTTCCTTTTCGCGATTGCGAACGGAACCCTTGAGGCGGTTGCCAATCCGCTCGTATCGACACTCTTCCCTAAAAACAGAACTCATTATCTGAACATTCTTCACGCGAGCTGGCCTGCCGGTTTGGTGATCGGCGGTGTCATCGGGTGGACTCTTGGAAGCGGCGAGAATGCGGTCAGCTGGAAGATTCAGTTGGCTCTCTTCCTCGTTCCTACGCTGATTTACGGCTTCATGTTCCTCGGGCAGAAGTATCCGAAATCAGAGGCTTCCGAGAAAGGTCTCAGCATTGGCGAGATGTTCAAAGAGGTCGGTATCCTCGGCGGCCTTGTTGTCTGCTTTTTGCTCTCACTTTTCTTCAGCAGCGCTCTCGGTCTGTCATCGACGGTCAGTTACGGTATCGCATTCGTTCTCCTCGGAGTGATCGCTTTCATTACCAAGTTCTCAATTGGATCGTGGCTCTTGTTCGTTCTCTTTGTAACCCACGCTTTGGTTGGGGCTGTTGAGCTTGGAACGGATGGTTGGATTCAGAATATCACCGGTAACATTCTGAATGAGAAAGAGGGCAAGATCCTTTTTGTCTTCACTTCTGCGATCATGTTCGGTTTGCGTTTCTGCGCTGATTTCATTGAGAAGAAGCTCAAGCTTTCTCCAATCGGTATCCTCTTCGTATGTTCGTTGTTCGCTGTCGTGGGGCTTTTCCTTGCGAGTAACATTACCTCGTTTGCGGTTGCTCTCGTTGCCCTGGCCGTTTACGCCCTTGGTAAGACATTTTTCTGGCCTACGATGCTCGCTGTTATCGGTGACCGTTTTCCTAAATCGGGAGCTGTTGCCATGAGTATCATGGGTGGAGTCGGTATGTTGTCCGCCGGTCTCATCGGATCGGCCGGCCTGGGATTTGCGAAAGACAAGTTCGCGTCCGCTGATCTCGAAGCGGCTGCGCCTGCTGTTTACGCTGAGTATAAGGCAGTCGATGAAGCCGGTGCTGAGGCGAAAAGTAAGTTCCTCTTCTTCGAAGGAAGTGCTCTCGACGGTAAGAAACTCGGTGGCATTAAAGAGAAGTTGAACGCCGGCGAAGAGCTTTCCGATGCTGAAAAGCAGGTCCAGGCTTCCAGTATTGCCGGAGACCGCAAGACGCTGAGAGCGGATGCGTTCATCCCTGCAACGATGGCAGTGATTTACCTGCTTCTCTTCCTCTACTTCAAAGCGATCGGCGGATACAAGCCGAAGACCATCGACGATTGATGGTGTGATTCATTTTGATTCAATGAAAGAGGGCGGTTGCGAAAGCAGCTGCCCTTTTTTTGTTTTGTTCGCGGCGCTTTTGTTCGGCTGCTTTTTCTGTCATACTTTCAGGATGAAATCTCTGTCGTTCCCCATCACTGCGACGATCTGCATGCTCCTTTCAGGTTTCGCTGCTCTGGCTGAGGCTCAAACCACGGTCAAAAAAGAGATCGATGTGAGCTACGCTGATATGGAGACGGTTCGCCCTTTGTTGAAGGGAGTTCTCAGTCCTGCCGGGAAATTCGTGCTTTTGGCGAACAAGGGAAGCGTCATGATTATCGACACGCCGGAAGCAATTGCCGCGGCGGAGCGTGTTCTTGCGGGCGATGCGATTCCGAAGCCCGAGGTGGCGATGGACTTTCAATTCATTACCGGATTGCCGCCGAGGAACACCTTCATCGCGGATGTTCGCGAAGTGCCACTTCCGGTTGAGTTTGCGCCGCCCCGAATCGTCGGAGCGTACACGCCGGGACAGCCCTATACGGTCGTGCCCGCGACGCCGACCAGGTTTGAAAAACGAAATATTGGTGTCACCAATGAAACCACGAGTTATCTAAATCCTGACGGGTCGGTGACGATGGATATTCGACACGAGGAAACCCGCTTCGATGGCTTCGTGAACTATGGCTCGGCGATTCTCCCCGCCGGCGGTGTCGGGACAATACCGGTGAGTAACGGGGTTCGGGATCCCAATTTTTTCAATCCTTTCATCAATGCGGGGGATATCAACCTGCCTGTCATTTCGACAACGCGAATCACCACCTCCATCGTGATTCGACCGCGCGTCAATCTCGGGGTCGTTTCAATTGATGTGATGCCGAGGCTTTCTGTGGTCCCCGACCGCGAGGCCGGTGAAGATTTCGAGCCCTATTCGACTGATCTTCCGCAGTATCAAACCGTGATCGATGTGAAGAATCGGGAGCTTGCCCGGGTTTACGGGTTCACCGGAGCGGATGATGAATTCAACCGACGTTTCTTCGGTGTAGAGGATTCTTCGAAGGGGAGCATTGCCGTTGTGGTGAAGGCAAATGCGACGCGCCCTTCAGAGAGTCCGTCTCCCGCCCCGGTTCCGGCGAAGTAGCCGGGAACTTTTTCAGCTTTCCTTCTTCTCGGGCATGATGGCACAGGCGCCTTTGCAGCCGAAGATTTTACTGAAGAAGAGACGGTGCTTCGAGACGAAGGCGTAG
This sequence comes from Verrucomicrobiales bacterium, assembly GCA_029213065.1. Classification (GTDB taxonomy): domain Bacteria; phylum Verrucomicrobiota; class Verrucomicrobiia; order Verrucomicrobiales; family DEV007; genus Arctic95D-9. The sequence goes on along the minus strand of JARGPH010000050.1, from coordinate 2,325 downwards.
ACTTTTTCTGCGATCCAGATCACGCCGGGAATCCAGAGAAACAGGCCCACTGGAAGGAGAAGGGGAATGCGCATTCCGAGAAAGCGGATCGCGCGGGCGCCGCGATGAATTTCATTCTCCGGTGTGATGCAGTGAATCGCTTCGAGCAAATCCTCCCGGGTGATATCAGGAGCGATTTCGGCGGTGCGGGGATCATTCAGGGGAATCATTTCGACCTTCCCGAGCCAATCCATCCAGGCGAGCGAACGGCTTTGGAAGGTGCAAAGAGGGCACTCGCTGTCGAAGAGGAGAACGTGTTTGGCGCGTTTCATAGCAATAGAGGCTCAGTTGTCCTGGCGGCGGGATTCGAAGACGGCCCTGGCCTCTGCGGAAAGAGAGGATTGCGGGGTGATTTCATCCGGATCAGCAACGACGACGTCCCAACGGTCGTTGCAACCTGAGCAACGATAGGCGACATAGTCACCAATGGCCCAGCCTTCCTCAGGTGGAAAACTGAGGCGATAGCAGGGTTGGCCGCAATCAATGCAGTCAATTTTTTCAGGAACTTCCATTCATTACCATCGCACACGCTTTCATGACGATCAAACAGCAGCCCATCGTGATTCTGGTCGAGCCACAGCTGGGTGAAAACATCGGTATGTGCGCCCGCGCGATGCTGAATTGCGGGCTCGAAGAACTGCGTTTGGTGAATCCCAGAGACGGGTGGCCGAGTGCCGTTGCCCGTCAGACCGCAGCTGATGCTGATCGGGTTATTGATGGTGTGACGGTTTTCAGCTCCCTTGAGGAGGCTCTTGAGGATTGTCACCGCGTATTCGCAACGACGGCCCGGGACCGTTCGATCACGGTTCCCTTGCTGAATGCCGAGCCAGCGGCCCTTGAGATGAAGTCGTTGATCGAAGCGGATCAGCGGGTGGGGATTCTTTTCGGGCCGGAGGCCTCCGGGTTGACCAATGACGATCTGGTCAGGGCTGATACTCTAATCCGCTTTCCGACGAATCCCGAATTCAGCTCACTTAATCTGGCTCAATGTGTCCTTTTGCTCGGTTGGGAGTGGCGACGGGCCGCGGAATCGCAGCGGTCTCCGTTTGAAGGTGAGGCCGCTTCTGATAAGGCCGCGCTTTTTGGTTTTGTGGGGCGCCTCGAAAGATCGCTTGATGAGAGAGGCTTTTTTCTTTCGGAGGAGCAGAAGCCGAGTGCTCTCCGGACTCTGCGGGGCATTTTTTCAAAAGCTCAGCCCACAGAGAGAGAGCTGAATTTTCTTCACGGGGCCTTGACCGCTCTGATTAAGGAGCGCGATGAGGAGTAGGTGATTCGAAGAAGGGGAGAGCACAATCAGTCTGAAACGCTTTCGAGGAGCAATCTGCCTTCATCCTTGATCCGATCATCAATCGACACCCGGAGTTTATCGACACCCCGGCGGATGCGCGCTTTGACGGTGCCGATCGGGCTGTGGATCCGTTCGGCGATCTGCTTCTGGGTGAGACCTTCGAAGTAGGCAAGCTCGATGACCTCGCGTTGCTCAGGAGAGAGGCTCACGACAGCAGTCTGGAGCACATTTTTCGCGTCAGAACGATAAAGACCTTCCCGCCCGGTATTCCTTGCTTCGGGGATTTCCCCTTCAAGCTTCGATTCGTAGCGGTCATACAGAGCCGAGCGTCGCTGGACGCTTCGGACGCGGTCGATCGCCCGGTTGCGGGATGTCGTGCAGATCCAGGTTACGAGGGAACCCTTTCTTGCGTGAAATGTATCCGCTTTCTTCCAAATCGTGGTGAGCACCTCGTTCATGACGTCCTGCGTGTCCTCGTAATGGTTCAGCACTTTCAAGGCGGTGGAGAATATAAGCGCGGAGTATCTCTCAGTGAGTTCTGCGAAAGCGGCGTGGTCTTTCGCGGCCACGCGTTTCATCAAATCTGATTCTGCCTGGCGCTCTTCGGGGGTAGCTCTCTTTCTTTTCATTTTGTTTATGTTTTGTCTTAACTTTGATCAGTGTTTAGTATGAACAATAGTTAGACAAGTCTTTTTTAGGAAAAAGTGCGCGATTTATGTGTTTTTAGACGTAACTGCGGGTAATACGTTCACATTGAGCCGACATTTTTTATGACAATTTCTGGAGAAACCTCCTCTCAAAGCGAACCTGAATTTTTCGAGATTAGTGCTGTCGCGAGGCTCACCGGGATCTCTTCTCACGTTCTGAGAGTATGGGAACGTCGCTATCAGGTCGTTGAACCGAATAGAAGTGAGTCAAAACGTAGACAGTATACGGAAAAGGATATCCAGCGATTGTCTTTGTTGAAGGCGCTGGTCGACAACGGGCATTCTATCGGG
>JARGPH010000071.1 GCA_029213065.1 Verrucomicrobiales bacterium | reverse complement strand
ATCGCAACCTGTTTAATTTAAACGTGTTATCGAAATTAGCTTTACGCCCATGGGGACATGCCTTCCGCACGTTGAAGGGAACGGAGGAATTTGTCCTCGTCCCATTCTCGCAGGTAAACGTAGTCGCCCCACTGGGCGTCTGCGTCTTGTACTCCGAGCTTCTCAAGCTGCGGAGTAAGCTTGTTCGTCGAGACGCTCGGCACGTAGCAGAAGCGACAGCCGTGGTTGCATCCGACGGCGATGTTGAAGGCCCAGTTCGAAAGACTCTTAAACTTGAAGTTGTTCGGCTGGATCGTAGCCGGGTTCTTCCAGAACCCGGTCATTTGCGTTAACTGCTCGACTGGCGTCTCGTCGCCGGGAGCAGGCAGGGTGAGGTCATTATTATGATTTCTCAATGTATTCTTGTATTTGACATGTTGGAGTCCGCCAAAGAGGCGAACCCGCTCGATTTCCTGGGAGCCTGGTAGGGCCGGAGGACTTTCACCGTGGTGCCGGTGAGGGGTTACGTTAGCGAAAAGGCTGTCTTTGCAGCTTCTCGACGTCGTGCTGGAGAGACTCTCCGCGATGTGCGAGAAAGTGCTCCTGCAGGAGGGGGAGAGACGGAAGTCGAGTATGTCCGAGACGGTGTGCCCCGGGAACTCTGGATGGAAAGAGGTAGGAAGTCTTTGCCGGTGCCATATCTGAACGAGAGTTCCGACGGCCGTGGCATAGTTCGCTCCGGACGCTGCGGGCTGCGCCCGCGACGCATCCGGCGAACTTGCCCGGCCCCTCAACAACTCTGAGACGCTGCAAGCAGCGTCGAAGTGTTTACCTTTAGTTCGAGTGAAAGCTGCTCGTTGGAAGGAGTTCATGAAAGCTCGATGAGCGGTAGCTCTATGGAACTTGTATGATTTGAACTTGTGTTGAAGAGCTGGAAGTAGAGAAGTCATCCGTGAAGAGGTGTAGATGTTGAGCTTAAAATTTGAGCTTGTATTCGGGTGTTACTAGAGGGTTCCGGCGGCAGGTATGGTCTGCCGCCGGAACAAGGGAGCTAGGGGGTCGGAGGACCGGGAATCGGATCCGTGAGACAACGGAAGCTCCAGTGACTGGCGATCAACTGCACTTGACCATTTTCGTCGACATCGATGATGTCAGGAAGGCGATCGACGGGAAGTTGGTCGGCCCACCGGAACTGCTCCAGTTCGAGCTGCATATTGCCCACCTCCTTCCTCACTTCACGGAACCGTTTCGGCTTGGGAATCTTACTGTGTCGCCACCAATCAATCGGACTCATTCCGCCAAGCGCTTCCCAAGTTACAGGATGACGCTCGAGGATGGCCAGAAATGAAACGAGGCTCGGCTCGAACTTCGGCACGGCCCCGTTATCGTCAAACCCCATCAGAATCTTTCGGTATGCGAAATAGCACGCCCCGAAGTCGAGCTGATCAAGCGTGATGTAGTCTCGCCCCTCGAATCCGAGTTGCTTCGCGATGTGCGCGGCTCCCCGGAGTTGGATTTCAATCCGGGTACACCGGCTGTCCTCTGGCCATTTCTCCGACGTTTTGCCCAGCAGCTCGCGAACCTTGTCGTAGAGCTGGATGGTCGTCCGGGTTCCATGGAGTCGCACCGTGTTGAGTTCGCTCAAACGGTGGGGCGGTTTCCCCCAACGCTTCTTCGGAGGAGTGTTGTGGTACTGTTCGGTTTCCAGATTGATCATCGGGTGCTTGGCATACCGGTGAAGGGCCAGCACCAGTCGGGGATCGAGTGGTGGGTTGAGCACGAGATCGAGTCGATCGATCTTTAGATCGTCCATTCTTGCCGTATGGTTCGAATGTCGAACGAGTGCGAGGAATCCGTCGCGAGCCCGGTCAAGCTCTTCCGGGGTCTTGATCAAATTCCCGTTGGATCCATGAAGGAGCCTTGGTAAGGAGGCATACGCCTTGGCCAGGGTTCCGTCCTTAACGATTGCAAGAAATTTGCTCTCGCGATGACGAGCACGAACTTCTTCATGCCATGTTTCAGAGAAAGAATGAAACATCCGACCGGATCGATTTGACCAGGTTGACAATTCATTCTGCAGTAGCTCCTCCTCTCGGTCGCGAAGGACCGGGAGAGAAGCTCGGACACCGATTGTGTCGATCATATTTGCTATAATTTTTTTCTGCGACTCTTGCGCGAATGAGGTGCGCGGAGTCATGGTAGCGGAAAGGTTCCGCCCGTAGTTGTGTCGAAATCGACGAGGTCTCATGGTTCGGCCAATGGGAAATTCCCTGTTGGCTTCGACATTTGATCTGTGTGAGAGCACCGCGCCACACGCCGAGATAGCGGCATGTGAGGGTGCATTGTTTCCCTTCTTCCTTTGTCTTGACTCAGCATCTTGAATGGCCCGGTGCTGCGAAAGGTGGCAGCCCTGATGGTTGGGTATTATCGCTCGGTTGGAGCGGTTGCTCCCAGCGGATGGGGTGGGCGTTTCGATAAGTGAAGTCATGGTGGAAGAAGGGAGAGATTTCGATTGTTTGTTGAGTTGGAAGCTCCCCCGGCCCGATCCCGAGCCGAGGGAGTAGCCGGAGGTTCAGACATTGTCTGGACCCTCCCCGTTATCCCCCTCGGCGGAATTTGCCGGGGAGTTGGTGGCTGAATATGCTTTGATGTCTGAGACCACTTCCTCAGGGTCCAAAAACACCAATCTGCCGACACGATAAGAGCGCAGGATCCCTTTCGAGATCCAGTCACTCACGATGCGTTCTGAGACCCCCAGGTCTTCAGCAACTTTTACGATTCGTGTCAGTTGAACCACTGTGACAAGTGTTCAATGGTTGACACGAATTTTCCGGAACAGCGTCCGTTTCGGGCCTCGGCTTAAAGAATGAGCCGACACTAGAGAAGTCGAGGACAAACCTTTTTGTTTGTCTCTCGACGCAAGCCCCCAATCGAGGGGCAGTTTGATGAAGGGTATTATTCACCATATTCCTTCAGACGACTCGCAGACATTTTCCTTAGAAATTTTCTTAGGCGATCACAGGAAAATTTCGCGACGTGGATTTTCCGGCCAATGGAGCTATGTTGCTTCAAGTGGCGTTTGAATCGTCTCAGCGGTGGGCTGGTTTTGGGGTTTGTTAGGTTACCAAATAGTTACCAAATAAAACGACCGAATATGCCTGCAGCGGGCTGCAATGAGCTTATCGGAACCTAGACACAGCCTGGAACGCCCATTTTCATTGACTTCCAGAGTGGTTTCCTAAACCTTAGATACAGGTTCGATTCCTGTCGGGGATAG
>JARGPH010000049.1 GCA_029213065.1 Verrucomicrobiales bacterium | reverse complement strand
CGCCACATACTAGGATCGCGCCGTCCATCTGTGCAGCACCAGTGATCATGTTTTTAACATAATCGGCGTGACCCGGGCAATCAACGTGAGCATAGTGACGATTATCCGTCTCATACTCAACGTGTGCCGTTGAAATTGTGATACCACGCTCGCGCTCTTCGGGTGCCCCGTCGATCTCGTCATAGGCACGCTTCTCAGCGAATCCTTTGTCAGAGAGTGTGGATGTGATAGCCGCGGTGAGCGTCGTCTTACCATGGTCAACGTGACCAATCGTTCCCACGTTCACGTGCGGCTTGTTACGTTCGAATGCTTCTTTAGCCATTGTCGTTTGTTTTGTTGGTTTTTATCTTAAAGCTGTCCCTCCGATGACGGACTTGATAAGCTACCGCTGCGGAATCGCCCTGGATGATGTTTTATTCAGTTTCTAATCTCTCAAAGTGGAGCTCTTGATGGGAATTGAACCCATGACCTCTTCCTTACCAAGGAAGTGCTCTACCCCTGAGCTACAAGAGCCTTTCAGCACCTTGAGCATGAAGAAATGAATCCCATAACCCAGGTAGCCAATTTCTGTCTGAAGTCAAAAAATCCCGTGCAACCTTCCCTTTCGGGTGGGAGCAACGAGACCGTTTGCCATTCAGGCAGATTTAGCCGCGAAAACTACTCGACCCAATGCTCCTGTCAAAAAAATTATTCCGTTTAACTTTAAAAAAGGTAAATAGCGGACCTTAATCGCTATAATCTTCAGAAAATCGGTCGATTTTCACCGCTTTCCCGGTCATTTCGTCAATCTCAATGATCGCTCCCCGCAATCCGACAGCTCCTTTCGCGACCGGGAAACGTCTCGGAGTCGCTGTTTTGAACCTTTCAATGACCGGATCGATCATTCGTCCGAGCACCGACTCGAGCGGACCGCACATACCGGCATCACAGAGAAAAGCAGTTCCACCCGGGAAAATCTGCTCATCTGCGGTTTGAACGTGGGTATGAGTTCCGACAACTGCGGAGAGTTTCCCGTCGAGGGCCCGTGCTATCGCGATTTTCTCACTCGTCGTTTCGGCATGGAAATCCAGAAAAATCACACGGACGTCCTCAGCCTCCTTGAGCCGCTCAATCTCCGCTTCGAGCATAAGAAACGGATTCTCCAGCGGCGGCTGCATAAAACTGCGCCCCTGAGCATTGAGAACCGCCACTTTTCCCTTCGCTGTATCAAGCACCATCGAACCCGCTCCGACCGTGCCCTCAGGGTAGTTGATCGGGCGGAGCACCCGGGGCTCCAGCTCCATGAAGTCCATAATCTCACTTTGATCCCAGACATGATCGCCCGTTGTAATCACGGCGACGCCCGCGCGAAGCAGATCGATCGCGATCTTGGGCGTGATCCCCCTCCCCCCCGCGGCGTTTTCACCGTTGGCGATAATAAAGTCGATCTCGAATCGTTCCTTAATGGAAGAAAGCTCGTTGATAACGGTTTTTCGTCCCGGCTCTCCCACAATATCTCCTAGAAATAGAATCCTCAGCATGCTTCACTACCTTTCATGAGAATACATGGCATTCAAATAACTACCTTCCATTGAAAGCATTTAATCTCAGCAGCCTGAATTTCTTATCGGGACTCATCCGGCACTCCCTTGCCCTTACCGTCACTGCGGCTGTCTTCTGCACCACGTCGGGATTCGCCGAGGTACCCGCTACTCCAGCGCCCCACATCGCCCGGCTCGGGAAAGCTCCCGACTGGTCTCTTCTCGAGCCCTTTCAGGAAACGATCAGCCGCGAAGAGTTCGTCTACCTCCTCCGCCATTGCTACGCTCACGCCCCCGGAGACTACGACGACACCATTCTGATCCAGCCGGACCGGGCATTGATTTTGAAACAGTCAAACCACCCCGACGCCGGCTGGTTTGAACTCCGCTTCAAAAATTCGAATCATCTCTCAGCGACGCCACCGAAATTCTGGCGGACACCCGTCGAGATGCCGGACCTGCCTGCCAACTCTTCCCAGCCACTCAAGGGGATTCGTATCGCAGTCGACCCCGGACACATCGGCGGAAAATGGGTCACCTGGGACGACAGGCACTTCAAAGTGGGCCGCGACACACTCTCAGTCAATGAAGGCGAGATGACCCTCAAGGTTGCCAAAATCCTCGAGAGAGATCTCACCCTCCTCGGTGCCGAAGTCATCTTGACGCGCCCCACTGCCAATCCTGTAACAACCGAACGAATCGAGACCCTTCAGGACGAGGCGGTGAACTATCTCAAACAACGAAAGATCGTTCCTTCCAGCGGCCTCATCGCAAGCACCGCGAAAAAGATGTTCGCCATATCGAGCGAGATCCGGAGCCGCGGTGATCTTCTCAATGACAGCATTCAACCGGACCTCGCGCTCTGCCTTCACTTCAATGCATCACCCGCCACGTCCCGACGCCCCTCCTTTCGGAGCCCGAACCACCTCCACCTCCTGATCAACGGATGCTACAGCAAAGGCGAAATCGCCGAAGACGACACCCGCTTCGAGATGGTCACTCGAATCGTGCAACGCGTCTACTACGAAGAACTCAATCTCTCTGATGAGATCTCTCGAACCATGCAAAAGGAGACGCGACTTCCCGCGTTTCACTATGACGGAACAAATGGAATGGCGGTTAATGACAACGATCTTGTCTGGGCTCGAAACTTACTCGCAAACCGCGTCTTCTTCTGCCCCGTCGTCTTTTTCGAACCTTACTGCATGAACAACCGTGAAATTTACGGTCGCGTTCAGGAGGGGGAGTACGCAGGACTGCGGGAAATCGATGGAATTTACCGGAAAAATATCTATCAGGAATATGCCGACGGAATCACTGCCGGCCTGGTAAACTATTACCGGAAAGTTCGTTAAGCCGAATCACGCGACCTGAATAACAGCCTCGCAAAGGCACGAAGCCGCTGAGGTCCAGAAAGAACTCCGCGCCTCAGCAACTCCGCGGGAGAATTCTTCGAAAGCCCCGCAGTTCCGTTGCCCAGGATTATTCTCTGTAAAAACTCGGCTCCACTCCGATTGATCCGGTAATTCGTTTGAGGTAGACGTCCGGGTTCGCTTCAAAATCAGCGAGCGATGCACGGGTCTCATCGAGCCGTGTGCTCAACTCGAGGCGTTCCGCTTCGAGCGCGTAGTTCTGCTTATGAAGAAATTCCTCCAGGCAGACGATGTGATCACGCATCATTCTCATGCGGAGGTCCTTCTTCGCCTCGAGGCGCTCCTGATACCAGTCACTCGCGAGCACCTTCTCCCGATCAAACAATTCGCGGACCTCGGGATCGTGAATCGTTTTCCCCTCGTAATCGCCGTGAGCCATAATGTGGAGGAGGGCTTTCAAAGGCGGGATTGCCAGATCAATTCCCCCATCCTCGAAATAGCTCATCGCCACTTTCTGATGTGTCTCGGTGATGTTTTTGATCCCATCGACGAACTGCTCATAGTCCTGAAGCTCCGGCCTCAACATCTCCTCGGAGAACACGTTCGAAGGTTCTGAAAACATTCTTCCGAAAAACACCTTCACAAATCGCGAAGTGATCCGATAACCAAGACGACTGGCGTAAACCGTCTCACCGTCTTCCTCGAAATCTGTCATCTCCTCCAGAAATCCGTGTTCGATCAACCACTTCGGGCAACGCTCGTGAAGGAACATCCGGCTCCAGACCTCGGGGACAAGCAGACTGATATCGTGATCGACTCGGAACTTCGGACCAATGTATCCGGCCGCGGAACTGAATCCTTCGTAGCCGGCCATCAGATAACTCAGCATCGCCGCGTTCAAATCAACCACCGGAAGGAGTGCGTTAAAGGGTCCTTTTGTTAGAGCCCCTTCCGATCCTGCCCCCGTTGTTGACGGGGACTTACCTGTCAAACTCGCGACAAAATCCATAAACAACTCCGGTAACTCCTGATAGTGCAGAGGACCGAAAACCGCGAGGGCCCGAATTCCCTTGTCAGGCTCTCCGGGATTATTCCGCCGTCCCGGGAGGACCGCGTGAACCGGATTGTAAACAGGACGCCCTTCATCAATCCGGCGATACAGGCGGGATCCGATTTCCCCGAGATACTCGCTACGGGGATTCTCGAGGTCAGGACGATTCTGCAGATACCGCGGATTCGCCGTCGGCACTCCGTCGACGATGCGCGGATGGGCGCTGCTGACCATGTAACCCGGCCCCGACTTCGCTTTCGTAAATTTGGTCAGCACTTTTTTGAGGGGAGCGGTGAACTGCTCGAATCGAATCGAATCACTCACGATCGCCTTGCCCTCTTCGCGGGTTTTCGGCTCGTAGTTGGAAAAGAAATTTCCGCCCTTGGAAAAATCGAGCTCCGTCTGTTTGTCGTATCCGCGATGAATCGCATCATCAGGCCGCTGGAAGAGACGGTATTCACAATTCGTCGCGAACTTGTAAGCGGGAAATCGAACATCAGGGTGAAGCAGCGACTCATCCAAATCCCCTGCCGGAATCGTGATCGATGCCGTGATATCATCTTCACGCTGAAGCTTCGTGCTCGGCACGAAATCCTTACGGAGGCCGAACATCCGCCACGACTCATCCTGCGAATACCCCACGCGGAGATATTGAGTCATGACCTGATTGAGACGGTATTTCAAAAGCACACCCGATTCTCCGTTGATGCTGTCGACACGGAAACGGGATCTCCAGTCGTCGCCCCAACTTTCTTTCCAATACCGCTTCAGGGTCAGAATGAAATCCCGTACGCTGCGGGGAATCGTTGAGATAAACTCGTTATACTCATCCGTGAAAGCATCGCTCTGAGAGAAAAGACGCATCACAGAACCGAGCGAGCGCTCCGGATCGAGAATGCCACGGCTTTTCTTACCCGGGTCATTCGGTTTCTGAAAGCGATCGCCATAATCGCGCTTCAAGAGCTGCTCGACGAGAAACATGTCCTGCTCGAAGCGAGGCATGATCACAGGGCCGTCCTGCATCGCGTCAGAAAGTGATTTCGAAATCTCCGATTTTCCACCACCGGACACCGTGCACGGTTTATGGCAGAAAGTTCCCTCGGCGTTTGTTCCGACGAGGCGCCAACGCTGACCGGCCGACGGCTTTCTCATCTCGACCTTGTAACCGGAAGGCAGCACATAGGTGCGCTCAGGCTGCAGGGAAATGGACTGAGGCTCCCCATCTTTCTTCCAGGTCACCGACTGATCTCTCAAATCAATATAAGCATCCTCGGGGATATAGAAAATTGAAGGAAATGCCTTATCGATACTGTAGCCTTCCGGCTGCAATTCCATGCGATCGCCATAGCGCTCCACCACCTCCCGGAAGGTATGGTTCACCTCCTGGCGGAAATCACTCAGTGAGAAATGCTCACCCAAATCAAACGACGGGAACACGAGAGCACCACCGGCGTGCTCCTCCTCAGCCAATCCGTAAAGGTTCGCCGCGTAACTGATCTGCGTTTTAACCTCTTTCTTGTAGTAGCCGAAATAATTATCGGCAATCAAGGTGACAACGACTCCCTTGGCGTCACGGGCCGTCAGTTTGAAAGCGGACCCGTTGTTGTATAGTTCATCCTCGGACTCCCAGCACATTCCATGAGCCTTCTGTTGATCCGTAGCTTCAGAAATATGAGGCAGGCCGACATCCTTCTTTTTCACCGTCGTGAGGTGCGGTGCCAGAATCACACAACCGGTGTGTCCCGACCAATGCCGAACATCGAGACGGGCATCATTTTCGGGCAGATAGGGATCACCTGCATTCCCGAAAATCGACTCCACAAAATCAAGGTTACTCACGAGATTCCCCGGAGCAAAAAACCGTGTCTCCATTGTCTTCTCCTCGAAAACTTCGGGAACCTCAGGACTGATGACAGGGCGCAGCATCAGAGATACGAAAGCCTTCACCGGCTCCTTTTCCTGACTCGTGAACGGAACCACCATGAGTTCCTCGGGCGGGTTCAGCGCTACTTTGAGCATCGCCGCAAACGTCTGCTTCGGAACGACAAGCTTATCGGCCGCGATCGGCAATCCCCCTTCCGCGACGTGGAAAACCCCTTTCGTGGTCCGTTTATCTTTCGCCGGATTGTGACAAACGCCCTGCCAGGTTCGATAACTGGAAACAATATCAGACTCGAACTTATCGCCCTCTGCAGGCAATGAAAGAAGTCGCGCAAGGCCGTGTCGCTCCAGCATTAGCGGATTCGGCAGCATTGGCTCACCGGGCGTAAAAACATCCGTTCCCTCGAGATATCCCGCGAGCCAGTCCGAAATGTGCGTATCAACCGGGGCACGATGATCTTCGAGAAGACGCAATCGCTCCTGAAAATTCAAGATCAGGGAACGGGCCACTTCGAGAAAAGGAAAATCCTCTTCTTTACCGACAATCGGAAATCCACGGGCCGCCAGCTTTAAATTGATGTATTCCTTTGAGGTTTCATCATCCTGCTCGCCGGGGCGGGGAGCTTCGCCGTTAAAACCAATTCGATCCTGAAGATAATGCTTCGTCATAAGTTAGTTGAGGAGAACCCTTTTAGCGCAATTCCCGTGCCATAACTGGAGCAATATAACTAAGTAAGCCAAGCGAATTATGAAACAATTTTGGCGATTTATGAAAAAGGCATACCTTCACCTCGACAGCCCTGAAACAATCAATCACCGATAACTTGCGTTTCCACCGTGATCCGTGAAGATTGACGACCCTAAAATCCCATGCCCTATCGCATCTGCAGAATCTTTGAAATCGAAAACGGTCACATGCTGAGCAAGCATCCCGACAAGTGCCGGTTTCCTCACGGCCATTCCAGGAAAGTCGAATGTGTTCTCGAAAGCGACACCCTCGACAACCGCGAGATGGTCTGCGACTTCAAAGTCCTCAAGCTCATCCTCAACGAATGGCTCGACCGATACGATCACGCGATTTGCATGAACACCGATGATCCCGCTTTCGAGGAGTTCAAAAAGCGCTTCGGCGATCGCGTCATCGCCCACGAGTCGGAGGATCCCACCACCGAAGTCCTCGCCCGCGATATTTTTCTGCACCTCAAGTCAGCCCTTGTCGACTACCTCGCCAATCCCGTCGATCCCGACTATCAGCTCCGCGCCGAGGTCAAAATTGCCTCGATCAAAGTCTGGGAAACCTCCGCCTCCTGGGCCGAGTATTCAGAAGGGTGACTCAACCCTGTCAGGTCGATGACCTGACCCTCTTGGATTCTGTTGAATCGAGATAAGTGAGGGCTTCAAACCTCACTACCGATGCGAAACCGGCTCACCAGCTCAGCCTGTGAATGGACGGAATAGAAGTCGTAGATATGCTTGATGTAGTCGCTCACGGTGTGAATCGAAATTCCCATCTCGGCGGCGATCTGCTTTCTCGAAAGGCCCTCCAAAAGTAAATTCAATGCCATGCGGCAGCGGTTCGGCAGCGCGGGCACTTTAAGCGCAGATTCCCACGGCCACCCCATCTCATGCAACCAGACCACTTCGGACATGATGATATCCGTAATCCGTGCATCCCGGGGGGTGAAGGCATCACGACCAAAGCGCCGGTAGATTCCGATACCACTCAGGCAATTATTCGCGACGGGGCGGTAACACACGAGAGGCGCCCCAATATCAGCTTCTTTCCAGAGTCGATTCACCTCATCCCGACCGAACACATCCTCGATATCGTATTCCGAAGGAAGCCGCGTTACCTGAGCGCCTGTCGCGACAATCTCCCGCCCCAACGGTCTCATCATGTCTTCGAGCTCCTCATTGTCGAGAGCGACCAGCAACTTCGGAACCTGTTCTTCCGCAAAGCCCCCGCTTAACATCGCCGTATAAGCAGGTCCCGCCTCCGGATCATAGTCTGCTGCAAGTCCCCAGACCCAATAATCGCCTCCGACGAGGGAACAGAGACGCTCCATGAGGAGGTGCTTCTTTTCCTCGTGACTGCCGCCCGCGATCGCGACATCGGCAAGCAGACTGACCATCGCCCGTGCGTCTTCTTCGAGAATTAGCTGACCGGGTCTTGAAGACATACTGACAAAAGAAAACTAACTGAGCGCTTCTCGAGCCGCCAGGAAGGCAGCTTTCAGCGCCGTATAGTCCAAAGCTACCGGAAACTGGGGGAACTCGTCGATCACATTCTGCGGTGGAGAGAACAAAATTCCCCGGTCCGCCTCACCCAGCATCGTCGTGTCATTGTAGGAATCCCCCGTCGCAATGACCTTAAATTGCAGTTCGTGAAAGCGCTTCACCGCCTCTCTTTTCTGATCCGGCATGCGAAGATGATAGTCGGTAATTTTCCCCGACTCATCGATACCCAACTTATGACAGAACAAAGTGGGGAAATCGAGCTGTCGCATGAGAGGATGGGCAAACTCATAAAAGGTGTCGGAGAGAATCACGACCTGAAACTCTGACTTCAACCAATCGAGAAACTCCTTCGCCCCTTCGAGTGGCCCGAGACTGTCGATCACTTCCTGGATATCGGAGATGGTGAGTCCGTTCTCTTCGCAGATCCGGAGCCGCTGCTTCATGAGAACATCATAATCCGGGATGTCACGTGTCGTCGCGAGAAGCGCATCAATCCCGGTGCGTTCGGCTACATTGATCCAGATTTCAGGAATGAGGACACCTTCAAGATCGAGGCAGGCTATGAGTGACATAATGGTTCGGTAGATTACTTTTCATGATTCAGCCAATTCAAACCGTATTTCAATCGGATTTCCTGAAAAGAAAAACGGCACCACCCGGTCACCAAATCAAAGAATCGATTCCGGGCCGGCACTCAGCCATGAAAACCGGCCGTAGAGACCGTAGCCACATCCCGATGTCTTTGATTTCAAAAGCTCAATCATTCTCTTGCGAAAGGCGCCGGATTGAGACTTCGTAAGACACATATGTCGACTGAACCTTTACGAGTCCTCGGGGTCATACCCGCGCGATGGGGATCCACCCGTTTCCCCGGTAAACCGCTGCACCTCATTGCGGGGAAGCCCCTCATCCAACACGTCTGGGATCAGTGCTCGCAATGCCAGCATCTCGACGACCTTACCGTAGCCACAGACGACGAGCGGATTGCAAATGCCGTCAAAGCATTCGGCGGCAGCGTCACGATGACACGCGACGACCACCCCAGCGGTACAGACCGCGCTGCCGAGGTGGCGGAGGCCTTTCCCGACGCGACTCATATCATCAACATTCAGGGGGATGAGCCGCTCATTGATGCCTCTCTGATCGACCAGCTCGCAGCAGATCTCAAAGCGGATCCGGAGCTCCCCATGGTCACGGCAGCAAACCCGCTGCAACCGGGCGACCCGCTTCTGGAAGATCCCAATGTGGTCAAAGTTACCGTGAGCACTCAGGGCGAGGCACTTTACTTTTCACGAAGTCTCATTCCCCATCCACGAAACGTCCCTGAAGGGCTCATCTACTATCGCCACAAGGGAATCTACGGGTTCAAACGTGATTTCCTCTTCTCATTCGTTGAGTGGCCACCGTCACTTCTTGAGCAAACCGAGGGACTGGAGCAACTCCGTGCACTTGAGAATGGAGCGCGAATTCGCGTGGTTTTTACCGATGATGATTCGCCCGGCGTTGACACACCGGAGCAGGCGGCGATACTCCACGAACAATTGAGTTCATGAAGTATATCTTTGTAACAGGTGGGGTGGTTAGCTCCCTCGGAAAAGGCCTTGCGGCGGCTGCATTGGGTACGCTTCTGGAGCACCGTGGACTGCGAGTCCTCATGCAAAAGTTCGACCCGTATCTCAACGTTGATCCGGGAACCATGAGTCCCTTTCAGCACGGCGAAGTGTATGTGTTAGACGACGGCGCCGAAACCGACCTCGATCTGGGTCACTACGAGCGCTTCACGAGCGGTCGCCTTTCCAAGCTGAACAATCTCACGAGCGGTCAGGTCTACGAGAACGTGATCAAAAAGGAGCGAAGAGGCGATTACCTCGGCGCCACCGTTCAGGTGATTCCGCACGTCACCGATGAGATCAAACGACGCCTCTACGACGTCACGAATTCAACGGATGCAGACATTATCATCACCGAGCTCGGCGGAACAACCGGCGATATTGAGGGCCTCCCCTTTCTCGAGGCACTCCGTCAGTTCAATGATGAAGTAGGACACGAAAATGTGGCGTTCATGCACGCGACGCTGATCCCCTACATCAAAGCGGCGGAAGAGCTCAAGACGAAACCAACCCAGCAAAGCGTTGCCAAACTCCGCGAGATTGGAATCGCTCCTGACGTCATCGTTTGCCGCTCCGAGTACCCTGTGGACGCCGATCTGAAGCAAAAGATTTCGATGTTCTGCAACATCCGCGCTGATGCGGTGGTTCCCTTTCTTGATCTTAAGGAAACGATCTACGAAGCACCGCTGAAGCTTTATGATCAGCATCTCGACAGCATCATTTGCGACAGCCTCGGCCTCAAAACGGAAGAGCCCAATCTGATCGAATGGCGCAACATGGTCGACCGGATCGTCAATCCCACTCACAACGTGAAAATCGGGGTCGTTGGGAAATACATCGAACTCCAGGACGCTTACAAATCAATTTACGAGTCACTCACTCACGCCGGCGCGGCCAATGACACCCATGTCGAGGTCGTGCGAATCGATTCCAGCCTCATTGAGGAGGAAGGTGCCGCCAAGGTTCTCGACGGCGTTTCCGCGATCCTCATTCCGGGAGGCTTCGGCGACCGCGGGATCGAAGGGAAAATCAGTGCGGCCCGCTACGCGAGGGAGAATAAGATTCCCTTTTTCGGAATTTGCCTCGGCATGCAGATCGCTACGATCGAGTTCGCACGAAACGTGTGTGGCCTCGAAGGTGCCCACAGCACCGAATTTGCCCCGGATACGGAGCATCCGGTCATCTGCCTTCTCGAAGATCAGAAGGAAATCGACCAGAAAGGCGGCAGCATGCGCCTTGGAACCTGGGAGACAGCCCTTACCCCTCAGAGCCTTTCGTCCAAACTCTACAGCAGCCTGACGGCTAACGAGCGGCATCGCCACCGCTACGAATTCAATCAGGATTACCGCGAGCAATTCGAGGAATCCGGACTGACTCTCGTAGGAACTTCACCTGATGGAACACTGGGAGAAATCGTGGAGATTCCCGACCACCCCTTCTTCATCGCGGTGCAGTTTCACCCTGAGTTCCAGAGCAAGCCAACCGCACCACACCCATTGTTCAAAGGGTTCGTTGAGGCAGCGCTTGAAAACCGGAAATAGAAAATCAGCACTTAGAGGATCTCCTCAATGAACGGCTCTGAGGCATCACGCAAGAGCTGGACAAGGACGGGGTCCATTCGCCGGTAATCGTCCGGAATATCCAGCGAGTATATCGGCGGGAGCGAATTCATTCGTTTCGCCCCCTGTCGAATGCGCCTGGCGTGCTTCGGCTCCATCACGAGAACCAAATCGGCCCAGTCGAGATCCCGCTGAGTGAGTCGACGAGCGCTTTTGTCACTCGTGCCCGCCGAGCGAACCTCGATTCGGGGATCCTTCCGGTAAATTGCCTCCGCGGTCGGACTGCGCCACTGATTGCGGCTGCAGACAAACAGGATTCGCGGGCGCGAGGCCATCAGGTCAAACAAGCCCGGAACGAATCATGAGAGCATCCAGCTCCGGATCACGCCCCATGAAATCGCGGAACAACTCGCCCGCCTCTTTGGAATTTCCACGGCTTAGAATTTTGTTTCGGAATTCCCGGCCCACCGTCGGAGAAATCACGCCATCTTCAGCAAACCGGGTAAACGCGTCAGCATCGAGAACCTCGGCCCACTTATACGAATAGTATCCCGCCGCATATCCCGTCGCGCTCGCAAACAGGTGCGTAAAGCGTCGCGCCATCGTAGGCGGCTGCGTCGCCAGAGGCATCGTGTAGCCATCGAGAACCTCGCGAATAAGCCCATCGAGATCGGTTCCCTCTTCTTGTGAATGGTGGTTGATATGAAGCTCGAGATCCATTTTGCCGAAGGCGACCTGACGCATCATCGTCATCGCCGACTGAAAATTACGGGCGTCCAGCATCTTGCTGAACAAGGCCTCGGGAATCGGCTCACCCGTTTCCCAGTGCTTAGCGAAAAAGTCGAGACTGACCCGTGACCAGCAGAAGTTCTCCATGATCTGCGAAGGCAACTCCACGAAGTCCCAGACCACATTGACGCCGTTAAAAGACTTAATTTCCACATCACCCAGCAAATGATGGAGAAGGTGACCGAACTCGTGAAATACGGTCTCGACCTCATTGTGAGTCAACAACGCCGGCTTGTTTTTCGACGAAGGCGTCAAATTTCCACAGATCAACCCCAGATGCGGCTTTCGCTCACCGCCATTCTCATCCGATGGCGACCCCGTCGATGGCGACCCCGTCGATGGCGACCCCGTCTTCAGATAATTCATCCAGGCACCGCCCCGCTTTTCATCACGAGGATGCCAGTCTGCATAAAATGAGCCGAGATGCTCACCGCTTTCCTCATCATGGAGATCGTAGAATTTCACCTCGGGATGCCACACTTCGACACCGTCTTTCTCAGGCTTTGAGCCCGGCGCTGCAAAAACAGCATCACGCTCAGTGATCTTGAAACCGAAAACCTGCTCAGTGAGCCGGAACATTCCCTCGATCACATTTCCGATCGCGAAGTAAGGACGAACTTCCTCCTCATCAAAATCATAACGGGCTTTTCGGAGTTTTTCACACCAGAACGCGACAGCCCAGGGCTCGAACGGTCCCTCCCAGTCAGGCTCCTGCTCTTGGCGGAAAGCTTCCAGCTCCTTGATTTCCCGATCGTAAAAACCCATTGTCTTGGCAGCGAGATCTTCAACAAATGAAAGAGCCGTCGCACCATCGCCGGCCATTCGCTCTTCAAGCACCTGATCGGCAAAATTCACTTTCCCCAAAATACCCGCCTTTTCATGGCGCAGCTTGAGGATACGCTGAATCAAGGTCGTGTTGTCCCACTTCCCTGCTTTTCCCACCGTGATACTCCCCTCCCAAACCTCACGGCGGAGCGCGTCATCCTCAGCATACTCCAGCACCGGAAAATAGACCGGCGCCTTGAGTGTGATTCGATACACCGGATTCTCCTCCGTTCCCAAATCTTTCGAAGCGGCCTCGGCCTGCAACACAGCCTTTGCGGTTTCAGGGAGCCCCGCGAGCCGCGAGTCGTCCTCGAGGATCAACTCCCAGGCATTGGTCGAATCGAGAACATTCTCCGAGAATTTCTGCGTCACTTCCGCGAGCTCGGACTGCACCTTTTCTAGGCGCTCTTTCTCCGCCGGCGGCAGGTCAGCCCCACTGCGGACAAAATCCTTAATCGTCTCGTCGAGAAAACGTTTTTTAACCCCTTCCAATGAAGCCGCATCGTCAGTTTCGGAATACGCCTTGAGCCGGCTCCAGAGGGCATCATTGAGTGAGATGCGCGAGTAAAACTGCGTCACCTTCGGCAGCATCTCATTGTAAGCTTCGCGCAGGGCATCGTTGTTGCGAACCGAGTCGAGATGCCCCACTTTTCCCCAGGCACTGGACAGTTCCTCCGTCGCAGACTCGAGCGCGAGAAGGGTGTTTTCAAAGGTCAGCGCCTCCGATGGCTCTTCGCAGAGCGCATCGATATTGGCTTGAGCTGTCACCAGAGCAGCGGAAATATCCGCGACGATGGCTTCAGGAACTAAAGAGGACCAACGAATATGAAAATCGTCCCGGAGAAAAGGGTGCGTCGAATCAGACATCAGGGACGTTAAATCCCTTCACCGCTTCGTAAAGCATTTGCGGAGAATTTTTACAGCGCGCCACGACTCCCGCGCCACTGAAAAAAGTCAGCTTACCACCTTCGATTCCGAGGCAACGCGCTTTGGATTCCAGAAGAAAAGAACTCCGGCAATCGCGCACCAGATCGAATCCGCGACTAAAGCATTTCGCAGAAAAACCCACGCAGGGGGAGCAAAATTCGGATTGCCTGTTGTTTGAGACTGCCACCATCCGGCAAGGGACTTCTCATATCCGGGCCAGCTGAAAAAGCTGTAGGTGTTGGCCACGGCATAAAAGAGAATGCCGCAAAACAACGTGCCGCACCACATCATCGGCCAGATGCGATTACCGCGTCCGACCCGACCACCGACCCAGGCAACGGAGAGATAGAACAGAACGGACATTAAGGTATATCCGCCAATTCCACCGAATCCATTTACGAAGCCCAGAATTAAGTCGCTGACGACCAGTAACAGGACCGGAATGAACCAGAAACGAGCCCCGAGGAGCAGGGCCCCGCCGAAAGCGACCGCCATGAGCGGTGCCGTATTACCGAGAAAATCGAACCTCGACGCGAAAACACGATAGGAGACCGTGATCACCAGAAGCAACAAGACCAGGGGAACCGAAATTCGATTCCCATTCTGCGACAGCGTGTCAGTCGAGTTCATCACAAATCTCAAAAGAAGTTATAAACCGGGGGCCGAAATCCCGGTCTGAAATCAGGCAAAGGAGTTGAGCTTCTCGATGATGGCATCCTTCATCATGATGCCGGTTTTCGTCTCCTTGATCTCACCGTCCTTCATGAAAACGAGTGTCGGCACGGCACGAACGTTAAATTTCATCGCGAGCTCTCTTTGATCCATCACATCAACCTTAGTGACTTTCGCAGCCTCACCGATCTCAGCAGCCACCTCGTCCAGCACAGGAGAGAGCATTTTGCATGGACCGCAATGCTCGGACCAGAAATCAATAATGACAGGGACAGAAGCCTTCTCGGCCTCAGCTTCAAAATTTTCACTCGTGAGATTTACAATGGATTCGTGTGCCATGGGGAATTGAAATTAAAGAGATAAAATACAACTGACGAGACTGACCACAGCCCCGCCCAATCGTTTCTATCTTTCGTTCAAAAACAGAAGGTAGGCAAGCCTCAATTCGCGGACAGGAACCCGGGTCGATCGCGTACACAGAAGAAGCGTTCGAAAAATCCGAACGCCCGCATCGGGCCGGTAACCCCGGCCGAATGAGAATCTGGAGTTCCGCCGACAGAGGCGGAGACGAGGTCCCGTTATCAGCTCCGAAACAGAGCGGAAAGAGGATCAGCCTCCAGCGCCCATTTTGGTGAACAGCTCAATAGCTAGTACCGCAACGGCAAGGATAAGGACAATGATTGCAAATGGCATAAGTCCGGATTCTTCGTATTCTTCTTCCCATTCCTCCTCTGCTTCCTCGGCAGTGGATTGAATATTGGGCTTCTCGTTAATGACTTTCGTGGAAGGACCACCTAATCCCTGAGTTTCCCCCATTTTGACCGTCGCCTGAGGAAGAGGCTTCGCACCACCCTTGAGCGGAACGGTAGCCTTCCCTACAGGAACCGGAGAAGGGCCACCGGGGCTCTTCGAGAGAGGAATTGTTTTAGCTCCAACAGGACCGGCTGCTGCTACAGGTGCCACAGGGGCAGCAGCGGCAGCGCGGGCGGCCACAGGAGCCGTCGGACCAAGTGGATCAGGACCTCCCGGGGCACCAACCGGTGCGGTCGGACCCAGCGGATCGGGACCCTTTGAAAGTGGAATCGTCTGTGCACCGGATGGAGGAGCCGGAGCAGCGGGAGGAGCAGGCGCTCCGGGTGCGCTACTCAATGGCGTAGGCGCAGGCGCTCTCGGAGGAGCAGGTGCTCCCGGAGGAGGCGTCGGTGTAGGTGGCTTCGGCGCTCCAGTCGGCGCGGGCGGACGCGGTGCGTTGGGTGACGTACCAACCCCGGCGATGGGAGCGGTCGTCGGTGAATCCGTCGGAAGTGGCGCTGTCGCGTCGACCGGGTCAGTGGGACCACTCGGAGCACCGCCCACAGCAGGAGCAATTGGACCGGTTGAAGGCATTCCGGCGACAGGCGCCGTTGACGGTCCATCAGCTGGAATCGGTGCGGTGGATCCTTTCGGAGCTACCGGGCCGGACTCATCCGGCTGTGCACGCAGGCTGATTCGGACAGTCTCCTTCTTCAAAGGCACTGTTGAAGTGCTCACAGAAGGTTTGGGTGGGTCTTGGTCGCTCATTAGAAAATAACTTTTTAAAAGTTCAGCCTCCCATAAGGCATTGAATCGTCGAACGTGTCAACAGCATAATGAGTTATGACTCTCAAATTCGCGATTTTTTTTCGGGGTCAAACCCGAAGGGAAGTGAGGCAATATCAGGAACAGGAGCAACCGGCAATCAGTAATCTGATTCTTTCGAATTCCCCCTGCCATTCGGAAGTCGAATCCGACTCAAATCTCCCGCTCTGAATTTCCGGTAAGCATCGAATTTTGAGTTCCACGAATGAAAATAGCTTCTATGTTTTCATCCCTATGAATTTTCCTGAATCCCCCACTGCCCTCCTCCGGGAACTCATACGCATCCCCAGCGTCAATCCCGACTGCGCTCCTGATCAAGGGGCAACGGGCGAAAATGAATGTGCCCGATGGGTCGGAGGATTTCTCGAAAGTATCGGCGCTGACGTCACCTACGATGAAGTCCTCCCGAACCGTCCCAATGTGATCGGCCGTTTTCCGTCCAACTCGACCTCGAAAGGGGTTCTCTTCGCCCCGCACATTGACACCGTCAGCGTTTCCGGAATGACGGTGGATCCTTTCGCCGCGGACATCACGGATGGTAAAATCTATGGTCGCGGCGCATCCGATACGAAAGGGACCATGGCGGCAATGCTCTGGGCGCTTTCCACCCTGAAAGACGAACTGGCCAACCTGCAGCGTCCCGTCGCGTTTGTAGGGCTCATGGGGGAAGAGGCCGGGCAACCCGGCTCATCACATTTCGCAGCCCGCTACAGCGATGAATTCGACTTTGCTCTCGTGGGAGAACCGACAGAACTTGAAACCGTCCACGCGCACAAGGGATGCGTCTGGCTCGAACTTACGGCCCGCGGGCGCTCCTGCCATGGCTCAACCCCTCACGAAGGTGTCAACGCAATCCGCCCGATGCTGACGCACCTCTCCGGGCTCTTCGACGCGATAGAAAGCATTCTGCCCGGTTACCACGACGAGACTCTGGGGGCCCCGACTCTCAATGTGGGAATGATCAAAGGAGGGACCGGCCCGAACATCGTCCCCAATGCATGCTCGGTGACGATGGACTTCAGAGAGACGCCGTCACTCTGTGCCGACGGGGGAAGCCTATCTCTCGTTAGAAGACTCCTGGCGGAAGCGGGCTTGGCGGATCTTTTCGAAATCAAGATCCTCTGTGATTCAGTCCCACTTCTGACACCACCCGAAACCGATGGCGTCCGCCGATTGGAATCGATCGGTTCCCCACTCACAACCGCCCCCTGGTTTTGTGATGCGGGCCGACTCTCAGGAGGGGGAATTCCATCCGTTGCCTGCGGGCCGGGGAACATTGCCCAGGCGCACACAAAAGATGAGTTTCTGGCTATCAATGACTTGGAAAAAGGCGTCGAATTCTACCGCAATTTCATCAGAACCTACCAAAGCTGATCCAATCCGGAGGTCAGACTGGAAAATAATCGCACAAAAAAAGGCCGTCCAAAGACGGCCTTTTTAAATTAATTCCCGGAATCGGGATTGAGAATTTGAGAGAAAATTACCAGCTGCGTCCGCGGTTGTATCCGGGTGTAGTAAGGAAACCAATCTGCGGAGGGAACTCCTCATATCCCTGAATCGGAAGGTAGTTGATGTCAGGCATAGGCGGACGATAGCTGTCCTTGTAAAGCGGCCGCTGGAAGTTAATCACCTCGTAAAAACCAAATTTGAGACGGGCACCTGCGCGCTGAATGCCTTGAAACATATAAGCTGTCATGATTCCGGCGGATTGTTCGGTATGAAGCTCACCGGCACGGGTCATCGACGTGGGAATCTCAGTCCAGCCATACAAAATGTTAGCGACACCGCGACCGAGCTTACGCGTTTTCGTGTACTTCGTCTTAGGTGGTTCGTGAATGTCTGCAACACCAACCGAGGTGAAAGCGACGAGCAATAGGGCTGCCAAAATTTTTCTCATAATTGAACGAAGATTAGGCAAGTGAATTAAAATTGGCAACCAAAAATTTTTTTCACTTGGCGAAGCGCTGGTTATTCTTATGTTGGGAGATAATGCATCCCGATCTAGAAAAGTTAGTCTCAAGAGGCAAAATCGAAACGGCAACCGCCGAAGAACTGGAACTCCTACCTCCCGGCACATTCTGCCGGCACAAAAGCTGGGGGGCCGGAAAGGTAGTTGAATGGGATCGTTTGAATCTCAAAGTGATCGTGGATTTCGAAGACAAGCCCGGCCATTCCCTCGGGATGAAGTTCGCCGGAATGTCTCTCACCCCGATCACTGACGAGTCGTTTCTCGCGAAGCGGCATTCCGAACTCGAGGAAATGCAGGACCTCGCGAAAGCCGATCCCACCGCACTGGTGAAGCTGGTACTGTCCAGCCACAACTCCCGTCTGTATCTCGATCAACTCGAGGAACTCCTCAAGGGCCACGTCATCCCCGAAGGCAAATACAAGAGCTGGTGGGAATCGACGAAGAAGAAGCTTCGTGATGATATGCAGTTCGTGGTGCCGGCAAAACGCACCGAGCCACTCGAACTCCGCGAAGAGAACTTCGACCCTTCCGAGGGACTCATCGAAGACTTCCGTCAGGCACGCGACCTCAAAGCGAAAGTGAAAGCGATCGAAGTCATCATCAAAGACATCAGCGCTTTCAAGGATCAACAGGGCAAACTTGAAGACCTCGTCACAGAGATCAGTGATATCGCCAAGAAGGGTGTGAAAATCCAGTATGTTCCCGCCGTGGAGCTCATCCTCATTCGTGAGGAGCTTCAAAGCAAACTTAAGGACTACACCCCGAGTGACGAACAAATCACGACGGCTCAGATTCTCGCAACAAACGAAGCGGCGATTCCCGGATTGTTCAGCGAACTCTCGCTGACCCGGCTTCGTCAGGTTCTGAAAAGCTTTCCGGATGCTTTCGGAGATGAGGAGTATGTCGACAAAATGCTCGGCCTCATTTCCGAGACCAACCTGCGCTCCATCGCCGAAATTGCGAATTACCTCAACGGAGCCGGCGAGAAAGACGCTGTGATCGAGCACATGAAGGACGGCCTTCAACAACGCTCACTTTCTTCCGATGCTCTCGCCTGGATTTGTCGCGAACGTAAAGGTCTCGCCGAATCGATCTTTGATCCTGTCCTCAGTCTTTCAGTGATGAGCTCACTCGAATCTGACCAGCTCAATGACGAAGGCGCGGTGCGCTCTGCGAACCGACTCCGTGATCTCGTCGGTGATGACCAGGCCTTGATTCCAGATCTCATCGAAGGGGCAAACATCAACACGATCCGCAACTTTGCGAGTCGCCTCGTAACCTCCGCTTCATTCGACGAGCTGACTCGTAAATCGCTCATGGCCCGTGTCATCAAGTTGCATCCTGAAATCCAGGATCTCCTCAGCGGACGCACTGAAGCGAAAGAGGAAAGCCTCATCGTTTCCGAGAAGAGCCTCGAAGAGAAGAAAGCAGCCTTCGACAAACTGGTTAAAGAGGAAATTCCTCAGAACCGCGAAGACATCAAGATTGCAAGATCCTACGGTGACCTTCGGGAGAACTTTGAATACAAGTCTGCAAAAGATTATCAGCGCGTTCTGATGAAGCGTCAGGACGACTGGGAGCGTGATCTCAAACTTGCCCAGCCAACCGACTTTTCGAATGCTGACACAGACGCTGTCTCCATCGGCACGGTTGTAGATCTGGAACCGGTCGACGGCGAAGGAGAGACACTCACCTACAGCGTTCTCGGTGCGTGGGATTCCGATCCTGACAAAGGAATTATTGCCTATCTCTCGGAGCGTGGCAGCCAGATCCTTGAGAAGAAAATCGGCGATGAAGTTAAGTTTCACTCAGCTGAAGGCGCAGAGAAAACCTACCGCGTTAGCGCGATCAAGGCTTACCAAAGCTAGTTAAATAACTCTAAAATTGGCGCTGTATGAAGTTAGTTCTGCAGCGCCTTTTTGTGTACCTGTTTCTCGTATCCCCCTCATTCGCGGAGGATCTTCCCAACATCGTCTTTATCAATGCCGATGATCTGACCTACACCGATTTAAGTATCTACGGGGGACAGGCAAAAACGCCGAATTTTGACCGGCTCGCCGCAGAGGGAATGACCTTCTCCCACTGTTTTCAGACGGCTCCGATGTGCTCACCGACACGGCACAATCTCTACACCGGGATCTACCCGGTAAAGACGGGAGCCTACCCGAATCACACCTTTGCCGGGGAAGGCACGAAAAGCATTGTGCATCACCTCAAGCCACACGGCTACCGGGTCGCACTCAGCGGAAAACGCCACATCGCCCCCGAGTCCGTCTTCCCGTTTGAGTATTCAGGCGTGAAAGGCAATCCCGATATGGAAGCGGTTGACGCACTCATGTTAGAGTCGAAATCAGCCGGAAATCCATTCTGCCTTTTTGCATGCTCGAACGAGCCTCACACCCCGTGGAATAAAGGCGATCCGGGTCTCTATCCACCGGAGGAAATCACACTCCCGCCCTACCTCATCGACACGCCCGAAACGAGAAGCGGCT
>JARGPH010000018.1:108554-125301 GCA_029213065.1 Verrucomicrobiales bacterium | reverse complement strand
GAGTTACCCCTACACACGCTTTCCAAGCGTGCTCCTTAAACCGCTCAGACATCTGCCCTTGGTCGCAGAAGTTGCGAGCGCCTAAAGTGCGTTGATTTTACCGATTCGCAAGGAAAATTCTCGCACTATCGAAACACTTAGGAAACAGGGAGCATTTCCACGTAAACCTGCTCAGCCATTTGCAGCCCCAACTGAACCGATTCAGCCCCCTTCTTCTCAATCTCGAGCACCCCGGCAGCACGATTGGAATGGGCCAGTCTAATCTCCTCTCCTATTGTTAACCCGTTCTCATCCAACCACCCGAGCAGAGCTGAATTTTCATCGGAAACCCGCACGACACGATACATTCCCTCCTCTGCGACGGAGAGCGCGATCCCTGTGAACTCGGCAATTTTCCCATCCTTATCAGGAATCGGATCGCCATGGGGATCGTGCGTCGGTTCGCCGAGCATTTTATCAATACGGTCAAGAAGGCGCTCGGAAATAACGTGCTCGAGAATCTCCGCCTCTTCATGCACTTCCGACCAGTCCAATTTCATGACTTTTACGAGAAACAACTCAATAAGCCGGTGCCGTCTCACCACCGTGAGGGCCTCTGACTCCCCTTTCGGCAGGAGCTTGAGCCCCTTTCGCGGCGTGTAGTCAACGAAATCACGCTCACTGAGATGACGCATCATCGTCGTCACGGTCCCCGGGGTGACGTCGAGCTCTTTTGCGACTTCCCCGACGGTGGTCATCCCATTGGCCCCCTGCAAATGCAGAATCGCCTTTAAGTAATTTTCCACAGTGCTGGAGGTCATAAGTCGCCAACTCTACCCGCACTTTCTAACTAATCAATTTTGGCAAATCTTTACCACTCAATTCTTTCATCTTGACCACTCAAGATAACGGATCGATAGAGTTTTATTATGAAATTGAACAAAGCACTACAACTGGTGCTTTCCCTCACTGCATTTCTTGCCAGCTCGTGCGGAAATGAAAAAGCGGAAGGCCCGAACAGCACCATCACGATCACAGCAACGACGGGAATGATTGCAGACATCGTGCGCAATGTCGCCGGTGAGAAAGCCCAGGTTGAGAATCTCATCGGCGAAGGGGTCGATCCGCACCTCTACAAACCGACCTCACTCGATGTCAAAGCCCTCCAGGCCGCTGACATCGTCTTTTACAACGGGATGAAGCTCGAAGGAAAAATGAGCGACGTTCTCGACCGCATCGGAAAATCAGGCAAAAAGGTCATCGCGGTGACTGACGAACTCGCTAAGGATCCCGATTACGCACTGTCCGGTGACGACGAGCATCATCCCGACCCCCACGTCTGGATGGATGTGAACGGATGGAAAAGCGCCGTCAATGTCGTCGCGGCTGTCCTCGCGGATTATGATCCTGACAATGCCGCTTTTTACAACAACAACGCGGACCTCTACGCAGCGGACTTGGCTGAACTGAACGGCTATGCGCTGGACTCGATCGAATCAATTCCGGAGAACCAACGCGTTCTCGTGACAGCACACGACGCCTTCCACTACATGGCGCGTGCCTACGGGCTCGAGGTTCGCGGGATTCAGGGGCTCAGCACGGAGTCGGAAGCCGGGGTCAAGGACATCGAGGATCTCGTCGACTTTCTCGCGGAGCGGAAGATCCCCGCGGTCTTCGTTGAGAGTTCCGTATCGGATAAGAACATCAAAGCCCTCGTCGAAGGCGCCTCCGCGAGAGGACATTCCGTAACGATCGGAGGCACTCTGTTCTCCGACGCGATGGGGCGGGAAGGTAGCTATACCGGAACCTACATCGGGATGATTGACCACAATGTTACGACCATTGCCCGCGCACTGGGCGGCAAAGTTCCCACCGGGGGAATGAAAGGTAAACTGGCCCCCTACGAGCACCGGTAACCGTTGAGAACTTACAAAACAACACATTGAAAACAGAAATGATGACACCCTGCGACTCGATCAAGACAATCCGCAGCTCCTTCTCCGCACTCACTGTCGCGATTGCACTGATGCCACTATCAGTCAGCGCCGGTGACCACGAGAGTAAGAACGCTGCCAGCTATTCGGGGACCACGGATAAAACGGGCTACACCCTTTTCAATCCGACTCCGCGTGAGCTGTGGCGTGAACTTTCTCCTGATCGCCCCGATGCCACCGAGAGCCCCCTCACCGTTGACGCGGGCGCCTATGTGATCGAAGCGAGCTTCTTTGACTGGAGACACGACGGCGGAGATGACACCTACACCTTCATGTCGACCAACTTCAAAGTCGGTCTCACCAATCGAATCGACCTGCAAACCGTCTTTGATACCTACGCCTTTGAAAACGGCGCGAATAATGCGGACGGATTCGGCGATGTGCAGTTCAGACTCAAATACAACGTCTGGGGAAAGGATGACGGAGGCTCTGCTTTCGCCATCTTTCCTTTCGTCAAAGTCCCCACCGGAACGGAACTCAGCAACGGGAAGTTCGAGGGTGGTTTGATCCTTCCTTTCTCAATGGATTTGAATGACAGGGTCGGCCTCGGGATCATGGGGGAAATTGACTACGTCTACGACGATGTCGCCAATGATTACGACGTGGAGTTCCTTCACTCAGTGGTTCTCGGTTTTGATCTGACCGCGCAGATCGGCCTGTTCACCGAGTATATCGGGATCACCGGTCCTTCTCCCTATCAGGCATACGCCGCAGGTGGACTGACCTTTTCAATTTCCGAAGATCTCGTTTTTGACTGCGGCACCCAACTTGGATTAAACTCGGATTCCGAAGAAATCGGTGCATTCTGTGGATTTACGAAACGCTTTTGATATTGTTCGGTTAACAACTCCCAGCCTTCCATGTCTGTTCATACTGAAACTCTCGGCTCCCAGAGCACCTTTCCGGTTCCAACCGAACCGAGGCCGGAGCACCCCCCGGAGGTTCCCCTCGCGATTCACGACCTCACCGTCGCCTACAATCGCAAGCCGGTCCTCTGGGATATCGAACTGAACATTCCCGAAGGCAAACTCGTCGGAATCGTCGGCCCTAACGGAGCCGGAAAAAGCACCCTCCTCAAAGCGTGCCTCGATCTCATCCCGAAGACCTCGGGATGGGCTCATGTTTACGGCAAGCCCTATCGCAAAGCCCGGCACCTTGTCGCCTATGTCCCCCAGCGGGAAAGCGTCGACTGGGACTTCCCCGTGAGCGCCCTCGATGTCGTCACGATGGGTGCCTACCGCCGTATCGGCTGGTTCAAACGAGTCAGTAAAAAGGAAACAGAACGAGCCCGCGAAGCGCTCGACCAGGTTGGGATCGCCCACCTCGCCGACCGGCAGATCAGTCAATTGTCAGGCGGACAACAACAGCGAGTCTTTCTCGCCCGTGCCCTCATGCAGGATGCCGAGCTTTACCTCATGGACGAACCCTTTGCCGCCGTCGACGCCGCAACCGAGGAGGCGATCGTGCAATTGCTCAAAGACCTCAGCGCGAAAGGAAAAACCTGCCTCGTTGTCCATCACGATCTCGCCACGGTAACAACCTACTTTGACTGGCTCGTCCTTCTCAACATGCGGGTCGTCGCCGACGGCCCCGCTGAGGAAACCTTCACCCGTGAGAACTTGCAGAAGACTTACGGAGGAAAACTGAACCTTCTCGAAAAAGCGGCCGAAGCGCTCCGTCATTCGATCGAATAATGCCAAGCTGGAGCGACATCTTTGAAGTGGTTCTGCTTCAAAACTACAACACGAGACTCGTCGTCGTCAGCACGATGTTGCTCGGCGTTGCCGCAGGCCTGATCGGCTCCTTTCTTCTCTTGCGGAAGCGTTCCCTCATGGCGGACGCGCTCTCGCACGCCACCCTCCCCGGGGTCGCGATCGCCTTTGCGGTCATGGTGGGGATGGGGCTGTCCGGAAAATCGCTCCCCGGCCTCCTCCTCGGAGCGACCCTTTCGGGAGTGGCTGGAATTTTCACGATGCTCGTGATTCGAAACACAACGAGACTCCGCGACGATGTCGCGATGGGATTCGTTCTCAGTGTCTTCTTCGGAATCGGCGTCGCGAGTCTCCAGATGGTGCAGGGAATGCCGGGAGCGAGTGCCGCCGGTCTCGAATCGTTCATCTATGGAAAAACCGCCTCGATGGTGAAGTCGGATTTCTATCTCATCGCCACCGTCGCTGCGGTCTCATCAGGGATGGCTTTTCTGTTTTTGAAAGAGTTTCTCCTTCTCTGCTTTGACGACGGCTTCGCTGCTTCGCAAGGATGGCCCACCTTGTTTCTCGATGTCCTCCTCCTCGCTCTGGTCACGGCAGTGACGGTGATTGGGCTTCAGTCTGTGGGGCTCATTCTCGTAATTGCCTTTTTAATCACCCCTCCGACCTCAGCGCGCTTCTGGACCCAGAAACTGCGGACCATGTTAATCCTCTCAGCGGCAATCGGCGGACTGAGCGGTTGGCTCGGCGCCTCGATCAGCGCTCTGACGCCGCAGCTCCCCGCGGGAGCCGTCATCGTCCTCGTTGCCGCATCCCTTTTCCTGACAAGCATGCTGTTTGCCCCTGCCCGCGGAGTGATCCCGAGGCTGCTCAGACACGCACGCCTCCGCCGGAAGGTGGGACGCCAGCACCTCCTCCGCGCCGCCTATGAATTGCTCGAAGCCGCAGCGGGCGACGGACCGGTCATGAACCGCTCTTTCGCACTTGCTGATCTCGTCGAAAAGCGCACCTGGTCCAAAGGGGAGCTCAAGCATATATTAAGAGTTGCCCGCCGCGAAGACCACCTCGAACCGGCTGAACCGGGACGACTTCGCCTCTCCGAACCGGGCTTCGGTGAAGCCGCCCGTGTCACCCGGAACCACCGTCTCTGGGAAACCTATCTCATCACCTACGCGGACATCGCCCCCAGCCACGTCGACCGCGACGCCGACCTCGTCGAGCACATTCTCGGGGCGCGACTCGTTCGGGAACTGGAGGAGTATCTCACTAATCACGGCGTGGAAATACCGGTTCCGCCGAGCCCGCACCTCATCGAAACCGGCACCCCTTCCGCCTCATGAACTGGACCTCGTTTGATACCTGGACCGTAGTCATCGGTGCTCTCTGCGCGGTCGCCTGCGCCCTACCCGGTTGCTTTCTCGTCCTGCGCAAAATGAGCATGATGGGTGACGCGATCAGCCACGCGGTCCTTCCGGGCCTCGCAATCGCCTATCTCATCACCGACACCCGCGCGAGCGTTCCGATGTTTATCGGAGCGGCGCTGGCAGGAGTTCTCACCGCGCTCTTCACCCAGTGGATCAGCCGTTTTGGCAACGTTGATCGCGGGGCGGCGATGGGCATTGTATTCACGACTCTTTTCGCGATCGGCCTCATTTTGATCCGTCAGGCGGCGGACCATGTCGATCTCGATCCGGGCTGCGTCCTCTATGGCGCGATTGAATTGACCCCGCTCGACATCGTCTCTTTTGCGGGACTCGATATCCCGAGAGCAGCGCTGGTGAACGGAGGAGCCCTCCTCACCAACCTCCTCATCATTATCATTTTCTTCAAAGAATTCCGGCTCGGCTCGTTTGATCCGGCGATGGCGGATACACTTGGATTTTCCTCAAAATTTCTCCACTACCTCCTCATGACAATGGTAGCGGTGACAACTGTGGCCGCCTTCGAATCGGTCGGGAGCATCATCGTCATCGCGATGCTGATCGTCCCCCCGGCCACGGCCCTGCTCCTCACCCACAAACTCTCGACGATGCTCATCATCGCAGTGGTGACGGCCCTGGCTTCGGCAATACTCGGCCATCTCTCGGCCCTGATACTGCCACCGCTGATCGGATTCGAGACCACGACCACCTCTGGAATGATCGCTTTCGCCGCTGGCGTCATTTTCACACTGGCCTGGCTTTTCAGCCCCGGTGAAGGTATTGTTCTCAAAAAATGGCGTCGCCGATCGGTTCTTGTTGAGCCCGTTCACGATTCGGGAGAATACTGATTACTTTTCAGCGATTTTTCGCAGCCCCTTGAGCGTTCGTGATTGGTCTTGGGTTGGAGTTTTCCCGAATAGGCTCTAGATTGATGATCCATGGATGCCACCGATGCCACCTGTCTCCCCTATCTGAAGGCGCTCTCCGACGACACCCGCTGGCAGATTGTCGAGTCGCTGATTTCAGCAGAGGAGCCCATGACACTCGGCGAACTTGCGACCAGACTCGGCATCTCGAATTACAAGGCATCGCGCCATGTCAGCGTTCTTGAAGAGGTTGGAATTCTCGAAACAAAAAAAGTGGGCCGTCGTAAGTTTCTCGCGGTTGCGGAGTCCTATCGTGAGCACATCTCCTCCGACCAAAAGGTTCGCGAAGTATTGAATCTCGGCTGTTGCTCATTCGAGTTTCCGCAGGAGCAATAACGGAGGAAATTTAGTTGCACCAAAATGCAACTAATGACATCCTCACAGTTAGTTGTTCCTCCTCCATGAGTCGTTTTGTTCTGACAATCACCGCTGCCGGTCTCTTCCTGCTTCATTTCACCTCCTGCTCGAAACTGGAGTCCAGCGAAGGGCTTCTCATCACCGGCTCCAGCACCGTCGCCCCTCTCGTTGCCGACGCGGCGCAACGCTTTGAGAAAGAATATCCCGGAGCACGCATCGATGTGCAGACCGGAGGATCGTCCCGCGGAATCAACGACGTGCGCACCGGCCTCGCCAAGCTGGGGATGGCATCGCGGGCTCTCAAAACAGACGAAAGCGACATTCAGGCGGCTACCATTGCAATGGATGGTGTCTGTCTCATTTTACACAGCAGCAACCCGGTAGAGGGTCTCACCAAAGACGAGATTACGGCAATCTATCAAAAGCAGATTTCCAACTGGGAGACGCTCGGAGGCAATGCAGCAGATATTGTCGTGACCGGCAAAGCCTCGGGTCGAGCCACGCTCGAAGTGTTTCTCGGCTACACTGGACTCGATAGCGCTGACATTCAGGCTGACGTGATCGTCGGGGAGAATCAACAGGCGATCAAAACCGTTGCCGGCAATCCCAAAGCGATCGCCTATGTCTCAATCGGTGCCGCCGCGAGCGAAGCGTTGGCAGGCACGCCAATCAAACTGATCTCCATCGACGGTATCGAGCCGACGACTGAAAATGTCGCGAGAGGAGTTTTCCCTATCACCCGCCCTCTGAATATGATCACCAAAGGCGAGGTAACGGGATTGTCGCGCACCTTCCTCGAGTATCTGAAATCCGACCGGATCCGCGACCTTGTCGAAACGCATCTCTATGTCCCCGTCTCTCCGTGATCGCATCCTGAGGCTTTCTCTGGGCACCACCGCACTCCTCTCCGGAAGCGTGATTCTTGCGGTGGTCGTCTTTCTTTTCCGCGAAGCATGGCCGGCGCTTGCGTCCGGAAAACTGTCCCATTTTTTCACCGACCTGAAATGGCAGCCCGGTTCTGAGAGGGATCCTCAATTCGGGCTCACCCCGATGATTCTTGCCTCGTTCCTCGTCACGGTGCTGGCAACGATCATAGCGATTCCAGTCGGAGTGGGCGGTGCCATCTTTCAACAATTTTACGCGCCGGCTTTTCTCGGAAAGTTTCACGACAGACTTCTCGAGCTCCTCGCGGGAGTGCCCTCCGTCATCTTCGGATTCTGGGGACTCACGGTTCTTGTTCCGGTCATCAACCGGTGGCACCCTCCCGGTCAAAGCCTCCTCGCAGCGGGGCTCGTCCTCGCGCTCATGATTCTCCCTACGGTAGGACTGACGGCACGCTCCGCAATTCGCTCACTCGATCCGGGACTGCTGAAGGGGGCTGCCGCGCTCGGAATAGGGCGTCCCGCAACGATCCTGCGTGTCATCGTCCCCGCAGCGCGTCAGGGAATCGGAGCCGGCTGCCTTCTCGCAATTGCCCGTGCCGTCGGGGAGACGCTTGCTGTCGTCATGGTCTGCGGCAATATCGCTCAAATCCCCCACAGCCTCTTCGATCCGGTGAGACCGATCACCTCCACAATTGCACTCGAAATGGGCTACGCATCGTCTGATCATCGAGCGCTACTCTACGCCGCCGGATTGATTCTCGTGATTCTCTCGGGGACGCTCGTCGGCTGGCAATCGTATCGCAAAGAAAGCTTTAAACCGCGGCAGGCAGGATGAAAATCGGAAGAACCGGCGATACCCTTCTCGGCGCGTTTTGCGCGGTCGCAGCTCTCACCGGAGTTGGCGCCCTCATCTGGATCATCACCGATCTCATCCAGCTCGGTCTTCCCCATCTTTCCCCGGGATTCCTTACCGGAGAGGTCACCGAATCGGGACGGGGAGGAGGGATAGGTCCCATTCTCGTCTCGACGGTTTTGATTCTGATTTCCTGTCTCACCTTTGCAGTTCCAATCGGAGTCGGCTGCGCTCTCTGGTTTGCTGAAATCATCCCGGAGAAGAGCCATGTTGGAAAACTTCTATCCGCCTCCATTGACCTCCTCGCAAGTGTGCCCTCGATCGTCTTCGGGCTTTTCGGAATGGTCTTTTTCTGTCAGATCTTGGGATTGGGGTTCTCCATCCTCGCCGGCGGACTCACGCTCGCCTGCATGATTCTTCCCATCGTGATCCGAACCACCATTGCAGCGATGCAGGCAATCCCGGAGGACCTGCGTCCCGCTGCCGCCGCACTGGGTTTATCCCGCTCCACGACGCTTGGAAAAATACTCCTCCCCCGCGCCCTTCCCGGGGTCATTGTCGGCATCACCATCAGCGTGGCCCGTGCCCTTTCCGAAACCGCCGCCCTGATTTTCACAAGCGGCTACGCAACGCGGTGGCCGGAATCCCTCGGCGATTCCGGTCGTTCTGTCTCCGTCCACATTTATGACCTCGCGATGAATATCCCCAACGGAGCCGCGCGGGCTTCTGCGAGCGCGCTCGTCCTCCTCATTCTCATTCTCGTGATTAATCTCGCTGCCTCCTTCTTCTCAGATCGCTGGTTCGCCAGACAATCCGCGACTCACTCCGCCATCCATGGATAGCCTCTCAATCTCAGATCTCACGATTCGCTACGGAAATTTCACAGCGGTCCGGAACGTCAACCTTGAGGTCCCCGCCGGTGAGATCACCGCTCTGGTCGGCCCCTCAGGCTGTGGCAAAAGCACTTTTCTAGCCTCCCTGAATCGACTCACCGACCTCACCCCCGGGTGCATTGCCGACGGGAAAATTGTGCTCGGGGAAAGCGGCTGTGTCCTCAAACCGGAGGTGGACATTCTCAAACTCCGCCGCCGTATCGGAATGGTTTTTCAAAAACCCAACCCGTTCCCCCAGTCGATTGCGCGCAATTTTGAAATCCCCTTGCGCGAGCACGGAATCCCGAAGCATGAAATCTCCGACCGCACCGAAACAGCCCTGAAAGACGTCGGACTTTGGGAGGAAGTCTCGGATCGGCTGGATCAAAGCGCCCTCCAACTTTCCGGCGGTCAGCAGCAACGGCTTTGCATCGCGAGAGCTCTCGCACTCGACCCTCAGGTGATTCTCTTCGACGAACCCTGCAGCGCTCTCGACCCGCTCGCTTCCGCCGTCGTCGAAGATCACATCGCGGCGCTTCGCGGACGGGTCACCGTGATTATCGTAACGCACAATCTCGCCCAGGCGCGCCGCATCGCCGACTCCACCGCCATTTTCTGGATTCGCGACGGAGCAGGGACCATCGTCGAATACGGCCCCACCAAAAGCCTTTTCAACGCGGCATCCGATCCGGACGCCGCGTACTACCTCAGCGGGGAACGCGGGTAGAGATCACGCGATTCGATGCGTGCAAACCCCCGGCCTTTCCAGCTACGATTCGGCACTATGATTCAAAAACTTTCCCTTCTCGCAATCGCCTCTTTACTCGCGCTCTCAGGCAACGCCGCTGAACTCCCCTACGCAGATTCGTTCACCGGCGAGACGCAGGAATCCCGCAGACTCACCCGTGGTCCCTGGATAGTGAAAGACGGAACCGCGACCTGCACGCAGGACGACGCTCTCTACAAAAAGTTCAAAGATCACGGTCCCGTGATCTGGTATGATCTCAACTTCACCGACAGCACCGTTTCCTATTCGATGAAAGCGGACGAAGCAGTGAAGAATTTTGTCTTCACCATCAACGGTGGCGAGGGACACGTTTTCAGATTCGTAAGCAGCCCCGCGCGAACCTTCGTGAAAGCGTTTCCCCGCGAAGGCGAGCCCGACGGAATCCTCGACCGGAAGGCCCCGCCCCTGAAGGCTGATGAGTGGATCGACGTCTCAGTGACATTCAACGGCGAGTCAGCCATCGTGAAGATCGGTGATTACGAAACAACAGTCACGCATCCTGCCATTGCTCAAAAGAAGACTACAATCGGACTCGGTTTTTCCTTCGGCACGATGTCATTCAAAGACGTTGCTGTGAAATAAGCAGGCGCGGCGGAACTCCGCGAAACGCATCCGGCCAACCTTGCCCGCGACTCACTTCAGAAGCTTCCGCATTCTCTCAAGCTGCCCTTTATAAGGAGGCTTGATCGCGAAGAAGTCTTTGAAGAAATAACGTTTCGTCACCGCTCTCGCGTAGGTGAAGGCCTCAAAGCCGGCCCGTCCACGGTAGCGCCCCATTCCGCTGGCACCGACGCCCCCGAAGGGGAGCTCAAGCACCGTTGCCTGCTTGATCGCATCGTTGAAACAAACCGCTCCGGATTGAATCGCACTGGCAACTTTCTCCTGAAAGGACTTCTCTCGCGAAAAAACATAGAGAGCGAGAGGCGAAGGCAGCTTTTGCAGTTCGGTTAGAGCAGCATCGATATCGCGATAGGCAATCACAGGGAGAACCGGTCCGAAAATTTCATCAGCCATCGCGGGACTGTCCCAGCCCGCACGGGGAAGAATCCGGGGAGCGAGAAACAACTTGGATTCATCATCATCTCCGACTTTGATCGAGTCATCGGAAATGAGTTCCCTGAGCCGCTTGTAATGTGAAGGCGAAACGATACGGGCAAGATCAGGAGCCGCCGGGTCGACAAAAATCGCTTCGAGCGCCACTTTCAGCTTCTCCGAAAAAGCGTCGTGGAGCGCCTCAGGCACCAAAATAAAATCCGGAGCGATACAAGTCTGGCCGGCGTTGAAAAACTTGGTTGAAGCGATTCGTTCCACTGCTTGGTCGAGATCAATATTCTGATCGAGGACGCAGGGACATTTACCACCGAGTTCGAGCACCATCGGGGCGAGATGCTTTGCCGCGGCTTCAGCATAGAGACGACCGACCTTTTCACTCCCGGTATAGAGCCAGTGTTTGAAAGGCAGATCGAGAAGCCCTTTTCCGACCTCGAGACCGCCATTCACGACGGTGACATGCCCGGGCTCAAAGGCCTCCCTGATGAGCTCTTCCAGCAGCGCTGCCGTAGCCGGAGCCAGCTCGGAGGGTTTCAGCATAACGCAGTTCCCCGCCGCTACCGAAGCGATCAAGGGGCTCAGGGAAAGCTGGAACGGGTAATTCCACGGAGCGACGATCAATGAGGTTCCGAAAGGTTCGTGACGAACTTCACTTTTTGCCGGAAAAAAATAGAAGGGGTTCCCCGCTCTCCGCGGCTTTACCCAGGCGGGAAGATACTTAAGGAAATACCGGAGTTCAGAAAGAGTGAAATAGACCTCCGAAACATAGGCCTCCAGCCCCGGCTTCCCCAGATCACTACTCAGCGCTTCGAGAATTTCATCGGTTCGACCTTCAATTCCATCGGCGAGGCGCTGCAAAGCAGCGATACGGAAATCAAGGGAACGCGTTTTCTGTGAGAAAAAAAAGCGCTCCTGCGACTCCAGAAGAGCAGGAAGGTCGTATGAATTCTCAACAAACATCTTGTCTCGGTATAGATTATAGTCGGGCTTGATTATTAACTACGTTTGCCGAAAATTAGTCATTTTTAAGACTTCTCCGGATAACGAGCACAGATTACCATCATCCTGACCTAATTCAGTAAGTTTCCCGACTCGAAGCTTTCGTATCCTCCGAATGCAAAGCGACGACTCCCATCTCCTCAGAAATGCTATGAAAGACCTTGGTCCGTCGGGCTCCTCTCCTACCGGGGGGAAAGTAATTATTATTGGAGGTGGCCCCGGCGGGGTCGCCAGTGCCCTTCTCCTCGCAAGTCGCGGCATCGAAGTGCACCTCTACGAGAAGCACAACCGCCTTGGCGGCCGAACCGGCTGTCACGAGATCGACGGTTACCGGTTTGATATCGGCCCCACCTTTCTGATGATGAAATCGCTCCTCGATCGCATCTTCGTGGAAGCCGGTCTCGACTCCGCCGACTACCTCGAGTTCACCCGGCTCGATCCCATGTATGAGATCCGATTCGATGATGAGATCTTCCGGGCCTGCAACGACACTGAAGACACCAAAAAGGAGATCGAGCGCCTCTTCCCCGGTCAGAGCGCGGGGATGGATCGCTTTCTGAAAAAGGAAAAATCCCGTTTCAGCAAGCTCCTCCCCGCTTTCCAACGCGATTTTTCGCAGCCTTTGCATTCACTGGCGCCGGATCTACTTCCGGCGCTGCCGCACCTTTCGCTCGGGTCCACGGTATTCGATAACCTTAAGAAGTATTTCTCCGACGAGAAGCTCGCCCTCCTCTTTTCCTTCCAGAGTAAGTATCTGGGAATGTCAGCCTGGGAATGTCCGGGCGCCTTCGCGATGCTATCCTACATGGAGCACGAGCACGGGATCTACCACACCAAAGGCGGACTCGCTGAAATACCGATTGGCCTCGGTAAAGCGGCAGAGGACTGCGGTGCCAACATCCATCTCAACACGCCGGTGAAGGAACTGATTATCGAAAACCGGAAGGTCGTCGGAGTGGAACTCGAAAACGGAGAGCGTGAACTCGCCGACAACGTCATCATCAACGCGGATTTTGCCCATGCGATGACGCACCTTGTTCCCGATGGAGAGATTAAGAAGTATACCAAAGCGAAACTCGAACAGATGAAGTTCAGCTGCTCGACTTTCATGATGCATCTCGGAGTGAAGAAGGTCTATGATCTCCCCCACCACAGCATCATCTTTGCACGCGACTACCGGAAGAATGTCGATGAGATCTTCAAATTAAACTGCTCTTCAGACGACATTTCCTTTTACGTTCGCAATGCAGGTGTGACCGACCCGACCCTTGCGCCGGAAGGCAAATCGAGCCTCTACATTCTCGTGCCGACCCCGAATCTCGATGGCGATGTCGATTGGGATGAAGTTCAGGATCGTTACCGCTCCATGGTCTTCAAAGCATTCTCAGATCGTCTCGGAATCGATGACCTCGAGGAGAATATTGAAGTCGAGAAAATCTACACGCCGAAGACCTGGAATCAGGAACTCGACATTTTTAAAGGAGCCACCTTCAACCTCTCCCACTGCCTCAGCCAGATGGCCTGGAAACGTCCCCGGAACCAGTTCGAAGAATTTAAAAACTGCTACCTCGTCGGCGGAGGCACCCATCCCGGGAGTGGACTACCGACCATTTTTGAGTCAGCCCGTATCTCCTCCAACTTGATTTCCGATTCATTGGGGCTCAAATACTCGAAAACGGAAATCACTGCATGAGCGAGAATTCGAAAAGGCGGAACAAAAAAGTCATCGTTGTTGGAGCGGGCCTCGGTGGCCTCTCCGCTGCCATTTCGCTGAAGGCGGAAGGGTTCGACGTTGAACTGATCGAGAAAAACGAACAGATCGGCGGGAAGCTCAACTTCAAAGAAATCGATGGCTTCGGGTTCGATCTCGGCCCCTCGATTTTCACCCTCCCACAGTTTTTCGAGGATCTCTGGGAGCGGGCCGGACGCAAAATGTCTGACTATGTCAGGCTGCAAAAGGTCACTCCGCACTGGCGGAACTTTTTTGAAGACGGGAAGGTAATCGATCTCTACGAAGAGATGGATTTGATGAAAGAGGAGCTCAAAAAGCTTCCCGGAGATCTCGACAAAAACTGGTCGGAGTTCGAGGCCTTTCTCAAATATGGCCGCGAGCAATATGCCCTCACAGACGAAGGCTACTTCGCAAAGGGCCTCGATAATGTCTGGGAAATGCTCCGTCACTATGGCTTGCGGCTCATGTTCAAAATGGACCACAGCAACACGATGTCGGAGTCGATTGAGAAGCGACTGGAGGATCCTTATCTCAGGCTCATCTTTGAGTACTTTATCAAGTACGTCGGATCCTCGGCCAAAGATGCCCCCGGCTACATGAATATGATGTCGCTGATCCAGTTCGACTACGGTCTCTGGTATGTTGAGGGCGGGATGTATAACCTCGCGAAAGGTCTCGGAAAATTACTCGACGACCTCGAAATCCCGGTTCGCCTCAACAGTGAAGTCGCTTCGATCGATCAGTCAGGCAAGCGCGTTACCGGTGTGACCCTCGCGAACGGCAAGACGCTTCCCTCCGACTACGTCGTTTGCAACATGGAGGTCATTCCCGCCTACAGGAAACTCCTCAGCGAACCTCCGGCGTTCATGAAGAAGCTCGAGAAGTTTGCCCCGGCCTGCTCCGGTCTCGTCATCCATCTCGGGACCGATAAGATTTACGAGCAACTCGCGCATCACAATTTCTTCTATTCGCAAAATCAGAACAAGCATTTCGATTCCGTCTTCCAACAGGGCAAGCTGCCCGAAGACCCCACGATCTATCTCGTTGCCCCGACACGGACCGATCCTTCGAAGGCACCGCCCGGTCACGACAACATCAAGATCCTCCCTCACATTCCACCCATCGATCCTGACAAGCCTCATACCCACGAGGAATACATGGCGCTGAAGGAACGCGTCATCGACAAGCTTGAGCGCATGGGACTCACCGATCTTCGCAAGCACACCGTGGTCGAGGATGTTCTCACCCCGGTCGATATCGAGCGGATGTATAACTCCAATGGAGGCTCGATTTATGGCGTCGTCAGTGACTGGAAAAAGAATCAGGCATTCAAAGCGCCGAAGCAATCGTCGAAATACCGGAACCTTTTCTTCACCGGAGGGAGCGTCAATCCCGGTGGCGGAATGCCCATGGTGATCCTCTGCGGACAAAAGGCCGCCGACCGTGTCGTGAAAGAGGATGCGCGCTTCGGCTGAATGAAACCGGGGAAAGGGAGTCTTGTCTTTTCCCGCCCGCCGCGTCACCCTCAAGATTCCATGGAGCTGTTTATCTGGATTTTTCTCGGCATCACCTTCGGGCTCATTCTATGGGGCGGAACGGTCTTCGCGCGCTT
This sequence comes from Verrucomicrobiales bacterium, assembly GCA_029213065.1. Taxonomy (GTDB): domain Bacteria; phylum Verrucomicrobiota; class Verrucomicrobiia; order Verrucomicrobiales; family DEV007; genus Arctic95D-9. The sequence continues at coordinate 110,126 of JARGPH010000018.1, read as the reverse complement.
GAAAGCCGTTCCGGTGGTTGAAGCGGGAGCGCCCAAGCCGACCGTCAAAATTACGATCATCATTCCGGCTCGCAACGAGGAGGAGAACCTCAGCCGACTCCTTCCTTCGCTTCAGTGTCAGGACTTTGCCCCCTTCGAAATCATTGTGGTGGACGACCAATCAGAAGACGGGACCGCTGACGTCGCTGAGGCGAACGGAGCCACAGTCATCCCCGGCGCCCCCCTTCCGGAAGGCTGGCTAGGGAAGCCATGGGCCTGCCGTCAGGGCGTCTCCGCAGCCGGTGGCGACTGGTTTCTTTTCCTCGATGCCGACACCGTCCTCGAGCCAGAGGGCCTCCTCAACATCGGTTATCTGAGCAAAGATGATCAGTCGGTTCACTCGATTTGCCCGCATCATCGGGTCAGAGCGCCCTATGAACAGCTCTCGGCCTACTTCAATGCCATCATGATCGCCGGTATGAACGCCTTCACCGTGAAGGGAACTGAAGCGGAGGAAATCGGCCTCTTCGGTCAGGCCATGTTTCTCTCGCGAACGAACTATTTCGAAGTGGGCGGACACGACGCGGTCAAAGGCGAGGTTCTCGAAAACTTTCATCTATCCCGCAAGGTCGCCGAGGCGGGCCTGAACTGCCGCTGCTATCTCGGCAAAGGCACCATCTCGATGCGCATGTTCCCGGCAGGGTTTGCGGACCTCGTCGCAGGCTGGAGCAAAGGCTTTGTCTCGGGCGCGGCGAACACCCCGAAAAGCGCGTTGATCGGAATCTCGTGCTGGCTATCGGGGCACATAATGGCAGTGATCGCGCTCACCTTTCTACCGCAGGCAGGCAGCGCCGTCACCATCGCCGTTGGAGTGCTCTATCTCCTTTCCGCCCTTCAGGCATTGTTCATTTTCAAACGCTGCGGGAATTACTCATTTCTCACCGCTTTGCTTTTCCCGATTCCACTCTTCTTCTATCAGGCAGTGTTTTTCCGGGCCCTCGCGATGAAAAAGCGAGGCACCAAAGTGACATGGAAAGGCCGTGATGTGGCTTGAACTTCCCGGCCTCTGGATCGTGGTCGCCAACATTATCGGGATTCCGGCGATCCATCTCGGGATTTCGTGGTTTTACGTGAGATTGGATAGAAATCGATTTAATCCGGGCTCGGCGCTTTACCGGGAGCGAGCCTGGGAAAATCAGGGACGCTTTTACGAAAAAGTCTTCTGGATTCGAAAATGGAAACACCTTCTTCCTGATGCCGCACCCTGGTTTGATGGATTTGCGAAGGGGAAACTCAACAAGCGCGACCCCGAATACGTTCGCGACTTCATTGCCGAAACCTGCCGTAGCGAAAGCGCCCATTACGCCCAGATTCCGGGAATCCTTCTCACCCTGATCTGGAATCCCTGGCCGGTCGCGGCCGGTGCCATGGTCGTCTACGCGATCCTCTCCAACCTCCCCTGCATTCTCCTCCAGCGGTTCACACGGATTCGGATGAGGAAACTGCTCGCCGGGATCGAGTGAGCCCATTGCTGCGGTAGAAATCCTCACGGATTCCTCTACTCACTCACCCTGTAGAGGAATTGCGTAAGCA
>JARGPH010000018.1:62166-108454 GCA_029213065.1 Verrucomicrobiales bacterium | reverse complement strand
CTCACGGATTCCTCTACTCACCCACCCTGTAGAGGAATTGCGTAAGCATTTCTCCACGTTAGCCGTGCCGCTCGAGCCACCCATTGCTGCGGCAGAAATCCTCACGGATTCCTCTACTCACTCACCCTGTAGAGGAATTGCGTAAGCATTTCTCCGCGTTGGCCGTGCCGCCGAGACACCCGTTGCTACGTTAGAAATCCTCACGGATTCCTCTACTCACCCACCCTGTAGAGGAATTGCGTAAGCATTTCTCCGCGTTGGCCGTGCCGCTCGAGACACCCATTGCTACGGTAGAAATCCTCACAGATTCCTCTACGCTCTCCCAAAATCGTTAAGCTTTCTTAAATATTCCTACTGGATAAGAAACACTATAAGGAGTAAAATTGGAATCAGGCGATTTTTGATTCATGACCCGTATTCACCCCATTATTATCATGGCGATCGTCTGCTCACTGGCAGCGTTCAGTCTCATGCGGGTGAAATTCTCGGCGAGCCTCTATGAAATGCTGCCGGAAGACCTCCCCGAAGTTCAGGGAATGGACCGACTGAACCGTTATTTCAGTCGTGACGGTCAGCTCATTGTCACGGTGAAAGCGGAGGAATCTTTTCTCGCAGAAGAGGCAATCGAATCGCTCGCCGACCATTTCAGAAACGAACCGGAACTGGTTGCCGAAGTGTTTCAGGAGCTCTCGATCTCGGAGCTGGTGACCGAAGGAGGCGGACTCCTCAGCTGGCTTTGGATGAATGGACCTCCCGATGATTTGGAGAAGCTGCTTGCAAAGCTTCGCGCCCCCCGATCAAGTGAGCAAATCGGCGAAGCGATGGCCTCGATTCAGAGCGGCTTTTTTGATCAGGATGTTATCGTGACAAGCTACGATCCCCTCGGCTTTTCCGACCTCGGAACCCTCCTCGGCGATGAAGCCTCGAATCCGGATTCGATGATCTCTGCGGACGGCACCTTCCAGGTCATCTATCTCGAAGGAGCCGGCGTCGATTTCTCTGACTACCGCGAGGCAGCCGTCTGGTTGAAAAAACTCAAGACGAGTGTCAGGGCCTGGGAAGAGGAATGGAAAGAATCCTCGAGTGACCACAAAAAAGTCATTATCGGGCTGACAGGAACACCCGCCTTTATGGCCGAAGTCGGTGCCGAGATGGAACGTGACATGACGGTTTCAGTGATTATGACGATGGTGCTGATCTCGCTTCTGTTCTGGGTCATGCACCGGCGCACCCGTCCGCTCTCCTGGCTCATCTCAGCGGTGCTCCTCACCCTCGTGATCACCCTGACATTCGGAGGATTTCTCTTCGGCGATCTCAGCATTATGAGCGCGGGATTCGCCGCGATTCTCATGGGGCTCGCAGTGGACTACGGGATCGTTCTCTATCGGGAGGCGATGGACACCAAGGGCGACGCCGGGGCCCTGCGCCGCTCCGTCGGTCCCGGAATTATCTGGGCGGCGGCGACTACGGCGGTGGTCTTTCTCTCCCTCAATTTCAGCTCGCTACCGGGGCTTTCCGAAATGGGGAATCTGGTCGCGATCGGGATTGCCGTGGGCGCTCTCGTGATGCTCTATCTCTTCGCGCCCGTCGCGGTGGAGTTCAACAAAGACGTCGTCAAACCACGCGGATTACAGCTCGAAGGCATGGGAGTGACAAGGCGTTTGGCCGGTGTCCTCGCAATCTTTGTTCCGCTGTTCACGATCGGCTCGATGTTTCTCAAAGAAATGCCGGGACTGGAGGCGAACTTCCATCCCTTCCGGATTCGGGAAAGCCCCTCGATGATTGCCTGGCAAACCCTCCAGCATGAACTCGCAGGACGGGAAAATTCCATCCCCACAGTGATCACGGGGAAAAGCCTCCCCGAATTGAATGCCAATATCGAAGCGGCATCGGAAAGAATCAAAGCGGCCCTCGACGAGGGACTTCTCACTGACTCAGTGCTTCCCACCAGCTTCATTCCCGCCCCGGAAAATCAGACCGCGAACCGTGCCGCTATCAGAGCGATCGTCGAAGAGAAGCCCCGCATTCTCTCGGAAATTTCAGCCGTCGGATTCTCAGAGGACGGAGCCAAGCTCACCGAAACGGTCTTCGACTCGTGGCGAAGCCACCTCGAACAGCTCGACGCTAACACTTTCGCGAAACCGGAAGGAAAACTCGCCGAGTGGTCGGTCAATCGACTCTTTTCTGAAAAGGAAGGCGTCTTTGCCGCACTCGGAACCGTGAAACCGGCTCGTCCGGAAGACCGCACCTGGGTCAATGCGATCTGTGACGAGAACACCGTCGTCGCAAGCCTCAGCTCTCTGGGAACTGCGCTGAATGAACGTATCAAAGGAGATCTCGTCCGCGTTTTTCTTCCCATGATGGCGATGCTCTCCATCATGCTCGCGATCGTCTTCCGCTCGTGGCGGGATCTCGTCGCGGGATTATTCTGCCTTCTCTTCTCCGGCTGTCTCATCGTCCTCCTCACGATCTGGACACCGATGAACTGGAACTCCTTCAACGTCTGCGGCCTTCCCCTCCTGTTCGGGACCGGGCTCGACTTCAGCATTCACATGATTTTCGCGCTGAGGCGCAACGGCGGCAATGTCACCGCGGCGCGTCACGGCATCGGGAAAGCGCTCGTCTTTTGCGGGACCTCATCTGCGATCGGCTTCGGCTCACTGGCAACCGCGTCCGCCCACGGGCTCGCCAGCCTCGGCATCGTGTGTGCCGTCGGCGTCCTCGTGAACATGGTCGTGGCCGTCTGGTTGCTGCCGCGCTGGTGGGTCTGGCTGCACGCCCGCAAAGCGTCCCCCGCGACCACTTGATCTTTTTCACCGATACACCGACCTTTTATACCCATGGCTCCTCTTCTCCCCCACCGTCTCGTCTGCCTCGCTTTGCTGAGCCTCTTTTTCTCCCCGTCAGGATTCGCCGCCGACAATCTCGATATCGTGAAGCGCTGGCTCGCGACCAATTCCGGAGTCAAATCACTGCAGATTGATTTCACCCAGACGAGAACAATGCGCTCTCTCAAAGTTCCGATCCGTCAGACCGGAACTCTCTGGCTCGATCACTCACATTCCCGCTTCCGGTGGCAGGTCGGCGATCCGCCTCAAACCATCGTCGTAAAACCGCACCGCGATCTCATCATCATCCGCACTCCGATGAAAAAATACGAGAAGCGCTCACCGGGCACCGGCGACACGCCCGCGATGGCAGCTCTGGCAAAAGGCTTCCCCCGAACCCTCGAAGAGTTTCAGCGGAAATACCGGGTTCTTCAGGTTGAGCCGCGTGACAACACCTACCGCATCGTTGCGGCTCCCCTCGGAGCGGATGCCCGCGGCGTGCAGTCGTTCACCTACGTCGTCGAATCACGGCATTTCCGCCTCGTCGGTATCGAGATCGATCTCAAAGACGGTTCCTCAGTCGAAACCGTTTTTAACAAGGTGGTTCCGAATGCGCCGGTTCCCCTCTCGCTCTTCCAGCCCAGTCTCGAAGGGTATCGAGAGACGACATTCTGAGCGCCCCCTATCCCGGGTCTGGGATGACGCCTGAAAATTAGCTTTCAACGCGGCAGCAGGCCTCGCATAACAGGGTTGGGTCATTCATGATACCCTCTTGAGTCCGCGCCTTATGAAATATCCAGCCGCCCTGATCGCCTCCGCCTTCCTCCTGACGACCCTTCTCGCTGCGGCACCTGACAATGACGCTGAATCGCCCGATCCGCTCGTCATCGAAAAGCTGGAGGAGATCGTCAAAATCCGGGAACGGATCGCGGAAACTGCGCGGTTGGAATTTGCACTGGGAAAAACCGTCGCGTTCAACGAAGCCGCCATCGAACTCTCCGAAGCCAAAATCGCACTCGCTTCCGAAAAACGCGAGCCTGCCGTCGTGGTCTCAGAATTGAACGCTATCGTGGCACTGCGGCAGGAGCAACTGGACCGCGAGAAAGCTCTCGTCGAGGATAGCCGCCGGACGGAAGAAGGCATCAGTGTAATTCGAGTCAAACTCCTCGAAGCCGAAGTCCGGCTCCATCGCGCGAAGACCCAATACGGTATCAAGTAGCGGACTTGAACGTTTACCTTGGCACGGGAACAGGTTAGAATAGAAGCGTTCCATGAAAACGTTTATCCCACTCCTTTCGCTCGCACTGCTTGGTTTCACAACGTCTCTCACCGCCGACTCCCCGGTAGATCACAAAACGATCGTTCCTCCCGGGGACGCCCTCATAGGCAAGGATCTCTTCACCGGAAAAGGTTGTTACCAATGCCACAACGCCGGTGAAACCAAACTTCCCAAAGTCGAACTGGAGCCCCGCCTCGTCATTGAACTCGGCGGCGACCTGCACAGCAAGTGGACACGGGACGACTACGCCAAAGCAATCATGAACCCGCAGCACGCGGTCGCGGAGGATTATCGTATCGCCATGATGCGGGTCGGTGATCATGTTAAAGCAGAGAACTCACCGATGCCGGAATTCACCGACCTGCTCACCCTCTCCGACCTCATTCATCTCACCACGTTCCTCGACAGTCTCACTGACTGAACCACCACCTCAACTCAAGCAAATCCCCATGAATCGTCGCCATTTCATCAATCGCTCCCTTGCTTCCACCGCTGCTCTGGGACTCGGCTCTGCCATCGCAGAGGAATCCGTCAAGACGGAGGCGGAAACGGTCGTGAAATCGCTTTTCAACAGCCTGACCGAGGCTCAGCGCAAAGAGATTACCTTTGATTTTGACAACGTGCTTCGCACTAAAATCGGCAATAACTGGCACATCACGAAGCCCCGCATCGGAACCTTTCTCGACAAGGACCAGAATGCGATGGTGAAAGAGATTTTCATAAAAGCGCATTCAGAGGAGTATGCGCAGGTCGTCTATGATCAGGTCGTGGACGACAGCGGAAAGAAAGGGTTTGGAGATTCCTCGATCGCACTTTTCGGCGAGCCTGACACAGGAAAGTTTGAATTCGTCCTCACAGGTCGACACACGACCCGCCGCATCGACGGTGATTCCGTCGCGGGGAAAGCCTTCGGAGGTCCGATTTTTTACGGCCACGCCGCCGACGGGTTTTACGAAGGTCCCGACCACAAAGGCAACGCCTACTGGTTCCAGGCCAAAAGCGCGAACCGGGTCTTCGAGATGCTCGACGGCAAACAGCGAGAGGCGGCACTCCTGAGCGAATCCCCTGACGACTCCGCCAGTGTCATCAAACTGACACGCGGCGCTGCGGAGATCCCCGGACTCGCCGTCGCCGATATGTCAGCGGATCAGAAAGGCGAAATGACCCAGGTTCTCTCGGATCTTCTCATGCCTTTCCGCGAAGTGGACCGCGTCGAGTCGATGAAACTGATTGAGAAGGTAGGCGTCGATCAATTGCATCTCTCTTTCTTCAGCGATGGCGATCTAGGCAATGACGGCGTTTGGGATAACTGGAAACTCGAAGGCCCCAACATGGTCTGGTATTTCCGCGGCGACCCTCACGTTCACACCTGGGTCCACATTTCCGATCCCGACGCTCCCCGCGCTCCGAGGGCTTAGGAGCCTTCAAAAAGTCGATCTCAGATTGAATCTTTTCCCCTCTCGCCCTATGATGCGGCGCGAGCAGAGAAAGCGCGCCCGCTTCACAAGATTCTCTCTACTGTCTCCTATCTACTCTCTTCAATAAACATGGACTTCGCCTATCACAAACCGTTCCCTCTCGGTCCCGACAAGACCGAATACCGACTCATTTCAAAAGAGGGCATCGAGGTCACTGAGTTTGAAGGAAAAAAGATTCTAAAAGTTTCCCCTGAAGCGATCACACGCCTCTCCAACGAAGCCATCAAAGACATCTCCTTCATGCTGCGTCCCTCGCATCTGAAGCAGGTCGCTGCAATTCTCGACGACGAGGAAGCAACCGACAACGACCGCATGGTCGCCCTGACATTGCTCCGCAACGCGGAGATCGCCGCCCGGGGCATTCTGCCGATGTGTCAGGACACAGGAACCGCCATCGTCATGGGCAAGAAAGGCCAACAGGTCTGGACCGGCGCCAATGATGAGGAAGCAATTGCTGCCGGCATTTGGAAAACCTATCAGGAGGAAAATCTGAGATATTCCCAGATGGCTCCAATCACCCTTTTTGACGAACAGAACACCAAAAGCAACCTCCCCGCGCAGATCGAAGTCTACGCGACCGAAGGCGAGGCCTACGAGTTTCTCTTTATCACCAAAGGAGGCGGATCGGCCAACAAAACCTTTCTCTATCAGGAAACCAAAGCCCTCCTTTCCGAGAGCCGCTTCGTCGACTGGGCCGTTGGCAAAATGGCGACGCTCGGCACCTCCGCCTGCCCTCCCTACCACATGGCATTTGTCGTCGGTGGCACCAGCGCTGAGAACACACTCAAAACGGTGAAGCTCGCTTCGACGCGCTACTACGATGAACTTCCCACCGAAGGCAGCGACAAGGCGCAGGCCTTCCGCGATGTCGAGATGGAGAAGCGACTCCTCAAGGAAGCCCGCGAAGTGGGAATCGGAGCGCAGTTCGGCGGCAAGTATTTCGCCCTCGACGTGCGCGTCATCCGCCTCCCGCGTCATGGCGCGAGCTGTCCCGTCGGCCTCGGCGTGAGCTGTTCCGCTGACCGGCAGGCGAAAGCGAAGATCACCGAAGAGGGCATTTTCCTCGAGCAACTCGAAACCAATCCCGGCCAGTATATTCCCGACAAGTGGCGCGACCATCAGTTCCACGGTGTTCCCGTCGACCTGAACGAAGGGATGGAGGCGACGCTCAAGACGCTCTCCAAATACCCGGTCACGACAGCCCTCGAGCTCACCGGAACGATCATCGTGGCCCGCGACATCGCCCACGCCAAGCTTCGCGAAATGATGGAGGCCGGAAAAGAGCTTCCCGACTACATCAAGGAATACCCAGTTTACTATGCCGGCCCCGCGAAGAAACCGGACGGGATGGCGAGCGGTTCCTTCGGTCCGACCACAGCCGGCCGCATGGATCCCTACGTCGAACTGTTCCAATCTCACGGGGCCTCCATGGTCATGATCGCCAAAGGCAACCGCAGCCAGCAGGTCACTGACTCCTGCAAGGCGCACGGCGGATTCTACCTCGGTTCTATCGGCGGTCCCGCTGCGATCCTCGCCCAGAACCACATCAAGAAAGTGGACGTCCTCGACTTTCCCGAACTGGGGATGGAAGCGGTCTGGAAAATCGAAGTGGAAAAGTTCCCCGCCTTCATTCTCGTCGATGACAAAGGCAACGACTTCTTCCGCGATCTGAATTCCTGTCCTGTTTCCTGAGACGCCCTCTGACATGCAGACCGAAATCCGCCTCGAAGAACCGGGTCGCCTTGCCGCGGTTGAGGGCGCGGTTCCGGAGCCGGCGCAGGGCGAAACCCTCCTCCGCATCCGCAGAATCGGGGTTTGCGGAACAGACATCCACGCCTTTCATGGAAGGCAGCCCTTTTTTGAATACCCGCGTATCCTCGGACATGAGCTCGGGGCCGAGGTCGTTTCGGTGAATGGAGACTCCTCTTTTTCGCCCGGCGATTTCGTCGCGGTTGAACCCTATCTCAATGATCCCGCCTCCCCCGCTTCGCGGAAAGGCAAAACAAACTGCTGCGAGTCGCTGAAAGTTCTCGGGGTCCACACCGATGGCGGGATGCGACCGTTCATCACCGTTCCGACCCACAAGCTTCACCGCGCAGCGAGCGCCTCGATGGACCAGCTTGCGCTCGTTGAGATGCTCTGTATTGGCCAACACGCCGTGAACCGCAGCCTCGCTGCGACCGGCGACCGCGCCCTCATTCTCGGTGCCGGCCCGATCGGTCTCAGCGTCCTCTCCTTCCTCCAAAATCGAACCGAACACGTTGCCGTCGCCGATATCAGCACGAGCCGGCTCGACTTCTGCCGCAATGCCTTTGGCGTCACGCACACCGTCGAAGCGGGCGCTGAGGTCGATCTCGAAAAGAAACTTCGGGACTGCTTCGGAGGTCAACTCCCCGACCTCATCTTTGATGCGACGGGAAACAAAGGCTCGATGCACTCGACGTTCAATCTCGCCGCGAATGGAGCGAGGATTGTTTTCGTGGGACTCTTTCAGGGCGATGTCACCTTCAACGATCCCAATTTTCACCGCCGTGAGCTGACTCTAATGTCGAGCAGAAATGCGACCTCCGCCGAGTTCGGCGAAGTGATTGCCGCGATTGAATCGGGAGCGGTCAATACCGCCCCGTGGATCACGCACCGACTCGCCTTTGACGAGGTCGTGGGTGGATTCGAAACCACGATCAGCGATCCGACGCTGCGCAAGGCGGTTATCGAGCTCAATGACTAAGACGAAAAGGAACCGCTCATAAACGCTGATTGGCGCTGATCGGAGTCTCTGCCGTTTTTTTCAGAGCCTTCTATTCTGACTAGCGTTTATCAGCGCCCATCAGCGGTTCCCCTCTAGACGCCTGCCCGCCGCGAAGATGTCAGGAAATACGGTTGCGTCACAACGGTTATTTCCTTACAACCCGCTGCATGAATCGCATTGCTGCTTTTACTGCCGTTTTTCTCGTCTCACTCGCCACTGCCTCGGTGCAGGCGGAATTGAGACTTCCCTCCATTTTCGGGCATCACATGGTGCTGCAACGAGACATGGAGAATCCCGTTTGGGGCTGGGCCGATCCGAACGCAGACGTCTCGGTGACCTTTGCCGGGGAAACCCGCACTGCGAAAGCAGATGCAAAAGGAAACTGGAAACTGAAAATCAAATCAATGTCAGGTTCCTCACACGCGATGAACCTGGTCGTGAAATCCGGGGCCGAGAGCATCACCCTTTCCAACATCGTCATGGGTGAAGTCTGGGTTTGCTCCGGGCAGTCCAACATGCAGTGGGCCGTTGGCCAGTCCGATGACGCCGATCTTGAAATCGCGACAGCGAACTATCCTAACATCCGCCTCATCACCGTGCCGCAGGTCGGCACTCAGGAAATTCAGGATGACTTCAAAGGCCAGTGGGATATTTGCACTCCCGATACAGTAGGAAATTTCTCAGCGGTTGGCTTTTTCTACGGCAGAATGCTGCACCAGATGCTCGGCGTTCCGATCGGCCTGATCGACAACGCCTGGGGCGGTTCCGCCGCTGAAGCCTGGGTGAAGCGCGATGTCCTCGAGAAGGATCCCCGTTTCGCCACGGTGATCAATGAATGGAAAAACACCGAAAAGACTTTCAACTGGGAAGCCACTCTCGCTGACTATCAGACGAAAGCGGAAGCAGCCAAAGCAGCGAAGAAGCCGGCACCCCGTTATCCACGCAACCCGCTCACGGGTCAGCACCGCCCCGGAAACCTCTGGGCCGGAGTGCTCAATCCCACGATTGGCTACGGAATCCGCGGAGCGATCTGGTATCAGGGCGAAAGCAATGCCGGACGCGCCTATCAATACGATGATCTTTTCGGTCTCATGATCGGCGAATGGCGCAAAGCCTGGGGCCAGGGCGACTTCCCTTTTTACTGGGTTCAGCTCGCTGATTACAAAGACGAAGTCAGTGAGCCCGGTGAAAGCGACTGGGCGGAACTTCGTGAAGCGCAGTCGAACACGCTCGAACTTCCGAACACAGGTCAAGCCGTCATCTATGACATCGGGGAAGGACGCGATATCCACCCGCGCGACAAGCAAAACGTGGCAAAGCGCCTCGCCCGCATCGCCCTCGCCCGTGACTACGGCGTGAACGTTGCCTACCAAAACCCGACCTACAAATCCATGGAGGTCAAAGGAGACAAAGCGGTTCTCACCTTCGATCATGTCGGGTCTACGCTGTACACGTTTGATACGAAGTCTGCGACCGGATTCACCCTCGCGGGAAAAGACACAGTCTGGCACAAGGCCACGGGAAAACTTCTCGGGCGCGACAAGATCGAAGTTTCCTCCCCTGCGGTGAAAGAGCCCGTTGCGGTTCGCTACGCCTGGGCCGCCAACCCGGTCGCGAATGTGGAAAGCAGAGAAGGCCTCCCCCTCGATCCATTCCGCACCGACGACTGGACTCTCAGCACCGAGCCAAAGCCTGCGGCGGAGTAGAGATAATTCTCCGGGACTCCCGAATTCAGACTGAAAACTGAAAACTGAAAACTGTTCTTTGAACAATCCTTACGAACTCGATCCGGCGCTGGTCTCACCGGCGCCTACCTCCTGGAAAGGGATGCTCAGGTACCTGGGGCCGGGGTTCATTCTTTCGGCTTCCATTGTCGGCTCCGGTGAGCTCATCGCAACGACCGCCCTCGGAGCTGAGGCGGGCTTCGTCGCGATGTGGGTCATTCTCGTGAGCTGTCTTGTGAAAGTGTTCGTGCAACTGGAGTTCGGTAAACACGCGATTCACTCCGGCGAGACGACGTTTCAAGCATTCAACCAGATCCCCGGTCCGAAATTCGGAAAGGGTAACTGGGCGACCTGGCTGTGGCTCATCATGATGTTGATCAAGCCTCTTCAGGTCGGCGGCATCATCGGCGGCGTGGGGCTCGTCCTGAATATTCTCGTCCCTTCCGTGCCCGTCTGGATCTGGGTCTGCATTATCGCGCCCATCGTTTCCCTGATGATTTTCAAAGGGAAATACGGTTTCATTGAAAAGCTGTCCCTGATCCTCATCGGTGGATTCGCCATCTTCACCGTGGCCTGCGTCATCGGGGTTCAATACACCGAATTTGCGTTTTCCAAATCGGACATCATCGAAGGTCTTTCCTTCTGGAACGGCATTCCCGTCGCCGTCATCGGTGTCGCCATTGCCGCCTTCGGGATCACCGGAGTGGGAGGTGACGAAGTGATGGCTTACAATTACTGGCTTCTCGAAAAAGGCTACGCGGCCCGCGCCGGAAAACGGGAAGATACCCCCGAGTGGGAGACAAGAGCCAAAGGCTGGATCCGTGTCATGTACTGGGACGCGTTTCTTTCGATGCTCGTCTACACTTTCATGACGCTCGCCTTTTACATCCTCGGAGCCGCAATTCTGAACGCACAGGGGCTCAAACCGGAGGGCTTTGAAACAGTGCGAACCCTTTCCCGGATGTACACCGATTCTCTCGGAGGATGGGCCGAAATCGCCTTCCTCGTCGGCGCGTTCTTCGTGCTCTTCTCAACCCTCTTCTCCGCCCTCGCAGCGTGGAGCCGCCTCTTCTCCGACGCCTTCGGAGCCGTGGGGTGGATTGACTATTTTGACCCGAAATCCCGCGCAAGAACGATCGGCTTTCTCGCTTTCTTCTTTCCCGCGCTCTGGGCAGCGCTCTTTTTCTGGTTCGGCGATCCGGTCTTTATGGTTCTGGCAGGAGGTGCCATCACCGCAGCGATTCTTTTACTCGTCGTCGTAGGTGCGGTCCACTTTCGCTACAAGCGACTCCCCGCGTCACTCAAGCCGTCAATATTCTACGACATCGGCTTCTGGATCAGCGTGCTTTCGATCGCTTTCCTCGCCGCACTCGCTGTCGTGAAGGCATGGGAGAAATTTCAGTCAGAGATCTGACTCGACGAAACCAACCTGCGAAAAGTCACAGTGAACTCAGCGCATTGCCGTGAAGCACTAAAGGTTTGCCTTAATTAGCGACTTTTAATAGTAATGAAGGCTATGATTAAAGAGTTTAAGGAATTCGCATTTAAAGGGAACCTCGTCGACATGGCGGTGGGTATTATTATCGGTGGCGCCTTCGGCACAGTGATCAAAAGTCTCGTCGACGACATCTTCATGCCCATTCTCGGGAGAATTACCGGCGGCCTCGATTTCAGCAACAAGTTCCTCGTGCTCGCAGGTGAGGTGCCCGAAAATGCCTCCCTCGAGACCGCCCAGAAAGTTGACGGAGTGAACCTGCTGACCTACGGAAATTTTGCCACCGCCTTCGTCAGCTTCATTATTCTCGCGTTTGTGCTCTTCCTCGTGATCAACAAGTTCATGGCAGCGCTGAAGAAAGAAGAGGAAAAACCCGTCGAAGAAAAGAAAGTCAGCGAAGATGTCGCCCTTCTCACCGAGATTCGCGACCTCCTGAAGGCAAAATAACTATCATTTGTGATAATTATCACAAAAAAGAGTCATTCTTCTGCAATTTTGTATAGACAACAACTGAATTTGCGGTCATAGTATCAACACAGAATTTGAACGGGTTGTTGTTGGCCCATGTTTCATTACTTGGTTGTTGTTGTGACCGTGCTTACGAGCACGATACGCAGAAAAAAACCTCTCCTTAACTGGAGAGGTTTTTTTGTGTCCTTCGCTCCCGTCTCCCGATTTTTGCTGGCGATTTATCAAGCTGGTGTAGATTCGAAGACTTCATTTTCCTTAACGCCTTAGATTTTTGAACTCTCCTCTCACCATTTTTGATCGCACTTTCAATTCCCGGCTCATGCTCGGAACCGGGAAATTTTCGTCGAACGAGTCAATGCGCGACGCACTCGAAGCCTCGGGAACGGAAATAGTCACCGTGGCCCTGCGTCGCGCCGACCTCAGCGGAGAGAAAGATCCCTACGCCAACATTCTCGATTTCATCGATCCGGAGAAATATCTGCTCCTCCCCAACACCTCGGGTGCGATGAATGCCGAAGAGGCAGTCCGTCTCGCGAGGCTCGCCGTATCCGCCGGACTTCCGAAATGGGTGAAACTGGAGATCCATCCCGATCCCACTTACCTCCTTCCCGATCCTATCGAAACGCTGAAGGCAGCCGAAGTCCTCGTGAAGGAGGGCTTCGCGGTGCTCCCCTACATCAATGCCGATCCTGTGCTCGCAAAACGCCTTCAAGATGTCGGCACTGCCACGGTGATGCCACTCGGAGCGCCGATTGGCTCCAATCAGGGAATCGAGACGCGCCGTCAGATCGAGATCATCATCAATCAGGCCACCGTTCCGGTCGTAGTCGATGCCGGAATCGGGCGTCCCAGCCACGCCGCCGAAGCGCTTGAAATGGGGGCCGACGCCGTTCTCGTTAACACCGCGATCGCGATCGCCGATGATCCGGCTGCCATCGCAGGCGCCTTCAAAAAGGCAGTCGAGGCAGGGCGAACCGCCTACGAGTCGGGCGGCATTCACGAGATGTCCAGAGACGCCTCCGCGAGCAGCCCCCTCACCGGGTTCCTTTTCTCCGGCGAGAATTCCTGATCCTCTGCATGGCCGACGATCCCACACCTGAGCCGGTCGAGGTTGATATCACCCTCGCGCTCGAGAAATCCGAGGACGAGATTGCCTGGAAAAAAGCGGCGGGACGAAAGCTCCGGGTCCACCCGGCGCGGATCAAAGACATCCGCCTCCTCAAGCATTCCATCGACGCGCGGCAACGTGAGATCAAAGTCAGACTCCGCCTTCAAGTCGGAGTCGATCACCCACTGCCGTTTCAAGAACCGCCATCGGTATCGCTCCCGCAGGTTTCAGAGAGCAGCAAGACGGTCATCATCGTCGGCAGTGGCCCTGCCGGCATTTTTGCAGCCCTGACCGCTCTCGAAAAAGGGTGGAAACCCATTGTTCTCGAACGCGGCAAAGACGCTTCGGCACGCCGCTTCGATCTCGCCCCCATCCTCCGACACGGCACCGTGATCGAAGATTCCAACTACTGTTTCGGCGAAGGCGGAGCAGGCACATTTTCCGACGGAAAACTTTACACGCGCGCCTCGAAACGCGGCCCTGTCAGGAAAGTCTACGAGGTTCTTGTCGCTCACGGAGCCCCGGGCCGTATCCTCATCGACGCGCACCCTCACATTGGCTCAAACCTCCTCCCCAACGTCGTTAAGGCGATGCGGGAGACCATCATCGCATCCGGCGGTGAGGTTCGCTTCAATGCCAAAGTGACTGACTTCATTCTCTCCGGCGATTCCATCAAAGGCGTTCGAATCGGGGACGAAGAGCTTCTCGGAGATGCTGTCATTCTCGCAACCGGACACTCCGCCCGGGACATCTACCATCTTCTGCACGATCACAAGATTCGCCTCGAGCAGAAGCCCTTCGCCGTCGGGGTTCGCATCGAACACCCGCAACCGCTCATCGACAGCCTCCAGTATCACTACCAGCGGGGGCTGGAACGTCCGCTTCTGCTGCCCGCCGCGAGCTACAGCCTCGCCACCAAAATCGATGATCGCGGCGTCCACTCTTTCTGCATGTGCCCCGGCGGATTCATCGTTCCTGCAGCGACAGAAAATGACGAAGTCGTCGTCAACGGGATGAGCCTTTCGAAACGTGACTCCCCCTTTGCAAACAGCGGGATGGTCGTCACGGTCGAACCCGAAGACACCGAAGATTTCGTCAAAGAGTATGGCGTCCTCGCAGGAATCGCCTATCAAAAACACCTCGAACGTCTCGCAAAGCAGGCCGGCGGAGGTGGCCAGGTTGCCCCCGGCCAGCGCGTCATCGATTTCATCGCTGCTAAAGATTCGTCGCATCTTCCCGAGACGAGCTACAAACCGGGACTGAATCCCGCAAGGCTCGATGAACTGATGCCCCGTGCCATTGTGAAGCGCATGAAGCAGGGACTGAAACGATTCGGGAAACAGATGAAAGGCTACCTTACCGAGGAGGCAAATCTGATTGGCTTCGAAACACGCACGAGCTCCCCTGTCCGCATTCCCCGCGACCCGGATTCGCTCCAGCACCCCGAGGTAAAAGGCCTCTTCCCCTGCGGCGAAGGCGCCGGATTCGCCGGCGGAATTGTCAGCGCCGCAATCGACGGGATCCGCTGCGCCGAAGCATTGGACTAGAAAGCAGCGATCTCGTCGAGATCTGCTTGTAAAGCAGCCGCGTCATCACCTTCCACTTCCGCAAGGCAGCGTTGTGCCTCAGTTAGATATTGCGCCGCCGCATCCGAATCCTTCATCACTTTGGCGGCACGAGCAGCGGCCTCACAGGCATAGCCACGATAGAATGCCGGGAGTGCCGCGTCATTGGAAATGCTGATGCACTCGAGCGCATACTTCATCGCCGCCCGCCCGTCCTTGAGGACAGCATGAACACGTGAGACCTGCCACAACCCGACCGAGAGATTCACCGGCTCACAATCCTCGCGCTTCAGCCAATGGAACAGCGAAGCATGTGCCGTCTCCCGCATGTGCCGATTGTCGTCCATTGATCGCGAGTCGGATTCCAGTAAGGCCCAAACGTCGTTAAAACATTCGACCGAAAGCTCTCTGTGAATTTCCTGTGATGACATTGCAAGTGTGAATAGTGATGACCACCTGCCTTTCTGGCCGGTAATTGCCAAGGCTATTACCCCAAACCTCAGCCGACAACCGATTTCAAGCGCTCTCTGCGTTGAAGCGCAAAGAGCCATCGAAGGGAGTCAGTTCGTTCAACCATCTGAAAAGGGCGTCCGGGCTGTCATCAGCGCGGTGATCACCGATGAAATGTGCCTCGATTCCCAGGCAGCAACAGAGTGATTTTTAAGCGTTTAAGGAAAGGGACCTGTTCCCGCCATTACCGTAATGGCGGAAGCTTCGGCCTTTCCAAAAGGGAAGCGCACTGGATAGTCTTCCCTCATGAATCGGATCCCCACTTTCTCTTTCCTCCTCTGCCTGCTCACGGGCATCCCTCAATTCGGATGGTCGGATGAAGCAATCACTCCGTCGGAGGTCATTAATCTGCTCCACGATTCCGCCCCCGAAGATTTTGTGGTTCATCTCAACGAAAAAGTTTCTCTGACGCAGGAGCGAGACGAGATCTGGGACTTCGACAATGACGGCAACCTCTTCGTCTCCGGCAAAGGTATGGGTTACATCCGCACCGCAAAAGCCTATGAGGAATACCATCTTGTGATGGAGTATATGTGGGGTGAGCGCACCCTTGCAGGACGCGCCGATCGCGCCCGTGACTGCGGATTGCTGATTCACGCTTACGGACCGGACGGAGCCTATGGGAATACCTGGATGAGCTGTATCGAATCGCAGCTCATCGAAGGCGGCTCGGGTGACGTCCTCGTTCTCGCCACCAAAAACGATGACGGCTCGATCGATCCCACCAGCGTCACCGCAACCGTTACCCGCGATCGTGACGGCGAACCGGTTTGGGATCCGAAAGGCGAGTCGGAAACCTTTCCCGCTGAGGGCAAAACGATGGCGCGGATCAACTGGCAACATCGCGACCCTGACTGGGCCGACGTGAAGGGGTTCCGCGGACCGAACGAGGTCGAGAATCAGGTCGGCGAGTGGAACCGAATGGAAGTGATTTGCAAAGGCGACACGATGACGATTCTACTGAATGGCATCAAGGTCAACGAGGTCACAAATTGCAAACCGTCGAGCGGCTTCATTGGCCTGCAGACCGAACTTGCCGAATGCCACATCCGCAGACTTGAGCTTCATCCCATCGGATCGTATTCTGAAAAATGGGCAGTGAAAGAAGGCTCCACAGACATGGGTTACTCCATCACCGGGGAGAGCATTCTTCCCCGAACCGAACCACTGAGTCCGGAGGAGAGCCGGAAACTCTGGGAGCTCGACGGAGACTACGAGATCCAACTCGTCGCGTCGGAACCACTCACCTGCGATCCTGTCGACGTCGTCTGGGACGCGAAAGGCAGAATGTTCGTCGCCGAAATGGGCGACTACCCCCTCCCCGTCGATGAAGGCCCGCACCTTTCCCGGATTCGCCTTCTGACGGACAAGGACGGTGATGGCGTCATGGACGGGGCGACGACCTGGGCAGACGATCTCGATCATGTTCAGGGACTCACACCGATGAACGGCGGTCTCCTCGCGACAACCCGGACCGCGATCCTCTTTCTCAAAGACACCGACAACGACGATGTCGCCGACGTGCGTGAAGTGCTTTTCCGCAGCAACGAACCGCGACACAATCAGCTCCAGGTCTCCAGTCCACGCTACGGATTGAACAATGAGATTTTCCTCAGCAACGGACTCGACGGAAAAGAGATCTACCCGGAGAAAGATCCTGACAAAGTTCTCAATTTCACAAAATTGAACCTCCGCTACAACCCGCGAACCAATGAACTGAGACCGGCGACGGGTGCCGGTCAGTATGGCGGAACGATCGACGATTTTAACCGCCACTTTTTCTGCAGCAATCGCAACCCGGCGATGTTCGCGGTGATGCCACTCGAAGCGGTGAAACGTAATCCCCTCGCCGGAATCACCACCGGGCATGAGGACATTCAACCTCCCGGAGCACCGGTGCGCCCCGTCGCAGTGAGCCATACCACTTCCGCCGCGCATGCCGGAACGACAACCGCCGCCTGCGGAATCGCAGTTTATCGCGGCGACGCCGTTCCCGATCTCCAGGGCGATATCTTCGTCTGCGATCCTACCTCCCAGCTGGTGACCCGGAATAAACTGGTCAAACAGGGTGCCTCCTACACCGCCGAGCGCGTTGGTGAGACGCGTGACTTCCTCGCCTCGGGAGACGAGTGGTCACGCCCCGTGCAAGTTCGCAACGGCCCCGACGGAGCCCTCTACGTCGTGGATATGTATCGTCGCTTCATCGATCACGCGCGTTTCTTCCCCGAGGATTTCGCCAACTCCCACTACATGCGCGCCGGTCTCGATCAGGGACGCATCTGGCGTATCGTCAAAAAAGGAGCGGCCCCCGCGAAAACAGAAGCCCTTCCCGAAGCCGCGGCTGATCTCGTCCCCCTGCTCTCAGACGCGAATGGCTGGCAGCGCACAGAGGCACAGCGCCTTCTCGTCGAGCAGCAGGACAAAAGCATCGTCCCCGCCCTTGAGACACTTCTCGGCAGTGAATCCCCCACTGCCGTCGCCCACGCGATGGGAACTTTGTCAGGGCTCGATTCACTCACCGCAAACCACCTGAAAGCCGCGCTCAACTCCAACTCACCCGACGTGAGAGAACTGGCTCTTACATTGACACACGAATCAGGATTGCAGTCCGGGCTCAAACCCTCGATCCTTGATCAACTTTCGAGCGACTCCCCCCGTGTTCGCTTCCTCGCGCTATCCCTCTTCCCCGAAGCCGGTTGGAACGCGGCTGCGCTCACGCCCGTGGTAGCCGCCGCCCCCAATGGTGACTGGTTGAGGAAAGCCATCATGAGTTCAGCCCCCGACGCGGTTCCCGCTATTCTCGCTAACCTTCTCAACGACAAGTCTTTCCTCGCCCTGCCGCCGGCGGAGGCGACACCCGCTCTCGAAGAATTCGCGAAGCTGACTGCCGCCCGCGGGAAGCCCGCAGAAATCGCAGCGATCACGGACCAACTCGCGGGTGAACCTGTCTGGTGGCATTTTGCCCTGACCAATGGAATCGCCGAGGGATTGAAGCGCAGCTCGCTGAAACAGAAATCGCTCGCCGCTCTAATCAAATCACCGCCTGAAGAACTCGTCGAGGGGAGCAAAGCGATGACGACGATCCTCGAGAAGGCGACCACGATCGCCCTTGATCGAAAGCATCCCATCGCTGACCGACTCGGAGCCCTCACCCTCGTGAGTCAGCGCCCCTACGAGGAGAAACTTGAAATCGTCGACGCGCTCATTGTCCTCGCTGAAGCGCCCGCGATCCAGTCGGCCGCCTGCCAGCTTCTCAGCCGCGACAACCGCGAGAAGGTCGCCGACTTCTTCTTCGAACGCTGGAAGACACTCGCACCGACGCCCCGTCGCGAAGCGCTTGAACTCATCACCGGCAACACCAAAACCGGTCTCGCACTGATGAAGAAAATGAAAGCCGGTGAAATCAGTCCGGCGATCATGCCGCCGATGACCCGCTGGTCGTATGGCCGCTCGAGCAACGAGGAAATCAAAACCCTCGCGACCGAGCTGTTTGGAAGTGCCTCCTCGGATCGCTCCGCGCTTATCAACGAATACCGGGCTGAAATCCCAAACCACCAAGGAGATCCCGAGAACGGGAAACTCGTTTTTCAAAAAGCGACCTGCGTGATTTGTCATAAGGTCGGCGATATCGGCGTCGACGTCGGACCGCCCCTGAACGACGTCAAAATCAAGCAGGCCGAAGCGCTCATGACCGATATTCTCGATCCCAACCGCGCCGTCGAAGAGCGGTGGGTCGCCCAGACGATCGAGACGACCGACGGACGAACCTTGAGCGGATTGATTCACGCCGAAGACGCCGTTGCCATCACCCTGCGAGTCCCCGGCGGGCAGACCCTGACAGTCCCCCGAGCCGAAGTGAAATCACTCACCACGAGCGGATTCTCCCTGATGCCCCCCGGCCTCGAAGCCGCTATCACCAAAACCGAAATGATCGACCTCATCGCCTTTTTGAAGATGCGTTGAGTAGATTCAATAGGGTCAGGTCACGAACTCAACAGGGTTAGGTCTTCGCTTCACTCGCCCTCGAACTGCCGCCGGCGGGTGCGCGCGTAGTATTTCCACTTCCCGGGAAGCCGTTGAAACATAAACGGGAACGCGCGGCTGAACCAACGCATTTTCGCTCGTGATAGGGTTGTCGATTTCAGGGTAAGCGACCCTAAAAGCTGAGGCGGTAGAGTTTCCACAGGAATAAACGCAGTGAGGGCACTCAGAACTCTCACCCCCAAACTGTCCTGAAGACTGACGAGGTTAAGCGCCAACTCTCCGCAGACAGGATCGCTTCCGAGGAGATCGCCGTTGATCATTTCATCGAAATAGCGTTCGTAGTTGGCCCAGCTCGAAAGGCGATCATCGCCCTCTTCACGAATCCCGAAGAACTGCCCTAAGACGACCATCTCGGCGAGAAACTGCTCTTTACGTTCGAGATCGACCGGCCCGTAGACCAGCTCGTATCCTTGAACGGAAGCCATCACCAGCGTTGCGAGAACCCAAATCAGGAGATCCTGATCGAGGGCGTGATAATCGACACCGCTCTCCGAGGTCCCTCTCACTTTCGAGTGCATTGCAAAAAGCCGCTTTCTCGTTTCCTCCGCCTCGGTCCAAGTGCCGAAGGCGATGCTGTTCACATCCGCGAGCGTCCGCGTGAGACGCCCGAGGGCATCCGATTTAAAATTGCTATGGCGCGCCACGCCATGCGCCACTTTAGGATGAGCGATCTGAAGAATCGCCGCAGCCGGTCCATAAACCATGCCGGTCCAGTGAGAATTCACCTCCCAAATTGCGGACTCCTTCGAAAACACAAAGTCAGAGCTGGATTCACTGGCCATCAATCAAACCGCGCGAACACTCCGCATTCCAAACTCGTATTTTCTGATTCTCAGCATTCGTGGATATAACCTCGGTTTCGACAAATGAACAGTCAGTTCCAGGAAACGAATAGAAGAACCTTCGTCCTCTCGGGATTGAGTTTCAAACGGTAGTAGGTCGCACCTTCTCTGCCAGAGCCGACATGCTCGACGGAGCCGTCAGGCAATTCCGATTGTTCCGTTTTGTCGAAATCAGGAATTCCTCCTAGCCATGTCTCGATGCTCGAAGTCGGAGCAGCAAACGCGCTCTCGAACTTTCGAGTGAGAAAATCACCATTGGTCTTGATCCGGAAATCCGTCGCATCCTCAGGCAAATCGGGCACCCCTGTCCAAGCCCGGGTAACCTCCCACATGTGAGCCTTCATGAGAGGATTGCGATTGTCCCAGAAATTCGAAGTGAACAGATATCCGACAATGAGGATCGCGGGGAGGACGATACCGATACCTGTGATAAGAAGGAATTTCTTCATCGCTTCAAAAATTGGAGGTCATCAAATCAGGTCAACATTTCAGCATGATCCCTCTGAGAAACAAGGCTCACTCCCCCTCCGCAGGCTTTCGGCTTTGGCGGAATTTCCTGAGATCGCTCCAGGGGAAGAAGTAGACGGTCGAGACGACGATGTAGATCATAAACGAGTCGACTTTGAGAAACTGACAGGCGGCGAAAAAGAAGATCAGAATGTGCATCCGTATCACGTTCACGTAGGGGCGCATCATACCTGCTCCGAGGCCATTGGCGTCTTTCTTCTTCATCTTTTTGATTCCCTCAAGACCGCCACTCATGATGCGACTTCCACCGATGAAGGGTGCCATCAAATGCTTCCTCTCGACGATGAATGCGGGAATCAGAAAGGCGCCGTAGGGCACGATGAGATACTGAAAGACCTGCTTCCAGAGCAGGAGCGGATTCATGAAAGCGTTTCCGAAGCCATCCTTGGGAATCCCCTCGACGGGAAAGAAGGAATTGAGAAAGACGGAATGGCCTGCGTGAAACCCGCAGAAGTGGAGCGAGAAAAACCCCACGTAAAAGAGACCGAATCCGAGTCCTCCGAGAATGGCCACGAATCGAAGGCTGGGATCAAACTCGGGCTGCCTCGTGATGACAACCCCGACCCAGCCAGCTCCCACAGCCGTTGCCAGAATCGTGGCATATCCTACGACGAGGCTGGTGAGCCATAAGCTCCAGACGAGATCGGTCGTTTCCCATTTCAGAAAGTAGGCGAGAGCGAGGCCTATCCCGAAGGCGAGGAAGTTAGGCCCGAAGGCACGCAAAAACGACTCCGGAGCCGTGCTCTCGTGGCTGCCGGGATCATCGGCGAATGGCTCTTGCGGTTCATCCATAGTTGAGATTCCTCGCTGTAAAAAACGATCATGGCAAGGTTCCTTTATTCCGGTCCTCTCCTCAAGGGCAGCCCCACCGGAAACCACAACTCTCTCCAACTTAAGTGACCTTCCCGCTCCCAGTTTCGCTATGTGACAATTTCACCACATTAACAGTAACGAGTGTATTTACCATAGGGTTAAGGTTTATTGGGGTATTATTTCTATGAATCCATTTCAAACCTTCAATCAGGGGGGACTTTCTTCGCTGATATCGCACACAGAGTCTGTCGAGGCGGGAGACCTCATCGAGGAGGTCTATGACAGATTTCGTGCGAATGGCTCCGATTTCCTGGCGATACTTGATGAAAACCGTTATGTCGGCTCGGTGTCGCGAAGCGAAACGCTTTCTCTCTTGAGCGGCCGCTACGGGTTCCCGCTCTTTGCGAGAAAGCCGGTTGAGGACCATCTCTGTAAAGAATTGCTCTGTATAAGTGACTCTCTGTCGATTCACGAAGTTCTCGATCAGGCTTTGAACTCGCGGGACGAGAATGAGTTCTATCACGATGTCGCTTTGATCAGCGAGGAAAGGCACTTCCTCGGGATGATTCCCGCCCACTCTCTCGTTCAGGTGCAGTGGGGCTTGATGAAGGAGAATACCGAGCAGATTCAGTGTCAGAGGCAAGCGCTCCAATACCGGACGCGGGAGATGCAGACGAACCTCGATGAGCTACATGCATCCCGGAGTCGGTGGGCGTCCCTTTTCAATGAGAACCCTCTCGCGACGGTGATTGTCGGTGAAGACGGGGCGGTGGAAAATAGCAACGCCCGCTGTGTCTCTCTCTTTGGTAATCTCCCCCGGGGCGCAGATCTTTCCACGGTGATTGCAGCCAAAGAGCGGGCGGCCTTTGAGGAGCGCATCAGGAAGAGCAGGCAGGAAGGCTCGCGCGTCATCTCAAAGGAATATCATCTCAACGATGGTGATGGCCCCGCTCAGAGAATCGCCAAAGTGGTCTTCGCTCATTGTCCTGACACGGATCAAATTGCGGTGATTTTCGACGATATCACAAAGCAGCGGGAGATGGAGCAGACGCTGATTCGAAAGGAAAAGTCGAAGGTTCTCGACAAGCTCGTGGGTGGAATTGCTCATGAGCTCAACAACAAGCTGTCGCCCGTCCTGGGATT
Organism: Verrucomicrobiales bacterium; assembly: GCA_029213065.1. GTDB lineage: Bacteria > Verrucomicrobiota > Verrucomicrobiia > Verrucomicrobiales > DEV007 > Arctic95D-9. Next base: position 85,877 of record JARGPH010000018.1, on the reverse strand, counting down.
TCTCTCCCTCCATGAATCGACGAAGGGCGAAGGCGTCGACCTGAACGTATTTGCACCGATGATGACGGAGGTGACTGAAGAAGCGGCTGGAATCATCCGACAGCTTCTGGAACTTTCGCGTCCGCCCGTCGCGAGGAAGGAGCGGGCCTGCCTTTCCGACCTGCTCACGAGGACCGTTGAATTTCTCAGTGTCGAAGCGAGGCGCCAGGATTGCGAACTGATCTTTCACTGTGTCGACTATGACAAACTCAGCCCGATCGAGTTTGATGCATCGCAGTTGCGTCAGGTCATCGTCAATCTCGTTTTCAACGCCTTCCACGCCGTTTCGGCGACCAAAGAGAAGCGAGTCGTGATGACCTTGCGGGAAGAGGCCAGAGAGGCCGTGGTTTCAATCTCCGATACGGGCTGTGGAATTCCTGATGAGGCAGCTCCGCAGATTTTCGACACATTCTTCACCACCAAATCAGCCAGCGAAGGAAGCGGACTCGGACTCGGCGTCTGCCGAAACATTGTCGAACAGCACGGCGGAGAACTGGACTTTACCACCACAGTGAACCGGGGAACCACCTTCTCACTTCGACTCCCTCTGAGCGAGTCGCAGGAGTGCTCCGTGAGTGAAGTCACGGTGACCGCTCCCCCAGCGTTCGATCTCTCCGAAAGGAATCTCCGGGTTCTCGTTGTCGATGACGAACCCTACGTGGCCGAAGTGGTTTCCAGGGCTTTGAAGCGCAAACTGGGCTTCGAATCTCAGAGCGCCTCAAGTGGTTCCAAAGCGATCGAACGGCTTCAGAACGGAGAAAACTTCGATCTCATCATCTCGGACGTGAGAATGCCGGACGGCGATGGCTTTGCCCTCTTTAAATGGATCGAGACAAACAAGCCATCTCTGCTGAACCGCTTCATCTTTGCAACCGGTGATGCCGGCGGCAGCGCGTTCGAGGATCGGCTCCAATTTCTAAGACGTCCCATCGTGCGAAAGCCATTTCTCATCGATGAGCTCTCTTCGGCCTGCCAAAGCGTCTTTTTGCCGGCGTAGTTCTCGCGGATCGCCCTTCCGTGCCCCCCTGTTTCTCAAATCCCTAGTTTTCTTCCCGAGGTATTACCGCTTGCTTAATTATTACATTTATAATAAATTACATAATTGTAATAATTTAGTAATGACCCGCTTTTTCATCTACCTCTTCTTTACGCTCTCAGGTTCCGTTGCCTTGATCTATGAAGCGCTTTGGTCGCGGTATCTGAAACTGTTTCTCGGGCACTCTTCTTACGGGCAGGTGGTTACTCTGATCATGTTCATGGGCGGACTGGGACTCGGTTCCTTTCTCGCAGCCCGATACCTGAAGCGGGTGAACCACCCTTTTCTCGCCTACGCTCGAATCGAACTGGTTGCGGCGGTCTTCGGCTTTTCCTTTCACGGGGCCTATGAAGTGATGACAAACTGGTTCTTCAACGAAGCGGCGAGTCTTCAGGCGATCAGCCCGCTTTTCGCCGACACCGTCCAGATTGGAATCTGCATGCTCCTGACCCTTCCTTTTGCAGCGCTCCTCGGAATGACTTTCCCTCTCATCGCTTCGGGTATGATCCGGAGCTTCTCTGACGGTGGTCAAAAATCATTGCCGACTTTGTATTTCGCAAACTCACTCGGTGGCGCTATCGGCATTCTGTTCTGCTCCTATTTTCTCGTTTCCGCTGTGGGAACGCACGGAGCGCTTCAAGTCGCGTCGATTGGCAACCTCATCGTCGCCGCGGGTTTCTACGCCATTTTTCGATTCAGGATCAGCAAGACGGTTTCATCGGAGGACTCAGCGGTTCTGGAAGCTTCCGAAGAGCTCGCCGTCTCCGAAGCAATCCACCCGGCTCCAGTGGCAAACCCGCGCATCAAACTCTGGCTTTTCGTTGCCGCGGGAACGGGGCTCGCCTCGTTTATCTACGAAGTCGGTTGGATCCGTCTCCTCAGCCTCATCCTCGGATCATCGGCGCATTCCTTCGACGCCATGATCTCGGCCTTCATTCTCGGACTCGCCTTCGGTGGCCTCGCCGTGAAGCGATTGCTCACCAAATGCAAGGGGGACCTCGCTCCTGTTCTGGGAGTGATCCAGGTGATCATGGGATCGTTCGCCGCTCTGAGTCTCTATCTTTACCAGCCCTTTTTCGATGCCGTTCAAGCGTCACACGGTCTCTTCGCCAAAACCGAAGCCGCTTTCCCGCTTCACTCGGTCTTTAAGTATTTCCTCTGCCTCGCCTTGATGTTCCCCGCTGCCTTTTGTGCCGGGATGACGCTGCCTCTGATCACGTGGAGACTCGTCCGCGATACAGGAAAAGAACAATACACCGGCCTCGTCTACGGCTGGAACACAATCGGATCCATCATCGGAGCGGCTCTCGCGGGACTTCTTTTGATGCCTGTGCTGGAGCTGAAATGGACCATTTTCACGGGAGCGGCGCTTGATATTGCTCTCGGCCTGGTCCTCCTCTCCCTCGGGGTTCTCCATTGGAAAAAGAAGCGTCTCACCTTCCCTTCCATCGCTTTACGTGCCGGAGCCGTAGCACTCACCGCCGCTGTTCTTCTGCCAGCCTTCTGGACCTCATTCGATGGCGCAGTGCTTTGCAGCGGTGCCTACCGCACCAGTTCGGGAACGAGCCGCAATCTCCTCGAAGTGCGTCATGGAAAAACCGCAACCATCTCTGTTGGAAAAGACGCGAAGCGGGGCTTCATCGCCACCAATGGAAAATCAGACGGCGCAATTTGGGTTGGTGAAGGCAAGTTCGACCTCGATGAACTCACCGACGAGACGACCGTGGCAATGCTCGCGGCGCTCCCGATGCTGACGCGGGACAAGGATTACGACGCTGCTCTCATCGGACTGGGGACAGGCCTCACCGGCCACTACCTCCTCACCGATGACAGCCTGCGCTCCCTCGATCTTATCGAAATCGAGCAGGCCGTGATTGATCTCTCGAAACATTTTCGCCCCCGGAACGAGCGCCTCTGGAACGATGACCGCCTTAATATCGTCGTGGATGACGCCAAGCGGCACTTCTACGCGAACCGTAAATCCTATGACGTCATCATCTCCGAGCCATCCAACCCCTGGGTCTCCGGAGTGGCCGGCCTCTTTACCAAAGAGTTCTACGAACACATCCAGCATTTCCTGAACCCCGGCGGCGTTCTCGTTCAGTGGGTTCACGGCTATGAGTTCAGCGATGAGCTGCTTGTATCAATTCTCTCCGCGCTGGACACCTTTGAGCACTTTGAGATTTACAGCATCCCCGGTGGTCCGGGAGACTTTATTGTCGTGGCAGGGAATGATCCGCTCACTTTCATCGACCCCGAAATACTCGCAAACCGGAGCGAGCTCGACGAGGAGTTCGACCGGTTTCACGCGAAGATCGAAGACTTCGGCCCTTCCAACTTTCTCGCCTCGTCAGCGAGCCTGCGGGCAAACCTTGATCAGCTGAAGGCACTCACCAACTCGGACTACTTCCCCTATGTGGAGCAGCATTCTGAAACGGCGTTTTTCACTTCCAACAAAATCAATCTCCCCTCGATTTTCTCGAATTCCTTCATTGGCTACACCGATATCTTCGAGCCTGACCGCATCCGCAAAGCACGTGCGGACAAGATGAATCTGAATCGATCAGGGAAACCCACTTCCTTCATCAAAGAAGCGAATGATGCAGACCTGCTCCACGCTCTCCTCGAAAGCGCCACCTTTGATTCCGACTGGTTGAAGATTGAAATGCTGCTCTACAGCGAGACTCTCGGTTCGGCCGGAACCGAAGCCTGGCCAGAGGAACCTTTCGTCAAAAGGATGAACGAGTTGGCCGAGTCAGGAATCGTAAATCCGGCGGTGCGCGCTCGACTCGATTTTCTCAAAAGCCTCGCTCGCAATGACGATAGCTCTGCGAGCAAGCAGATCGAATCTGTGATCACAGGCGCAGAACCAAAAGTGATGCAGCATCCTTTCTGGATCCGCACGTTCTTCGCCGCGAGTGTGAGACTCAACCGTAAAGACATGGTCGACTACGTGATGAAAGAAGGCGTTGGAAAGTGCAATCGACTCTCACCTGACGAGCGTATTCTCATTTCATCAATCAACCGGGTCGAACTCAAATCGCCCGCTCTGAAACCGATCGCAGACGCCGTGGAAATGGAATAAGCGCCGGACGGGCGATTGAGAATCGCCCCCCCGTTGACACAGGATCGCATTGCTTGTGTGACTTATTAATAGTAGGATGGGTCAGTATATCAGTAAAAGTGAGGCAATTTTGCTTCTGCTGATTGGTCCCCTCCTTAATGCCATCTTTTGAAACAGCAGCGCCCGAAACACCGGGCCCTGAAACTTCCAGCGCGCCCAAACGACGCGGTTGCCTTGTCGTTTTCCTGATTCTCCTTCTCGTCGTCTTTCCAGTGACGCTGTTGCTCCTGAACGGCCCCGGGTTTAGAACCCTGACGCGCATCGCGGCAGTTAAAGTCGCTAAATCACAAGGACTTAGCGGCGGGCTCCAAGTCGATGGCACCCTCTGGTCGGGCTTTACGCTTTCCTCGGTTGATTTTGACGGACTGGGCGATAACCCCGCGCTCTTCAAGATTGAAGAAGCCTCGATTCGCTACCGGGGATTTGATCTGATTCGCAGTGCCACCTCGCTCAACTGGCTCGACGCGCTCGAGATCAGAAAGGCGACCCTCGTGATCCCTCTTCCCGGATCGGAGGAGGAAGTGGAAGATGAAATGCCCGATTCTGCGATAAAGAGCGAGCCTGCGGTGGCGGCGACCGATTTCAGCCCCCTCTGGAATCTCCTTTCGAGCAAAGTCGAGATTGATGATCTCTCCATCGATCTCCTCACGGACAAAGAGCAAATCACAATTGCCCACCTCAATTTAAAGTCAGCTCCGGGCGAGGACGGCTATTTGCAAATCAATCGTATTGCTTTTCCCGGTCAGACCGACATCAAGGACATCGATGCCAAAATCATCAAAGGCGAACGCCGCATCGAAATCGGATCGATCACTCCCCTTCCATTCCTCACTCTGGAATCGCTCCACATTGAGGAACCGAAACCGGGACAGTATCGGGGCGGCGCAGCCCTGGAAATCGCAGGAGGCCTTCTCGAAGGCTCTCTCGGGGAGAACTGGCAATTCCGTCTCAAGTTAAAACCCGGGACTGCGATTGATCTTACCAGAATCCAGCTCGATCCCGAAAAGCCGCTCGAGCTCGCGGGTAAAGTGTCGTCGCTCGATCTGGGATTCGCCGGAGATTTTGCGAAGCCGAAGAGCTGGGTGATCGATGGGAATATTGCGACGGAAGGAATCGGATGGGAGGACTACACCACCGACGCGATCAGCCTGACAATAGCCGAAAACCGGTTGCAACTGGAGGCGAGCCGGGCCGATGCAATTGTGTCCGCGAACCTCTCAGCGCCGATTCAGCAAGCTGAATCGGCGGGCGACTTGAAGAACATCCCTATCGATGTGGCAGCGAAAGTGTCAGTCCCCTCACTGGAGTCAGCCCTCAAGGGAATCGCCGAGGAGATCCCTCTCACCGGAGCGCTTTCGATTGAAGCACGCGACTTCCAGATTCGGAACGGAAAAGACCTGCAATCGGGAAGTCTCCTCGTCCTCACCGAGAATGTCGCCTGGGATGATGTCCTACTCAGCGGCGTCCAGTTCGCGGCAAACGTGGAATCCCCTAACCAACTGCAAATTGCGGGAGAGGCCGGGCTCGATCTTGCGAACCGGCTCCAGCTGCTCGCGGGACTCAATTTAGACGAAATGAACTACGCCGCTGAAGCGAAGGGTGAGTTTAACACCGATGGCCGCCTTGGGGAAGTGCTCGAAACACTGGGAACGGAAGGTTTCTCGGGACGTGCTTTTCTGAACTGGAACGGAAGCGGCAATTTGAAAGAGGTTTCGCACAAAGGATCTGCGACCCTGGGTCTTGAAAAGCTCACGATCGAGACCGGATCACCCGTCACCGGTGAGATTCTCGCCGACTACGAAGGAAGCAACGCCGCCATCTCGAAACTGGAGTTGAAATCCGGGGACAGCCTCCTCAGCGGCACCGCGAGCTGGGACGGGAAAGTGATCTCGCTTCCCAAGTGGCGACTGACCCGTCCGAGCGCGACTCCTCTCACGCTTTCTGCGGCGATTCCTTATGATCCTGAGTTTGAAGGCGCCTTCCTCGATCAGCCTGGCGATATCAGTCTGGAGCTCGATACCAATGCGCTCGCGCTCGGTGACGTGACCTGTTTTTTTGCAGAGAAACCTCCTCTCGAAGGAAATCTCAATGGCCGCCTCACCGGCAAAGGCTCGTTTGATGCAATCGATCTCATCGGGAATTTCGAGTTCACCCCGGAAGGCGAAGGCGTTGCTGATTCATTGGTAAAACTGGACCTGGGACTGACCGGCGATGTCGACACGCCCGAATCATGGAACGCGAAACTGCTTGCCCACGTCAGCGGATTGCGGGTTCAGGAGATCGATCTGGAAACCATTTCTCTCACCGCGAGCACCGTGGAGGAGAATGGGTCAAAATCGCTTCTCGCGGAAGTGGATTTCAACCAGTCCAGCGCCACCCTCGATGCCAAGGCGGCGCTGCTCCTCGACGGGGCGACTGATTTTGAGTCACTCGCGAAACGCCCCCTCGAGGTCACCGGCGCGCTCGTCGTCGAGAAGCTGGAAACGCTCATCGCCGATTTTCTACCCGAACAGAAAGACGACCTTCCGCTCTCCGGTTCGCTCAATGCAACCTTGAATGAGTTCCGATTGGAGGACGGATCGTTCACCAGCGGCAAAGCACTGATCGAGTCTGATTCCCTCGCCTTCAACAATGAGACACTCGATCAACTCTCACTCGATGCTACGATCAGCGCCCCGGATCAGTTCGACGTGATCGCCTCTGTGCACCTCGACGACGCTACTCACCTCAATGGAAACGGAGGGTATCACCTCAAGGATCAAACCTACTCAGGTGATCTCAATCTGGACGCCGACCTTTCCCCTTCCAAAAAGCTCCGCAAGCTCCTCGGCGATACCCCGGCAGCATCGCTCCTTCCCCTCCTGACCAAAGTGGAGTGGAAAGGCAAAGGTGCTCTCAAAGAGAAAAGGCACGAGGGCGATCTGAATCTCAAAGCCGACAATGTTACTCTCGCCACCGGTGCTTCACCGCTCGACTTAAATCTCGAAGGAACCTACAGCGGCACTTCGGCCAATTTTCCGGTCATCCAAATCGAGAGCAAACCGCTCGATCTCCGCGGAGCGATGCGCTGGCAGGACAAGGTGCTTTACCTCGATCAGTGGACCGGGAACAACGGAAGCCGGGAGATTCTTTCCCTGAGCGGCTCCGCTCCGCTCGATCCTGAAAAACTCACCGCTGAGAAATGGTTCGATCAGGAGGCCCCGATTGATCTCTCGATCAAAACCGATTCACTCGCGATCGAGTCGATCTCGAAACTCTTCATGGAGAAAGCGCCGATCAACGGAGACATCACCCTCAATGTCAAAGCGGGAGGCAGCCCGAAGGCACTCGCACTTTCCACCGGTCTCCTTTTCGACAAGATCGTGGTTCCGCAGGAGGAAAAGGATCTTCCCGTCGGCCGTCTCAACCTCGATCTGGTCACGAAAGACAACAAGGCAACGGTGAATGGAAAGTTTCAGCACCCCGATATCAATCCATTCGTGATTCGCGCCGATCTCCCGTTCTTTCCCGCGGAATGGGCCGGGGGCGAACGTAAGTTGCTCGATGAATCTGTGACCGCCTCGGCGAAAATGGAGAAAAGCTCCCTCGCCTTTCTCACTTCACAGGTGCCCGGGATCGAAACGATTGTTGGAACGATCGCTCTCGATGCAAAACTGAAAGGAAGCCTATCCAAGCCGGCAGTGACAGGGAGTGGAATGATCGACCTCGACCGCCTCAAGATGGAGGACCGCAACGCCCCTTCGCTTCGCGACATGGATCTCGTGGCGCGGTTTGAAGAGGACTCCCTCATTCTTGAGAGTCTCAAGGCTATCGTGGCAGGCGGAATCGTCGAAGGAAGCGGACGGGCCAAACTAATCGCAGGGGAAGCCCCCGAACTCGATTTCCGCATCACCGGACAGGAAGTTCTCGTCATGAGAAGTCCCGATGTGAGCGTGCGGACCGATGCGGATATTTCGATCAAGGGGCCGTGGTCAGCGGTTGCGATCGCAGGCGAGTTGGGAATCACGAACAGCCGCTTCTTCAAAAATTTCGATCTCCTCCCCGTCGGCCTTCCGACCCGGAACAAGTCCGTGCTCCCGACCGTCAAGAAGACGCCCCGCGGAGGTGGCACAGCCTATCAGGATCTCAATCTCGGCGTCCCCATCGAGCCTTTTAAAAACTGGCCCGTGAATCTCCGCATTTACACTAAAGATCCATTCCTCGTGAGAAGTAACCTCGTCGAATCGGCGCTCAATGCGGATATCACCCTCGGCGGAACGCTGGGAGCACCCGTCCCGGTGGGCTACGCCAAGATCGACGAGGGCGAGCTCAGCCTTCCCTTCAGCAGCGTCGAAGTCGAGACGGGAACGGTGAACTTCGATGCTGCCACCGGATTCAACGGGGCGCTTGAGTTCAAGGCCCGTGCCAAGTCGGGTAAATACACCGCAAACATCTACCTCTTTAATCGGGTTCTTTCTCCTCAATACGTGCTCACGAGCAATCCCCCGCTCCCGAGCGAAGACATCATGACGCTTCTCGCCACAGGCAGTGTGCGGAGCGATCTTGTCGGGGATGACGCCGGCTCAGTGGCCGCATCAAAAGCCGCGAAGCTCTTTCTCAAGAACATCCGGAAATCCAGCGCCGGGGCGGACAGAGAAAGATCCGTCCTCGATGCGCTCGAAGAACGGACCGAACTGGAGATCGGCGGGGTCAATCCCGAGACCGGAGATCAAACTTTTGGAGGAAAAATAAGGCTCTGGAAGCAACTGTTTTTTGTTGGAGACGTAGACAAAGAGAGCGACTATCGTGCGCTCTTGAAATACGTCTTCCGATTCCGTTGAGGTGACTCCCCTCCCATGCGAATTCGAACGAAACCAACCATCAAAATCGGGCTTACCTGCGCGCTGGCGCTAGGTATTGCACTTTTTTGCGCCAACGCGAAAGCGGCTGGCCAGGTTGTTATGCAAGGGCTGAGTTCGATCAGTGAAGACGACGCACGGGACTGGGTGAGAGATCAGATCACTTTCATCGAGTCCACCAACGCGAGCATGGCGAAAGCCGATGACGTCTCCTATTTCCTTGAGAATGCCCTCCGCGACCGCGGTTATCAGAATGCCACCGTCGAATGGAAACTCGATGGAGATCGAATTCTACTCACCGTTTCCGAAGGCAATACCCAGCGACTCGGCGAAATCAGCGTGACCGGAAACACCGCTCTCGAGGACGATGCGGTGCGCGAACTGATCACATCAGCGACGAGGAAGCGCATGAAACTCGAGGTTGATGATGAGATGCCCTACGTCGCTCCTGATATCAAATCAGGTCAGGCACGGGTCGATGAGTTTTATCAATTGCTCGGCTATGAGAGCGTCGCGATTGAGCTCGAGACCACTGAGCACTCCGGGAGAACCGATCTTCTCGTATCGATTGAGGAAGGGAGACAGCATCAGGTCGGAACGATTGCTTTTCCCGAAGCGCCTTCCGATGAAATGGCCAAAAAGTATGAGGACATTCGAAAAGAATATGAAACGACGACCTTCAGTGCCGCGATCCCTCCCAAGCTCGCTTCGAGACTGAGAGCGATAGCGGTCGATGCCGGGTTCTACCATGCCACGGTCGATGTAACCGAGTCAGAGCACGGCCAACACGAAGAACAGCAGCAGCAGCAGCGCGACTTTCCGCGGGTGAACTTGAAACGGTCAATCTCGTCGTTTCGGCAGACTGGGGCCCTCCTGTGCAGCTTTCGGGCGTCAATGTGAGCGGCAACAGCAAAGTCACTGACAGCTTTTTCGACAAACACTTCGCCGAGTTGGTCGACCAGCCCTACTCCCCCGACGGCACCAACAAGGAAGTCGAGGAGCTGCTCGAAACCGGCGCGTTCGAGACCGTCCGGACCGATGTCGTCGAACAGGAGGACGGCACCTTCGCCCTCAATGTCGATGTCGAGGAGGGGTATTCGCGGCAACTCGGTGTATACGGTGGCTTTACCAATTACGAAGGAGCGATTGGAGGATTTGAGTTCCGAAACCTGAACTTGTTCGGGAGTGTGCGAAAGATCGATGCCGAGCTGGAATTCTCAAAGCGCGGTGCTCGCGGCGAGGTGGAATTCATTGATCCCTGGTTTTTGAATACGGATTCCGAGTTCCGTGCCGGCTTGTTTGCGATCAATCGAAGTGAAGAAGGCTACGAGAAATTTCAAACCGGTGGCCGGTATTCTCTGACGAAACGCTTCGGACGGCAGATGAAAGACAGCGTTGCCCTCTTCGGTGAGGCCAGCTACACCGATGTTCACGATGCTGATATTCAGGCCGCTTTCCTCGGTGACCGCGAATACTTTGCGCACTCGGTGGGTGTTTCAATGACCCACGACCGGCGCGATCAGCCTCGTAATCCGAGATCCGGCTACATCGCGCAGGGATCGATGAGTATTGCCTCTTCGGCGATCGCCAGTGAAACGGAGTTCTTCAAAGCGACAGGTCGTCTCGGCTACTATCATCCCGTCGGTGATCACACTCTCCGCCTCGCGGCACGGGCCGGGATGATTTCCCCAATAGGAGACACGACAGCGATTCCCATCGACTTGAGATTCTTCAATGGCGGCGCTCAAAGCGTGAGAAGTTTCGATGAACGCGGATTGGGAATGACGGACGTCAATGGCTACCCCGTTGGCGGCGAGTTCTACACAACATTCAATATCGAGTACGAAATCCCGGTGAAGCAGTTCGAAGGGCTCAGCATTGTTCCCTTTGCCGACGCCGGGAATTTAATCTACGACGCTGACGACGCCAGTCTCGACAACTTGCGTTACGCGGTCGGTCTCGGGATTCGCTACGAAACCCCGATTGGCCCCCTCAAGCTTGAGTATGGCCACAATCCCGATCAGCGCATCGGCGAACCGAGTGGAACGCTCCACATTGGATTCGGCTTCTCTTATTAGAGGGCTTCCACAGATCACACCGCTGCCCCCCCCCTTTACGCTAAGACACTTCAATCCTCTTGAAGCGTAGATCCAGGAAGGTTCGAACAAGGTTCCATCGTTAGTCTGAGCTCTTTTCCATCACGACGTGCCGGATCCTGATGGTAATTACTCAAAGTATGGTAATTATTATTCTTATTGCTTTTGTTTTAAATATCGCTATATTTTTAGGTGAAGGAGAACTTTTCAAGAGCTCCCGACCCACACAACACTCAACAGATCGAAAATGAATTTTAGAATATTCTTTACACTTACGGTAGCAATCCTCCTCTGGGGTGGTTCCACACAGGCTCAAGATGAGTCCCCTTCCATCCCCGTGGGTACTCTCTCGGCATACCCTACTATCGTCCAGGCAGGAACACGCCCTCAGCTCACGTGGGATATCGTGATTCCCGAAACGATTACCGAAGTGCTCGAAGTGGATCCCCCGGGAACAATCACTCCCAAGCGCGATCTCATTATGGACGTCAAGATGTTAGGTTGCGGCGTCACCTACTACTCCGGTGGTCGCCTCTACTATGTCCCTGCAGAATGCCAACTGAGTTACAATAACCGGAGTTACAATCGAATCTTCTACGGCTCCAACTATGACATCGATCCTTCTGAGGTCGTTTTCACACAGGTTGTCGAAGAAGGCAAGGCAATCAATATCGGAGGCCGGTATTACCACGATCGCAGCTGGGGCACTTGGTTCAGCACAACCAATCACAATTACAATGTAATCGCGCTCAAGGCGGGAGATATACCTCCGACAACGACGCCTATGCACCAGGCGCCGACGATTCAGGCTTTCATCAGCCCGTATCTCGATGAGGACGGACGAGTCGATATCGGGCCGAGAGACATCATTTATCTAATGGAACTTACCCATACCAATCGCAACGACGACGGCTGGGATCTTCAGGATTTGGCGGTATTGCTCACTTTCTACGATGAAGTCGTCGAAGGCTCAGACGGCAGACGCCAACAGTAGTCCTCATTTATTTCAGAGGACGGATGCGATCCCTGACTTTAGCCATGAAATACTCATACTTCCACTTACTCACTGCTCTAGCTTTCAGCGCGGCACCTTTTTATACAGAGGCAGAGCAGCCCGCTCAACAGTCCAAAGTGATGAATATGCGGGAAGTTACCAGCAATAATGCGCTGAGCCAAAGGCTCCGGATGGCACAACAAAAAGATCCAATCCGCGACCTGGGACCTCCCAAAGGCAACCTTGAGGTAGACCCGGCAAAGAAGACGGCAAGTCGCGATCTAATCAAAAGCTCCACGATAATCTCCTACAACGGCCTGCTCACCCTCGTCCCGAAAAAATCGGTGCTCTTCACCCCCGAAAAGCTGAGCGATCGAATTGGTGAGAAACCCAATGTAAAAGTGAAGAACTTCCAGGAGTTTTTCAGCGCCAATCGTGGATGGATTCGCACGATCGAAGTAAGCCGGGACCAGGCTCTGGGGCACGTTCCCTTCAGCGAGGCCATCATCAAATCAATCGGTGAGAGCAATTCAATAGTAATCGCGACCTACCAGGGGGGGCCGATTTCCGTGCTTCCCCAGAAAACTGAGGAAGAGATCCCATCCCGCCTCGACATGAAACCCGTAATTTACCGGAAATGAAATACCATTCCCTTTTCCTGATCCTCTTCACTGCTTCACTTTTGTGCCCGGGCTCCGCGCGCAGTGATAGCGACGATTACACGTTTTTCGTGAGGCAAATTCAGCTTCCCGATGAACTCGAATGGGACACAACGGTTCCCCAGGAAGGCAGTCAGCGCTCCGAGCTGGAGATCAACCCCAACGGAGCCCGCTTTGAACTCTGGGCAGTGAAAGCAAGCCCTTTGACGAGCTACCTGTTGGATACCACGTATGTGAACTCTTACATTCCGGTCGCGGAAGTAAGGATCACTTCTGACGACCCCTATACCGTTATTCCTCGAACAAGAGCAGACCGCCCCTTCACCGTCAATATCACGGTAACCGGGTTGAGCTCCGACCCCTCTGCACCTGAAGCTGCCAAATCAGTCAAGTTGCTCCGCCATGTCCAATCATACGGTGACAACGGAGACGGTATCGACATTGATCGGGGAGACGCCACACTCCTTACTCAGGGATCGATTGATGCGAATGGTGAATACGAGTTTGAGTATGATGTTTCATCCATTCCCGGCTCTGTTCGAACCGAGATTCGCGGTGAAGAAAGATTCTCGGTATTCTCCCTTGCTGACTATGAAGCAGAAGAATCACAGCTGGATTCTCTTTTCGTTCAGGTATGGCCTGTGGCATACACTATCATCACAGGCCTCGAGGATGGTGACCTCATCCGGGGAAAGACCCCCGATGTTAAATTTCGAGTGAAAGATCTCTATCCCGACTCACACACCTACGCTCAAATTTACGAAGGGCCCGCGGTACTGGGAACCGTAGGAACGCTGATTTCCGGGTCCTCCTTTCACTACGACAGTTCCACACCTCGAAATAAGAATATCTGGGCACGCAACTGGGACGACCTCATTCCGGAGGACGGCACCTACACCATCGAAGTAATTACGGTGACTCCTTTCGGTGCCGATCGTCTCGCTTACAGAACGTTTGAGGTGGAAAAAACCATCAGCGTGAACGGCAACGTTACCAGTATCGAGTAACGAAATAAGCCTGCTCCCCATGAGACTCACCAATTCAAATCGAAGCCGCGAAAGAGGCTCAGCACTCGTCGATATTGCGCTGAGCTTCGCCGCATTGGTGACCGTCTCACTGCTAAGCCTGAAAGCCTCCACGGTGACGACTTCGAGTCTTTCATGGACGGTTAAACAGGCGATGACGGATGCCTACATTACCAGAGAGACGGCAATGAGTTCGAGGATCCCCTTCGAGCTCGCCGTTTCCAACAGTTCCCCCTGGCCGACCTACCCATCCATCGCTACTACTCAGGTGGTGGTTGGAAAACTTCCAGGCGCAAAGGATGTCACAGCGACCCTTCACCGAACACGTTTCCCCGATGCCAATAACCTGAATTCTGCTGGCGGAACAGGAACAGCAACGAGCAACCCCAGCAGCTCGGAGGCATGGAAACTCGAATCGTTGCTGGTCTATAACATCGGCCCGAGACAGTATGTCAAATCCCGGACAACCCTGCGCGTGCGATGACCATTCACCTGAGAACAGTATCGCGCCGGGGGTTCACTCTTATCGAGATGACGTTGGCGCTCTCGATGACACTCACGATTGCCGGGGTACTTCTTATCCTTCTTCAGCAACAATTGTCTTTCGGTCAGGCATTGGGGCAATTCAGCTTTCTTCGCGACGAAGCCCCTCAGGTAAACACCCTTCTCACCTCGCTGACGAGCCGTGCAGACAACTATCGTATCTTTGCGAATCTCGATTCAGCCAAGAATTTCAGCAACGCGGTTCGAAGTGGAGGCAAGGCCCTCCGTCTGCGATTCAGAAACCCTGACGGTTCCACTCAGGACGGTATCGTCGCCTTTGAAGAACGTAACGATTCGAAAGAACTGAACTACTATCTTAAGGATGGCGACACAACGGCCTGGTCCTCCACCCCGCGCTGGACCGTCTCATCACAGCCGGAGAATATCGTGTTCGACAACAGTTTCGGCATCCTAATCGTCACCATTACCGGCCCGAACGGTGATGAAATCACTTACGCAGGGAACCCCGAGTAATGGAGTTCGACAAATCACACCTACGGAGAAAAGAAAGCGGCTACACAACTTTCGCGGTCGTTTCGGGCGTCTCACTGCTCATCATCGCGATGACCACCTTCGCGCTGCGCGGTAACCTTACGAGCACACAAACGCAGGCGAGAGCGCAGGTTAAACAGGATTTCTCTCAGAAAGAGGACGCGATGCTGAGCGCCCTCCTTCATATCGTTCCCAACAAGGCGATCGGGGCAATGAAGTCAGGCTCACAGTCCAACGCCAGCGACTTCACCTGGAACCGGATCTTTCAGGAGGCCGCAAGTCTGGCGAACGCGGAAGAAACAGTTTCCCCCGCGCTGGTTACGGCACTCAATCTCGGCAATGCTATCTCAGCGAACACGGGGCAGCTCGATTTCACCAAAATGGAAGAGCTCGTCATCGCCCCGTCGGAAACGCGGGACAATACCTTCAATCACGTCAACGGCGGCAACTGGTGGGAGTATATGATGCTGGGACAGCCGGAACTCAGCTCGGAAGTTCCCGCTGCGTTGCGGGTCAGCTATTCGGATTACCTTCTCGACAAAAGATATCCCATCATTTCACAGGATAAAATCTATGTGAACTGGTATCAGAAGGGCCTCTCACTTTCCCCGGACCTGTACCCCGACTTCAATTTACTGCAGTATCCCGACATCAAATTCGGATACAAGCGTCCCGGGGAACTCTTCGTGGCAAAAAGAAACTGGTGGATCTTCTCTCTGAATTTCGGCGCTGACTCTGAGTCCGCAAGCGGCATCGCTGCAGTGAAGAAAACGTATGTTCTCTCTATCTATGAGGTTCCCTCTCAAATTCCACTTTCCGCTGCGACGATCCTGAATTTGGGGCAGTATGGCAACGGGAACGATTGGGAAAACATCAGCGTCGAAGGAGGCGTCTATGCCAACGAGATTCAGACTAAAGGAACGGTTGCACTTTCAGGAGGGGGTCTCTCCGCTGGAAAGACGGTTTCCATTGGCGGGGCAACCTCAGTCGACGGGAATGCGGTGGAAGCGGATTTCGATGCACTCGGAGAGCGCGAGAAACGCGGCCTGGAGTCGCAATCGGATTTCCACGCGGCCTCTCAGGGAGGAAACGTCGGCAAAGTAGCATTCGTTCCCATTAACAGAGGCGCTGACAGCCTCGTAAAGCAATCAGATGGCGACCGCAGCCTGCGAATCTCACCGACGGGATGGAATGACTACAGCCGCGCTGCAAATCAGACAGCGATGACGGTCAATGTGCACTTGAAGCGGCTCAATCCATTGAACCTTCTCTCTTCCCCCCTTCCTCTCGAGTTTGAATTCAGTTACATCGACAAATCGGGCAACACGAAATCGCTCAGTTTCGAACGGGGCGTAAACTGGCCAGCCGAAGGCGAGAGCAATGGAGACGTTTTCCCCTTTCAGACCGAATTGCTTGAAGACACGAGACTGGCCCTCGTCAGCAACCTCGAAAGGCTTCCGGGTTTCCTCGAAACCCTCGGAGATGCTGCCGATGTATCGGTAAACAACTCCATCTACATCGGCTTCAAGGTTGAGACGCTGGGCAACCTCATTGATCTGGATCTTGAGAGTCTCCTGGGCTTCGGGGTCTCACTGAGAGGAGGAAAGGACCTCAGCGCATTCAGCAAGGGGCTCTCCATTGTAACCAACCTTCGACTCTATATCTCCGAATCGATCAACACCGTAGCCGTCACACCGCCATCCAATTCAGGGCTCGCTGCCGGAGCCGAATTCTACCCACCGCTTTCACTCTTCGCTCCCGAAAAGCGATTCGGCGATGTCCTCGGATTTGACGGGAACGTCAAAATAACCGGGCAGTTAAACAGCCTGGAAACGGATCAAACGAAAACCGTCAATCTGCTCGATATTCAACGGGCCGACGGAGACAATATTCCCAGCAACAACATTCGCGCCGAGCTAAAATCACTGAGAAGCCCCGCCGAACTCCCGCCAATCCATCAAATGAACTGGCTGGTAACGATTGAAGAGATCCTCTAAAAGCGCCCCTGTCCTGTATCGACATTTTCAACCCAACCTTCCGACTCCTCCTCCTTCTATAGCAAATCCAAAGACGCAATAGCGCAAGAATAACCTCCCTCCATCGCTGATTCCTCCCCTCAATTTTTAAATCAGGTAGCACCCCGACCGCTCCAGCGGCAGCCGGGAGAACCTCAAGCTCGCCGCTCTATCACTCCCGATCGGGCCGGTCCGTTGGCTTCTCCTTCCCCGCACCGGGAACGGCTTGCTTCTGAAAGCCCTTGCCCACAACCGTGAATCTCAAATCAGCTGACACACATACTCCCATCTAAGAGAGATCACCTACCCGCGAAGACCGGCATGAAACCACTCAGAAAACACAATTCACTTCGGCGTCAGGACGGCTACACCACCTTCGTCGTCGTAGCCGGCGTTTCTTTGATCATTATCGCGATGACCACGTTTGCGCTGCGCGGAAATCTCACGAGCACACAAACGCAAGCGAGAGCGCAAGTTAAACAGGACTACTCACAGAAAGAGGATGCGATGCTGAACGCACTGATCCAGATCGTTCCCAACAAGGCGATTGGTGCGATGAAGTCGGGCTCACAGGCTAACGCCAGCCAGTATACCTGGAATCAGATTTTCAAAGACGCTGCCGAGCTCGCCAACGCAGATGAATCGATCGCACCTGAGCTCATTGATGCACTCAGCCTGAGCGATGCCCTCTCCGCGAACACCGGGCAACTCGACTTTACAAAGATGGAGGAGTTCGTCGTCGCACCCGCTGAAACGCGAGACGCCACCTTTAACCATGTCAACGGCGGCAACTGGTGGGAATACATCATGCTGGGAGATCCGGCAGTGGGCTCACAGGTACCGGCCGCGCTGCGTCTGAGCTATTCCGATTACCTCCTCGACAAGAGGTATCCCATTATTTCGCGCAGCAAGACCTATGTGAACTGGTATCAGAAGGGACTCTCACTCTCCCCGGATCTCTATCCCGACTTCAATCTCCTTCAGTATCCCGACATCAAATTCGGTTATAAGCGCCCCGGCGAACTCTTCGTCGCGAAACGCAACTGGTGGATTTTCTCTTTGAATTTCGGCACCGACAACGAATCCATCACCCAAATCGCCTCTGTGAAAAAGTCCTACGTCCTCTCTATTTATGAGGTCCCCTCTCAAATCCCGCTTTCCGCTGCCACCGCGTTGCAGCTTGGACGTCACAGCAACGGCGAGGACTGGGAGAACATCTCTGTTGAAGGTGGTGTTTATGCCGACGAAATCCAAACGAGAGGCACATTCGACCTGACAGGTGGCTCGCTCGCAGCGGGCACGGAAGTCTCCATCAACGGAACGACGACAATTGACGGAACGGCGATCGAAGCAGATTTCGACGCTCTGGGAGAACGTGAGAAACGAGCCCTCAACTCTCAGAGCGATTTCCATGCCGCATCTCAGGGAGGAAACATTGGCAAGGTTGCCTTCATTCCGATCAACCAGGGTGCTGACAGTCTCCTGAAGAAATCAGATGGAAACCGCAGTTTGCGCCTTTCCCCCACCGGCTGGCATGACTACAGCCGCCCTGCCAATAACACAGAGATGACAGTGAACGTAACCGAAGTGAGTTCAGCCGAATCTCCCGTTCCAATTGAATTTGAGTTTACCTACCGTGATGATTCCGGGGGCACGCAAACAAAGACCTACAACCGGGCCTCCAATTGGCCAACGGAGCAGAGTCCGGGAGGTGATTCATTTCCCTTCCAAACGGAAATTCTTGAAGACACGAAAATCGCGTTAATCACAAACATCGATCGTATTCCCGCATTCCTGGCATCCCTCGGAGACGCCGCGGATGAGACCGAAAATAATTCATTACATCTTGTTGCGGAGCCCGATGAAAATGAAAAAATCGGAGAAAACGGTCCTGTCGATTTGAAGGATATGGCGATTACGCTCCGGGGAGGCAAAGATCTACGCCCCTTCTCCAATGGCCTTTCGGTTGTTACCAACCTGCGAATGTATGTTGGCGAATCACTCAACACCTTCACGCTGCCTCCTCCCGACAATTCCGGCATCACTGCAGGTTCTGACTTCTACCCTCCTCTCTCGCTCTTTGCTCCTGAGAAACGGTTCGGCGAAACAAATGATGTGGAGGGACGCGTTAAAATTGAAGGACAACTGAACAGTCTCGAGATTGACCAGAGCAAAGTCGTGAACCCGCTCGACATCCAGGGTGCAGGCGAGAGGGATCTCACCGGTGACAAAATTCGAGCAGATTTAAAATCGCTCAGGAGCCCCGCCGAACTTCCCCCGGTATACCAGATGAACTGGCTCGTCACCATCGAGGAGATTCATTAGAATCGTCTTCCTGAATTACAATTTCTATAAATTATAAAGTTTTCGTAATATTTTTTTGACCGACACGTTATATTTGTTATATTAACCATAATTATAACACCTATAATGAACAAGGACAGCCATCACCTTCCCCTCGTCACCGTTCCTGACAGCTTTCAGATCGGTTATCGCCCCGGTCGCTTCAGCGGAAACCGGGAGAATGTTCTCCTCGCAGAAGCGACGAAAGCCATCGAGCTCAGCAAAGGCCGGCACCTTCTCCTCGCCCGAAACGGCCGGGGGAAAACAACCCTGCTGAAAACGATCGCCGGCATTATCCCTTCGATTAAGGGAAAAATCGCTTTGATCGGCACCGTTCAGTTCGTCGACGAGGATCTCAGGTTCGACGACGAACTGAAGACCCGTCACCTCTTCAAAGCTCTCTTTAAGAACGATCAGCTGAGCTTTGCTCATTCGATGGCCGACACCATCGAGTTGGACATTGAAAAGCCCTACGGGAAGCTCTCCAAAGGCAACCGTCAGAAGGTGGCTCTGGTCGTCGCCGAGGCTCGCGCCCACAACCGGGGCCCTCAGATTCTCCTGCTCGATGAGCCATTCTCAGGTCTCGATTTTGCAGCGCGGGAAAAGGTCGATGCGATCTGGACTGAAAACGAAGACTCCATCGTGAGGCTCGTCTGCGTCCACCCCGACGAACCCACCCTGAAGGCGGATTCAGCCATCATGATCCGCGAAGGGCGTCTCGAACAAATTCAGGTCAAAGGCTCACTCGACTGGCTCGAAGCCCGCAAAACTCTCAACTAGAATTTCTACCCACCTCTGCCAACCATGGAACTCTATAAACTGACACTCGCATCGATTCTTTCGCGGAAGACCTTTGCTATCTTCGCGGCTTTAATCCTTATCCTTCCCTTCGTGCTTCCAATGATGACGCCGTGGGAAACGAAGCCGACACTCCTCGAACCCGCCCGGGCCCAGACAGCCTGGATGCTGGTTTGGGTTTCAGCACTGAGCTGGCTCCTCTTCCAGGGTGCCATGATCGGTGACAAATGGGCCTCACAGGGCTTGTTCACCTATTTCAAGACACTCGGTGTCTCGCGTCGCAAACAAATCGGCCAGGTATGGCTCAGCTGTTTCACGATTTTCACAGGCTTCCTCGCCATTGGATTTGCCATCAGCACTTTCACGGCGATGCCCGGTGACTCAATTGAGGCGAAGCACTGGTTGATCACGAATCTCCAGTACGCACTGCTGTTCTTCCTCGTCGTGACGCCCCTTCTGACGCTTGCGATAAGCCTCGGAACACGGCTCAACGGAGCTGCGGCCTACGCCATCACCATCGGAATCGCTCTCTACGGACTTTTCGGCATTCAGTATCTGGAAGTGTTTCTCGCGGACAACTCAAATCCGATTCTCAACATCGTTTACCTGCTCTCCCCCCACTACCACCTCTCAGACCTGACCTCCCGTCTCGTTTTCAAACTGGGCGCCCTTACGGGATCAGAGCTGCTGCAAATTTCATTCTACCTCGCAGGAATCGGAATGGTGATCACTGCAATTTCCTACGCTCTTTACCGCGAAACCAAATGAAATCCGTCTCGACTCCCATCTGCATAGCGCTGCTCGCCATAGCCGGCACCGCCCTCTCCGGTCTGAGCACGGCATCGCTCCACCGAAACGGAAAGCTCGCAACCGATCAGAATCCCATGGCGATCCAGCGATCCGCCTTCGGTAAACTCCTCGCCCGCCTCTCCGAATCCACGATTGACCGGGTTTGGCACATGGGCGTCGAGCAAATCACTCCCCATGGCACAGGCGGCTGCGGACCGGACTGCGGACACGACCACGCCCCCGGCGAAACATGCAGCCACGGCGACAGCTCCGACACATTCACCTTTCACGTCGACGAATCGGGCAATATCGAAGAGGAATCCGATCACGAAGGTCACGATCATGCGCACGATGATCATGATCACGAAGGTCACGACCATACTCACGATGCCCATGACCACGGTGATCATGAGGGACACGACCACGGAGATCACGACCACGCACATCACTCCGTATCCGGGGATGACGGCTTCCACCTCCTCGGTTCCACACCGAAAGAGTGGCTCCAGAATGCCTCCATCATTCGCTACAAGAGGACTAATCCCAGATCACTGAGTTCCGGTCATCTCGCCAAGGTGAAGAAAGACGTCGAGGAGATGCTGCTGCGCAGTTACAAAATGGATCCAAGCCATTACGGTGCCTACAACTCTTATCACCTCTTCCTGACGGCGCATGAATTCGGCGGCACTGAGCACAGTAGACGTCATGCGAAAACCATTGCCGAACACACCCTCCAGGTAATCTCGCAGGAGAAAGAGGATCCGGAGGCCTGGCTCACAGCGGCGGCAGCCGCATCCAATCTCTATTTCCTCGAATCAGAAGACGCTACGGAAACAAGCGGGAAACTCCCGACGGAGACGCTGAAGAGCCACCGAAACCGCGTCGCCTACTGCCTCAGTCAATTTGCAACGCTACAGGAAAAAGCGCTGAATAAGGGGACATGGAATGCTGTGCCCATGAAGCGACAGCTTGAGATCGAATCCCGCAGCCGCTTCGCACTCAAGAGCTTCGAGCAGTTCGACGCCATGATTGCCAGGGCCGAGGAGCGCACCGCCGACGGCGAAAAAAGCACTGTTATTGGCGGCATCGAAATCCCGTAAAATAAATATTTTTAAACTTTAAATAAATTTTAAAAATATTATTAATTATAGTGAAATTACTGTTGATTTTAATAAAAACCATAATTACTGTTACAAGTATACAACTGAAATGATTTCTCAAGACGAGACAGCCCAAGCACACCATGTGATGAAAGAGATTTTCTCTGCCGCAGGTGCAAACTCTATCTCCGATATTCAGATTCGGAGTGAGTCTGCTGTCTACTGCCACACCAAGCAGGGCCTTGAGATCATCAGCAGCCTCGGCCTCGTTTCTCCTGACACTGTAATGAGCGTCGTGAAATACCTCTACAGCAAGCAGGACGGCGAGACGATGGGAGAGACCGCCAAGCTTCAGAATCAGAAAGATGTTGAAGCCAGGCTGATCGAAGACAAGGTCGCCGACTTCAGCACCGAGGGTTTCCCCCTCCCCGACGGAACTATCTCCGGAAGGATGAGGGTCCAGGCCCACCTCAGCACTTCCGGCCCCGGAGTTACCGCCCGTATTCTCAGCGACGAGATCGCTGAGCTTGACACTCTCGGTCTCGCACCGGACACGATCATGGCAATCCGCGATTGCATGACGCGCCGCCAGGGCTTTGGACTCGTGACCGGCCAGACCGGTTCGGGAAAATCAACAACTCTCGCCGCGATTCTCGACTGGCTTCGCCAGAACTATCCCCGCCACATCGTGACGATTGAGGATCCTATTGAGTATCGCTATTCAAAATATCTCTCTCACAAAACGCCCGAGGGCAAACTCATCCCTGCCCCCGGTTTCACAACCCAGCAGGAAGTTGGTAAGCACCTCGGGTCCTATAAGCAGGGACTCAAAGACGCCCTTCGTAAAGCGCCCCACGTTATCCTCCTTGGTGAGATTCGTGACCGCGAAACGATGGAGATCGCGATCGAGGCGGCTCAAACGGGACACGTTGTTATCTCGACACTGCACACCAACGGAGCGGTTAAAACACTCAGCCGTATCCTCGAATTCTTCCCCCAGGCACAGCACCGTTCGCTTCTCGGGCGCCTTTCCGAGATTCTCATGTTCATCCTCTCCCAGGGGTTGATTCCCACATCCGATGGCCGGGTCCTGAACTACGAATTCCTCCAGAACAACAGCTCCTCTGTTCGTTCCGGCATCGCCTCCTACGACGGAGCAGCCAAATCCCTCGAAGACGCAATCCGCCACAGCGGCAACATCGAATGGGATAAGAACCTCACCAATCTGCTCAACGCAGGAAAGATTTCACATCAAGCATTTCAAATGAACCGCATGAACGAGGAAGAGGCAGACGACCTCCTCTTCATTCAGGAAGCGGGCTGATAAGACGTTCTGTGGCAATCCACGGGGATTACCACCTAACAATACAACAACATAAAATAGCAAAATGAAACTAACAAAAATCAATAAGCAGGCTGGACTTACCTTGATCGAAGTGACCCTTGTTATCGCAGTCCTTCTCGGACTCATCAGCGTTCTCTTCATCGGTGTTTCAGCTTATAAGGAAGGTTCCAACCGGGCCAAGTGCATCTTGAACATCTCGAACGTTCAGAAAGCAGTGCGCTCTTACCAGAACCTTTACGAGCTCAGTGTTGCAAGCACTCTCGCCAAAGCAACCATCATCGGTTCAGGCAAAATGCTCGAAACGGATCCCACCTGCGCATCAGGCGGAACCTACACATACGGAACTGCTGTGCCGGCTATCGGAACTGCCTACCTCACCTGCTCACTTGCAGGAACTGACAACAGCCAGCACAACCCAACCTCACTTACCGGCTGGTAATACTCACCTTTATTAAATCTCTTATTCCGGCGCCGG
>JARGPH010000018.1:16250-62066 GCA_029213065.1 Verrucomicrobiales bacterium | reverse complement strand
GAACAGCTTACCTCACCTGCTCACTTGCAGGAACTGACAACAGCCAGCACAACCCAAGCTCACTTACCGGTTGGTAATTGATCCTGTCTAACTGACTAAATTCTCAGTGCCGGTCGGTTGTATCCGGTCGGCACTGATTTCATGTTCACCTCTCCCGATTCCCGAACACTCCCCTTTCTCTCTCTCCAGTTTGCACCTTCCCTGCAACCCCTTTCCTTTCTTTCCACAAGCCGCCGTTCCAGCATGAAACCCAAAACCTACAGCAACGAAAGCGGACTGACTCTCATTGAGGTGACACTCGTTGTCGCGGTCCTGCTGGGTCTCATCAGTGTTCTTTTCCTGGGAGTCGCCGCCTACAAAAAGGGCTCCAGTCGCGCTTCCTGCATTTTAAATATGACGACCATGCAAAAGGCAGTTCGCTCATACGCCAACTTATACCAACTCGACGTTGGTGATACTATTTCCAAGATGCAGCTGGTAGGGCCCGACAAAATGATTGAAACAGAGCCCGTCTGCCCTGCTGAAGGTGTCTACACCTACAACGCAACCATTCCACCGGTCGGCTCCGTTTTCCTAACCTGCGAAATCAACGGGATGGAGGACCACAAACCCAACTCGACTACCGGCTGGTGATTCACCCTCCCCCTTTCTCTCTTCTGTCTGCAACCATTCCAATCCCATGAATTTGCTTCCTCTAAACTCATCGCCTCCGAAACTATACGGTCAGGCCAGGAGAATCATCAAAGAGACCAGCCGCGCCAGCAATCCAGACTGGTATAAGAGTGCGCGCGAGCTCGATCTTCAATGGCATATCTGGGTCAGCTCAGTAGGCAATGAGAGCGCGGTCTTCAACCGGGTCACTGGAGAATGGTGGACTGCACCGAAACTCCCGAAGGTGACTTTGATTCCCGCAAAAGAAGGCGAGAAGGCAAGACTCGACGACCAATCGCGCAACCTCATTCACGAGGCCCTCAGAAATATCATTTCATCTTCCGCTTACGGAATCAAAGCGAAGTCCCTCGGCGTTTGTTTTCATCTCGTTGACGAAATCCGCATTCGCGACCTCGCCCCGGATTTCTCTTCGGACCCGGACTTTGAAACTCTCAACGAGTTGCTGAAAGCCGCTCCCCAAATTGCCATGGGCGACGACGCTCTTGACGACGAGTCCGGTGATTGGCGACTGTGCCCGCTCGTCGGGGCAAAATCAGGCAGCCGTCTTTCCATCGCGACACGTGTTTCGTCCCGCTTCAAGTTGATCGTGAACGAACTGGGAATCTACGGGGAAGTCCGGAACATTCCTGTCATCGTAAACACCTTTTCCGGAGCGGTCGAAGCCGTTGCAGCGCTTCCATTGGTAATCGAAGATCCGGATTATCTCTCGAACACAGTTTACCTGCTCCAGTACGAGCACATGACTCTGGTCTGCACGACCGGTGAACGCGGAGAGCTCCAGATGATTCGTCCTCTCCTCCACCGCAACACCAATCACCTCGCGCCCACCGAAATCATGGACGTCGTCACGCAATCGGCGGCTCTGAACAACATCAAGGACCCGAGACTAGCGTTCCTTTCTCTTAACGGCATGCCCGAGGCAGACGTTGAAAAAGTTCTCCAGATTTACAGACAGAATCATCCGGATACGGAGATTAAGATTACGGATATTTCCCAGAACCCGATCGTCGACAAGATTCCGGGCAAACGCCTCGAGTTGGCAATGGCGACGATCAATCTGTCGGAAGTCACCCCGAAGAATCATCCACTCGAAGAGCTTCACACACGATGGGCCTTCTCGGATTACTACTCCCCTACGAAAGAAGTGACGAATCGCATGCCGACCCGCGGCGATCTCAGAATGCTCAAGTTTGCCGCGCTCGCGCGCACCTTCCTGATCGTCTGCCTGCTCGGATTTATCGGCTGGTCGGGAATGGATATCGTATCGAAGATGCGATCGGAATCCTGGAAACTCGATTCAGCGACCGCTCAGGAAATGGACCTGAAAGTCGCCATGCTGGGCAAGGAGAAAAAGGAACTGGATCATTGGGAGAATCTGCTCACGAAGCGTTCCGAAGGCTGGCTCGCAATGCAGGCTCTTCTCGACCTTTTCCCTGACGATGGGGGCGTCATCGTTCGTTCGGCCCGCTACCAGGCGGAAGCCACCAGCGAAACCGATAACATGGTGGGATTGAGCCGAAGCTGGAGTATCTCCGGTTTTGCCAACCCCGAAGTGGCCAAAAATCTCGCGACAATCGGTAGTAGAACCCGGGTGGCGGAACTCCTGAATCGTATCGCCGAAGAAAACCAGGCCGACTATCTGAAAGTCGACGGAGATACGAGAAGCCTCGAGGTAAACCTTCAGCAAAGGCAGGGCACGATGCCTTCCTCTGCTGCCTTTCCCGCAAAAGTGGCCCGTCATTTCCGGACCACATTCGACCTTCGAATTGCTCAGGGTCTCTCCGCAAAAGATGAACTGGCACTCTCAACGAAACCTTTAACCAGCGAATAATCATGTCAAAGCATCGCGAAGCCATTCTATTTTTCGGAGTCATCATTCCGGGCGTCCTCCTCGGGATTGTTCTCGGTGGGACACTCTATGCGCGCAGCAAAATCACCCGGGAATACCAGGTGAAGACGGAAGCGCTGGAGAAATACATTCAAGCCAAGACGGTAGCCAATGAGTTCGAAGCCAAGCTCTCCCTGAACAATCGCAGGAAGAAGATGGCCTTCTGGAATTCAAAGCTCGAGGAGGATTTCATTCAGGCCATGTCACAGAATCTGAACAAGATTCTCGCGAAATACGATTCTGAGATGCTGCAGCAGACCCAGATGGGTCAGGCAGGTGGCGGCGGCTCGATCGCCGGGATGGTGAAAAGCCCCCTCTCCCGCATCGAAATGACATTCAAAGGCTCCTTCAAGCCCATGCAACTTCTTCTCGCTGAGATCGAAGACGAAATGCCTCACCTTATTCTCGAGAGCCTCTCTATCAGTCCAAACCTCGCAGAGGAGGACACAACCGGGTCGCTCATTTTCAACGTCACTTACGCACACTGGGAGAAACCTGAAGCATGAAAACCGGACTTTTTACATTCTCGATCGTCGCGTCACAAATAGCCGGACTGAGCCTTTGCGTTTCCACGGCACAGGATTTGCCGGCCCCCGATCTCCCGGCACCTGACGCAGCAGCTCTCGTAGGGAAAGACCGCGAAGTCCCGCCTTCCGAGGACATACCCTTCCTTGCCTCGGCTTCAACGTCAACATCGGCAGCTCCAAACGCGGATACGCCTGTTGCTGAAACAGCTGAATCACCGGCAGACCTCCCGGACACTCCGGAGGCCGAAGCGGGAGCATTCTCGCGCCTCGAGCGGACCAGCATGATTCTTTCGAAAATTCGTGATAATGAGCGGGTCGTAGACCCATTCGGACTCCCTATGGATCCGGGTGGCCTTCCCAGTGGCTCGATTCTGGCGGACCAATACGACGAAATCGTCGAGGAACGCGAAGTATCCGAAACCTCACTCGCATCAGCCCTTCAGGAACTGACCCTCACCGGTGCCTACCCAACGAATCAGAAGATCGTCCTCGGCGCGAGGTCCTTCGTGAAAGGCGATGAGTTCGGAATGCGCTTCGGGGAGCTTACTCTCCGCATCCGGTTCGAAGGAATCGAAAAGAAAAAAGTCTATTTTCGCGACATGGACACGAAGGAACTGGCCTTCCTGAATTTCAATCCGAAGCCCATCGAGTTTGAACCCATGTTCAAAAACTCGCACCTCTCAACGCCTGATGGGATCACTTCGATGAATAATTTATTTATCGTAAATTAATTTAATTGTGGAAATTATGGTTAATTAGTGTTAAACTTCTTAATATTCTACTCAGTCTAGAATATACATCCCACTAATTACCACAATCCCAATGATGAAATACAGAGAAATTGGCACCGTCACAGTTGCCGCAATTTTTTCTATCTCCGCTCTCCTGATCCTGAAAAGGACGGAAGAACCGATCGTCGCTGAGCACCGTTCCCCCGGAGTCAGCGAATCGATCTCTTTCAGCGACAACACCCCTCTGGTCGAGTTTCCCGCTCCGACAGCGGAACCGGCTGAAGAAGGTGGTATTGCGAACTCCAAGCTTTTTAAGATGATCAAAGAAAGCGTTCCCAATCCGGTTGATATGGAGAACGGGGTTGAGCAAAAGTCCCCTCTCGAGACACTGGCTGCGGAAGCGGCAAGCCTCGGCGAAGGCCCCATGGATGCGACGAAAATCAAGGGCCTGGGCACCAAGGCGCTGGGAATGGTTTCCGAACTGAGTGAAGAAGGCGGCGAAGGCGAAGAAGGCGGCGGAGGTGGCCTCCTCTCCCAGTTAACCTCTGTCGCAAAAGATGCGCTCGCAGAATCCGGTGGTGCTCCCGATGGAGCCAAAGGAAAATCGTCGAAAGGTGGCACGTCTACCGGCGGCTCTACGACCAGAGTCGTTACAGAAACCGAAGTCGACGAGACGCAATCCCTTATCGAGGAAACGCCAACGGGATTTTGGCTTCGTGA
The DNA here is from genome assembly GCA_029213065.1 of Verrucomicrobiales bacterium. Lineage (GTDB taxonomy): Bacteria > Verrucomicrobiota > Verrucomicrobiia > Verrucomicrobiales > DEV007 > Arctic95D-9. The sequence continues at coordinate 57,528 of JARGPH010000018.1, read as the reverse complement.
GGCTCGATTGAACGACGTCTTCCAACACCTCGCTCAGTTGGGAAATCTTCAGTATTTCCACAACAACGATATTGATGGCCCGGGTTTTGTGGTAACCGGCCAGCTCATGAATGACGATCCAGTCAATCAGATGGAAGAGCTTGCCCTTATGTATGGGATTACAATCCATCGCAAAGGCAACACCGTTTACGCTCTCAATGCTGCTCAGCTCTCACAGCTCCCGACCGAGCCGTTCCGCTATCAGCTGAAATACCTCCGCCCATCGGATATCGAAACGATCAAGCTGATCCTTCAGCCGTTCCTCACTCCCGGCAGCGGAATCATCGAATACGAATCGAAGACCAATACGCTCATCGTAATGGACAACGAACGGAAACTCGACGCGCTCGCCATGTTCCTCGAGCAGATCGATAAGCCGAAGCAGCAAATTGCGATCGAGACGAGAATTCTGCGTATCACCAGTAAAGCACGGAATCGAATCGGTGTTGATTGGTCCGGAATTCTCGGCGATGCCGGCCTTTCTTTCAGTGGTGAGTCCAGCCTCAATGCCCTTTTCAACCTTCCGGAGGTGGACACCGTAACCCAGGTCCTGACCTCCACTGGCGGCACTCTTGGAATCGTGGATAACGCCGGAAACTCATTCGAAACGACCCGCGGAACAGAGAGTAACAATGCGGACCTCGTTCTCAACCCCCTTCAGCTCTCGGCCGTTCTCAGAGCGCTGAATGCCGGTGGTCTTGCTCAGCAGGAATCCAGCCCGACTCTGATCACAGAAGACAATGAAGAAGGTCTCATCGCCATCATCGACCGTATTCCTATCATTACCTCAACAGTCAGTGAAACCGACGCGGGACAAAACATTACCGACGAAGTGCGCTATGTGATTGACGAAAATGATCCGGTCGGTGATCCGGCAACAACCCGTGAAGTGGGTGTTTCCGTCTCAGTAACTCCGACAATCCTTCCTGACGATACCATCAGGATGGCTCTCCGCCCTCGTTCCGCGCAGGTCGTAGACTATGTGGAATCCCAGAGCGGCAACCTCTATCCCCGGGTCAACGAGTCAACCGTCACGACCACAGCGCGTGTTCCGAACGGACACTCACTCCTCATCGGTGGTTTCTACGAAGAGATCGAAAGCGATGAAACCAACAAGGTCCCTCTCCTCGGAGACATCCCTGCGGTGAATCTGCTCTTCAAGTCAGTCGACAAAATCAAGGAGCACACCAGTCTTGTCTTTATCGTCACGCCGAAGCTCTACCGTCCTGAGATCTCACTCTCCAACGACGCAATGAGTCACGAGATTCACGAGAGCCATGTTCTCCCGACCAGTCATGCCTATCCAGACAGAAAGCACCCGGGCCACACCTATAACTCGGACTTGAAGAACACCGTCGACAACGCCTTTAATAAATACGAGCCCGACGCGCCTTCGAATCTGTTGCACCCGGCTCATCCCTACAATCAGCCGCAGTCGATGCCTGTTCACGGGAAAACTCAGGACTATCATGAGGAGCCTCGTTTCGCGGAGAATCCGAGTGTGAGAGTGCGCCCTGCCAATGAGAACAGGCAGAAAGGCGGACTGTTTGGCAAACTATTCAAAGGAAACCGTTCCAGAACTTCAAGATGAGCACTTCCCCCCTCACTACAGAAGCGCCCGAACAATCCACTGAATCCCAATCACCAAACAGCCCACTGAAGCCAGTTCAGAAAGAATCCAGTCCAGCGAGAGAAAGCAACTCCGGAATAATAGACTTCGATCTGCTGCGCAGACAGATGGCTCACTGCGGAGAGTATACCTTCCAGGCACTCTCGAAGCTGGGAAAGCTCACTGAGGAGGATACCGGCAGGATTACGCAGCAGTATCTGAAGCACATCAACCAGACTCCGAAGGGAAAGCCACTGAGCGACTCGCTGCACTATCTTGTCTTCGACGCGATGGGACAGAACGAGATCGATGGTCGCCCTCTCCTTCTCAGCCTGACCCGTGCCCTGCTGAACTACAGCAAAACAAAGGTTTCTCACATCACGTTTGCTCACCAGAACGAGAACCCGATCGATTTCTACTCAAGCTTTCCGAAGATCGCCGAGATTTCCCGCCTCATGGGTGCCCCGGTCATCCAGGTCAGCGAGAAAGACTTCTTCACCGTAACCTCCATCAACCCCTTCACAGCCACGGCAGCAGCACGACTGATTGCCAATGAGATCGAGGCCGAATTCAAACGGAAACCTATCTACTTCGTAACCACCACGGAGATGAGTTCGTGGAAATACATTTGCGAAAGGCATTTTGGAACATGAATCTCGAACTTGGCATCCCCCTAAACGACACAATCACGGAAGCGATTGTCGACCGCCTTATCGAGTGCGACCCATCACTCGCTGACCGCTCCCGGGAAGACATTCCGCGTACCTGCACCTCAAACAGAATGCTCGCAGCGGTCGGATCTCTGACCTCCATGCCACTCTTCCTGAAGATCAAGGATTTCGTAGACCGCAGCCTCCTGGAGGAATGCGACGCATCGCTCCTCAACCGCGGCATGTTTGTGCCGCTCTCGCGCGACCAGAACCAAATTTTCCTGGCAGTAGCCAATCCGTGGGATCCCACCGCGGAAGACACTTTTTCACAACAGTACCCAGACCTCGAAGTAACTAAAATCCTCGCCCCGGTTGCCGAGATCACTTCCGTCATCGAAACGATTGCAAGGACCACCGGTCCCTCGCAGTCGGACATCGATGCGATCGAAGTGGATGAACGGGGCGAGGAAATCCTCGATTTCAACGTGACCGGAAAACACGAAGAGCCTCTCGCCCAGCTCGTCGCAAAAATCTGTTCCGACGGAATCAAGCAACGCGCCTCCGATATTCACATCAAGTGTGACAAAGAACGCGTCCATTACAGCTACCGGATTGACGGCGACATGGGAGAAAAATACGAGATCCCCATGAAGTTGAAAGACCGGGTCGATGCGTTTCTCCTGAACCTCATGGGGCTTGCCCCCGAGGAACGCGCAAAACGCCCCGGCATTTCAGGACGTTTCACCGTGAACTACCTGAGACGCTCAATCGATATGCGATTCGAGCGACACCGCACCTACCGTGGCTACCACGTCACCATGCGAATTCTCGATAAGAGCCACTTCGAAGCCAAACTCGGAGTGGGATCGCTCGCATTTGACGCGGCAACCCTTTTCGAACTTGAAAAGGTGATGGCGATTCCCGCTGGAATTATCGTGATGTCAGGCCCAACCGGATCAGGTAAATCAACGACGCTGAATGCGATGCTTCGCGAGTTGAACCGTCCCGAAGACAACATTTTGACACTGGAAAACCCGGTTGAGGATGAAATTCAGGGCGTCCTCCACTGTGACATCCGTCCCAGCGAGTTCCAGGCCATGATTGCCAGTTTCATGCGAAGTGACCCGGACATCATTCTTATGGGTGAGGTCCGTGATATGGACTCCGCGGAGCTCGCCATTGAGGCCGCGATCACCGGTCACAAAGTGCTTACGACTATTCACACCCCGCGAGCCTCGCAGATTATTGAACGATTTGAGCAGATTGGAATTGAGCGATGGAAGATTGCGCAGACCCTCAAAGCGGCCTGTGCCCAGCGACTCATCAAGATCGTCTGTCCTTACTGCAAGATTAAAAAGCCGGGACTGACCGAACGCGAAGTCCGGAAATACAACCTCGGCGAAGAGTGGCGTGAAACCCCCGTTTTCCAAAAGAGCCCCGATGGCTGTGGCGAATGTGGCGGTCGGGGTTACCTCGGGCGAACCGCCATTCTCGAGATCATTCCCATCACTCCGGAATGGTCGGACCAACTTTCGAAAGGAACGATCAGCCCGTACGAACTCGAGCTCGCGGTTCGTGAACAGGGCATCCTCCCGTCATTGCGAAAAAGCGGCCTGCAACTTGTGAAAGAGGGCCGAACCGACCTCGAGGCACTGCGTAAAGCGATCGATATGTCCTCCACCGAATAATTTGTCTCCTCCTAAAACATCATGAAAAAAGACCAATCAGTTGAAGTCGAACTTTCACCGGCACAGGCGGCCCTTGCCGCAAGCAACGAGGCAGCCGTATCCTCCAGTCACCACGCGGCGCCGAAAAAGGCACCACTCTTCAGCGCCGCAAGGAGCCCGCAACGTTATCCTTTCAAAGAGTTGATCAAACTCTGCCGGGGCATGGCGGCAATGTTGAGAGCAAACATTAATACTTCGGATGCGATCAAATACTACATGACCGGGCACCCGAACCCTTTTGTTCGGGAGACATTAGCAAAAGTGCGCGCTCACCTCGAAACCGGTCTTCCCGTCTACACCGCTTTCGCGAAAACCAAGAAGTTCGACAACAAATTCATCTCCCTGATCCGGGCTGGTGCCGATACCGGACAGCTCGATGGCGCGTTTCACTCCATCGCCCACCGCCTCAAGAAAGAGGCTGAGTTTAAAGCAAAGATGAGGAAAGCAACCCTGCTTCCCTGTTTCATCATGCTCGCGCTGGTCGGTCTCTTCATCGTCGCGCAGCTGAAAATTGTGCCTCAGGTGGAAGGCATGATTAAGGAAGTGGGACAGGAACCGGACACACTCTCGGCTTTCTTTTTCAAACTCTCCCATATCACGCAGAACCTCTGGCCCTTCGTCGTTGCAGGGATCATCGGCGCAGGTTGCGCTTTCATTTTCTCGGAGAAAACAAGAAACCACGTCATTGTTTTCATGATGTCAAAATGGAGAATGCTCCGGAAACTCATCATGGGAATGAGACAGCTTCTCTTTCTCGGCTCAATGGAAATGCTCCACTCCAATGGAATTCCGCTGGCGAAGTCGGTCGAGATTTCAGCCGAATCACTCAAAGGAACGCCGATGTATGAAGAACTCATCACGGCGGGGAAACGCTACGTCGAAACAGGACTTCCCTTCTCTGAGGCAGTTCGAAAATTCACCTCATGCGACGCCCAGGTTTCCCACCTCATGGCGATTGGAGAACACTCTTCATCGCTCGGACAGCAACTGGAACTCCTTACGGAAATGTATGAAGAGGAAGTCGAACAGGTCGTTGCGGACTTCTCCCAGGTCGTCAACCTCATCGCCCTTTTCTTCACTGCTATTCTGCTCACAGTCGTGTTCATCAGCGCCTTCCTTCCAATCTTCCTGATGGGACCGAAGATGATGAATGGTCAAGGTCTCTAACCTCTCCTCTAAACCCCGCATACCCTCCCCCAGATACAATGCAACAGACAGCACTCGATCGATGGCTCCGTAAAAAGTTCGTCTACTATACCCAGGTATATTGCAACACCCTTCCACGTGAGATTCCCCCCAGAATCACCGTTGAGGAAACGACGAAAGAAAGCGGAGGCCGGTTTCTCTACCGTCTCACGACCAATGACGATGCCTCGCTCCTCGAAATCTCAAAAGGACTCGAACGTGAAAATATTACCTACACTTCCCGCGTCGCGGAGAAGAAGGGCCTCGCGGCACGTCTTTTCAATGATCCATTTAAAAGCTTTACTTATCGCGTAGCATGGATAATATTCATACTGATCATAATTTCCATCATTCTATCCGGACTCCCTGTTTACCTTTGGAAGACCTATACGGAACTACCTGAGGATAAGGAGGAGGCTAGAATGGAAGTCATCGAATCAACCTCCCTCCTCAGCCATGTATCAAGTTACCCATACTACTACGGGCAACGTCTCAACTCCTAAGCAACGGGGCTTCTCTCTCATTGAAGTCACCCTCGTAATTGGGATTATGTTGACGATTGCCTCCATCGTTACCTATTCAGTCGGAACCCTCAACGAATGGAAGAAGGGCCGAACTGTTTCGGAAGATCTCAAAGCAGTCTACGTTGCCCAGAAAAGCTACCTCGCTGATCACCCGACCAGTCTCGCTTCAGATTTCACCGAAGCAAAACTCGTAAAATATCTTCCGGGCAATCTTACCGGTATGCCAACTGCGGAATCACTCGACGACGAGGAGTTGACACTTTCCTACAAAGTCATCCCTCCGGTTTTTAAACTGGGATCAAGCACCTACGATCCATCAGGTTCGACCAGTGACGGTCTTTGGGATGTCGGCGGGCTCTAACCGTTGCAACTCAGGAAGGCGCCATCTCTTTCAGGACCGCGAGCTGTTCTCTGATCCACTGATCATCACGCCCCAATTCTCCGGCCATCATTTTTGCGACCCCGGGAGCTGCCTTTAAGGTAGCTGCCTCGTCCAGAAAGGTGGCCCGAAGCCGACGACTCAAAACATCGGTCAAGGTCATCGCCATTTCCTCACGCACCGCCGCGACAGCATCCCCCATCGTATACGGCAGGTCCTCCCCGAGAGCGGCCCCTTTACTTTTCGGGCACTCATCATCGAGACGTAGCTCATGGGTCAGACACGGCTCCGGTTTCAAATCAGCTAATTCGGCCGCGCGGTCAACGGCGTCCTCCGCCATTTGCCTGTATGTCGTCCACTTGCCGCCGCCGACAGTGAGCAGGCCTGACTTGCTTACAAAAATGCTGTGACTCCTCGACAACCTGGATGTCTCACCCATGTCGCCGGAAGGCTTCACGAGTGGACGAAGTCCCGCAAAGGTCGCTTTGATGTCCTCATGCCGCGGGCGATCGCTGAGGTAGCGCCCCGCGTGATCGATCAGGTAATCAATTTCCGCCTCCAGCGGTTTCGGATTCAACTCAACGGGAACGCCCCCGGTATCCGTCGTCCCCAGCAGCATGCGGTTGTGCCAGGGAATCGCAAAGAGGACGCGACCGTCGTCCGTCTTCGGAATCATCACTCCGGTCTGGCCTCCGAGAAATTTCTGATCGAGAACAATGTGAATGCCCTGGCTTGGTGCAATCACCGGCGCAGCCCCCGAGTCATCGAGTCGACGAATCGAATCAGAAAACGCCCCCGTCGCATTGATCACGATCTTTGCCGACAAAGCATATTCACCACCACCGATTTGATCGCGGGCGATCAGTCCCGTAATCCTGTCGCCGGTTTTCTCAAGCCGCTCCACCTTCACATGGTTGAGAACGCAGGCGCCTTCCGAGACCGCCGTCTTCACCATCGCCATCGCGAGACGCGCATCATCAAACTGCCCGTCCCAATAAAAAGTGCTGCCGTAAAGCCCCTCCTTCCTGAGATTCGAAATACGGGAGAGTGTCTCTGGAGAGGAAAGATGCTCAGTCGCACCGATCCCGAGATCTCCCGCGAGAAGGTCGTAAAGCGTCAGGCCGCTCCCGTAGAAAAACGGCTCATACCAGCGATAGGCCGGTACCACGAACGAAAGCGGCTTCACCAGATTCGGCGCGTTGCGCAAAAGATGTCCGCGCTCACGGAGGGACTCCCTCACAAGGCTCACCTCACCCGAGCGCAGATACCGAACCCCGCCGTGAATGAGTTTCGTGCTCTTCGAGGAAGTCCCCTCCGCGAAGTCCGCCTGCTCCAGCAAAACGGTTCGATATCCCCGGCTCGCCGCGTCGACCGCAATTCCCAGCCCCGTTGCTCCGCCCCCTACGATAACCACATCCCATCTTTCGGAAGTATCATCGAGCCGGGAAAGAAGATCTGAGCGGTGCATTGACCACAGTATCAGGAGGAACAAAAACAAAGCAAGCCCCGGCTTGCCGTTGATCACCAGTTCTGACTCTCCAGATCCTTCGCGATGATCCGCTGAACCCACTTCACATCAGGGCGAATCGCACTCGAGTATTTCATCGACGGCTTTTTCATGAAGCCACCGGAGAACGTAGCTGAGAAATTGACGCCGACGAGCCGCCCCTGAAGATCGACGAGGGGACCGCCACTGTTGCCGTGATATATCGGAGCAGAATGCCGGATGATCTCATACGCATTCCCTGAATCCACCCGGTTCTCAAGCGCCTTGATAGAACCTCCCGACATCACCATTTTGAAATGCTTCCGGGACCCGTCGCCGGCCTGTTCCGCTCCCGAACACATCACCGGATCCTCCATTCCGAATTGATCAGCCCAGTCAAACACATCGCTGAGGATCATGGGAACATGCACGATCGCAAAATCAGAATTGTCAGTCGAAGGATTTCCCATGTAAACGACACGGGCCTGCCTCACCGAAATCGCCCCGTCATTCAGGAAAGTCAGTCGAAGCTTGTCAGGGTTGTCTTCGACACAGTGCGCAGCGGTCACAAAATACCCTCTCCGATCGATCGCAGCCGCAGAACCATAATAGACAGCCCCTGAAGAATCACCCGCCCCTCGAACACTCGTCTCATCAGCATTGGTCACCTCCGGCAGATCGACGCCCGAGAGGAGAAAAGCGGTCCGTTTCTGGACGTGTCGACTCAGCAGTTCGCTCCCCACCGTCACCCCCTTGAAAGGCACAAACGAGGCATCGCGAACCGCGTCCGTCACTGGAAGCGGCTCAACCGTCGTGCAGCTCACAAAACAGCCCAGAGCAAGAGCCCCGACAAGGAAACATCGAACGCTGATTATCATGATGGTATGACGACAAACACGGAAAGTAATTTCATCTTTGATCCTGCGCCGGAATCTCTTCCGCAACGTGTCCGTGAAGGTCGCTGAGACGAAAATCCCTTTCCTGATATCTGTTGGCCAGCCCGATATGAACAAAACCTAACTGATGCAGAGTTCCCGCCTCCTGCATATGAACATGCCCCCCTTTCCCGACGATACGATACATGGCTCATTCTCAGCCCGTTGCGCCATTCTGTCGAGGAACGGAAAAGCGTCCTTTTTGCACCCTCACCCGAATGCTAAAACACCGGAATCCAGAGCAGGATCAGATCCCGTAACCCACCATGGAATCACCAGAGTCGAGATTGATGATGTCTTCGATCGTCGTTTCCCCTAAAGCCTCGTTGATCCCCTCCTGCGTCTTGGTGAGACTTTGCTCGATACCCTTCGAACCGGGAAAAACGGGAAAGTCATCGCGGTCGATCAGCTTCACCAACTCACCGTCGACAACTTCGATCACTTCACCCACGGTGATGAGACGGGAAGCCTTTGCGAGACGGTAGCCACCTCCCACTCCGCGTTTGCTGCGAAGCAAGCCGGCCTTTTTCAAGATCAGGAGAATCTGCTCCAGAAACTTGATCGGGATCTGACCGAGCGACGCCATTTCCTGCGCCTGCATTGTCTTGTCAGGCGGAAGTGATCCCAGAATCGTCACCGCCCGGAGCGCGTAGTCTGCTTTTTTTGAAATCTGCATTCCGCGCGGTTTTGTCAGGGGCGATAGTTGAAGAGATCCGTCACCTGATACTTCTCGTCTTCGTGGTCTTTGCGCAGGGTCCTCAATGCGTTCAGAATTTTCTTCTGAATATTGGAGGTGACTCGCCGCCCTTTTCTGGCTTTCTGGACCTGCTTGTGCGTGAGCTGTTCGGTGCTCGCCTCAACGAGATCACCGTTCACATACTCGAAAGATTCAATCAGCGCATCGAGGGGTTGCGGCCCGTGATTTCTCGATTCTTCTTTGTCGCCTTCGCTTTGCATTCTCAATTTTTACGTGGACAACCTCTCACGTAATTTGCGGGTTGTCATCGTGTCACATTTCGCTAAACGTTGGGTCCGCTTATGACAACCCGAATTTTGCTTACCACGACAAGTTATCAGGACACTCCCGGTCCTCATCACGAACTACTTGAGTCTCAGGGATTTGAAATCGTCCGCGAACGTGGACCACTTCCCGAGTCAAAAATGCTCGAGCTGGCCGGCGAATTCGACGCATTTCTCTGTGGAGACGACGCCATCACTCAGGCCGTCATCGAAAAATCGCTTCCACGCCTCAAGGTCATTTCCAAATACGGAATCGGACTCGACAAAATCGACGTCGCTTTCGCGACCACGCAGAAGCTCCCCGTTCTCAACACTCCGGGCGTGAATCACACCACCGTCGCGGAACACACTTTCGGACTGCTCCTCGGCATCACCAAAAAGATCCAGCAGAACGCGGTCGAAGTCATCGACGGCAAGTGGCAGGCAGGCTGGAAAAAACCAGTCGGCAATGAGATCATGGGGAAAACCATGGGCATCATCGGTCTCGGTCGTATCGGCAAAGAAGTCGCAACACGGGCTAAAGCATTTGGAATGCCGGTGATCGCCTACGACCCCTATTTTGACGAAGCTTTTGCCGCTGAGCACGATGTTAAGCGCTGCGAAACGATGGACGAAGTCCTTACCAGCGCCAATGTAGTCAGTCTTCATTGCTTCCTCGACGAGAAAACACACGGAATGATCAACACCTCCAAGATCGAGGAGATGCAGGACGGCGTTATCGTTCTGAACTGCGCCCGCGGCGAGTTGGTTGAAACGCTTCCGATGAAAGAAGCTCTCGAAAGCGGCAAAGTCGGCGGCTACGGCGCGGATGTGCTCGACGAAGAGCCCCCCGCTGAGAATCACCCTCTCATTGGCGCACCGAATTGCGTCGTGACCAGCCATATCGCTTCGAGAACTTACGAATCCGTCGAACGTCAGGCATTGCGGGCAACCCACAACATGATCAACTACCTCAACGGAGACGACGACTTCATCCAGGCGAACAAGTGGAGCTAGCCCCCGATTTTTCAAAAACAACTACGACCTAACTATTCAGTAATGGCACTCAATATCAAACCCGCTTCCGAAGTCGCATTCGACTGTATTTCAATGGGCGAAGTCATGCTTCGTCTCGATCCCGGTGAAGGTCGTATCCACACGACCCGCCAGTTCGCTGCCTGGGAGGGCGGTGGTGAATACAATGTGACCCGGGGTCTCCGTCGCTGCTTCGGGCTCCGCGCGGCTACCGTGACCGCCTTCGCCGACAACCCCGTGGGACGACTCGTCGAAGACTTCATTCTCCAGGGTGGCGTCGACACGCAGTTCATTCAGTGGAAAGACTACGACGGCATTGGCCGCGACGTCCGCAACGGCCTCAACTTCACTGAGCGCGGTTTCGGCATTCGCGGTGCCGTTGGTTGCCCTGACCGTGCCAACACCGCTGCGAGTCAGATGAAACCCGGCGACTTTGACTGGGATGACATTTTCGGTAATCACGGTGCCCGCTGGTTCCACACCGGAGGTATTTTTGCAGCCCTCAGCGAAGACACCGCTGAACTCACGATCGAAGCCTGCAAGGCGGCTCAGAAGCACGGAACCATCGTCAGTTACGACCTCAACTACCGTCCTTCTCTCTGGAGTTCGATTGGCGGATTGGCGAAAGCACAGGAAGTGAACCGCGAGATCGCCAGGTATGTCGACGTCATGATCGGCAACGAAGAGGATTTCACCGCCAGCCTTGGCTTTGAAGTTGAAGGGGTCGACGAAAACGTTCGCGGCATCGACGTGAACAATTTCAAACGCATGATCGAAACGGCAGTGAAGGAATTCCCGAATTTCAAAGCCACCGCGACAACGCTCCGTGAAGTCCACACCGCCACAGTGAATGACTGGGGCGCGATCTGCTGGCACGACGGCGAATTCTACGAGGCGACTCCTTTCCCTGAGCTCGAGATCATGGACCGCGTCGGTGGCGGCGACAGCTTCGCGTCAGGCCTCGCCTACGGCTTCCTTGCTCACAACGATCCGGCCAAGGCCGTCAATTACGGTGCCGCTCACGGTGCCCTCGCAATGACGACACCGGGCGACACGACGATGGCATCACTCGCTGAAGTCGAGAAGGTTGTCAGCGGCGGCGGCGCACGGGTGGTGCGGTAAAACCTTCAGCATTCAGAGTTTTCAGTTTGAAGTGTTCAGGGCTGTATTTATGCAGCTCCCTGAACACGTGAAAACTCCCTCGCGCCTGCTTCGCCGCGATGCGGCCCGGCAGCGCGTTTTCTGCCTAAGGGTTAATGGGCTCTGATCTGCAAATGCGCAGCCTCCCTGAAAACTTCACGCTTTCTCCGCCGATGTGCGGTCCGGATACTCGTCGGGCTTGATAGCTGAAAGAATGTTGTAAACGCCCTCTTTCTCCAGTTCAACGAGACTGCCATCCTCTTTCAGCATCTTCTCGAGAATATCGACCACAAGGGGATGACGCTTCCCATTTGCGACGAGTGAATGATAGGCAAAGGCAGGCAGCTCCTTGTAATGAGGAACATAGCCTTCCGGCACATCTACCCCGTCCGGGTTCTCCGGTGCCTCCTGGAAGCGAAAACACAAGACAATACGGCGGATCGCGTGTTCTGAGCCGGTTGCGTAAAAGAATCCCCAGAGCATGTCAGCAGTCGCCTCTTTATCGAGAGGTAGCTCAAGAATTTTCTGCGTTTCCTTCTTCTCCTCTTCGTATCGGGTTCCGAACTGCTTCAGCATGATCTCATCCGCCTCTTTCGTTCGCGAATACAACATCGCGGTGTGGATCACCTGCATCTGCGCCGGGGTTAACCCGGAAAGCGCGGAATACCAGTCACTCAACTTTTCCCGGTTCTGACGGATCAACTGGCTGGTAAACGCAATTAGAGCCGGTTTCGCACTATCCATCTCGAGAACCCCTTCTGCCGCCCAATTCTTCATCTGCGCCACAAACTGATCAGGTGTCGGTGACTCGTAATAGGACTCCAACCAGTCTTTTTCCGCTTCATTCTGGGCGTTTGCGACCAGAGAGCCGAGAGCGAGAAAAACGCCTAAAAAGATTATTTTACAGTTCTTAAATGTCATATTTGAAAGGAAACCATGGAAATAGACCCTAAATCCAGTGTTTTTGTTGAATTTCCGCTTGAAAAATACTTAGGACGGATACATTGAGCGCCCTATGGCAAAGAAGAGTTGGATAGCACGAAATGATCGGAAGCAGCGCACTGTTAACAAGTATGCGAAGCTTCGTCAAAAACTTAAAGACGAGAAAGACTACGAAGGTCTTACTCTTCTTCCCCGTGATGCCAGCCCTACACGCGTTGTAAACCGCTGTGAAGTTACCGGTCGTCGTCGTGGATATCTTCGTCGCTTCAAAATGTCTCGTATCACTTTCCGCGAGTTGGCTTCACACGGAATGATTCCCGGTGTGACCAAATCAAGCTGGTAGATTTCAATCTATCTTCAGCCTAATTTTAAGAACGGAGTCAGTCGACTCCGTTTTTTTGTGCCCGCGCGAAAAACCCGCGCGGCCACGAGTTGCCGCGATCGACACTCCCTACTGAGGAGAAACGCTCAGTTTCTCCCGGAAAAAGCGCCCCACTGCCTTCGTCATTTCATCCAGTGTCGGCTCGCTCGGGGAACTGAATCCGTGATTCCCTCCCTTCGCTTCGATGTAGGTGACCGGCAGATTGAGGCGCTTCGCCTTCTCGACGAACAGTCTCGCGCTGCGCACCGGGAGGATAGGGTCGGCATCCCCGTGCAGCACGAGAATCGGAGTCGCCGCTTTCCCCGCCTCCAGCCAGTTGACAGGACTCAGCTTTTCGGCCAATTCCTTTTTTTCCTCAAACGGTCCACCCAGCATCGCGGTGAAGCGCCCTGGTTGGCCGTAAGTCGCCCCTGTCATCACATCCGGCTGCCCGAAATGAGCCAAGGGGTAATAGGCCACACAAGCAGCAATCGATACTTCCTTCTCATCCTTGCCGAATGCCACGGGATAAGCAGAGGCGGGCGACAGCGCGGTCATGAGACAAAGGTGCCCGCCCGCCGAACCACCCCAGATTCCAAAGCGCTGAGGATCGATCCCGAACTCCTCTGCATGATCATGAAAAAAACGGAGCCCGTCTTTGCAGTCGGCGAGGGATTCCACCGTCGTGGCCCCTTCCTGCCCCGCTCGGCGATACTGCAGCGTCGCAAAGACGACACCGTCATCAAGGAGCCCCCTCGCCCAGTCGAGATAGCGAGGATGGTAGGCAGCCTCCTTGCTGCCACCCCTCCATCCGCCTCCATGAATATGAAGAATAAACGGTGCCGGCTTGTCACTTCGCTTTTCGGGCAGGATGAGATCATATTTCAGATCGATACCGTCGACGGTTTTGTAAACCTCGTTGCGCTTGATATTAAGATCGTCAGGAATCGCGATGTCAGCAGCAGAGACGGAACCGGACAGGAAAGCCGCAACCACAAAGCCAGCGAAAACAAACCGGGCGGGAGAGAAATCGGAAAAGTGCATACAGACAGAACAGGAATTCGCCAAACCGTAAACATCCCGCAGCAGGAGGTCAACGCTCGCAAACAAGGCGGAAGCTTGACCGGCACAACAGCGAAGACCAATTCACGTAAACGACTTCACCGAACCTGCGCCCCTGCAAAGCGTTTGCATTCCCGCGGCTCATACCGAATAGTAAGGCATGCCTCTCTACGAATACATCTCCAGTGATCCCGAACAAGGATGCCGTATTTGCAAAAAGGGGTTCGAGATCCGTCGACCGGTAACACGCCCTCCGATGGAGACGTGCCCGCTTTGCAAAAGCCCGGTGAAGAAGCTGATTTCAAAAGGAATTTCGACTCCGAAAATTTCCGCGCCGCTCTCCGTCTCCAAGGCCAAGAGCGCCGGGTTCACCGTTCTCGAAAAGCGCGACGAAGGCGTTTACGAGAAGCTTTGAACCGGGCGGATTCCCGGGCCACTGCCGAATGCATTCAGCCGGGCATATGAACCGGCCTCACCGTGATTGGCTGCAGGTCAGTTTCCTGCGCCCGTTGTTTTCGGAATCACCTTGAGCTGATCGTACTCGATACGGATATCTTCGATTCGATCGATGAAGGCTTTGAGGCTGGGTGTTTCGCTTGAGCCGTCCAATAGATTCTCCTGACGGAATCCCTCCATGATTTCACGGGGCAGCTGAGCGCCGTTGAAACGCAGCTCCTCGATGTAGAGGCCGGGTTGCCCGCCGGTCATTCTCGGCGAAAGGGTCGCGACGCCGTTGAAGTAGCGCCCCTTGACCGCTTCAGCGATAAACGGAACAGGAATATTCATGGCGTCGAGATCGAGACTGATCGTACTCGTGAGTTTATTATCCTCAATCGCAACAATCCCCTTCCCCGCGACATCTTCGAAGAGAGGGTGATTATAAATCAGAGCATTGATATCCGATTCGCTGAGAACGAGCGGCTCAGGTGTCCCACCGGATGACATCGCGGAGCGGAATGCATCGAATCGACTGATCGCGTCGGTCACTTCCGCTTGAGGAGTCGCCGGCTCGACGATCTCAATCGGCATCTCAGAAGTGTAACTGGCGGCGGCGTCGACGACTTTGTTTTTGATTCCGGTATACACAAAATACCCGACAACCGCGCAGATCACGAGACTGACAAGGCACCCAAGACTGCAACCGAGGGCGATCTTTTTCCCGTTTCCGCCTTCACTACCGCCCCCGTTTCCATTGGGCTGAGATACAGGTGTGGACGGTGTCAGAGGTGGCGGGGTATCGTCATTCATAATCTAAAAACTAAACTATCACAGAGAGTCGATCCGGAAAGGTTGGATCAGCCGTTTTGGAGTGTTTTCGGGGAAAAGGATTCGAGGAGCAGCCCGGTCCGTGCATCACACTCGCCCCAATGATCGACCTGCAGCTCAAAACGAGCCACCGCGAGAGTGGGAAAGCGGTCGACCCCGGCGGCGTTGGAAATGAGATCCGTCGCGTCGTGCATCCCCGGGTTGTGACCGAAGACAAGGAGAGTCCCGACCGACTCGTCGCACTGCTGGATCACGCTGATGATCGTCCGTGGTGAGGCGAGGTAAAGGTCATTGTTAGTGATGATCTGCGAGTCAGGAAATCCCAATCCTTCGGCAATGAGCCGCGCCGTGCTCTCGGCGCGGACGGCGGTGCTCGTCATAATTGCATCCGGCGAAACGCCCCGCTGTTTCAAGGCAGCAGCCATTTTGGGAGCGTCATTTTCTCCACGGCCATTGAGAGTGCGATCATGATCATTGAGACCTGCGATATCCCAGGCTGATTTTCCGTGGCGGATGAGAAGAAGCTGCTTCATGTCTCAAAATCTCGATTCATCCCCCACCCTTGTCCACGGCAATTCGCCAATTCAGCAACTTGACACCTTGCCTCAGGTTCCCGAATCTTAAGCGAACCGAAAAACCCGCCTTCATGCACTCCAGCCGCCTTTTATTACTCGCCATTGCTGCCGTTTTCACTACCGCTTCCGCCGTTCAGGCAGACAACTGGCCCAACTGGCGGGGACCGCGTTTCGATGGTTCCGCCGGCGGCACCGGTTATCCTTCGGACTTCTCAATCGACAAAGGAGTGAAGTGGAAAGCACAACTTCCCGGCGAAGGTGCCTCCACTCCCGTCGTCTGGGAAAATGCGATCTTCCTGACTTCGGTGGATGAAGAGAAAGACGCCGTCGTCGGCATTTGCATCGACTACCGCACAGGCGAGATCAAGTGGTCCCACCCGCTCGGCGAAGGCGTCCGTATCGACGAGCGAAGCACCTACGCAGGCGCTTCCGCGGTCACCGATGGCGAGACGGTCTTTTTCTTCAGCGGAAACGGAGACCTCGCAGCCTTCGATTTCAACGGGAATCAAAAGTGGCACCGCAACATCGAAGCGGACTACGGTGACTTCGCTTTCCAGTGGACTTTTTCCAGTTCACCTCAGCTATGGGACGGCCTCCTCTACCTTCAGGTTCTTCAGCGCGATACGCCGGTCAATGGTCGCGGCAATACCGACGGGCCGATTCAGTCATTTCTCCTCGCAATGGATCCGGAGACAGGCAAAACAAAGTGGCAGCACATCCGCGCCGCCGACGCGGTCCAGGAATCGCTTGAAGCCTTTTCCACACCAATCCCCATGATGCACGACGGCAGACCCGAACTGGTCATCGCCGGCGCTGATTGCCTCACCGGGCATGACCCGGCCACCGGCGCGGAATTATGGCGTTGGGGCACCTACAATCACGAGCAGATCAGTCACTGGCGCCTTGTCCCTTCTCCCGTCTACGGACAGGGAACCATTCTTGTTTGTGCTCCCAAAGGTGCTCCGATCTATGCCATCGAAGCGGGCGGTAAAGGGAACCTCTTCGACACCGCGAAGCGCTGGGTCAGCGAAGGCAAGGAAGTCACCGCCGATGTCCCGACGCCGCTTTATTACGGCGGATACTTTTATGTTCTCAACGGACGGAACAAATTCCTCAGCTGCGTTCATCCCACCACCGGCAACGTCGTCTGGAGCCGACGCTTTGACGCGAAAATGAAAGTGGAGACATCCCCCACCGGGGTCGACGACAAGATCTACTTCATGAGTCAACTCGGTGAAGTCTTCGTCTACAGCGCCGGAGCGGACGGAGGGGAGCTTCTCAACCAGACAACATTCGCCTCTTCCCAGAGCGTCAACATCCGGGCCTCTATCGTTCCCACCAACGGGACCCTCCTGATCCGGACAGACGACCAGCTTTTCCAAATCGGAAACTAGAGCCTGACCCAACAGGAAACCAGGGCCGGACTCAACAGGGTTAGGTCAATGACTCAAGAGGGTTAGGTCCCTGCTACCTGTCAGAGCATACAGAAGCCGGGCCCTTTTTGCGATTTCTGCGCCTTTTCGCGGCAAAAACCGCTAAGACAAAGCTGCGAGAGCCTTGTCACGCATCCGGCGCATCGACCACTCGTTGGTGTAATCTTCGAGTTCGCTCATCTCGACCCAGGCGAGATCATGTGATTCTTCGGAGACGATGTAATTATTGTCGGCGGAATTCTGAATGAGAAAACGCACGTCGTAGTGGAAGTGGGACGGCTCCTCTTTCCGTGCCGGGATCCCGTGAATATCGAGGTCAAAAATCTCGGTGGAAACCGGCGCGAATGAAGTCAGCCCCGTTTCCTCCCGGACCTCAGTCATGGCGACCTTGAGAACATCGGACTCACCGTCGGCATGCCCGCCGGGTTGCAGCCAGATGTTCAGTTTCCGATGGTGGGTCATCAGCGTTCTCGTCCCGGTCTTATCGACGATCCAGGCAGAGCCCGTGACATGGCCCTCTCGCAAAGAACGCTTAAAACAGTCCGGGTTGCGTTTCACGAAATCTTCAAACCGCAAGGCGGCATCCCCTTCCGCCGGATACCGGAGCCGGTAATTTTCGAGAAGTTTAAGGAGTGGTTCGCGATCCATGAAAAAAGTCCGACTAATGAAAGACCAACTGAGCAATGCTGAAGTAAATAATACAACCACTGACATCAACGAGCGTCGTAATCGCCGGCGAGGCGACCACCGCGGGGTCGAGACGGGCCAGCTTCGCTCCCACTGGAAGCATTGCCCCGACCAGCGTGGAGGTGAAGACCTGCGCCACCAGCGAAACACCGACCACCAGCGCCACCGCAAAGGTGCTGAGCGACTCGGGAATCAATCGGGACGGAAGCAAAAACTGAATCTGAATAACCACACACACTGCTAGGAGGCTCCCCATCAGAATTCCGACGCGAGCCTCTTTCCAGATGACACGCCTGAACTCCCGGGTATCAAGCTCCCCCAGCGCCATGGCACGAATCACCATGGTCGCGGCCTGCCCTCCGGTGTTTCCGCCTGCGGCAACGACCATGGGAAGGTAAATCGCGAGCACGAAATAGGCAGTGAGAACATCCTCATAAGCGTGCATGACCCACCCTGAAATGAGCGCGAGAAACGCGAGGACGAGGACCCATCCAAACCGGCGCTTGAAATGAGTAAACACAGAAGTCTGAAGATAGGCCTGCTCCCCGTGGTCACCGCCGATACCGGAGATTTTCTCCATGTCCTCGGTATTCTCCTGTTCGAGAATCTCAAGTGCATCATCATGAGTAATGACCCCGATGAGTCGATTTTCCTCATCCACGACCGGTAGCGCCATGAGATCATAACGGGCCACCATCTGAGCGGCTTCCTCCTGATCCTCCATCGCCCCGATCGTCATCTGATCTTTGTTCATCAGCTCAGTCACCGGGGTGTCCCAGGTGCTGAAGGCGAGTTCACGCAATCGAACGATCCCTTTAATTCGACGTTCGCTGTCGATCACAAAAATCCGGCTCAGAATCTCGGCATCTTCGCGGAGGGCTTCCAACTCACCTAGGGCAGCTTTCACCGAAAGCCCCTCGCTGATCGTTGCCATAGCAGTCGTCATGCGCCCACCCGCGGTTTCTTCGGGGTAGCGCATCAGGTCCTCAGAAACGCGACGCTTATCCTCCGGCAGCAGCTCTATAAATTGAGGCCGGTCCTCCTCCTCCATCTCTTGGAGTAGATCGACTAACTCATCATCAGACAGCGAGTTGAGAACCTCACGTTGCTCGACACGGGGAAGCGTTGAGAGACGGCGTTCGACATCAGCGGCAGGCAGGTAATCGGCCCACTCTGCAAGCAAATCAGAAGGCAGCTTTGCCAATACTTCGGATCGGACCGCATCATCGAGGCGCTCGAAAGCCACCTCGACATCACCGGGGTGCACCTCTTCAGCAACCGCCTGAATTCGTTCAGCCGATCCACTGTGCAAAGCCTCAATAACGAGTTCCACGTTATCGGGTTTTACAATGCTGTTTTCCTCTTCCACCATCAGACACGCAGTTTCGCTGGGCGGCTTGAAAACGCAAGTGCTCCTGTAGGGTCCCTTTGGAATTTTATCGACACATTCAGCCACACCCGACACCCTCGAAGAGGTATCATCCTGTCTCCTCAATTCAGCTTCATGGCACGCCCCCTCGATCCTTTTACCGAGCACGTCCTCGAACTCATGCCGGCGCCTGAGGAAATCATTCCGAAACGAATGTTCGGAGGAGTCGGTCTTTTCAAGGAGGGCACCATGTTCGCGATCATTTCCGATGAGAAACTCTATTTAAAAACCGACGATATCAATCGTGCCGAATTTGAGTCTAACAGCCTGCCGCCTCTCACGTTTCAGAAAAAGGACGGTAAACCAGTCGCTTTATCCTACCATCTGTGCCCCGAAGAAGCCTTTCAAAGAGAGGACACGATGTCGCCCTGGGCGAAAAGTGCGATCGATGCTTCATTGAGGCGAAAAAAATAACTATGACCCGATTACTCCAATCACACCAACGACGCGGATTCGCATTGGCACTCCCGATTTTCGCAGCGGCTCTCCTTGCTTCCCCGGCCAGTGCCGACGAAGCGAAACCGGGCCCCGAAAAGTGGGAAAGCAATATTGCCGCCTTCGAAACCCGCGACAAGAAGACACAACCGGAAGCCAACGCCCTCCTTTTCGTGGGAAGCTCCAGCATCCGTATGTGGGACTTAGAAACATCCTGGCCGGACACCGCTACGATCAACAACGGATTCGGTGGCTCAACTCTCGCAGATTCGATCTACCACTTCGAGCGCCTCTTTAAACCCTACGATCCCTCGGCGATCATTCTCTACGCCGGTGACAACGATATCTCCAACGGACTCACCCCTGAAGAGGTGACGGCCGATTTCAAAAAACTCGCAGCTCTTATCAAAGGTCAGTTTCCGGAAACTCCGGTCCTTTTTATCGCGATCAAACCAAGCCGGAGTCGGGCCAAACTGTGGCCGGAGATGAAAGAAACCAACGACGCTATCGCCGCCCTGTGCGAAGAAGATCCGAATCTCCACTACGTGGATATCGCGCGTCCGATGCTGAAAGAAGCCTCCCCGCCACCGGAAACCTGGTTTAAAGCGGATGGCCTCCACCTCAGTGAAATGGGATACAAGCGATGGACCGCGGCAGTGAACCGGAGCCTGAAGAAGGCGAAGGCAGCCAAAGAGTGAATTCTCCGCTCAAAGGAAAAAGGCGGTTCCGGTTAAATGTTGCCGATTATCACAATTGCTGTAAATTCAACATTTCCGTAATAGTTAATGAACCGCCTGCTTTCCTGTCTTCTAGCGCTTTCGATCCTCCCGGGCGCAGCGACGCTCAGTCATGCTGAGTATGTCCCGGTGACCGTGAAGCCGCCGGAGCCACTGCGGGAGTTCCGGGCAGCGTGGATCGCGACGGTTCACAATATTGACTGGCCCTCGACCTACACACTGACACCATCACAGCAACGAGCCGAGATGGTTTCGCTACTTGACCTCGCCGCAGCCTCGGGCCTGAACGCAGTGGTGCTCCAGGTCCGCACCGAGTGCGACGCTCTCTACAAATCAAGCATTGAGCCCTGGTCGTTTTTTCTCACCGGAAAAATGGGGACAGGCCCTTCCGACGGTTACGATCCCCTTGAGTTTGCGGTTCAGGAAGCGCACCGGCGCGGCATCGAATTGCACGCCTGGTTCAACCCTTTCCGCGCCAGCGCCACGGAGCGTTCAAGCAAATCATCCAGTCACATCACGAGGACAAACTCGTCATTGATGCTCAGCTCCGGATCGATGAAGTGGGGCGATCCCTCTTCCGATTTCGTTAGAAACCGTGCCATCAGCGTGATGGTTGATGTAGCGAAGCGCTACGATGTCGATGGGGTTCATATCGACGACTATTTCTACCCCTACCCTAAAACAGTTAACGGAAAAACCTACGATCAGTTCGACGATTCATCAGCTTATCGTTCCTACAAATCAAAAGGTGGAAAACTCGATATCCGAGATTGGAGAAGGAGCCACATCAACAGTTTCGTCGCTTCGATGTATTCCTCGATCAAAAAGACGAAGCCCGCGGTAGACGTGGGAATCAGCCCTTTCGGTATCTGGCGTCCCGGATATCCCTCCACGGTTAAAGCGGGCCTCGACGCCTACGATCACATCTTTGCTGATTCCCGCCTCTGGCTTCAGAAAGGGTGGCTCGACTACTTTTCCCCCCAGCTTTACTGGCGCATCAATCCGGCCGATCAAAGCTTCACCGCGCTCAACGAGTGGTGGGCACAGCAGAACACGATGGGACGAAATCTCTGGCCCGGTATCGCTTCCAGTCGAATCATGAGTTCGGAAGACCGCGGGCGCCCTGCCTCGGAAACGATTGATCAAATCGGAGTTTCCCGAAAATACGCCCCGCCCGCCGGCCCCGGCCACATCCACTGGAGCATCAAAGCCCTCAAAGAAGACAGAGGCGGACTGCGCGCAAAATTGAAGAGCGTCTATTCTGAAAATGCGATTTCGCCCGCCTCCCCCTGGCTCGGGGGCGGCAGTCCGGACCCCGTCTATGTTGCACCGATCGAGGAGAATGGAGCACTGAATCTTCTATTCAAAGCCTCGACCAATGCCCGCTGGCGGGTTATACAGATCAAGAACGGGAACAATTGGACTACAATGAGAGCGATTCCAGCTTCTCAGGACAGTTACGCGATTGCAAAAGCACCCGATGCCGTCTCGATTCGTCACCTCAGCGCAACCGGTATCCTCTCAGTTCCGACCGTGCTTCAGCGCAAGTAGCCGCTCCGCATTTACCAGCCTTTTTTCATCCCCTTTTCTGCCCACTCTTCAATGATTCGCCCACTGCATTCTTCAGCTCTTATTCTCCTCGGATTCTCAACGATACTGCTAAGCTCCTGTGACAGTGAATTGCAGGGACGAGTCGATCGCCTTGAAGCCGAACTGAGAGGAATCCGGTCCGACACCCGTGACGAAGTAGGCGAGTTAAAAAACAGGGTCATCGCGGCCGAGACTTCCGTGGGCGTCAGCAGTGACGGGCTTTCCATCACCGATCGAATCGCCGCGCTGGAAGCAGCGACTGCCCCGACGGGCGGCTCGACCAGCAACAAAGTGGTATACCTCCGCCCCAACCTGCAGGGCCACGCTCCTATCGAAACAGATCACGGAGTCTTCCTCGTTCGCATGGAAGGCATCGATCTGAACAATAAAACCGGCACCTTTATCGTTCACCTCAATATAGGCAATCCGCACGCCGTCGCGATCCAGCAATTTGTTCTCAAGGGAGACCATGGCGGAGGAACACCTGAACTTGAAGAAGGAGAGGAATATTCACTCACCAATCCCAAGATCAAAGAGTGGCAGAAAACTCTCAAACCTTTTCAGTTTCGCGTTTCAAAAACGCTTGAACCATTTGCGTGGACTCCTTTCGATATAGAGCTTGCAGCAGAGAGCCGTGAGGAACTCGAAATGATTCGCTTTTCATTACTCATTGAAAATGCCCGTCTCAATCGTCGCAGCGCCGACGGCAGCACTTCAGATCAGGATTTTGCCCATATCAAAGTGGGATCAAAAGCGGCATCCGTTTTGAAAACAGAGTACGGAGCCTTCCTCGTTTCGGTGAAGAAAACGGAGAAAACCGAAGTAGGCACCCGCGTTCACCTCGAGATTGGCAACCCCTACGGCTTTACAATCAATCAGTGCCGCCTCGTCGGAGATTACGGTCCTAAAATTCCGGCCCGCGAAGACAGCCCGTCGCCTGAGGAATTTGCCAAGCGAATGAAAGAGTGGGGCGCAGCGCTGGAACCGTTCGAATCAATGATCTCTTCGAAAGTGGCGAATTTCCGGTGGAACCGCACCACGATTCTCGTCCCCTCGACAACCGGCGAAGTAGGCTTCCTTCGCTGCCAGCTGAGGGTTGAGGATGTCACCCTCCCTGCAGCGACTGACAAACAGTAGATACATGCTAGTGGAACTAGCATTATCTCAATACATTCATTTCAGCGAAAAACACATTATCAAGAGCACTTCTCAATAGTGATATTTTTCGCCCAAAGTTTATTGACAGTGGACTAAGAATAGTAAAACTGGCGGGGAACACTTGTTTTTTTTACTATGAAGCCATCTCTTAAAATTGCTTTTGGGCTATTAACCGTTGTCGCGTTTGCCGGCACTACCTTTGCCAACCCGATCTTTCGCTACGGAGGAGACTACTGGGAGGGCCACTACTTTTTCTATGATCAGGGCTTCACAGAGGTGGGCTACACTGACGCCGGAAGCGGCTATTCCTCACCAGTCGGATCATCGTATTCATCATACGATTTCGGCAGCTATGTAGACGAGAACGGAAATCCCCAGGACGGCACTCATGTATTCGTCAATTCATCAACTGGTCAGGTAGGATTTTACTTTGAGAATCTGGACGGTCCATCTGCGATGGAAGAAGTTGTCGCTGCCGAAGCTGCGATCTCGGAGCCGGATCCACAGCAGGCAACACAGCGCCTCTCTAATTCAATGCGTGGACGCGCGAGAAGCCGTATGGCCGGAATTCATGCCGGAGTCGAAAACGTTCTTCCCAATGGCGAGACCTCTTCGGTTCACTTCGAATATAACTACCTCGACATCGGCCTCGACAACCCGGCTGCAGGCCTTGGTTTCGGCGGATCAGCCAATGTCTATTCTCTCGGGTATGAAATGCTCCTGACAAACAACATCTACGTCGATCTTAACTACGAATATAGCGAGGAAGCACTGAGAACTCGCGGAGGTGCTGCTGTTGATACGGACACACACACCGTCGCCGGCTCCATTTCCGCCGATCTCGTCGACAATATCTACGGAATGCTCATCGTAGGTGGTGCCTTTTCAGACGGCGGCACAACTGTTGGAGGTGTTCAGTTCGCCAACGCAGACGGTAGCATCTTTTTCATCAACCCCGGCCTCGGTACCAACTGGGTATTCGGCAATCTTGTGATTGATGGATCACTTTCCTACCTGTATCAAAACGCCGACACCAATGTTAATGTTGGGGGCTTGCGAATCTCAGGAGGAGCAGAGGTGGGTCAAGTCATCGCTGACGTGGGTGCCCGCTACAATTTCACGGATCGTCTCTACGCTCGCGTCGGAGCGCAGTATAACAATATCGTTGACGAAAATTTCGCTGCGGGAACGCCACTCGACAAAAACTGGGTGCAGGTCAACAGTGAGATTGGATTGGACCTCGACTGCGGTGCAACTGTCTATGCCGGCCACGCCTTCGACGCAGGACACACCATCTACGACACACACACGGTGCGAGCCGGTTTCTCCTACTCGTTCTAGCATCAGGCTTGAACAAGGACACTGAATTTTCCAGTGGAGGCGGGTATTTTACCCGCCTTTTTTGTGCCCTTCACCGACTCTTGCCGGAAGTTCCCCGGAAAATGAGACAAATGTTCACTTGCTTAATTCAAACAACTGTTTGAAACGTATCTTCACTCCAGAAGATCAGGACTGAAGCAAGAAGCGGGTCGATGACGGAAACAGGCAACATGCAAACGGATACCCGAACCCGTATTCTCGATACGGCGGAACAACTGTTTGCCCGGGAAGGATTCCGCAGTGTCTCATTGCGTCAGATCACTCAGATTGCCGAGGTCAATCTCGCCGCGGTGAATTACCACTTCGGCTCACGGGAAGCGCTCGTCGATGAGGTAATGGCCCGTGTTATTCGTCCGATCAACGAGAAGAGATTGTTGCTACTCACCGCAGCGGAAGAGGCTGCCGATGGACCACTTTCTATTGAAGGTGTTCTCGAGTGCCTTCATCGCCCCGTGATGGATCAACTGGGAACCTCCTCCCATCAGTCGAGCGTTTATCTGAAGTTGGCGGGTCGTTGCCTCGCAGAGCCGGAAGATAACTTTTCGCCCAAACTGATTGCACTGTTCAAAGAAGTGATTGCCCGCTTTACCGAAGCCGCGGGAGAAGCCCTTCCCCACCTCGATCGCGAAGATATTTTCTGGCGATTGCACTTTTCGGTGGGAACGATGATTTTCGCACTCGCCCACGAAGATCAGGTGGCCAAATTTTCCGGTGGGAGTATCTCAGCAACCAGCCCGGAAGACACCCTCCGGAGACTGATCGACTTTACCGCCAGCGGTATGAAGGCCCCGCCTACGAATGCGCAAGCCAAGCCTTTGGAGAAAGCGAGAACGATAGTATCCTGCCTCACCGCCACCTTCGCTCTCTTTGCCCTTTCCAGTTGCGAATCGCTTTCCCCTCCTGATGCCAAAGGGCACACTTCACTCCGGGCTCCATCCCACTGGGTGGCCGGAAACAGCTATCGTCCCACTCAGATTCCGGATCGCCACTGGGTTGAAAATTTTAAGAGCGCAGACCTGAGTTCCTTCGTGAATTCAGTCCTCGAAAACAATCGCAGCCTCAAAGCCGCTCAAGCCCGTATTGAGATTGCAGAGGCCAATGCCCGAATCGTCGGAGCAGATCTCTATCCACAGATTCAAGGGGGATTTTCGAGTGGCAGAAGCCTTCAAAATTTTGTCGGCCTTCCCCTTCCGGGAGTGCCTCCGGGAACGATTCTGTCGTCGAGGAGCAATCAATTCGGTCTCTCGCTGGATTTGAGTTGGGAACTCGACCTGTGGGGTCGGATCAAAGCGGCAAAATCCGCCTCGGTCGCCGACTTCGAAGCCTCTCTCTTTGATCGTTCCACTGCGGAGCTTTCTCTCGCCGGACAGTCTGCAAAAGCCTGGTTCGCCCTTGCCGAGGCCCGGGATCAAGTTCAACTCTCCCGCTCAGCGATCGCAACGTTCACTGATACGGAAAACGCGATCCGCGAGCGCTTCGAATCCGGCCTGGAACAACAGGGCCAGAGCATCGCCTCTCAGTTGCTCCTCGCAGAAGCAGATGTCGCCACAGCCAGAGATGGGATGGCGAGTCGGGAGGAACTCGTGGGGCGCACCTCTCGACAACTCGAAGTCCTCGCTGGAAAGTATCCCGCCGGAGAGGCTGGCAAGTCGGCACGCCTCCCCTCTTTCCCTTCACGTGTCCCCGCCGATCTTCCCGCGACCCTGCTCGACCGCCGCCCCGATCTCGCCGCCGCAGAAAGACGCATCGCCGCTGCCGACAAGCGACTCCTCGAAGCAAAACGCTCCCTTCTTCCCCGTCTCAGCCTCACGAGCAGCTTCGGGACTTCCAGCGACGATATCAGCGATGTTCTCGACAGCGACTTCACGGTCTGGAGCCTCGCCGGAAACGCGATACAACCTCTTCTTCAGGGGGGGCGCCTGAGAGCCAATGTCTCGAAGAAAGATTCAGAACTCGAACTCGCTGCCGCGGAGTTCGAACAATCCGCCCTCACCGCGTTTGCCGAGGTGGAGAATGCCCTCGCCGCGGAGACTTTTCTCGGAACACGTGCCGACGCGCTCGCGAAGACGGCGGACCTCTCGAGACGTGCCTACCGGCGCTCTCTCGAAGAATTTAACAACGGAACCGGTGACATCCTCACCGTCCTGACATCACAACAGCGCCTTTTTTCAAGCCGGGCACAACTTCTCACTGTTCGCCGTCTCCGGCTCGACAACCGCGTCGATCTCTATCTCGCTCTCGGGGGAAGTTTCCGCCCCTACTCACCTCCACCGGAAAAAGAACCCCGGACATGAAACGCTTTTTAAAGTTCTTTACAGGCCTTGGAATTTTCGTCTTCGCGATAGGCTGCGTCGCACTCCTCTGGCTCACCAAACCTGAGGCCGGAAAAAAAGAAGACATTGTCTCGCTTCCCGTGGTCGAGGTGCTTCCTGTCACGGTGAGTTCAGAAACCTTTGATATTCCCTCACAAGGTATCGTGAAAGCGAACCGGCGAACAATGCTGGCTTCCGAAGTTGCCGGAAAGGTTGAAAAGGTCGACGCGCTCTTCGAACTCGGCAGCATCGTCAAAAAAGGCACCACTCTCGTACAGGTGGAACCGTCGAACTACATCGCAGCCCTCGCTCAGGCAAAATCAATCCTCGCGGATGCAGAATCAGCACTCGCGAGCGAGCAGGCCCGTGCTGATCAGGGCGCCCGCGACTGGCAAAAACTGGGAAGCGGTGGAAAGCCATCCGACCTGGTTCTCCGGAAGCCGCAACTGGCCTCCGCTGAAGCACTGGTCGAATCAGCCCGTGCCAATCAGGAGAAAGCCAGGCTCGACCTCGAGCGAACTGCCATCAAAGCCCCTTTCGACGCCGTGATCGCTTCCACCTCAACCGAAGTGGGCAGCTACCTCAGCCCCGGAGCTACCGTTGCTGAGTTGTTCGAGACAGAACCCTATGAAGTCCACCTCCCCCTCTCTGTCGACGAGCTGGCCTTTTTACAGTCGGATCCCGATGGAAACCTCACCGGGAAAGCCACAATCACAGCGACAGCCTCCGGGATAACACGGACCTGGACCGGAAAAATCGTCCGCAGCTCCGGCGAGATCGACCGGGCGACACGATCCCTCCACCTCATTGTGGAAATCGGCGCCCCCACCTCCACCGGCGGCATTGTGATGCGCCCGGGACTCTTTGTCGAAGCGGCCGTCAAAGGTCGCGAAATCGAAAACGTCGTTGCGATCCCCTTCCGCGCCTTTCTCGACCTTAACCGGGTTGTCACCGTTGACCCTGACAATAAGCTGCGCTTTCGTAATGTCACTGTGCTGCACCGCGAAGGCGACACCGTCTACGTTACCGCGGGGCTCTCTCCCGGAGAACGGGTCTGTCTGACAGAGCTCCCCGACATGGTCGAAGGAATGAGCGTGGAGGTCAAAATGGTTTCCTCTGATTCCGATCAGCCGGAGACAACTGATGAGAAACCCTCTACCACCCGGAAGCCTTGAGTAATTCATCCGAGAGCGAAGAGCACGACAGGGGCGTGATCCACTGGTTCAGCAACAACCATGTTGCCGCCAATTTCCTGATGCTCCTCGTTGTCGTTGTCGGCTTCAACACCTGGCCGAAGATTAAGAAGGAGATTTTTCCGGAGATCTCAATCGATGCCATCCACATCACTGTCCCCTATCCGAATGCCACGCCGGAAGAAGTCGACAAAGGGCTTATTGTTCCGATTGAAGAGGCGATTCAGGACATCGACGGAATCGACATCATTCGATCTGTCGCGAACCAGAGCATTGCCTCAGTCACCGTTGAGGTCGCCAACGGATACAACGTCCGCAATGTCATGGACGATGTGAATTCCCGGGTCAATGCGATTCAGAATCTCGCTGAAGAGGCCGAGGAGCCGATCATCCAGGAGATTCTCATCACCGCTCAAGTCATGAGCATTGCGGTCTCCGCCAATACCGATGAAACAACCCTTCGCACCCTTGCTGAGGAGGTAAGAACCGGTCTTCTCAATTTCTCAGGGGGATCCATCAAAGTCACCCAGGCAAAACTCGCGGGGGTTCGCGACTACGAAATATCCATTGAAGTCCCCGAGGCCACACTGAGACAGTATGGAATCACTTTCAATCAGCTTGCCGACGCAGTGCGACGGGCATCGCTCGACCTGCCGGGAGGCTCCGTTCGAACCAACGGCGGCGAGGTCCTCCTCCGCACTGAATCCCGACGTTACAACGCCGAGGAATTTCGCACTATCCCAGTGATCACCAAACCCGATGGCTCCACCGTCATCCTCGGTGAACTCGCCACAATCCGGGACGACTTCGAAGAGGATCAGATCAAGACCAGCTTTGACGGCGAGAAAACCATTCTCATCAATGTCTTCCGCGTCGGCGAAGAGGACACCATCAAAATCGCCGAGACCGCTAAAGAGTATGTCTATAACGTCGCTCCGAAAGTCCTTCCGGAAGGCGTCTCGCTCGATATCTGGAAAGACGACTCTCTCTATCTCTCAGGTCGACTCAACCTTCTCGCGAAAAACGGTGTGTTCGGACTCATTCTCGTTGCGATCGTTCTCGCTCTTTTCCTGAGACCGAGCCTTGCGCTGCTTGTCTCCATCGGTATCCCGGTTTCTTTTGCAGGCGCCATCGCCCTGATGCCTTACACGGGGATCTCGATCAACATGATCAGCCTTTTCGCCTTCATCCTTGTCCTCGGGATTGTCGTCGATGACGCCATTGTCGTAGGGGAAAACGTCTACAGCCGGATGCGGAAAGGCGAAGACCCGAAGCTCGCCGCGCCCCGGGGAACGCACGAAGTCGGAGTCGTCGTTATTTTCGGGATTCTCACCACCGCGATGGCCTTTACGCCAATGCTTGGACTGAGCGGAGTAAGCGGAAAAATCTGGCCTAACATTCCGTTAATCGTAATTCCCACTCTGATCTTTTCCCTCCTGCAATCCAAGCTCATTCTTCCGTCGCACCTCGCGCTCCTCAAGCCGGTCGATAAGAACCGCGAGCATGGTCCCATCATTCGTTTTCAGAAGAAATTCGCCGATGGCCTTGAGAGCTTCGTCGAGAAAATCTATCGCCCCGTTCTGAATTTGGCTCTCGCAAACCGCTACATTGTTCTCGTCGCCTTCTTCTCCCTTCTCATCATCACCGTGGGGACGATCAGTTCAGGCTGGATCAAATTTGTCTTCTTTCCCGATGTCGAAACCGACGTGATCAACTCGAAGATCAAATTGGCTCAGGGGGTTTCTTTTTCCCAAACCGAGAACGCCGTGAAATTGATCGAAAAGAAAGGGTTCGAACTCAATGATCACTTTAAGACCAGAGATGGTAAGGGCGTGGTTCGGCACATGCTTGCGAGCACCGGTTCTCAACCTCTCGTGCAGGGAATGGGCGGAGCCGGCGGAACCCCGAAAAGTTCGAATATCGGAGAAGTCACCATCGAATTGTATCCTGCCGTGGATCGCGACTACACCGCTGCCGCAGTCGTTTCAAAATGGCGTGAGCTGGTCGGCCCCATTCCGGGAACGGTTGAACTTACCTTCGCAACCGAGTCTGCCGCCGGAGGCAATGCCATTGATCTGGAGATCGTTGGCGAAGACCTCTCTCAACTTCAAGCCGCCACCGAGGAGACGAAAGCAGCTCTTGCCGAATTCTCCGGCGTGATCGACATCGCGGATACCGATATCGAAGGCAAACGGGAACTGAAACTGGGGATTCGCCCTGAAGGAAAAGCGCTCGGGCTCCGCCTCAACGACATCGCTCAACAGGTTCGCCAGGGATTCTACGGCGATGAAATCCAGCGCCTTCAGCGCGGCAAAGATGAAGTAAAAGTCTTCGTCCGGTATCCCCGGGACGAGCGAAGTTCGCTGGCGGATCTGGAGAATATTAAGATTCGAACGCAGGCCGGCGATGAAGTTCCCTTCTCTGAAGTGGCCACCGCTTCCTTCGGCCGTGCCGCCGCCACGATCCAGCGCACCGATCAGCAGAAAGCGATTCGGATCACCGCAGACGTCGACAAAGCGGCGGGAACCAATGCTAACGAAGTCGTCAAAGCCCTCACTGCAGGGGAAAAAGAAAAGTCTTTCCGACAGCAATGGCGGGACAACGCGATCAACTTTATCCGCGAGAAAAGAGGTAAGCCTCCCCTGCCTGAAGCGGAAAAGGGTGCTCTCGTCAAAATCGAAGAAAAGTTCCCCGGAGTCCAATACAGCTTCGAAGGCGAGCAGAAGGATCAGGCGCAGTCGGTTCAGGAGATGGGAGAGAAAGCGCTTTTTGCGTTGCTGGGAATGTATGTTCTCATGGCGATCCCGCTCCGCTCCTATATCCAGCCAATTATTGTGATGTCAGTAATTCCCTTCGGACTTGTCGGCGCAGTCTTCGGGCATCTCGTTATGGGCTTTAATTTCAGCATCATGAGCATGTGCGGCATCGTCGCCCTCGCCGGGGTGGTCGTGAATGACAGCCTCGTTCTTGTCGATTACGTGAACCGCAAGGTGAAGCTCGGCCACACCCTGCACGATGCTGCCTGTGAGGCAGGCGTGGCCCGTTTCCGCCCGATTCTGCTCACCTCGATGACCACCTTTGCCGGCCTCACCCCGATGCTCCTGGAAACGGATATTCAGGCGCGCTTTCTGATTCCGATGGCAGTCTCCCTTAGTTTTGGAATTCTTTTTGCCACCTTTATCACCTTAATTCAGGTTCCCTGCATTTACCTCATTCTCGAGGATATCGGCAAACGCTTCGGCCACGACCGCTCTGAAAAACTTCAATCCGGACATTAGGTATTGTCATGTCGGCTCAGTCTGCGAATAATGGCCTTCGGTATTAGTTAATGAGGAAATTCCGATGGCTGTTAAGACGCCTTCAACACGGCGTTGGTAATTTTGTCAGGGAGAATCAGATCGATTTCTTTCCAATCCGTCGTGGATTTTCGGGATATAACAGGCAATCCCTCTTCAGTGACGCCTCCGCCGGATTCAATGTCGCCCTGCTCGCCTTTCCTCAGGGAATGGCCTATGCAGTGATTGCTGAGCTGCCTATCCAATATGGGATCGTCTCCGGTGCGATTGCGGCCGTTGTAGCGCCCCTCTTTGCAGGCTCACGCCACACCATTCTCGGCCCCACCAATGCCACGGCCTTCATGCTCTTTGCCAGCATGGCGGCGTTCTCGGCAGAGGATCGCCTCTTTTATCTGCCTCTCCTCGTTCTCTTTATCGGGATTTTACTCACCATAGGCGCACTGTTCCGGGTTGCTGAACTGGTTCAATATGTGAGCAGGTCTGTCGTTGTCGGATATATCAGCGCGGCTGCTATCCTCATCATCGCCAATCAGTTGCGGCATATGATGGGAGTGGAACTGCCTGAAACCACCTCTTCGGGACCAAAGACATTTTTCACGATCCTCCAGGGCACCCTTCTGGAAGTGAAGCATTTGCAATGGCAACCCGTCGTCCTCAGCGTCAGCACCTTTGCTCTGTGGGGCATCCTGACTCTGAAGTTCAAAAAGCTCCCCGTTTTCGCGATCGTTCTTGTCATCATGACGGCGACTTACGATTTGCTGCATCATTACTCTTCGTGGTCGGTCGCGACCTTTGATCCTTTCAGTATTTCAGACCTCAAACCCCGGCTTCCGTCAATCAGCGACAAGGGTTTTTTCACCGATGTGAGCCGTCTCATTGGACTCGCTTTTTCCATCGCCTTCCTCGCTGCCCTGGAGAACTCAGTCATGTCCAAAACACTCGCGAGCCGCGCCGGGGATCGCCCCGATGTGAATCAGGACATGCTCAGCGTCGGTATGGCAAACCTCGCCGCCTCCATGACCGGGGGAATGCCGGCGTCCGGTTCTCTGACCCGCTCGGCCTTGAATTTCGCAAGCGGCGCTGTATCCCGTCTCTCAAGCATCATCAGCGGTCTCCTTTGCACCGCCGGCCTGCTCCTCCTCGGCGAGCACATGAACCTGGTTCCCAAATGTGTTCTCGCCGCCCTTGTCGTCTGCATTGCCGCCTCGGTCATCAACAGGCATCACATCCGGATCTCACTCTATGCGACACCATCAGAGGCCGCCGTGCTCATTACGACCTTCATTGCCGCACTTTTAATGCCGCTAAACGTCGCGATTTTCCTAGGCGTTGGTATCTCAATCATGCTGTATCTGCGCGCGGCAAGCCGCCCCTACCTCGCCGAGTATGAATTCTCAGAACAGGGCGAACTCCGCGAGGCCGGCGAGAAACGTGGTCGCCCCATGCCGGCCATTTCCATCGTTCACGTGGAGGGAGATCTCTTTTTCGGCGCCGCGGAACTGTTCCGCACCCAGATCCAGAAAACCTCACTTGACCCGGCCCTCAAGGTCATCATCCTCCGACTCAAAAACGCGAGGCATCTCGACGCAACCAGCGTGGTCGCCCTCGAGGAAATGGTGCAGTTTTTGCGATCACACGAGCGCCACGTTATCATCAGCGGAGCGACAAAAGAAGTCTATCGCGTCCTCAAAAATGCCGGTTCCGTTGAGGTGATTAACAAGAAGAACATCTTCCTGAACAATCCCAAAAACCCGAACCTCTCAACGCGACATGCCTTGAAGCGGGCTCAGGAACTTCTCGGAACGACCGAAGCGGATATCCGGATTTTCTACGATCCTAGCAAGGATCGAAAATAGCCGCTGCCGCCGATTCGCCGGCGATGCGCCCCGTCGTCCACGCCGCCTGGAAATTAAATCCCCCGGTGATCCCGTCGATATCGAGAACCTCTCCCGCAAAATAGAGTCGCGGAACGATCTTACTCTCCATCGTCTTAAAATTCACCTCGCGCAGATTGATGCCTCCAGCAGTGACGAACTCCTCTTTGTTCATGCTCTTGCCATCGACCGAAAACTGAGAGGCCACGAGCTGCTCAATGAGATCGAGACGCCCCCGCTTCGGTAGGTTGGACCAGGTCGTCTCTTTGCTGATCTCGGCAAAATCCACCAGTTGAGCCCAGAGACGATTCGGCAGGTCGAGCGACTGCACACCGGATCGAACACGCTTTTTAGGAGAGGCCTCCCTTTCCTTCTGCAAAGCGGCCTCCACTTCCTGACGCGACCTGTTCAACCAGTTGATCGTGACATCGAAGCGATAGTCCCGATCGGCGAGAGCTCTCGCCCCCAGCGCGGAAAGCTTCAGAATGCCGGGACCGCTAAGTCCCCAGTGGGTAATCAGACACGGTCCCTGCGCCTCAAGCGAGAGTTCAGGAATACTTGCCTTCACCATCGGAGAGGAAACCCCTGACAAATCCATCAATCGTGGATCCCTGATCTTAAAGGTAAACAACGAGGGAGCCGCCGGAATCACCTTGTGACCGAGATGCTCAGTTAAGCGGACACCGGATCCGTTGCGGACACCGCCACTCGCGAGCAACACTGCCTTCGCCGTAATATCCGCCCCCTCGAGAAAGCAAACCCGCCAGCCGTCACCATCGGCAAAAAGGGTTTCGACATCGCAGCGATAATAGATCTCAACACCGGCTTCAGTAGCGGCTTCAAGGAGGCATTCGATAATCGTCGTCGACTGATCGGTCGTCGGGAACATCCGCCCGTCTCCTTCGGTCTTCAACTTGACTCCCTTCGAGGCAAACCAGTCAATCGTCTCCGTAGCCCCCCACCGGTGAAAGGGCCCAATGAGACTTTTCTCCCCTCGCGGGTAGTGCTTCGTAAAGGCCTTCGGCTCGTAGCAGGCATGAGTCACATTGCATCGCCCACCTCCCGAGATCTTCACTTTTCCGAGGACTGCATTCGTCTTTTCAATGATGACGATTCGGCTTCCGGGATGGGCCTCGCCAAAGGCAATCGCACCGAAAAACCCGGCGGCGCCTCCGCCGATCACAGCGAGGTCAAAATCACTCATAATGTTAGCAGGGAAATCCGGCGCTACCGCGATCCAATCACTTCTTCACCATCCAGATATTCCGGTAGGAAGCGGGATTTCCGTGTGCCTGAAAGAGGATCGTGCCCTCAGCCTTCTCAGGACGCTTCGCTCCGGCTCCGGTCCCTTTTTCAAGCTCGACATCGTCGTGAATGAGGACACCGTTGTGAAGGATCGTGAAACGGGCGTTGGCCACTTTTTCACCATCTTTGAATTTCGGAGCGGTGAAATCGATATCGTAGGTCTGCCACTGAAGCGGAGGAAATGCCATTGGGAGATCCGGTGTCTTGACCTTGTAAAAGCTGCCGCACCACTGCGAATTCAATGACTCGGTCTTCACCGCATTATTCTCAGTATCGAAGTCGAGCCCGAACGAGTCGAGCACCTGAATCTCGTAATTGTTGAACACATAGAGACCGCTGTTTCCCCGGTCCTGACTGCTGAGATTGCGCCCCGGTTTGAAAGGGAGACGAAACTCGACATGAAGATGAAAATCGGACGCAGGCGTCTTCGTTTGCGAGCCCGCCCAGAGCAGCCCCTTTTTGATCTCCCCTTCAACGTGTTCGGTTTTCTCACCGTCAAAAATCACAATTGCCCCCTCCGGCGCTTTCTTTCCGAGTGTAGGGCTCTTTCGCTCGACTCGCTTGAGACCTTCCACTTTTGCAGCCAATTCGGTCCCACTCAATTTCTCAGCAACCAATTTTCCGCCATCCCATCCGGCTCCCGGGAGCCCGCCCTGATAGGTCAGAACATGGAAAATACCGCCCGAAAGATCAGCCGCCTGAACGCCGACCCTGGCGCCGTCGACCTCACCTTGATATTCTCCCTGAACGAGGAAATCCGGATGTGCCGTAGCCGCGATCTTTGAATCCGTCCAGGTCGACGTCTCCGTTTTTTCCTTGGCAGCAAGAGGATTCACGATCAAGGCACCGCAAGCCAGCGCCGAAATAAGTGTTTTTTCAAAATAAGTTTTCACGCGCTAATCAAAAGCCGCTCAAGCTTGCTTGTAAAGCACCTTTCCAACCGAAGCGAGACCGCATCCAACCGCGATTATTGCAGAATGAGCTTTTCAATCGGAACCTCTCCTTTCAAACTTCAGGTGAGCGCCTTGCTTACCCGCAAATGATGAAATTCACTTCTCTTTTCTGTGGCCTCTTACTGCTGTCACCCGCCTCGAGACTGAAGGCCGAAGGCAGCGTGCCCGGTCCTATCGCCGTGAAAGGCGAACTCCTTTTCGTCGACGATTTCGAACGAAGCGACCTCGGCGTCTGGAAGGTGATCATTCCCGGATTCAAGGTGGAGGACGGAGTCCTCATCGGCACTCAGGATCGTGACGATCACGGGGCGGTGGGTCGCGCCTACCTTCCGATGAAGGACGTCATCGTCTCGTTCCGCTTCAAACTTGAAGGCTCCCCCGGATTCAACCTCGTTTTTGACGACAAGAATCACAAGGCCTCACACGCCGGCCACATTTGCCGTGTCGCCCTTGTCAAAAATCAGATTCGGCTTGGCGACGACAAGGAAGGCATCATGAGGAACGACATCTTCGAAATGCGAAGAGATCCGGAGACCAAAGCAAAAGCCGAAGCAATGCTGAAAGGCCGAAGCGCAGCGGCAAAGAGCACTATCAAACCCGGAAAATGGCATACCATGACTGTCGAGATCATTGACGACGAAATGCGGGCAAGCCTCGACGGCGTCCCTGTCATTCATCTCAAATCACCCGGCATTGCCCACCCCACCAAAGAAAGCCTCCACTTCACGGTGAACGGCCCCGGGGTGCACTTTGATGATGTGAAGGTCTGGAAAGCCGGGAAAGTAAGGAAATGACCGATATTCCCGACGAAGTGGATTTCTCAACTCTCTCCATTCGGGAGATGAGAGAGTTGTGGGAGAATCGAATCCCCGCGATCCAGGGACAACGCCCCGACTGGTATCTCGCGCTTGCCAGAAAACTGCGGCACCGCAGCCAGCCGTTCTGGACCTTCGAAGTCGCCGTGGAAGGCCGCGACCTTCCGGCCTGCGATCCCGAAACCTATCTTGAACTGTCACAAATCGCCGCTCTCTCTCTCGCCAGAACC
Organism: Verrucomicrobiales bacterium; assembly: GCA_029213065.1. Lineage (GTDB taxonomy): Bacteria > Verrucomicrobiota > Verrucomicrobiia > Verrucomicrobiales > DEV007 > Arctic95D-9. The sequence goes on along the minus strand of JARGPH010000018.1, from coordinate 20,787 downwards.
GGAGCAAGAGAAAGCGCTGAGGCCGAACTCCTCGAACTTCTCGAGCAGGCCCCTTCCAATGTGGAGACACTTTCACTGCTTGGCCGGGTGCAGAAAGACCGTGCTTACCGGGCCGGGGCGGAGGCCGAACGGACACGGTTCCTCGGGCTCGCATCCGATTACTACGAGGCCGCAGCGCGTCACGATCCTGAAGGTTACTACCCGCTCATCAATGCCGCGACTCTGGCTTTACTGCTTGGCAGAACCGATTCGGCCAACGAGATGGCGGAGGAAGTGAAGAAACGATGCCGCGCTCGACTCGCAAAAGAGGATCACTATTGGATCCACGCGTCGCTGGGAGAAGCGCAACTCATTCTCGGCAATACAGAATCCAGCATCGCCCACTATTTAGAAGCGGCGCATAAAGCAGGAGACGACTATGCCGCTCTTCAATCGATGCGAAGCCAGGCGTTCAACCTCCTGAAGCAACTGGGTATTCCCCGGGAGATAATGGCTGAGGTGTTTGTCATGCCGGCGATTCTCGTCTTCTCAGGCCACCGGCCGGACAGTGAGGATCGCGAATCCCCCCGTTTCCCCGTCGATGCCGCAGCCGAAACCTCGCGCTCTCTCCTTAATGCCATGAGGCAACACAAATCGTGCATTGCCTATGCTTCCGCGGCACCGGGTGCGGATATCCTTTTCTGCGAAGCCGTCATTCAACTGGGCCACGAACTCCGCCTCGTCCTGCCAACACCTCTGCATCAGTTCCGCGACTATGTGAGAGAGACATCCAGCCCCGACTGGTTGAAGCGATTCGATGCCGTCGCAAAAGAAGCGAGCAATATCACCGAAGCAAGTCAGGCAAGATACAACGAGTCTGTTCAAGGCCCCTCGCTCTACGACTTTGTAAACCGTCTCATTCTCGGAAGCGCCAAAGCGGAAGCGCATTTCCTCGCCACCGATCTACACACTATCACGGTATGGGATGGTGAGCCGAACCCCTCCGTGGGCGGGACCTCCGACTGTATTCGTCTCTGGTCTTCTCACGGTATCGGGCTCGATACCTGGATTGACTCACGATCCGGCACCACGATGGAATCCAGCGAGAAGGCGCTTTCGCGAAACTCAAACATTGCCACCGCAGCGGATTCGGAACTGCCGCAAACGACCAAATTCATCCTCTTCTCGGACATCGTCGGTTTCAGTGGTCTCGAGGATTCCGAACTGCCCGAATTTTTCGAAGGCTTTCTCAAACGCGTCGCTGACCGGGTCGCCACCCTGAACATCAAACCGCTCGCGCAAAACAGCTGGGGCGATGCTTTCTTCTTCGTCTTCGACTCCGCCAGTGACGCAGGCCGCTTCGCTCTTGAAATGCAACGCGCCATCGCGGCCGACCTGTGGATTCCCGCGAGCACTAACAAAGCCCTGCGATGCCGTGTCGCCCTCAACGCGGGCTCCGTCTTTGCGATACGCGAACCGATGTCAGGTGCCTTTTCTTTCGTGGGCTCTCCCACGAACCGCGCCGCGAGAATCGAACCCATCGTTCAGGAAGGGCAAATCTACGCCAGTGAGTACTTTGCCGCCCTCGCCAATGTCGAAACCCTCGAAGATTTCGCACTTGAGTATGTCGGCAATCGTATCCTGCCCAAGAGCTATGGAACCAGCAGAGTCTTCGCCTTAATCGAAAAAACAGACAGTTAGTATGAACCGCTCAGAACTAACTACATCGAAGCCATGCCGGACATCTGACAAAGTTTTCAGTTTGACGGAATCTCCTTACTCTGGCCAACTCTATTTGAAGCGACCTAAGCAACAATTACCGGCAAGGTGGAAGATAGCGAATCAACGCCTCCAACCGACAATGACTCATGGTATTCCGAGCTCCTGCAGGCTGCGGGCCTGACGAACGAGAGCAGCCTCAACGAAATTCAGGTGAAAACAGGTGAGCTCGCGGATGCCGCCGCTCCCAAAGCGCAGTCGTCCTGGATTTGGATCATTCTCATTCAATTCATCTGCGTCGTCGCTCCCACCCTCTGGCTCGTCCGCCGCGGGATCAGCCTCTCTACTTCTACAACCGCGGCGATCTGTTTCGTAGCTGTCCTCCTCTTCGTTGGTGCCCTCTGGTGGCTGCGGTGGCGCGGAATGCAACGAACCTGGGCACGTGCCCGGCTTGTCTCCGAAGTCGCCAGAGCAATCTCCAAAGGGAACCTTGGCAGGGGAACCGAACTGCTCCCCTTCCTCGCACAGATCCCCTCTCTCAAAACCCTCTCCCAAATGGATCCGCCCGATGCAGCCGCCGGGGAGACGTGGCAGGAGAAGAAAGCCCGGTGGATCGTGGACCGTCTCGAAGATCAGCTCGACTATTTTCAGCGGGCCAAAGCGAAGGCGGATCATAAACGAGCCCAGTTCACCCGGAGCACCACGCTCCTCATGGACGTTACCCTTTCACTGAGCTTGTTTGCCCTCATCATATTCATGATTCCGGGGGCACGAATCTGGCATCGCTACCTCGGGGATTACTGGCTTGAGATTACTCTCGGGCTCGGAGGGGTCATTCTACCTCTTGCACTCACTTCTGCTCAAATCCTCCGGTCATCCTGGGAGCTGAACCGGCGTTCCGCCCGCTATGCGAGACAAATCAGAATGCTCGAAAATACCCGGGAACGACTTTCTGCCTCCGAAGAGGAGAATGAGGATCTCAGCATTATCCGTCAGGCGGAGCAGCAACTCCTCGGCGAGGTCGTGGATTGGTTTTTTGAAACCGAAACCGCCGAACAGTTCCTCAAAGTAAGAAAGGAAAAAGCAGCCCCTCAGGAATCCGGAAAGATTCATACTCTATCAAAGCCATCCAAAACCAGTCGCGCCGTGGCCGGCAGCAGCATGGGAGCAGCCTTCCTCTTTAAGATCCTGTTCGGGCGCCTTCCCTGGATCCTCGGCACTGCGGCCTTCACCTTCCTCTGGGTCGCACTGAAGGCGCCCTCCGATGACATCATGAAATCGAATCTCACCGGCAGTGGCAGGATTCTGAATGCCTCGGGAACAGAATGGAATCCTGATTCCCTTCTTACGGGAAACGGATGTGTTATCATCGCACATGGTCTTCATGACAGCTACCGCACGCCTCCCGCCGATGGGAGCGCAGGACCCGACGAGTATTTCTGGATGTGGGAAATGCAAAAAGCGATCAAGGAGCGATTCGGCGTTGCCTCTCCCAATATTGCATTGGTCGACTGGCACGCGGAGGCAAAGCCGACCAACACCATCGACATGCCCTCCCCTCACCCTTCGACAAAATTTGTTCAGGATGTCGTCGCGATTCGGGCACAGGGACAGGAAGTGGGCGACTATCTTGCCTTTCGTATAGCCCAGCGCATTCTCAACGGGGAAATCAGCCGGGATGCCCCGCTCCACCTCATCGGTCACAGTGCCGGTGGCTTTGTCGTGAGCCGCGCGGCACTCAAGCTGAAGGAATACCGAATCGCCCCGAAACAAATGCACGTCACCATTCTCGACACCCCGGAACCTGACAAAGAGATAAAATCACTTCTCCCGAAACTCTGTGATGTTGATTTTTACATTACGTCGTCACTCGTGCAAATCTTCGACAGGCTGGTGGATTCCAGTGTTCACCTCAAGCGAATCAAGTCAGATGAAAAACTGGGCTTCCTCGAAGCGCATTCCTATGCTTACAAGTGGTATATTTCCACCATAGCCGATGCGGAAGCGGGAGAAGATGGCTTTGGTCGATCGCCTTTCGCGAGATGATCCAGAAGAATTAAAACAGGACCTCACCGGGCAAGCTGAAAGAGAATGAAAGAAAAACGGGAATACTGGACTTTCGTTTCCTATCGTCATCTCGATAATCACGAGCACGGCCGCGAATGGGCGACATGGATCGCACGTGAAATTGAAACCTACGAAGTTCCGCCCGAACTGGTCGGGACAAAAGGCGACCGTGGCGATGAGAGTCCCGAACGCATTTATCCGGTTTTCCGGGATGAAGACGAGCTCTCCGCTGACGACGATTTGTCGTCCCCGATCTACGAAGCACTGCGAAACTCAAAAACCGTCGTGGTGATTTGTTCACCGCAATCCGTTGCCTCCCGCTACGTCGGCAACGAAATTTCCTACTTCAAAAGCCTCGGACGTTCCGAGCGCGTTCTCGCGATGATGATCGAAGGCGAGCCCCACGACACCGAAGGTCGCGAGTGCTTTCCAAAAGAACTCAAGCACCCTGTCAATGAGTCAGGAGAGCTGGATCTCACGATCGATGTTGAGCCGGTCGCCGCCGACTTCAGACTCCTCGACGGAAGCCAGGGCTGGACCTCGAAGCACGAGTGTTTCAAACAACTCCCTGACAAAAATACAGCAAAGAAGTATCTCGAACGCTGCGAACTCGCGAAACTCAAAATCATTGCAGGTATCCTCGGCGTTCCCCTCGGCGTCCTCGTGGAGCGTGATAAAACCTACCAACTCGAACAGGCAAAAAGAAAGGCTCGCATTTTCACGGCGGTTTCGGCGGCAATGGGAGTCCTCGCCGTTCTTGCTCTTGCCGGAG
>JARGPH010000018.1:0-16240 GCA_029213065.1 Verrucomicrobiales bacterium | reverse complement strand
CAGCGCACAGAGATCGGAGAAAGTCGCCCTGCAGGCGCGGGGAACGGCGGAGGATCTCATAGGCAAAATGCTCTTCGATCTCGGAGGCAAACTGGAGCCGATCGGACGCCTCGATATACTTGAAGATGTCTCTCTCGCTGCGGAAACCTATTTCACGGATCTTCCTTCCGACCAGATCGATGCCGACAGCGAACGAAACCGGAGCGTCATGCTGGACAGTCGGGCCAGGATTTTGAAAGCGTCAGGCAATCTGGATGCGGCACTCGAACGCTATCGCGAATCGCTGGATCTGGTAAAACAGCTCACGGCGGAGAACCCCGGCAACCTCGTTCTGGAAAGCGATGTCATTCTCGGGCTCAAAAACGTGGCCGATATTCTGATCAACCAGAACGAGACGGCTGAGGCAATCGCCCTCTACGAAGAGGCCGCAGACCGTCTCACTGCCCTGACCGGTGAACATCTTGATAAAGAGGACGCGAACGAGCTCTTGCTCTCCCTGCTCGGGGAATCCGGCGACGAAGCAAAAACCACGGCACGGGAATTCCTGCGCACCCATCCGGAAATTGCAGGCCTCATGGAAACATCCGCAGTTCTTATGGAGAGACTGGGAAAAGCAGCCATTTCCAAAGGTGACTTTGCAAGTGCAAAGGGCTACCTCGAGAGCGCCGTCGAAATACAGCGGGCCCTTTCCGCGGCCAGCCCTGACTCACGACAGATTCTCGAATCGCTCGCCTCAGGCTACAACGCCCTCGGCAACCTCGCCGTCAACGTGAGAAACACAGAGGAAGCAGGCGAGCACTTTCAGAATCTGATTGATCTCGCCAAAAGAGAACTGGTCCGGGATCCTGACAATGTCCTCTGGAAAGAGAAACTCGCCGGAGGCCTCGAACGTCTCTCCTACGTGGCTTCGGAGCTGGGAGATACCACCCGCTTCAGCCAGCTCGCAGATGAAGCGCTCCGTATCTGGCAGGCAATCGCAGAGGCCGATCCGGGGAACACGACCCGCCAGCGAAACTTATATGTGGGCCTCACCAAATCCGCTTTCGCAGAGAAAGCCGCCGGAAATCCCGAAGCGTCGCTGAAGCAATTCATGGAAGCAGGGAAAATCTCCGCAGCCCTCGTGCAACTTGACCCTACCAATATGTTGTGGCGTCAGGATCGGGCCTTCAACCTCGCCGCGCAGGCCAACGCGCATCAAAAAGCGGGCAATCAGGAACTCGCTCTCCAAAGAACACTCGAAGGAATTACCCATCAAAAAATCGTCACCGAAAGCGCCCCTCAAAACCTGACCTATCGGCGAAATCTTCTCATCGCTCTCAACGGAGCTGCAACCAATTATTGGGTCCTCGAAAACCTCGAAGAGGCAACGAGGTATTTCAAAGAGTCATCGGTAATTGGAGAAAGCATCCTTGCCGACCTCCCTCAACCGACATCGATCAGTCATCAGGATTTAGCTAACAACTACGACTACATCGGGCAAATCGCGGAGCAGAAGAAGGATTTCAAAACCGCCGCACTCTGGTATGAAAAATCCATCGAGATTGCAAAGAAGGCCTATGAGATGGACCTCGCCTGGGAAGGCATCACTGAAGAACTTTTTGAGAAAGCCCGCGTCAATATTGAACGACTCAAGTCGGAAGCGAACGCCCCCTGAAGCACTCATTCAGGTTTCTCTCGCCACGCGATAAAGGCAGGTAAAACTGTCACTTTGCCTTCTCCGCCTTCGCCTTCAGCATTTTCTCGACTCGTGCCTCTTCTTTTTTGAGTGCTTCGCCTGTGACCGGCATCGGTTCAAAATAAGGTTCGGGCGTAATGATTTCCTCAGCGGGAATCGTGCGCCAGCGGAGATTTCGGTACCAGACATCCTGTCCGTGATCCTGCAGCCAGATCTGACCATTCCGTCCCGTGAGATCCCCACTGCGGGCATCGAGCAAATCGACATACCATTTCCACTTCGGGTCGTCATAGTCGAATGAGAGAACCCTCTCTCCGTTCAACCAATGCTCAATGACAGTTCCTTTGCAGAGAATCCGGGCTGTGTTCCACTCGCCCACCGGACGCGTTGCATCCTTCGAGGGCGCCATGCAGAAGAAGAGCGATGCGGCCGCCTGACGTGCATTCTCACCGTAGGGGCTGCCCACGTTGTCGAGAACCTGATACTCCACCTGCCCCGGGCGGTAGTAGACGCCGCTGTTGCAACCTTCGGAGACCTTCCAATCAAAGCGGAGCTCGAAATCATCAGGCACCCTTGCAGCGGTGTAAGTGAGTGAGCCTCCGCCTTTACTTCGATAGAAGGCCCCGTCCTCAATGACCCAGTTTCCCTTCTGCTCCCAGCCATCGAAGGTCTTCCCGTCAAAAATGGGAGTGAAGGCGGCTTCGGGTTTTGTCAGTTGCGCGAGCGGTCGACTGATCAGCATTTTCAACTTCGACTTCTCTCCGGTGAGATCCTTCGCGAGAACGTCAGCTTCAGTAAATCGTGCCATGAGAATTTCCCCGTCTTTGGATCGATTGCGGTCATAGGAAATGTAAAGTGTTCCATCGGGGGCCTGGAATCCGTCGGGGTAGGAAATGCCTTTGCGTTCATCGAGGACGAGTCCCCCCTTCCAGGTTCTGCCCTCATCCTCTGAGAGCCAGGCGCTCAGTTGAATGCGACCTTCATGAGCTTCAATTTTATCACCGTGCTTGACGAGAAGCACATTCCCCGACGCGAGACGGCGCACAAAAAACCGGGCATTCGGCTGGCCAATCCCTTCGGGAAAAGCGGCCTCCGACCATGTCTTTCCCCGATCGGTCGAAACCGATTCCATAATCCCCTTCGCGGTTCGTGCCAGCATCCAGAGCGATTCGTCTTCCCGCTCAACGATCATGTGTTCGTGCCAGTCAGGACTGGGGAAAGTGGCTTTACCCCGCCGTTCCCAGCTCTTTCCCTCATCACTGGAAACAAACACATTGGCTCCGCGTAATGGATCGAGCTCAGCGAAACACCCTTTGAAGGAATGAAGCCCACCGCGCTGATCGAGAGAGATCGGCAGCATCCATTCACCACTCGAAAGAACCGTCGGCTTGTTCAACATCACACCGTGCCATATCCGCTCGGGAGCCGACCATTCAGGATTTTCCGCATCCGGATTCTCACAAATCGTCGCCCAGACACCACCGCGTCCATCGAACATTTCCATCGATTGATCGAAAAAGAGCCAAAGACGACCGAGAGGATCGGTCCAGAGGTTCCCAACGAGAATGCTGCGAGGACGAGGCAGCGAGTCATCGTGGGAGTCGAGCACCATCCGCGGCTTCGACCAGGTCTGACCATCGTCATCGGATGTGGCGAGAACAAAATAGGCCTCGGGACTGTCACCTCCCGCTACCCAGCACGCCCACAAACGTCCGCCGGTGGTGCGTTCAATCCCGATCGTCATCCCGTAGTCGAGGTTCTCATAGTCATACTCCGGCAGTGGAGAGGTGTTAGGCACCGGTGGCACGAGCGCATGCTCAGCAACCTTCTCCAGCTCCCGAATTCGCACCGCAGCTTCTTCAGCGGTCTCTACTTTCTGACCTGCCACAGTTAAAACCTTCACTTCGAGTCCGTCACCCAACACGGGGAAAGCAAACTTCTTGAAAGCAATTCGATCTCCCGGATTGAGCTTTCGTCTCCACGTCGAAACGGGATTTACCTCTTCGGAGAAAAGTTTGATCTCCGGCGTTCCCATTTTCTCGAAACCAGCCTTCTTGAGCACCGTGGTTTGACTGACTGCGTTTTGTTTGGTGACGGTCATCACGTAGAGCTCGCCCGGCTCCACGCATTCAAGTTCACAACCTTGAATACTGGTTTGCAAAAAAGGAAGCCCGATCAGAAAATCCGGTGCCTCCTTCAATTCGTAGGAACGATCGGAGAACAGCTTAGCACCCTCTTTTAACAAGGGATTTTGGGTTGCTGTTTCCGCTGCGGAAAGCGCCGCTGCGGACACCAACGAAGCGACTAACACAAAGACAGGATTTCGAGCGAAACGGATTCTTCTCATAGGTGGACAACAGTGGCCGAAACTTCCCCGGAGGCAACCCCCGTGTGAGCGGTATATGAGCTCGAATTGAAAACTCTCTTCCGGCAAAATATGGGAAACGCGCAGTTGAAACGGCTCACTCCTCCGGGAAACTTAAGTTGATACACTGGAAGTAACTCCAGCTTCACCCGGTTTCAGTCATGTTGGATAAAAAGTCACAAAGCAAGATTCTCCGCCGCCCTCTTTTCGCACTCGCCCTTATTGCACTGACAGCGATTGTTCCTCTCAGTCTCACAGCAAAAGAGTCGCACCGGCCGAATTTTCTAATCTTCATCATCGACGATCTCAACGACTACGTGGGTGCCCTCGGCGGTCATCCCAACGCCTCCACCCCTAACATTGACAGGCTTGCCGGCCGGGGAATGCTTTTCAGCAATGCCCATTGCAACTCACCGGTCTGCAATCCTTCACGCACCAGTCTGTTTACCGGACTGAGACCCACGACCACGGGTATCACTTCGAATCGCTTCGGCTGGTTCCGTGAAGTCTCCGGCTTCGAGGAAGTCAAAACCCTGCCCGTCGCTCTTGAGGAAAAGGGATACGCGACCTTCGGATTCGGAAAAACGATTCACGCGAAAAAGACGGCCCAACCCGGTTCGAAATGGACAAACAGCCTTCAGTATCCTGAATTTCAACACTGGAACAGCTACAACTACGGTCCCATTCTCAAAATCAGAGACCATCTGAACTTTAAGATGGGCGACCACCTCACCGACTGGGGTGTTCTCCCGAAATCGAAGGAATATCCTCTTGCCAGTCACGACGCCACCATTGCCGAACGAACCATCAACTTACTCCTCGACGAACACGACAGCCCCTTTCTTGTCGCCTGCGGCTTTTACCGTCCCCACACCCCGCTCTATGCGCAGCAACAATGGTTCGACCTCCATCCAATCGACGAGATCACCCTTCCCGAAGCCCCCGCCGACGACCGCGATGACTTAGTCTATTTCGGCAAGCACGGACATAAGCGGACCGAAGCGGAGATCGAAGCGCCGGGGCTTTGGAATCATCAGTGGATTACGAAGAACGGAAAAGCGAGAGCGATTCAACAGGCCTATCTCGCATCGACCTCCTCAATGGACGCGGAAGTGGGACGCGTCCTCGACGCTCTCGAGGAGAGTCCCCACCGCGATGACACCTACATCATCTTATTCTCCGATCATGGTTGGAATCTCGGTGAAAAAGAACACTGGGGTAAAGCGGCGCTCTGGGAGCAAACAACCCGGGTGCCGTTCATTGCCGCCGGGCCGGGGATTCCGGCAGGAGCGATCTGCAATGAACCGGTCGAACTGCTATCCCTCTACCCCACTGTCGCCGAGCTCGCTGAAATTGCTGCTCCTGCACATCTCGAAGGTTATTCTCTGCGACCCCTTCTGGAAAATCCCGAAGCACCATGGAAGCACGCCGCCCTGACGACTTTCTCCGACCACCACGCCCTGAGAACGGCGCGACACCGCTACATTCGCTACGCCGACGGAAGTGAAGAACTCTACGATCACGATACCGATCCCGATGAGTTCAATAATCTCGCTGTGAGCGGAGCAAAACATCAAGAGGTGCAGAAGGCTCTCGCGACGCTACGAAGCGAAATGGATAAGATCCTTTCAGGCAATACACAGTAACAAGCGAGTTCCGGAGATCATTGCCCGATTGTTGAGACCTGCAAGGAACTCACTCGACGCGTGTCTTGGGAACCCTGATCGCTTCGGAAGCGCGACGGATCTCTTATCTCACAATTTTCCGGCTCACCGAATCGCCCGCAATCCGCAGTTCAACAATGCCGAAGGGCCCAATCGCGTGATCAACAATGTGATCTGCAACCGGAAGTATTTCGGCAAACAGTTCTCGATTACCGCTGATGCGTCCGTGATTCTACAACGAACCGGATTAAGGTCGACAGGTCCCGCTATGAATTCAGCCATGCATCTTCCACGTTTTTTCACCCTATCCACTCTCGCTCTAACATGTCTCCTTTCTCCGGTCGCGTCCGCTGATGACATTGAAATAACCCGGGTCGAGCAAATGACGATGAGCCACCGGCTCGACTGGATTCGAATGAAGTTTGGAGATTCGAGAAGCGAAAAGTGGGACAGTCAGCTCGACGAAATTGAATGGGGAACTCCGGCAGAGGGCAAACGCCCTGCTCAGAACTGGGACTTTCGTGTCACGGATCAGGAATGGACCGCCTTTGTAGAGAAGAACGGAGCCGAACCGGATGAGGAGGTCACCCTCGATTTGTGGATCCCCGGAGAAGTTGAGGTGGTGAAAGGAGTCGTCGCGATCTCGTCCCATGGCTCCGGTAAGACACTTTTCGAAGATCCCGAACTGAGAAAGATAGCGAGAGAACTGGACCTGGCACTGTTCCGGTTTGTCGGCAATCCGATCCAGAGGGGCTTCTGGCCGCAAAGCCTCCTCTTCGACAAGCTTCGCGAATTCGGAAGCGAGGCCGGTCACCCCGAGCTTCCCAACGCTCCCCTCTTTCTCTACGGCCACTCCAACGGAACCGGCTTCTCCGCCCTCTTCACCGCTGCTGTCAGCGAGCGTGTCTGGGGCTGGGTATCGATGCGACCGGGGACCACGTATCAGGTTTTTCAACCGCGAGCCACCGACGTTCCGGGGCTGGTGATCTTCGGGGAGGACGATCCCTTTTTCGCCCGCCCCTCAAACGAGGCAAATCTCGGAGTGGTTCCAATGATGAGAAAGAAGCACAACGCCGTCTGGAATTTTGTGGTGGAACCCCACACCGGTCATGGCCCCACCGGCAAAACCTGGCCGCTCGTCTTCTCCTTTCTGAAACACAGTTTCGCGGCGCGCGTCCCTCTCGACGCCGCCCCCGCCAAAGGCCCCGTCACGCTGAAAAAACTGGATCCTGCCTCCGGTTTTCGCGGGGAGAACTGGATCCTTGAGCCGGGAGGTAAGCAGGCTCTGAAAGTCGCACCCGCCGGAGAATTTGGCGAAGCGGGCAACGAATCATCCTGGCTGTTCAATGGCGCCTACGCTGCCGACTGGCAGTCTTTTCAGGAACACGGAGAGGTTCGGTAGTCTTATCATTCTGCGATTGTGCCCCTCCCCCCCTGATCGCTGCCCCGGTTGCCGAAAAAAGAATCAGTTCAGGTGAAAGAACCGGGCCCGCTGTTCGTCTGACGCGACAATGCGCATACCCTTACCACTCCTTGTCATTTTTGTGTCGATGTCAGTCTATGGCGAATCCGCACACACAGATCGTCTCACCAACCATGGCAAGCCGAGGCCACGGGCGGAGAACGCAGTCACCGATGACTGGCCCCACTTCCTCGGCAGCGACTACAATCTCGTGTCGAGAGAGAGCGGACTCAAAACCCGATGGGACAGGGAAAGTGAACCGAAGCTGCTTTGGGAACTGAAGCGCGGTAAGGGATACGCTCCACCTGTCGCCGCCGATGGGAAAGTCGTCATGGCCCATCGACTCGACGGGATGGAGACGATCGAGTGCCTCGAAGCAACGACAGGGAAACAGCTTTGGATCGACCGGGTCCCGATTGATTTCGGAGAGTCATTCGGCTATCCGGAAGCCCCGCAGGCACCGCCTACGATCGATGGCGACAGGGTCTATTTTATCGGAACGAGAGCGCTTCTGCGTTGCTACGATCTTGAGAGCGGGAAGATCATCTGGAAACGCGACCTCGGTCAAGAGTTCGAAGTGGAGACCCATTTCTTCGGTAAAGGAGGCGCTCCTTTGATCTACGGAAATCACCTCATTCTCAATCTCGGTGGTAACCGGAACCATGCGGTGGCGGCATTTGATAAAGAGACAGGCGAATCAGGTTGGACCACCGAGCACGAGTGGGACGGGAGTTACGCGTCGCCGGTTCCGGTGACGATCCAGGGTCAGCCACGTATCCTCGTATTTGCGGGAGGCGAAAGTAAACCGACACACGGCGGGTTGCTTTCCGTAAACCCTGAGAACGGCAAGGCCGACTTTGCCTTTCCATGGCGGGCCACACGCGAGGCATCGGTCAATTCATCAACGCCGCGAGTGCTCGGCAACCGGATCTTCATGAGTGAAGCCTACACCGAGGGCAGCGTACTTCTCGACATCGAAAATACGATGCAGCCGACTGTGTTCAAAAAGCTGCCGAAGACCACAGTTCAATTCATGACTCCCCTCGTCCGCGAAGGACGCTACCTCTATGGGATCACGGAAAGAACTGACATTACAGCAACATGGTTCTGCCTCGATCTGAAAACCGGTCGGGAATTGTGGAGAGAAGGAAACTACGGGCGTGGAAATTTTCTGGAAACGGCTGACGGAGTTTTTGCCACGGGTGAGTTCGGCCAATTTATGAGCATTGAATTGACCCCGGAAGGCCCTGAAATTCTCTCTGAAATGCAGCCGTTCTATTCACCGGAAACATTCTGCCCACCGACGATTCATAATGGACTTCTTTTTCTCGTTCAAAGCACTCCTGAACCGGATGGCTCCAGCGAACCGAGGCTGCTTTGCATCGACCTGCGAAACTGAGAAGTCCCGGATTCAGCGCTTCTTCGTCAGCGCCTTCCGACTCTCGAGCCAGTCAGAGATGAGCGAGTGAAACGCTTCAAGGGCGGGATTGCTTTGATCGCTCGACCAAACCATAACGAGAGGAATCGTCGCCCGGGGCGTGAGCGGTATTAACCGAACCTCATCGGACTCGGGAGTGATGCTTTCCGGCACGACGCCAATACCATCGCCGAATTCGACGTATCTCAGGATCGTTCCGATCACGCTCGGGGTGTGGACAATCCGCGGCGCGAACCCCGATTTGCGACAGGCTGCGAGAATCGCATCATGCGAACCTGCGCCCTCGCGACGAGCCAGAAGAATAAGCGGCTTATCCGCGAGATCGCTCCAGGAAACGGAACGCTCTCCCGCAAAGGGATGATCGGCCGGAACCGCGGCGCAGAGAGTTTCCTCACACAGCTCCAAAGATTCGAGACCAAGTGCCTCATGCGCGAGAACAGGACGTGTCAGGCCAACCGAAAGACGCCCTTTCGCGACCATCTCCCAGACCCGCTCAGGGGTTCTCTCTTCGAGCGATACGATGACACCGGGGTTAGCCTCCCGGAACTGACGGAGAATCGGACCGAGAAAGGATTTCGTGGGAGGGCCAATGTATCCCAGCCGGAGTTCGCCGGTTCCCCCCGACGCGGCATGACGAACCCGACGGACAATGTCGTCGACCCTTTCGAACAAGACCAGACAATCGCGAAGGAGAACCTCCCCGCTGGCGGTCAGTTGAATCGCGCGGCGGCGACGGTCAATCAGCGTTACCCCGATATCGGATTCCAACTGTTGCATCGAGCGACTGAGCGCCGGCTGCGCAATGTGCAGACGCTTGGCAGCCCGCGAAAAGCTCAGCTCTTCAGCGACGGCTTGAAAATACTTCAGGTGACGCAACTCCATCTCTTAATTATGCCGTTTTGTTATACTTTGCATTACTTATATATATTTTTGTTAAGTAAAGTCAATGCTTCAATAGGGTCCGTCCTTTGCTTCTCCGAACCGCCGAAACAGCTCTTCCCTTCATGACATTACTCTCTCAACCCAAGCAACATCTCAGCCTGTGGTTTCTCTGGATGGGGGCTTTTTATCTCGTGTGGGCCTGGCTCGTTTTCGGTCACGACCGCTGGAACGACGTCGTCGAGCATTGGGGAATCGCAGTGGCCATGGCAATAGGAAGTTACGCAGCAGGCTCGACTCCCATGGGGGGAGGAACCGTCGGATTTCCCATTCTCGTGCTGCTCTTCAAACAGTCAGCCGAACTGGGGAGGGATTTCAGTTTTGCGGTTCAATCGATTGGAATGACGAGTGCTGCGATCTTTATCATGTCACGCCGTCAGCCACTTGCCTGGTCCATGCTCAAGGGCGCAGCGATTGGAATCCTCTTTGCAATCCCTGTCGGCGTTATCTGGTTTGCGCCTTTGGTGCCCTCTCTCTGGATCAAGCTGGTCTTCGCGGTGGTCTGGGGCGGCTTCGGTTTGCTTCATCTATGGCGCATCGGCGAAATCGCCGGTCACGAAGGAATGACAGAATTCGACGAGCGCTGGGATTTCCGGGTCGGTCTCGCAACGGGTCTCCTTTCCGGATTGCTCGTCGTCTCGGTCACCGGAGTCGGTGTCGATATGGTTCTCTACACCGTTCTCGTTCTCCTCTGCCGTGCCGATTTGAAAATTGCGATTCCCACCTCGGTCGTGATCATGGCCTTTGGCTCCCTCGTCGGCATTTCAACGAAAGCACTGACGTCCGGAGTTCAGCCGGGAGTCTACGAAAACTGGCTTGCCGCTGCCCCCATCGTCGCCCTCGGAGCACCGCTCGGGGTTTTCATGGTCAACCTCATCGGCCGGAAACCCACTCTCTATTTTGTTGCGATCCTCTGCGTCGGTCAGTTCATCTGGACTTGCTACGTTGAGAGCAGCTCGCTGGGAACAGTCGGCATTCTCTGTTCGATCGCTGCGGTCGGATTGATGCTCTGGAGCTTTGAACGGCTCCGGGTCTGGGGCGGTCACATCGTCGGGGAACAACAACGCAAAAATGCCGATCGCGCCCGCTCCGAATCACAGGCTCCCCCGCAGTTGGAAGCGGCCAAAGAGTGAACAGCGAATCAGATACCGCCAAGCCACGCAGCCCTGCAACGTTCCCGCTCCCCTTTCAGGAAAGAATCTCGTGGATGACGTGTCCCTCCACATTCGTGAGGCGGCGCTCGATCCCGTTGTGAAAAAAGGTGAGTCGTTCGTGGTCGAGTCCTAACAGGTGCAAAATCGTGGCGTTAAAATCGTAAAGCGGGTGGACGTCTTTGATCGCTTTCCTCCCCAGCTCGTCGGTAACGCCATGGCTGACTCCCGGTTTTACACCGGCTCCTGTCATCCAACAGGTGAACCCGTCAGGATTGTGGTCACGCCCCTGTGCCCCTTTTTGAAACATCGGCATGCGACCAAACTCAGTGCACCAAACGACAAGAGTGTCCTCAAGGAGGCCGCGCTGTTTCAGATCTTTGATCAGCGCCGCAGCGGGCTGGTCGAGGATCTCGGCATGAACGTCATACTGCTCTTTGAGTTTAGAATGACCGTCCCAGTTGAGCCTTCCGCCACTGGCATAGGCTCCGTTGAAGAGCTGCACGAAGCGGGTTCCTTTCTCAAGAAGCCGCCGCGCGAGAATGCAGTTTTTGGCGAAGCCCGCTTTGGTCGGATTCGATTCATCGTCAGCGCCATACATTTTCATAATATGATCCGGCTCGGTTGAGAGATCACTGATCTCGGGGACGCTGAGTTGCATTTTTGCAGCCAATTCGTAACTCGCGATCCGGGCCGCGAGACTGCCGTCGAGAGGATTGTGCTCGAGATGACGGGCGTTCATCCGCTTCAAAAGGTCGCGAGCCGCCTCGTCTTTGCTTTGCGTCACCGATGGCGGCGAGGAAAGATGGCGAATCGGATTCCGGGCATTGAAAAGCGTCCCCTGAAACTCAGCGGGAAGGAAACCCGGTCCCCAGTTGTTGATGCTCGCCTGCGGGATCCCGCGCGGATCAAGCAGCGAAACAAAGGACGGCAAATCCTGATTCTCACTCCCGAGAGCGTAGCTGAGCCAGGCGCCCATACTGGGAAAACCGTCCTGAACAAAACCGGTCGAGAGAAAGTTCTCCCCCGGTCCGTGAGTATTTGTCTCACTCGTGAGCGAATGAACGAAAGCGAAATCGTCAGTCAGCTCAGCGAGGTGGGGAATCATATCGGAAACCCATTTCCCGGTTTCGCCACGCTGACGAAATTCGTATTGCGGACGCGCCAGATTTCCCGCCGGCCCCTGAAAGGTCACCGGCGGACCTCCGGCGAGCGGTTTGCCATCCTGTCGAATCAACTCGGGTTTGTAATCCCAGGTCTCAAGCTGGCTCACCGCTCCGGCACAGAAAATCACGACAACGTTCTTTGCTTTAGGTGTGTGATGAGATTCTCTCGGAGCAAAAGGGTTCTTCGGATCAATCTGAGGACGACTCGGCTCTTTTGACGAACCCAGAAGATGATCCGTTCCAAGGAGACTCGATAACGCGATCGAACTGAGCGCAGTCGCGTTGTTGGATAGAAAACTGCGGCGACCGAGGAGATGCCGTCCATGCGATGAAATATTTTCGGCTTCGTTCATGGAAGAAAAAGGAATTCGTTGGAATTGAAAATAACCCGACTGAGCGTTTCAAGCCCGTGCTCGCGAACTACGTATCCGGCATCGAGTAACTCTTCGTTGGCAGGGCTTCTCCCGTAGCAAATTTTCCAGACCCGCTGGATCTGTTCATCAGGATCATCACCGACCTCTTTCCTGACACGCTCCGAAAATTCTGCAGCGAGGTCGATCGTGAACTGACTGTTGAAAAGATTCAAAGCCTGAATCGGAGTGGTCGATTGACTGCGACGGGGAGCGCTCTGTCCGCCATCGGGACAGTCAAAGGCGCCGAAAACGGCTTCCCGCTCCATCCTCACTTTGTAGGCGTAGATCATGCGGCGACGCCCCTCCTCTTTCAGATGAGACTCGATTGGCTTGAAACCGCCGGTGCCACCGCGTGCGTGAAAAAGGTCGTAGCCGCGCCCGAACATCTTCGACTCCAATGTTCCGCTCACCGCGAGAATGCTGTCGCGAATCACCTCCGCTTCGATTCGTCGCGAAGGAAAGCCCCAGAGAAGTCGATTCTCGGAATCCTTCGCCAGTCCTACTGCATGAAGCTCGTGTCGCTGCTGATAAGCTTCCGATGAGACAATGAGACGATGCAGATCTTTAACCGACCAGCCGGACTCGATGAACTCAGCCGCGAGCCAGTCGAGCAGCTTGGGATGACTGGGAAGCGCCCCGAGATTTCCGAAGTCATTCGCGGTTGAAACGAGACCGATTCCGAAATGCCATTGCCAAATCCGGTTAACGATGACCCGGGCGGTGAGCGGATTGTCAGGATCAGTGATCCAGTCGGCAAGTGCCTCGCGACGCTCAGCATCCTTTGATTCGAGAGACAGCTCGACCGGATTGAGAAACGAGAGCGTGGCCGGGGCGACGACATCAGTAGGTTGTTCAGGATCGCCTCGATTGAGAAGGTGCATCGTCTCCGGCGAGCTGGATTGCGCCGCAAACACCAACTGCTTTCCTCCGTGATATTGCTTAAGCTCCTCGACGAGCGGCTTCCGATCCTCGATAATCACACGGGCACGCGCCTGATCCTCTTTTGCAAAATCAGCCAGTTGAAAGAGGTCCTCTTTCGCTTTCTTCGGATCAAAAGAAGCCCGGTCCGAAGCGTCCGCGATCTTTCTCCAATCCCCTCCTTCGGTTTTGATCTCGAAGGTGTAAGTCTCAGCGAGGCGGTCGGGGTATTTCCCGGTTCGGTCACGTCCCCAGAAGATCCGGTTGATCGTCTCGGGATTTTCGAACGCCATCTCGAGAGACCCACCACCCTTAACACTGGATTTCCAGGCGCTTTCATTGCCGTAGACACCGTCAATGGCCCCTTCGGGTTTGCCGGTCTTCGAGGTCACTTTTGAATTCAAGGCGATATTCTCGCCTTCCGTGTTAAACACTTCCAGTTCGTCGATGTAAGGCTGGTGGCGGTTCCCGCTGATCGTGGAATGAACGGTGAAACGAAGCCCCGCAGCTTTCACAGGCGCAAAATATTCGATGTTTCCTTTCGCGCTGAGCGACGCCCGCTTCCCGCCTTCGCCCGCCCTGAGAAGATACCTTTCCAATTCCCGCTCGAGAGGCCGGAGACGTTCTCTCAATCCATCCACGATTGTATCCAATTCAGGATTAATGACCGGACGATCCCCGTAATGAACTCCGGCAAAAAAAGCCTGCATCGTGTAGTAGTCGCGCGCTGAGATAGGATCAAACTTGTGGTCATGACAGCGCGCGCAACCGATGCTGAGGCCGAGGAACGCCTCCCCCGTGTTGATCACGATTTCACCAAGCTCATCCTGACGGGCGAGCCTTTTCGACTCTTCGTCCTTTCCGATCTGACCGGGAAGGAGCGCGGCCGCAGTCACGAGAAATCCGGTGGCTTCCGCCTTCCCCAGCGCATCGCCCGCAATCTGCTCGCGGATAAATTGATCCCACGGCGTGTTCGCATTGAACGCCTTGATGACATAGTCACGGTAGGGCCAGGCGTTTTTCCGCTCCGTATTCACTTCGAATCCGTGGGTATCCGCGTAACGAACGACATCGAGCCAGTGCTGGGCCCAGCGCTCGCCGTAACGCGGGGAAGCAAGCAACCGCTCGACAGCGGCGCTGTATGCGTCAGTCGAATCGTCAGCGAGAAACGCATCCATTTCCCCGGTGGTGGGAGGCAACCCGATGAGATCAAAGCTGAGTCGTCGAAGCAAGGTCGCCTTGTCAGCCCGCGGTGAACGCTTCAACCCTTTCTCTTGAAGCGCCCGATCAATGAAAGCGTCGATGGTGTGTTCGCCCTCCTCAACCCGGATCGGTTTGAAAGACCAGTGATCGCTCGTGTCTTCCAGCTCGACGAGATCGACCCCGTCCGGCCAAATCGCTCCTTCACTGACCCATTCGGTCAGGATTCCGATCTCTTTCGCCGAAAGCCTCGCTCCTTTCGGCGGCATCATTTCGTCTTCATTCTCAGTGAGCAAAAATTGAATGAGAGGACTTTCCTCCGGCTTTCCCGGAACAATGTCAGGACCATGATTGTCGCCGCCGGTGAGAGCGGCCGATTTCACATCCAGGCGCAGCCCCGACTTTTGTTTACCTCCACCATGACAGTCGTAACAGTGAGCCTCAAAAATCGGTCGCACATCTTTGACGAAATCAATCGGCTCAGCCGCCACTGCCGGGGTCGATGCGAGGACGGCAAGGCACAACGCGTTGATAAAGAATCGCTTCATGAATTGTCTACCTTTCTATAAGGATTTCCGACTTCATACAAGTTGCGCAATTCGGCATCGCTCATCGTCCGTCCCAGAATAATGAGTTCGTCAATTCGACCACTGAGCTTCCGGTCCTGCTTGTCCCAGTTACCAATCTCAGCCGAACCAAGCCGCGCAGGATGCGCGATCTCCTGCCGCGATTCGCTGTCGAGCCTGCCATTCAAATAAAATTTCACGCTCTTTTGAGCCGAATCGTAAACGGTAGCGAGATGAACCCAGCGCCCCTTTGCGGGAAGCACAGGAGTGATCGAGTCCGGGTAACCGTGCCGTTCCCGCGACCCGGTCGCGAGCGCATTTGCCGAAAGGGCCAACCGCATTGTTGTGTTCCGGGTTACCATCCAGTGAACCTGTCCCGGATTTCCAACACTCCACCCATCGGTATGCAGGAGCGACTGATATGGGGAACCAAGGTGATCAAGACGAACCCACGCGGCTAGCGTCAGCTCTTTCCAGTCGCGGTCGCCACCGACATCCAGCTTCATGTGATCGCCCGGCCCGACAAACTCAGGAGCCCGCAGTCCCGGCCATCGCCCCTGCATCATGTGGTATTTCCCCGGAGGCAACTCGACATCATTTTCAAAATCCAGCAAAGCAATCAAGGCGGGATCGGATCGCAGTTGCGCTGACAACCGGTCTGATTGTCCTCGCATTCCTTCGGCGTCGTTTATCTGAAACAGTGCCAGCTCATCGGGCCGGACAAAGGCGGACGACCTTATGCTTCCGGGGAATCCATTCGCCGCATTCAAAGAAAAGGCCTCTCCCCCCTGAAGGCTCTGACGAACGCCGTGATTCGATTCGGCAATGACCTCCCCTTCAAAAACATGGATCTCGGATTCACCATCCGGTTTCGTGTCGACACCGAACTCGGTTCCCAGATCAATCGCCGAACCCGTCGCGGTCAAAACACTGAATCCCTGCGCTGCCTCAGGAACGTCGGCGGCAAGCCGTCCATGAAAAAGGCGAAGCTGTCCCACCGATTCGAACTGAAACGAGGCCGGTGCTTCGATTACCACTGTGGCGCCCAATTCCGTTTCCATTTCGAGAATGCCCCGCTCGAGAGTGAATCGCTCACCACTCAATTTCGCGCCGGCCTCCAGCCCTCCCACTCCGATGCGATTCGTAATCGTCGCGAAGGTAGGCGCTTTCTGAAAAACTACCACTGCGACGAGAAACAGCACGAGA
Source organism: Verrucomicrobiales bacterium (assembly GCA_029213065.1). Lineage (GTDB taxonomy): Bacteria > Verrucomicrobiota > Verrucomicrobiia > Verrucomicrobiales > DEV007 > Arctic95D-9. The sequence continues at coordinate 77 of JARGPH010000018.1, read as the reverse complement.
GCCGCCGCCGCGCCGATCCGGATTCCCCGCGATACCGCGGGCTTCGTTGCCGGAAATTCTGAAACTGTCGCCTCCCC
>JARGPH010000017.1:120420-126978 GCA_029213065.1 Verrucomicrobiales bacterium | reverse complement strand
TACAGTGCATACCGGAACCGTTCCAGTCACCCTGGAATGGCTTACAGTGATACTCAACGCTGACACCATACTTTTCGCAAACGCGCTCAAGGATGTAGCGGGCAACCCAAATCTCGTCACAAGCTTTGGCGGAACCTTTTCCAAAAATCTGGAATTCCCACTGACCTTTGGCAACTTCGCCGTTGATCCCTTCGTGGTTGATTCCGGCATCGATACAAATATCGAGGTGCTCTTCAACGATGGCACGGGCAAGATCACCAACGTTCTGGTAACCAACACCGCAGTAATACTCACCCTGTGGGTCAGGATAACCTGAGTTAGGCCAGCCGAGTGGCTGTCCGTCCTGCATGAGGAAATACTCCTGCTCCAATCCAACCCAGAGACCCGGATCGTCAGGGATAGTGGCACGAGTGTTTGAAGGGTGTGGCTCACCACCTGGAAGCATCACTTCACACATCACGAGGAAACCGTTTCTGCGAGTGGAATCAGGATAGAGGGCAACAGGTTTGAGGATACAGTCGGAGCTTCCGCCCTCGGCCTGACGGGTTGAACTGCCGTCAAATCCCCAGAGTGGGCAGTCATCAAGAGACCATTTGTCAGGGTCTCCTTCTTTTACCAAAGTTTTTCCGCGAAGGTTGGCAACAGGCTCGTATCCATCGAGCCAGAGATATTCCAATTTAAGTTTAGCCATGTTAACTAATAGTCGTTTTTTAGGTTAGATTCGACGCCAATTTTTCCAGCAAGACTTCATGCCTTATCCGATAAAACGCCGGGTTGAATTAGCAATCCCAGAGAAGCAAATCCCATGCCACTTGTCAAACAAAGCTGAGTGAATTGCCCAAATAGTGCAAAAAAATACTACTGACGGCACCCTTCCAGGAGCACTTCAAGAAAATCAGCGATTCCGATAAGTGCTTCTTTGTGATCACTTTCCGGAAGTGCGGTCAGATTCTCCCGGGCGGAAGAGACATATTCAAGCCCGGTGTCGATCGCGGCCTCGATCGAGCCCACGTAGTCGGCGATACCAGCCAACACAGAAATATCGATCGGCTCCTTCTGGATGAGGAGGCGATGAAGTTTTTCTCTCTGCTTTTCACTGGCGCTTCCGAGCAGGTTAAGAATAGGAAGAGTTAACTTTCCTTTATTAATGTCGGTGCGAAGTGTTTTTCCGAACTCCTGCTCCTCACCAATCAGATCGATGCAATCGTCGTAAATTTGGTAGGCCGTGCCGATATTAGTCCCGAATTCTCCCAGTTGCTCGCAGAGCTCATCCGGTTGCTTATTGAGCCTCGCTCCCAGCTCCATCGCAGCGGTGAAAAGCGCCGCGGTTTTCTTCCGGATGATTTCGAAGTAATCCTCCTTCGACAACTGCATGTCGAAGCGGCGCTGGGTCTGGATAATCTCGCCACTGCAAACTTCGTTGGCTGCGGCGGCTACCTTCCGGCCGATCACGGAATCTTCGAAACCAGTCGACAGCATCAACGCGTGGGAAAACAGACAATCCCCCAACAGCACGCTGAGTGCATCGCCCCATTTAGCATTCGCCGTCGGTGCCTGTCGGCGAATCTCAGCTCCGTCGATGATGTCATCATGAACGAGAGTGGCCACGTGAATCAGCTCAAGAATGACCGCGAGCTCCTGATGATCGTCACTCACCTCTCCGGTTGAACCACCCGCGAGAAACGTCAGCGCGGGGCGAATCCTCTTTCCGGATGTGTTGAGGATATAGGTCACATAGGGTTCCACGGCGGGATCAAACTGCGACGCCTGAGCGCGAATTCGAGCTTCGACCCGGTCTAATTCCGGACGTAGAAAGGCGAACGGAGAAAGCTGGCTCTCGCTGTTGAGATCTTGAGTCGTTGCGTCAGATAACATGGCGGTTTGAATCGCTACTGAAAAAGTAAGTCGTGAAAAGTCAAACTCTTACCTCGGATTACGAGCCTGCCTAGAGCCTAGTTGCACGCAGGACGGGGATTTTCCACCGCTATTAACAGGATTTCACCGCAAAATTATAATTTTAATTATGGATTTTATGATAATTATCATTTACGTTGTAAGATAATTCTTCGTTAGACTCATGGAAAAGAACCACCGATCTCATACCGATTCACGATCGCCTTCGCAGAAAACCGATCAGGTTCGCGAGTTTCTTACCGCTTTTCTAGCGACCCTTGCAGTTGCCGTTGTTGCTTTCGGCCTCACTGAGAAACTTACGGAAAACGCAGAATCCGGCTCGTTCTCCATGAAAGAAGGATCGCTGACAACAACAGAGGCCAAATCTATTCTTCGCGAATTCTCTCAGGAAGTTGAAGATGGTGACGAGACAAAATACTCAGGGCTATCGGCCCCCGATCAGGGTACCACCCCCGTTGAGGTTGTAGACTTGGGAAACACTCCCGTCACGAAAACAGGAGAGGCCGACTCCCCCTATGCAAGCCTCATCGCGCAGCTGAACTCCGGTCAAACTCCGCCTCCTGAACTGTATATCGCAGCATCGAATGAGCTTCTCGCCAGAGGGGCGGGAGCGGACGCGAAAACCATCATCCAATCGGGCCTCATCGCCCACCCCGATAATACCATGGTCGCTCTTGGCTCTGCTGACGTGCGGGCAGCGACCGGAGATGCTGAAGCCGCTTGGAAAGAACTGGCACAAACCGGCAATACAACCAATGCCGATGTGATGTCGCGCTTGATTAAATATGCAACCGTTGCCGGTAAGGTTGACGAGACGATGACGATTCTCGGAGACCTGGAGCTGCTCCCGTGGACCCCTTCTGCCGAGGACTGGAGTAATCTGGTAAGCATGCTTACCGATGCGGGAAGATTCGATGAAGCCAAAACCGCAGTCGATCTCTCACCCGAAAAGAAGGTGCTGAAGAAGAAATTGGAAGCCGTTGAAAAAATTGAGAAAGGTGAGTACGACAAAGCACTGGAAAAAATCACTGAATATATTGATAAAACCAAAAACGTGACTCCCGAAGACTGGGCACTTCTCGCAGAAATCTACACCGGTCTCGGTGACACCGCCAAAGCCAACGACGCCTACCGCGAAGCCGAAGGCCTCAAGCAGCAGCAAGCGGGTGGAGGCGGTTTTTGGGACTTTCTCGCCGGTATGTTCGGCGGCGGCTGAGGTGATAAAGGCGGCAAATAAAACCGCCTCCTGAGAGCCGGACGCGGCATAGCCCTCTATGGCGCAATGCAGCCACGCGAACAAGGCGACAAATACCCGTTGCATCGCATTCGACTCGGGCATAATTTCTTCTTACAATGATGAATTTATTAGCTTTCGGCGCACCGGGCATGCAGGAGATGATCGTGATCTTCCTGATCGTGCTGCTCCTCTTCGGGGCAAAAAAAATCCCTGAACTTGCACGCGGCGTCGGCAAGGGTATGGGAGAGTTCAAGAAGGCAAAAACTGAATTCGAGCGCGAGATCAAAGAGGGCGAAAAAGAAGGCGAGAAAGACTGGGACGAAACTTCCAAAAAGTCTGATTCAGATCACAGCAAAGACTGATTGCCTCACCCCTTCCCCTGAAAGCCCTCTTTCATGGGATTGAAAGGATCTTATTCGAAAACGACCGCTTCGCTGATCGCGACGGTCGTTTCTTCGTGTTTCGGTTCAGCGATCCTGCCGGGGAGCGCAGCCGAACCGATCACGGTTGTTTCCTACAACCTTAAAAACTATCTTGCGATGGATCGCCGTGTCGACGGCGAGACCCTCGAAGACGCGCCCAAGCCGGAACGTGAGGTCAAAGCCATTGTCGCTGCGATTCTCGAGATGAAGCCCGACATCCTCGGCGTATGCGAGATTGGAGATGCCACTTTTCTCAACGACCTCCGGAAGCGTCTCAAAGCCGGCGGGCTGGACCTTCCCCACTCGGAGCTCGTCACCGCCGCGAGCGGCTACAATCGAAACCTCGGCCTCCTCGCCCGATTTCCAATTGTCGGCCGCCACTCCCGCAACGACTACACCTATCTGCTCGATGGTGAAAAGCTCCCGTTTCAGCGCGGAGTCCTCGACGTCGATCTCGCGATCACCCCGGAGTATCGACTCCGCTACGTGGGGCTTCATTTAAAGTCAAAACGCGTAGTGCCGAACGCTGATCAAGCGATGATGCGGCTGAACGAAGCCCGCCTTGCCCGGAAGCACATCGACCGGATTTTTGAAAAAGATCCGGACATAAATCTTCTCGTCACCGGCGACTTCAACGATCTTCGCATCGAGCCTCCTGTCAAAGCGCTCCAGTCAGGCTTCACGAGAACGGGCTATCTCGCCTCGTTGACACTCGATGACCGGTATGGCTTTCGCTGGACACACCACTGGTCCTTCGCCGATTCCTATTCCCGCTTTGACTACGCGCTCTACAGCAAAGGGCTCAGCCCCGAAATCGAGCGGGATCTGAGTCACATCCATCACTGGCCGGACTGGGACAAGGCGAGCGATCACCGCCCCCTCGTAATCAGGATCACCCCTGAAGAACGAAATTCGAAGTTTAAGCAGGAACCTTAGGCCCGTAGAGGAATCCATGAGGATTTCTTTCATCTCGACATTGCGCGCCCGCCCCATCTTACGGTCGGAATTGCCCGCAAACGCGTGCTTGTGGAGATTTTACGAACTCCTTTAGGCTCATGGTTGAAGGAACGTCGGGAATGCACGGGCCTTTTGAGAATTCAGACCTTCCCCCATGAAGCGCCTTTTGATCCCCACTCTCCTCCTTTTCGCGATCGCGACTGGAAACGCATCAGGCAAAGAAACTGATGCGCTCCCCGAAACGGTCAGCTACTACGAACACGTCCGCCCCGTCCTCCAGGCAAAATGCCAGGGTTGCCACCAGCCCGCGAAAGCAAAAGCCGACTACATCATGACGGAAGTCGCCTCGCTCATTGCCGGCGGCGAATCCGGCGAAGCGGTCATCCCCGCGAAACCAACTGAAAGCCCCCTTCTCGATCTCGTCGTGACGCAAAAGGGTGAGAAACGCCCCGAGATGCCACCGAAGGATCAACCGATGTCCGACTACGAAGTCAAGCTGGTCACGAAGTGGATCGAGCAGGGAGCCAAAGACGATACACCCGAGAACGCGAAGCAACGCTACACGGCCGAGAACCCGCCGAAATACGCGGTCTCCCCCGGCATCAACGCAATCGACTTTTCGCCTGACGGAAAACTCATCGCCGTGGCAGGCTTTCACGAAGTCCTCATCCACAAGGCCGACGGATCAGGAATCGTAAGTCGACTGGTGGGTTTGTCAGAACGTATTGAGTCCGTTCAGTTTTCTCCCGATGGAAAGCAACTCGCTGTCGCAGGAGGCCTCCCCGGTCGTATGGGTGAAATCCAGGTATGGGATATCGCGAAGAAGGAACTCGAGCTTTCCAAAATCGTCGGCTACGACACCGCCTACGGCGCGAGCTGGTCCCCTGACGGCAAGCTCATCGCCTTCGGCCTTCCCGACAACACCGTTCGAGGGATCAAGGCAGCGAACGGCGAGCAGGTCCTCTTCATGGGCGGGCACAACGACTGGGTTCTCGACACCGAATGGTCACTGAAAGGCGATCACCTCGTTTCGGTCGGTCGCGATATGTCCGGAAAACTGACGAAAGTGGAGACGGAGCGTTTCATCGACAACATCACTTCGATCACTCCCGGCGCACTCAAGGGCGGGATCAGCACGGTGGGTCGTCACCCCTCACAGGATCACATTCTCGTGGGAGGTTCCGACGGCGTTCCCCAGATCTACCGCATGTATCGCGAGACGGCACGCAAGATCGGAGACAACGCCAACCTCATTCGCAAGTATCCTGCAATGAAAGGTCGCATCTGGGACGCTGCCTTTGCGCCGGATGGAAAAACCTTCGTCGCCGTTTCCAGCCTCAACGGGAAAGGGCAGATCCATCTTTTCAAATCGGAATACGACGCGACGATCACGCCGGAACTGAAAAAACTGTTCGAAACCGCCCGCCGCAACACTGAGGGAAGCAACTCCGATCCCAAAATCGATGAGTTCCAAACCAAGGGCGCAGAACTCATTAAAGGACTCGATCTCGACACCGCTGTCTTTTCAGTCGCCTTCTCGCCCGACGGTAAAACCATCGCCGCCGGTGCCGCCGACGGAACAGTGCGCCTCCTCAACGCCACTGATCTGGGATCGAAGCTCGCCTTCACTCCCGTCGAAATCGATTCAAAGCTCGCCGTTGCCAAAGCCGATCCGAAGAAGATCGACAACAAAAAGGCCGAGGCCCACGAAGGTGGTGACGCACTCCCTGAAGGCCGCACCGTGCAATCGATCAGCGTCTCCCCTGCTTCAATCAAACTTGATTCAGCTGGCGCTTATCGCCAACTCGTTGTCACCGCAACGCTCAATGACGGAACGACCGCTGATGTCACTCGCGACGTAAAACGAATCACCGAGAACATTCAGTTGGAAATCACAGACCGCGGAATCATCCGTCCCCTCGAAGAAGGCAAGGGAGGTCTCATGCTTGTTCACGGAGATGTCACCGCGCGAGTTCCCGTTGAAGTGAGTGGACTCAACAAAACCGCATCGCTCGACTTTATTCAGGA
>JARGPH010000017.1:61020-120333 GCA_029213065.1 Verrucomicrobiales bacterium | reverse complement strand
CTGCCACGGTGCCAAGGACGGGAAGAACGGTTTTAAGCTCAGCCTGCGTGGCTACGACCCGCTCTACGACGTCCGCGGCTTCAGCGATGATCACACCGCGCGCCGCGTCAATTTTGCCTCGCCGGACGATTCGCTCATGCTCCTCAAAGCGACCGGCGCAGTCCCTCACGAAGCCGGCACCGTTACAGAAAACGGCTCCCGCTACTACCACACGATCCGTCAGTGGATCGCGGAAGGCGCCAACCTCAACACGAAGTCGGCGAAAGTAACCTCGATCGAATTGTTTCCGAAAAATCCTGTCATTCAAAACATCGGCGGGCGTCAGCAACTGCGAATCATGGCCCGCTACGCGGACGGACAGACACGCGACGTGACCCTCGAATCGTTCATCGAATCCGGTAATACCGAAGTCGCAGAACACGATGACTTCGGACTTCTTAAAACGATTCGACGCGGCGAAGCTCCCATCCTCGCCCGCTACGCGGGAGCCTACGCCGCGACGACTCTCACGGTGATGGGTGATCGCTCCGGCTTCACCTGGAAGGAACCCGAAGCCTGGGGCGAGATCGACAAGCTCGTCGCCGCGAAGTGGCAGAGAATGAAGCTCTCCCCCTCCCCGCTCTGTACCGACGAAGAGTTCGTCCGCCGCATTTACCTCGATCTGACAGGGTTACCTCCCACATCCAAGAGGGTTAGGTCCTTCGTCAAAGACGAGACACCGACACAGAAAAAGCGCGACGCCCTTATCGATGAACTGATCGGCTCACCGGAGTTCGTCGACCACTGGTCGAACAAGTGGAGCGACATGCTCCAGGTGAATTCCAAGTTTCTCGGTGCCGAAGGTGCAAAGTTGTTTCAGACCTGGATCAAAGAAGAGGTCAAATCCAACACTCCCTACGACGAGTTCGCCTACAAAATTCTGACAGCGTCAGGGTCGAATAAGGAGAACCCTGCTGCGTCCTATTATAAAATCCTCCGCGATCCTGACATGATCATGGAGAACACGACACATCTCTTTCTTGCGACGCGCTTCAACTGCAACAAATGCCACGATCACCCCTTCGAGCGGTGGACGCAGGATCAGTATTTCGAGACCGCCGCCTACTTTGCCCGGGTCGAGCTCAAACGCGACACCAAAAACGCTCCGAAGCAGAACATCGGCGGTTCCGCAGTCGAAGGCGCGAAGCCGCTCTACGAATCGATCGGTGATAAAGAGGATGGTGATCTCAAGCACGACCGGACCGGAGAAGTTCAGGCACCCGCATTCCCCTACGAAGCCAAGTTGGCAAAAGCAGCCTTCACCGATCCGAAGGCGCCGACCCGTCGTGAAGAACTCGCCGCGTGGATCACGAGCCCGGACAATCAGTATTTCGCCTCCAGTTACGCGAACCGGATGTGGGGATATCTGTTAGGAACCGGGGTGATTGAACCGCTCGACGACATCCGCGCAGGAAATCCGCCAAGCAATCCACAGTTACTCGAGCACCTCACGAAGAAATTCATCGAGTCAGACTTCAACGTCCAGAAGCTCATTGCTGAGATCTGCAAGTCCCGCACCTACCAACTCTCAATTCAAACGAACAAATGGAATGAGAAAGACGAGATCAATTTTTCTCACGCCAAGGCCCGGCGACTCCCTGCCGAGACGCTCTACGATGCCGTCTACGCAGTGACCGGGGCGATCCCCGACATCCCCGGAGCAGGAAAAGGAATCCGTGCGAGCCAGCTCTCCGATTCGAAGCTCGATCTTAAAAGCGGCTTCCTTGCCAACCTCGGCCGTCCCGCCCGCGAAAGCTCCTGCGAATGTGAGCGCTCCGACGAGTTGCAAATGAGCGCGGTGATGGCCTTTCTTTCGGGACCTGCCATCGCCGACGCGATTGGAACTGAAACAAGCGACCTCGCAAAACTCGTTCTCAGCGAAAGCGATGACCGGAAGCTCGTCGAGGAAATTTACTACCGGGTCCTCGCGCGGGCACCCAAAGCCGCCGAGGTCGAAGCCTCTCTCGCCGTCTTGAAAGAGATCGACCGGGATCATCTTGTTCTGTTAGGGAAAGCTGCCAAAGCCGAATCCGAGTGGGTCGGTCAGCGATCCAAACTCGAAATAGCAAGGCTCCGCGCGATCGCAGGGGCGAGGGCCGCGATTACCACCTACATGCCCGAGCATGACAGGAAGAAGAAGGCGGCCGAGGCCGAACAGAAAACACGACTCGCCGCCGCAGAGAAATCGGAAACGGAACGACGCGCCGGGTTGCCCAAACTCGTAGAGGAGTTCACCGGCAATCTGAAGGCTTCACAGTTATGGACGAAATGGCAGCCCCTCGAAATCGCGAGCGTGACCGCCTCCGATAAATCGAAAGTCGAAGTGCAGCCCGATGGTTCGATTCTCTCTCTTGGAGGCGACAAGCCACGCAATCTCGATTTCACGGTGACCGGGAAAACAACCGCCCAAAACATCACCGGCATCTTGATCGAAGCGGTTCCGAATGAGAATAATATGACCTTCGGAGCGGGACTGAACGCGAACGGTAATTTTGTCATCACCGAAGTAAAATCCCGCTGGAATCCTCTCGCCGATCCCAAAGCCGCGCTCCCTCTCGCCTTCTCCGACGCGAAGGCCGACTTCAACCAAAACGGCTTCGATGTCAAAAAAGCCATCAATGGAAAAGAGGACAGAGGCGACAAAGGCTGGGCCCTCGCCGGAACGGTTCCTCAGGTCCCCCACCGTGCCATGTTCAAATTTAAAGAAGCGGTGAAGGGCGATCCCAAAGGGGCCAACCTCGTTGTCGATATCCTCAATCGCTATTCACGCGGCGAATACCCCATCGGTCGCTTCCGCCTTTACTACACCACCGACGCCGATCCGCTCAACATGGGCCTTCCCGCCAACGTGGCCGCCGCAGTCGCTAAAGCACCCGGCGCGCGAAGTGAGGCTGACACGAAAGCGCTTCAAACTTACGTCGCCGACAACGACACCGAACTGGGCAAACGCCGCGCCGCGGTCTACAAAGAGAAACGCCCTCTCCCCGCCGATCCTGAACTGGCGAAACTGAATGCCGCTCTCGCAAAAGCCGAAATTCCCGTAGCGGAACCACGGCAGCTCACCCAGATCCGGCAGGATACCGATTACTCAATCCGGCAATCAGCCAACCGAAGACTCACCGCCGCCCAGGACCTCGTCTGGGCATTGGTGAACAGCCCCTCATTTTTGTTTAACAGGTAGTGGAAGGAGTAAAGTAGTAGAGAAGTAAAGTAGTAAAGAATTTCCCATCCAACAAGCCTCTCTCCAACACTCAGTTCTCGACCTCAATAGCGATGCATCCTCACTCTTTTTCTTTTTCCTAATCTTAATCATAATCTTCCCAAAGCCCATCCCACCAAAGACCCTCGACGCCTCGCTTTTTTAGATTCTCTGCTTCTTCCCTACTTTAATTCTCTACTTCCCAAAAAAATGATCAGACTACCAGGAGAAATCGCCAAAGACCTTTGTGATTCGCACCTCAAACCGGGACGTCGGGATTTTCTGCGTGTCGGCGGAGCGGGAATGCTGGGGATGACCTTGAACAACATCCTCGCGGCGCAGGATGCCAGCACGGCATCAAAACTGGTCGGTCGCCCCGGATGGGGACAAGCCAAGTCAGTGATCATGGTCTACCTCCAGGGCGGACCGAGCCACATCGATCTCTGGGATCCCAAGCCGGACGCCCCCGACAACGTGCGCTCCAAGTTCAAGCCGATCAACACCAAGGTCGACGGCCTTCAATACACCGAGATCATTCCGAAGCTCGCTCAGGTCAACGACAAGTTCACGACGATCAATTCGATGAGCTATACCCCGAACGGGCTCTTCAATCACACCGCCGCGATCTACCAGATCATGACCGGCTACACGACCGATAAAGTGAGTCCCTCCGGTCAGCTCGAACCTCCGAGCCCGAAAGATTTCCCGAACTTCGGGTCTAACATTGTTCGAATGAAACCATCCGAAGAGCCGATGCTTCCCTTCGTGATGATGCCCCGCCCGCTTCAGGAATCGAATGTGATCAACAAAGGCGGCACCGCCGGCTTTCTCGGAAAAGCCTACGATCCCTACTACCTTTTCCCCGATGGCGACGACATGGACATGTCGAAAATGAGCAAGATCAAAGTCGATGACCTTCAGCTCCGGCCCGACGTCTTCTCGCTTCGGCTCCAGCGTCGCGCCAAGCTTCGCAACGCCCTCACCGATCAGATGCCCGTCATTGAGAAAGCGGTCGAGAACTACAATCTCGATGAGTATTATGACAAGGCGCTCAACCTCATCGTTTCCGGGCGTGCCAGAAACGCTTTCAACCTCGACGCCGAATCCGACGCGCTTCGTGACAAGTATGGCCGCAACACCTTCGGGCAGAGCTGCCTCCTCGCCCGCCGCCTCGTCGAGGCCGGGACAAAAGTTGTCGAAGTGGTTTGGCCAAAGGTCGCAAACTCAGACAATCACAGTTGGGATCACCATTCCGGCCTGCCGAAGCGGATGCAGGACCAGTCAGGCCCCATGCTCGACGCAGGACTTTCCGCCCTCTTCGCAGACCTCGATTCAAGCGGCCTTCTCGATGAAACCCTCGTCGTCGCGATCGGGGAGTTCGGACGCAGCCCGGAAATGGGCGTCTCCACGAGCGGAAACAACAACAGCGCCGACGGTCGCGATCACTGGCCATACTGCTACACCAGCCTCATTGGCGGAGCCGGTATCAAGCGCGGCTACGTTCACGGGAAGTCGGACAAAACCGGATCCGCCCCCTTGGACTCTCCGGTTCATCCCACTGAGATTCTTGCAACGATCTACCACGCCATGGGGATCGACCCGCAGTCCATCGTCTTCAACCATCTCAATCAGCCTCGCGAGCTCGTGAAGGCCGATATTGTTGAAACGCTGTTTGCTTAAAGGAGAAGTGTTTACTTTTTACAACTCGCTTACACGGGGACATTAGAGAGACGGGATAGTGATTTCATGAAAATGGAATGTATTCCCCTGCTCCTCCTGCTTTGCATAACCGGTATCACCCCTCTCAAAGCAAATGGCGCGGAAAGCCCGTCGAAAGGACCCGCCGCGGCGGTCAATGCGCAGATCGACTACGAAGGGTTTTTGAAGCTGTCACTGGAAGTCGCGCCCTACCGCGAAAGTCGACGGATCTCCGTTGAGGATTTCGTGAAGTTCTCCGCTGAGCCGGGAACCATTATTCTCGATACCCGGAGCCGGCGGAATTTCGAACAGAAACACATCAAAGGTGCTGTTCATCTCAATTTCTCAGACCTGACAAAGGAAGAATTAAAACGCGTCGTGCCCTCGAAGAACACTCGCATTTTAATCTACTGTAACAACAATTTCAGGAATAATACTCCTGCCTTTGCGCTCAAGAGTGCCCCTGCGGCGCTGAACATTCCAACCTTCATCACCTTGTATGAATACGGTTACAGGAACCTTTATGAACTCGGACCTGCCATAGAAGAATCAGATCCGGGGATTGAGTTGTATGTGGCCCCGGACTGAGCCGGAAAAATAAGGAGGCACGCCGCCCTTCCGGGCAGACGCACCTCCCACTTACCACTACGTAAGAAAACTGGTTAGACTTTGCGGGTGATGAAGTGAACGAGCACGAGAACGACGCCTACTGCGAGAAGCACGTAACCGACATTCATGAGCATGCCGCCGAGCCCGCCGAGGCCAAGAGCTGCTGCGATAATTCCGATAATGAGGAGGATGACTGCTAATCTGATCATAATATTAATTGTTTAAGTTCGCGATATATTCGCTGCCATACCTAGATCGCAGGAAACGAACCAACCCCGAAATAATACCCGTAACCCACTAATATAGAGCATTTTACAAAAACCTCCCAATTTACACCTGCAGACAGGAGAGTCTCGCTGTTCACACATTTGCATGAGATATCATGCAATGTGCAGTGGAAACAATAATCCGAACCAACTCAGTCAGCCCCACTTTCAGCGGACTCGACCAAACCGGGAAAACGGGCCATCAGTTTCTCCATTTGTACCAGCTGAAAGGATTCCGCAGAAAGTCCTAACTCATTACCAAAATTGGTCAAACCGGCGCACTGAAACTTTTCTCCGAGTCGAACTATATTCCTCGAGAACTCGCTTACCGAATTGATCGAAAGGGTGGCTGAAACTTTCGGCCAGGAAGTCTCCATCAACTCTTTCAGTTCAGCAACGAGGCTCTCGCGATCGCCCCCGACAACTGAGCAATCATACACTTCCTCGACCTCCACGGCGGCAGCCTCTTCCGGCTCCTCTGAGCTTGAGGTGGGAAGATGATGAGCAAGAGCTCTGAACAATTGAGCTTTGGTAAAAGGCTTGCGCAGATACCCATCGAACTCTTCACGAAGTTGCTTCTCTTTGTTGAGCAGGCTTGAAGCCGTCACGGCCAGCACCGGAATCGTTCTCACTTCGGGAATCCCCCTGAGAATCCCGAGAGCCTCCCGCCCGTCGATTCCCGGCATTCTGATATCCATGAGAACCAGATCCGGCTTCTCCTTCCTGATAAGTTCGATGGCTTCGGCACCGTCCTCTGCCACGAGCAGCCGGTGGTGGGTGCTGCCGAACAGCTCAACCATGAAATCACGGTTAACCGCGTTGTCATCCGCGACAAGGATCAGGCTTGGTTTAATCAGATCCAAATTTCTCTCCCCCCAATGAGCGTCGTAAACGGGTTCACCTTCGGAGCTGGCAATCTTTAAGGAGGGAATCGTGACCGTGAAAGTGCTCCCCTCTCCCAGCTTACTCACCACCTTCATTTTCCCGCCCATCAGCTTCGTCAACCGCTCTGTGATACTGAGCCCCAACCCCGTCCCGGCGGCAATACGGCTATCCGTTTCCTGAACCTGGTGAAACGGCTTGAAAATTTTCTTCAGCTCTTCTTTTGGAATTCCCGTGCCTGAATCAGATACTTCGATCTCGACGGTGACACATTCATCGTCATTTTCACTTGGGGTGCTCCTGCATTCGATGGCCACCTCACCTTCGTCGGTAAACTTCACAGCATTTGAGAGAAGGTTTAACACAATCTGGCGCAGGCGGAGGCCGTCGATTTCAAGGTATCTGGGAACCGATGGATCAATCGAGTAGGATAGCTCAAGTCCCTTCTCCCGTGCCGGTAGAGACATCATCGCAACCACGGAACCGATCGTTTTGGAGAAATCTGCCGGCTCGTTGAAAACCTCAATGCGCCCGGCCTCAATCTTGGATAAATCGAGCAGGTCGTTGATCAGGTCGAGTAGCGATTCTCCGCTCCCGCGAATAACGGACAGGTATTCTTTTGCCTTGGGAGTCACGACGACACCCTCCATCAATTCACTGAACCCGAGGATCGCATTCATCGGAGTACGAATCTCGTGGCTCATGTTCGCGAGAAACCGGGACTTCTGCCGGTTGGCAAGTTCCGCGCGCTCTCTTGCCTCTATCAAACGTTTATTGGCCTGAAGTCTCTCCGTGACGTCGAAGAAAGTGACGACGGCACCGCTCACGAAACCTTCCTCATCGACCGGATAGGACCAGTACTCGACCGGGAACGAGGTTCCGTCTTTCTTCCAGAAAACCTCGCTGTCGCAGTGTGACCTCTCCCCCTTCTGAGCGGCTTTGAATATTTTACAGTTTTCAATCCCCTCCCTCTCACCATCCTCGTTCGAGTGGTGAATCAACGAATGCATTTCCTTCCCGATTAAATCTTCGGGCGAATCATATCCCAGCAGACTGACACAGGAGCGATTCGCGAAGGTGCATCTTCCATTGCTGTCGATTCCGTAGATCCCCTCGGCCGTGGAATTCAGAAGCAGCGCCAGGCGACGTTCGCTCCTGGCTGCAGCGGCGTGGAGTTCACTTTGCTCCTGCCGCTTTCTTTCGAGCTCCCGCGTGAGATGGGCCACTCCCGCATACTTGATCGCTTTTGGTATTTTAGCGAGGAGGAAGCCGACCGTCAGCCAGGAGGCAATCGCGGTGATCAGCTTCATCACTCCCGAAAACCGGTACCAGGGATGCCAGAAAATTGTCGCTTCGACCAAGTGGGTAGCCCCGCAGCTCAGAATAAAAGCGGCAAAAAGGAGGAGAACATTGGAATAGGCAATCTCTTTTCGCTTCAGCACATAGAACGCAGTGATCGAGAGAGGAATCGTGACATACGCTCCAAAAATGAGCAGATCGGAAATGACATGCAGCCAACCATGGAACTCCGTCCAGTTGCCACAATTCCAACGAGGTTGAAAATCCGATGTATCAAAAAGCAGCCGAAAGAACTCCATACCTCCCGATCTGACTCGATTGCCGGAAGTAAATCAAATCAATTCACAATCCGGCATTGGAGAGGACGCCGGTGCCTTTTGCACATTGCATGATGACGACGTGCAATAGTGTCACCCCCGCATGCCCCGGCGGGTTATCCACACAACAACCATCAGTCACAATTTATTGATCTAAAACCAGTTACAGCCAAATAAACCGAAATGGCCCTTTTCCAGCTTTCAGAGTTAACGCTCAGCAACCTATCCCACTACGATGTCACTACGACCAAAACATTTCCGGCACTCCACTTCGCGGACACACTGTTGGAGAGGCATCGCACCATTTCTAATCGCGCTCTTCCACATCAGTGATTCACAGGGAGCTGACGCGCCGATTGAGGCACTGGTAGAGACAGACGAAAATAGAAAAGCTCCGACGCAGTCAGTGGAGGCAATTCACCCGCAACTCTTCGTAGTACCTGCACCGAGAGGGCTCCTTCTCGACCGGTTTGGAAATCCGATTGCACAAACCCTGACTAAAAAATTTCTCGCGATTCGACTCCAACCATTGAAGTCGAAGCTGGGTAAAGAGGAGGCCTTCGACGCCGTCAAGGAGGCGCTGGGAAAGTTTGAAGCGCTGAAAAAATTCGAGCTCTCGATCTCAACTTTCAGCGACCACTGGGATCATCGCTCTTACGTTCCGCTCACTATATCGGGGCCACTCCCGGATGAGACAGTCCAAGCCCTCTCACCGATTGTCGAGCAATCCGACCTCCTCACTTTTGAAAAGCGGTTCGTCAGGCACTACCCGGATGGGGAAGCGACCGCGCACATTACCGGCTACGTGAATTCGAGTATGCCGGACCAACACGGCCCGCTCGCAGCCGAGGAACCACTCTGGCCATTCACCGAGGCAAATGGCGGACTCGAACAGGCAGTGGAGAGTCTCCAGGGAGAAGATGGGAAAGTCACCTACCTCACCTCGGCCGGTGGAAAGCTTGTCGACGTCGAATTGATTCGCCCCGCAGTTCCCGGCCATTCGGTGATAACGACCCTCAACCTTGAGATGCAAAAGCTCTCGTTTGAAATACTCAGGAAATCGGAGCGCGCCGGCGCTTTTGTCGCCATCGATTCGCTTACCGGTGACATTCTCGCTCTCACTTCCAATCCTTCGTTCGACCCCAACCAGTTCGTCGCCGGGATATCCAGCGCAGATTACAAGGCGCTGGAGTCTGATCCTCTCACGCCATTGTTCGCCCGGGCCACGATGGGTGCCTACCCGCCGGGCTCTACTTTTAAACCTTTCGTAGCACTTGCGGCGATGAACTCCGGTGTGATTAACGGCCCATACACGCGCCTTCCGAGCCCTCCATCACTGGAGATCGACGGCAGAACTTTTCGCAACTGGAACAGCGAGCACGAAGGGAATCTGGATGTCCGCTTCGCCCTTCTCCGTTCATCGAACACGTGGTTCTATCAAGCGGGAATTCGAACCGGAGGAAGAGCTTTGCTCGCCAATGCGCGGGCTTTCGGTTTCGGCGCTTCCCCCGATATCGAACTCCCAACCTCCAGCGGGAACCTGCCTGACATGAAAAACGTTATCGCACCTCAGGCGGTGGCCAATTTCTCGATAGGTCAGGGAGAGGTTCTCACCTCCCCGCTTCAGCTTGCCTGCGCCATGGGCGGACTTTCCACCGGCACCACGGTAAGAAGACCACGCCTGATAATACAGGAACAGGACCCGGAAACACACGACATCGTTAAGACCCACTCAAAGGGAAAGAGGTCTCTTTTGAACCATCGGTCCGGCGACCGTAACGCGGTGAGAACCGGGATGTGGGGAGTGGTAAATCACGAGGCCGGAACCGGGAAGGCGGCAGCTCACGATCTGCCGGAAGTCTTCGGCAAGACGGGAACATCGCAATGGAAGGAAGGCGTCGAAGAACAGAATCTCGCCTGGTTCGCCGGCTACATCGGCTCCAATTCTCCGAGAATCGCGTTCGCTGTTCTCGTTCAGGGAAGACCCGGGGAAAGCGTGTCGGGCGGAAAAACAGCAGCCCCGCTTCTCGGTGAATTTGTGAAAGCAATCTACGCTGAGCCCGAACGATTCAACGTGAACTGCACCGTCGAAAAAGGGCTGGACCCGTTTCATGAGCAGTCCGTTCAACTGGCTCCACCCACCTACACCGCGGCAGACCAACCCTCTGACGTCCCGCAGTCTCCTGCTGCGAGGTTGCTCAACCGGGCGGAAAGAATCATCACGGAGGGCACGACAGCACAGCCGCGCCGCCTCGAATCGACCCCGGTCGCAGTTCCGGTTCCCCCCACCAATCGCTCTCTCATTCGCTAATTTCCAGACAGCACGATCCCCGATGAACGACAACTCTAACAATCCCCCCGAAGTGACGTCTGCAGCGGTATCGGTTCCCCGGAACAAATCACTGAGTGCGCGCATGAACCGGCACCCCCGCATCACCGCGCTGGTAACAGGAGTTGTCCTCCTGGGAATTGTCGGGATCTCCCTTGGAATCGGCCTTTACACCCGCTACGACGAGCGCAGCGCAAAATTCGATCTTGAGCACATTGGAAGAATCGACGAAGGCGCAGTCGCCTTCGACCGAAACGGGGAACTTCTCGGGCAGATCGCACTCAAAGACCGCCGCGTGATTTCTCTGGACGACGTGCCGCCACACTTCATTGACGCACTCATCGCCACAGAAGACACCCGTTTCCGCGAACACAACGGGATCGATCCCCGCGGAATCCTCCGGGCACTCATTTCCAATATTAAATCGGGTGGCATATCTCAGGGAGGCAGCACCCTGACACAACAATTGGCTCGCCACGCTTTTGACATCGGCGGGAGAACTCTCGACAGGAAACTACTCGAGACTTTTCTGGCAGTACGTATTGAGAATGAATTCACGAAAGACGAGATTCTTACCCATTATCTCAACCGAGTCTATTTCGGCGCCGGCTACTGGGGAGCGGAAGCGGCGGCCCGGGGTTATTTCGGCAAGCCGGCATCGCAGCTTTCCATCGCCGAGTCAGCGGCACTTTGCTCCATCATTAAAAGCCCGAATCGCTTTTCCCCGTTCCGTGATCCCGAGGCGGCAAGTGCAGCAAGAGACAGAACTCTGAACCGGATGAAGGACCTCGGAATGATCGATCCCGCAACGCACGCGGAGCTGTCAGGCTCCGAGCTCACGACAGTCTCGAAAACGGCGCGGGAAACGAGGCCGGACTACCTGCTCGCAGCGATCAGAAAAGAGGCGAACGAAATTATCGGACAGTTCAAAGATCTCGACGGTCTCCAAATCACGACTACGGTCGATGCGACACTTCAGACCGAAGCCATCAGCACCCTCGCAGGTATGCTGCGAAGTATAGAGCAGCGCGATGACTACCCGCACCGGACCAGGTCGGCTGTCGAAAACAGTTCCGAAAAATCCGGCAGCTACCTTCAGGGGGCGGTCGTCGTTATCGAGAACGCCAGTGGGAACGTTGTCTCCGCAGTCGGCGGGCGTGATTTCTCCGACAGTCAATTTGATCGCGTCTGGCAGGCTAAACGGAAACCGGGAACGGCGATTACCCCCTTCCTCTACGCGGCCGCTTTCTCTGACGGAAAAGTCTCTCCGCTCGACATCGTTCTGGACGCCCCTCTCGACAATCGCGAAGTGATGATCGGGGGACTGGAAGGCGTTCTCGGTGAGTGGGGAGCCGAACGGAATGACAATGACTACGAAGGGGAAATAACACCGCTCTATGCTCTCGTCGCCGGCAAGAACAGTGCCACGGTCAGGGTGGGACAAACCATTGGACCGGAGAGATTCGAGAGCTACCTGGGCGAACTGGGTCTCAACCCCGAATCAACCGGCTATCCTAACAGTTTCCTCGGTGAGAACCGGGTCAGACTCATTGATCTCGTCCATTCCTATTCTCTTTTTCCAAACGGCGGAAAGTCCACTGCCCGAACAAATCTGATTAAAACGATTGTCGATAAGGAAGGCAAAGTTCTCTACCCCGTCCCCGGCAGTTTTGAGTTGGAACTCGAGCAGAAAATCGCCCCGGAGGCAGCGAATCTCATCGATCTGAGTCTCCGCCAGACCTCGAAGGTACCTCCCCTGTCGCGTCGCAACCTGCCTATGGAAGCGGGCACATTTGGAGCGAAAGGAGGCACTTCTTACGACTCGAATGACTCCTGGTTCATCGGCTACAACGACACATACACCTGGGGCGTCTGGATTGGCTTCGACGAACCGGTGAGCATTTTTAAAAATGCATTCGCGGTGGAAACCGCCTTCCCTGTCTGGAGCGCGATCGCACGGTCACTCCCTGCCGCTGACGCGGAAACTATCACAATGGCTGAGCAGGATTCCACCGGGGTCTGCATCACACAGGGGTGTCAGCCGGGTGACAACTGCTCTGCAAAACACGCAGGCGACTTCGTGATGTCACTCCCGAACACTTATCTTTCTGACAAAAATCTGAAGCCCTGCCCGGTGCACAATGATGCAGCGCCTCCCGTCGAAATCGAGATCAGGGAATCCCCTGACCTGTTCACTAATTTCAGCCCGGTCATGCCCGCCGCTCCGATCATAGAAGGAGGCAATCCATGGGCGACTCCAAAGAACAATCACCCAAAGAACAACCTACCTGCGAAAGCTCAGGATTTATGACTGAAAAAGAAAAACACCCCTTCCGGGACACCCTGATTGCAGTGGCCGCAATCATTACAGGTATCGCGATCGCCGCCCTTTTCTCCGACAGGCTCGCCTCAAAGGACCGCCCTGACATAGTGGTTGTCGAGGAGACAACTCCCGAAATTCTCGACAACAGCACACTCGATCCGGAAGCTGCTGAATCCACACAAATCGTCGTCAAGGACGGCACAGAGGTAGAACCAACGAAAGTTGGATCAGTCTCGATGGACGCAGAGAGTGCTCCGATCGCAGCGCCGGATGAGGGCGAGGCTGAAACCGTAGTCGAGAATTTACCCGCCGAGAAAATCGGAGGCCCCGGAGATCCCGAGGATCGACTCCCCGATGCCGGGCAGGCGCCCAATCTGGCAATTGAGAATTGCGGCGATTTCCTCACCGAACTGATGGGGGCGTCGTCCCCTCTCCTTGCCAAAGACGGCCCCGTCAAAGCCGGATTCTCAGTGGAATTCGAGGGTCTGCTGAATCCATGGTCGCTCCTGACACTCACGCAAATGCCTGATGATATCCTCACCTTAAACGTCATCGAAAAGGCCGATGCGAGGAAGTTTACATTCGAATCTGACCACGGTGAAATCGTGGACAGAACCGAGCATCAGCTTACCTGGAAGGCCCCCACCGAACCCGGCATCTACTGCGTACGAATCAGTGAAGAGAACACCGAAAATAAAATGTGCCTTCACGTTGCCGTTCTCACCCCGTGGGATGGTAAGTCGGAGCGATTGAACGGCTATCGAATCGGTGAATATCAGGATGAACCGTATAAGGGCAACCCCCGTTACAAAAAGCCGCGTGGTTTCATCGAAGTCACAGAAGAGAATGAGGATACGTGGATTTCCCCCCACCTCCAGCTCAGCCAGTTTGTCTGCAAACAGAAGTCAGATTATCCGAAATACATGCTCCTCGATCCCCGGCTTCTCCTGAAAATCGAAACCCTTGTTCTCGAACTGGAGAAAGCGGGCCGGGATGCCAGTCACCTTTACATCTCAAGCGGCTACCGGACTCCGGCTTATAACAAAGCGCTGGGGAACAAGACTATATACAGCCGGCACCTTTACGGAGACGCTGCCGACCTTTTTGTGGACAGCAACCAGGACGGGAAACTCGATGACCTCGATTTCTCGGGCACGATTGATGATGGTGATGCAAAAATGATACAGACAGCGGTCGAAACGGTAACGGCGAGTCATCGTCACCTCAAGGGAGGGCTCGGTTTCTACAGCGCCGCCAACTACCGGAATCCATTCATCCACATCGACACCCGCGGGTATCCGGCCCGCTGGAACAAATAACCGCGACCCCATCGAAAATGAAAAAACCTAACTGCCTCTTTATCACCCCTCCGCTCTCAACCCTTCCCGGAAATCGTCGAAACAGCGTTCTCAAGAGGATGAGAGCGCTTCAGGCCGATTATTGGGTCTATGTTGCTGAACCCGAGCGTACCACAGTAGAGGACGACGAGTCCGGAGTCCGATTTCTCGCGCTCCACGACTCGATTACCTCCCGCTTTGGCGAACTCCTCCTGGCGGTGGCTTATGACGAAGACCTCTACCAGTCCTACCTGAAACAGGTCGACGACGGCACCAGAAAAGTCTGCCTCGCCAACATCCCCGAGGAAGCCGAAATTGCAGCTTTTAGGAGGTAACGAAGTTCTATCCCCACGGACTCACGGAGAAATGAGAGACGAAGTGGCTGTCTGGCCGGCAATTGAAACTGCGATGCCCTGAAGAAGAGGCCCACCCCTCGCGGGATGGGCTTGCTGCATTTCCCCTTACTGTCGCCCACCCATCACTCCGCTACTTTTCTTTTCCAAAGAGAATTCTAAACACGAGAACGAGCCCTCCTATGGCCGCGATCAAAAAGAAGATCATCGCAAGTCCCGGGTAACCGAGAAGCGTGAAGCGTGATTCAATGTTCATCAGCATCGATGCACCGACGATCAATGCGGCAAGTATCAGCCCCACGGTGATCCGGTTTGCGACTCGATGAAATCCTTTCAGCAGCATCTCTTCATCAATCGCATCGACTTCGATTTTGAGCTTATTATCAGCGACCTTGTCGAGAACACGATTGACCCTTCCCGGCGTCTCGGAGAACAGCTCCTTTACGTCGGTGAGATAACTCACGAGATTGCCAACCGATAAGTGATGGTCGAGCCGCTTTCTCGCGAGCTCTGCCAGGTGTTTCCGGATGCTTGCATCGGGATTGAAATCGGGAGCGAGCGTGCTGCCGATGATATCAAGATTGAGAAGCATTTTCCCGATCATGAAGACCGCGTCGGGAATGTGCAGGTCATGCTCACCGCAGACACTGGTCACATCCATAACGAGACTTCCTATTTTGAGGTTCTCCACGGTGCTCCCCTCCCGCGCCTCAACAATCTGCTTGATCGCTGCCTCAAAAGGCTCATCCCGGAAAGAATCACCGGCCATCCCCATTTCTTTGGAAACTTTGGCAGCCTGATCGCTTCGCCCTTCGGATACCGCACCCAGCAACTGAATGAGATGGTCCTTCAAATCATCCGAGACCGTTCCCACCATCCCCAGATCAATCAGAGCCAGCTTCCTCTTCTCCGTGAGAAGGATGTTCCCCGGATGTGGGTCCGCGTGAAAGAAACCGTCGAGTAAAATCTGTTTGAGATAGGCGTGAAATAATTCTTCAGCAAGCCCGGCGCTGTCGATCTCATTGAGAACCACGCCGGAAAGGTCGGTGACCTTTGTTCCTTTAACCATTTCCATCGTCAGCACGCCCGGTGCGCAGAAATCATCGAGCGGAAGCGGAACGGTGAGACGACGGAACTCTTTCAGATTCTCAGCGAGCCTCCGGAGATTCTGAGCCTCGCGCAGGTAATTCAATTCCCCGGTAATCGCATTACGGAATTGCTCCACGATTCTCACGACATCATAGCTCGCTCCAAACTTCGAATGCGCCTGGAGAAACTCAGCGATTCGACTGATCACCGAGAGCTCCTTTGCGATCCGCTCTCTGACACCCGGGCGCTGAACCTTGACCACGACCTCGGTGACACCATCCCGTAACGTCGCGCGGTGGACCTGGCCGATCGAAGCGCTCGCGAGCGGCGTTTCGTCAAATTCACTGAACAGTTTGGAAATTTTCACTCCGCATTCCCCCTCAATTCGCGACTGAATCTCTTCATAGGGACCCGGGTCCACTTCGTCCTGAAGGCGCTGCAACGCCGTGATCCACTCCGGTGGCATCAGATCGGCGCGTGTCGAGAGGAGCTGTCCAACCTTGATGAACGTGGGTCCAAGCCTTTCCAGATCATCGGCAAAGGCATTGGCATCGTCTGACGGGGTGATTTTGGTATCGACTTCGAACTCAGACGCGAGATCTTCCCGGGCATCGGATATCTTCGGCAGGTATTTGAAGAGGAGTCCAGCGACGTCCTTGTAGGTGGCAATTTTTTCAGAGAGAGAGGTCTGGCTCATGCCCACTCGGGAAGTGCATTAGATGTGCCACGATGAGGCGGGGCGTCAGTTCGGGGGCCAGAGTCGGTGGGGGCGCGATTCGACGAAAAAATATACATTCATCGGCAACCACATTCCTCTCTCCCTTATCGAATTCCTTGCAAAACGCACGATCCAAACGATGCAGACTGCAACCTTGAAGACCCGCGCCTTACCGCAGCGGATCACTGGATGGGAGCTAAGAGACGGGCCAATCTGACACCGACACGATACCAAAAGGGTTTCCCGGCGTAAGCCGATGCCATCACCGGTTCGCTCTTCCCGAAGTCCCGTTTCAACATCTCCGCGACTTCCGCGTTGAAGCCAATGTCATGCACGATTCCCGTGATTTCGAAATTGAGATGGAAGGACCTGTTGTCAAAGTTGGCCGATCCGATCGCTGAAATCGAATCATCGACGACAACGACTTTCTGATGCATGAATCCCTCCTGGTATTTAAACATTTTCACGCCGGCTTTTTCCAGTTCATCGAGGTAGGAATAGGATGTCATTTCAACGAGCCTGCTGTCTGAGATACCCGGCATCAAAACCCTGACATCAACCCCACGAATCGCCGCGAGCTGGAGCGCGCTGACGAGTTTCTCATTCGGGACAAAATAGGGAGTCGCAATCCAGATACGATCCGTTGCGTTGTTGATCATTGTCAGGAAGAAGAGAGCGCAGGTATCGAGGGGATCGGCGGGACCGCTCGCGAGAAAGAGAGCTTCCATCGACCCTACAAAATCCTCTTCGCTGATCTCCCAATCGAGGCCCTGAGGGATCTTTCTCGTGGCCCAGTACCAGTCCTCCACAAAGGGAACCTGCAGCGTCTTCACGACCGGGCCGGTCAGCTTCATATGACTGTCCCGCCACGGGGTCAATGAAGGGTGCTTTCCGATATACTCGTCCCCCACATTGTGCCCCCCGACAAAGCCCGTCTTCCCATCTACGACAACGATTTTCCTGTGATTTCGAAAATTCAACTGGAAGCGGTTGGCCTCACCGGAGAGGTCCATAAACTGTTCCACTTCGATGCCCGCATCGAGCATCTCTCCGAGGTAGGCATCTGGAAGTCCGAAGCTTCCGTAATTGTCGATCAACAGCCTCACCTCTACGCCTGCTCTTGCCCGCTCAATCAGTCTGTCCTTGAGCTCGGTCCCTGTCTCGTCGGCCCGGAGAATGTAATACTGAATGAGGATGTATTTCTCGGCTTCGCTAATGGATTTGTTGATCGACTCAAACGTGTTTTTTCCGTCGACGAGAAGTTCTGCCTGATTCCCCCGCATCACAGGAAGCGAGGCCAGTTTTTCCAGGATGACGAGATTGGTCGGTATCTCGTCATCAGCGGCCTCGGTGAGATTTTTGTTCCGGTTCTCAATGAGAGCTTCAGCGATAGGACGAATTTCCTCGAGACCGGCTTTCCTGACAGATGTATAGTTATCGAGGTGACTGTCCCCGAACGCCACCCACGCAGGGACCGCCAGAATCGGGATAAAGTTAAGCGATAGAATCCAGGCGACGGCCCCCTGTCCGGTCCTCGATTGCATCAGTGCCTCGACCGAGAAGATCGCACCAACGATATGAAGGCAGAAGTAAATCAGCGCCCGTATCGGTCTTTTCCGGCGGTTCAGCACACCTAGAAAATTGGCAGTCCTCGGATAGCGCCTCGAAAAACGCCCGAAGATTTTCCTGAGCGCGCTCTGAACCCGGACAATCCCAAGCTTCTCTCTTATTTTAAAACGGGTTCCCATGCGACCTCTTTACGCTGAAAAGGTACCAAACCCGCGATATTCCACAAATGGGCACTTGCTGATGGCTATGCCGAAACCTATTTTCCAATCGAATATGGCAGTTTCATTTCAAGATTATTACGAAGTTCTCGGTGTCGACCGCGACGCTTCAGATGGCGAGATCAAAAAAGCATTCCGCAAGCTCGCGAGGACGCTACACCCCGATGTGGCAAAGGATGGGGACGTCTCTGAAGAAAAATTCAAGAAGGTAAACGAAGCCTATGAAGTGCTCGGGGATCCGGAAAAACGGAAAAAATATGATAAACTGGGAGCCAACTGGGAGCACGGATCTGATTTTGGAGGTGGTTACGGCCATCCCGGCGGTGGCGGCCAATACGAGTATAATTTTGGCGGAAGCACCGGTTTCAGCGATTTTTTCGAAAGCATGTTCGGTAACCGCACCAGCGGTGATCCCTTCGGCTACGGAGGAGCCGCTCCCAACCGCCCTGCCCGCGGCCGCGACATTGAGAGCGATCTTCTCGTAACCCTCGACGAAGTCATCAATGGCGGGGAACGCATGCTCCAGTTGCAAAGCCCGAGCGGAAAGCCGCGAAAATTTAAAGTCAAAATTCCGAAAGGTATCAAAGCGGGGCAGTCGATCCGTTGCGCCGGTCTCGGCAGCCCGGGAGTGAATGGCGGCAAAACCGGTGATCTTTTTCTGAAAGTGCGCTACGAGCGTCACCCATTCTATCGGGTCGAAGGCTCTGACATCTTTTCTGATCTCGAAGTCGCGCCATGGGAATGCGTTCTCGGTGCGACAAAAGAGATCACAACCCCGCAGGGAAAAGTTCGCCTGAAGATTCCGCCCAACTCCGAAAACGGAATCCAAATGCGGGTTCCCAAACGGGGACTGCCGAAAACCAACGGCGAGCCCGGCGATTTTTTTGCCGTCGTTGAAATCGTGATCCCCGAATCTATTTCGGAGGAAGAGCGAACTCACTGGCAGGCCCTTGCCGATCTCGACGCGAGCTGATCGCGAGAACCCTGTTTTTTTGCACGTTTTCCAGTGCTCTTTGCAATTCGATCGAGGCACGGAGATCCGGCATCCCGCCCGCGAAGCGTGTAAGTCCCTGTCCAGCGGGGCGAAACCGGTTTGGCATCCTTTTTGCAAAAAGGGATGCCAATGAACCATTCTGATTGGAACCACCTCGGGCCACGCATCACGGAATCCGGAACTGACTTTTGTGTGTGGGCGCCCCACGCAAAGGCGGTTCACCTTGCCGGCGATTTCAACAACTGGAGCGAATCCGCCTCCCCTCTCGAGCGCGGCGACGACGACTGCTGGCGCATTTCAGGCGCTGAGGCAAAGGCTGGATCTGAGTATAAGTTCGTCATAACCACGGACACGGGCAAACTCTGGAAGAACGATCCGAGGGCGAGAGCGATGACAAACTCTGCGGGGAACAGCGTCGTCGTCGATGACAGTCATTTCGATTGGGGTAATGACAGTCAGTTTGAAACGCGGGGATGGAATGAGCTCGTCATCTATGAGCTGCACCTCGGGACGTTCTATCGAGGCGAAGACGGAGACACCGTAGGCAATTTTGATGATGCCATCCAACGACTTGATCACCTCGCAGGTCTCGGTATCAATGCGATTGAATTGATGCCCGTCTCGGAGTTTGCCGGAGGTCAATCATGGGGTTACAACCCGGCCTTCCCCTTTGCGATCGAGTCGGACTATGGCGGGGTCGACGGACTGAAACGTTTTGTTAAAGCCGCCCATGAACACGGAATCGCAGTTCTCATCGACGTGGTCTACAACCATCTCGGTCCCGGCGATCTCGACATGTGGCAGTTCGACGGCTGGTCCGCTAACGGGATGGGAGGCATTTACTTCTATAACGATTGGCGCGCGACGACTCCCTGGGGTGACACCCGCCCCGACTATGGCCGGGAAGAAGTTCGACGCTATCTGAGAGACAACGCCCTGATGTGGTTCGACGTCTTTCACGTGGACGGCCTTCGATTCGACATGACCTTCTACATGCGTTCGGTCGCCGATGGCGAGGAGATTCCCGAGGGCTGGTCACTTGCGCAATGGATCAACCACGACATCAAAACCCTTTACCCCGGAGCCATCACCATCGCAGAAGACTTGCGTTCGAACGAGTGGATCACGAAAGACACCGGCGCCGGTGGTGCCGGATTCGGGAGTCAGTGGGACGAGCGATTTGTGCATCCCATACGCGAGGTTCTGACCACGCAGGAGGATGAGCATCGCTCTCTCGAAAAAGTCGCCGCAGCGATTGGGTTCAATTACAACGGCGATGCCTTCCAACGAGTGATCTATACCGAATCGCACGATGAAGTCGCGAACGGCAAGAGCAGGGTACCCACTGAAGTCGACGAGTTCGATCAGGAAGGCTACTGGGCACGGAAAAGATCCATACTCGGAGCCTGCCTCACCATGACTTCCCCGGGCATACCGATGATCTTTCAGGGACAGGAATTTCTCGCGACCGGACATTTCAGTGACGACGGGGAAATGGATTGGGAGACAGCGCCGCATGAAGAGGGGGTCATCCGCACCTATCGTGATTTGATCCAATTACGGACGAATCGCGATGGCCGAAGTGCGGGACTTCAATCTCCTGAATGTCAGATCCGTCACCTCGATCAGGACGGCAAGATTCTTACCTTCACAAGAGGATCGGGGGAGGACGAAATTCTAGTGGTGATGTCATTCTCGATGCACGAGGCGACCACTTACCGGGTCGGATTTCCCCAACCGGGAAACTGGAAGCTGCTCTTCCATTCCGACTCGAAAGTCTACGGTGAGGATTTTGGAGCCAAAAGTCTCTTCGACATCACAACGGAAGATGCCCCTTACGGCGATTTGCCGGCATCGGCAGAAATACAATTGGGAGCCTACGACTGCGCGATCTTCGCCTATTGCGGTGGTTAGCCGCGGAAATGCCCGCTTATGCATTCCTCGAAGTGCATCCTGCAAGATTCGGGATGCTGCCGCAGAGTGTCCCGCTTCACTTCAAGCGCCCGCTTTCCTTTGTTATAAGGGGCTTTCAGCACATTCCCGCCGGGAGCACGTCGCGGTACGTTAAATGCAAAAAGAGCGTCCCCATGGAAGCGCTATCAACCACCCGACCGAAAACTCTGCAGAATCCCTTCTCTTCAGGGCAATGGGGAAGCGTCATTGATGATCTGCCGTCCTCCCTTCTTGATTGCGTGGGCAACACCCCGCTGGTGACACTCAACCAGATCAGCACCCGCAACGATATCACCGTGCTGGGCAAACTGGAGATGCAAAATCCCGGAGGAAGCATCAAAGACCGGACCGCAGCCTCCCTTCTGAAGAGCGGCATTCGAAAAGGGCTCATCAATCCCGGGACTAAAATTGTGGAAACCAGCTCAGGAAACCTCGGAATCGGTCTGGCTCAGGCCTGTTGCCAACTGGGGCTATCCCTCACCATTGTCCTCGACACACGAACCAACCAAAATGTGATCAAGCTGGTGGAACTCTACGGAGCAACTGTCGAAATGGTTAGTGAAACACGGGACGGCGAAACTCTCCTTGATGCCCGTCTCCGCCGCGTGCGCGAACTGGCAGAGTCGGATCCTCAGGTCTACTGGCCTAACCAGTATGAGAACCCGGCAAATCCGGCAGCTCACAGCGCCACGATGAGAGAAATTATTCAACAAACACAGGGACAGTTTGATCGACTCTACATTGCCACAAGCACTTGCGGAACACTGGCGGGCTGCCGCGCGCACCTCAAGAGGCTTTCCATAAATCCGCAGTTGGTCGCCGTCGACGGGATGGGAAGTGCGATCTTCCAATCAGAAGACGACACCTCCATGATCGAGAGCCACCTCCCCGGACATGGCTCGTCGCGACATTCCAACTTCCTCAACGCCGACGATGTCGATGAGGTCGCAATGGTCTCCGATCGCGACTGCGTCGAGGGCTGCCACTTCTTACTGCAACAGGAAGGCATTCTCGCGGGCGGCACGTCGGGAGGAATCGTATCAGCGTTCCGAAAAGACGAGCCATCACTGCCGGAGGGCTCAACCGTAGTCCTCCTCCTTTGTGATAGAGGTGAGCGCTACCTCGATACCATCTACGACGAAGAATGGGTTCGGAAGACGCTGCCCTTTTCGTAAGCCCTGCGGTGGCTCCCCTTCTCTACCTGCCAGCTGCGCGCTACTGAAGATCCCATCTGGAAACGCCTTGGGGATGTCAGTCGAAAGGACTGATTCACGGCGGGCGAAATGACCGGTTTGCCGTGCTTTACGCAAAGAGATGGGGCTCCGACCCACCGGCCCACAACAGTAAAAAACAAACGTAAACGATTCTTAATTAAATAGTTAGTCGATAGCGCATCAAGATAGGCGATTTTCCTGCTCCTAAGGGACCGGTCCACATTTTCATGTTGTAACCCAACCCCTAAATCGAAGGAATCATGAACAACCACGAAACCGTCAAACTTCTCAATGATCTGCTGACAAAGGCCTACGATGCAGAACAGGGCTATGCCAACGCTGCGGAACGAGTCACCCCCGGGTCGCACCTCTGCCGTTTCTTTTACGGTTTAAGCAGGCAGCGGGAATCTTTCGTCGAGGAGATTAAATCTCTCATGGCGCATTACGACGGGAAGCCTCACGAGGGGGCGAGCTTGCTCTCAAAAGTGCATTGCATTTGGTTCCTCCTCAAGGATCTCGTCACCGGTGACGAGACAGAAATTCTGGAAGAGTGCATCCGGGGCGAAGCCGCCGCCATCCGTGAGTATGACGCAGTCCTGACACTCGACGATCTTCCGCACAACGTTCGTACTCTCGTAAGCAGGCAGCGCAACATCATCGCGAGCTGTATCCACGAGATCCACAACGAAGAGGATGCTGTCTCTGAAATTCGCTCCAATAAGCTCGAATCAGCTCAGCAATCCCCTTCTCAGAATACCGCGGTTTGAAGCGATTTCAGAGAACCTGCGTTCGAACGAGTGGGTCACGAAAGAAACTGGACCCGGGTTCGTTACCCACTGGGACGAGCGTGTAGCGGTCCTGCAATCCTGCTATATGCAAATTGCACGATTTCAGCAAGGGAACGGGAGCTCGCTTCCGCAGGCGACAGAGCAATCCAGCCTCAGCCCCCCCGCCCCGCTTGAGTTGGGACTGATCCAGGGGCCCACCACGGCGGTGTGGCACGCCACCTGCAAGTATGGCCGGTGCTATGAAGCCCCTCTCGCCATCACTCCCGAAACTCCGCCGAAGTACCGAGTCGACACGCCGCTTCGGTACTACCTCCAAAGCTCTGCCCTCATCAATTCTCGGCTGCGTTGGCAACACACCCCTCGTCACCCTAAACCAGATTCGAACCCGTGAAGACATCACCGTTCTTGGAAAACTGGAAATGCAGAATCCGGGAGGGAGCATCAAAGACAGAACGGCAGTGTCCCTCCTCAAAAACGGTATTCGTGCGGGCTTGATCAAGCCGGGAACGAGAATAGTTGAGTCGAGTTCAGGAAATCTCGGGATCGGGCTCGCACAGGCATGTCGCCAGCTCGGGCTCGCACTCACGATCGTCGTCGACTCGCGAACGAGCAGTAAGGTTGTGAAGTTAGTCAAACTTTATGGAGCCACCATCGAGGTGGTCAGGGAAACACGTGACGGCGAAAGCCTCCTCGACGCCCGTCTCCGACGCGTTCGCGAACTCGCGGATTCCAGTCCGGACGTTTACTGGGTCAATCAGTATCAGAATCCGGCAAACCCCGCCGCCCACCACGCCACGATCGGTGAAATCATCCGGGAAACGCGCGGACAGTTCGATCGCATCTACGTTGCCACCAGCACCTGCGGCACCCTTGCAGGTTGCCGGGAATACCTCAACAAGAGAGCTCTCTACCCTCACCTTGAAGCCGTCGACGCAACCGGGAGCGCGATCTTCCAGTCAAAGGACAAAGCAAATCTAACGAAGAGGCATCTCCCCGGACATGGTTCTTCACGGCAATCGGATTTCCTGAAAACCGACTACGTAGACGGGGTCACCCACGTCTCCGACCGGGAATGCGTGGAGGGATGCCACTTCCTTCTGCAGCAGGAGGGAATTCTCGCAGGAGGCTCCTCCGGCGGCGTTATTTCAGCTTTCCGCCGTGATGAGCCATATCTCGAAAGTGGTACCACCGTTGTCCTCCTCCTTTGCGATCGCGGGGAGCGCTATCTCGATACGATCAACGACGAGGAGTGGGTCGAGGCAACTCTCACATCCAACTAACGGTCGCCAAATTCCCCCCAAAAAAATGTATCGTTTTGCCATAGTTGGAGTCGGTCCCAAAGGGACCTATGCTCTGGAGCGACTGCTCGCCGGACTGGCGAATCAGCGAAGTCATGATGAAGTGGAGATCGATTTGTTTGAAGCGTCCGGCTTTTTCGGCAGCGGTCAGATCTATTCTCCATTGAACCCTGATTACCTCCTTTTGAACTACAGCGCCGACAACGTCGACATGTGGAGCAACCGGGGACGGAACGATTCCGGGGTGAGCTGGACACCGACACTTCTTGAGTGGCTGAATCAAACTCTGGCGGCCAGCTACACCGGAGACGATTTCGTTCCAAGGCAACTCGTAGGCCGCTATCTCCACGACGGATTTGAAGATCTCGTCTTTTCGGCTCCGCCGACAGTTACGATTAGAATTTTTCCCGCGAGCTCAACATCTGCTGTAAGCCTTAAACACGGAAAATTCCGGCTTCAGTCACCGGGACGCGCCCCGGCCCGCCGGGTTGACTACGACCGGGTGCTCCTTTCAACGGGACACCAGTTCAGGTCGAGTTCGGAGAGCCTGTTTTCGAGCGACCGCGAGGTTTCCTCCGTGTTCCCCGTTCAACAGCTCGATAAAGTGACACCGGGAACGTCGGTGGCAGTGCGCGGATTGGGGCTCACTTTTATCGACTGCGTCCTGGCGCTGACTGAAGGCCGCGGCGGCACTTTCATCAAAAAGGAAAACGGCAGCTATCACTACCGCCCTTCAGGAAAGGAACCGTCCACCATTCTGCCCTATTCCCGATCCGGGGATCTCATGACGACACGAGCCCCGTCGAGCCGCCGTTTCATCAGTGACGCAGTGGACGCCCCGCTACTTGAAATGGCTGACGCCCAGTCCGGCCGTCAGGTCGATTTCGAGTCCGAAGTGCTCCCGCTGATCCGATCCGCCCTCGCAAAATTCCCGGGGCACCCCCAACCTCCTTCATTCCCGAAGCAACCTCGTGACCACCACGCTCGCTGCGTTGCCACACTCCGGAATGACCTCGCTGACATCACTTTTCAAAGAATAGCGGCGAACCGTCCATCAGTCTGGTCGAAAGCCGCTCCCGGGTTCCGGCGCCTTTATGAATTCGGAGGCCTCACCCCCTCGAGCCATCGCGAGTTCGACCGGAAGTGGTCGGGCATCCTATCACGGCAAAGCTTCGGACCGCCGCCGGAGAACGCGGAAAAATTACTGGCGTTAACCGGGGCCGGGATCCTCCGCTTCGATTTTTCGCGTTCCCCTCGAGTGGAATCCACGAAGGAAGGATTTGCTCTCTCCTCCGATAACGAATCAACCAAAGCGCACTATCATATCAATGCCACAATCCCGGGGAACCGCGGCGACACCCCTTCGCTTTCCCCACTCTATCGCAGCCTCCTTGAATCGGGGGCGGGCCAACTTTTCCGAAATGGTGATTACAGCCCCGGTTGCCTCAAGATAGACCGCGAGGGACAACTGATCGCCGCGAACGGGTCGAGATCTCCCATCCACCTTTACGGCACCCCGACAGAGGGAATCGTATTCGACAACGACACGCTCTCACGTGACGCCAATAATTTTGCCGATTCCTGGGCGGACGCATGCCTGAGCTACATCAACTCCCACACACATGTCTGCGCTGCCTGAAACACCACTTTCTTCGATCGAAATCCCGTGGGTTGAATCTATTTCTCAGGATCCGGCACGTCCCGATGGTTGGCTTCGTGAGTTTGACTCCCCGCTGAATTTACTTCAAACGGAGCCATTCAGAGAGAATATCAAACAACTCTCGAAAGCACTTTCCAAACTGGTGGACAACCACACGATCCATTATGCGATCAAGGCAAACAAAGCGACGTGCTTTGTGGAGGCCGCTTCTGAATGTGGAATCGGAGTCGATGTCGCCAGCCTTACCGAATTGCAGACGGCGGTAGCCTCCGGGCTGACCGGTAGCCGGATCACCGTCACCGGAGTCGTCAAGTCACCGGATCTGATTCGAACGGCGATCGAAGAGGATGCCATCCTTGTCGCGGATCATCGGGAGGAGTTCGATTTGATCATCCGCGAATCACGTAAGCTCGCAAAGCAGGCGAGACTTGCTGTTCGCGTTTCAGGATTCTCAGACCACGGGAAAACGATACCAACCCGGTTTGGAATGTCCCCCGACGAGTTACGCAACCAGTTACGATATCTCCTTGAAAATTCCAAACACGTGAGGCTCGAGGGAATTCACTTTCACCTCCCCGGCTATTCTGCAACCGCGCGGAGAGAGGCACTGAAGGAAACTTTTTTGCTCGTTGATACGATTAACTCCGAAGGAGGTAGCATTCGATTCATCGATATCGGAGGAGGCTTCCCCATGAGCTACCTGAAGAGCGAAGACGAATGGAATGCATTTTGGGAACGCAACAGGGAGTCCCCCCTTCCCGGAGTGTCCGAATCCACTTCCTATCCCTACTTCAACGAAACGACGCTTCCGGGCTTTCTCCACGAAATCCTTGTCGGCCTTCGTAAAGAATTTCGGGAAAGAGACCTGGAACTCCGTTGTGAACCGGGCAGATCTCTACTCGCAAACAGCGGAGCGACGATTGCACGGGTGGCCTCAGTGAAGCCGGCGACACATGGCCGAACCGCCGTGACCTGCGAGATCAATGGAACACAGATCCGGCCCCGCAGTGGAGAACTCCTTGTCGATCCGATTCTGATTCCCCGCGACGACGTATCCCGTTCCCCCGCACTGGAGGACTCGTCATTCCATCTTTTCGGACGCTACTGCAGCGAGAACGATTTCCTTTTCCGCCGTCCGATTCCGTTCAAAACGCCGCCGCGGCCGGGTGACATCGTCCTTTTCCCGAACACCGCCGGCTACCACATGCACTTTCTCGAAACCCACGGACACGGATTTCCCCTCGCGGAAAATCTGGTAATCGACAACCCGGATTCACCCTCTCTTGACCGCTCAAACACTACGAAAGCCAGCTTATGAATGAATGGATAAACACAGACTTTGAAACGCTCCGATGGATCTTTCTGAGCACATTGGGAACCTACGCGGGGATTATTTTATACTGCCGGGTGGTCGGTCTGAGAAGCTTCTCTAAAATGTCGGCCCCCGATTTCGCGATGACCGTCGCGGTGGGCTCATTGTTCGCCGCTACGATCGCGAACCCGTCGCCGACTCTTCTCTCCGGCCTTTTCGCTCTCGGGCTGCTTTTCGGCGGCCAATGGACTATCGCCTACCTCCGGAGAAATTTCGATTTCGTTGCCCCCACTCTCGATAATTCCCCGTTGCTCCTCATGCGTGATGGAGAACTCATCCCGGAGAATCTCACGAAATCGAACGTCACCAAGTCAGACGTCATGGCGAAACTGAGAGAGGCAAATGCGTTCCACTTGAACCGGGTGAAAGCAGTCATTTTCGAATCCACCGGAGACATCTCCGTCATTCATTTTGAGTCATCCGAGAACGAGGCCCTCAGTGATGAAATCTTCGAAGACGTGACCGACTGGAAACAGCAACCATCTCCCTGAACACCCACCTCAAATCTGAATTGAAATGAACCTTCCCATGTCACTTGGTATCGATCTTGAAATCTTCGCGAAACTCGGTATCGCGCTTCTCCTCTCTCTCCCCCTCGCGCTCAACCGCGAAGCGGCGCAGAGAGCGGCCGGTCTGAGAACGTTCACCCTCGTTGCGGTAACTGCGTGCGGATTCTGCCTTGTGGGCGAGCGATTCCTTGAAAACATTAACTCGAATTCCCGCCTCATGCAGGGAGTCATCGGTGGCCTGGGCTTTCTCGGCGGGGGTGCCATTCTGAAACATCAGGGTGAAGTTCAGGGGCTCGCAACTGCGGCGGCAATTTGGAGCTCCGGCGTCATCGGCGTCGCCTGCGCTTACGGGGAATGGGAAGTGGGATTTGTTCTCATGGCCGTTAATTTTGCAGTACTCTGGGTGGGAGAAAAGCTTAAGCGATCCCTGAACGGCGGAGACGAAGATCCGCGTCCGAACGTCGACTGATCGAAACGCAAAAGAACCTCGTGGAAATGAAGAAAGAATTCTGGGGTGGCGGTTTCGCTGCCATAATCGCCTTTTTCGGAGCGTGGTCAGTCGGACAGACCACCGATGCGAAAGCTTTGCAGCTCCTCGACGGAATGCTGCCTTCAATCCGCTTCCTGTGTTCTTCGGTGATGACTGCCACCTCGACGATTCTTGCACTCATACTGACACTCATCTCCTTCACAAGCCAAAGCGACAGACAGCTGCGGAGCGAACACTATCGCCGGGTGAGAAACATTGCAAAATTGACGTGTGCAGGCTTCATCGGCGCGGTCATTCTCCTACTGATCATTTGCGTACCGATCAATGAGGCACCTGAGAACCTGTATCCCTTTCTAAACGCACTTTACTATTTCGTCCTCCTCTATGCCGCTCTCCTTGGAGGGCTCCTCGTCACCATCGTGCTCCAGCTGTATCAAGCTGCCAGTAACATCATTATTCTCGCCGATCCAAACGGGGAATCGGAAAAATTGCTCGTAGAAGACGACCCGGAAAAAGAAGAGTGACCAAAGTGCACCGACGTTCCAGCCACTCAACCCATCGAGCCCTTTAACGGCGGATTCCGTCGGACGGGTTTGACTTCGCTGTTGTCATCCCGCGCTCCGGGGTCAATTTCAGGCACCCAACTGATCTCCAAACCGAAGTGTGAATTGGGCGCCCTGCCCTGCTCCCGAAGATTCCACGCTGATACGAATGTCGAGACGGTCGCAGAGTTGCTTTACGATTGATAAACCGAGACCGGTCGAAATCTCCCCGCCAGTCGGTTTCGCGCTGAGGCGCTCGTAAGGTTTGAAGAGTTTCTCCATATCCTCCGCGGTGAAGCCCGGCCCCTCGTCCCTGATCACGATCTTTATCGGATTGTCAGTCAAATCCAGAGTAACGGTTTTGGACTCGGGTGAAAATTTGACCGCATTGGTCAAGAGGTTATCAAGTATCCGCTGAAGCGACTTTTTGTCCGATCTCACCGTGACGGTCTCATCGCAGGTCAGGCACTCGACTTTGATCTTTTTTCTCACCGCGTCCGCTTCGATCAGGCTGACCGCCTTGAGACAAAGGTCCCTGAGATCGATCGATTCCTCGTTCAACTCGACTTCGGTGCGCGCATCTCTCGCGCTCCTGAGAAACTCGCCAATGAAATCGAGGGCGTGCCCGGTTGAATCCTCTATCGTGTCGGCAATCTCAGGTGCCTTTCCGGGGAGTCCATCCATTCCCTTGAGAAGTTTGGCACTGAAATTGGCACTCCCCACCCAGTTCTTGAGATCATGAGCCATAATCTCAAGAAATCGATCTGTATTCCTCTGCAGAAGTTTGCGCTCGTCTCTCACCAGTTTGAGTTCCATGTGAGTCCTCACCCGCGCCAGCAACTCAGCCTTGTTAAAAGGCTTCGTAACATAATCAACCCCACCTGACTCAAGAGCCTTGACGATATAATTCTTCTCGTTATTTGCTGAAAGGAAAATAATGGGCACGTCAGCCATGTAATCGAGTTGCCCGAATGCCTTGCACGTCTCAAAACCATCCATGCCCGGCATTTGAATATCGAGCAATACCAGGTCAGGGACCTGCGACTCGACACGCTGAAGGGCCTGTTCCCCATCCTGTGCGATCATGAAGTCGTAACCGAACGCTGACAGCATTGTGCCTACGACCTGCACGTTTTTCACTTCATCATCGACAATGAGGATCGTCCCCACCTTTTCCTGGAATAGCTGCATTCGCATTGCAGTCTTTGTAACTTAATTTTCCCCGGTATGCCAATTAATTAGCTTCTTTAATGAAGTCAGAGAATCGGGTTAACAACCGTTCAAGCTCTGCCTGATCAAAAGCGGACACGGCCTCCTCAAGAGAGATGGCATACTCATTCAACTCCCCGCTCGAATATCCCGCAGCCAACTCTTTCAACCGGTTCGCAACGATTACGACTTCAGAAAATACCATGCCCTCTGTGAGTTCCTTCCACTTTTCCTCGTGAATTGCCTTCAATTCGTCGAGCAACTCAGGGCTCGCCACTAGATCCCCACCAAACTTCGATTCGAGATCCGGTGCTTCGGTCGAGACCGGTTTCGACGCCCCCTCTTCCAGCGCCGGGATGACATTTTCAATCACCGCAAAAAGTCTTGCTCCGGTGAAGGGCTTGCGAAGATAACCATCGAAGAGCTTGCGAAGCCGCCGCTCGTCCCTCAGCAAACTGGACGCAGTTATGGCAATGACAGGGAGATGAGCGAGCGCAGGATTGTCCCGAATGCTCCTCCTTGCCTCTTCTCCATCCATTACCGGCATGCGTATATCCATGAGGACGAGATCAAAATCTGAGCGTTCCAGTTTGGCGATCCCCTCTTTCCCATTGGTCGCAAACTCGGTGGTATGATGGGTATTCTCGAAGAAACCTCTCACGAGATCGCGATTGTAGGAATTGTCGTCAACAACAAGGATCTTTGAAGGCTTCAGGCAGTTGAAATTCCATTCCGACTTCGCTTCTCCCCCGAAGTCCGGGGCGTTTCCTCCCACCTCGATATTCGGGATCATAACACTGAACCGGGAACCTTCGCCGGGCGCACTTTCCACCTTGATCTTTCCCCCCATGAGATGGACCAGCTCGCTGGAAATACTCAGACCGAGACCGGTTCCGCCCTTCATTTCATCCGACTGCTTTGCCTGGAGGAAAGGCTTGAAAATAAGGCGCTGCTTCTCCCTGGCAATACCACAACCACTGTCTTCCACCACTATATGAATATCGCAAGTGCGGCCCACCGGGGGATTGGGCGAACTGATCTTCACTTTGACGAATCCCCGGTCAGTAAATTTAATCGCATTGCTGATCAGATTCACGAAAACCTGGCGCAACCGCATTCCATCCACTGTAATGACCTCGGGGCAGTTTTCAGAAATCTCACCGCTGAATTCCAGCCCCTTCTCCTCAGCCTGCCCGCCAAAAAGAGTCTCGAGAGATCTGACGAACTCAGAGACGCGTATCGGCTCTTCATCGAGATCGAGGAATCCGGACTCAATTTTGGAAAGATCGAGAATGTCGTTAATGAGCTCTGCGAGTGACTGCCCGCTCTCATCAATGGCAGACAGAAATCGCCTCCCCCGCTCGGATTTCACTTCATCATTGAGCAACTCTGTAAATCCCAGCATCGCATTCAGCGGAGTTCGGATCTCATGATTCATGCTTGCGAGAAATTTACTCTTCTCTCGATCCGCTTTCTCCGCCGCATTCTTTTCCCTCTCAAGATCCGCTTCACGGTTTCTGGCCCTGAGGTGCCCGACCAGCAAAGCCAACCCCACGAGCCCGGCACCCAGTGCCGTAACCGCCGCAAAGTTCATGATGTAGGAATTCCGCCGGACCTGAAAGCGGTAGAGGCCGTCAGCATTCTCCAGCATTTCTTCAATACGGGCATGCACGGCCGAAATTGATGATCTAATCGACACGGAAACAAAGGTATCGCCTTCGCTTTCCAACTTGGCGATGACCTCGTCGACACCGGCTTTTCTCCGAATCTCGATAGCCCCATCAAGCTCAACCTCCCGCAGAGCGATTTGCTGATAAATCGATTTTAAAAAATCGCGTAAATCCGGATATCTGACGAGCTGCTTCTCTACACTTTCCATGAGGACATGCTTCTCACGCATTGCCTCGCGGAATGGCTCCAGATAGATCTCGTTCCCCGTGATCAAAAACGCCCGCTGGTTGGTTTCTCCCACGAGAATGGCACTCGAGAGCTGGGAGAGCGAACGATCCAATACGCGTAACCGGGCCGCCTCGCTCTGTGTTTCATCCAACTTGGCGCGACTCGACCACGCCAGACCCGAGATAGAAAGAAGGAGAAAAATGGCGACACCGAACAGCACTGCCACCGCAAGAACGCGTAATCTTTCCCCTTTTTTGAAACTCCGTTTCATCTGACTTTCAGTGCGGGTCATTCCCGTGCCCCGGTTGTGAAGTGTTAACGATTGCCCTGACCCTTTTCAACTATCTTCGCGACAATGTTGCTGACTTCACACAAAAAAGGCAGCGCAAAAGCGCTGCCCTTTCGTGGTGACTGTTTCTAAGACACGCAAATCATAGGATTTTAGTTGTCTGTGTCTTTAGGCATTTTGACATCGACGTCAACGTCAGGCACTTCGATTTCGACTTTCTTCTTATCCACGGAGACATCCACTTCAGGGGCATCAACGTCAAATTTAGGAAGTTGGCCGGGCTCAGCATCGACATCCACATCAACTTTCGGAAGTTTACCTTCCTGAGTCTGCTCCACCTCGCAGGAGGTGAAGAGGAATGCGGCTGAGGCTGTCATAGCGGCGAGGATCATGTATGTTTTTTTCATTTTTTGTAGGGTTAGTGTTGGTTATGATTGGATTCGGTTAAATTGTTTGGGGAGATCAGGCTTCGACGCCCGAACCATTGCGGGTGAGAATGATGTAGATGGCGTGGACAATTCCGGGGATAAAGCCGAACAGCGTGAGCACGATGTTGATCCAGAAGTGCATTCCAAATCCCACCTGAAGGAAAACACCTACGGGAGGAAGTAAGATCGCTAGAAGGATGCGGATGATGTCTTTGTTACTTTCTTTCATGACATATCCCTACTGTAGCTAGCGGCATTCCAAAACGATCACAATACACGCAATTCGTTAACCATAAACCACTTACAGAAACAAAAGATCAGATTCCCTGACCGCTTACGCCGGTAAAACCTTGCATTTTGCAAAACCGTTTGATCTATTTGCACGAGACGAATCGTGAAGGGTTGCCAAATCGGGATCCGCCCTGTTTTTCAAACCACCACAGCACCCGTGACGGCGAAACAGTGCATATTGCAACCTGTCGTGCAGAAAGACCGTGCAATTCGCCCGATCGCCTTTCATAACCAGAACCCTAACAGGGCCATCAAAGAAGACACCACAACGGTACCAGCCGTTTTGAGCGGGCGACGATCCACTTGGTACCGTCCCTGCGTAACTAAACGAACAAATGGATGTACTAATTATAGACGACGAGCAAAGCGTGAGAGATTCGACCAGACTGGCACTCGAAGCCGATGATCATTACGTCGAAGCGATCGACAATGGAAAGACCGGCTTGCTGCGCCTCAAAGAGGACCCGTTCGATCTCGTCATTCTCGACCTCAACCTGGGAGATGAGAGCGGTCTCGACATCCTCGGGGAGATTAATAAAAAGTTTCCCAGAATCCCTGTTGTCATGTTCACGGCAGAGGCCTCAATCGATTCAGCAGTGAAAGCGATCCAGCTCGGAGCGATGGACTACCTGGAAAAGCCCTTCACTCCCGACCAGTTGCGCAGCGTGATTGCGCGTTCCAGAAACTGGCGCCAGATGCAGGAGCGTATTGAAGAGCTCGAGGTGGAAGTTTCGAATCAGTCCCCCCCTGCGATTTTCGAATCCCGCGATCCGGCGATGAAAGAGTCGCTCGATGTTCTCTTCCGCGCTGCGCCCACCTCCGCCTCACTGCTCATCCTTGGCGAAAGCGGAACCGGCAAAAGTCTCGTCGCGCGTGAGCTGCATCGAAGAAGTCACCTCAAAGACAAGCCCTTCGTAACCATTTCCTGTCCGAGTCTCTCGAAAGAACTTCTTGAGAGCGAACTCTTCGGTCACGTGAAAGGTTCCTTCACCGGAGCGATCAAAGACAAGTGGGGCAAAGTTCACGAAGCGAACGGCGGAACCCTTTTTCTCGACGAGATCGGCGAACTCCCGATCGACATCCAGCCCAAATTGCTCCGACTCCTTCAGGAAAGGGAATACGAACGTCTCGGCGAAACCAAAACCCGACAGGCCGATGTCAGAGTCATTGCCGCGACTAACCGTGACCTGAAGAAATGTGTTGAGGAAGGCACCTTCCGTGAAGACCTCTATTACCGGCTGAATGTTATCGCCGTTGAGATGCCGTCACTCCGGGAACGTCCCAACGATTTGAAATACTTCGCCGATTCGTTTGTCTCATTCTTTGCCGAACAGACAAGCCGTCCCATCAACGGCTTCAGCGATTCCGGCCTCACCCGTCTCGTCAGCCACGACTGGCCCGGGAATCTGCGGGAGCTTCGCAACGCAATCGAACGCGCTGTAATTCTCTCGCGCGGCACTGAACTCCACGATGTCGATCTCCCCACCCCTGAAGCAGCGATCAAGCAGAGTAGCGGAGATTCTTCAACAGCGGTGACACCGGGTGGTGACGTGACGATAGATCAACTCGAGGAGGAGCACATCCGTCGCGTCCTCGCGAGGAGCAAGACGCTCCAGGAAGCCTCTGAAATTCTCGGAATCGACCAGGCGACGCTCTACCGGAAACGGAAGAAGCTGGGTATCGAATAAAGGCCCGGCCTCTGATCTTGCGGAAGCGATCACCGACTGAGCCCGCGCTCTCGTAGCGATTCGTCCATACGGGGCGAATCGTAATGACGGCTCGCCGAAAATCTGTTAAAACAGTCAGTGCTTCCCGGCCGTCTCCCGCGATGCCGGTGCTGAAAGACGAGGCGCCGCTGCTCGAGCACTCAAAGTGCGAAGGCCTCAAAGCAAAAGAAAAAGCGTTTTCAGAGCCAACCGGAGAGCGCCATCCATTGATCCATGTACATCCGAATTCTGAACGAGATCCGCGAATTCTACCGGAAAATTGTCAGCAGCATTGGATTCTGGCCAACCGCCATTTCGTTTCTCTTCGCAACCCTTGCGACCGTGCTGCTCTACATCGACACGGACGAGCTCACGACCCTCCTCCTGAAACACGCTCCCGGTCTCGTTCTTAAAGACGGCGACACCGCCCGGACAGTGCTCGCTACCAGCGTCGGGGGAATGCTGTCCCTGACCGTTTTCAGCTTCACCATGGTGATGTCTCAGCTCGGACGTGCCGCGACCAACTATTCCCCCCGCCTTCTCCCGGGCCTCATTTCGACGAGACGCCACCAGATTGTCCTCGGGATCTTTCTGGGAACGATCACCTACTGCCTCTTCATTCTCATCAACATCGAGCCGTCGGACGACAAATACTCACTCCCCGGCCTCGCCGTTCTTGTCGGCATTATCCTGACGCTTTTCAGTCTCTCCGTTTTCATTTACTTCATTCACTCGATCTCAAGAGCGATTCAAGTTTCCCTGATCCTCCGTCAGGTCGCGAACAAAACAGCGCAACGCCTCGAACTGCTCGCCGAAGACGAAGCGAGACTGGACATGGATCTGGCATCCCCCGTCGACTGCGACATCCCCGTCCGCGCCAACAGGACCGGCTATCTCTGCACCTGCGACGTCGGCTCGTTGAAAAAGCTCGCTGTTGAAAAGGAAATTCAAATACAAGTGACGGCCTTTCAAGGTGACTTCATTCTCGAAAACACCGTGCCTGTCAAAGTCAGCGAGAAGATCGATGACGAAACCACCGAGGCGATTCTTTCGTGTCTCGTTCTCGACGGTGACGAACTCATCGAGCGAAACTACACCCTCGGATTCACCCAGATAACGGAAGTAGCAGTGCGGGCGATGTCACCGGGAGTGAATGACCCCGGAACCGCCCTCGCTGCGATAGACCATCTCACACATCTCCTTTCGAAGCGGATGAAATTCGACGACAGGCAGGTTTACGAAAACGAAGACGGTGAATCGATCGTGGATATTGCGGTGAT
The DNA here is from genome assembly GCA_029213065.1 of Verrucomicrobiales bacterium. Taxonomy (GTDB): domain Bacteria; phylum Verrucomicrobiota; class Verrucomicrobiia; order Verrucomicrobiales; family DEV007; genus Arctic95D-9. The sequence continues at coordinate 84,166 of JARGPH010000017.1, read as the reverse complement.
CTCCTTCGCCGACCTCCTCTATATTTTGATGGCACCGTTACGCCTCTACTGTCGTCACGATGTAGTCATCGTCCTGAGACTGCTCCAGATGCTGGATCACCTCCATCAGCAGAAGCCCATCCTGGAGTCTCACAGCGAAGCGATCACAAGCGAACTCCAAACACTCAAAGAGGACGCGCTGACAGCCATCACCACTGACCGGGACAAGGACAAGGTCCGGGAGCGGGCGGATCGAATTAAGATGAGGTAACGCGGCCTCCATCGGTGTGGAAACACTATTGCACAGTGCATCGATTTTAAATGCAGGATGCGCACTTCAGCGATTCAACTTGCAGGAACGAGATGATCCTTCTTTTCGTATTCCACTCTAATTAAGCGAGTTACAGAAACCTCGCTCCAGGTGGCACGCCGAATGCACTCCAAGGGGGTGTCATGAAAAAAGATACACTCGATACGCTCGAATCAACAACGGTCGCGACACCAAAAACCGGGGGTCGAAAAAAGGCTCCCAACACGTCGCGTAAAACTACGACGAAAAAGCCCGCTGAGACTGAACTGAAGAAAGCGGCCCGCGAGACCACTTCGGAGGTCAAACAAAAGGCCGGTGAAATCGCGAAGACAGCGAAAAAGGCCACCGTGGAACGCGCTGACAATTTCGTAAGCAGCGCCTCCACACACGCACACAATATCAGCGAGGCAACCAAGGGCACCTCGGAGGAGCTCAGGAAAACTGAACCGGAGTTTGTAGCTCAGGGCTTCGACTGGCTCGCCGATCAAATCGACTCCGTCGCGGGGTATCTCGACTCGAGGAATGCCTCCGAGATCACGCGTGATGCGAAAGACTTCGCCCGCAAGCGACCTGCCGCAGTCCTCGGAGGACTCGCTGCCATCGGATTCCTCGCCGGAAGAGCCATGAAGGCAACCGACTCGGAAGAAGCCGGCAACAAGTCATAATCCAACCGGGAGCCGCCGCATGATAGAAGCACCGACAGAAGCACCGGACCGGGAGTATTCCTCTGCAGATCCCATCGCAGAAGATCATTCCCCGGAGGAGGAAAGTGAAAACGATTTCATGTCACTCCTCTCGTCTCTCGCATCAGACGCCTCCCTCTGGCTCCATCAGGAGACAGAGCTGGCGAAAGCCGAGTTTGCTCAGAAACTGAAGTTAATCTCTAACAATGCGATAAAACTTCTTGTTTCGACCATCATCCTCGGTGCCGGAGCGATTGTCCTTCTTCTCGCTTTTGTCGTCGGAGTGGGGCTCGCCCTCCAATGGATGGGCATGGCCGCCTTACCGGCATTCGGACTCGCGGCCCTACTCGTCGGCGGAACACTCTTCATCGCCGGAACCATCATTTTCAAAAGAGCAAAACACACGCTTTTAGCCAGCGAACTTCTGCCCGGACGCGCTGCTGAGAGACTTCAAGAAACTAGGAACTGGGCGTTAGAAAAAATCAAATGAACAGAATAGACCAATACAGCACACCGGAGAGCGAAACCTTTCGCGACCCTGAAACCATAGAAAATCAAATCGTGGACACGCGTAAGCGCATGGACCATACCATTGAAAAACTGGGAGATAAACTCGATCCCCGTGAATACCTCGGCGCAGCAAGCGACTGGGCGGAGAAAAGCTTCGGCGAGATCGATTTTGACAGCATCGCGGACAACATCAATTCGTTCGGTAGCAAAATCACGACTGGAATCAAAAACAACCCGATTCCCACCGCACTCGTCGGCACAGCCGCCGTAATGCTTCTGCTCCCGAAACGTTCACGGAACGGATCCGGTGGAGGCGACAGCGCCGCGCAAAACGATGCCGGAACGCCCAACTACCGACAGAGAGTTCCCTACTCGGCCCCGGTCGAGTCCATGAATGGCTCCGGCGACAGTGACGGCGGCCGGGCCGGACACCACGACCGTGTTTGGGATAAACTCTCAGACCTCCCTGAAAAGACATCTTCCATCGCGAAGGACGCAGGGAATCTCGTTGCCGAAAAGACAAGAGCCGGCGGTGAAGCGATCTCAAGCACCTCGCAGACCCTTGCAAAGAAAACCGGAGAGACCGCCCGCAAATCGAAGAAGCGGTTTGAGCGCAGCACACAGGAATCCCCCGGCCTGATCGGTGCGGGAGCTCTCGCACTCGGCTTCCTCGCCGCCATTGCGATCCCCCGGACCCGCAAGGAAAACGAACTTTGCGGAGAGGCATCCGACCAGCTGAAATCCAGGATCAAGGATCGGATCGACGATGCGACTCCCTCGATCGAGGAACTGAAGGACAGCTCCATTGAAAAAGTGGACTCTCTCGCAGACGAAGCCTGCGAAAAGGTGGAAGAGGCAATCGCGCCTGACTCAAACTAACCTTAACCTCCCCCTTCCCCGTGCCGCATCCCTTTCGGGGTGCGGCATTTTTTTTGCCCGGGCGACTTGAGAATTCAGTATTCTGGTAAAATATTTCATTCTAAAATTCAGCGATGGACACATACTCGATAGTGATAGCTCACGGTGATGCAGCAGAGAGGGACCACCTCGCATTTATTATTCGAGAGCTTGGTCATACCGTTCAGTTCGTTTCCGCAACGTGCCGGGAGACTCTCGATGAGTGCCAACGGAGTCGTCCGGATTTGATTATCTCAGGCATCAGCTTCGAAGACGGGGATGGAATTGAATCGCTGATCGAACTTTCGAAGGACGAGCCGGTCCCCGGAATTATAGTGACCCATAAAACTGAGCTCAGTAAAGTTGAGAGAGCGATGGACGATCACGTCATGGCCTACCTCATTACCCCTGTGACTGCTGACGACCTGAGGCCCTCTATTCACGTGGTGATGCGACGCTTCACCCAGTTTCAGCAATTGAAAGAAGAGAACATCGACCTGCGGGAGACACTCGCGACACGGAAAAAGGTCGAGCGGGCAAAAGGCATTCTCATGGCAAAGAGAGGCATGACCGAAGAGGAGGCCTACATACATCTGCGGGATCTCGCGACTTCGTCACGGGCCAAAATGAGCTACGTCGCAGAGGTTTTGATCAAAACCTTTTCCGTCAGTGCCGGCAAATAATAACCATTGCTTTATTTGCAGTTTGCAACGTAAATTCGGGTTGGACTGAACCGACGTTCGTTTCAATCCATTTGGAGAAAACAACTGACGAACCGTCGTTCTTTTCCATCAGGCAACGTTGCCATAGATGTGAATCGTATGCCCCCTTTGTGGAGTATTGCGTTTCCGAATTCATAAAGCGTTGCCATGTACCTATCCCCCACTCTCCCCAACCGGATCTTCCGGCCTTCTCCCGCCACTCGCGCGGCATCACAGAGCGATGCCCCCTCCCGGTCACTGAGCGCCGTGCGATCTCAGTCGCTGTCTCCAATGTGCTGCCGCGAACGTTCTCTCAATCCAGCCACGGAACAATTATGATTTTGCTCGGATTTAAGGAACTGGTGTCAGAGGAGATCACCAAACAGGAACGGGAGTTATACAGCCTCGTGGATTTTGATCGGGTCATGTCCTCCCGTGATAACTACCTGATCTACCTGCAATGGCTCATCTCGATCTCGGTTCACCTCGAGACCCAAATCGAAGGGAGCCCTCTCGCAGACCTCGAGGATTTCGACCTCGTCTCGAGATTTAGAAGCCCTTTACTGGCCTCTGATTTTCACTCACTTCTCGGAGAAGACACTCCCTTCCCCCGTCAGATGTCCCCGGAGATACAAGTATTCGACGACACACCCGGCCTTGGTTCCGCTGCCGGAGCACTCTACACACTCGAATATTTGCAGCTGGATCACAAGAGCATCAAAAGACGACTTTTTTCAATCGGCGTTCGGGGCCGGTCTGTAACCCGGTTCTACAGCGGAAACAGCTGGGCAAAATCGCGACGCAGCGAGAAGCTCGCGACCTGGATAGATCACCATCTCAGCGCGCGGGAAAAGGCGGAAGCAATCGAGGGCACCTACGTGACCGGTCAGGCCTTCGTCGACCACTTCGCCACCTTACGGGATTTTCTGACACCTTTCCCTCAGGAGCCCGACGCGCCCACCGACTGCCTCCTCGCCTTGTGAAGGACCGGGTCGACAGGTGCTTATGAACGCTCAAATTTGAGGGGTTCACTGAAGGTAAGAGTGCGGTAAGGAAAGGGAATTTCGATTCCCGCTTCGTCGAGCGCGACTTTGATCGAAGTGATGACTTCGCCCTTTGAGCGACGAACATCGCCCGGCTTGGAATCCGTCCACCAGGCAACATCGATGTCTACGCTGCTGGCACCGAATCCTGACGGATACACTTCAACCGGTTTCCGCGTTGATACGGACTCGCAGGATTCGAGGGCGTCAATGATCACCCGGGTCGAGGCCGCGACATCCTCACCGTATCCGACACCGGCGGTGATGTGGACGCGCCGCAACGGCTTATCGGTCAGTACTTCAACGGGATTTTTGAAGAGATACGAGTTCGGAACTATGATCAACTCCCCCGTGGATTTCCTGATCAAGGTCATCCGAATCTGGATATCCGCGACCTTCCCTTCGACGTCTCCGCACTCAATGAAGTCCCCTTTCTCGAAAGGGAAGCGCCAGAGCAGGAGGATTCCGGCAAAGAAGTTCTCGAAAATATCCTGAAACGCGAGACCGACCGCGACGGAAAGCAAGCCGAGTCCACCGAGGGCTTTCGCGAGATCAATCCCCGGGAAGACGACGATCGCTGCGATCGTGAGACCGACAAACCACAGGGCGATCGATGCGAGTCGCCCCAAAAGATCCCGAAGCGAGTCACGCATCGACTCATTGCGACGCAGAAACTTATTCAGCAGTCGTGTAAAAATCGAAACAACGATTGCCGTCGCGATCAAGACGACGATTCCGGCAACGATGAAAGGGAGGCGCTCGATGAAGGTTGCCCAGACGCTTCCCACTGTATCCTGAAGGGTGTCGGTAACCTCCTTCACGTTCGTGGGAACGGATTCTTCTATTTCCTGTGATTCAGCCATTGGTAGTTAAAGTAAGAGTTAGTTGTTGGATGGATTGTCAACGACCTCACCGAATCGCATTTCGCGTCGGCAGTAGCGGCAGAAGACGGGTGACTTTGCTCTCTTTCCGAAGCCCCTGATTTGCTTCAGCGTGTGGCTGAATCTCGCCCGTCCGTATCGGCAAAGCGGCTCGAGGGTGGGACGGCGGCAGGTCGGGCACTTGAGCAGATCACTGTGCCACCCGAGGTGTTCCGCAATGATATCGAGAACACGATTTCTTTCCAACTCGTCTGCCAGCACGCCGTAGGTCACAGCGGTGGTGCCGTTCGATCGATTCCACGTCACCGTCCTCGTTATCGCATCAAAGCCAACCCCGGAGACAGTATCGACCACCTCATCAGCGAGCGACCTGTCATTGAACATGCACACATATTTCTTCATACCGCCCCTAAGTAGCTGTCATCGTTCCAGATCACATCGATTCGACGAACCCTTGCAGGAGTAGGCCCACCTCGCGGAGATTGAGATCGCCGAAACGGTAGATCATGCACATTGCAATTCTCCTTCCCCCGCCCGGGCTGCGATTCGCACGATGGCTTTTGAACTGAGGACTGCTCTGCGAAGGAGGTGCATGAACATTTCAAAAAGCCATGTCATCTTGCAGTTTGCTCTGATAATGAGGTGCGGGGCAACTCAGAGCCCGCGCCGCATGAATAGAAAAAACGGTCTTTACCCTCTGTCTATCAAGAGCTTGAGCGAGAACGCTCGAAAGAAAGGTCCGTTGGCACTCCCCCTGCAAAGAAGGGAGGGCATGAAGTTTCCCAACACCCCGCTCGCTCTCGACAGTTTGATTGGTTCATCCGAACCCGAATCCGACAGCACCCTGCATGAGCTCATCCTCAGAGAATACATCCTCATGTGTGCCATCGAGAAAACCTCCTATCGCACTTCTTCTCTCTCAGAAATCTGCGACGAAGGGCTCCTTGCCGACCTTCAGTCGAATCAGGACTTTCTCCAAAACCTCTCAGACGGAATCCTCGTCCCCGCCATTGCTGCGCTCACGAGTCCGGCAGCCAGGCAGTGGGAACTCGACCTCCTCACGATCCTCTCACAATCCGGATGCCGTTGGGAATCTGTTAGACGACTCGCCGTGGAACTCCGGGCTGTCACCAAGCTCATCGACGCCCTCCCCCGTGAACTGCTTGAAGCCACTCCCCTGCTCTCCGAACATCGCCAAAAACTGGGTGCACATCTGAAGCATCAGGAGGCGCTTCTCTCGACCTGGGTAAAAACTGAAATGAGCCACGGAACAAAGGTCGAGAAGGTCCTCGCGAAGGAATCAACCATGGCCGCAAAACAATGGGACAACGTCGTCGTGGAAATACTCGGAACCGGTAGCTGCGAATCCAATCCTATTCCGATTCATTCGTGGCGCTCTTTCCCCCACGTCGTGCGACTGATGATGCAGTCACTCCAGGGCACAGGCAAAAACAAGGACTGCGCGGCATAGACAGAGTTCCGGCCGCCACCCAACAGGGTTGAGCCGTCGACCTGACCCTGTTGAATCGCGAACCGGGGCTCTCTGCACAACGAAGCCGAAGTGTTTCCACCTCGACTTCGTTTCGCAAAAGACTGACTCCCCGCAAAAATTAGCGGGAAGTGTGAGCCCACCGGCTCAGGTGGACTGCTCGCCGCGAGCCATCACCACTTTACCAGTGCGGACGGTCTCGACGATCTCGTAATTGTTGAGAAGACGAATCGAAGCGTCGACTTTGTCGCTCGCGCCTTCGATGCGGATAACGACGGACGACTCCGTGAAATCAACCGTTTTGCCGCCGAAGTGCTCGACGATCTGGAGAATCTCGGTGCGGCGCTCCGCGTTGTCCGATTTCACCTTAATCAATGCCAACTCGCGGACAACGGTATTGTCTGGAGTGTGCTCGAAACAGTGAATGACATCGACGAGTTTGTCGCACTGGAGGATGATCTGAGGCAATCCTGCAGGGTCACCACTGATTCCGAGAGTGAGCCGTGAGAAACGGGGATCCCGTCCCTGAGACACAACCAGTGAATCAATGTTGTAAGCGCGGCGTGAGAAGATCTGACAGATACGCATGAGAACACCGGGCTGGTTGTTCACATACATACTGAGAGTGTGCCCCCCGTTCACATCGGGACGGGGACTTGGTTTTTTGTCAGCGGTGGTAATTGCTCGTGACATGGTTTTAAAGAATTAAAGTAGTAAAGAATTAGAGTAGTAAAGAAGCATACAGTGAGCCTTCGGCTCTTAGGTCGAACCAACCGGCTTGGCCATTTTGTGCTTCGGTGGCTCGGTGAGCATGTCCTCGAGGGCGGCTCCTGCCGGGATCATCGGGAACACGTTGTCCGTTTTGATACACTCAGCATTGATGAGGATCGGACCGTCATTGTACTCAAGCGCCTCCTGAAGCTTCTTACGAACGTCAGCCGGTCGCTTGATGTTAATCCCTTTCGCACCGTAGGCCTCGGCCAGTTTTACGAAATCAGGATTCCCTTCCAGATCAACACCGCTCTCACGATTGTCGAAGAAGAGTTCCTGCCACTGACGAACCATACCGAGGTAGTGGTTGTTCAGAACGAGAATCTTGATCGGAAGCTTGTGAATCACCGCTGTCGCCAATTCGCACAGTGTCATCTGGAATCCACCATCTCCGGAAACCGAAATCACGGTCGCATCAGGGCAGGCAAACTGCGCACCGATCGCGGCAGGGAATCCGAAGCCCATCGTGCCGGCACCACCGGAACTGAGCCATTTCAGAGATTTGTCGTTCGTGTAGAACTGAGCTGCCCACATCTGGTGCTGGCCCACATCCGTTGCGACGATGGCATCACCTTCAGTAAGGTCGTGAATTTCATCGAGAACCTGCTGCATGCGGAGTCCACCCTGCTTTTTATAAGCGAGAGGAAACTTCTTCTTGTAGCCGTTGATGTGCTCGTTCCACTCAGGGCGCTCTTGCGGCTCGAGAAGAGGCAGAAGCTGTCTCAGCGTCGTCTTCGCATCACCGAGAACAGTAACGTCAGGAACAATCATTTTGCCGATCTCGGAAACGTCGAGGTCGAGGTGAACGATTTTTGCGTTCGCTCCGAACTTGTCCGCCTGGCCGATGATCCGGTCATCAAAACGGGATCCAATGTTCAGGATCAGGTCACACTCACAGATCGCTTTGTTTGCATAAGCGGTTCCGTGCATACCCAGCATGCCAAGAGCAAGTGGATGAGATTCAGGAAAGACACCTTTACCGAGCAAAGTCGAAGTCACCGGGGAATCGAGCTTCGTTGCCAAAGTCATGAGCTCCTCCTCCGCTCCGGAAATCATCGCGCCGTGACCTGCGAGAATCACAGGCTTCTTCGAGAGGTTAATGAGACGGGCGGCTTCCTCAAGAGAGGCCGCGTCGATGTCATACCCTTTTTCAGGACAATATCCGGGAAGATCGATCTCCGCATCAAGATCGCCTGTGAAAGGAGACTGACTGATGTCTTTAGGAACGTCGATGAGAACAGGACCGGGACGGCCTGAGGTGGCAATGTGGTATGCCTCACGTGCGATACGCGGAAGCGCGTTCGTCTCGCGAACGAGGTAGTTGTGCTTTACCACCGGAATCGTGATTCCAAAAATATCAGCTTCCTGAAAAGCATCTTTACCGAGCATCCAGGTAACCTGCTGGCCGGTCACAATGATCATTGGAACGGAGTCCATCTGAGCGGTCATGATTCCGGTAATGGTGTTACCTGCACCGGGACCGGAAGTCACGAGAACCACAGCCGGCTTCCCGGTGGCACGAGCGTAGCCATCAGCCATGTGGCAGGCACCCTGCTCATGACGGGTAAGGACAAACTTGATGTTGGATTTGACCGTTTCAAGAGCATCGAAAATCGGAAGTGCAGCACCTCCGGAGTAACCAAAGACATACTCAACGCCAAGTTCGCTGAGTGTCATGATGAGAGCCTGAGCTCCGTCCAGTTCGGGTTGTTTTTTTGAGGCCATAGTATTTTAGAAGGCTAATTGCGGAAATAATCGCAGTTTTCACCAAACAATCAATCCCAATTTAGCCAACTTAGGTCAAAAACATCACTTTTCAGACAGAAAACTCCTGAAAAATTTCAACTTTGCGGATAAATCCCTATTGTCATCCTAAGCAATCAGACCTTCATGGCTACCTCTCCTCATTCCCGGGCAGCTTTCCATTCCAAAAAAGCTTTTGAGATCGCTTCGCCCAATTCAGATGTCACGTCGCGGCTTGTATAGGGGGAACGGGAGCCCCTGATCCCCGGCGCGGAATACTGAATGGCACCGGCCAGTTCCGTGAGGTATTCCCGGCCTCTCTTTTGATACGCCTCACTTTCGTCTGAATTCAGAGCCATGAGAAAGGAATACCCGAAGGCGCTGTGGCTGCATTGCACATCGAGGAGCAAGCCATCGTCCTTCTTAAACAGGATCCAGCTGTAGGATTCAAAATCGACCACTTCTATCATTCCAACAAAGGCATCCTCACATGAAAACTTTGCCGAAAGCGTAACGGCAATCTTATAACAGGCAAAATACCGATTCCGGACGACTCCCTTTCTGATTGAAACGCGAACCGGCGTTTCTTTGTGAAAAAGTTCACACAATCCCCCGGGTGCGTCCGGCAGCCAGTTCTCACAAGCCCGCTCTATTCCAGTGATTCCGGTCACCACCGATAGATATAGCCGGAGCTGCAAAAAAAATCGGTTATTTAGGACAACATTTTTGTAAGGGGCTTGTCCTACCTCCGTCGTAAGTCCGCTTTGCGTAGAGCTGGTAGCAGTATCAGGGGTTGACGAATGATTGATCGGACTCGAAATCCCTTTAGTTATTTAAACCGAATACTGGCAGCCCGTTCTAAACAAACTGCCGGCAAAATCTCAACGAGTCCTGCTGTGAAAAATAAACTCAATCTAACATTTGGTGCCGTCCTTCTTGCTTCTGTCGTTTTGACAGGGTGCACCGTCGGTCCTGATTACGAAACTCCGGACGCTCCGGTTCCGTCTGCTTACAAAAATGGTTCGAGCAAAGCGGAAGGCAGCGCCTGCCGTGAAGATTGGTGGAAGATTTTCAACGACACGCAACTGAATAAGCTGGTCGATGCGGCCCACGGACAGAACCGCAGCTTGCGCGCCTCCTTTCAGCGAGTCCAACAGGCCCGCTCCACCATCCGCGTAACGCGAGCCGATTTGTTTCCTCAAATTGATACCGCAGCCGATTTCAATCACAGTGAAACCTCCAGTGAGCTCGACTTCGGGAACACTGCCGGATTTCAGAATAGAGGCCGAACAACCTCGACCTATTCATTGCCCGTAAATGCCGCCTGGGAAATCGATCTTTTCGGCCGCGTGCGACGCAGCACCGAAGCGAGCACTGCGGATGCGCAAGCCCAGGAGGAGGAATTTGCCGCGATGCGTCTTTCCGTGGAAGCCGATCTCGCAAGCACCTATTTTCGAATCCGTGCTCTCGACCGCGAGATCAATCTCGTCGCCGAAAGCGTCAGCCTTCGACAGGACTCCGTGAAACTGGTCAAAGAACGCTTCGATCAGGGAGTCGTCGGCGAGCTCGACCTCGCTCAGGCAAAAACACAACTCTCACAAAGTAAAGCCGAGATCGCCGCCTTGCGCAGACAGCGTTCCCAGTATGAAAATGCTCTCGCTCTCCTTATCGGAGCACCAGCTTCGGGTTTTTCACTGGGAAGCCGTCCCCTCTCAGGAACCCCTCCACGGGTTCCCTCCGGTCTCCCTTCCGAACTCCTTCGCGCCCGTCCTGACATTCGCGTGGCAGAACGAAACATGGCAGCTGCCGGAGCACGCATCGGCGTTGCCACAGCCGAGTTTTACCCGTCGATCACGCTCGTCGGTAATGTCGGTGTAAGCGCTTCTGAGGTCGGAAATCTATTCCAGTCGAGCGCCGGAGCCTGGGTTATCAATCCCTCCGTTTCACTGCCGATCTTCCAGGGCTTCCGAAACAAAGCGAATCTCGAGCGGGCCGAAGCCGCTTTCGAGGAGTCACGCGAGACCTACGAGGGAACGATCCTCACCGCCATCTCAGAAGTCGAGACCAACCTCGCCGCGTGGAAGCACCTTCGTGTCCAGACCAATGCACAGAGCGAGGCGGTGCGATCCGCGAAGCGCGCCCGCGCCCTCACCACCGAGCAGTATGACGCCGGGCTCGTTGATTATCTTTTCGTTCTCGATGCCGAGCGGACCGCCCTGACCACAGAGCGTGCCCTCGCGACACTCACCGGGGACGACTACGTCAACTCGGTCAACCTGATTCGATCGCTTGGCGGTCGATGGTAGCTATTTTTCAACATGCATAAGACTTCATTTCTCTCCACTCTCGGTATTTCCGCCCTCCTCATCAGCTGCGGAGCAGAAAAGGAAGGACCACCACCGGAGCCGGGAGCACCTGAAGTCACGGTTGGAAAAGCGATCGCCCGCGACATCACCGAGTGGGACGAGTATGTAGGCCGGCTCGTCGCGATCGACGATGTTGAACTGAGGGCCCGTGTCAGCGGCTATCTTGAGAAAACCCATTTCAAAGACGGCCAGATCGTCGAGGTCGGCGATCTCCTTTTCACGATCGATCCCCGCCCCTACCAGGCACAGGTGGACAGAGCAAAAGCTCAGCTCGCTCAGGCGAATGCATCACTGACACTGGCACGGACAAACCTGAAACGGGCCGAGTCCCTCTTGAAAACCAACGCGATCTCCGCCGAGGAGGTCGATATCCGCCGTGGTTCGGAACTGGCCGCGACAGCAGAAGTGCAGGCAGCGCAGGCGGAACTCGCCGCCGTGAATCTCGATCTCGAATTCACCGAAGTGAAAGCTCCCGTCGCCGGCCGAATCAGCCGTGATCTCGTCACCCCCGGAAACCTCGTCACCGGCGGATCAGGAGCCTCGACGCTCTTGACGACGATTCGATCCGTAGATCCGATTCACTGCTATTTCGAAGCCGACGAAGCCGCTTACCTCAAATACCTCCGACTCGACCTCGAAGGAAAACGCGCCACCTCCCGTGATGGCACTGCCAACCCCGTTGAGCTGGGGCTGGCCGATGAAAAAGGATTTCCCCACAAGGGGGTCATGGATTTCGTGGAGAATGCGGTCGACCGCAATACCTCAACGATTCAGGGACGGGCTGTTTTTGACAATCCTGACAGAACCCTCACTCCGGGTCTCTTCACCCGGATCCGGCTTCAAGGGAGCGTTCTCGAAGGGGCTGTTCAGATTCCCGACAAAGCGATTGGGCGTGATCAGTCAGAGAACTTTGTCTGGGTCGTCGACGACCAGAATCTCGCGGTGCGTCACGGGGTCGAACTGGGCCCCCTCATCGATGGACTTCGCGTCATCCGGAGCGGCGTGGCAGCAGGTGACAGGGTCGTCATCAACGGCCTTCAACGGATTCGCCCCGGCACGACTGTCTCCCCCATCGAAGAGGTGATCGCGCCCGTCATCGAAAGCGATCCGACTGCGGAGTCCACTGATACAGCGAAGTCCGAGTAAGACTTAGACTGAACCTGATTCGTCATGAAATTTTCACACTTCTTCATCGACCGCCCCATCTTCGCGTGGGTCGTATCGATCATCACGGTCATCGTTGGCGGACTGGCCTACTTCAACCTCCCCGTCGCGCTCTACCCTGAAATCGCACCGCCCACCATCGTGGTCAGTGCCAACTACCCCGGAGCGGGGCCGCAGGTCATCTCCGACACCGTGGCGACTCCACTGGAGCAGGAAATCAACGGGGTCGAGAACATGCTCTACATGTCTTCGCAGTCGACCTCCGACGGGACCATGAGCATCACGATTACCTTCGAACTCGGCACCGATCTGGACGAAGCCCAGGTTCTCGTTCAAAACCGCGTCGCGCTCGCCGAACCACGCCTCCCCGAGGAAGTGCGTCAGTTTGGTGTGAGCACGACGAAGAGCTCTCCTGATCTTCTCATGGTGGTTCATTTGAAATCACCCGACGACACCTACGACCAGCTTTACATCGCGAACTACGCCTCACTCAAAGTGCTCGATGTGGTCCGCCGTCTCAAGGGCGTTGGTCAGCTCAACGTTCGCGGTGGATCCGATTACAATATGCGGGTCTGGCTCGACCCCGAGCGCCTCGCATCCCTTGACATGACCCCCGGGGATGTCGTCGAAGCCCTCCAGGAACAAAACGTTCAGGTCGCTGCGGGAACGATCGGCCAGCAACCCACCGCCGCCGACGATGCCTTCCAGTACACCGTCAACACCCTTGGCCGCCTCGAAGACGAGGAGCAGTTCGATGACATCGTCGTCAAAACCGGTTCCGATGGACGCATCGTTAAACTCAAAGATGTCGCCCGCGTCGAACTCGGAGCGCTGGACTATTCCAGCATCAGCTATCTGAATGGCCAGCCCGCCGTGGCCATCCTCGTTTTCCAACGCCCCGGCTCGAACGCACTCGACACCGCCGAGGAAATGATCTCGACGATGGACACCCTCGCCAAGGACTTCCCCGCCGGACTCGAATACGACATCGTCTACAACCCTACCGTGGTTGTCGATGAATCGATCAAAGCGGTAAAACACACCATTTTTGAAGCGGTCCTTCTCGTTATTCTTGTGGTCCTGGTGTTCCTTCAGGGCTGGCGGGCCACCATCATCCCTCTCCTCGCGATTCCGGTCTCCCTTGTCGGCACTTTCGCAATCATGTCAGGACTCGGCTATTCGCTGAACAACCTTTCACTTTTTGGACTGGTCCTCTCCATCGGGATCGTCGTCGATGACGCCATCGTTGTGGTCGAGAACATCGAACGGAATATCGAGAAAGGTCTATCCCCTCGCAGCGCGGCCCGCAAAGCGATGAACGAAGTTGGCGGTGCCGTTATCGCGACCTCGCTGGTGCTCGTGGCCGTGTTCGTCCCCACCGCGTTCATCAGTGGAATCTCGGGGCAGTTCTATCAGCAGTTTGCCATCACCGTCGCCGTTTCAACAATCATTTCCTCGATCGTCTCACTGACCCTGAGCCCTGCCATGGGTGCGGTTTTGCTGAAATCACACGACAGCAAGCGCGACTGGTTCGAACGTCTTCTCAATTTCCTCTTCGGATGGTTCTTCCGTATTTTTAACAGAATCTTCGACGGCATCACTTCTGTTTATTCCGGCCTGATACGCCGCATGGTGAGAACCGCTGTGATCTCTCTGGTTGCGTTTGTCGGACTCATCGGCCTGACAGGCTTCATGTTCCAGAAGGTTCCGACCGGATTTATTCCCGCTCAGGATCAGGGTTACGCGATCATTGCGGTGCAGCTGCCTCCCGGCGCTTCCCTGATGCGGACCGACGCGGTCGTAAAAGAAGTCGGCGCACTCATCGATGAGATACCCGGTATCGGCGGTGTCGTTTCTTTCGCCGGATTCAACGGAGCGACCCGTGCAAATGCCGTCAACGCCGGTGCGCTCTTCCCTATATTCGACAGCTTCGAAGATCGTGTCGCCAACGGAGGCCCCACCGCTCCGGAACTATACGCCGCCCTCCGCGAAAAAGTGGCCCACATTCAGGACGCCTTCATCGTCGTCGTCGAACCGCCATCGGTTCGTGGCCTCGGCACCAGTGGCGGATTCAAATTATGGGTTCAGGACAAAAATGATGCCGGGCTCGAAGCCCTCGGCGAAGCCACCCATGCTCTCGCCGCAGCCGCTAACGAAGAGCCCGGATTCGCTCAGGTTTACACCCCGTTTGCCGCAGCGACGCCGCAGTACTTTGCGGAAGTGAATCGCGTCAAAGCCAAGATGCTCGACGTGCCCCTGAGCAATGTCTTCAGCACCCTTCAGTACTACCTCGGTTCTGTTTTTGTGAATGAGTTCAATCTCTTCGGACGGACCTATCGCGTCACCGCACAGGCCGACGCCTCCTATCGAGATGCCCCTTCAGATGTCTCGAAACTGAAGACACGCAACCGTCAGGGCGGAATGGTCCCGCTTGGCTCCCTCGTCGAAATGCAGGAAACGGTCGGAGCGGATCGCGTCACCCGATACAACCTCTACCCCGCAGCGGAACTGGTCGGATCCCCGATGCCCTGGATGAGCTCCGGGGAAGCGCTCGCCACCATGGAGCGCATCGCCGACGAGACGCTGCCACCGGGCTTCGACTTCGAATGGACTGACATCGCCTACCAGCAGAAAGCGGCCGGCAACACCGCCGTCTACATCTTCCCGCTGTGCGTCTTGTTCGTATTTCTCATGCTCGCAGCCCAGTACGAAAGCTGGGGCCTGCCTCTCGCCGTGATTCTGATCGTGCCGATGTGTCTCCTCAGCGCCATCGTCGGTGTCTGGATTCGCGGCAGTGACAACAACATCCTCGTCCAGATCGGATTTGTTGTTCTTGTCGGGCTGGCCTGTAAAAACGCCATTCTCATTGTCGAATTCGCGAAACAGCTCGAAGACGAAGGACGGAACCGGTTCGAAGCCGCGATCGAAGCAGCGACGCTCCGGCTGCGCCCCATCCTCATGACCAGTTTCGCCTTCATTCTAGGCGTTGTGCCCCTCATGATCGCAAAAGGAGCCGGCGCGGAAATGCGGAACGCGCTCGGAACCGCCGTCTTTTCCGGGATGCTGGGAGTGACCTTCTTCGGCCTTCTCCTCACCCCCGTTTTCTACACCGTGATTCGAAAGTTCGCGAAGGAGAAACCCGTCATCGCAGACGACGACGCGTAGACGCACCCAACGACTCATTCAAGAGGGTCAGGTCATCGATCTTACCCTGTTGAATTCGGTGAGGCAAAACAGTCTCGCTGAACCAGCCTCGTTTTTGGTAAGCTCCAGTCTCGCGCTGCGTCGTAGTTCGCCACTGAATTCCATCACCCCCGGTTACCCAATTTTCCTATGAGTTTCAAAGCCATCCTCGTCGAGCAAAACGGCGAGTCAGAAGTCACTGCCTCCGTAAAAGACCTTACAGAATCACAACTGCCCGAAGGCGACGTAACCGTTGCGATCGACTACACGACGATCAACTACAAGGACGGGCTTTGCATGAAGGCGAATGGCGGACTCGTTCGGAATTACCCTCACATTCCGGGGATCGACTTTGCCGGAACCGTCGAGTCTTCCGATGATTCCAGATACAAAACTGGAGACCGCGTTGTCTTAACCGGCTGGGGCGTCGGCGAAAGACATTGGGGAGGCTTCTCGCAGAAGGCCCGCCTCAATGCCGACTGGCTCGTGCCTCTTCCGGACGGACTCACTGCGAAGCAGGCCATGGCCATCGGGACCGCCGGCTTTGCCGCGATGCTTGCAATCATTGCCCTCGAAGAGCACGGACTCAAGCCCGGTCAGGGCCCCGTTCTCGTTACCGGAGCGGCAGGAGGCGTCGGCTCCATCGCGACAGCGGTTCTCAACCATCTCGGCTACGAAGTGGCTGCCGTGACAGGACGCCCCGAAACCGCCGAATACCTCACAGGTCTCGGCGCCAGCCAAATCATTCCGCGCGAAGAGTTGAACACCGTTTCCAAAAGGCCTCTCGAGTCGACGACCTGGGCCGGATGCGTCGATGCGGTCGGCGGCGAAATGCTCGCACGGGTTCTCGGTCAGTTGAACTACGGCGCTTCCGTCGCCGCCGTTGGGTTGGCAGGAGGCGCCAATCTCCCCGCCTCGGTGATTCCCTTTCTCCTGCGCGGCGTCAACCTCCTCGGGATCGACAGCGTCATGCAGCCTTTCGAAAAACGCCTCACCGCGTGGCAACGCCTCGCCAGTGATCTCCCTCTTGAGAAACTGGAGGCAATGATTCAGCCGGCCGTTTTGAGTGATGTCCCGCAGCTTGGCTCGGACATTCTCAAAGGAAAAGTCAAAGGACGCGTTGTCGTGGATGTGAACGCTTAGAGCTTCGTATTCACCGTCACTCACGAGTGTTCCTCAGGGAGGTCTCGCGCCTGCGAGCGCTCAGGGAGACGGGTTCCCTTTTTCCAATTCCATAACGCTCTTGTTTAGAGCGTCAAAGCGGTGTGATAGCGCTGTGATCATTTGCGAGACCCAGGGGCTCAGCTTTTCCAACTCAGCATTGACCTCTCCGCTCCTCATCAGATAGACCACCGTATCCTCGAGAGCGGTCGCGGTCGCGGTGCGCGGGATGTCGGAAAAAACAGCCAACTCACCGAGGACATCACCCGGACCGAGTTCGGCGAGGACCGTTCTGATTCCCCCATCCTCCTTTGAGATTTCGACCCTGCCGGATTTGATTCGTATCGTAAAGTCCCCCGGATCCCCCTCGTTGAAGATGACTTGCCCCGCGGGAATCTTCCATTCCGGAAAAGCCTGGCCGGATGTCTGAGCGGCCTGAATCTCGTTCAGAACCTCGCGAGCGCTCCGGGGACGGTCTTCGGGTGCTTTCTGCATCATCCTTTCGACGATGCGGGAAAGGCGCAGCGGGATATTCGGGTTCAACTCGTGAATCGGCGGCGGAACAAGAGTTCGCACGTTCTCAACGATGGCGTCAACCTCAGCTGCCGCAAAGGGACGCTGCCCGGTTAAGAGTTCATAGACAACCACTCCGAGACTGTAGATGTCAGAAGTCGGGCCCAGGCCCCTGCGGCTCCGGGTTTGCTCCGGCGACATGTATAAAGGTGAGCCGAGAATGGCTGCCCCCGCTTCCAGCTGAAGATTCACTTCTGAACCTGCCACCAAAAACTCGCGGAATTGGTTTTCGTAGACAGAGGTATCGTAGAGGAAAGCATTTCCCCAATCCATGATCATAACCTCACCGTAGTGCCCGAGCATGATGTTCTCCGGCTTCAAGTCGAGATGGATGACGCCCTTGTCGTGAACGTAGTCGAGTGTTTCGCACAGCTTCGTGAAGATATTGAGCACCTCGGAGAGGTAGTTCTCGTTCACGACATCCGGCTCCATATTACGCGCCAGAAAATCCAAAAGCGTCTCCCCGTCGACCACCTGCATGGTGTAGCAGAGTTGCTGATTCTCCGTGAGATGGGAATCATAGACCGTGACCACCCCGGGGTGATCGAGGTAGCTGATCATTCTAGCCTCAGTGATAAACGCGTTGAGAAAATCCGGGTCGGAAAGATTCTCCTCCTTCAACTCTTTCACCGCGACAATGCGATTCAGGCAGCTGTCAAAACTTGAAATGACTTTTGAAAGCCCTCCCTCCCCGATATCACCGGCCTTGTGATACCGCTCCTTCGAGGTAAATGGCTTCAACAAGCGGCGCACGGCCGGGCTTGCGATTTGCTGGTTCCGTTTGATCAACATCGCTTAACAACCTGTCCATCCCAATGCCAATTCGTCAAGGTCGGCCCTTCGATTTCTACCGCGGCTGCGAGACCTTCAGAACCTCTGACTGTCGCTTCCACCTGCGATCCAATCGGGTGGAAAACGCAATTTACCGTCAACGCATTTCGAGAAACCCACGCAACACCTTCCACCGAGCAGTGTTAAATCCGAGTATGAAATTACCAACTCCTCCTCCAAATATGATCACCAATCTGAATCGTCCTCTTTCCATTGCCCTTGTCATTGGAGGGCTCTTACTGAGCTCGAATGAGGCCTCGTCACAACAGCGTGGCAAAAATGAACCCGATAGAAGATCTCCCGCTCCATCCAAAAAGGTGCACCACAGAAACGTTGCCCCGCACCGGGCGGCCCCTGGAATCCCCCCGAAGGCAGCACCGAAGACACCACCTAAAGCGGCACCTAAAATCACTCACAACAGTCGCGGGCCGAGAGGTCGCATGCCCGTGCAGCGAGGCAAATGGTCCGGAGTGACTCTTCTGACCCTCCCCGCCTACCGCAATCATGACGCTTTCACTCACCTCCCCATCGAGGTAGCCGTGCAGATTGAATTGCAATACCTCGGTCACTATCACGGTCCTATCGACGGTGCCATTGGCCGTGGATCCGTTCGCGCGATCATCAGCTATCAGCGCGCCAACGGACTCGTCGCCACCGGCAATATCGATCGCGCGCTCCTGAAGTCATTGAACATCATCGATTAAGAAGCGGAAAAACAGCGAAGCGGATGCACCGGGGAAGGGTTTTCGAACCTCCCCGGTGTATTCTTTTTCCGCAATCGGAGCGGGACAGACAAGGCCCTTTGGTTGGAAATTTTAAGTTCATCGAATTTATCCGTTTCCCCTCTTCGTGAAAGCGCTTTCAAAGCAGCCTCTTCCTACATATTTCAGGCGAGATTCGACTGATCGATAGTTGATCATACGCTGTCGACTTGCCGACTTTACAGTACCATGCCATCAGGCAAACAAGGTCAGAGGAGTTCAGATTGTTGACTCTCAAGGAATCCCACAACCACCTTCCCCGCTTGCAAAATGGCGGGGACGACGAAGGCTAGAAGGAATGGAAGCAAACCTGTTCCTCAACGGATTCATCTACCTGGTCGCGGCGGCCTTCGCTGCCCCGCTTGGAAAAAAGCTCGGTGTCGGCGCGGTTCTGGGTTACCTCATCATCGGGGCGATCGTGGGCCCCTCGGCGTTGGGCTGGGTCGGTGAGAACCGCGAGGAGGTGATGCACTTTGCCGAGTTCGGGGTCGTTCTCATGCTCTTCGTGATCGGGCTCGAGATCGACCTTTCACGGCTCTGGAAAATGCGGGGCCCCATTCTCGGGCTCGGGGGGATGCAAGTGCTCCTCACGACCTTGGCGATAGGTAGTGCCAGCTTGCTGCTGCAAGTCGATTGGCGCGAAGCGCTCGCCATGGGGATGATTCTTTCCCTCTCCTCCACTGCAATCGTCATGCAAACCCTGCGCGAGCGCGGCATCAGTGACACCAGTGCGGGCACACAGAGTTTCGCAGTGCTTCTCTTTCAGGATATCGCGATCATCCCGATGATTGCGTTTCTGCCCCTCCTCGCCTTTCTCCCAAAGACCGGAGATGCGGGTCACGAAAGCCATACTCTCATCGACTCGCTCCCCTACTGGAGCCACGGCTTTGTCGTCGTCGGGGCCATCGCTATCGTCGTCGTGATCGGACGTTTCGTTCTCACACCGTGGCTGCGCTGGGTCGCTTCGCTGAAAGTCCCTGAAGCACTTACCTCAACCACGCTCGCTCTCGTCGTCGGGATTGCCCTGCTCATGAACGAGGTCGGCCTCTCCCCCGCCCTCGGCACCTTCGTCGCCGGGGTCATGCTCGCGAGCAGCGAGTTTCGTCACGAACTCGAGAGCGACATCGATCCTTTCAAATCCCTTCTTCTCGCTGTGTTTTTTATCGCGGTGGGAGCAGGCATCGATTTCGGGCTCATTGCCGCTCAGCCGCTTACGATCGGCATGATGGTGCTGGGGCTCATCAGCATCAAAGGCGCCGTTCTCTTCGGTCTCGCGAAGTGGTTCAAGATGGCTTTTGATCAGCGCCTTCTCTTCGCCGCAGCCCTCGCTCAGGGCGGTGAGTTTGCTTTCGTCCTCGGAGGCTTTGCGATGGGCCAGGGTGTCATTGGGAAAGAACTTGGAGCACAGATGATCGCCGCGGTGGCCCTTTCCATGGCAATGGCGCCACCTTTGTTGATTTTCGTCCAGAAGGTCATTCTTCCCCGCTTCGGAACCACGGAAACCGAAAAAGACGAGCGCCCCCACGATGTCGAGAATGACAAAGCGAAAGTGCTCCTCGCCGGGTTCGGGCGCTTCGGTCACCCCATGGGTCGCCTCCTCCGGAGCGCGGGCTGCATGCCGACGGTGCTCGAGCGCGACAGTGATCACGTTGACTTTCTAAGGAAAATCGGACTGAAGTGTTACTACGGCGACGCGACCCGCCCCCATCTCCTCAAGGCAGCCGGAGCAGAGGAGGCGCAGATTCTCATACTCGCGATCGAAGACGAGGACGAATCAATGGGGATCATCGAGACCTGCCGGAAGCACTTTCCGCACCTGAAAATTTTCGCGAGAGCCTGTTCCCGCGACCATGCCTACCGGCTCCACGAGCTGGGGGTGAGATTCTTCGTCGAACAGCTGGGTTCCTCTCTCGATTGTGCCATCGCCGTGCTCGAAGAACTCGGACACGAAAGTGATCACGCGAAAGACGCCGCCCGCCGTTTCAAGCTTCACGAGATGGACACGATCCGCGACGGCGCTCCGCACCGCAATGATGAGAAGAGCTTCATCGGAATGGCGCAGCGGAATCTCGAAGAACTCGACAGCCTCCTCCTCAACGCGCCGCTCCCGAAAGGAGGCAAAACAAAGAGCGCACAGTAAAACGTAAAACGAAAAAAGAGCCGCCCCGCGAAGGAACGACTCTTTTCGACTTTTAAATGTTACTTTGGAAACGCTTCCGGATCACGGAAGTGGGAAACGCTCGTTCATCTCGGCAACGCGGAGACGAATTGACTCGAGCTTCTCAGCATCGTCACGATTCTGAATCGCTTCGTGAATGAGATCACCAACGGCACGCATGTCGTCTTCTTTCATGCCGCGAGTCGTCACCGCCGGCGTTCCGATACGGATACCGCCGCCTTTGAAAGGACTTTCGGTGTCGAAGGGAATTGAGTTCTTGTTCACGGTGATACCCGCTTTGTCGAGGGTCTCCTGAACGATCTTACCGTTTACGCCGGCAGGTCTCAGGTCGACCATGAAAAGGTGGTTGTCGGTGCCACCGGAAATGATGCGGTAGCCGAGGCTGCCGAGATGCTCCGCGAGGGTCGAGGCGTTTTTGACGACCTGAGCCTGATAGGCTTTAAAACCGGGCTGAAGCGCTTCCTGGAAACAGACCGCTTTCGCTGCGATAACGTGCATGAGAGGGCCGCCCTGAACACCGGG
Source organism: Verrucomicrobiales bacterium (assembly GCA_029213065.1). GTDB lineage: Bacteria > Verrucomicrobiota > Verrucomicrobiia > Verrucomicrobiales > DEV007 > Arctic95D-9. The sequence goes on along the minus strand of JARGPH010000017.1, from coordinate 62,419 downwards.
GAATACCTGGGAATCAATCTTCTTCGCGAGATCCGCGTCGTTCGTGAGGATGAGTCCGCCACGGGGTCCGCGAAGGGACTTGTGCGTCGTCGTCGTCACGAAGTGAGCGTGAGCGAGCGGAGAAGGATGCTCCCCTGCGGCAACGAGTCCGGCGATGTGTGCCATGTCTACAAAGAGATAAGCGCCGACGGAATCAGCGATCTCACGCATGCGGGCGAAATCGATCCGGCGTGAGTAGGCCGAAGCCCCTGCCGTGATCATCTTCGGCTGATACTCGGCTGCCGCTTCAGCGAGCTTGTCGTAATCAATCGTCTCTTCACCTTCGGAAACACCGTAGTGCTGCACTTCGTATAACTTACCGGAGAAGTTCGCGAAGTGACCGTGAGTGAGGTGTCCACCGTGGCTGAGATCCATCGTCAGGATTTTATCGCCGGGAGTGAGAACGCTGAAGTAAACCGCTGCGTTGGCCTGTGAACCGGAATGCGGCTGCACATTGGCGAATTCACAGCCGAAAAGCTCTTTAGCGCGTTCGATCGCGAGGGACTCAGCAACGTCGACGTTTTCACAGCCGCCATACCAGCGTTTGCCGGGATATCCCTCGGCATACTTGTTCGTGAGGCAGCTGCCCTGTGCCTGCTGAACCGCTTTCGAAGCAAAGTTCTCTGAGGCAATCAATTCGATGTTGGCGCTCTGACGGGCTTCCTCTTCTTCGATGACGTGATAGATCGCAGGATCCGTGATAGCCACGTTCGGAGCACTCACAGCAGCGCTGCAGGTATTCATTTTCGCAACGCGGCGCGCGTGGCGGCCTCCGTCTTCGAATTCAGCACCGAGCCACGCGTCAACGATCGCAGCGGCTTCTTCGCCTGTATTGTAGTTGCCGGCGAGGCAAAGCACGTTGGTGTTGTTATGGACCCGTGTTTTCGCAGCGAGGTCTACATCCGTGACCACAGCCGCCTGAATACCGGCGAAACGGTTCGCGGCGATCGACATGCCGATTCCAGTGGTGCAGCAGAGAATACCGAGAGACTTTTCGCCACCTGCAACGGCACCGGCCACTTTGTTGGCATAGTCGGGATAATCGACGGACTCCTTATCAAAACAGCCGACATCTTCGACGTCGTAACCGCTTTGTTTGAGATGAGCGACAACGGCTTCTTTGAGTTCGAATCCGCCGTGATCGGTTCCAATGATGAGGGTGGGCTTTGTCATACGATAAACATTTCGTGAAGGGCTTATATTACCTACGCAGCGTTAGCTAGTGCGGGCAGAGAGGATTGTCAAAAAATGATGCATGGTTGAACGGAGAAAACCACCGAACACCGTCAAATGGTGGGGCGAGACGTCCCTGTCGAGCCGCCGTTTGCCTCGGTGACACCCAAATGTCCCTTCCATGCTG
>JARGPH010000017.1:4631-60920 GCA_029213065.1 Verrucomicrobiales bacterium | reverse complement strand
CGACGGAGATGGTGGGGCGAGATGTCCCTGTCGAGCCGCCGTTTGCCTCGGTGACACCCAAATGTCCCTTCCATGCTGGCACGACAGCCCTGATAGGCTAACAACGGATCAGCGGGGACGCTTCTCCCTACCCCTCCCCACGACGGAGATGGTGGGGCGAGATGTCCCTGTCGAGCCGCCGTTTGCCTCGGTGACGCCCAAATGTCCCTTCCATGCTGGCACGACTGCCCTGATAGGCTAACAACGGATCAGCGGGGACGCTTCTCCCTACCTGCCTCTTGTTTTGGAACTGAAATAGTAACTTCTTATTCTTCGGGATTTTTGTCATCCTACCCACATGGCTGAATTCCCGACCCGCAAGAATCTCCCTCATGACATTCCCCATTGGGTGGACAGGGATTCAGCGTGGTTCATCACCATTAATTGCGATCCTCCCGGGAAACCTCAGCTATGCCACCGCAACACGAACCCACATTCTATGGCCGACGCGGTTTTGTCTGCAGCCCGATTCTATCATAAAATGCCGGATCCAAAATGGTTCATCCATCTTTTTCTAGTAATGCCGGATCACATCAACGCCGTAATGAGCTTTCCCCAAGGCTGTGAAATGAAACCGCTTTTCAAAGCCTGGAAAGGATACCTGAAGCGAAACAGCAAAGTGATGTGGCAAGATGACTTTTTCGATCACCGACTGAGGAGTGAAAAAAGCAAACAAGAGAAGCTGACCTATATTCGTATGAACCCCGTAAGACAGAATTTCTGCAAGTCACCCGGGGAGTGGCCGCATCTCATCTCATTTGATTCACGAACGGGAGATGAATACTCCGAATAATTTTCGACGAACGATTCAGATTTCACAGATGGTGGGGCGAGACGTCCCCGTCGAGCCGCCGCTCGCCTCGGTGAGGACCAAATCTACTTTTAATCGCCCGCCCCAAAAGTTCCTGATAGGCTAACAACGGATCACCGGGACGCTTCTCCCTACCCCCTCGCAAGGCGGATGGGCCGACAATTCATTCCCGTGGTAGCGAGGGATCACCGGTCGTGATAAAACGCAAAATCGACGGAATTGCCTCTTTGATGAGATTTCGGGTGATTTGATACTCTTCGAGATCGCCCCCGATCGGGTCCGGAACCTCGAGGTCATAGCCTTCATCAGCGACAAACTCGCGGAGAATGAAGGTTTTTTCGAGGCTTTCAGGGAAATAAGCGCGAATTGCCTCGATGTGCCCTGCCCCCATTCCGAAGATATGAGTGAAATTCTCCACCATCTCTGGCGTCAGCATCTGGCTTTCCTGATCGGAAATGTCGATTCCCTCTTCATCCATCGCGATGACAGAATTGCGACTTGGTGGCATTCCGTCCATCGCCCCGATCCCGGCGGATGCGACATCGATATCAACCCCGGATTTTTCCGCCAAATCACGAAGGAGCCCCTCTGCCATAGGGCTTCGGCAGACATTTCCAGTGCAGATAAAGAGAACGCGACTAGTCATCGTTGATTAGAGAGATTGCTCCCAACAGAGCGTTGAACCGCAGATTGTAAAGCATCAACGGCGTAAAATGTGTCTTGATCCGTCCTCGCTCGTGCTTATGCTCGCTCGAAGGTTCTCCCAAATCTGATTCCTTTTCCACATGATCCTCGCCGAATTACTCACATCCAATCGTGTGATTGCTGAAATGCAGTCAAACGAGCACTGGCCTGCGATCGAGGAATTGGTCGCCCATCTTGTCGAAAACGGGGATCTCGATGAATCGCTCCATGAGACGACCCTGAAAGCCCTCCGGCTCAGGGAGGACCAGCGCAGCACCGGAATCGGTGGCGGAATCGCGATTCCACACTGCTTTATTAAAGACCTCGGTGAAGTGGTCGCCGTTTTCGGCCGATCCACCGGCGGGATCGATTTTTGCGCTCTCGACCGCGCCCCGGTCCACTTTGTGGTCCTTTTCCTCGTTCCCGAATCGCAATACACGATGCATTTGAAAACGCTCGCGGCGATTGCTAAGATCCTCAACAGCGCGGAAACACGCAACCGGCTTGCCGATGCGACGAGCGGAGAGGAACTGCTCGATATTCTTTCCCTGAAAGCTTCGAGCGTTTAAGTCGCTCTCTTTCACACTTTAGATTTTTTCTCAGAACAACGATGGCTAAGACATTTGCGGATCAACTCGCATCCAGACTCAACGACGCTCTTTCAAAAACCGATTTCGCCGGTGAATTGCCGGAGGGATTCAACGCACAGATCGACCAGGCACAGAACCGCCAGTTCGGTGACTACCAGTCGAACGCCGCGATGATCCTCGCGAAGCAACTCCGCAAGAATCCCCGCGAAGTCGCAGCGGCCATCATCGAACAGTTCGACGGCGGAACTCTTTCCGAAAAGCCGGAGATTGCCGGCCCCGGCTTCATCAATTTTCGCATCACGCAGGAATCACTCGAGTCCGTTTTGCAATCGCTTCTCAACGATCCCGATCAACTCGGTCTTGAAAAGGCGGCAGAACCGAAGACGATCGTTGCTGACTTTTCGGCTCCCAACGTCGCCAAACCGATGCACGTCGGCCACATCCGCAGCACCATCATCGGTGACTGCCTCACCCGCGTCGCCAAATTCGCCGGTCACACTGTGATCTCAGACAACCACATCGGCGACTGGGGCACGCAGTTCGGAATGATCCTCTGGGGATGGAAAAACCTCCTCGATGAAACCGCTCTCGAAACCGATCCGATCCCGGAACTCCTCCGCATCTATCGCGACGTCAACGCGAAGACCAAAGACGACGAAGCGCTGAAGGAAGTCTGCAAAGCGGAGCTGGTGAAACTCCAGGGAGGTGACGAGGAGAATCTTAAAATCTGGGAACGCTGCATCGAGCTTTCCAAAATCGGACTTCAGAAAATTTACGATCGCCTCGATGTGAAATTCGACTACTGGCTCGGGGAGAGTTTCTACAACGATCAGCTCGCCCCCATCGTCGATGAACTCCTCGCGGCGGGAATCGCGGAGGAATCCGACGGCGCGATTTGTGTCTTCTTTCCCGAAGTCGAGAAACTCGCCGACAAGCCCACCATCATCCGCAAATCGGACGGTGGCTTTCTCTACGCGACGACCGACCTCGCCACGATCGATTACCGTATCAACGAGCTCAAAGCTGATGCGATCTGGTATGTCGTCGGCGCACCGCAGCAACTCCACTTCGATCAAATCTTCCTCGTCTCCGAAAAGCGGGGCCAGAAAGCGGAGCTCGAATTCATTCCTTTCGGAAGCATTCTCGGGAAAGATCGCAAGATGCTGAGAACCCGTTCGGGTGACACCGTCCAGCTCGCCGACGTTCTCGACGAAGCGGTCGTTCGTGCCCGCGTCATCATCGACGAGAAGAATCCCGACCTTCCCGAAGAGGAAAAGGCGGAGATCGCCGAGATCATCGGAATCGGTTCCGTCAAATACGCGGAACTGAGCCAGTACCGGATGACCGATTACATCTTTGACTGGGACACGATGCTCGCCCTGAAAGGCAACACCGCGCCGTATCTGCTCAACGCCTACGTGAGGACACGGGCGATCTTCCGTAAGCTCGGGAAGGATTTCGAACCCGGCGGCAATCTGACTTTGACCGCCGACGCGGAGAAAGATCTCATTCTAAAACTCGCTCAGTTCGCCGAAGTGGTTCCGTCAGTGCTCAATGATTTCCGTCCGAACACACTCGCCGCCTACCTTTACGAAGTGGCGACGACCTATCACAAATTCTGGGAAGCCTGCCCCGTCCTCAAAGAGGAAGGCGACATCCGTCAAACACGTCTCGCAATCTGCGAACTGACCGGACAAGTCCTCCGTTGCGGTCTCGGATTGCTCGGGATCCGGACGACCGAGAAAATGTAGAACACCGGAATGAGCCGTAAAAAACTGGAGAGCCTTCAAGGCCAGCTCAACGGGACAGTCCTCGGCTCGGAAACGGCGACTTACGAATTACTCGCTGCTCTCATCGCGGGCGGGCACGTCCTCATCGACGGCCCTCCCGGCGTTGGAAAAACCTCTCTCGCGAAAGCACTCGCGGGGGCTGTCTCCGGACAGTTCAAACGCATCCAGTTCACCCCGGATCTTCTCCCCGCCGATCTCACCGGGTATTCGATCTACCGGAAAGACAGGGAAGCCTTCGAGTTTGTCGAGGGACCGGTCTTCACCAACCTTCTCCTCGCCGACGAGATCAACCGAACCAGCCCGCGCATTCAGAGCGCCCTTCTCGAATGCATGAACGAGGGCCAGGTCACGATCGATGGCGTCTCGCATAGCCTTCCCGAAGTCTTTCAGGTCATCGCGACAAGAAACAACCGCCACCGCTCCGGAACCTTTCCCCTGCCCGAGCCACAACTCGACCGCTTTCTCATCGCCATCGAAATGGATCTCGCCGACGAAGCGGTGCGATGCCGCATCCTCGAGCACCATGCCAAAGTCGATGCGGCAGCAAGCGAGAGGAAATCCTCTGAGCCGATTTTCACGACCGCTGAAATCCACGAGCTCCAGAGGGAAGCTCTCGCCCTCCCCCTTTCCTCCAGCGTCGCGCGATACATCGTCCGGCTTTGCGATGCGGTTCGCAATCACACGGAGCTGAACACGACAATCAGCAACCGCGGCGCCCTCGCGATCATGCGGATGGCGCGGGCAATTGCCTACATTGAAGATCACGAAGCGGTCTATCCCGACGACGTGAAGCGCGCCTTTCTCCCCTGCGTGATTCATCGCGTCGAGATGCGACACACCGATCTCGATGACGACAGCGTTTCACGGAAGCGGGAGACGACCCGGCTCCTTCTCAAAGAAATCCTCGAGACCACTCACGTCGAGTAATCCCTTTCCCGGATGGACAACCAGCGCCCCACTCTCACGCAACGCCCCGTCGGGATTTGCGCATTGATAGGGGCCGGACTCCTTATCCTCTCAGGACTGGTTACGTTCTCAACGCTCCTGCTTGCGGCAGGCCTACTCACCGGATTGATCTGGGGCCTTTGCAGGCTTTTGGCATCTCACGCCCTCGGAGGACTCGACCTCACCCGCACCCTCCCGCGCCGCGGCGTTGCCGGGGAAAGCTTTCCGGTGAAGTGCACCCTCTCCAATCAAGCCCCCTACCTCCCGCTGCCGGAATTCAGCTTTCACGATCCTCTTTCCGAAAGCGCCATCGACGATAGGTCGACGCTGCCGCCCGGATACACCCGCTCGCTCCAGTACACCGGGAAACGCACCTGTCGCGGCGGGATCAGCAAACAATACTGGAGGGCGACCTCTACCTGGCCGCTGGGCTTTTTTGAGTCGGAAAAAATCGCAGCCTTCACCGATACGCAGCGTCTTCTCGTCATCCCGAAGCCATTTCTTCCACCCCATCTCAAACGCTACATCGAGAATCTTCAGGACGACTTTTCGCTCCCCTCGTTTGCACCGCCGGATCCCTCTGCCGAGTTCAAATACCTCCGTGAATTCCGACAGGGAGACTCGCTCAAATCGATCCACTGGCCCGCCAGCATCCGAAGCGATGAACTGCTCATCCGCGAGCCGGAACCGCCGTCGCCGCGCCCTCGCCGCTTCGGTATCCTCGTGCATTCATTCTCCCCCTCCGGGAAAATCGAGACTCCGGAGACCTTCGAGATGATCCTGCGGATCGTTGCCGGCTTGCTCTTCCATTTCCGCTCTCTCGACGTCGAAGTCCACTATCAGATCCTGCCAGACAAGCAGAAGCGCCTCGATGACAAGGAAAGCTTTTCGAAAGCGATTGATCAACTCGCCCTGCAATCCCGCCACCCTCTCGCCTCTCCGGAATCCCTCCTCGCCGCGGTTCCCTCATTCCACCAATGCGATGATCTCTTCGTGATCAGTGATTGCCCGCTCGCCGATTGGGAACCCACTCTGACCGCCACCGGCCTGCCTCTCACCTGCCTCGATTCAGTATCCCTCTCCTCAGCATCTCAACCCAAACTGCGAACCCGCAGGCAACTCCGGACACGATGCTAGCAATCTACTCAGTGATCGTCCTCCTTTTCGCATCTCTCTGCTCCTGGATGCTCTCGGGATCGCCCCTGCCCCTCGCGCTTTCCACGATCGTCGTCTTAACAGGCTATGCCGCGAAGCGATGGACGAGACACTCTCCGGCGCATCAGCTTATCGCCGCAAGCGTGGTTGCTCTTCCCGCCGGAGTCATCGAATGGCACCTTTTCCGGTCGGGTCAGGCCATGGTCATGAGCGCGGAGACGCCTGCGATACTCCATCTCGGAATGGCTCTCCTGTGGTTCTCAGCAGTGCTGGCGATTCTTTCCGCGCCTTCTCAACCACGCCTCATCAAACCAACGCAACTCGCAACGGGACTCGCCGGAGGAGCCATCCTCGCGGCGAGCGCGTCGGCAACGGTTCTCTATGACTACCGGGCCTGGCAGGTCTTTCCCGTCGCGGTGCTGCCACTGACAATTTACTTGAAATCACTTATCATAACCACCGGCGCGAAAGCACGAACCCACCTCGCGGCCTTCGCTGCGATCATCCTCGTGGCCACCGGTATTCTCTCCGGCTCCGTGGCAGGCACTTCCTACCTTGCGTCGACTTTCGGAGCCGAACGCGACGACGCTGAGGACCTCTCCCCCCAGCGCCCTACTGACATTGGAAGCAGCTCCGGCTCGATGGATGGCGCCTCGAGAAAAATCCCGCGCGAAGGCAATGTGACCTTCAACCACCAGGTTCAACTCTTTGTAAAACCGCACGACACCGCTCTCCTCGATCACTGGAGCAAAGGCCCGCTTTATTTCCGGACCGCCACCCTGACACGCTTTGAAAGCGATGAAGTGATCGCCCCGCTGCGAAGCGGTCAATGGCTCTATGATCTCGATGATGGTGAGGAGGACGCGACAGTGCAACTGCTCGCCACCCCGCCGGGCCGGGGCTACCTCTACTCCGTTTTCCTCAAGCAAAAAGCATCGTTGAGTCTTCCGCTCGCGGCCGGGACCCGCTCCATTCTTACAAGCGCCGTCTACGAATTCGCCGACAACTGGTTTCAGCTTTCCCCGCCGAAAGAGGTTCCCCTCTTCCGCTTCACCGCAGAGGCCGGGATCAGAAAACCCTCACGAATTACCAAATTCGAAAAGCGCCTCCCGCCTAACAGCCCCTATCTCAGTCTGCCACCGTCGCCGCTCAGTGCGCAGGTTCGCAAACTGACGGGATCCTTCGACCGTGGGGATCCGCTGAATGCCATTCAAAACTACTTCGACCGCAAAGCCGAATACTCGCTCTCCTTCTCAACACCGGAAAAGATGAGCCCGATCGAGAATTTCATCTTCGGGGATCACACCGGGCATTGCGAGCACTACGGCGCCGCGACCGTTTTGATGCTGAGGACCATGGGCATCCCCTCCCGGCTCGCTTATGGATACACCGGTGGTTCCGTCGACCGGAAAAAAGCCCTCTTTGCCTTCCGGGACAGCGATTTTCACACCTGGAGCGAGGTGCTGACCTCCGATCGAGGCTGGGTCATTTTTGATACCGTCCCCGAAGTGGAGGAGGCCGCCCCGCGAGTTCCGGGAGCAGCGAAAGTGACGGCCCTGAACGTGAATGACTACCACAACTTTTCGGACCTTGATATCCCCGGCAGGACGACCCGCCCCTGGATCGAAAGCGGCCTTGACCGGATCATCGAATTTCTTTCTCTGAACTTCATAACCGTCCTCTTTATTGCCGTCATCCTCATTGGCATCGCGCTCTGGATTCAGATCACGAAGAAGCGAAGACTCCCGGGAGACCGCTCGTCCGCCCGCATCGCATCGAGCGAGATTCAAATCCCCCCATACCTCAGGGAGCTTCGAGAGGTTGGCTCAGACAAGGGAGTCCCTTTTCACCGCAGCATGACCTGGCGGGAGTTTGAAACGGAGCTTTCGCGGAGGATTGAACTGACCCCCGAAGTTTCGCGCGGAATCTCCTACTACTACGCCGTCCAGTTCGCAGGAAGGAAAAGAGATGCCGATCTGGAGACGGCACTGGAAAACAGCTTCCGGAAATGGAAGGGTTCCCCGACGGAGCCTGAATCCTGACAAAGCCCGCGTCGGAGTAGGCGATCAAACAGGGTCAACTCATCGATTGAACCCTGTTTAATCACCGGCAAACCAACAGAATCAGAAAGATTTCTGCCAGCCGAGAACAACGCTGTAATCGCGGTTCATGCCAACACCGTTGAGGTCCTGGTAGAGCGGAGTCAATACCTCGAGAGCGAGGCGATGTCCCTGAAGGAGTCCGCCCTGGAAGAGGTAGTTCAGCCCGACACCCGCTTCGAGAGTGTGACCACCATAGTTAGCCTGAAGATGATTGGGAGCCGAGTGTCCATGAGGACCGTTGTAGTGGCCCTCAAGCGCTTCGAAGTATGAGTAGTTCAAACGCCCGGAAATGCTGAGAGCATCTGACAGGGGGTGCGCCACCCAGGTGGTGGCATTGACGCCGTCACCGAAAGCGAAACCGCTCTCATTCTCATCCTCGAGGCGAATCGTTCCCATGACTTGAGCACCCCACGAGAGGCGGTCAGACTGCCCGAGATAAGTAATGCCGGGTTTGAAATCGAAGGTTCCGCTGCCGAGCTGCATTCCGTAAGGGAGGAATGAACCACCCATTTTCTTATCCACCTCAGCGGTGGGAAGAACGAAACCGAGATTCAAGTGAACGCGCTGACGGTTCCGGTCGTAGACTTTGACCAACCCACCAACAGTGATGTCGCCGAGGCCTTCGCTGGAATGACCGAAGGTGCCGGTATGGCCGCCACCGTGTCCGCCATGACCACCGTGAGCGGCATGCGGGTTGCTCGTCATTGTCATATTCATTTGCACGAAGTTCACCATCGTCATGAGCGTCAACCAATCGGTCGGCGCATACATCATTCCGATCATGTGCATGTCCATGTTCATCTCCTCTGCGGCGACGCTGTATCCGAAATTGTAAACCTGGTGGTTCGTCAATTCTTCACGTCCGGCACGATGTCCGTCCATCTTCATCGTCATGTAACGGTAGGAAAGCATGACCTCTCCCGCCTCGTGAGTGTGATCCCCCATCACTCCGATCGGCGCGTGAGCGTCGACACGGTGAGAGTCGTAATCCGAAACCTCAAAGACTGATTTTGAGTCGATGACGGCTTTAGGATTGTAGTCTCCGGCAACCGCGAGAGAACTGAAAGCACTGACCACTGCGGCCAGTTTAATAGTGTTGGAAATAGTAAACATTATCGTAAAAAAGGTTTTTGTATTAAAAATATATAAGGAGCCCACGGAGGTGAGCAGGGCCGTTTCAAAGGGCGCAAACGGGAAACGCGCAACAGAGCCTCTTTCCCGTCGGGAAAAGGTCTTACTGATCTGAGCAGGAAAGCTGCAGACAGGGAATCAGGCTGCGAAGGCCCGTGGCGGTGGCGTCGCGGGAGCGAACTCGCAACTGGAAGGGCGTTGCGCTCTCAAGGTGCGCAACCAGTTCACTTCGGAATCCTTTCCGACCTCCTCAGCAAGCAGGTCGATCGCGGATTTGTCCATGATGAGAGATTTCAAAAGCTCAAGGCGCTCGACCGGAAGCGGTGCTTCATCCCCTTCCCGGGAATTCTCCCGCAACTCCTGAGCCGCACAGCAGATTTTGCAGGGCTCGGCGTTGGCGACCACTTCACCAATCATCTGGATACCACCGGCCTTCCTCGCCATATCGATCCAGGCATACCCCTGAACCAAAAGCGGTAGAACCCCTGACACCAACACAGCGAGCACGAGCAACAAAGCGATCTTCGCTCCCTGCTTAGCTTTCTGTGTGATGATTGCGATGCCGTGGCCCATTTTCGGGAATTCAGGGATTTTCTACTCCTGAGCCCTCCCATTGTCAAATGTGGAGATTAGCGATACCGGTTCGCCGGGCGGCAATTGACAAAGCGCAGCGAGTAAAGTTTCGTTAAGAAGAATGATTAACGAACCTTCCTGGCTGGACAAAGCACGAGGCTACATTGATATCGGGATGCTGGATGAGGCATCGGCCGCGATCGAGAGCCTGTCTGAAGCGCGACGCGTCACACCGGAGGCAAAGGAGATGAACATTATCATCTCGATCTTGAAGAAAGATCTCGATGAGGCCTTCACGCTCTGTGAAGAATTTTCGGAACAACATCCGGAGCATCATGCCGGCTTTATTCAGGGGGCTTACTGCCTTCATGCACTGGGACGAACCCAGAACGCGATCGACTTCCTGCAATCCGGTCCCAAAACCCTTCTCGAAGAACCCGTCTACTTCTACAACCTGGCCTGCTACGAAGTCGCGCTGGAGAGAAGCCAGGCCGCGCTCACGTGGCTCAATCAATCGATCGAAATGAAACCGGCCAACCGCCAGTTGGCGTTGAAAGATCCGGATCTCGCCCTGATCCGGTCAGAAATTCTTTAAACTTAAGCTCAATGAACCTCGAACAATTAAAAGCCGCTTTCGCAACGAATTTTGAGGAACGGGGCGAACTGGGAGCGGCGGTCTCGATCTGGAAAGACGGGAAAGAGATTCTCTCATTGAGTGACGGCTGGCAGGACAAAGAGAAGACGACGCCCTGGTTTGACGACGCGATCGCTCCGGTCTGGTCGGCCACGAAGGGTCCCGCTGCGATCGCTCTCCTTTTTGCACTGCACGAGAATAAACTCAGCGTCAACGATCCCGTCAAAAAGATCTGGCCTGAACTGCACGCCGCGAAGGAATCGAACCTGACATTCGCGCAACTTCTCTCCCATCAGTCAGGGCTCGCCGCGCTCAGTCCGGATAACCGGGGAAACATGCTCAACCACACCAATACGATTGCCGCCCTCGAGTCCCAGGCTCCTTTCTGGCAACCCGGAAAGGCACATGGCTACCACCCGAGAACGATCGGATTTCTCTATGATGAGCTGGTGCGACGGCTCACCTCCGGCCTCACCCTCGGAAAATTCTGGAATGGTGTCCTCGTTCCCAAACTGAGAGTGGAATTCTGGATCGGCGATCTTCCCATGTTCGTGATGAATCGGCTCGCGATGATGGTTCCACCAAAGGTAATGCGGCCACCTGCAGAGGAAGCAGCCTTTTATCAGGAACTCGCCAACCCCGACTCGCTCTCCCTCGCTGCTTTCTCATCCCCTACAGGAATGAAAGCTTTGAGTGACATCAACAAGCTCGAATATCTCCAGATCGGGCTCCCCGCCCTCGGAGGTGTTGGAACTGCGAGCGGTCTCGCCAAGTTTTACCAGATTCTCGCACAGGGCGGAATCCTCGATGGCGTCCAGGTCCTTCCCGCTTCAGTTGTCGAATCAGCCCGGAGCTTGCAGACCTCCGGCGACGACCTCACTCTCAAGTTACCGACTGCCTTTTCCTGCGGATTCATGAAGGATCCACTCGATTCCGCCGGAAAGAAAATTCGAACGATCTTCGGGCCTAACGAATCCTCATTCGGACAACCGGGGGCCGGCGGTTCTCACGCCTTCGCCGATCCCGAGTCCGGCCTTTCTTTCGCCTACGTCATGAATCAAATGGAGGCGGGAATTCTCCCGAATCGCAAGTCGCTCGATATGGTCGACGCGCTCTACGACGGCCTTTCGCTCCCGTCGACCTGAGGTTGCAACCTGCCCGCATTCTAATCGAAAGAAATCCTCACGAGACTATTTGATAAAGGAATAGATCAGTGAAAATCATCTGAAATCTGTGGTCCATCTGTGCAAAATCCAAATTTCCTGCAATTCTTAAGCACAGATTCGCTTCGCTCTCACAGATTGGATCAGATTTACACGGATTTCTCTACTTCCACGGCCCGTAGAGGAACGGCGTGAGCCTTTCTCCCCGGAGCCTCACGGAGGTGGAATTACCTCATGGCTTCCACCAGCTGTCGAGCAGGTCAGCCAATCGGGCAGCGATCGCAGCCCCCTCAGGGTCGTTGATCTGATTCACCTTCTCAGCGGGATCCTCCGAGACCTCGTATAAAGCGGGAGACTTCAGATAACCACCCCACGGTTTCTCTCCAACCGGCACGATTAACTTCCAATCGCCGTCCCTCACAAACCGATACGCGACCTCACGGCCCGGCTGTCCCAGTCGCTTCGCATCACCCGGATAAATCTCACCAAAGACAGGCTTCTCAGCCAACGTCTCCTCTAGAATATTTCGCCCCGGCAACTGAACGCCTCTCGCTCCCACCTCCGCGAGCAAGGTCGCGACAATATCGATACTGCTCACGAGATCCTCACGCACTGCAGGCTTCACCCGGCCGTCCCATCGAATCAAGATCGGACTCCGGACACCTTCATCGAAAGGAGCCCGCTTGCTTGCTTTCGTGTGCTCGAATTCGCCGGGGTGCTTTTTCATCTCCTTCTCACTCGGGCTCCAGCCGTTGTCTGACACAAATACAAAGATCGTATTCTTCACGTCAGTGTTTCCTTCGACGAAATCGATCAACTCGCCGACCGTTTCATCAAACTGTGCAATCGAGGCGAAGTAGGGAATTTCGTTTTCCTTCACTCCCGGTTGACGCTTCGCGATCTCATAAAAGCGCTCCGGGGAATCATGGGGCTGGTGCGGTAAATAAGGTGCATACCAAACCAACCACGGCGTCTTCTCCTTTTCGCAATCAACAATGAATTCCTTAATCGGAGCCATTGTTTCGCGTCCAATTTGCAGTCCGGAATCCCCGTTACCATGCGCGACGAGATCGCCGCTCGCGAGCTTCCGGATCCCCCCGTAGGTCTGCGTCGCAGGCGGAGCCTCAAAGGTCGTCATTCCCTCGGTAAAACCGCCATTCCGCCAATGCCCTTCCCAGAACTTACCCGTTTGCAGAGAACGGTAGCCGAACTGCTCCGCGAGGACACGAGGAAGCGTGGGAACTTTCTGAATCAACTCGAACTCCTTCTCGCGAGTCTCGAGATACTCACGGACTGAAGTCATTTTGTTGTAAGCCGAGTTACCCGGAGGCCCGTGATTAAAGTGGACCCCGTGCTGATGGGGATACAATCCCGTCATCAATGTAACCAGAGACGGCCGACAGACGCTCGTGGTGAGATAGCCGTTCACGAAAGTCGCCGCCTCACTCGCAAGCTTGTCGAGATTTGGCGTATGAACGCGCTCATTCCCCATGAAGCCGAAGTCGCTCCATGTCTGATCATCCGAAATGATGTAGACGATGTTCGGCTTCTCCCCCGCTCTGACATTCAGCCAGGTCAGCAAAAAGGAGACGACGAAAATCAGCCTGATCATTTCGGAATTTTGTTCAGCGTGTAGTAAGCCGCAGGAAAAGGAAGTTCCGTTCCAGTTGCTGTTTTGATCCCCGAGGTGCGAAGCTCGTGAACGTATAGAGGACGAAGACTATCGACCTTGAACCGCACGGTCCGGCCATCGTCAGCCAGGGTCGTTCCGCTCACCTTGAGCTCTTCGACGAGAATCTCATCGCTCCCGTAGGCAGAGGAGTATTTGTAGGTGTAACTGCTCATTTCCAGAGCGGCATCGGAAATCGTTTTCGGATCGACCGGCTCCGTGAAGAGCAATTCAAACCCATCCGGCTTCGCTCTCATTTCCTGAATCGCGAATGGCGTCGTGCCGGAGTAGTCGAGGCGCTGCAGACCATACGACCGGTTTCCGAGCGAGGACCAGCCGCGATTCGTCATCCCTACAAAGAGGCTTCCCTCCGGAGAAAAACAGAGACGAACCACCGCCGCCGGAAAGCCCTCCATGAAGGGAAAACACGCGCCCTGATACTCGCCATCCACCTTCTCAAGAAAAACCCGGTTGATCGATGAGTTCGTAAATTCACCGATCAGAAGCTGCCCGTCGTATGGCCCGAACTTCCCGTCCTGATCGATCAGTTCCACATCGGTTCCGCTCCGCCCCATTTTGTTGTAGGGCAGCCAGACCGCAGGCGGCACAAACTCTTTGACGCTCTCGAGCGCTTTCGCATAGGGAATGCCCGCCTTGGGAATCGCACTCATTTGGAAAGGCGCATTGGGCGACTTGAGAGCCTTTGTCGACTCCTGATTGCCATAGAAAACCCCTTCCCTGAGATGATAAATCGGTGTCGCCGGAATCCAGGTTCCCTGCTGATCGGAAAAGAACATGTCCCCCTCGAGATTGGCTCCCAGCCCGCTCGGAGAGCGCATCCCCAGCGCCTTCGGCTGAAAGGTTCCGTCCGACCCGATCGTGCCACCCCAGCCGCGCCAGCCGATTGCATTGTTGGCGAGCTTCCCCATTCCGAGGTTCAGAGTCACCCAGAGATCACCGGCACCGTCACGCTCCGGACCGTAGGCGTAGGCATGATAGTTTCCGGAAACGTTCCATCCGTCGCACTCCGTGAGATAGGCATCGGCAACACCGTCCCCGTTGGTATCCTTGAGACGTGTGATTTCGGCCCGCTGCGAAACGAGGAGGTCATCCCCATCGACGGTCAGGCCGAGCGGCTCATGAAGCCCCGAAGCAAACAGTTCGTAAGTGATCTTTGACTTGTCCTTCGAAAGCGGATTCCCAATCATCCAAATCTCGCCTTTTCGGGTCGAAACAGCGAGCGAACCCTTCACCCAGGCCATCCCGCTCACTTCCATCGTGATCCCGTCTCCGGGCCTCCAGTCGGCAGAACGGGAGGCACTCGGTGAACTCGCCGTCATCAACTCGAAGAGTTCATACGGCGGCTTTTTATCATCGGCTTCGGCAATAGCCCCCGCTCCGAGACAACCCACTAACACAGCTACTAGTTGAGATTTCATTTCCAGGAATAAGTGTAGGTGTTTGAATTCTTTGCGGCGACTTCTTCAACCGTGACGCCCTCGGGATGTTTCACTTCAGGAGCCTCCCCCTCGCTCCAGGCGACAGTTCGAATCAGTTTACCGTCACTCACTTTGAAAGTCTCTTTCACCTCGATGCCCCCCCGGATTTGAATAAAGGTAGGGTCACCGCTCTCATCGAGGGTGTATCCCCGAAACCGTCCATCCGTCTCCGATGGAGGAAAGGCATCAACCTCATCACTGAGCGGATCCCCGAATGGTGCCGCCCTTGTGAACCAGGTGTCGTAGGCATCAAAAAAGCGCCCCCTCCAAACCAGAGCAGGAACGCCCTTATTGCCATCGAAGGCGAGATTTACGCCTCCCGGAAAGCCTACGAGAATCGCCTTGGTGCCGGCCTTGTTGAAAAAGGTTCGCTGAATGACAGGCCTGTCCTCCGGAATCAACTCAAACTTCCCTCCGGCGCGGTCAGGAAACCCTTCCGGAATGCCTTCGCCATTTTTGATGAAATTCCAAATCGCTCCGATCTGCCGCTCGGTATCCCCGTCGAGAACGTCCTTCACACTCGACTGACCTCCCGGCCACAGTGGCGGCATCAAGGTTCCGGGACGATACTCAGCAGGGTTGAGCAGGTAACTGCGAAACCATTCCGGCTGAAGCCGCTTGTCCAGTGAACTGAGATCGAGCGCCGGAATCCCGAGAGACTTCTGATCATCCCAGTTGTGGCAGGTGATGCAATTCACACCGCCTTGAATCCCGAGCAACTTACGCCCCGCTTCCGTGTCATCGGTCCTGTCGACCAGTGGCGTTGCGTCCTTCACCGCATCGATCTCAGCAAACCAATCGGCCAGTGCTTTCGCATGCGCGCCATAGGACGGCATTTCCGTTTTCACGTAGGGACGGACGCGCGTATCCGGCTTACCCGCGAGAACACCTTCGAGCCAATCGCGCTGCAGTTTGTGCCCGATCCCGGTCAAAGGCGGAGGAAGGCGTCCCGAATCGCCAAGCCCCTCGTTGCCGACAAAAAATGAGTTGGTGGCTTCGGTAGGACCACCCACTCCATCACGATCGTGACAAGCGTAGCAGTTCATCGCCGCAAGCGTGAGATGCCCGTCGAGATCCTTAACTTCATTCTGAGACTTCAGATAAAGCGAAAGCGAAGATCGTTGTGTTTCAGTTAGATCGTAGTGCGGGATGCCCTCCACCGGCTTCGCGGACAGGCAATGCGAAGCTCCGTCACCTTTCACCGGCGCGGGCGCGGTCGCCTTTACCCCTGGAATCGAGTGACAGGCGGAGCAGTTCATCTTCTCCACGAGGGCCTTCCCTCTCGCCTCAAGCTCCGGCGTTGTCTTCGGCCATTTAACAACCGGCTTCGCCCCTGTTGGATCTGACGATTGAAAATCGAGGAGATGAGCGGCGACGTCGACCGCCTCCTGACCATCCAAAGCGACATGAGGCATCCGCCCGTCGACACGATACCTCCCCGGGCGACTCAGGAAGTAACTCAAGGCTTCAAGACTCGTCTTCTCTTTTAAGTCCGGGTGGGATATCGCGAGAGCGGAATCAAAGGCATCACCATCGCCATGAGGTGACTTGAAATCGGAGGTGGGCGCGTGACAGGCGATACAGCCCTTCTCATGATAGAGGGCGCTGCCCCGCTCGGCATTGGCATGGCGGCTCCGTCCGAACTTGACGCCCTTTCCCGCGGTCCCCAAAAAAGCGATCACCGCATCCAGATCTTCATCCGGGAGCCCGTGGGCCATCGAGGGCATTGTCGAACCTTTGCGTCCCGACTCAGGGTCATTCAGAAACGCCGCGACCCACTCGCGATCAACCCGTTGACTGAGATCAGCGAGGTTGGGACCTTTGCGGGCGATCTTCACCGGAGATCCGCCGTGACAATTCGCACATCCCAACTCAGAGAACAAAATAGCGCCCCCCTCAAGCGAAGCCTCGCCTCCATGAAAGCGTTCAAACCCAACGACATGGGGCTCCGCATCGGCTAAGGAGCAGAAAAAGGCCCCGACTAAACAGGGTATGATCAGCGACCTGACAGGGTTGGGTCGCTGTATTGGATTTAAGGAGGGAACCTTCATCGCAGGAACAGAATTCAGGATAGACACTTCGTCAAATACGCTCTCGACTGATTGATCGCTGCGGATATCTCTTCGGCTGTATCCAGCATAGGAATGCCACGCGGCATCGGGTGCATGAAGATCTCAGAAAGCCCCTCATACTTCACTTCGCGCAAAGCCTCAAGAATCGGGACGTATTCCAGAGACCCGAATCCGGGCATCTGCTTGAGCTCCTCCTCTTTCGCCATTTTCTTCTTCGAAGACGGGTGATATTCCTGAAAATAGAAAAAGGGCAGGTTCTCTTTCCCGCACTCCCTGATCAGTGCGGGAATTTCATCAATCGCGTCATGCAAATGATGAGGCGCGAATGCGATCCCCACATTCTTCGAGGGATTGAACTCGATGAAATAGCGAATTGAATCCGGCGAGGAGAGCATCGAGTTTTTATGATTCTCAATCGCCATGGTCACCCCGAGTTCCTCTGCGAGCTCATAATGTGGCTTCAGCTTTTCAAAAAAGGCCTGCACCTGTCGCTTCGCCTCGTCCCCTACGGGATCTTTCTCCCCCATCCCGCCTGAACCACATACGGTCATCGCGCCGCCGTTCTTCTTCACCCAGCGCAGTTCGTCATCCTGCTTAAACGGCCCCAGCGGATAACAGGTCGAGACGGACATCTTTGTGTCGTGCTTTTTAAGAAGCGCCTGAAAAGCCTCTTCGCCCATCTCATCGATCTGCTCACGATGGGTTGCATGAACTTTGCGCCAGATATCGACAGATTCGCATCCTGTCACTGCCACTTCAGCGAGAACACTCTCGAGCGGCATATCGCCATACATCGCCGACGAGAGAACATAGCGGAGTTTAAAGGAGGACTCCGCTGCCTTCAAGGCAGCAGGAGAAACGAGTGAGGCACCAATCAGTTGGCAGGCTTTACGACGATCCATAATTCAGGGGTTTGTCAGGATAAAAGATTAGGCTCCGGCTGCGGCATCCTCCAGCATTTTAATCCACGGACCCACGTAATGACCGTTGTCGTGAAAGGTTCGACCCGAGACGAGATTGCCATCGATAACGCAGGGCTCATTCACGTAGGTGCCCCCGCAAATTTCGAGATCGAACTGACATTTCGCCACCGTAGCCATGCGACGCCCTTTGACACGATCAGCGCGAGCCGGGATTTCAACGCCGTGACAGACGCTTGCGATCGGCTTGTCATTGTCGAAGAACCACCGGGTCAGTTTAATGAGATCCTCATCCTCGCGAATGTACTCCGGAGCACGACCTCCCGAAAACATGATGCCTAAATACTCCTCAGGATTCACTTCGGAAAAAGCGAGGTCAGCCTGCAGCTGGTATCCCTCCCATTCTCTCGTGATCGTCCACCCCGGACGGACTTCGTGCATCACCATCTGATAAAGGCGCTTCTCCGGAGCGATCACCACCGGCTGAATTTTTGCCTCCTGGAGGCGGTAAAAAGGATAGAGCGTATCGACCGTCTCGGCCGCGTCACCAATCACAATAAGGGCTTTTCCAATGTAGTCTGACATGCTCCCATCTTACGGCGCTTGACGAGCTTGTCAGTACAGATATGGTTCAGATAACATCAGGTTTTTCGTCACCTTGAAAACCAGCTCAAAAACCACCATCCCCCGGGTCGCCATTCTCGTGGAGACGAGTCGCAGCTACACGCGTGATCTTCTCTCGGGAGTGAGCCGCTACATTCAGAGGCACGGACACTGGTCCACCTTTCTGGAACTGCGAGCCTTCGAGTCCTCGCCTCCCCCGTGGCTGAACCACTGGGATGGAGACGGTATTCTTACGAGGACCCACAGCGCGGCGATGGCCGGGGCGATCCGCGAAGCCGGAGTCCCTGCAATCGAGCTTCGATCCACGAAATACAATCAAACCCTCCCCTTCGTCGGAATGGACAACGCGCTCATCGGGGAAACCGTCGCCGAGCATTTCCTGAACCGCGGTTACCGTCGGTTTGCGGTTTACACCCTCGATACTGAGCAATTTTTCCGCGATAGAGTCAGTAATTTCGTCACCCGGGTCAAGCAGGCCGGAGCAGGCTGCGAAAGCCTTCCCGCCCACGGGGAAACAACACCGGAAGACTGGGAGGCGCATCAGACCGAGTTAATCGCCTGGATCGAATCCATCGAGAAACCGGTCGGAATCTTTGCCGCGAACGATCAGCTCGCGGTGCGCCTCCTCGACGCCTGTCGGCGTGCCGGGATCGTCGTTCCCGAAGAGGTCGCCGTGGTCGGGTGTGAAAATGAAACGACGCTTTGCGATTTCGCCTCCCCCGCCCTGACAAGCGTCAAATTCGACGGCGAAACAGTGGGTTATCGCGCCGCGGGATTGCTCGACAAACTCATGCAGGGGGAAACCGTTCCCGCTGAATCCATTCTCATTCCACCGAAAGGGATCGAGGTGCGTGCTTCCTCGGATGAGTACGTCATCGAAGACCCGGTTGTGCTCCGCGCCGTGAAATTGATCCGCGAGCACGCCTTCGAAGGCATCACTGTCGCGGAAATCGTAAAGGCGCTCCGCGTCTCCCGGAGCACCCTCGAGCGCCGCATGAAAGCCACTTTAAAACGGGGCACGAAAGAGGAAATTCTCCGACTTCAATTCAGGGAGGTTAACCGCCTTCTCCGGAACACCGACTTGACGATCGAGGCCATTTCCGACCTCGCCGGATTCACCCACACGCATTACCTCCAGACTTCCTACCGCGAACGCTACGGCATCACTCCCGGCGCATACCGTAAGAAGAGCCGACAGTGAACGCTCTCCTCGTGCCATCGATGAGAGAGAAATCTTCACAGATTCCTCTACACGCCGGCGCGGAAACCTTTACTCCGTGTCCGGTAGCTTCACCCCGACGACCCAGGCAGGGCTTTTGCCACAATCGTAGGTCTTCAGCTTCGTCAGCAAACCGGACTCAGAATCACGACGATAGACAGTGAGATCATTGGACTTCTGTCCCGCTGCGACGACGAAATTTTCTCCCCCTTCGATGAGATTGAAAGAGCGCGGAATCTCTCCGGTCGCCGCCTGTCCCAGAGAAGTGAGGGTCCCGTCCGCTTCATTGATGGAGAACATCGCAAGGCTGTTGTGGCCGCGGTTGCTGGCATACACAAATCGCCCATCCGCACTGATCTCGATATCGGCGCAACTCCCCTCGCTCTTGTCCCAGCTCTCAGGCACCGTCGACACCGTCTGGCGCATACTGAGGTTTCCCGCCTCCGCATCGTAGTCGCAGAGAGTCACACTTTTGCCCTGTTCATTGACCGCGTAGACCCACTTCCCGTTGCGATGAAACTGAAGATGCCGCGGACCATCGCCCTCACCTGCCTTCATTGCCGCCGGCTCGTTCGACGTTAAAACGCCTTCCTCCGCATCGAACTTCATTTGCACGATCTGATTCAAATCAACCGGCTGAGGACAGAACGCAAAACGGTTTGCAGGATCCGTCTGGATACAATGCGCCTTCTTTCCCACATTGAGGATACTCTGCGGATCGCCCGCGACCGCTCCGTTCGTTACCCGCGATACCGCAACAAGCCCTTCGCCGTAGCAGGCCGAAAGGAGCCAGTTCTCCGTCGCATCGAGGTAGATGTAGGCGGCACTCCCCTGTGCAGGCCGGCTTGCCAGTTTCTGCAGACTGCCGTCTTCAGGACTGACTGATAATGATTCGAATGCCGGAATCGTCCGGATCGAAGCGTGCAGCTTCGTCCTCGCCTTGTTCACGGCGAGACAACCGGGCGCGCCTTCGAACTCAACCTCACTGATACGGGCGAGTTCTCCGCTGGACTCATCGAGCGAATAGACTGCGATTTTCCGATCCCCACTTTCGGAAACGTAAACAACGGTATCGGCAAAAAGTCCGGAGGAAATCGAGATGATCCCGATTCCGATCGATAATTTAAGGCAGCTCAGACGGTTTCTCATGACGGAAAATCTACGGGGTTCGAATCAAAAGGTCGAGCAGAGAAGCGTGCCATCAGGGGCACCCCGCCTACCGCGATAGCGTAAACTACCGAATTGTCGAATACGTTGTATATCATTACTCTTCAGTTGTTTCCGGTAATGTCGCTACGCCCTTACACATCTATACTCTTTGCCGCTGCCATCGCGCACGGACTGACACTCCTGCCCGTCGTTGCCGCCGAAATAACGCCGGAGCAACGCGACTTTTTCGAAAAGAAGATCCGACCCGCTCTCGTCGAAAACTGCTATAAGTGTCACGCCGCTGACTCAAAAAAGATCGGCGGAAAACTGCTTCTCGATTCTCCGGAGGCCCTTCTCAAAGGAGGCGAATCCGGCCCGCCGGTCATCGCAGGGAATCCCGGGGAAAGCCTTCTCATTGAGTCGCTCTCCCATCAGTCCGATCTCGCGATGCCACCGAAGAAACCACTGCCGGAACCGGTCATTGCCGATTTCGTGAAATGGATTGCGATGGGCGCACCCGATCCCCGCGAACCGGGAACGCTCCTTTCAGATGACTACGCGAAGCGCGACTACGAGGAGGGATCACTCTGGGCACTGGAACCTCCCCGGGCTCCGAAAGTCCCCGCAACGGATCAGGCCGGGTGGCCGCGCGAACCGATCGATCACTTTACCCTCGCGAAGATGAAGAGCAAAGGGCTCAGCCCCGCTCTCGACGCTTCTCCGGAGGTGTTGCTTCGACGGCTCCACTTCGATCTCACCGGATTGCCGCCGACACCGGCTGATCTCGATCTCTTCCTCGCGAGCTACCTTCTCGATCCTGACAAGGCCACTTCCACGGTGGTTGATGACCTCCTCGCTTCACCTCATTTCGGTGAGCACTGGGGCCGCCACTGGCTCGACGTCGCGCGCTACGCGGAATCGAATGGCAACGACGGCCTCAGCCGGAACCCCACCTTCCCCCACGCCTGGCGCTACCGGGACTATGTCATAGAATCGTTCAATAACGACACCCCCTACGATCGGTTTCTAACAGAACAGATCGCAGGTGACCTACTCCCGCATTCGACTCCTCAAGAGCGTGATCGAAATCTCATTGCGACAGGATTTCTCGCACTGGGGGCCAAGCCTGCCAAGGCGATGAATGACAATTTCGCAATGGATGTCGTCGCCGATCAAATCGAAGTGATCGGCAACGGTCTCCTTGGAATCAGCATCGCCTGCGCCCGCTGCCACGACCACAAATTCGATCCCGTTTCGGCGAAGGACTACTACGCCATGGCGGGATTTTTCACCTCGTCGAATACAATGTGGGGACTCGCGGGGAACGAAGGACTCACCGCCCCGCCCACCGACCTCCACGTCCTTGAAAGCGCTCCGAAAAGCTTTCCTCCTCTCGACTTCGTTGAAACGGTCGTGCTTCTCCAATCGAACACCGGCAAGCCGAAACCGATCCCCGCACCGCCCTGGCCGAAGGGAACCCCTCTCGCCATGGGGATAAAGGAAGGCAAAGCTCCAGCCGATTGCCGCCTCAATATCAAAGGCGAATCCAAGAAGCTCGGCGCACCGATTCCACGGGGATTTCCGGAGGCGATTCCCGGCCCCTCAGACCTTTCCATCCCCGCCGACAAGAGCGGCCGCGCAGAACTCGCGCAATGGATCACTCACCCTGACAATCCCCTCACCGCCCGGGTCATCGCGAACCGGATCTGGCAGCACCTGTTCGGTCAGGGCATCGTCGCAACGCCGAACGATTTCGGCGTCTATGGAGAACGTCCCACTCATCCGGAACTGCTCGATTTCCTCGCGATCGATCTCGTGAAGAACCACTGGTCGATGAAGGCGTTGATTCGCAAAATCGTTCTCAGCCGTACCTATCAACTGAGTGCCAAGCCACGGGCTGAAGCCGAGGCCGCCGACACGGAGAATCAGTGGCTCTCCTATCACAGCCGGCGCCGCCTCGCCGCGGAACCGCTTCGGGACAGCATTTTAAAAGTGAGCGGACAACTCGATCCGCGTCCCGGTGAAGGTTCTCTGATTCGTCACCGCGACATTCTCGTGAATCTCGGCGGCAACCTCCACGAACCATCCAATCACCGTAGCATCTACCTGTGTTACCTGAGAGGCTCGATGCCTTCGGAAATCGCCGCCTTTGACCTCCCCGGTTTTCTCAAAAGCGAAGGCAAAAGAACCGTCAGCACCATTCCCGGCCAGGCGCTCTTTCTCTACAACCACGACCTCGTCATCGAGCAGTCCACAATCCTCGCGGAACGCCTTCTCGAAGAGGAAAGCGCCACCGACGAAAGACGCGTTGAGAACCTTTACCGGGAGGTGCTACTGCGCGCCCCCGACCCCGGGGAACGTTACCGGGCGCTCGAGTTCGTTCAGCTCAGTTCCGACGACCTTCGCTCAAACGAGTCCGCCTGGGCCGCTCTCGCACAGGCCCTCTTTATGACAAATGAATTTCGCTACATCGACTGATTGCCCCGCTCTATCATGACCACCTTTTCACGACGTGACATCCTCCGGCAAAGCGCCTTCGGCTTCGGCTCGCTCGCCTTCTCCGCTATCGCCAACGAGTCGGGAGCAATCCCCCGGTTGCGGGCACGCGCGAAACGCGTCATCTTCCTCTGCATGAGCGGTGGTCCCGCCCAACTCGACACCTTTGACTACAAACCTCAAACGGGTAAGAAGCCCCATCCCGGCTCGGTGTATGAGTTTTCACAACACGGAGAGAGCGGGCTTCACATCTCCGAACTGATGCCGGAGACCGCGAAGCATGCCGACAAACTGTGCCTTCTCAACGGGATGCACGCCGACACCGGGATTCACGCGCAATCCTTTCTCCAGCTGCACACCGGCGACCGGCTTCGCGAGCGCCCCAGTCTCGGTTCGTGGATCAACTACGGTCTTGGCTCCGAGAACGAGAATCTTCCGGGATTCATCAGCCTGAATACCTCGAAACCGTCCGTCTACTCGAGTAGCTTTCTCCCGTCGATCCACAACGGCACTCCCATCGGAGTGAACGGGGAAAACATGAACACCGCCTCGATCAACAACATCCAAAGCGGTCACCTTCCCCTCGCCGTGAAACGACGTCAGCTCGATTTCACTCAGTTCATGAATCACAATCATAGGTCGGCGAGACCTCACGATTCAAAACTGGAAAGCGTCATCGAGTCGATGGAGCTGGGATTCAAAATGCAGATGACGGCTCCGGGACTTCTAGATCTCTCCACCGAATCAAAGGCAACCCTCGAACGCTACCGCGTCGGAATGCAGTCCGGTCCCGTCGGCACCTGCAAGTCGACTGACTTCGGCCGGCAGTGCCTCCTCGCGCGGCGCTTCGCCGAAGCCGGAGTCCGCTTTATCGAAGTGAATCACGGAAGCTGGGATCAGCACAAAAATCACCGTCGCGATCTCGAAGCCAACTGCGCCGCAACCGATGCTCCGATCGGAGCCCTTCTCGAAGATCTCGATCAACGCGGCCTCCTCGAGGACACCCTCGTCGTTTGGGGCGGCGAGTTCGGACGCCCCGGACTGACTCCCGGTAATGGAAAAGATGAAACCGGCCACAACGCGAAAGGGTTTACTTTCTGGCTCGCCGGCGGAGGCGTCAAGGGTGGCTACGTCCACGGCGCTACCGACGGAACCGGAGCTCGCGCCGTCGACGGTCAAGTCCACTTCCGCGATCTCCACGCCACGATCCTGCACCTCATGGGCCTGCCTGCCAACGATCTCAAATTCCAGCACGCAGGACGCGAGCACCGCCTCACCGGCCCCGAAGGCGGAAAAGTCGCCCACGAGATTTTCGCGTAAGCGCGTTCGATTGCGGGATTGCCAGATCGCCGGACGAGAAGAGCCGGAGGCTCCAAAGAGATTAGCCGGTGGTGAAGCACCGCGAAACCACCGGTTACCCATCTCGATACACAATGCGCCCCGGAGGTGGCGCCAGAAGTGCACTGATCGCCGACGGGAAGCGAGTCCAATTCAGCCCGTTTCTCGCGGCCCTGCCGGGACGCACCGATACCTCAAACTGTAATCCGGTGGTTTCACTCCGTTTCACCACCGGCTAATTTCTCCCCGAGCCTCCAGCTCGAACCCCATGCTGCATCGGCCGGCACTCCGGCTCCTACTTTGACTTCGCTTCACTCCGTCAATCTACGCTCCGATTCGATTCCTAAAACATCCTCGCGATCGCCGTCGCGATCAGTCCCGGCCAGAGACCTGCGACATAATAAATATTCATCGGCTGCTTTTTGTCCTTCAGCCAGAAGACGAGAGCGGTCACTGCAAGAATTAAGAGAGCCACGAGATCAAACCCGAGGTCGCCGCGCGAAAGGTTGACGAAAATCGCAGCGGAAAGCACGAGCCCGTTGATGATGCAGATCGCCATGTCAATCAGCGACAGGCGCGTTTGAAAAGGATTAGCGGCCTGCCACAAGAGCATCACGACATTGAGAGCGATGAAGGCTCCGAAGAATACCCAGTGGGAAAAATCGTCATCGTTGTAGCGAATCACTTCACGAAAGACCGGATCAATCGCGTCCCGGGATTTGGCGAGAAAACTCAGGTAGTTCCCCAACTCGTGAACGCCGTAGCCCGCTCCGAGAAAATAAACCGCAATCACAAAAAGGATATCAACCCAGCCCCACTGCGTCTTCCCCACCTTCAGAAGAACCTGACGAAACCCGATCGCAACCAACACGGTCAGTGGCGGAAAAACCATGAGGTGATTGAAATCCCGCCACCGGAGAAACTGGTTTGCAGCAACCGGTCCCGACGAGAAATCCGTTAAGCGGTTCAATGAAGCGACAATCAGAATCAGCGTCTGCGCAATCAGGAGCAGCCCGATCCAGCGCTGGTATTTGGCCTCGTTAGTCATTCCGGTAAGTTCCATCGAAAAGCATTCATCGTTCCTGCCATCCTATTAGCAAAACCGCAACCACGCCTTTTGAAACACGAGTCGCACCCTTTAGTCTGGAGATGACAATCCCGGTAGCGGTATCCTGAAGTCGCCGCCCCATCCACCGTTTTCACCCATGCTGCGTTTTCTTTTATCTATTTCACTGGCTCTGATCGCCACGGCCGTCGTCACTGCGGAGGAACGACCGCCGAATGTCATTTTGATTCTCGTCGACGACATGGGCTGGATGGATCTGAGCTGTCAGGGTTCTGATTACTACAAAACACCCAACATCGACCGGATCGCGAATGAGGGAGTCAGGTTTACGAACGGGTATGCTTCTTGCGCAGTCTGTTCCCCGACCCGCGCTGCCGTGCAAACCGGACGCTACCCGCACCGCATCGGGGTAACTGACTGGATTCGATCCCGCTTTCAACGTGGCGGCATGGGAACTCCCGACGCGAACCCGACCGAATACGTCGGCTCGCCGAAAAACGAACTTCTCTGCCCTCCCAATCCTTTCTGGATGGAGCACGACGAAATCACGGTTGCGGAAGCACTCGGCGCGGCGATGAACTACGAATCCGCCTACATTGGAAAATGGCACCTTGGCGATCCTGACTGGTATCCCAACCAGCAGGGTTTCACCGTGAATCTCGGAGGCTGTGACTACGGCCAGCCACCAAACTATTTCGATCCCTACAACCAACCAAAAGGGAAACACGAGTCTCTTCGTGAGGGCATCCCCTTTCTCCCCGGCCGCAAGAAAGGCGAATACCTCACCCATCGAGAGGGCGACGAAGCGCTTAACCTGATCCGCCAGTGGAAAGACGAGCCTTTCTTCATCCAGCTTTCGCACTACGCAGTACACACCCCCATCCAGGCGATTCCCGAAGTCGCCGCCAGGTATGAAAAAGAGGGCAAATCCGAAGCCAACGCCAAGTATGCCGCGATGGTCGAATCGGTCGATGATTCCACCGGTGCGATTCTGGATTTGTTAGACGAACTGAACCTCTCTGAGAACACCCTCGTGATTTTCACGAGTGACAATGGTGGTCTCGATAACAAAGGCAATCCCACCGACAACGCTCCCCTGCGAAGCGGAAAAGGGTACCCTCACGAGGGCGGAATTCGCGTTCCTCTCCTCGTTCGCTGGACCGGGAGGATTCCCGCCGCAGTCACCTCCGATATGCCGGTGAGCTCGATTGATCTCTTCCCCACAATTCTCGACGCCGCGAGCGTCCCCCTTCCCTCTGACCGGCCTATCGACGGCAGGTCGTTGCTGCCCCACCTCATCAGTGGCGGAAAGGTGCAGCTCGACCGCGATGAGATCATCTGGCACTTTCCCCACTACCGCCATCCTCCCGGTCCCTACTCCATCATCCGAAAAGGCGACTGGAAACTGATCAAACACTGGGTCGGAACCTATGAACTCTATGATCTCGCCAAAGATCTTTCAGAAGACACCGACCTCTCTGAAAAACTCCCGGACAAGGTCAAGGAACTGGAGGCACGGCTGATCGAAGCGCTCGCCGAACAGGAAGCCAAACTTCCGGTCGAGAATCCGGAGTTTGTGAAGAAGTAGCGCACCGAAAAAATTACCCCCGCTTCTCCCAATCAATCCCGCTCATGGACGCCAGCGCAAGCTGGAGAGCGTGGGTCCCGTCTTTGCCATGGCCCTGCGCTTCGAGCGCGAGGTAAAGCTGGTGGGCCAGCGCGAGTCCGGGTAACGAGAGGTTCATCCGCTTCGCTTCGTCGAGTGCGATTCCCATGTCTTTGATGAAATGCTCGACGAAAAAGCCGGGATCGAAATTGTTATCCATGATCCGCGGACCGAGGTTCGAAAGCGACCAACTCCCCGCCGCCCCGGAACCGACCGATTGGAGAACCGTCGGCAAATCAAGCCCGGCACGGTGAGCATATAATAAAGCCTCACACACCCCTATCATGTTGGTCGCGATCAATGTCTGATTGACCATTTTGGTGTGCTGCCCTGCTCCGGCGCCGCCCTGATGAACGACGGTCTTCCCCATCGCATTCCAACAGGGAGCAAGCGCCTCAACGACGGCGGCATCGCCACCTATCATAATAGAAAGCGCCGCGTTCTTAGCCCCGATGTCGCCGCCGGATACGGGCGCATCGATGGCGTGAACGCCGGACTTCTTCGCCTCCTCATCAATCTCAACGGCGAGGGACGGCTCACTCGTGGTCATGTCAACAATGACCGCGCCTTCGGAAGATCCTGCCAAAACACCATCGTCACCGAGAATCACTTCGCGCACATCTGACGGGAAACCCACGATGGAAAATACCACATCGGACTGTTCTGCGACCTCACGTGGCGTCGCCGACCATTCCGCCCCCTTTTCAAGGAGGGGCGACGCCTTTTCCTTTGTCCTCGAATAGACAGCGGCTTCAAATCCGGCGTTGATCAAATGACCGCACATGCTCGATCCCATCACGCCGGTTCCTATCCAGCCAATTCTCGTTTTTCCAGGTTCAATATTCATTTATATGATTCTCTCCGGACACATAAAAAACGGCCGAGTTCACAAAGAAGTCGGCCGTTATATCATTTTCCCTGTAAAGCGGGAAGTGAATCTCAGGTCTTAGTATCCGCGATAGCGATTGTTGCCACGACGGTTGTAATCATGCTCGTTATACCCGCGGTTGTTGTGGTAGCCGTGATTATTGTGTCTGTGATTGTTGTGATGCTGCGGGCCGTAGTACTTGCGCTCACGGCTCGATCCGATTGCTCCGCCGGCGAGTCCGCCAACGGCACCACCGATCAGAGCACCTTCAGCGCGATTTCCGCGACCAGCGGCTAGAGCGCCAATAGCAGCACCGGCAGCAGCGCCTGTGCCTGCGCCGCGTTGAGTTGGCGTACAACCAACGAAAGAAAGAGAAGAGACGACTAGAATGCCAAAGATGAGGGTTTTCTTCATTGGACAGAATTGTCGGGGTTTTTGAAGAGAAATTCAAGTGCCGATTTCAACCCCTTCTTTTTCTCAGGAGCCGTCTCAGCAGGGGCTGCCGCGACTTCACCCTCCTTGATTAATCCCGGAACAGGGCCGTATCCGACGAATTTGGCTTTGCTCGATTTTGACGGAACCTTCCAGTCAAAAACGCTTACCCCGTGGATGCGCTTTCCCCGGTAGCGCCTCCCGCTGCTCGCACCGAAGACGACGCCCTTACCGTCCTTTTTCAGGGTTCCCAGATAGACCATTACGTGAGAAATCGGAGGAACCCTCCCCTTGGTGACATCGGTACCCACCCAGAAAAGTAGATCGCCGGGTTTCAGATCGGCGAAAACAGAATCCGTCGTTTCAGTCACGCCCGGCGTTTCGACGAGGTTTCCACTGTCCTTGACCCAGTGATACATTCCGTAGGAACTGCGCGGAACCTTCCCCTCTGCCATGAGGCTCAAGGTGTGCTGAACCGTCCCCGAACAATCCATCCCCCTGTTGGCGGGCGAATTGGAACCGTAGGTGTAGGAGAGCTTCTTTTTCGTCAAGGCGAGAGCCTTATCGATCAGTTCCTTAACCGGCGCAGGTTGGCTCTCGTATTCAACGAGATCTGACGAATCGATCGTCGCGACCGAAGCCGACTCACCAAACCCGAATGTAGCACTCAAGAGGGTTAAGGCAGCGATCCAACAGGGTATGGTCAGAGAATTCACCTCTCAGCCTAATCGCAATCCCTGAAACACTCAACTACGTCCTCTTGAGTGCTGGAAGACTCCCCGCTTTTCGGTATCATCGCGCTATGGCATTTCGCATCTTTCGCAGTCACGAAGCGGTTTTCATCGAAAACACCGATTCCCCGGGCGTCTTTAAATTCGTTCAACCGGGTTTCTCGTTCGATGACCTTTTCAGCTCCCCCCACCCTCATCAGTTCGTTTCCGACGCGTTTGAGGCCGCATCCGATGGTGAGCCGATGCATCGCGGAATCCCCCTCCAGGCTCCGATCGGCCAGCAGGAAGTCTGGGCTTCGGGAGTCACCTATTTCCGCAGTCGAACCGCCCGCATGGAAGAAGCGGAGTCCGCCGGAGGCGATGTCTTTTACGACAAAGTCTATGACGCCGAGCGCCCCGAACTGTTCTTTAAATCCACCGCCGCTCGCGTCCGCGGGCATCTCGAACACGTCGGGATTCGTCACGACTCCACCTGGGATGTTCCCGAGCCGGAGTTCACTCTCGCAATCTCCAGCGCCGGCGACATTTTCGGTTACACGATCGGCAACGACATGAGCTCGCGCTCGATTGAAGGGGAAAACCCGCTCTACCTGCCACAGGCAAAAAGCTACACCGGAGCCTGCGCGCTCGGCCCCTGCCTCGTCGTGGGTGAAGCTGCTGCACCTGACACGAGCATAAGTATCACGATCACCCGCAGCGGATCAGTGGTTTTCAGCGGAGAGACCGCGATCGATCAAATCAAGCGCACCTTCGAGGAGCTCGCCGGCTTTCTCTTCCGCTGCAACAAATTCACTCACGGGGCCTACCTCATGACCGGCACCGGAATCGTTCCCGACTCGGATTTCACGCTGCAAGTGGACGACGAAGTGTCCATCACCATTGATGGTATTGGAACTCTCACCAATACCGTGGAAAAGGTTTAAGCACTGACACCATGCATCCACTTCTCGATTCTCAGGACGAAAGTATTTACGTTCTTCGCACCACCGCACCGGGGCCATCCGGCTTGCTCCCCTTTTCCCCCGAACAGCTCTCCACCCAACCCAGCGGCAACCTTTTCGGCTGGACCCAGAACGTCGGAATGGGCTGGGACGCGGATAAAGTCGACGGCGGCGATTTCCTTATTCTGAGCACTCAGGGCGGGATTCGCCAGCCTGACGGAACACCGACGGCGCTCGGCTATCACAGTGGTCATTTTGAAGTGGGCCTGCTCATGGAGGAGGCAGCAAAAATCATTGCCTCTCTCGGTGGCGTTCCCTTCGCCGGCTTCGTAAGCGATCCCTGCGACGGACGAACTCAGGGAACCGACGGGATGATGGATTCTCTCCCCTTCCGCAACGACGCATCGACCGTGATGCGCCGACTGATCCGTTCCCTCCCGACCCGCAAAGGGGTCGTAGGGGTCGCGACCTGTGACAAAGGACTTCCCGCGATGATGATGGCACTGGCCTCCTGCCACGACATGCCGTCGATTCTCGTCCCCGGTGGCGTAACCCTCGTGAGCGAAGACACCGAAGAAGACCTCGGGCGTATTCAGACGATCGGGGCCCGCTACGCTCAGGGCACAATGAGCCTTGCTGATGCTGCCGAGGCCGGATGTCGCGCCTGTGCCTCCCCCGGTGGTGGCTGCCAGTTTCTCGGGACCGCCGCAACGAGTCAGGTTATTGCGGAAGCGCTTGGCCTGACACTGCCGCATTCGGCTCTCGCCCCTTCCGGCTCGGAAATCTGGAGAGACATGGCGAGACGTTCCGGCGCAGCGGTGATGACGCTTCAGAACCGGGGCATTAACACCAAAGACATCCTCACTGAAGACGCTTTCGAAAATGCACTCGCAGTTCACGCCGCTTTCGGTGGTTCCACCAATTTGATCATGCACCTTCCCGCCGTCGCTCATCAGGCCGGAGTGCGACGCCCCACTGTCGACGACTGGAGACGGGTCAATGCCGAGATTCCACGCATCGTCGACGCTCTCCCGAACGGCCCCGTGCACCACGCCACCGTTCAGGTCTTTCTCGCCGGAGGCGTCCCCGAAGTAATGCTCCACCTCCGCGACAAGGGCATGCTTCGTCTCGACGCCATGACCGTTTCCGGGAAAACCCTCGGAGAGAATCTCGAGTGGTGGGAGAAATCAGAACGCCGTCAACGCCTTCGCGAGAAGCTGACTCAACTCGACGGAATCGATCCTGACAATGTCATCATGTCACCCGAAGTCGCCGCATCCCGTGGACTGACTTCGACGGTGACCTTCCCCGGAGGAAACCTCACCCCGGAGGGTTCCGTCATCAAATCCACCGCGATCGATCCTTCAAAAATCGATGAGAACGGCATCTACCTTCACGAGGGACCTGCCCGCGTCTTTGCCTCGGAACCGGACGCGATCGCAGCGGTCAAATCCACCGGAGACGATAAGATCAAAGAGGGAGACGTCATCGTTCTCATCGGCCTTGGACCGATCGGATGCGGCATGCCGGAAACGGCGCAACTTACGATCGCCTTAAAACACCTTCCCTGGGGCAAAAACGTCGCCCTCATCACCGACGGACGCTTCTCAGGCGTTTCGACCGGTGCCTGCGTCGGCCACATTTCCCCCGAGGCCTGGGCCGGTGGTCCGATTGGAAAAGTGCAGGACGGCGATCTCATTCGAGTGAAGATTGATTGCCGCGAGATGACCGGTTCGGTCGATTATGCCGGTGATTTCCATGAACTCACCGCGAGGGAAACCAACGAAAAGCTGAAGCCGCTTCCCAACGTCCCCGGTGACACCCGCCTCTGGGCCGCAATGCAGAATGTCAGCGGCGGAACCTGGGGCGGCTGCGTCTACGACGTCGACGCGATCATCGCAAAGCTGATGGCATAGAAAAAGGGCGCGCAAAGGCCCGATGTCCTCTGGAACGAATTCTCGTTCCTCTACCTTCGTCACAAGCGTTCAGGTAGAGGAATGAAACTCATTCCAGCAATGGGGCACGACCGCCGCCGATATTCTAACCAAGCTTCGAGGCTACCCTTTCAAACTCGCCAGATAAGCGATCAGATCCCGCAATTCCTCATCACTGAGGCTGTTGGTGAGGCCTTGAGGCATGAGTGAACCTGCATTCGTAATTTTGGAAATCTCGGCGCGCTGAATCGCTTTCACTTCCCCGGACGCGGTGTCTTTGAGGTAGATGAATTCAGCGTCGTCCTTTTCCTTGTATCCCGAGAAGGAGTCCCCGCCTTTGGTGGAAACCAGAGTGGAAAAGTATCCCTCTTTCAACTGTCGCTGAGGCCAGAGGACAGACTCAATAAGGAGATCAGGTGTGAGTCCCGCACCGACCGTATCGAGCGAAGGCCCGATGATACCGCCGACTCCCTTCAGTTGGTGGCAGGCGAAACAGGTCAACTCGGCACGCTGATAGATCTTCCCGCCGGCTTCAGGATCTCCCGAAGCAACCACCTCAGCGGCGAGTGCTTTCACAAACTCAGCCGAGTAGGCCCGCGCTCCGGAGGCAACTCCCATCGCGTCCTGAATCACACCTGACAAAGCTTCATCTCCGCGTCCCATCTGACTCATTGCGGTGGAAAGAGCAGTCGCTGATTCTCTTCCGAGACCGGCCGTTTTCAATGCCGAAGCCAGTTCCTGCGGGCCTCTTTCTCTCGCCAGAAATGGACTCACGATGGGGCTCGCTTTCTCAGCCGTGCTGATTCCGACAAGATATTCAGCCGCTTTCTCAGCAGCTCGAACCGGGGCAACCTCCACCAGCGCCGCCATAACCGCAGCTTTCAGCGCCTCATTCTCACTGCTCCACAACCCGAGAAGATCCGGAACGCTCTCCCCCTTTTCAATTTGAGTAAAAGCCCTAACGGCGGCGTTCCGCAACTCGGGAGATGCCTCGCGATTCAACATCGTTTCGCGAATCACGCTGGATGCTTTCGCCACATTCCAGAGTCCGGCCACACGGATGGCGCTTACCTGCATTGCCTGATCCTGCGATCCGAGAAGAGCTAACAAATCATCCTCGAATCCCTCCGGCGGCCGAACGCGGCGCTTCCCCGAGGCCTCGGCAATCGCCTTCAGTGTCGCCGCACTGGTTTGCGGATTGATGAGAGAACGTAAGTCGTCAGGCCCTCCTGTTTTCGCAATAACTGAGGCAAAACGGGCTCGCTTCTCATCGGACAGCGATTCATCAGAGAAGGAGCGCTTAGCAATTTTCAGAGCATCAGCGCCACCGATGGTTTCCAAAGCGTAAGCAAGGTGTTCCGAATCTTTGAATTGCAAGTCACCCGATTCCACCGCAGGCAGCCAGTAGGGAGCCAAAGCGTGCACCGACTGTTCCAGTGCGTAGTCGATAAAGCGATCACGAGGATAATCGAGAGCTTTCAAAATTTCTTTCATCGCCTCAGCGTCCTTCCGTCCGGCCTCGGCAACGATGGCGCGCAGCCTCGCACGCGGATCTTCGATCGCCGCGTCCATTCCCATATAGGGCGTTTTGTCCTGGACGTCACTAACACGCAACTGATGATACAGCGGCAGCTGTCGGGTCAATTCACGACCTTTCGCAGTCATGCGCCAGATGCGCCCGTGCTCTGCGTCTCTGTCAGGGTGCCGCAGGGACGCCTGGTAGTGACCAATAATAGGGTTGAACCAGTCAGCGACGTAGATAGCCCCGTCTCCCCCGATTCGAATTTCAACCGGACGGAAACTTGAGTGTTCGGAAGAGAGGATTTCAAGAGGCTCCACTTTCGCGAAGCCGGAGCCCTCTTTCACAAGCGGATAGGCACTGACACGGTGCGAATAGTAACCGGCGATGAGAATGTGATTTTGAATCCAGTCAGGGAGATGCGCTGAGGCCACGTATTCACCGCCCATCGACTTTCCGGGGGTTGATCCGATGTTACCGATCGGCTCCAGATTATTCTGGTGAGCTGTCGGAATCAGACCCGGCGTCGCAAAGATGAGCTCCTTGTTATTCGATTTGATGAACAGCGACCCTTCTTTATCAAAAACAATGCCGCAGGGGTTCTGGCTCGCGAGAGCGGGGAAACAAAACGGATCAAGCCGCAGGGTGCGCGGATCAAATCGCCAGAACCCGGCGGTATCCCCTCTGACAATTCCCCATGGCGTTTCGACGCGGGAATAACAGTGCAAGCCCTGACTGAAATACAAACACTCGTCCGGCCCCCATGTGAAATTGGATATGTTCTGGTGCGTATCCCCTGTCCCGAAACCGGTGAGAACAACTTCACGACTCTCGGCGACGTCATCCCCATCCTCATCCTTCAGAAAAAGGAGATCGGCTCCTTCGCCGACAAAGACGCCATCCTCATAAAGGGCGAATCCCATCGGCATATCGAGGCCGTCAGCGAAGACGGTTGATTTATCCGCCCTTCCGTCTCCGTCGGTGTCTTCGAGAATCACGAGGGTGTCATTCGGTCCCTGTCCGGGTTTTAGCTGGGCGTATGTCAGGGTCGTAAGAACCCAGAGCCGTCCCCGCTCATCCCAGTGCATTGCAATCGGATTGGCGATACCCATCGATTCGTCGGCGAAGAGATTGATTTCAAAATCCGGGTGGACCTTGAAAGCCTCCAACTGAGCCTCGACCGAATTGTCTTTTGCAGTCTTCCCCACGGATACTGCCTCCACTGAAGACGAGAATGCCAGAGCGACGACAGCGATTAGATTAGTCAATAAACACTTCATTTCACGATCCCTTCGGTGAGTTTCCACAGGCGCTTCTCCGAGGCTTCGATAAGCGACGGGATCTCCTGAATTTCCTCTTCAAACCATCGGCGGCTCGGGTCTTCATTGTCCCGCGAGCTGGGAACACTCTGGCGATCCCCGAAAAGGAATGCCCAGTTCGTCGGCCGGTAATACTGATGCCATAACTGATTCTTCAATCGAACCTCTTCTTCAATCCCGTCGTGCCACTCCCCTTTCCATCCCAGCTCCTTCGCCAGTCTGACCGCAAACTGCCTTTGACCGGTTTCAGAAAGGTAAAGCCCGTTCCCGCTGAAAGCACCCGGCTCGTAATCACCCGAATCAAAATAGCGGACACCCTGCCTTTCCGCGAGGGCTCTGATCGCCTCCGTATACTTCGCGAGGATGACATTTCTTTCCTCAGCCAATTCGCGACTATCTCCACCGGGTTGAGCTGGTGTCTCGGCCTCACTAAAGGGTATCGGAGCGACGAGGACGATGCGTTCAGAAAAGCGCTTCAACGCGGAGACGAGAGCTTCGTAGCTCGTCACGAATTCAGAAAGACGGGCCTCTCCGTCCAGTGATTCCATTTTCCCGAACATGAGGATCATCGTTCCCGGATCAATTTTCTCACGAAGATCGGGAACACTGCCCTCACGATCGTCACCTTTTTCAGTGTAAAAATACATCGGACGTTGTTGACGGTAAACGGTATCCGCTGACCACCCAAGATTCCGAACCCGGAGTTTCTTTCCCTTCCATGCAGAGAGCATCGCGATATCCAAATCGGGAGACTGCCGCATCAAGTAGACATCCGCCCCACCCATCAGCGAGATCGTTTCACCCTCATTGGGCACGAAGGAACCCTCTTTGATTGCAGGCCCAACAGGATTGGGTGGCTTCTTAAAATGCCGCACCAGCGCCTGCGAGTCATCCTGCAGGGCCGGATCAAACGCATTCGCCTCAAACAGGCATCCCAAAAGAACTGTCAACAGGATCGCTCTCCTCATCCTGACATGTTGGCGACTGATGCAATCATCTGCAAGGACGGGATGGCGGCCAACTACTCAAAAGTTTCCCTTCCCATTCTTTTGGTTCGCGCTACAAATTCCTTATGTCAGAAAGAGACCCTTCCACCCTTCGCAGCTCCCGCTGGTTTGCTCCGGACGATCAGCGCAGCTTTGGTCACCGCTCCCGCCTTAAGCAGATGGGATTCGATACCGAGGATTTTAAAGCGAAGCCGGTCATTGGCATTCTCAACACCTGGTCTGACATGAACAACTGTCACACCCACTTTCGCGACCGCGCCGAGGAAGTGAAACGAGGCGTCTGGCAACAGGGAGGTTTCCCCGTCGAGATTCCCGTGATGTCGCTCTCGGAAAGCTTCATGAAGCCAACGAGCATGTATTACCGGAATCTCCTCGCCCTCGAGGTGGAGGAAACGATGCGATGCTACCCGCTCGACGGCGTCGTTCTTATGGGGGGCTGCGACAAGACAGTCCCCGCCCTCATCATGGGAGCGACCTCGGCGAACCTTCCCTCGATCTTTTTCCCCGCAGGCCCCATGCTGAAAGGCTGCTGGCGCGGCGAAACACTGGGCTCCGGAACCGACATGTGGAAATACTGGGCGGAACGTCAGGCCGGAAATCTCTGTGAAGACGGCTGGAACGAGCTCGAAGACGGAATTGCACGCTCCCCCGGCCATTGCATGACAATGGGCACCGCCTCGACCATGACTGCGATTGCCGAGGTGCTGGGCCTCTGCCTTCCCGGCTCGACCTCGATTCCCGCAGTGCATTCGACTCACGCGAGAATGGCCTCGGCCTGCGGGCGGCGCATCGTCGATCTCGCCTGGGATAAAGTCATCCCGCGCGACTTGCTGACGGAGGACGCTTTCCACAATGCAATCGTCACCGACATGGCTCTGGGCGGATCGACCAACGCGATCATCCACCTCATCGCGATGGCAGGCCGCGCCGGAATCAAGCTGACGCTCGAACAGTTCGATGAGATCTCGCAGCAGCTCTCCGTGATCGCCAACATCCGCCCCTGCGGGGAATATGTGATGGAGGACTTTTATGATGCCGGGGGAATTCTCGCTCTTCTCAGCCAGATCAAATCACAACTCAAACTCGATGCCCTGACCGTTTCCGGAAAAACCCTCGGGGAGAATCTTGAAGGCGCCGAAGTCTTCAACGACGACGTGATCCGTCCTCTAGATAAGCCTGTCTCCAATGCTGGTGGCACCTTTGTTCTTCGCGGCAATCTCGCCCCCGACGGAGCGGTGATCAAGCCAACAGCAGCGGAACCGAAGCTTCTCGCCCACGAAGGCCCCGCCGTCGTTTTCAAAGACTACGCCGACCTCAAAGAGCGAATTCACGATGAGTCGATGGGTCTCACCGCGGTCCACATCATTGTCCTCCAGAATGCCGGTCCGATCGGCGCTCCGGGAATCCCTGAATGGGGAATGCTTCCGATCCCGAATTACCTTCTCAAGCAGGGCGTGCGCGACATGCTGCGCCTTTCCGACGCCCGCATGAGCGGAACCAGTTACGGCGCCTGCGTTCTTCACATCGCCCCGGAGTCGGCGATTGGCGGCCCGCTCGCAGCCGTGCGAGACGGTGATATCATCGAGGTAAATGTCGAAAAACGCATCCTCGAGCTGAAAATTTCGGACGAAGAACTGCAGACACGACTCGCGGAATGGACCGCTCCCCCCCGTCGCCATCGCCGCGGTTACGGTCAGCTCTACGCCGATGAGATTACTCAGGCACCGGAGGGCTGTGATTTCCGGTTCATGCACGCCGGCGATGACGTCGTTGAACCTGATATTTTCTGAATGGTTAACGAATCAAAAACACTCTCGATTCCCGCGCGGGTTTAGGATAGGGTTTCGAATCGACTGGAGTATGGAAGAAGCTGAAGAAGCCAGCCCTGCGAAACGCACCCCCAAATCGACCACCTATGTGATCGGTTCCGCCTGCCTCGCCGCGCTCATCCTCGGAATGACGTTATTCCTTCTCGTTCGCGGGTTTCAATGGAGAAGCGCCCTTGCTGACCTCCGCTCGGAGCCGGGAATTGAGATCCTCAGTGTCGAGCGTCTCGGTTTTTTCAAGAAACGACTGAGAGGGCTGAAAGACCCGCTCGCCCCGACTGCCGAATCTATTTTGACGAAACACAACATCGGACCGGGCAGTGCGGAAGTGCTCCTGACCGAATACCATTCGCTCAACACCCCCTACGCTGTCGCAAGAACCGAAAAAGAGCAGGCCCGGTTCAACGAACTGAAAACGTCGCTCACGACCGCACTCGGTGAATTTGCGAAATCGATGACCGAAAAGCGGGAAACCGATCTTGAGAAAATCACACAGATGCTTTTCGAGGCACGCTTTCCACAGGCCATGGAGTCAGTCGATATTCACTGGAAAAAAGGTGAGTGGCTCCTCAAAGGGGAACTCTACGCACCGGCCCGGGCGACGCTGATAGAGGAAGCGCCAACCTACCTCGTCGAGGGGGAATTGAATATCGAGGACCTCGTCGACCTCACCGAATCGAGAGGCTCCTCCCTCCGTGAGCAAATTCAATCAACCAACCTTCTCGCCGTCGATATCGATGGCAAGACAGCCCATACCGGGCGGATTGCGCGACTCCTCAAGGATTACGACGAAGTCTGCGAGCACTCCAATCTCCCGTTCCCCCGCTACCGTCTCGAAGCACAGGCGGTGGATCGTTCCGCGATCCGGCTGAAGCTCGATGCCATTCGCAAACAGCTCATTGATAATGCTTCGCTCGACGAGAAACGATTCCTCCTCGACTCGATCAAAACGATCTCCGACAGTGGAGAAGTGAAGGCGCATCTTTTCATCGTACCGACGCCACAATAGACCGATGGCCCGAAGGCATCCTGAAGTTCTCGTCGCGCCAACGGTCACCTTCCTCGCCGTTGTCGCACTGGTTGGCTTCGCGAGAGTTTATGAGCGCAGTCCGATCCAGGCGCCCTCCTGCGGGTTCCGGAACACCTTCGGTATCCCCTGTCTTTCCTGCGGCGGGACCCGGGCCTTCGAATCGCTCTCACACGGCCACCTCCTTGAAGCAATCGCGTTCAATCCGGCCGTCATCCTCGGCGTCGTAGCGGTGCTGATCTGGTTCATCGTCGCGCTTACCCGCTTTTACCGCGGTCGAGCTCCCGGGGAGGGACGCCGGTGGATCAGCGTCAAAAAGCTCAGCCTGCTCCTTTTTTCGATCCTGACATTAAACTGGATCTACCTGATTCTCTTTCTTCCGTGACACCCGATCACGGCACTCCATTTTGTGCTCTCTTCAGGACGGAGCAGTGTTATCATGCCGACATGAACAATCGCTTTGTTATCATCGCAAGCCTGATCCTGAATGGCCTCATCGCGAGCCACGCCAATGATGCCGCCCTCAACGATGGCGCGGGAGGCCCTGAACCAATCGGCTGGAGACCCGGAGCCGAAAGCATCATTCAAATGAAGTCGGAGCATCTCGATATTCATTTCGGGGTCAAAAAGACTAAAGTGATCGCCCGGTTCACCTTTCTCAGCCACAAAAAGGGCGGCAGTGCGATTCAGAAGCTGGGATTTCCCAACGCCTCGCGGTCAGAAATGGACGGTGATATCATCGGACCGATTGAAAATCTCGTGAGCCGCGTCAATGGCGAAACGGTCGAGGCGAAACTCGTCGAGGGCTACTACAGAGAAATTCTCAAGCCGGACGGATCAATCTTTCGCGAGAAAGTGGATAAGCCGAAGACCGAAAATTATGACGGCTCCATTCAAAAACACGCCTGGTATGTGATTGAGGTGGAATTTCCCGAAGGCGAGGAAGTCATCATCGAACGCGAGTATGATTGCCCCACCGGAATAGACAGTTCAATGAATGCCTTTTTCATCTACGAAACCAGAACCGGTGGAGCATGGAGAGACGAAATTGAAAAGCTCACCGCCGAAGTGACCTTCGCCGACGACGTCCACACGGAGTTCGTCAGTTTTGATCCAAACGATGAGTGGACCTGGTCAGAGAACAGGTCGAAGGCCACGCTGATCTGGGAAAATTTTGAACCGCGAACCAATCAGGAACGGCAATACTTTCAGGTCGGCGTCCTCGATCTTGCCCAGGTCAAAAGATTCGTGAAAGAAAACGAGGGCGACGTTCCCCCGCTCGAAGATTGGATCAGCGGTTGGAAAAAAGTGCATTCTGAGTGAACACTGAAACCCACACAGCGAGTTCCCCTCGGCCTGACCGGCACAAAAAAGCGGCTCCCGCGAGATACAGGAACCGCATAAATCGGTAGAGGAAAACCTACTCGAAGGGGTGCGCTTTGAGCAACTCCTCCGGCTTGTAGAAAATCTGCTGCGCCTTGGTCGCTTCGCGGACCTCCTTCACCTTATCAGGGGAGATTGGCGACGCTTTATTTCCCCATGTGTTTCGCACATAAGTGAGAACAGCGGCGAGTTCGTTGTCATCGAGGAGCGCTTTGAACGCCGTCATCGGGGGAACCCCTTTGGTGGGATCGTAGGTGACGCCATTGACTTCGATCGCCCCCCAGAGGCCATTGAGAGTCAACTTGATGAGACGATCTTCATTCCCCGTAACCCACTGACTTTCCTTGAGCGGAGGATAGATATTTACAATCCCATCGCCGGTTCCCTGGTGACAGGTCACGCAGTGAGCATCCCGATGAAAGACTTCGGCACCGAGCTTGTAGGCTTCGGCTTCCGCCTTCGAGAAGTGCTCCGGAATATCAATATCGATCTTCTCCTCCTCCTGCTCAATCGGGCTCGTGACCACATTCTTGGTCGGGTCAGCCACATCCCAGTGGTGCTTCACCGTTTTCGCACCATTGACCGCATGAGGATCAACCGAGCTCAAAACCACTTTCAAAAGATCACGGTCCCTGACATTGAACTGCTGATGCACCCAGAGCGCTTCAAGCAGCGGAATCGCATCTTCTTTCTTCGCGGGGTCAAGGGTGGCGGCCCACTGCTTCGCCGCGGGAATGACTTCGTCGGCACTCCGCTCACTCAGTTCAACCCGTGTGCGATGTCGCACATGAGAAACCGGATGCTTAAAGTTCTCCAGCAAGGCGGCAACTGAGGCACCGTCGATCTCAACGGGCTCCTGAAGTGGCTTCTTCGTA
Source organism: Verrucomicrobiales bacterium (assembly GCA_029213065.1). Taxonomy (GTDB): domain Bacteria; phylum Verrucomicrobiota; class Verrucomicrobiia; order Verrucomicrobiales; family DEV007; genus Arctic95D-9. The sequence goes on along the minus strand of JARGPH010000017.1, from coordinate 19,723 downwards.
TTCACAATGCGATAAATACGGCCGTGCTTTTTGTCGCGATGGGGGTCGCGGATATTGTGCTGCATGTGCCCGATGATGACGTTGTGCCAGTCGGATACATAGAGTGCCCCGTCTTCGCCGAAGACCGCGTCGGTGGGGCGGAAATTCTTATCTGCGCTCGAGAGCATCTCATCGGTGGGGGTGCCCCAGACTTCGCCCTGTTCGTATTTCACGGTTACTTCCGTGTCAGGCTCGCCCTTCTTCCCCTTTTGCACCGTCTTCACTTCATAGCCATCGCGGTGAAGCTGATACTGCTTCAAGCCGAGAAACCCGATCGTGTTGCAGACGAGAAAATTCCCCTGCATCTCGTCCGGGAAATTGGTGGAACCGATGATCTGATCGGCCGCGACGGGTCTCACTTCTTTCGTCACCAGAGGAAACATTTTGAAGCCCTCCCCATCCGGGCGCACCTGATAGGATCGCCCGCCGGTGCCATCGTTCGCATACATGTAACCCCAGTCATCGAAACTCGTCCCGTGTGGGTTCGGAGAGTTTCCGGCATGAAAGGAAATCGTATAGCGGCGTGGATCAAAGCGATACATCGCGGAGGCATTCGCTTCGAGGGAAGGCCCCCACGGGTGCTCGTGATTGTGCTGCAGGAAGACGCCGCTCTGCCAGTAGATTCCACCATCCGGACCGAAGATAAGGTTGTTCGCAGCGTGGTGGGTATCGGAACTTCCCGTGCCCTGAAAGAGCACGTAACGCACGTCAGCGACGTCGTCACCATCGGTGTCTTTCAGGAAAAGAATATCCGGCTGGGAAGTGACGATGACCCCTCCGTTCCAGAATTCAAAACCGAGCGGGTTGTGCACTTTGGCAAACTCAATACAACGGTCGGCAACCCCATCACCGTCATCATCAGGAAGGATGAGCAGGGCATCATTCATTTCCTTAAGCGGCTCCCACTTCGGATAGGTTGCCCAGGCCGCAGCCCAGAGTCGCCCTTTTCCATCGACCTGCATTTGCACAGGGTTCACCATCTCGGGGAACATGGCTTCGTCAGCGTATAGGTTGACCTTGAACCCCTCGGGAACGGTCATCTTTTCGATCCCCTCCTCCCCGGAGAGATATTCGAGATTCCCCTCTTTGTCTGAACTGGAACTCTTGCTCCCACCGCCCACGTTGGAGATGACCTCGACCGGTTCAGGGACATTGCTGTCGTCCACTTTCCAATCGCTTCCATTCGCCTTTGACCAGATCAGAGGATCGCGATTTGCGGTCATGACGTCGAGCATGGTCAACTCGTGCATCAGCACGTCGGCATTGGATTGATCATTCACAAAACGCAGTGTCGAACGACTGCCCCAGACATCATTCCCGTCGACGGCACGATAGCGATTGTGCCAATGCCAGTTCTTTTCGAGAACGGCATCCTTGATCGAACTAAGGAGCGCTTCGTCCTCGACCACTTTACCCGAAAGCGCTTTCGCGATAATTCTGCCGAGGTGATAGTTCCCCCGCTCGTTGAGATGAATTCCGTTCAAGGTCATCGGCTCTGACTGAGCAGCGTAGAGTTCCTTTGTCGGATTGAAAAGATCAACGAAGGCAACCCCTTCGTGCTGCGCCACTTTCTGCATCGCTGCGGAATAGAGCGCGAGTCGACGATTGTTGCCTTTCCCGTCCGGAAGGTTGGGATCATTCAGATTCTCATGAGCAATGGGACTGAAGAGAACGATCCGTGCGAAGCTCTCCCCGTTCGACTTGATTCCACGGTAAGTCGCAATCATCTCCGTGAGCTTTTTCTCAAACGCTTCAAGGCCTTTCGGCCCGGCAAACGATTCATTGTAACCAAAGAAAGCGAAAATCACATCCGCCTGAACGTGACGGAGGTAATCGTTCATCTCCATGAACCCCTTGCTGCGTGGGTAGCGATCAATGCGATCGCCGGTGAGACTCATGTTCCTGAACGCCAGTTCCGCATCCGGATTGGCGGCCTGAAGAAAGGCCTCCATCCAGCCATCGTGCTGCATACGATCCGCAAGACCGTTGCCGATGATCGCGATCTGGTCCTCTTTTTGAAAAGCGAAGGGCTCAGGGTCACGGTAGCCATCGGGCACCTTCTCAGGTCTTACCGGAACCGGAAGCGCTTTTCCGTCCTGACCGTAGTAGGCCACTTCAGTCTCTTCCCCACCGAATTGATAGGAAACGCTTCCAAGCGGAGCCGCGTTCCCCTCGCGTGAAAGAACCGGTTTCCGGCTCGCATCGAGCAACTCGAGAGTGAATCCATCAAGACGTTCCTGAAGGGAATTGCGATTCCAGATCTGAACCTTCTCAATCTCCTTCACGCTTCCGAGATCGACTTCCCACCAGGGATCATTCGCGTCTTTTCCCTGCGAGGTATGAGTCTGACCGCCCTTGTTATAGTCCCCGTCCTTGTTTCCATCGATCCCGCGTTCAGCCTTGCCACCGGCGCTTTCGCTGGACTGGGTCGCCTTTCCCTGAGGAGCGACATTTTTGCCTCCACTGATCACTTCAACCTCTGCCAGTGTCAGGATCTTTCCCTTACCCGGGATGGAAATCCTTACAAACTGAGCACTTGGGTGATCAGCCGCCTGCAGTGACAATCCCGCTGACAAAATCGAAAGGGCGACCGCCAATTGAGGCCACCGTTGAAGGGAGTAACATCTTTTCATAAATACGATCCAAAGTGTCTACACAGTTGGAAGCCTTATGACAACACCCTGATCCCGCTTTTTTCCCTGACAGAACACCCCGTTGAATCAGACAGTCGCGGATTCCTTTGCCTGAGCACTTTTTGAGTCATCACTGTAGGCACCTTTGAAGAGCCTCTTCAAATCATCCATGATCAGAAAGTTGATAGGAACGAGGAAAAGAGTGATCGTCGTCGCGAAGAGAATTCCGTAGCCGAGACTGACGGCCATGGGAATGAGAAATTGAGCCTGCGTCGCCTCCATTCGAATCAGGGGGAAGAGACCGGCAAAAGTTGTCGCCGAAGTCAGAATAATCGCCCGGAATCGCGCCGCTCCCGCAGTGCTCACGGCCTCGAAGACAGAATCACCTTTCGCCCTGCGACGGTTGATATAATCGACGAGAACAAGGCTGTCATTCACGACCACCCCGGAAAGCGCCAGCATCCCGAAGTAGCTCAAGAAACTCAACGGCATCCCTCCGGTATCCGCCTTCAAATAATCCTCCAGAATATGCCCCAGCACCGCCCCGATCAGTCCGTAGGGAATCACCGCGATCACCATGAGTGGCTGAACATAGGAGCGAAACGGAATCGCCAGCATCGAGTAGATTCCGAAAATAATAAGAATCGCTCCGATCTTCATTCCCCCTGAATTCTCGCGTTCATCTTTCGCCTCTCCTTCGAAAGAAAATGAAACGCCGGGATACTTCTTCAGAAGGCCCGGCATCCAGGCACCGAGGTCTTCGCGAATACTCGTCAGGTCAGCCACTTCTTTATCGGCGTCCGCTTTAATCTCAACAGCCCGGTTGCGGTCAAAGCGCTCGATCCTCGGGAAACTCTTTTCAATCACCGCCTCCGCCACCGTCGAGAAAGGCACCGCCTGCCCATCGCCTGTTCGAATCATCATCGCTTCGAGCGCGGCAATCGATTTCCGGTCCTCCAGCGGGTAACGCATCATGACGCGAACCTCGTCGCGGTTCCGCTGAATTTTCTGAATTTCCTCGCCGAAAAAGGCCTGACGAACCTGCCTTGCAAGATCCGACATCGTCAATCCGAACTGCTCGGCTTCGGGACGGATCCGCAGCTGAATCTCCTCGCGGCTTTCATCCAGACTGTCTGAAATATCGAAGAGCCCCGCATAGCTTTCCATTTTCTCCTTCACTTCGGTGGCCGCTTTCGTGAGCGCTTTGACATCCTGGCCGCGCAGTTGCACCTCGATCGGATCTCTGCCCCGTCCAATTTCGGCGCGGAAATAGAGTTCCTTCGCTCCGACAATCCCTCCGCGGTTCTGAATCTCGGTGCGCCACTCCTCGGCGAGAGCACGGGTCCCGATCTCATACTGCCTGTCTTCCGGCGGCGTGATGTAAAAAACCACCTCCCCCTGATGATTCTGTCCGGTGCGACTTCTCCCACGGGAAGAGGAAACACCCTGCCCGCCGATGCTGGAAAAGACATCTTCGATCACAGAGACACCGTCGGTTCCGACGTGCTTCTTCTTCATATCGAGAACGATATCCTCCATCATGAGAATGTAGCCCTCGGTCACTTCAAAGGGTGTCCCTTCCTGCATCGTGAGACGACAGGTGGCCCGCTCACTTTCCACCCGGGGAAAGCTCACCTGCTTGATCTTTCCACCCTGAAACATTCCGACAAGGATCACGAGCATCGCGACGAAACAGGAAAGCACTAAGTAACGATTCCTCAGTGAAAAATTGAGAGCCGGTTGATAAACTTTTCTAACAAACCACAAAAGGCTGTCCGCTATCGCGGTCTGGAACTTTGAGAATCCACCGTAAAGCCGGGCAAGGTAATCCGAGACTTTCACCCCGAGAAAGAACTGCCCGATATTCCGCATCCAGTGGCGCGGACTGTGAGTGAGGTGAGACGGAAGAATCAACTTTGATTCGATCAGCGAAAACGCGAGAACCATGATCACAATCGTCGAAATCTGCGACATCCAGGTTCCGTTGAATCCTGACAGGAAGAAAAGCGGGACAAAGGCCAGCATCGTTGTGAGGACACCGAAGACGACGGGAAGCGCGACTTCTTCAGCCCCTTCCACCGCGGCCTTGACCGGGTCCTTCATCTCTTTCTGCTTCGTATAGATATGCTCGCCGGTGACGATCGCATCATCGACGACGACTCCGAGGACGAGAATGAATCCGAAAAGACTCACGATATTGATCGAGACACCCACAAACGGCATCAGAGCAAAGGCACCTAGGAAACAGACGGGAACCCCGAGAGCCACCCAAAAGGCCAGACTCGGACGGAGGAAGAGAGCGAGGACAATGAAGACGAATAGAATCGATTTCCAAAACGAGTCGAGCAATGTCTCGAGACGTCCTTTCACAATTTTCGAAGAGTCGCTCCAGTAGCTGATTTCAACACCGTCAGGAAGCCTCTCTTTGTGCTCCGCCATGAAGGCTTTGACCTCATCTGCAATTTTGATGGCACTCTGGTTGCCCTCGCGGAACACCGCAACGAGGACACAACGCCTCGTGTTCATTCGCGCGATAAACAAATTCTCATCAAACCCGTCGTTCACCTTCGCTACATCGCCCACCGTGATTCGTGCTCCGTTAGGACGCGCGATCAGAGTGATTTTTTCGAAGTCCGCCTGCGTGTAGGCTCTTCCCTTGGTCCGGAGCACGACCTCACCGGAGCGGGTTTCGAGCGTTCCCGCAGGAACATCGATCGACGACGCCCGAAGCGCCTGGGCCACCTGGTTGAACGTCAGGCCGTATTTCAAAAGAGCCCGCTCATCGATTTCAATCGAGACTTCGTAGGGACGATTGCCCTGCAGCTCCGCGTTCGTCACTTCTGGAAGGAGGAGCAGATCATCCCTCACCTGCGCACCAAGCTCGGTCAGGTCGCGCTCGCTCATGTCACCACTGACGACAACGCTGATGACCCAGCGACTGTTTTCCGCTGTGCGAATCACGACGTTCTCGGCATCGCCCGGAGGAAAGTCCGCAAGCCCGTCGATCCGCGCCTCGATGTTATCGCGGACGTCACGCATCTCGGCATCTTCGTCAACCTCCACCGTGACAGTCCCGCTGCTCGAACTCGCCGTGGAAAACATTTCTTTGATCCCCTCGACGTCGGAGATTGCCTCTTCGATACGAATCACGACTGATTCCTCAACCTCTTCCGGGGTCGCGCCTCGATAGGCAACTGAAATAGTAATATTCCGGCTCTCGAACTCGGGGAATACCTCCAGAGGAATTTTGCCGGAGTTCAAAGCCCAGACACCTGCCAGCACAATCGCAACAAGCAGGATATTTGAGGCAACTCCGTTTCTGGCAAAAAAGGCTATCATGTCAGGACGTCTGGAATCGAGCTAGGACTTCTCACCGGAATCACTTTTCACCGACTCTTTACTGACGGCGCGTTCGCTCTCAGGCTCCGGAGCGCCCTTGCCCTTGCCTTTGCCTTTGCCGCCCTTTCCTTTTCTTCCCCTGCCACCTTTACCCATCATGCCGCCTCCCGGCTGCTCAACCGCAGGGCTGACGCCATCAATCGTCGGGAGCACTTTTGCCCCGTTGGCAGGGTAGGAGAGCGGTGTCAGACAAACCACATCCCCGGGATTTAAACCGGCGCCTTCGGCAGGGATCACGACCTTGTCCGTTTCCGACCAGAGTGGAACAACCTTCTGACGGCGGATCTCATTGGCTTCGTTGATGAGAATCACTTCGCCACCGACCCGCACCGCCTCGCGTGGCAAAACAAACACATTTTCGAGGAGTTCCCCTTTGACGAGGCCGTCAACGAACATCCCGATCTTGAGCGGCATGACGGGACGGTCATCCTGACGACGGTAGGGATCATTCACCTCGGCGACGACGAAGAGCTGCCGCGACGCTTCATCGATCAAGCTGTCCACCCGCACCACTTTTCCAGCCCACTGCCCTGCATCGCGTCCGATACGTCCGGAGATGAGAACCTCGGGAGCGTTTTGTTTCTCGTCAGCATTATCGCCACGATAGGCTTCGGGGAGATCGACAAAGGAAAGCTGCTTGTTTGTGAGCGGAAAACGAACCTCCATCACATCGGTGGAAAAAGCCCGACCCAACTGAGTATTGGAGGACACGAACTGCCCGACATCAACGCTCTGCTCGACGATACGTCCCGCAAAGGGCGCTTTCACCTTGGTTCGTTCGAGATCGCGCTTGGCACGAATCACTTCCGCTTCCGAGGCTCGCAATTTAGCCTGTGCCTCAGCCAGCTGGGGCTTTCTCGCTGCCATATCACTGGGAGTCCCCGACTTTCCGAGACGTCTCCAGCTTTGCACCGCCTGCTCACCCCGCACCTCTTCCTCGCGCAGCGCGGTCTTCGCCTGGGCGAGATTACTTTCCGCAATCACCACTGCCGTCTCGTAGTTGAGCGGATCGAGATGGACGAGCACCTCGTCTTTTTCAAAGAATCCACCCTCGCGAAAATTCGGGGAAATCTCGATAATCCGGCCACTCACTTCCGGAATCAAATTACTCATCGTCCGCGGACGCACCGTTCCCTGAGTATCCAGAAAAACCTGAAAGGTCTCTGGCTTGAGCCGCGTCGCCTCCACCGCAGTCACCTGAGGCGGGGCCTCAAAGGTCCGTGGTTCCGGCTTCGTGAGTATGAAGTGCCTCGCGAGAAAGACAGCACAGGCCACGATAATCAGGGGGCCAAGGATACGAACCAACAACTTCATAGATCGACAGTTTAACCCCGCAAATGGAACAAGGTTTTAATGTTTGTGAGAATACGCATTTCAGGAAAGTGGGAAGCTTCGTCAATATAGACGATTGAAAACCTACTTTACCACCAATGGATGGTGAAAATCACCACCCAATGCCAGATAGAGATCGACACGGTTGGTCAACAACTGCAGCTGCAGAGCAAGATAAGCGCTCTGTGCATCAAAGGAGCGACGCTGGCTCTCGAGGAGAGTGATGATATCAACAATTCCCTTCTCATACTGATCGAGACTGAGCTGCTCGGCGCGGCGGGCTTCCCGGGCCGCGACAGAAAGGGCCTCATACTGAGAGGCCAGATAGCGTTCGCCGGCGAGAGCGGTCTCGACCTCGCGAAAAGCGGTCAACGCGGTCTCCCCGTAGTTGGCGGCAAGCTCGTCGACCTCGTGCTGATCGAGCCGGATATTCGACCGCAAGCGATCGCCCTGATACAGAGGCCTCGTCAGGTTCTGACCAATATTCCAGACCATATTCTGGATATCGAAAAGATCGCCGAACTCGTCCGTCGTCGACGTTCCCGCACCACCCGAAATCCGAACTGCGGGCAGGAGCGCTTTCCGACTCGCACTGAGTTCTTTAAACGCCGCATCGACACGAGCCTCGGCAGCGAGCAAATCAGGACGGCGCAGGAGCAATTCACTGGGCAATCCCGCAGGAACCTTTCTCGGCATACTCGGCAGGGAACTCAGGCCGTCGATCGCTCCCGAAGGATAACGACCCAGCAAAGTCTCGAGTACGCGCTTCGATGAATCGAGCTGACGTTGTTCCGCGAGAATACTCGATTTCGCCCGCGCCTGGTCAGCCCGGCTCAGACTGATATCGAGTGCGGTTCGATCATCCGCATCACCCGCCTCGAGTTTGTCATCGAGGATCTGCAGGTTCGTATTAAGACTGGAAAGATTGCGCCGCGACAAAGCGATCTGCTGTTTCGATTCCACAATCTCAAACGCCGTTTTCGCGACATTCGCTGCGAGCGAAAGCCGTGACGCCTCATACACATTCGTCTCCGCGATCAGCTTATCGAGTTCCGCATCACGCAGGTCTTTGATGCGCCCCCACAGGTCCACCTCCCACGCGACATCGAGGGAGAATTCAAAGTTATTGGCCCTGACGGTTTGGAACGAAGCGCCGCGAAGATTCTGAGAACGCCTTGTCGAAACGCCCGCATCCAGCGTGGGGAGACGGTCCGCTCCGGCTATCTTCGCCCGCTCTTCGAGTTGACGAACCCGGGTCCGCGCCGCCGCGAGATCGTAGCTGTTTCCCACCGCTTCAGTGACCAGTGAGGTCAGCGTGCCACTGTGAAAATCATCGAGCCATCCAATCACCGCATCATTGGGAATCGCGGGCCCCTTTCCCGTCCACTGGCCGGGAAGACTGCCGACCATCGCTCCCGCATCTGCCGAATCGGGCTGCAACGCTTTACAACCGGACAACAGCATCCCCGCAACGAGTCCACAGGACACGAGAGCTCTCACCCGGATCTCACCCCGGCGCTGTTGTTGCGTTTCGTTCACGACGTCTCACAAAGACCTCAAAATTCGCGCTTTGTCGATCAGGAAATTTGCCGAAAATTAGCGGGCATTCCTCCGCCCCCACCTTTCGAAGTGGTAACGCTTCGACTCTGTTTCTACAAAAACGGCTCGACAAGAAGAAACAATGCGTAAGCCGTGATCACCGTCGCGAGCGGCTGGATGACCGCCTTTCGATACCAGCTTTTCCGGCTCAGAAAAAAGAGAATCGCCGCGGCAATGATCCCCACCGCGAAAAACGCAACCTCAGTACCGAGAAGAAACAAAATCACTTCGCCGAGGCTGATCCCCTCTCCTCCTCCAAAGAAACCATAGAATCCGGTAGTCATCGCAATGAGTTGACCAGCCGCAATCCCGCCGAGAGCAACAACGACCAAACGCCACCATTTCAGTTCATGATGAAACACGGCCTCAAGACTGAGAATAATCAGTCCCACCGCAGCGGCAACAAGAGCCCAGGAAAAAGTCGGCATCACCTGCCACATCGCGAGAGCGATCGAAATTCCCTGAGCAATGAGCAGAACCGCCAATTGATGGAAGACGGCACGCCCTTTCAAGGTCAGCAGCAGAATAGCAACGACCAGCATCGGGGGAAGCCAGCTTGCAGCGAAAAATGACGACCAACCGGCGCAGAAAGGACAAGGCGCTTTCTCAGACTGCGTCGCATCATCCGCTGGAATAGCCCCGGCCTCAGGGCGCTCCGAAATGGCGGGAATCGCATCCTCTTCTGCGGCCTCTCCGGCCGGAAAAGGGTCCCCTTCTATAATGGGCTGAATGTTCACGGGGCGACTGTATTCCCCCGCGAGAACCACCTGCATCCGGCGCGAGGGCTTGTCGTCTTTAATCACCACCATGATCACCGCCATCGGGCAGGTAGGATCGAGGTAGAGCAAAAACTCCTTTGCCTCGTCGGGAAAGGTTCCCCGCAGATTCACGAGCACCTGCTTCCGCTGCAGCGTTTCCGGTGTGTCGGCATCACTCGTCTTCTCGATTGAAATATCGAGGTCCGGAGTCACTTCCTCCTCATCAAAAAGAACATTTAAATACTCCACCGCAAACTCCCTCGCGGCATCCTCAGGGGAAATCTCATCGTTGAGAGCCTGATCTTCGCTGGGAACCACTTCCATTGCGATGTCGAGATGATAGGTCTTCTTCTCCGTATCGAGACGGGAAACCAGAGAAACAGAAGAGACCTGATGCGCCGAGGCAATACCGAAACTGAGGCAGAGCCCAAGCAAAACCACTCTCATTTTCTGCGATCCGTCGAAGCGCTTTAGGCGAAATATCATCGGCGAAACTTTATGGAACAAATCGGGGAATTGCACCAACTATCTCACCTCTTCCGAATCGCGCCACCTGATCACGTAGTCGCTTTCTCCTTGCTCCGAACCGACGCTTCTGGTGTGTTTCCCTAACTTAATACATCCACTGTTATGACTGACAAAAACGCCCCGGAAGTTGATCGCCGAAAATTCATTCGCACCACGGCAGCGGCCACCGCTGCGACCACAGCCTTCGCCGGAGCAGCTAAAGGAGCTGCCATTGATCCAGACAAAAAGCTCAAGGTCGGATTCATCGGAACCGGAGGACGCGGAACCGGAGCGGCGCTTCAGGCACTCTCAGCAGATGACAATCTTGTCCTCCATTCCGTCGCCGATGTCTTTCAGGAAAAAATCGACAAGTCTCTCGAAATTCTCAACAAGAACAAGAGCCTCGAAGGCAAAATCGACGTCCCCGCAGCGCGTCAGTTCGTCGGACTCGATGCCTACCAGCGCGTCCTCGATTCAGACGTCGACGTTGTCCTTCTCACCACCACCCCGGGGTTCCGCCCGCTCCACCTGCGCGCCGCGATCGAAGCAGGCAAACATGTCTTTGCCGAGAAGCCCATGGCCGTCGATGCCGCCGGGGTTCGCCACGTTTATGAAACACTCAAGATGGCTGAGGGAAAACCTCTATCCATCGTGGCCGGATTCTGCTGGCGCTATTCAGTAAGCCGTCGTGAGGCCATTCGAAAGGCGATCGACGAAGGCATGATCGGTGACGTCACCAGCATTTACGCGACCTATTATTCCGGCCACTCCAAACCGCACCTCGACCCCTCACTCCGCACCGACGGAATGACTGATATCGAATGGCAGATTCGCAACTGGTATAACTATACTTGGCTTGGAGGCGGAGGCCTCGTCGAGCAGGCCGTTCACAGTGTCGATAAAATCGGCTGGGTCATGGGCGACCAAAGCCCGATCAGCTGTCGTGCCACCGGCGGCCTCGCTGCTCCACAGGTCGGGAATGGCAATATCTTCGATCACTATCACGTCGCCTACGAATACCCCAACAACGTCTGGGCACACCTTGCGTCAAGAAAGGCCCCGGGCTGTCTCAATGAGAATGCCGACTACATTCGCGGGACCAAAGGAATCCTAATTATGGGGCGCGGACCGGATCCTTACATCGAAGACAACGACGGGAAGCTCCTCTGGCGTTTCCGCAAGCCGCGCTCCGGTGAACCGAACATGTATCAGGTCGAGCACGATGAATTTTTTGCCTCGATCCGCAGCGGCGACCATATCAACGACGGCCCGCGCATGATCCACTCAAGCATGATGGCGATCATGGGCCGCATGTCTGCCCACACCGGAAAACAGGTAACCTGGGAAGAAGCGATGGCCTCCGGTGACGACCTCTTTCCTGACGAAGGCGGCATGCAGTGGGATCAGGCCTACGAGCCAAATCCAGTGGCAGTTCCCGGAGTCACTCAGATCTCCGGCATCGGCGACAAGGAGTAATCCTTTCACCTTCAGTAATAAATTTGAACAGGGTCAGGTCATCGACCTGACCCTGTTTGGTCTCAGGCCGGAGCGTGGCAGTCTCACGGTTTGAAAACCGCTGATGGGCGCTCATCTGCGCTGATCCAATCTTCTGCTATTATCTCTGAGCAAGACAACATCAGCGGAAATCAGCGTTGATTAGCGGTTCGCTTGTCATTGCATGCGCCCCGCCTTTATTAAACACACTCTAACGGCTCCTTGCGCCGAGGGGTCCTGTCTTGAGCCCGCCCTCTTCCTCATCGCCTGATCCATAGCGGACGAAGCTCCATTTACCGCCCTTCCATTTATAGACATTGTTTAGAGCATTGGTTCGCTTGCTCACATCGGGATCGGCGGAATGAACATAGTCAGGATGGGCCGGTGACCGGGGATCGTTCGGAGGCGTTCCCAGCGCGGGTGCTGTTCCCCGTTTCCTCGTGAGACCTTTTTTGCCGGCCGCGAGCTTTGCTTTGGTTTCTCTGATCCGCGCTTCGCGGTAAAATTTCGTTCCCGGAGGTTCGATCATGATCGCCCACGACTCGATTCGAATTTCGATTCCAGTGACTCGCGCAACGTAACTGAGCACCGCTGAAGCCGGAACCTGATTGAGTCGCAAGGTAACGGGAATATCCTGATCAACCCGATGATCAACTACCAGATTCAGCCCCGTGTGTTGCGAGTCTCCCTCACGGCTTTTGGCCGAGACAAATTGCAACACATCGCGCAAAGGAGCTTCTTTAAACTCGATCTGTGTCATCAAGAGCGCCCGCGCCCTCGACGCCTGCTCCGAATTGGCGTAGTTCGCCTGTGGTTCGAGTTCCTTTTTCGCGAGCTCCCCCTCTCCTGCCGGAACGATCATGAAAGCATGCGCATCCCGCCGGTAATCGACGCCGACCTGTTCCACGAGACAGATCAAACAAACGCCAACGGTAACGTCACTCAACGCCAGCGAAGTCGTGGCGGACAACTCCACCCCGGGATCAAGAACGATGTTGATCCCGCGCTTCGCAGGATCCAGTTCAGCACTGCGTTGCTGCAGATAGGCTACCGCATCGGCCAGCGGCGTATCAACGAATTCAACCTGTTCAAGTCGAAACGAGAGAGGATCAGGAGCGGCATGGGTGACCTCAAGGAGAATAGAAAACAAAAACAGTGTAATGAACGGACAATTTCGCATCTGGAGTCCACGTTATCACCAATGCATTCGCGGTTGAATGCTGTTTTTGTAAAAGGTTTGTCTACAGAGGCTATGCCTGCGATAGCGCAATCTGAACAGGCTTTTCCCGGACCATCTCCGGGGCACCGAGAGGACATGCATTTTTCTCCCCTCCGGATGAAGTTCGCAGACCAAAAAATCCCAATTGCGAGTATGGTTCTCCAATTCAATTAGGAGCACCAAGTATGCCTGACGAAAGAGAAGAAAGCGAATCCGGGGAACCTGCGCAAACCGGCGCGGAGAACACCCTGACTGAACAATATCAGAAAGCACTCGCTGACAAGATCATTGAAGTGGAGGCCCTTCTCGTTGAGGCCTCACCTGCGTCGCTGCCATTGCTCGCAGACAAGATTGCGACACTGGAAACAGATTTAGCGGCAATCAGGCAACTCACGCCGCCTCCGCCGCGGCTGAGGGACCTTGAAGTCGCCGTTTTCACTGTCAAAGGCCACGTCGAACGAAACTTCGGGAAGTTCGAAGCCTCGGAAGCCACCTACGGGGAAGCGATCCGCATTCTTCAGGCTGCCGGCAACGACGATGAGTCGGTCAGCCAACGCATTGCAAACCTCTGGACCTGCTGCGGCCTCTCCGCTCTTTCAGAAAACTCGAAGGAGGCCCGGGAGCGCTCCATCGGCCACTTTGACAAAGCCATTTCCATTCGCGAGAACACCCCCGAACCGACTCTTTCTGATCAGTGGGGCCTTTCCGCATCCTGGTTGAACCGGGGTGACGCCCTCTCCCGTCTCGGGGGCGAAGAGAACTTGAACCTCTCGCTTGAAGCGACCGGTAAAGCCGCTGAAATTTTAGAGTCGTTCAACCTCGATGAGAATCCCGCTTTCCGGACACGCATGGCTCTGGCGTGGATGAACCGCGGAGCCGCCTATATTGATCTCACGAGTGAATATGGCCGCCCTCATCAAGACGATGCAATTGACGCCTATCAAACTGCCATTGAAAAACTGAGACCTGGAGCGGAGAAAGGTATTCCTGAGACTGAACGCATTCTCGCTGTCGCCCTCACGAATTTGAGCAGAGCTCGCTTACAACTCGGCGGGCATTTCCCGGAAGCCGGAGTCGCAGAAGCTCGGGAGGCACTAACGCTGGTTGGCGAAAACGAAATCGCTGATCTTGAATTGGCAAACCTTGGAATCACCGCGCGGATCTCGCTCTGCCGATCCCTGGAACTCCTTCAGGGGAATACTCCCGGGGATCTCGAAGTGACAGACATTGCAGAGGAAGGACTCTCAATCGTCATGAAAGTCAGAAAGAACATCGGAAGATTTTTTCCGGGTGAAGCGATGCTCGGCGAATTGATGCGGTGTGGTGCAGAAGCCTACTTGAAACACTCCCCCCACTTTCTCGCCGATTACCTCATGGAGTTCCTCTCGGATGAGAATGAGAACCACCTTGCTGACGTCGGGGCCTGTCACGAAGTCGCGGTTCAGGTGTTATGGCAGGGCATTTCGGAGCTGCAGGAAAAGGGCTTTCAGGATATCGGAACGGAAGCCTTCGAGAAAAGGGAGGCACTTCTCATCTCGTGGCACCAGTGCCGTGAAGCGCTTGCCGAAATCAGAGCCCGCTACTTTGAAATTTAGGTCACTGGCCTTCTCTGACCCTGTAGCCGATCGCCGTGAGGCCGGTTCAGAAGGCCTGAGCTCCGAATAGAGGTGCCCCTTTCTTGAACGGAAAAACCCGGGATTCACATCGAAGTGAATCCCGGGCTCTCTTTCCAATCCGGCGCTACAAAACCGGTTGAATGACCAAGAGAAATGGTTGGCTGACTACATCTCAGCCCACTGTCTGAGAAGGTTGTGATAAACCCCTGTCAATTGCACCGACGTTTCCTGAGCGACATTGCTTTCCGCCAATTCATTCCCGAGACGCTGGATTCCCAGATCCAGATCAAGGAGGAGTGAACGACGCCCATCGTCGCGAATCATACTCTGCAACCAGAAGAAGGAGCAGAGACGCGATCCACTCGTGACCGGAGTGACATGGTGTAGACTCGTCGAAGGATACAGGATCATCGAACCGGCGGGGAGCTTCACGCTGTGAACACCGTAAGTGTCCTCCACACAAAGTTCACCACCCTCGTAGTTTTCGGGATCCTCA